>DASYKT010000001.1:0-2910 GCA_035995185.1 Pyrinomonadaceae bacterium
TTCGCGAATAGCTTTTATGAAGCGCGCGTTTTTTCTTCTGATCCTGTTTTTTGTGACGCCCGCTTTTGCTATCGATGACGACACCTTCAAAGCGACCGCAGGCGATTGGCTTGTCGCGCCGGATAACGGCAAGCAGGGCTGCGTCGTCTCACTCGGTGTTGAACAAGCCATCGGCGGCTATGCCGCAACCGAAAAACAGCCTTGCTCTGCGCAAAACCCGCTGCACGACCGCGTTTATTCGTGGAATTTCTCGGACGGCGGCATACTTTTTCTCGATGCCACGCGCAAAGTCATTTTGCGGTTGCAGGAACAGGAAGGCGGCCCTTATCGCACGGCGCCCGAAGCGCAGCCTGCCTTTCTCATGGCAAAAGGGCTGACGAAAACCGACCGCGTGCCCATGGCGGCGCAGATCTTCAATTCCTGGTCGCTCAGCAAAATGGACGGCACGAAACTTTGTGAAATGGATTTACAAAACCAGCCGCCTGAAAGCGGAGAAAAGAGTTACGCGCTTTCACTCTCGAAAGACTGTGATGCCTCGATCAAAAAACTTAAACTCGCCTCATGGCGTATCGAAGGTTTTGATCTGATGCTGTATGGAACTGAAGGCGAAGCGCTCAGTTTTGCTGCGGACGGTAAAGGCAATTTTATTTCAGACGATCAGAAGCTGCGCCTAACGCGTTAGCGGCGGCGCTTTTCGTGGCGCGCGCGTATGCGTACAGGCTCCGGCTTCGTCAGCGCGATGTCGAGCGCGACTAATGAGGCGCTGACCACCCAGAAAAAGAAAGCTAAAAAAAGTAGTCCGATCATATGCTGGCTCCTTCGCCTGTTTTCCAAATTAGAAGTTCGTAATCGCTTGGATTGCTGGTTGCATGAGATTTCTTGTAGTCTGCGCGGATCAGGCCGAGCAGCTTGCCCTTGAAGTCGTCAATCCGCATGCCGTTGTAATCGTGCGCGCCTGCAGGCGTGAGAACGCCTTTGTATTTTTCGAGGCCCCTGATGCCGCCGAGGATCTGGTCCCAATGCGAATAACGGAACACTGTCATATCGCTGATTTCTTCAGGATTGCAGTACCCTTTCATTTCACTCGAAAATTCGTCGCCGACAAACTCTTTTGTCTCGGCATTGTAGCGGCGAAGTTTAACGCCTTCTTCAGTCGTTAATTTACCTTGATCCTCAAGAAAAGCCTTGAAAGCAGCGCCCGAAATTTTTCCGCCATCGTCATTGCGGATTTTTTTCATGATTTCTGAATCATTATCGACCGTAACGACATCCTTGACCGCTTTCGATTTCGGACGTTCATCGCACGGAATATCGGCATTAGTATTGGTTTTTACCTCACGCAGACGTTTGCTGCCATTGCTGTAAGTAATCTCTTCGAGATCCGGGTTTTTAAACGTTCTGTTCGAGTCATCTTTAATGATGCGGCGGCTGACGATACCAAGCTTTTTGTCTTCACTCGATGTAATCTGCCCGTTTTCATAAGACCAGGTCAGCGTGTCTTCATCGTTTTTGTCTGGCGTGGATGAAGATGAATTTGTGCCCGCCGCAGACTCGCTCAAGCCCAATAACTCCGCCAGCGCGGATTTGCCATCCCATTGCAGGCTTGCCGTGCCGTCGTTCGAGCCCGGCCAGCGGCGGATGTCTTTAGGCTTTTCCGTGACGGGGATTTTCATCACGTTGACGATGCTGCAATCCTGGTTGCCGCCGAAGACGTAATAGAATTTGTCATCTTTGCCGACAAGGCGGCCCACATGCTGCAGGGCGTCCTTGTTGTCCTTGTCGAAGAAGAAAACGAAGTCGCCTACTTGTTCGTTGCCATTGTCGATGTGTTCACCAAACGTTTCGTAATGAACTTTACCCGAAAAATTATCAGGGATTTTAAAACCGGGGTTGGAGCCGTTGGCGGCAAGTTTCAGGCCCATGTAGTTGGCAAACAGCGCGCACCAGCCGTTTTCGTCCTTGAAGGTATTGGCAACGCCCTTATAAGCGGCGATCTCTTGCGCCATCTGGGCAAGGACAGGATTTTCTTTAGTCCCAGAAACGCGGCTGACGCCCGCATAGCCGATAAACTCTCTTAAATTCGAAGGCAGGCTGGCAAAACCGGGATCGGTTTTCGCTTTGGCCACGTTGCGCTCGACCGCCACTTTGTACCCGTCGCTTAAAGGGTCAGGCAGTGTTTCCAGGATGGTGTTGGTTTGAGGCGTGTTAGATACGGTTTTAGCGCTTGCGCTGTCGCCGACGGCGACGGACGGCGTAGTATTGTTGAAATAAACGGATGAATTCTGCAGGGAAAAAACAGGAGTCTCATAGAAATTATTCATGCTGGCGGCAGGCTGGAGCAGGGCATTCATCTGCGCCGCGCGGATGGCCAGGATCATGTTCTGCAAAGCAAATGGGGAAACGCCACCAAAGGGCATCATCGGGAAAAGCGGTTGCCCGGTTAGCAGCGGCGCGTTTAAAACAAACATAAATAAATCCAATAAAACTGATCAGAATTAATTTACCGATATTAGCACGCGGCTGGCAATTACGTAAAACGTTTAACGCCAAAAGGCTTAATGTCTAAAATTTTAGGAATGTAATTTTAAAACGCGCAGCTAAGGGCGAAATCAGGCCGACGTATTTTGCCTGGCGCTCCAGGAATTATATTCCGCCTGCGTGGTCAACCCGCGTGCCACGCGCTGTCGCATGACGTCGTCCGGTGTTATGATTTTAGAGTAAACGGCATTGTTCATGTTGTCGCTATTGTACTGTTCAAGGCTGTATTCTATGGGACTATCCGGCAGCTTCAACGCTTCGCCTTTCGGCCAGCGCGCGCCCACCAGCGAATCCGCCGGGAGTAAATCGATCCCGGCCTTGCCGGACTGGTTACCGCCAAAAACAGCTATCATTCTTTTGCCATCGATCACG
>DASYKT010000002.1:0-444229 GCA_035995185.1 Pyrinomonadaceae bacterium
GATACTTATAACCGAAAACGTCCGCATCTGAGCTTACAGATGAACACACCGGACGCTATACACAAGAAAGCCTGCGCGGCTAACCACACAGACTTTCTAAACTACAACTAAAAAGTGTCAACCTATTTCAGGACGACTCAAACTGCTAAATCGTTAGCGGCAATTACTATGAAATTTCCTTGCGGAAGCCGGTCACTGCGTTCCCGGTACTGACTTCATTATTTGATCGCTTATTTTTCATTTATGGGCAATGTCATTTTCTACTTGAAAACTATGCCTATGCCGAGCCGGAAGCTATTTTCGAACTGGCCGCTGAGTCTGATCGGGTTATAGTCGATCTGGACAGCGCGAATATCGATCCTGCGGTTTACCCGGATGTCCAGGCCGCCGCCGAAAGCCATGGCCAGGCCCTTTTCACTCGGGGCCCCGGGACAAATAATTGTAGTGACGCAGCCTATATCAGCAGAACTCTTCCTCATTCCAAGCCCTACCAATGCATGGGCAAACGGCTTAACACGTGTTTTCGCAGCATTGTCCTTGATCTGGACGCCGCCCAGGAAATTATAAAGCGAAGTCTTCCCGTCAAATGTGAGCGTCGTAGCGGGACTTCCCGGCAGCACTATCGCGGGAAAGGAAACTTGTTTTTTGTTATAAGTTCCCGAAACGTCTCCCTTGATACCGAAATAGCGGCTCAGGTTATAGACGCCCGATGCATTAAATCCGCTAAGGTCCGAACGGCCCGCTCTATATATATTGGGGTTGTTGCTGAAATGAGCGTCCGCCTGGCCAAACGAGTAACCGATAAAAAATTCCGCTTTCTTATATTCGTCATCCGCCTGCGCCAGGGCGCAAATGCTCGAGACAAGGGTAAGGGTCAATGCAAGAATAAACTTTTTCATTGTAGTTGCTCCAAATTGTTGATCTATCTGTAAAAAACGAACAAACTCTGGATGGGAAATCTAGCCTGTAAGTCTTCGGATGGACTTATAATAAAGGCAGTTGCTCTAAATAACCAACTCTTCGTTATTCAAATTGTTTCTTAAACTCCTCGAAAGTTTCTTTTAACGTAGAAACTTCCGTCCGTAAATTTTCCACTTCCTGTTCCAATTTCTCGAGGCGCTCGTCTTTTTGTGTCACAGCCGCAGGTCGTGAAGCGGCGGCGGTTTCCGCGGCGACGGGGCCCGATAATAAATGCGCATAGCGCGCATCTTTCTGCCCGGGCTGGCGCTCTAAGCGGACGATCATCGGTTCGTCACGGCGGGCCAGGCTGTCGAGCGATCCCTGCACGTCGTTTAAATCTTTAAAATCATAGAGGCGGCCGGTGCGGGAATGTATCTCGCCCGGCGTCTGCGGGCCGCGCAGCAAGAGGACGCAGATCGCCGCCGTTTCCGAAGGTTCGAGCTCATAAACGCTCGGCAGCATATGCTTGTATTTCACCGCCCGCGCCGTGCTGCCGTGAAAAAGATAGACCAGGTATTTATCGTGCAGGCTATCGAGCGCCGCTTGCACCGTCGCCTCGTCGTACGACACAACGGGGTCGCGGCTCGTCTTCTGGTTACAGGCCGCAGTCAGCGCATTCAACGTCATCGGGTAATATTCGGGTGTGGTCAGCTGTTTTTCCACCAGTGACCCCAATACCCGCGCTTCTACTTCATTTAATTCGATCATGGCTAAATTATCCTACAACATTAATTCTTCAGGGAAAATTGCTAATACCGATGTTTGGTTTAATTCATGTTTTTCACATGATTCGTGACGCCTAATGGGAGGATATTGGGATGGCGACGGAGTCAGTACCGGGAACGATAGTGACCGGCTCGCTGGCGCAGCGAGCACGATCATAAGTTCACGGTTCAATAACAAGACTTGTGACAGGGTCTTATCTGACGGCTAAAATGACGTAAATTTTTCGCTTCGCTTCATAGCCGGTCACTACCGTTCCCGGTTCTGACCTGTTTCCGGTACAATTTCAGGGAATGGAAATTTTAGTCGCCCGCACCGCCAAAGAAATAGATTCGGCTTATGCCCGGCTTTCCGCGTGTAAAGAGATCGGCTGTGACACGGAAACTTCCGGGTTAATGGCAGGAAAAAGCCGCCTGTTTTCCGTGCAGTTTTCCGACGGCGAACTCGGAGTGCTGATTCCCGTCAGCGAAGGCGTCGGGCTCGGACCGCTGGCCGAACTTTTATCTTCCACGGAACACATCAAAATTTTTCACAACGCAAAATTCGACCTGCAATTCCTCGGCGCCGCCGGGTACAGCACCAATAACATTTTCGATACGATGATCGCCGAAAAGGTTTTGACCAAAGGCGCTTATCAATCTTCTTCGCTGGCGGAAACCCTCTACCGCTACTTTGCCGTCGATCTGGAAAAATCGCATCGCGATAAATTCTCTTCGCGAAAATGGGACGGCATATGGACGGAAGATTTGGTCAGCTACGCGCTGTCAGATGTTGTTCACCTGCCGCAATTGATGCGCGAGCAAAATACGTGGCTTTTAAAATTGGCTTTAGAACAAAAATACGCGGCGCAATTAGCCAGGCTGCTGCCAAACTCCCCTCCTTACAAAGGAGGGGTGCGGCTTTAGCCGCGGGGTGGTTCTCGCTTAACTTTTAGTTATTTCCTGCCGATCACGGCGAAATAATTATCGCCGAACGACTTGATAAATTTCTCTGCCCGCCAATCGGTTTCGCTCAGAATGTCCTGCATCTCGTCGCGCGAGACAAAGAGATAATCAAACCATTTGCCGATAATATCCTTAAAGCGGATGCGAAACCTGATCTGGCCCGCCATGCGGCCGAGCTTTTTGTTTCGTTTGTGATAGAGCAAATGATCCGGGTTGGTTGTTTTATAAGGGTCGAGGCTGCCGGCGATGATCTTACCATTGGGCGCGATGACGCGGGCCAGTTTTTTTAGCAGGATCCTGGCTTTTCGGCGGCTGCCCAGCAAACCGAAATTATTGCCCATCATCAAAACCGTATCGAACGAGCCGGCCGGAAATTTGTCGACTTCCTCGATCGATCTGACCATGGCTTTTTTTATTCCTCGAAGTTTGCAGACCTTAACGGCGCCCGGCGAATTATCGATCGCGGTGACATCAAAACCTTTTTGCTGCAAGTAAAACGAATGCCGCCCGGCTCCACAGCCGATATCCAGGACACGGCCGCGCACATAACCGATCGCGCGCTGTTCGCCTTTTGACCAGTCTTTGTAGGTTTCAAAATACGCGCCGGGATCCGAACCGGTGTCGAGGTAGCCGTCATCGCGCTCGACGAATTCGGACATCATTCTTCCGCCGTAATACTGCGCCAGCAGATTTTCGCCAAAGGCATCGGTGTTATTTTTCAATTGTCCTCGTCCTTAACTCTTTCCACTTTGACCGACGTGCGCCAGCGGCCGTTGACCAGTCTTTTGGTCGTTGTTTTTACAATTCTCTTGTTGGCTTTTTCATCAAAACTCATCGCGTCTTCGACATATTCGTAGACTTTGACGGGGCGGTTGGCAATGACCTTATACCGTTCGGTGATATGCCAGCAGCAACCCGATTTATCGAAAGTTTCCAGCGTCTTGTTCTTTTTATCGACGGTGAACATGCCCAGGTGATAAGCAAGATCGGTGAATTTTTGGTTAAAGACGAATTTTCCCGCCACCCTGGAAGATAAATACACGCGATAAGACGGGCCGTTATAGGAACCGTTCGTGCCGTCGCAGATGGCGATATCTTCCATGCCGTCAAAATTAAAATCATCGACGTTGATCACGCTCTGCGCGTCGTAGAGCAAGGTGGTATTGACCAGCGGCTTGTCGTCGTTGCCGAATTCCATGTGCGTTTCCGGCAGCTTGATGATCTGGTACGCCGCGCGTCCGCCTTTCTTGTAAAAAGAAAATGTGGCCTCGCCGTCACAGGAAAAGTCGTCACACTTTTCCACGTCGATCTTGACGTCAAAAAATTTCGAAGCATTTTTGAGCTCGAAGGTCTTCTGAGCAAAGATCGGCGAGGCTAAAACAAGGATCAATATTAAAATATTTTTCATATGTTGGTTTTACCAGCGATGATACGCGGGGTGGCCGGGCTTTACGGCGACAAAGGTGCCGCGGCAAGTGGCGCAAACTTTATCGTTGGCGATCAGTTCGGCCTCTACCACCGCGCGGTCGTCCGAGGGGGATTCTACTACACGGGCCTTTAAATGCAAGACCGCATCGCTGGGCGTGGGCCGGAGAAGTTTGATGGCGTAATCGGCGGTGACGGTGCACGGCGCTTCATGTTGGCCGGTTTTTTTCATCAGGTAATAGGCGGCCGTCCAATTCGAATGACAGTCGAGCAGCGCGCCGATGATGCCGCCATTGACCACGCCGGGAAAAGCCTGTTGATAAGGTTCCGGGCGAAATTCCGCCACGACCTCGCCGCTCCCGTCAGCATCGTTCGGGGCCGGGTAGCTTTTAATGTGCAGCCCTTTATCGTTTTGCACGCCGCAGCCGAAACAGATGCCGGCCGGCGCGTATTTTTCCTGGAGTGATAATTTATCGGTCATAAATAAAAGTTAGAGTTGCGCATTCAGGTATGAAAATCACATTGAAGAATGCAATTCATAAAAAGTATCATGGCTTAAAAGCATCACGTTTCCTTTTTTCGCTCTGCTTTATTTCCTCACTGGTTATAAGATTCGTCAGCTCCAGATAATCTCCGAACTCTCCGGGGCTCACCGAGATCTTAAAGTCGCGACATTGCATCGAATCGTTCGACCAGGCCTCGATAGGCAAATTAAATGACTCACTCAGTTTCGATTTAAATTCTTCTAAGTTGAAATGAGCCGCGCTCGGAGAATATTTAATACCAAGCAAGTGTACGTACCCGCCAAAAAACTCCAGATTCAATTTATCGACATTGTTAAATTTCGGAAGTTTTTCAAGCGTACTGGAGTAAAACCTATATTGATAAATTTCGGTCGGAAGAATCGTCGGACCAAAAGTGTAAAAGGGGCTATCGCTTTCGCGCTGAAGTCCAAATGCATTTTGCACTTCAGCGCGGGTCATTCCGAGTCTCAATCCTCTTATGTCTGGAGCTTGCGCCAATGTTAAATTGCATTCGATATTTCTTGGCTGCGGTTGCGGCGGCACAGATTGCTGACTCTCAGGTACATATCCCCAAGTACCGTTCGATTTAAGAATGACGCCTTTTCCGCTTTCGGTTGTCGCCCTTTCAGTTGTAATTTTTTCAACAGCCTGGGGTTTGACTCGTCCAGACTTCGGAATATTCTTTTTTTGCGCCAGTGCAAAATTCGACGTTGATAAAATTAATAAACTCGAAAATGCAATTTTCCCGAAAGTGCGAATCAAACATTTATAATGCCTTGATCGTGGAAATGAAAATCTCGTAAAGTTTTTTATCATAGGACAAGAAAAGCAAAGAAACCCGTCACCACCGTTCCCGGTTCTGACCCGTAGCCTAGCTGCCTGGTTTTCAATCCACAATCGGCTATCGTAAATCCAAAATCGAATTAAATACTTTAATAAAAAGATCTCCAGAATTTGTCAAAGATCTTTATCCCCTCGCCGTTTTCGTCCATAAAATCCCCGCTGTCGCTTTTCTTTTTGCTGGTTTTACTTTTCCTGGCAAAATATCCGTAAACAAAAACCGCATTTTTTCTTTCGCGCACGTAATAAACGACCTGGATAGTTTCAGCGTCACCGTCGTAAATATTCATTATCGCTGTGTTCTCTTTGTCGCCTTCGTGTGCGGGCAGGGACTTTGTTTGCCAGGTAATGTCATCGACTTTTTTATCGTCCTTGATAAACATCCCGGCGATCGCTTTTCCGGCCCTGCTTCTGATCGTATCTAAAGACTCGCCTTCATTCTGGAAAACGATAAACATGCCCGAAGGTTTTTTACCTTCCCGCAGCAGCGTACCCCTGAAATTTTTCCACTTCACGGGGACGATGCCGTCCAGCATGCCAAAATTTACGCCGTCCGCTTCTCTCGCTTCAGCTTTTGTCATGCCGCGAGTCTGCGCTTGCATGGAGATAGAAGAAAAAAGAAGCACGCTAAAAATTATCAGGAATTTTCTTTTCATGTTTTCCAGGGGTCCTATGGATGCGTCATCTCCTCAGGCTTGACCAGCTCGTCGAATTTTTCCGCAGTCAGCAGGTCTAATTCGACGGCGGCTTCGCGCAGGTTGATACTTTTTTTGTGCGCGTATTTGGCGATCCTGGCGGCATTGTCGTAACCGATGTGCTGATTAAGCGCCGTTACCAGCATCAGCGAATCGCGCAGGTATTCATCGATCTGCCCGGCATTTATCTCGATACCTTTGATGCAAAATTCGACGAATCCGTAGCACGCATCGTGCAGCAAACGGACGGAGTGCAGAAAATTGTGGATCATCACCGGCTTGAAAACGTTAAGCTCGAAATTTCCCTGTGAACCGGCAAAACCGATGGCAGCGTCATTGCCGAACACCTGCACGGCGACCATCGTCATCGCTTCGGATTGAGTGGGATTGACCTTGCCCGGCATGATCGAACTTCCCGGCTCGTTTTCGGGCAGCGTTAGTTCGCCGAGACCGCAGCGCGGCCCGGAAGCAAGCCAGCGAATATCGTTGGCGATCTTCATCAAGCTTCCCGCGAGAGTTTTAAGCGCGCCGGATGCGAAAACGATCTCATCGTGCGCCGACAAAGCGGCGAATTTATCCGGGTGCGCTTTGAATGGCAGGCCCGTGAGCTCGGCGATCCTGGCCGCCGCGCGCTCGGCAAATTCCGGGTGCGAATTAAGGCCCGTGCCGACAGCCGTGCCGCCGATCGCCAGGTCGAGCAATCCGCTCATCGCCATTTTTAATCTTTCTACGTCACGCTCTACCAGTGACGCCCAGCCGCCGAATTCCTGCCCGACGGTGAGCGGCGTGGCGTCCTGCAAATGCGTGCGGCCGATCTTGATCACGTCTTTGTACTGCTTTGCCTTGGCGTCGATCGCATCGTGGACTTTTTGCACCTGTGGAATGAGAGCGTTCATCCGCTCGGCGGCGGCGATGTACATCGCGGTCGGAAAAGTGTCGTTCGAAGATTGCGATTTGTTGACGTCGTCGTTCGGGTGCACGGGCGTTTTGCTGCCCATAACGCCCTCGGCCATTTCGATCGCGCGGTTTGAGATGACCTCGTTGGCGTTCATGTTGGTCTGCGTGCCGGAGCCCGTCTGCCACACGCGCAGGGGAAAATGCTCGTCCAGCTTGCCCGCGATAACTTCGTCGGCGGCGCGCACGATCAGGTCCTTTTTATCTTCGGGCAGCTTGCCGAGGTCGAAATTTACCATCGCCGCGGCTTTTTTCAGAATGCCCAGCGCGCGGATCATCTCGCGCGGCATCACATCAAAACCGATGTTGAAATGGTGCAAGGAGCGCTCCGTCTGCGCGCCCCAATATTTATCCGCGGCGACCTCGATCTCGCCCATGGAATCCGATTCGATGCGTGTGTTTTGTTTCATTGCGGTTTCTGACATTAAAGATCCTTATTACTCTTCTTTTATATTTATCGGGGTTATATAGACATGCATACTGGGATCAAATTCGTCCTTTTTTGTTTTGATAACGTGAGAATGTAACGATCCCGCGGCAGTTTCAGTCCTTTTGTTAACTTATTTTTTACCCAGATCAAGTCAGCAAAGCTGCCGACCGTGATCTCTCCCTTGAAGCCAGGAAATTTCTGCAGGATGTTCACGTACTCCTCGAAGTTTTGCTGAATACCGTTGAACGAATAACTTGGCTCGCACTGTGGGCATCCCAGGCTGAAATAGTATTTTCCCTGTAGATCTGCCCAATCCATCTCAAAAGGCTTGAATTCGGGCGCCTCGGCGCCGGCGGGAATTATCCAATAATCTTCGCTGAATACCTTTTTACCCTCAGCTATAACAAAATCGATCCTATTAGCGGGAAACTGATGCCAAACTATCCATTTATTTAATTCAGCGACATAAGCCTGGACGTTTCCAAATCTCTCTTCGCCATGCCCTGCGTAAACGACTATCAATCCCTGTGCATCGCTTTGTTCGGTGAGTTTTTGCAAAAAATCCGCCACTCGCGCCCACTCTCCGCAACCGCTGCCGATTGAGTCGTATTCACCGAATTTGTACGCCTCCGGCCTTTCCTGCGCGGATACACAATGCAAAACGATCAAAATCAACAGAAGCGGCGCAAATCTTTTCATTACGGTTCTATTCTATCGCAAAACGAGAAAAATCTTGACAGGATTTCGCCTAAAATCATACGCTAAACCTGCTTTCTTTTACTTCGCATCGATGGAAAACGTAAAACTTCTGTTTCAGCTCTATTATCGCCCGGCGGCGGCGATGAGCGATATTATCGATAAAGGCAGCTGGCTGTTTGCGGCGCTGGCCATGCTGTTTGTTTTGTTCGTCTTTCAATTCACTATCAACGCGCGGATCGGGCAAAGTTTTGACGTATCGCCGCGCCATAGCGCGCCGGCAAATGAGGCCGCCCCCGACGGCAGCCCGGACGAAGCGCGGCCAAAGCCGCAATTTCCCGCGGCGGGCCGATCGATCCTGTTCTTTGTTTCGTTTGACGCCTTTTCCATCGGCCCGCTTATTTCGCTTTCGTTATTTTTTATTCCCGCGCTGCTGATACTGGCGCGTATTTTCGGCGCGGCCGGCTATACCGGCACCAACATGCGCAATAACTATATGCCGCTGGCTGCCTGTACCATGATGGCCTGGACGGCGGCCCACCTGCCATTTGCCGCCGCGGGCATGATACTGGCCGGCGCGCCGGTAAACGGCACGGTGTTTGTCGCGATATGGCTGGCAAGCGGGCTGTTTTTCGGCCTGCTTACGGTTTTCGCCGTGCGGACCGTGCTGGGTGTAAATTACGGTTCGGCCGTTTTGGTGGTCGCCGTGGCGGCCTTTGCCTTTCCGCTGGGAATGTACGTTTTCCGTTATGTTTCACCGCACCTTTTTTCGCCGTTTTTGATAATCATGGCGGTGCTTTATTTTGGCGGTTTTCTGAGCAGCGAGGCGCGCGGTTTTGGCAACGCTTTTCGCCAGCGGCAAAATTTCAAACGTTTCCTGCATAATGCCACCGTCAACCCGCGCGACGCCGATGCGCATGTCCAGCTCGCGCTGATCTACCTGCAGCGAAAACAGGACGCGAAAGCGCTGGAGCATCTCAACAAAGCTTTTGAGATCGACCCGGAAGAGATCGACGCCAATTACGAACTGGGCAAGATGGCGCGCCGCGAACGCCGTCTGCAGGACGCGCTAAATCATTTTTCGGTGGTGGTCGAGCAAAACGACAAGCACGCGCTGAGCGAAGTGTGGCGCGAGATCGGCGCGACGTACCTGGAAGCCGGAATGCACAAGGAAGCATTAGACGCGCTGGAAAATTTCGTCACCCGGCGCCCCTTTGACGCGGAAGGTTTGTATTATCTCGGCAAAGTTTATAAAGCACAGGGCGAGCACGAAAAGGCACGCGAAACTTTCAGGCAAGCCATCGACGCCGCCAACAACTCACCCGATTACCGCCGCCACGAGATCCGCCACTGGGGTAAACTCGCGCAGAAAGAAATTTGAGCTAGCCATGATCGTAATTTTTTATTCGTGTTATTAGAGTAATTCGTGGCCAGTTTCTTTTTTATATTTCACAACAAATCTTTTCTCCGGCTCTTCTTCATCGCCGAACATTTTGGTAAAGGAAATTTGTTTCAATCCGTTATGCTCAAAGCGCGCGAGGTCATGGCGGGAGAGCGGCCAGGGAAGCTGATCGGGTTCTTCCGTATCTTCGCGGCCGCGGCAGACGACGAGGAGTTCGCCGCCCGGTTTTACAAAACCGGCGATGGCGTCGATCACCTGCGGGCGCATCTCGAGCGGTAAAGGTTGAATGGTGTAAACCTCAAGCACGAATTCAAAAGCGTTTTCCCATTCGGGCGGCGCGTTAAAAAGATCGGCCGCGTGAAAGTCGATGTGAAAACCGGCGCCGCTGTCAGCGTGGAGCTTTTTTGCCCACTCGATGGCGGTTTCGGAGATATCAAAAGCGGTGACTTTAAACCCGCGTTCGGCCAGGAATTTGGCATCGTCGCCGAGGCCGCAGCCAACTACTAAAGCAGTGCGCCCATTGCCCTCCAACTTATTTTCATGTGCCCACGCCGCCAAAAAACGGTTCGGCTCAAGGTCGGCCCAGGGAATATGCTCATTGTTGCCGGCGGCCTCTTTATAAAGCGCTTCAAACCATCCGAGCATATCGCCGCGGGCGGCAAATTCAGCAGCCAGCTCTCTGGCGCGGGCCCGTTCATCAGAAGTTTCATTAGTCATAGTTTTATTTTTGCCAAAGATAAAGAAAATTTTTTACAAGGATGGAAGGGATGAACGGGATAAAAGCTATCAGATATTTGACATCCCCTTTATCTCCTTCATCCCTGTAAATTTCTTACTCCGCGGGTGCGCCGGAATCTTTCCAGGCAGCCCAGCCGCCGGCCATCGACCGGATATTTGAATAGCCCATTTTTTGCAGCATATCGGCGGCCAGTGCGGAGCGGTATCCGCCGCCGCAATAGAGGATAAGCTCCCGGTCTTTTTCCGGATAGGTTTGAACGATGTCGCGTTCGATAATGCCGCGGCCCATATGCACGGAGCCGGCGGCGTGGGCGGCGTCAAATTCATTGTCTTCGCGCACGTCGATCAGCGTCGCGCCTTGTTTTACGCGCTCCTGCGTTTCGGCCACGCTCACTTCGCGGATGCGCGATTTTGCGTCATCCACTATCTGCAAATATTCTTCAGAATGTTTCATAAGTTTTCTTTACAAAACTGCAAAAACGGCGGACAATCGCGTTCTATCTACAGTTTTTAATTTACAAATTACATTAACAGGAGAGAATTGACCAATGAAAAAGATCGCCTTGTTTGTGCTCCTGGCGTGCTGCTTTTGCCTTGCCGGCTGCAGCAAAGACGCCGAAGTGAATGCGTTTATTACCGAATTTGAATCTACGACCAACGAGATCGCGCAGAAGGTTGACGCTAATCCGAGCGCGGCGGGGCTGGATGAGGCGCAAAAAGCGTTCGACGCCAAGCAGCCCGGCTTGAAGGCAAAATGGGAAGCTATTAAGAACGTTCCCAAATTTCAGGTCAGTACCGAGACCCAGAAAAAGCTGGACGAGAGCGTGATGAAAAATATGAAGGCGCTGCAGGACGTGTTTTCGAAAAATGCGATGAAGCTGGGGATGGACAGAGATGCCGGGCCAAAGATCAAAACCTTGATGGATGGCTTTAAAAGCACCCTGGCAATGGATACGAAATAACGAGAAAATCAAAATGTGAGAAAAGGCGGACGGGTTCTCTAACTCGTCCGTTTTTATTTGGCCTAAAAACCTCTCGCCGCAGGCGGGCTAAACCGTGGTTTTTGTTTGTTTGACGGCAAGCCGCTATAATAACTTTTTTATATATCATTCTTTGGAAACAGAGGTTTAAAACATTGGCAGACACATTTGACGTAACTATTATCGGATCCGGCCCGGGCGGGTATGTCGCGGCGGTACGCGGGGCGCAGCTGGGATTAAAAGTAGCGATCGTGGAAAAAGAGAAAGACGCCCGGTTGGGCGGCACCTGCGGATTGCGCGGCTGTATCCCGACCAAGGCCTTATTAATGGCGGCGTATCTATATGAAAAGGCCGGGCATTTTGCCGATTTTGGTATCAAAGTAGACAATCTCGGTTTTGACTGGGGACAGGTGCAAAAACGCAAGGGTGATATCGTGGCGAAAAATGCCGCCGGCGTGACCTACCTGATGAAGAAAAACAAGATCACGGTCTTTAACGGTTTCGGCAAACTCGCCGGCGCGGGAAAAGTCGAAGTCGCCTATGAAGACGGCAAGAAAGAAAACATCCAGACCAAAAATATCATCATCGCTACCGGCTCCGTCGTGCGTCCGATCCCCGGTTTTGAATGCGACGGCAAGCAAGTCGTAAATTCCGACCACATTCTGGAACTCGGCAACGTTCCCAAATCGCTGATCGTGATGGGTTCGGGCGCGGTTGGCGTGGAATTTGCCAGCGTCTATTCACGCTTTGGCGCGGACACGACGGTGGTCGAATTGCTCGACCGTATCGTCCCCGTCGAAGACGCCGATGTTTCCAAGGAGCTCGAACGCACCTTCAAAAAGCGCGGCATCAAATGCCTGACCGGCGTGAAGCTCGACAAAATGGAAAAGACCAAGACGAGCGTGAAAGTTTCCGGCAAAGACGCCAAGGGCGGCGACGTCAATCTGGAAGCCGAAATGCTGCTGGTCGCCGTAGGCCGTATGCCCTACCTGGAAAAACTCGGGCTGGAAGGCACGAAAGTTAAAATTAATCCGCGCGGCACGATCGCTGTCAATGAATACTGCGAGACGGGCGAACCCGGCGTCTATGCCATCGGCGACGTGATCGACACCGCCTGGCTGGCGCACCTGGCCAGCAAAGAAGGAATTTTAGTGGTGGAAAAAATAGCCGGCAAAAAGGTCGAGCCGATCAACCAGCGGCTGGTGCCGAACTGCACCTACTGCGACCCGGAAGTTGCCAGCGTCGGGCTGACCGAAGCCAAGGCGAAAGAAGCGGGCTACGACGTAAAGACCGGCAAGTTTCCTTTTTCGGCTTCGGGCAAGGCGCGCATCATCGGCGAGACCGACGGCTTTGTAAAGATCGTGGCCGACAAAAAATATGACGAGATATTAGGCGTCCACATCATCGGTCCGCACGCGACCGAACTGCTGGCCGAAGGCGTCGTCGCCATGCAGCTCGAATCGACCGCGGAAGAATTCGGCAACACCATCCACGCCCACCCGACCGTCTCCGAAAGCGTGATGGAAGCCGCCGAAGGCGTCCACGATAAGACGATACATATATAGACTTGCGGTAAATAGTGGACAGCCGGCCCTCTTACAAGCCGACTGTCCGCTGTCTTTGTTACACCTGTCGAAAAATATACGATCTTCCGCCTACTTTTCAACCGTGAGAGCTTTCTCGGGGCTGCTGCTGGGAATATACAAGTTTCCTTTATCAGGTATGTAATTAGCCAGAACTTCATGCTTGCCAACCGGAAGGCTCGACGTGGTCCATTTCGCACGACCTTTTGCGTCGAGGCGAATCGGCGGCCCCGCGTTGCCGCCATTGAGCGTGAACTGAACCATCCCGGTTGGGACGCCCTGGTTTGACACTCGCTTTTTAACCGTCGCCGTGAATGTCACCGGTTTTCCCATTACCGTATGATCCTTATCGGCGCTCACTCTAATGGTGGTATAGCCGTTCCGCATCTTTTGTTTATTTAAATAGAGCTTCGCAAAACCCGACTCGCCCGTATTTATCACATCAAAGACGCAGTTGGCGTTCATGTTTTTGTCGGTGACCTTGCCGCAGAGCTTCCGGGCAGTTGCTGCCTTGATCGGCACGATCTGGGGGCTCGCCGGAATATTGCAGGATGAATTCTGCTTGGGCCAAGTGGTGTCGGTGAATGTTGCCGTGGATGTTCCCGGCGCATAGTCGAAGAGGCTCGTCCGGTCGGTAACACGCCACGATTCGCCGAATTTCTTGTAAAGATCGTCATAGCGCTGATTCAATGATCCGGGCATCGGTCCCAGCGATGTTCCATCCGAAAGGGCGGGCAACCAGCTTCCGGACGCGATCGAGGACATCAACCCGCCTGAAGAACCGGAGCCGCGAAGGTCATTACCTCCGATGCCTTCCGCGCCGCCGCGACGGACTTCCACGATGAGATACCACTTACCCTGAGAGTCCCAGTAGGCAGGTATCACCGTAAGCACACTGTTGTTCGGAAACATGACCTGAAAGACGTCCCCGATCTTATCGATCCTGGCGCCGGGGCCGAGGTTTACCCCGCCCGCTCCGACCGGCGTGAGCACGCCGTCAATACGAACCTGGAGACCGCTGGGGTCGGGAACACCGCTAATATTCGGCTGGATCGTTACTCTATGCCTGCCCACACGGGCGGCCACGGCGGAGTTGAGGCTGACGCAGGTTGCCAGCCCGCTATATGAATCGGCCCCCGGCGTGAAGGTAGTTCCGATTGGCGTCATGCGCGTTTGGATCTCCAGGCCGTCGGGATCCCGCAGGGAGACATACTCGCCGGCTCCCTGAAAATCGTAGCGAGTTCCGTCCGTCGTGGTAATGTGCGGGTCACCGTCCATCCCCGCAACGTTCGAGCCCGTAGGATCGAGCCAATTGCTAAGACGCGTATTATCGGTGCCGCCGCCGGTCCAACTCAGATCGAACCTTCCGTAAAAGTCGTGCCGGTCCGCGGCGGAAACGCCGCAGGCGGAAGGCCCATCGGTAAGTGTACCGATGCAGCGCCCGGTATCCGTGGCAAAGATGCAGGAACCGGACGAGCCTTCTTCCGTGACGGCCGGGCCGTCCCAGACGACTCGCCAAAAAGCGCCGGCCGCATCAGGCGTGTCCGAGAATAAATCTGACGTGAATGGGGCGGTATTGGCCGGGCTGATCGCCTTGACGTCGGCCGAGGGGTGATGGATGCTTTCGACTCCGGGTGGCGGCACAGTGGTTCTGTCCCAGCCCGCGTAAAAGACATTGAAGGCCGGATTGATGGAGTTAGTAAGCTCGAAAAGCACAAAATCACTGGTTGTGTTTCTCGCGCGAAGGTCCGCTCCGCCGACCGTGGTATTGGTGGTGGGGCCGGGCCCGTGGGTACCGCAGGTCGCGGACTCGAAGTTCCAAAAAACAACGATCGAGGCGGCGGCGGCTGCAGAGTTAACCCCGCAATGATTGGCCGACAGGACGTAACGTCTGCGATCCTGAGCAGTGTTATTCATTAGTGTGCCGGTGCAGGCGACCGTTCCGGAGATCGTATAGAGATTGACAGCGCGGATCTGGTTGCGCCACGCATTGCCTTCGGCGCAGATCACATCGGTCTCGCAGGTGCCTTCACTTGACCCGAAAATACCCGACTTCCCGAAACCGCGGTATCCCCGGTTGGCCTTGCGAATTTCTATTCGCGGCTGAGAAACGCCTTTTGGCACGAAGACTTCGACAACTATCTCATCGCCTCCGATGATTGGGGTCCAAAGACTTCCGAGGCGGCTGCGGTCGCGGGATGTGTACGGACCTTCTATCTCTTTGTGTCCCGGATCGTAGATCCAGAGTTTGGCTCCTTCGGTCATATCGAATCGTGTAATGCCGAGGTTTAAACTATTTGCGCCCGGTGATTGGATCCGCAGACGCCACAGCCGTCCGTCCGGCAGATCCGTCCAGGTACCGGAGTTGTCGAGATTGAAGGCAACATCGGCGGCAACGGCAAAGCGCAGGGGCTGAGGTTTTTTCGGATCTTTATCGCGGGCGCGGTCTTCGGCCAACAAGCGCTCGGGATCGATCTTTGGCAAAACCTTACGGTCAACCTGATCCTGGGATCTGTCGTTCAACGAGAAACTACTGGGCTGTAGCTCGTTGGTCTGGGCTAACCCCGAATGGGTCAATATAATTATTAAGACCAGCACGGAAAGTGTCCGGGCCAAAAAGACGCCACGGCTGGTGAGGCGGTCAAGAAACCTTTTGTTTTTCATTGGTATCTCCTTAGAAATTGTGAGCTCCGGCGGTGGTCTTCACGAGCAGAGAGGGCTCGGACGTGGAAGTCGACCGTGGGAGGTTGATTTGGGATTATGTTAACTCGAGGGGTAAGTTAACCGTTTAGTAATAGATCTGCTCTTAAATATCCTCAGAAAAATTACTTAAAAATATGCTTATGATAGGGATTTCGCATATTTTGTTGCATTGCCTACATATAATGTTATTTTTTCGCAATACGTTACTTTGGAAGGTGTTTTATAGCCATGAAATTAGTGATCCCCGGCGGGACCGGACATGTCGGCACAGTGTTGGCGCGCGAGTTTAAAAAGCGTGGCTATTTAAAATCCAAGCTTTTGTGAGCAAAGCGATACGGCACAGACGTGACAACTATACGTGAACAATTCCGCAATTTAATTGTTCACATTTAACTTCCGCACAAATTAATACGATAATTCTCTGCAATGAACCTGCGTACTGTAAAAGTCGTGCGATATGTCACGCCGCTGCGTGAGGGCGGATCGCTGCCGGCGATCGTCGAGGGCGACGATGACGGGTTGTACGTGCTGAAATTTCGCGGCGCGGGGCAGGGTGTAAAAGCGCTGATCGCGGAGCTGGTCGCGGGCGAGATCGCGCGCGTGTTGGGACTGCCGGTGCCGGAGATAGTCTTTGTCGAACTCGACGGTGTGCTGGCGATGACGGAGCCCGATCCGGAAATTCAGGATCTGATCAAGGCCAGCGCCGGGCGAAATCTGGCGCTCGATTACCTGCCGGGATCGATAATGTTTGACGCGGGCGTGCAGCAGCCCGACGCGGAACTCGCCGCGAAGATCGTCTGGTTCGATGCCTATACCGCGAACGTGGATCGCACGCCGCGCAACGCGAATATGCTGTTGTGGCACAAGAAACTGTGGCTGATCGATCACGGCGCGGCGCTGTATTACCATCACAACCGGGAAACGTTTGCAGAAAACAGCGGCAATGCTTTTAAATTAATTTCACAGCATATTCTACTGCCGTTCACGGCCGGGATGGAAAAAGTAGACGAGGAACTGTCGGCAAAACTGGCCCCTGAAATTCTTGGCGAGATCGTTGAATTGATCCCGGCTGAATGGCTGGAAAACGCGGACGCCGACCGAAAACTATATCTCGATTTTCTGACCGAAAGGTTGAAAGCGCCGCGAGAATTTGTCAGGCAAATAATGGAGACCGTGAAAAAATGAGCGAGGCCTGCACATTCGATTACGCGATCATTCGGCTGGTTCCCCGCGTGGAGCGCGAAGAATTTTTTAATGTCGGCGTGATACTTTCCTGCCCGGCGTTTAAGTTTTTAGACGCGAAGATCTATCTCGCCGAACAAAAGCTGGCGGCTTTGGCTCCTGACCTTCATTCACCCAGGGACATACAAAATTTTCTGGATATATTTCCGAAAGTATGTAAGGGCGGAGAAGAAGCAGGGTTTTTACAATTTTTCACACAACGCGAGCGCTTTTATTATTTAACGGCCCAACGCAGCACCATCATTCAAATTTCGCCGGTGCATACGGGGCTGACCGAAGATCCGGGCGAAACACTCGAGCATTTGTTCAATAAGATCGTGAAATGAAAATAATCATCCCCGGTGGAACGGGACAGGTTGGCACGGTGTTGGCGCGGTCGTTTCAAGCGGGCGGGCACGAAGTTGTCGTGCTGAGCCGCAGGCCTGAGAAAGCCGACTGGCGCACGGTGAGCTGGGATGCGGAGACGCTGGGTGATTGGGCTAACGAAATTGACGGCGCGGATGTGGTCATCAACCTGGCGGGGCGCAGCGTGAATTGCCGCTACACGCCGGAGAACCGCCGGCAGATAATGGATTCGCGCATTGATTCGGCCAGGGTAGTGGGCGAAGCAATTAAACAAGCCGCAAACCCGCCGAAAACCTGGCTGCAGATGAGCACGGCGACGATCTATGCGCACCGGTTTGATGCGCCAAATGACGACGTGACGGGAATCATAGGCGGTAGCGAACCGGACGTGCCACGCTCGTGGGATTTTAGTATCGATGTTGCGCGAAATTGGGAAAAAACGGCGAACGATGCGGACACGCCGCACACCCGCAAAGTGATGATGCGCGCGGCGCTGGTGTTAAGTCCGGGGCGCGGAGGCATTTTTGACACGCTGCTCTCACTTGTAAGAATGGGGCTGGGCGGAACGGCCGCCGGCGGGCGGCAATATATTTCGTGGATACACGAGCAGGATTTTATTCACGCGGTAAATTTTTTGATCGAGCGTGAAGACATTTCCGGAGCGATAAATCTGGCCGCGCCGAACCCGCTTCCCCAGGCCGAATTTATGCGCATCCTGCGCAAAGCGTACGGAATGCCTGTTGGTTTGCCGGCGATGAAATGGATGCTCAAACTGGGCGCGCTTTTGATGCAGAGCGAAACCGAGCTGATCTTAAAAAGCCGCCGCGTAGTTCCCAGATTATTGCTCGACGCCGGTTTCACATTCGATCTTCCCGAATGGAAAGATGCGGCGCGCGATCTGTGTGAGAAGTGGCGAGAGCAAAAATGATCATCTACAAAGAATTTGAGCCTTCGGACATTCTCGCGGAATTTATCAAATGCTTTTGGGTCCTGGAGCGGACGTACGACGGGGAAACGCCGTGCGAAAATATCCTGCCGGATAGCTACATCGAATTTATTCTGAATTTTGGTGTTCCTTACTATCTCAAAGACAAAGGCGATCTTCCTTTTGCCTTCATGGTCGGGTTGCTGAAACAGCCCTTGCCCGCGTATGCCGACGGCACGGTGAAATTATTGTGCGTGCGATTCTATCCGTGGGGATTATTGTCGTTTTTCGACATCAGGCTGGAACAAAATATCAATACGGATTTTACCTTCGATCTGCCGGAAGAACTAAAAACAAAACTTAACGAGTTTGCGCAGAAACAGGAATATGAGAATGCGATCGGGCAGTTGCAGAATTTCTTTTTGGAAAAATACCTGACGGCAAATTTCGATAAGCAAACAGTCAGCGCGGCGGCGCAGGTGCTCTATCGCGAACGCGGTGAATGCCGGATCGAAGACCTGGCGCGAATGTGTTTTACCACCCAGCGCACGCTGGAGCGAAATTTTAATGACAAGCTTGGGCTTTCGCCAAAATCCTATGCCTCAAACGTGCGCTTTGACAAGGCCAAGAAAAAACTCACCCACGATCCGTTTATTGACCTGACCGCGCTGGCGCAGGATTCGGGTTACTACGACCAGGCGCATTTCATCAAGGATTTTAAAACCTATTGCGGCTGCACCCCGTCGGAATTTGCCGAAGGCATCAAGCGAATGTCAAAAACTTTTACCGACCGCCGGAATGTCGTTTTTTTACAATCGCGCGATTAGCTCTCGACCTAAACTCGTAACATCAAATTCGGTTTTCATTAGAAAGGCCCAAGATAAAGGATGTTACGAAATGAAAAGAATAAAATTACTTGTCTTATTAGTTCACGACCAGCAGGAAGCGTTTGATTTTTACACGGAAAAATTAGGTTTTAGAACGCACACCGACGCGGCTTTTGGCGAAGGCAACCGCTGGCTGACCATCTGCCTGCCGGAACAGCCCGACGTAGAGATCGCGCTTTCACTTGCCGCAAACGACGATATGAAAGCGCGTGTCGGCAACCAGCTCGACGCAGATAACGCTTTATTTGGAATAGCTACGGAAGACATCAAGGCCGATATCGCCGCCTTAAAAGCCAAAGGCGTGGAGATGGCCAGCGACCTGATCGAACAACCGTATGGAAAATTTGTCTTCTTTAAAGACCTCTACGGAAACAAGCTGTATCTATCGGAAGAAAAGTGATCGATGTTGGTTTTACCGGCATAAATTGCCACTAGCTAAGGCCTGGTGGTTCAAAGATATTTTATTTCCAGCCGGCTTTAGCCAAACTAAACTTCTCCGCGGTTTGCCGCAGATCTGTCCCGGTGGGGGAAAATAAAATAGATGGTGATGAAGGCGTAAAAAGCAAAAGCGATGTAGGGGTGGATCCATGCCGAAGCCGCGCCTAACAGGTAAAGCACCGGGCCGAAAAGAAAAACATTTCTTACGCCGCTCCAAAGCTCGTCATTTGTATAGCCGTCAGTAAGCTCCGGGTGGCGCCACATATGATAGCGGAGGGAAAGAAATCCGATCCCCATCAAAAAAGAAGCCATACCGTAAAAGCTGGCGGCAAAATTATTGTCAGGATAATCGCCCAGCAGCGCGGTCGTAAAAGGATAGAAAGATATCCAGAGCAGCAAATTGGCGTTGAGCCAGAAAATCGTGTGGTCGATCTTTTTTAGCGATTCGAAAATGCGATGATGATTTACCCAGATCACCATCACGGTAAAAAAACTGATCACCCAGGCAATGAATTTCGGGATGACGTCGCGCAGCGAATGGACCAGTTCATCGACCGAATGCGCGTCATGAATATGCGGAACTTTTATTTCCAGCACGAGAAGGGTCAAAATGATAGCGAAAATGCCATCACAGACGGCTTCTACCCGGCCTTTTGCGAAATAGCCCATAATTGCAGTAAATCTTAATGCTTAGAGCCGAAGGATGACAAGTTTTTATTGAGCGGAGACGCGAAGTGGAGCATGTTCCAGCGTGCGCCACTGCCCCACCTGCTCCAAAAATGCTCCACAAATGTTAAAAATCACAGACGATCGCCAAAAGTAAATAAAAGCGGCTTGAAAAGATCGGCAGAACCGGGAACTTCAGCAAAACAGAAATGCCGCGAGGATATTATTGCCGACAGCTATCCGTTTTTGTAGGAAGGGTTTTGGAGAAGTTTGTTTTTTGGCGATCTTTGGCCATTATGATGAGGTCAGAACCGCAGAACGGTAGTGACCGTTTCATTTTATGGGCAGCGCCTATTGGAATATTGAAATTCCGGAATACAAACCTGTCGCGTTTTTGCCTTTGCTGTTATTATTTCATTTTCTTTATGCCGAACAAACAAACATCCTATCCGCGCAGCAAGATCAAGGTCCTGCTGCTGGAAAATATTTCCGATTCCGCCGCCGCCGAACTGGAGGAAAGCGGTTATACCGGGATAAAGCGGATCTCCGGCGCGCTGAGCGAAGCGGAGCTGGTAAAAGCCGTGCGCGATGTGCACATGCTGGGAATCCGTTCCAAGACTCAGATCACCAAAAACGTGATCGAAGCGGCCGACAAGCTGCTGGCCATCGGGTGTTTTTGCATCGGTGTGAACCAGGTCGACCTGAAAAGCGCCACGCAAAAAGGCGTCGCCGTTTTTAACGCGCCGTATTCGAATACGCGTTCGGTGGCGGAGCTGGTGATCGGCCTCTCGGTAATGCTGATCCGAAAGATCATCGATAAAAACACCGCCGCCCACAACGGCGCCTGGATGAAAGACGCCGCGGGAAGTTTTGAACTGCGCGGAAAAACGCTCGGGATCGTCGGCTATGGAAATATCGGCTCGCAGGTTTCGATCATGGCGGAGGCGATGGGAATGCAGGTGCTCTATTACGACATCGCCACCAAGCTGCCGCACGGAAATGCCCGCCAGGTGCGCGATTTAAAAGAGCTGCTAAAAAGCTCGCACATCGTGACCTTGCACGTTCCCTCGGATTGGACGACGCGCGGAATGTTTGACGCGGAAACCCTGCGGCTGCTGCGCAAAGACGCGCTTTTGATCAACTGCAGCCGGGGCGATATCGTCGATCTCACGGCCCTTAAAACTCTTATCGAAAAGGAAAAAATATCGGGCGCCGCGATCGACGTTTTTCCCGAAGAACCGGAAAAAAGCGGCGATGCTTTTTCGACCGTGATGCAGCACCTGCCGAATGTGATACTGACGCCGCACATTGGCGGTTCGACCGAGGAAGCGCAGGCAAATATCGGGCTCGACGTGACCAACAAGCTGGTAAAATATCTCGAACTCGGCGCCTCGAACGGCTCGCATACCATTCCGCCGGTAGATCTGCCGCCGCACGCGGGCGCCCATCGCATCTTGCATATTCACAAAAATATTCCCGGCGTGCTGGGCGAAATAAACTCGAAACTTTCCAAACGCGGCATCAATATTCTGGGACAGTATCTTAAGACAAATGAAGAGATAGGCTACGTTATTGTCGACGTCGATACCAAGATCTCGCAGGAAGCTTTTGAGATATTAAAGAAAACTAAAGGCACGATAAAAACCCGAATGGTTTATTAGATAGTTGACATCCCCACGGCAAAAATTCATATCATATAGATAGAACCTGCAAAAACGAACCAGGGAGGGATGATATGAAATTGATATCTGCTGATCGGAAAAACACCGGTCGTTTTTGTTTATTGATAGTTCTTTTAATGGCCATTATCGCGGGCACATTTGCCGCGAGCGGCGGAGCGAGCGGGAATTTGACGGCCGGCCGGGGTGTGATTATGCCGACCCCGACGCCTTCACCATCGCCGGATATGAGCCCGAGCCCGTCGCCCGCGCCTTCGCCCAGCGTAACACCTACGCCGACACCGCCGGTTGGCCCGATCCCGATGCCGACACCATCGGTCGTGCCGACACCGCAAAGCCCTTAAAAGGAGAATGAAAATTTAGAATGCGATAAATGCGCCCCGAAAGGGCGCTTTCGCTTTTTGCGTTGCTTCCCCGTGTCATTGCCCTGATAATGTCGATAATACAGTTTCTCAGTGCGGCGAAATTTATGAACAACGCTAAAAAAAGTTTTCTTATCGTATCGCTTTTGTTATCGACGGTCTTCGCGGCAAGCGCGCAGTGGCAAAAACAAACCGTTAATACCACGGCCGGTTTTCGCGGCCTGGCGGTGGCAAGCGAAAAGGTGATCTGGGCGAGCGGCACCGGCGGCACGGTGATCAGGACCGTGGACGGCGGCAAGACCTGGAAAGTCATCGTCGTGCCGGGCACGGAAAAACTGGATTTTCGCGATATCGAAGCCTTCGATGCCAACACGGCCTATATCATAAGTATCGGCAACGGCGATTCTTCGCGCATCTATAAAACCATCGACGGCGGGGAAACCTGGAAGCTGCAATTTACCAATACAAACGCCAAAGCATTTTTCGATGCGCTGGCCTGTTGGGATTCGCGCGACTGTATGGCGATGTCGGACCCGGTGGATAATAAATACGTTTTGATAAAAACCACCGACGGTGAAAACTGGAAACAAATGGACACGGACAAGATGGCGCCCGCAAAGCCCGGCGAGGCTGCCTTTGCCGCCAGCGGCACCTGCCTGATCGCGCAGGGCAAAAACAATGTCTTTCTCATCTCAGGCGGAAAAGCCGCTCGTGTATTTCGTTCGAATAACCGTGGTCTTTCATGGTTTGTTTCAGACACGCCGATCGTGAGCGGCACGGACGGCAGCGGCATTTTTTCGATCGCGATGCGCGACGCGAAAAACGGCGTGATCGTCGGCGGAGATTATGAAAAACCGGGCGCTCTTAACAATAATCTGGCTTTTACTATTGACGGCGGAAAAACCTGGACGCTCGGGCGGGGCTTAAGCGGCTACCGATCCGGGGTCGTTTATGTTCTAAAGTATATCGTCGCTGTCGGCGCATCAGGTTCCGATATTTCATACGATAACGGGCAAAACTGGACCTCTCTTGACAAGCTTAGCTATAACGCCGTGCAGGCCAAAGGCATCACCGTCTGGGCGGTTGGTGACAAGGGAATGGTGGCAAAGACCTCATTCAGCACCACTCATTAGTATTTTCTTTCTCATATGACATACGCGTGGTTCGATATTATTGGTTTTGCCGGTGTCGGGCTGATAATTCTGAGTTATATCCTGCTGCAGCTGGAAAAATTGCGCAGCACGGATCTGCTTTATTCGCTGCTTAACGCCGTCGGCGCCGTGCTGATCCTTATCTCACTTTTTTACAGCTTTAACTTTCCCTCTTTTATAGTTGAATTTTTCTGGCTATTGATTAGTCTATTCGGTATTGGAAAGTATTTGTTGAAACGCAGTTAAATGTAGCGCCACCGTCCCGGTGGCTGTCGTGAGTGCGTCCCGCACTCGCTATAAAATTTTAAGGTATGAGCGAGACGCTTAAACGCGCGTGATACGAATTTTATGAAACCCGGATTTATCAGCATCCCATTTAAGATCGAAGGCGAAAGCAGCGGTTTAACGCATGCTGAAGGAGTGGCGAAATTCAGCCCGGCCGGGATCGTGATGGAATTTGAGACAAAGTTTTTGGGGTTGATGAAAACCGGCTTTAAGGACGTGCGCATTCCCCGCTCGGAAATAATCGACGTGACTTTAAAATGCGGGATCTTTAATACCCGGTACGAAAAGTTTTTCGCCAACAAGATAGTGATCCGCCTGAATAATTACCTGACGATGAGCGAAATTCCGAGCTCGAAAGGAATGATCGTGCTGAAGATCCAGCGGCAAGATCGCCCGCGCGCCGAAGCCGCCGTGGCCGCGCTGGAAGAAAAGCCCCAGATGGAATTAAGAGAATCGGAAGAAAAAGAATTGCCGCCCGTGGGCGTCAGGGCGCTATTCGGCGACGAAGCAGATACAAAGGAATTGGAATAAATGCGGGTGATGGAAACCGCGCGCAGCCTGGCTGCGTATTTACGCCGGATGTTTTTTTATTGCCACTAGCTTTAGCTAGTGGTTAGTTAGTAATTGGTTGTTTTGGGCTTTAGCCAAATGTTTGTGCTAAAGCACATTTATTGTCTCTGGACTTCTCTATCCACTAGCTAAAGCTAGTGGCAATTTATCAGCTAGTAAATATTATGAACCAGTCTCACAAACAAAAGTTTTTTCTTCTCATTACTTTTCTTTTCATTATTCCCACTTATATTTTCGCGCAGAGCGCGGCGATCAATGTAAGCGTCGATGCCACTGATGCGGCGCGCAGCCTACTCCGCGTCAGGGAAACGATGAATGTCACGCCCGGTAAACTCGACCTGTTTTATCCCAAGTGGATACCGGGCGAGCACTCGCCGACGGGGCCGCTCAACAACATGGTCAACCTGCATATTAGTGCCGCCGGGAAAGAGATCGCCTGGGTGCGTGACGATGTTGAGATGTTTGCGTTTCACTGTGAGGTCCCGGCGGGCGTTAGCCGGATCGAAATAACTTTTGACGATGCGGCGGAGCCCGGTTCGACCTCGAGCTCTTACCTGGCGCGGATCAAGTGGAACCGTCTGGTGCTCTACCCGCGCGGCCTTAACAGCGACGATATTCAGGTGACGGCTTCATTAAAAACCCCCGCGGGTTGGAAATACGCGACCGCGCTGCCGCTGGCCAAAGAAAATGGCACGACGGCGGATTTTAAACCCGTGACCTTGACGGCATTTGTAGATTCGCCGGCGATCATCGGCAAGTATTTCAAGAAGATCGAGCTTTCCGACAAAGGCGCGCTGCATGAAATGGACATCGTGGCCGACAATGCCGACGCCCTCAAAGCCAAACCGGAAACCATCGCCGGGTGGAAAGAACTTATCCGCCAGGCGCAGGCGATGTTCGGCGCGCACCACTATAACAGCTATCGCTTTCTGCTCACGCTGAGCGATCATGGCGGCGACGAAGGTTTGGAACATCACGAGTCTAGCGAAGACGGTGTGGGTGTAAATTCTTTTAGCGATGCGAGCGCGCTGCTTGACCTGGGCGATCTGCTCGGGCACGAATATGTTCACTCGTGGAACGGAAAATACCGCCGCCCGGCCCGCCTTGCCACGCCGGATTTTGAAAAGCCGATGCACGGCGACCTGCTCTGGGTATATGAAGGCTTAACGGAATACCTGGGCAAAGTTTTGCCGGCGCGCAGCAAGCTCTGGACACCGGAAAATTTTCGCGAAGCGATGGCGGACTTAGCAGGGGATATGGACCACCAGACGGGCCGGCGCTGGCGTCCGCTGGTAGACACGGCGCGCGCGGTGCAGTTCACCTACGACGGCAGCCGCCAGTGGCGCAATGCGCGGCGCGGCGCGGATTACTATGACGAAGGCGCGCTGATCTGGATGGAAGCCGACGTGCTGATCCGGCAGAAAAGCGGCGGCAAACTTTCGCTCGATGATTTTTGCCATAAATTTCACGGCGGCACGGACACGGGGCCGATGGTGAAACCTTATGAGCTGGATGAGATCGCGGCGACGCTAAACGAAGTGGTGCCCTATGACTGGAAAGGCTTTTTTAACGAGCGCGTCTATACCGTAATCGAACGCGCGCCGACGGGCGGCATCACAAACGGCGGGTGGAAGCTGGAATACAATGAAACTCCGAATGCAATAAACGAAATGAGCGAAAAAGCCAATAGCTATACCAGCTTGTTCTATACGATCGGGGTGACGCTTGGCAGCGAAGGCGAGGTCCGCGATGTCGCTCCCGGCTCACCGGCCGACAAGGCAGGGCTGGCGCCGGGCATGACCATTAAAAAGGTGGCCGATAATGATTATTCCGATGAAGCCATACGAAACGCGATCACCGCGGCCAAACGCGATTCCGGCGCTATGAACCTGACGGTGGAGAGTAACGGCGAAGAGCGGGAGTATAAGGTGAATTATCATGGCGGGCTGCTTTACCCGCATCTGGTGCGCGATGCTTCAAAACCTGACTTGCTCTCAGATATAATAAAACCCAGATAAAAAAGCTACGCTAAAAAACATAAGGGAGAAGTTTTTATGCCGAAATATGTGATCGAACGCGAAATTCCCGGGGCGGGTGATCTGTCCGCTGAACAGCTGCACGGTGTCTCGCAAACTTCCTGCAATGTGCTTAACGAAATGGGCCCGCAGATACAATGGGTGCAGAGCTATGTGACGGGCGACAAGGTCTATTGCGTCTATATCGCGCCGAACGAAGAAATGATCCGCGAACACGCCAGCCGCGGCGGCTTTCCGGCCAACAAAATTTCCGAAGTTAAAAATATCATCGACCCGACCACGGCAGAGTAAGACCCAAGCCACGAATTACACGGATCACGCGAATGAGAAAGTATTCGTGTAATTTGTGTAATTCGTGGCTTAACATATTTAGTTTTAGAACGTATTAAACCCTGCAATGCAGTCTGAAACCCCCGATCTCGGCAAGATACAAAGCGTCCACGCGCTATCGAGCGCGTACAGCCAGCGGGTTGTGATTATCGCCGGCGTGGCGCTGATATTCTTTTCGGCGATGCTGATCGCCTTTGCCGTGCGGCAGTGGTTTGGCTATGCGCTGCTGGCGGTGGGCTTTCTGGTGGTCGAGATATTGACGATGATCGGGTGGATCAGCCACCGCGGGGCCGATTTTGCCATCTACGAAGAAGGCTTTATCTACAAAGACCAGGTCTGCCGCTGGGAAGATATCGAATCGATCTATTCGACCACCGAATCCGGACTCTTCGGCAAAAGGCTAAAGTTTGAAATACAGCGATCCGGCGGAGAAAAGATAGAAGTGTCCGATACCATTTCCGACCTCGACGGGGTGATCAAAACCGTCGGCAAGAAAATGAAAGTGGAAGCCTAGGCGAGGTATTTTTGCCAGCTGTTACTTTCAGCCACGCTTTTTATCAACTCATTTCTCTCTCTCAAGATCTTTTGCATATAATTTTCCAAAAATACCGCATCCGCCGCTCGGCCCAAAAACCCGAACGGTGAGCTATAAACAAATACGTCGCGCATCAGGGTCTCTTCGCCTGTTTGGGTAAAGAAATGATCGTGAGTAAAACTTTTAAAAGCGCCGCTCACCATAACGTCTCGAAAATGCCGCGGGCGGTCAAATTCGGTTATCCGGGAAGTAAGCCGCTGCTTGAACCCGAAATGCACGGCTTCCCAAGTGACGGACTCGCCCGAATTTATCAATCCCTTGGTTATACCGGCGACAGCCTTTTCACGATATTTATTCATTGTTTCAGCATGCAGATCGATACACCGTGCGAGGTCGAAAACCCTTTCGACGGAGGCATGTACGGTGATTTCCAGTTCGATCTTCGGCATAGGCTTTTCGAAGTGATAGAATAGGCTTACGAATTTGCGTCTGCAACCGGAAAAAGCGATTATAATAGATTGTTTTAAAGGTTATTTTCTATAGATTTACCGGAGTTTTTATGAGTACAGAAGTCGTAATGCCGCAAATGGGCGAGTCTATTACCGAGGGCACCATCACCAAGTGGCTCAAGCAGGTAGGGGAAAAGATTGACCGTGACGAGCCGCTGCTCGAAATATCGACCGACAAGGTCGACGCCGAGATACCGAGCCCGGCGGGTGGTATTTTACTCGAAATTCGCAATCAGGAAGGCGAAACCGTCGAGGTAAATCATGTGATCGCCGTCATCGGTGAAGAAGGCGAAGCCGGCGCGCAGGCCCCTGCACCAGCGGCAGAAGCCGCCAAACCGGCTGAGGCTGTTGCCGCGACGACGACATCGAGCACGCCTAGCAACGGTTCGGAAATTCATGCTCCGCAATCCGACGGCACTCCGACCGCCGTCACCACTCCCGTGCAGGTCGAAGCCAAAGCTGAAGTCAAAGCCGAAACCGATTCAGTGCCGACTGCTCCTGCCGCTGCCGCTGATTTGACCGAGATCGTGATGCCGCAGATGGGCGAATCGATCACCGAAGGCACCATTACCAAATGGCTCAAAGCGGCCGGTGATAAGGTCGAGCGAGACGAGCCGTTATTTGAAATTTCTACCGACAAAGTAGATGCGGAAATTCCCTCGCCTGTTTCCGGCACGCTGCTGGAAATAAGAAATCAGGAAGGCGAGACTGTCGAGGTCGGCCACGTCGTGGCTTATATCGGTGCCGAAGGCACTGCTCCCGTTGCGGCCCCGAAAAAAGAATCACCGGCCCCAGCTTCAGAAACCGCGAAACCGGTCGAAGCGCCGAAGACCGAACCGGTCGCGGCTGTTTCCGCTCCTGTTATTCCCGCAAAAACCAACGGCGACGCCAGCGTCGAAGATCTGCGCAAAACAAAGAGCAGCCCGCTGGTGCGCAATATCGCCAAAGAACACAACGTCGATATCAGCAAAATTCACGGCTCGGGACTCAGCGGCCGCGTGACGAAAAACGACATCCTTACATTTATCGAAACCGGCGCGGCGGTAAAACCGGAAGATCTGCTGGTTGGCAAAGCTTCACCGGCAACCGCGCCCGCATCACAGCCTTCTGCTGCTGCTTCTGCCGGAGGGCAAAAGACAAGCTACACGGCGCCCGCGCTCACTGCCTCGGCCGGCGACCGCGTCGAGCCGATGTCGATCATGCGCAAAAAGATCGCCGAGCATATGGTCTTTTCCAGGCAGACCTCGGCGCACGTCACCAGCGTCTATGAGATCGATATGACGAACGTGGTGAAGTTTCGCGACGCCAATAAAAACGCCTTCCAGGAACGCTTTGGCACAAAGCTGACCTTTATGCCGTTCATCTTTCAGGCAACCGTTGCCGCGCTGCGCAAATTCCCCATCGCCAACGCGCAGGTGAGCGAAGATAAAATAATTTATAAAGGCGACATCAATCTCGGCATGGCCGTCGCGCTCGACTGGGGCTTGATCGTGCCCGTGATCAAACGCGCCGATCAGCTTTCACTCTCAGGCCTGGCCCTGGCGGCAAACGATCTGGCCGACCGCGCGCGGATGAAAAAACTCGTCCCCGACGAAGTTGCCGGCGGCACTTTTACCATCACCAACCCGGGAGTTTTTGGCGGACTCTTCGGCACGCCGATCATCAATCAGCCGCAGGTAGCCATCCTCTGCGTCGGCACGATCGAAAAACGGCCAAAGGTTTTGACCACGCCCGACGGTGACGATTATGTCGCCATTCGCAGCATGGCCTACTTTGCGCTGACCTACGATCACCGCATCGTGGACGGCGCCGACGGCGAAAGATTCCTCTCTTTCATGAAGGATTACCTCGAAAATACGCAGTTTAGCGTGTAATGGAGCGCCTAAAGGAGCGCCGAATTCATTCGGCAACCTTAAGTATTGCAATAGTTACTTCCTCTTTTGTTTAATTATCGGACGCGTGCGCATCCTGGCCGAATAAAGTCGGCGCTCCATGTTTTCCCTTGCTTTTTCCTTATTTTGCAGTAAGATACAGCTGTGTTTTACCTCAATTTCTCGAAAACACGAAAACTTTTGCAACCTGGGCCATACCTTGAGCGTCTTTAAATAGGCTCTTATTCTGTTCATTCTTAGAAATGAATTGTTTTTGCAATGAATTTCCGCGTTATTTTTACAGGGAGTAAATTATGAAGAAAATTAATCTTAGGAAGTTAAACGTATTTGTTCTTACGGCGCTCGCCGCTTTGGCACTGAGCGTCCCGGTTTTTGCCCAGGATAACGGTACGGGCGGTACGGACACCGCGCAGATGCGCAATGTCGCCGCCGGCCAAAAGATGAAATTAAAAGGTGTCGTGGTTTCCAAGGACGCCGACAAGATCGTCGTTAAAGACGATCTGGGAATCGACACGCCGGTAGCTATCGGCGGCGCCAGTGTTAAAAGCAAAGGCGGCTTTTTCGGCGGCAGCAAGACAACTCCGGCTAACGCCATCGTGCGCGGGCTGTATGTTGAGGTCGAAGGCGTAGGCGGAAGTGATGGTTCGCTTAACGCTACGAAAGTTCGTTTTGATAAAGACGACATGCGCACCGCGCAGTCGATCGACAGCCGCGTATCTCCGGCGGAAGAACGTCTGAGCCAGGCTGAACAGAATGCCCAGCGCCTTTCCGGCCAGCTTGATGAGCTGGTAGCAGTTTCCAATGCCGCCCGCGGCGGTGCGAAAGCTGCGCAGGATACGGCGGATGCTGCCGTGGCCGGCGTCAATGCCACCAACAGCAGGATCTCTTCGCTGGATGAATATTCGGTCCAATCGACCGCGACCGTGAACTTCAAAGTTTCCAGTTGGGTGCTTTCACCCGAAGCCAAACAGGCCCTGGATGAAGTTGCACAGGCTTCGACTACGCTGAAAGGCTATGTGATCGAAGTCACCGGTTTTGCTTCTTCTGACGGAGACCTGAAGAAAAACAAGGTTCTCAGTGAGAAACGGGCTAATGCGGTGATCGAGTACCTGGTGGAAAATCACAATATCCCGCTGCGCCGCATCGGTACTTCGTACGGTTTTGGTGAATTGCAGGCCGTGGCCGACAACACCACGCTCGAAGGCCGTCAGCAGAATCGCCGCGTGGAAGTGAAACTTTTGGTCAGCCGTGGTTTGAACCAGCCGGTCGAAGTTAAAACGGCCGCGCCGACAGAAGCAACGACGACCAGCATCAACGAAGACTAATTTTTGCCATTCGGCATTGATCTAAAAACAGTAGAGAGCCTGCATGTGGCTTTCTACTGTTTTTACATTTATTTTTGAATCAGGGGTGAACGCCGTGTCAAAGCCTTTCCATAGTTTCCTATTCATTCTAGCTTTTGCCGTCTTTAGTTTTGCGCAGACCGCGCCTAAACCTACACCGACCCCGGCGCCTGTTATCGAAGACGACGGCGAAGTCATCAAGGTAAATTCCAAGCTGGTAACGGTGCCCGTTTCCGTGACCGATCTGCAGGGAGCGCCGGTCACCGGCCTCAAAGTTTCGGACTTTAGCCTGCTCGAGGAAAACAGGCAGCAAACTCTCGACCAATTAAACGCCGCGGACGAAGTGCCGCTGGAGATCGCCTTGCTGATCGATATTTCCAGCAGTGTCGATCCGATGTTCGATATGGAAAAATTGGCGGCGGCCAAATTTTTGCGCGACGTGATGCGCCCCTCGGACAGGGCATCGATATTTACGGTCGGCTCTACGCCGTACCTGCTGCTGCCGCGCGATACTGCCGAAAAGGCCGGAGAAAAGATCACCTCTGTCGTGGCCCAAAGAAAATCGACCGCTTTTTATGATTCGATCATAACAGCCGCCGATTACCTGCAGAAAAATGCGCCGCCGACCAGCCGCAAGGTTATCGTCATTATTTCCGACGGCGACGATTCGTCCAGCGAAGTAATGCAAAACATCATGGCGAAAACGGACGCGCTCATCACCAAGCAGATCGACACGCTGAGCCAGAAAAAATTAAAGGAAATTTTGATGAGCGCGCGGACCGACGCCCGCAGCCAGGTCCAGAGCAAATTATCGCGGACGATGCAAAACGGCGATGTGGTGTTTTATTCCTTAAACCCGGCGGGTAACTCTTATCACTTGAACGTGATCAGCCAGTTCGGCCAGGAGACGATGAAGATCTTTGCCGACCAAACCGGCGGCGCGGCTTTTCTCTTGAAAAAACCGGAAGACCTTGATCAGATCTTCCGGCAGCTTACCAATGAATTGCGGGCGCAGTATCTGCTGCAATATTATACGGACACTGATTATCCTGTCGGCCGGTACGTGAATCTCAAGGTGAGCGTTCCGGGGCGTACTACCGGGGTGCGGGTGCGCGCGCGGCAGGGATATTACGTCAAGTAAGGCCGCTTCAATTTTTAACTATTTTTATTCTTCTCGCTGACCGCGACATCACCCACTAAATATTCGCCGCGCGGCATTGGGGTTGTTTTGGGGGTCGCTTTCGGCGTTTGTTTCGGCGTAGGCGAAGGACGCGCGATCATGCCCATGGTGTGAACATCAGGCGGCGTCGGGGTCGGCGTAGTCAATACCGGTTCCAGTTTGCCGACCGTATACTCTTCAGCCTTGTTGGGCACCACCAGCATAATCATACTCAGGAAACCCAGTACCAGGGTGCAGGCGGCGGCCGCCAGGTTGGTCACTCTTTTTTTCACCGCGCGCCAGCCGACCGGACAATCCTGGGTCAGCACGGTGCCGTCCGCGCGCCGGAAATAGCGGACGCAGAGGCGGCCTTCGGTGTTTTGCAAAAGGTTTTCGGCCGCTTCCTTTGTCATTCCGGAAAGATTGTAAACATTGAGTTTACACTCGCCGCAGAAGCGGACCTTATCGTTGCCGTACATCCCGTCCCAGGTGGTCGGGCAGGGCGACGCGATCTTAAGATTATTTAACGGATTATCGAAGTTAGCCATAATTCCCTCTCTCAGATTAATGAACGAGGGCGGAAGGTTTATCTTGCAATCCGGATGAAATTTTTCACTGTACAGTGCTGTACGGTGCAGCACAGTAAAGCCGAAAAAACTTAATAAAGGGCGGATATAATCGTCTATAACAGATCTTTGGCTTATAATATCAAACGCACTTTATAGCTTTATGAAAAAACTTACGATCGCTTTGGTTTTGCTTTTCTTCGTCCCCGTGATGGCCTTTGCCCAGGACGCCGAACAATTTACCGGTAAATTTGACGTGCAGCTGCAGCCGGACATGTTCCATTTCTATGAGAGGGCCTTCGCGCCTTTAAGTGACGGCTTGAAATTCAAATTCTCTGAAAAGCCGGCCAAAGGCTCGGTGCTGACGGCCGGTAACATTAATAACGAGACGGCCGCAAACGGAAAATCGAAGATGGTCCTGGTAGAGCCGCCGGACGGGATGCCTTTTCTCGCTTACGATATCAATGTCAACGGGATCATTGAGGCGAACGAACAATTTGTTTTTGCTCCCTCCCGGGAAGAGCGAAACGCGCTGGATGTTTCGGTAAATATTCCCGTCAAAAATTCTCTTTTTAAAACTTTTCCGATCTTTATTCGCTACTACCGCGGATTCAAACATCCGCAATTTCCCGCGGAAAACAGGTTGTTGCAGCAATCGGTTTGGGCGTTTGCAATGGGGCATGTTTCCATCCGCGGTCAAAATATTCTCTTTCAATATCCCTTCGAGGCCGCCGCCGGCACGACCAGCACTACCGAAGGCCTTTTCGGTGTCGATGTAAATGGGGACGGTAAGATAAGGAACGAACAATTTTCGCCCGAAACTTCTTCTGCCAATAAGAGTGAGCTGGTCTTTCGGCTCGGCGATCTATACATCTCTACCGCAAAACTCGATCTTGAGCGAAACGAAATAGTTGTGCGAAAGCGCGAAAAGGCTGAGTACTTAAGACACGAGATCGAGCTCGCTAAGGAAATGCCCGATTTTCAATTTGTCGACCTCGAAGGCAAAAAGCAGTCGCTTGCCGGTTTTCGCGGAAAGTATTTGTTCATAGATTTCTGGGGCGTGTGGTGCGGCGATTGTATTCGGGAAACCCCTTTTCAGGTAGAAGCTTATAAACGCTTTCGTTCGCGCGGGCTGGAAATACTGGGCCTGGATTGGGACGATGATATCGAAAAGGTAAAAGGCTATATGAAAAAAGCCAATGTAACCTGGGCACAGGCAAGAAAAGAAAGCATTCTCACTTTGGTCACCGATACTTATCGCATTCAGGAGTTTCCTTCTTCTATCCTGCTCGGGCCTGACGGAAAGGTCTTAGTGCTCGATCAACAGCAGCTTCAAGGCGCACGGCTGCTGGAAACGCTGGACCGAATATTGCCGAAATAAAGACAAACCCGGCTCTTCCCGGGGCCGGCGCGTTTATCTCAGATCAGTTTAAATTTTTCGTTATACTTTCGCTTCCACAAGAAGCCGTCGAGCACGTAATGCGTCAGCTGCGGAATGGCGAGCAGCGGCACGAGAAAAACCTTTATCTTTTCCCAATCCCAGCCGCCATTTTCCGAGGTGCCAAAAACCCAGAGCCGTTCGTGCCAGACGCCGCGGTGCCAGAAAAGCTCTTCGATATAAGCCAGCAGCCAGAGCGTCGCCAGAAAGACCAGCCAGTTGCTCGAAAGCGTTTTATAGAAAGGTGCCGCTGTTTCCCGGCGCTGCCGCGCGTACCAGTAGACCAGCGCGAAATACGGCACGCCGTGGATGATCACGTTGGTCACGGTAAAGGCGTAATCGGAATTGAGCGCGACAATACCCACGTACCAGCACACGGCCGTCGTCGCCACGATAATGTCTTTACCCGGATTTAAAAAACCTTTGGCAAAATACAGGTAGACGGATTTACCGAAATAAACCGCCAGCGCTAAAACATAAAGCGGAAACAACACCTGCGCGACGATCGCCGGAACATGCGCGAAATCGTTTTGCACGAACCACTCGAAATTGCGCGGCAGCGCGGTCATCCAAAAAGCGAGCGGATAGATCGTTGCCAGGTACACGGCCGCCGCGTCGATGTACCAGGTCACGCGGCTTTTTTCGCGCAGCTTGGCGCGATAGAGCGCCACCCAGCCATACTGCTGCCGCACGAAATGAAATACCGCCAGGTAGGCAAGGATGCGCCAGAAGGTGAGCGCCGATTCGGAATAAAGCGCGACGCCGATAAAATAACCGCAAAGCGGGACCAGCGAATAAAGATAGGGGCGGCGTTTTAATTCTTCGGTATCGAAATAGACGCGAAAGCTCGTCGCCCAGACGTGAGCCACGTCTATCAGCAGCACCGCCGAGATCCACGTCCAGTCCGGCGAATCGGATTCGAGCAGCCCGTATTGCGCGCCCAGCAGCAAAAGCAACAGCGACACCACCGCGCTGCCCAAAAAAACACTCAGGTCAACCGAGGGTGAAAAAAGCCATCTTTGTTTTATTGCCGCTTCATTCATCGTTAAGTTTTGCACTTGGCAGCAGCAGTGGGCAGTACTGCATAGTGCTTACTGCTACTGCCTACTGTTACTGCCTACTGTTACTGCAGCTGCCCCCTGCCTTCTGCTACTGCCTACTTTAATATCTCCCCCGCCGCGCGCAGGCCGTGATAAAACGCCTCTTCGAAAAGTGCGATGCCGCTTAAATCCGAATGCGCAAAATGAATACCGCGAAATGGCTGTTCGGCTTTCGCGCGGATGCCGCTCCAGATAAAATCCGGGTGCGGCGAGATCATCGCGTGGCCCCAACGCATTATATCTATCCGCTCGACAAGTAAGCGAATTTCCGGATGCGCGCGTTCCAGGTCGCTTAAGCAAACCTCGGCCAGGTGCTTCCAGTCGTAAGAAAAAAGTTTGGCGCGCGCGGTCTGAAAATCGTCCGGGCACATCGGGTAGTAATAGGTGAGCACCGTCTTGCCATAATCGACGCCCGATTGATGCGTCGCCGTAACATAACCCAGCGAAGGGCTTTCGTAAAGCACATTGTCCCACGCCAGCGGGAAATCCTGCTTGAAGCGCGGTTTCGGGCGGTCTTTTAAGGTCAGATTCGCCACCCACCACGCGTTGTGCTCAAAGGCGGTGGCGTCAAACGCGGCCTGCTCGCGAAAGCCGCGGATAAAATACGGCGCCATAAAAACCGGCGCGGAAAAAATAACATTTTTCGCGTGAAACCCGCGCGCTTCGTTTGTTTGCGGATCAAGGCAAATGACATCCACGCCGCTGGCGCCCTCTGATGACGGAACGATCTGCGCCACGCCAAGGCCCGCGCGGATATTGGAGTTTGAAACGTCACGCAGATGCGCGACGAAACGCCCGTTGCCTTCGGGAAAAGTGATAAAGGCTTGGGATTCCGCGCCAGTTTTTCTCACCCGCGAGCAAAAATAAAACAGGCCGGCCCAGGCGCTGGTTTGCCCGATCGTCAAACCGTAATCGTCGCGACAGGCGTAATCGCAATACCACAAAAGCCGCTCCGAATTAAAACCTTTTTGCCGAAGCCATTCGGCGAACGAGATTTTATCCAGCGCGGTCGCTTCCGCATCGTCAGAACATTTTTCCACCGGCACCATAAAGGCGCGCGTGCCTTTTTTGTCGCGCCAATTCACCCAGTAGTCGACCTGTTTTTGAAACTCGCTGAGCTGCCGCGTGTCTTCTTCGCTGGCGCCTGCGCGCAGGTAAAGCCCTTCGTACCAGCGGCCTTTGTAAAAAACCCGCTCTTCGGGTTCGCGGCAAAGATATTGCTCAGCCACGATCGGCGCTCTATCGCCGGTGCGCCCTTCGAGCAAATGCATCTCGTCGAGCAGGGTGATGAGTTCGGTATTTTCCGCAAACGGCACCGGCAAATAATGCGCGCCCCACGGATATGCGCTGACTGCGCAAGCGCCGCTACGAGCCGTGCCACCCACTTCTTTTTCGAGCTCAAGCAGGACAAAATCTTTATAATTTTCGCGCTGAAATTTCCACGCCGCGGTGAGGCCCGCCACGCCGCCGCCGACGATCGCCGTGCCGATGTTTTCCCATTTGTCCTGCGGCACTTCTACCCGCAGCCCGTCGCGCAGCTTGTGGCCGAAATCGACATTCGCGCCGACGATCTCGCCCTCGGGAAAAGTTGTACCGGAAGAATTTTTACAGGCGGCAATAGCGAATGGCAGGCCAAGAAAAGCGGTTAAAATTTCACGTCGGGTAAATTTCACAGAAAATAATTTACAGGGATAAAGGGGAAAGAGATGGGCCACAGAGAACACAGAGTTCACAGAGAATGCGGAAATATAAAACTCTTATTCTTCTCATTTTTTTCCTTTGTGAACTCTGTGTTCTCTGTGGCAAATTGTTATTCTCTCTCAAATCTTCTCCACTCGGCTTCGTAATAACGGACCAGCGCCTGGTTATCGAGCCGGTTTATTTCCACGTCATCCAGGCGCGCGGTATCGGCGGTAAAGGAAAAAAGCAGCGGCATGGCGTCGTTATTTAAAAATTTCAGCTCGATGTTTTCCGGCACTTTTCTCGGCTCTTCAAAAGGCGTGAGCTTGGCCAGAGCGTATCCCCAGACGCCAAAGCTCGGCACGGTGGTCTCATAAGGCCTGACCGTAAACCCTGCGGCTTCAAGGGTTTTAATGATGCACCAGTAAGATTGCCGGGCCATCAGCGGCGAGGTGCACTGGATGACGACGGCCGAATCGGGCTTTAAATGCGCCTTTAAAGACTGGTAGAAACGAGTGGTGTAAAGTTTTCCCAGCGCGAAATTATTCGGATCGGGAAAATCCACGATCGCCACGTCGAAGGATTCGGTCGGCACATTGTTGGCCCAGACAAAAGCGTCGGCATTGGTGACGGCCACGCGCGGGTCGTCAAAAGAATGGTGATTCATCTCAGCCAGGGCGGGCAGTTTTTTCGCCAAACCCGTCATGGCCGGATCGAGGTCGACCAGCTGGATAAATTCGACCGACGGGTATTTCAAAATTTCGCGCAGCGCCAGTCCGTCGCCGCCGCCGAGCACCAAAATTCTTTTCGGCTGCGTGCCGCCCGCACTATACGCCATCATCGCCGGGTGAACGAGCGCTTCGTGATAGCGATGTTCGTCAAAAGAATTAAATTGCAGGTTGCCGTTGAGGAAAAGTGAATAACCCGTTTTGCCTTTGGTGACGACGATGCGCTGATAGGGCGTGGTCTGTGTGTAAATTATATTGTCGGCAAAAAGCGAATCTTCGGCCAGGCTGGTCAGCGAATCGGCTTTGATAAATCCGATCACCAGTAAAACTAAAACAACGATCGCTTTGATGCGCAAAAAATTTACGTTGCCGCGCAGCAGCGGCAGCATCAGCCAGGTTCCCCAGAGCGCCACGGCGGCATTCAGCATTCCGAAAAGAAGCGAGGTGCGGTTTAAACCCAGCCGCGGGACCAGAAAGATCGGAAACAGCAGCGAGGCAACCAGCGCGCCGATGTAATCAAAAGCCAGCACGCGCGAAACCAGCTCTTTAAAATCAAGCTGGTCTTTTAAGATGCGCATCAGCAGCGGTATCTCCAGCCCGACCAGGGTGCCGATGCCGATCACCACGCCGTAGAGTATCAGATTAAAATAAGCGAGCTTGGCAAAACTTAAGAAGAGCAGCGGCGCGGAAAATCCACCCAGAATGGCGACGGCTATCTCGACCTCGATAAACCGCCCGGCCAGATCTTTCTCGATAAAACCGGAAAGCCATGAGCCGACGCCCATGGCAAAAAGATAAAGCCCGATGATGATGGAAAATTGGGCGACCGAATCGCCCAGAACGTAGCTGGCCAGCGTTCCCGCCAATAGCTCGTAGATCAAACCGCAGGTTGCGATGACCAAAACATTCAGGAAAAGTAGCGGAACGCGGTTCATTTGTGACACTTGGCAGAAGCGGTGGCAGTAAGCAGTTTTCTGCCCAGTGCCAACTGCAACTGCTTACTTTGAACTAGCTGGAGATCGCGGCCGCGATGATGATGGCGATGCCCAGAATGATCGAACCCATCAGCACTGCCAGGGATGTGTTTTGGTCTTCCTCTATTTCTTTCCTGACTGAGAAAGGCGCGACCTTGGTCATTATCCAAAAAGCGATGGCAAAAACGATCAGTCCGATACCGACAAAAATGGCCGTATTAACGAGCGCGGGAAGAAGCTCGTCCCATTTTACAACTAAAGCAAATACAGTACTTAGCATCTATTTTCCTCCACGAAAACCGGTATAAAAGAACGGCGTGCCGAAACGCGAGGACCTGCCCGAATTGGCAAATTCCCAACCAAACCACGAGGCCGTCATGTAAAGCAGGATCAGGCCCGTTCCCAAAACCATATAAATTTTTCTAAACATAACTTTCCAAAAAGAGCACTCTATTCATCGCTGCCGCCGGTATTGGCGCTGCCGCTGGCGGTGAACATGCTCTCGCTCCAGCGCCGCGATTCAAACGTCCATTTGCGGATCAGCATCAGCACCGGAACGATCAGCAGCACAATAAAACACAGCCAGAAATTAACGCCGCGCAAAACGTTTTGCTCTACCATGACCTTTACCGGCAGGGGCTGCTGGAAATTTTGCCAGCTGCCGGAAACGCGCATCGAATATTTCCCGGCCGGCACGGATGAAAGATCGGCCTCGCTGGTCTGCCCGCCTTCGGTCCAGGCTTCGCCGTCCTCCACGCCTTTGTAAAAAGAAATGACGAGCGGAAAAGATTCGACCGAATTGTTTTGCTCGTTGATCAGATCAACATCCAGATCGGCTTCGGAATTGTCGACCGGCGCGCTCGCCGTGATACGGACGTTGCGGCTTCCTTTCAGATCGAAAGGCAGCGAGAAAGCGGTTTGCTCGGCCTGCGCGTTGAGCATCGGCGGGAGCGTGATGTCCTGAGACGTCACCGTGCTACTGATCGAACCCAGCGGGACCATTAAGATCCCCACGATGATCATCACCAGCACCAGCAGCCAGCTGTAACGCAGAAAACTCTTGTGCGGCCACGGCTGGTTAGGCGCGACGCTCCAGGTGCCGGGAAGTCCGGAAACGCCGAAGGCTTTTTCCACCTCGGCGGCGGTCATATAAGTTCCCAGCGACCAGTTCAATTCGTTCGGCGTCATTTCGCCCGAAAGCATCAGCGGCGGATTTACAAAATCGCGCGCGCGCACCGTTTCGCCATATTCGACCCGCCAGTAAAACTCGCCTTTGACGTATTCGACCATCGCCATCGCATCCTGAAATATCTTGAACGTCTTGCCGTTGTAGGTCGCGCTCGTGCCGTTGTCCTGCACTTCGGCGATCGGCACTGGTTCGACATAGTTCCAGTGATTGTCGCTATGCACCAGCCAGCGAAATCCGATGCGCGGTTCGTAGAGCAGGTATTCGTTCCAGAAATACTTGATGCCTTCGACCGTCACGCTGCGGGTGACGCCGCCGAGGATCTTCATCTTAACGTCGTCTTTCAGCGTGCCTTCGGCGCCGATCTCAAGCACGAACGGACAAGTTTCGGGCTGCGGCGCAAGCGCGTGCAGCCAAGTCAGATTTCCCTGGTTGACGTCGAGCAGCGAATCGCAATTCGGACAGGTGACGCGTTCCGCTTTATCGGGCGCGATCAGATTTAACGGCCCGCCGCAATTCGGACAGCCCATGCCGACGGCGCCGACCTTGCGCTCCGGGCGGTCGGCCGGGCGGGCGTCCGCCAAACCTATCTCTGCCAGCGTAACTTCCTGGCCGGTAAAGAGATACGGCGGCGAGGTGCTGTAATCCAAGGTGCCAAAAACGCCGCCCTGGCCGGAAAGATCGGCAAAGCGAAAATTCTCACCTGGCGTAAGTTGATAGGGAATTTCGCCGGCGGCGCCCAGCGTCGTGGCGGCCCCGCGTTCGGCCACGATGAATGAATCGAGCCCCGGCACGGGCTGGCCGATCTGAAGATATTCAAAAGCAGGAAGCGTTACACCCGCGGGCGTCGGCTGGTAAAAAGTGAGATAAAATTTTCCCTGCGCTTCGGCCAGCCAGCCTACCCAGCCGTTTGAAAATGTGGCGTACCATTCATCCCAAACGCCGCCCATCTCGTGGCCCATCTGCGCGCGGCCGGTCAGTTCAAAACGTTGGTCTTTGAACATTCCTTTTAAACCGACCTTTAAAGGCGAGCCTGTTTCCGCCAACTCGGCGACTTTACCAAGGTCTTGCAGCGCACGGTCCGTCCGCGCCACCGCGGAGCGGCAAAACGGGCAGATGACAACGATCGTCGCGCCCGATCGGAACTCGATCGGCCCGGCACACGAAGGGCATGATGCTTGTAATACGCTCAAGCGTCACCTCCTACACTTAACGCTTCCGCGACGGCCCCTGCGCTGCTTTCCGTGCCGCGCGTAAGTTTCGTGACCCGCACGCTTTCAGCCCCGATCAATTCCTGCAAATTCTCCTGCCAATTCCACTCGGGGCGCTGGCGGCAGCAATAGAGATTAAAGGTGGCGGTGCGATGTTCGGGGTAGGTATGGCAGGCCAGGTGCGACTCGGTCAGCATTACCAGGCCGGTCACGCCGCGCTCTTCGGGAAACTGGTGCCAGTTTCCGGAGCCGATAGTTTTTAGCCCGAGGTCGGAAACCAGGCGCCGGAAGACCTCCTGCAGCTTGCCCGGCTGGCGCAGGCTTTCGGCGTCACAGCCAAAAGCATCGATTATCCATTCTGTTCCAACAGTTACGGGCATTATTGCTAAGTGTTTTGCGCTCTAAACGAACATTGCAGCGGCGCTAAGCGTTATAATATTAGTAAGGTTAGGCCTTAAATTATGTTGTCGAAAAATATTATCAAATTCTGCGCTTTTGTCATACTTATTGGCTTCGTTTCTTTATTTACGTTTAATTGTTCCAGCGGGTTCCCTCATGATGCATTTCGTTCCAACGCCAACGGCATCCTCGGCGACGCCGAAAAATCAAAAGATTATGGCGAACCGAAGGTGACCGGGCACATTCAGGATAAGGCCGTGGAAGAAAGCAGCGGCGTGGCGGCTTCGCGCTGCGCGGCGGACGTTTATTGGACGCATAACGATTCCGGTGACGAAGCTTTTATTTACGCTTTTAACTTAAAAGGCGAAAAACTGGGCACCTGGCGCGTGCCTGGCGCGCAGAATGACGATTGGGAAGATATTGCGGCCTACAAAGACAAAAACGGAAAGTGCTACCTGTTTATCGGCGACATCGGCAATAACCGCCACGACCGCGGGCAGATGACCATCTACCGCGTGCCCGAACCGCAGATCGGGCCCGGTGACAAAGACGCTTCGCGGCAGAATATGATCTTTACCGAGCCGGCCCTGCCCATCCAGATCAAGGACGCAAACTTTAAAGAAGACGCCGAAACCCTGATGGTGCACCCGGTAACGGGCGATATTTATATCCTGGGCAAAAGCTATAAACAAAAATCGGCGATCTACAAACTCGCTGCGCCGTATCAAACAGATGAAAAAACCAACACCCTGCAGCAACTCGGGCCCTTTAGCGTGCCCGCGATCCCGGACGGCACTATCACCGGCGGCGACATCTCGCCCGATGGCCTTCGCGTGATCGTCTGCGATTATTTCAGCGCCTATGAATTGCTGCTGCCTGAGGGCGCAAAGAATTTCGATGACATCTGGAAGCAAAAACCGCTGATCGTGAACTTGGGCCCGCGCAAGACCGGCGAAGCGGTGGGCTATAGCGCCGACGGCAAATTCTTAGTGGCGACCACCGAAGGAAAAAATCCGCCCGTGATCGTGGTGGAGAGGAAATAGATCTAACTCAAACGCCTAAAACACGATCAGGCCTGTGTAAGTATCGGGATCGGAGTATAACGGTAGCAAACCTGCCCGATACCTATGCTCGAGAAATTGCTGAATTGCAGGCGGAGATGGCCGCTTGTGAGTCTGGCAACAAAACCTACCACTATCGCTATCGCGGGTGTTCGCCCGGCGCCTACGGAAAACGTCCGCTCGACCTTTACCGAACCGTTAATAAAGCCGTAATGACCGTTGTACGCCGGACCGGGATCATTCAGATCTGCTATCAGCGGCCATCCGCCATCGATGTTTACCGGGATATTACTGGTCGGTGAGGCGCTCGGTTCTTCTCCGATCGAAACAAACGACATGATCATCCCATCGGCCTCTGAAAAAAGTTGGGCCTCAACGCCAACCTCGAATTTATAGGTTAGATAGGAAGCTGTGCTTATGCATGGAAAAAGCACCGTATAGCGCCAATTGTGCAGCCATATATGCTCGCTGAGAGAGTCGCCCGTCGTTTCGAGAAAGCCGAATTCCGTACCCTCACTTCCGAAAGAAATATTTCCCAAAAATCCTAATTCTCTTGTTTGAATTCTGCCATGAGGCGCGGAGTTGTGGGTGGGCGCTACGGATATTCCGTCGCTGGCGCGCGGAGCTGCTACGCATCCTTCTGCGCCAAACACAAAAGCCCCTTCTCCCGCATGACCGAACCGCGGCGCGGCAAGCTCCATGCGCGATGCGAGCGTGTTCGCGATCTTGGCGGGCGTTGGATATGCGCGTAATTTCTCGGTGAACTCCCGACGCTCCGCCGACAGGCGTTTGAAAGCAGCTTCATGGTCCTCACCCTTTTTGGTGAGATCGTATTTAAAACGGTCGAAATTCTGAAGCTTATGCGAGCGATGTAAAACTTCCGTCTCCAGCAGCCTCTTCTCGCTGTCGCGTTTTAAGCTTTCTTCGGAAATGAGTTCATTGATATCCCTGGCTTTATTGTCTTTCATGGCTACCTCTGATCGTGCGGGCAAGATCCGACACTTTAGCGTTTTCTGCCTTTATGACATTTTCCGGAATCATTCAGGGGTAACTAATTGTGGGAATGATTCGTACTTTTTAGACGATCATAAAACAGCTTTTTGCATTGCAGGAATAATTCTCTCCGTATTCCTCAAGGCATCTCGATCGACTGCGCGTGATTGAAAATGTTATGCGGGTCCCATCTCTGTTTCACCTTTTGTAATTCCGGATAATTTTCCTTGTAGTAGAGATACTGCCAATTCTCGAGATCAGAGTCCGGGTAATTTATATAGCAGCCGTCCAGTTTGCCGTCGGGATAAGGGCCTTTCGGGCCGTACATCGCCAGGTAGAAATAATTTATCCAATCGAGATTTACCTGATCTTCATCGGGCTCGGTCCAGTATGTCTGGTACTGGAGCTTCATTATCGAAGAGCGCTGCGGAATGGCCGTGGCATCCGGCGCAACCGCGTTGATCTGGCAGCCATAGGAATCGATCTGCACCAGCGCCTGCGAATTGGAATATTTATCGGTCGAGAGAAAGTCCCACATGACGTCGATCTGCTGCTGCGGGAAAACGTCGATCATATAGGCCGATTTGTATTTGCCGCGCTGGTTAGGCCCGGAGCCGTTCAAGGTTTGGGTGGCTTCGAGCCACGGCATTCGCCGCGGCGTGTCGGCATTGCGGACCATGTGGTGGTAACCGACCGGCACTCTTTGCGCCACGTGGGTCAGGCCGGAAAGCTGCATATAGGCCATGAATTTATCAAGCAGCGCGGGCTCCTTGCCGACGTATTGAATGGTCAAGACGATCTGCTCCGCCGCCCTTTGCGTCAGGTGAAGGAGAGCAAAAAGCCCGGCGTACTCGCTGCCCGGCCGGCTGTTCTCTTTAAGAAAAGCGCCGTATTTATTTATTAACTCAGTAAAAAGATCCTGCGTCATATCGGACCATTCCCAGGCCATCGTCGCGAGGTAAGCTTCGCTGGGCGCTTCCGGCAGATCTTTGAACAAAAACTTGGTCACGATCCCGAAATTTCCGCCGCCGCCGCCCTGGTGCGCCCAGAAAAGCCTGCGCTCGTCTTCCGATGGCGAGTCTGCGCTTACGGTTATCAGCTCGGCTTTCTTATCTTCGTTCACGTGGATGACTTCCACGGCGTGCAGGTAATCGATCACCAGTCCGTGCAGCCGCGAAAGCAGCCCATAGCCGCCGCCGATGATATGCCCGCCCGCGCCGACCGAGTAACACGAACCGCCGGGAAATGTTTTGCCGTATTCTTTGAAGAGCTGGGTGTATACATTCCAGAGCGTGCAGCCGCCTTCAAAACAATAAAGGCCGTCGTCCCGTTTATAGACCGCATTAAGCGGCGAGAGATCGATGATCACGCCGCCGTGATTGCCGGACACAAAATTCTCGTAGCAATGCCCGCCGCCGCGCGCCGTTATTCGAAGACCGTTATCGACAGCGTACTGCACGGTTTCTAAAACTTTTTGCGCGTCGCCGCAAACCTCGACAAGCTGCGGCGTACCGACCCAGCGCTGGTTAAAGCCGCGCACCAATGCCGGGTACCGCGGGTCGTCCGGCAAAACTTGTGAATCCTGGAATGTATTCATACTGACCTCTTTATGAATTTATGAGAATTCTCCGAACAGAAGAACTTGAGAGTCGGGAGAATTAATTGCCGTCAATATCATCAGAACAAAACGATAAATTAATACAACATGAAATTGTAGTTGATAATTCTGGCAACTGTGATCGGTTGGCCGTTTCTGGTTGCCGGCACGAATTTTATCCTGCGGGCTACATCTATCGAATTTTCGGTCAGACCGTAAGGGAGCTCCCTGGTCGGATAGACCGGTCCGATCTTTCCATTGGCGAGAAAAAAGATCAGCAGCCTGACGTCACCGGATATCTGGTTTTGACGAGCTTCTTGCGTGTAAGTGGGAAACGGTTTGCTGAGTATCTTAAGCGGCGTCGGAGATGAGTCGTCCACAGGGTTTCCCATGAAAGGCTCCAACACCAGGCGTTTGTTCTCCCATTCTTCGGCATTCTTGATTTTATCAGGATCGATCTCTGCCAGCCGGGAAAGGCTGTCGTAGGCCGCCTTGACCTTTTCATCGCGCGGAACGTTTTTGCCGAGAAGGATGTCTTCTTTGATCTGCGGTGCACTACGGTATTTTTTGATCAGATCTATGCTGATCAGATACATGCCGTTGTCAAACGATTTTTTATAGGCGCCGACCGCTTCACTGGTCTGCCCTAATTTTTCGTAAGACAAGCCGAGATAATAAGCTGCCATCGCGTCATCACCGGCGCGTTTTTTCAGGGCCTGCACGGCCGCATCGTATTTGCCTTCCTCGAAAAGACGGACGCCGTTCTGCGTGCTGCTTTGAGAAAAGTCGGCATGATAGGCGAGTAGTATCGATCCAAGAATAAGAATAAGACGCCGGCGAAATAAGCGCATTTGAATAACTCCTTTTGAACTGTTCAATGATAAATACTTAGCCCCGATAAAACAAGAAAAAGCGAAAGTCCTTTTCGACTTTCGCTTTTTTCCGATCTGGAGTTTGGTAACTATGCCCGTTTTTTTATCTCAAAAATTTCTTCGGCAAGTCCGTCTCGTCGTCAATCAGTACGTCCACGTGAACTCCGGCCAGGCGGGCATATTTTAAGAGAGTTATCAGCGTCGGTTCTCGCGCACCTATCTCGTAACCTGAAATCGCGCTGCGGTCTATTCTGTCCGCTAGTTCTAACTCCACTAGCATTTCATTCTGAGACAATCCCAAACTTGATCTTATTTGTAGAAGCTTTTTAGGCAGTTTTTCCGGACGCTCTCTTGCGGCTGTTCCCATCAGGCTAACCCTCCTAATGGGAAAGGAATAAAGTTTATCTTGACAAAAGTGGCATTTGCCACTATCATCTTGTTAAAGAATTGTTGGGCCGTTTTGAGTGGATATATCGCAACGGCTTTCATCATTGCTTAGCTTTTATTTTCCTTAGGCATAGATGAATTAAAGATAACTTTATCTCCCAAATCCGAAAAGACAAAGAACAGAGCACTATTTTTTTGACAAAGGGACAGGCGTCTGCGAAAGAGGAATTTTCCTGATGGGCACAAGTAAAATCAAAAGACCCGAAAGATTAGGCGAAAAATTACGGCGTATTCGCCTCAAATTAGGATTATCCCAGGCGAAAATGACGGAGGCTTTGGGGCAATACGGTGCAAAAATACATCGAAGCTCTATCAGCTCTTATGAAAATGATGATCGGCTGCCTACTCCTATGGCTGCGCTTGCTTATGCCAAACTAGCTAAAACTTGGATAGATGTACTTATCGATGATGAAAGAGAATTGCCGAAAGGTTTTTAGATCCCTCCTGAACTACTTGGTATTGCTCCCAGAGCGGGCGCGGGGCAACCCTTCCTACCTGTAAATTTATTGCACTCTAAATTTACCATTCAGGTAAAACGTCTCTCAGGTCAGGAAGGGTTGCCCCGCGCCCGCTCTTTTTAACTTCTCTTCGGAGTTACATTCCCGCGCCGTGGCATTTTTTGTATTTCTTGCCGCTGCCGCAGGGGCAAGGGTCGTTCTGGCCGACCTTAGGCTGGTCGCGTTCGAAGGGCACGTGACGCGCGGCGTCTTCGCCAGCGGCGGTGGCCGTTTCATACGCAGCGGAATAAGACATCGTAGCGGCGCGCCGTTTGGCCCGCGCGCGTTCGAGCCGTTCCATCTCGGCCTGTTCGTCCTTGACCACAACTTCCAGATTAAAGAGCGCCTTGGTGGTGTTCATATCGATGCGGTTGAGCATCTCCTGAAACATAATAAAGCTTTCCTTCTTGTATTCAACCAGCGGATCTTTCTGGCCATAGCCGACCAAGCCGATGCCCTGTTTGAGGTGGTCGATCGAGAGCAGGTGATCTTTCCACTGCCCGTCGATGATGTTGAGCAAAATATAGCGCTCATACGCGCGCAGATTTTCCGCGCCGACGATCTTTTCTTTTTCTTCGTATTTGGCCTTGGCTTTTTCCCAAATAGCCTCGTTTATCTGCTCCGGATTAAGCCGGCCCAGATCGATGCCTTCCTTGACCGGGTCAATACCATAGTGCGCATGTATCTCCGCCGCATAAACATCCAGGTCCCATTCATCGGGGCTGACTTTCGGACTCATATACATGTCCGTCATATCCGCCAGCAGATCGCGCGGCATACTCTGATCGCCGATGAGATAATCGCGCTGATCTTCGTTTTCCATTACCTGGCGGCGCAGGCCGTAGATGGTTTCGCGCTGCTTGTTCATCACGTCGTCGTATTTCAAGACGTGTTTGCGGGTTTCGAAGTTGCGCGCTTCGACCGCTTTCTGGGCTGCCTCGATGCGCTTGGTGACGGTCTTTGATTCGATCGCCACGCCTTCTTCCATTCCCAGCCACTGCATCATCGCGCGCACTTTGTCGCCGGCAAAGATACGCATCAGGTCGTCTTCGAGCGAGATGACAAAACGCGAAGCGCCCGGGTCGCCCTGGCGTCCGGCGCGGCCGCGAAGCTGATTATCGATGCGGCGCGATTCGTGCCGCTCGGTGCCGATGATCTGCAGTCCGCCCACCGAGGTAACTTCCTTGTGTTCGATGGCGATGACGCGTTTTGCTTTTTGCACTTCCTCTTCAAATTGCTCTTCGCTGGCTTCGTCGGGATTTATCTCCTGCTTCTTGAGCTGTTCGCGCGCCATGAAATCCGGATTGCCGCCGAGCAGAATATCCGTACCGCGGCCGGCCATGTTAGTGGCGATAGTGACCGCGCCTTTGCGTCCGGCCTGGGCGATGATCTCAGCTTCGCGCTCGTGAAATTTAGCGTTGAGAACGTTGTGCGGAATGTTGTCTTTCCGGAGTTTGCCGGCGATCAGCTCTGAGCTTTCCACCGAAACCGTACCCACCAGCACCGGCTGCCCTTTGGCGTGCAGCTCCTTGATCTCATCGACCACGGCCTGCCATTTTTCGCCGATCGTGCGATAGATAAGGTCCGGAAAATCTTTGCGCACCATCGGCATATTGGTCGGGATGGTGATGACCTCGATGTTGTAGGTGGCGAGAAATTCGGCTTCCTCGGTCTTGGCCGTACCTGTCATTCCGCCGAGTTTTTCGTACATACGAAAATAATTCTGCAGCGTGATGGTCGCCATCGTCTGGTTTTCGCGTTCGATCTTGACGCCTTCCTTGGCTTCGACGGCCTGGTGCAGCCCGTCGCTCCAGCGGCGGCCCTGCATCAAACGCCCGGTGAAATCGTCGACGATGATGACCTCGCCTTCCTGCACCACGTAATGATGGTCGAGCCTGTAGAGCGTGTGGGCTTTTAAGGCCTGTTCCACGCAGTGCAGCATGTCGATGTTTTCCGGGTCGTAAAGATTGCCGACGCCCAAGAGGCGTTCGGCTTTATCCACGCCCTGTTCGGTCAGCACGGCCGAGTGATTTTTTTCATCCACCAGGTAATCGCCGGTGGTGACTTTTGTCTCATCGTCCTTGTGGCCTTTTTCCAGCTTGGGAATGATCTCATTGGCCAGGTAGTATTTGTCGGTCGCTTCGTCCGACGCGCCCGAGATGATCAGCGGCGTACGCGCTTCGTCGATCAGGATCGAATCGACCTCGTCGATGACGCCGAAGTAATGCCCGCGCTGCACGCAGGTCGAAACGTCAAACTTCATATTGTCGCGCAAATAATCAAAGCCGAATTCGTTGTTGGTGCCGTAGGTGATGTCGGCCGCATAGGCTGCTTTGCGCTCGGCGTCGTCCATGTCGTTCTGGATACAGCCGACCTCCAGCCCCAGGTGGCGGTGAATACGGCCCATCCACTCTGCGTCGCGCAAAGCCAGGTAATCGTTGACTGTGACGACGTGAACGCCGCCGCGCCCGGTCAGCGCGTTCAGATACGCGGGCAGGGTAGAAACCAGCGTTTTACCTTCACCCGTGCGCATCTCGGCGATCTTGCCCTGGTGCAGCACGAGGCCGCCTATCAATTGCACGTCAAAATGGCGCATGCCGGTCGAGCGCACGGAGCCTTCGCGCACGATGGCAAATGCTTCGGGAAGAATTTCGTTGAGCACTTCCTGTTCTTTTAGGAAAAGTTCTTTTTTGTCGGTGATGCCTTCCACGGCCTTGGCGACTTTTTCTTTAAAGCCGGCGGTCTTGGCGCGCAGCTGTTCATCGCTCAGCTTTTTGATGGCGGGTTCGAGTTCGTTGATACGCTCGACGATCGGCCCTACGTTTTTTAAGAAACGGTCGTTGCTGCTGCCGAAAACTTTGGTTAAAAACTTGTCTGCAATATTGCTCATATATCAAAATGGCGGGACCCGTCAGGTAGTGAGCAAATGCATTACCTGCGGTGCGTCCGCTAGAAACTTGTATTGTAATGAATTATTAAGAAACAGAAAGGCTGCTCACGGCTCTTGTCTGCTCGCCTATTTAACGGCAAGCAATTTATCCAGCCCGGCGCGCGGTAGATTGGTAACGATGAAAACCTGGTCGTTCTCGGAGGTGATTTTTGTGTTTTCGTATAAAACTTTTTCTACCGGCGAGTCTTCGTCCGGTTCATAGGTCTTATAAGCCGTCTGCAATTTCTCTAAGAGCTGTTTGGCTTTTTGCGGAGATTCTTTCTTGATCGAAACACTGACTTTAAGGATCGATTTATCGTAATTTACTTCGATCCCGCTATTTACAGTGTTTGATCCTTCAAACTTATTACCCGGAAGGCAATCTGCCAAAAAATTATAGCCTTCGGATCTGCTTACAGCGTCACCAACGGCGGCTTCCAGCCAGCGATTGTAAATATTTTTGGTTTCTTCAGACTGACGAACACTACCCCTGCCTCCGCCTTCACTGCATGGAACGTCGCTCGAAACAGCGACCGAAAAAGCGTCGAAATCCGTATCGAACTTTTCTATCTTATAGAGTTTTTGCAGATCTTCGATGAAGTCTTTGGCTTCATCGAAATAATCTTCGAATGTTTTTGAAAGCTGTTTGGCTTCTTCGTCGTTGTCCGGCTTTTTATCGAGGTCGTCTTTGGCTTCGAGTTCCGTTTTAAGTTCGAAGCCCTTTGCCATCGCGGCTTGTGCCAGCGCCGGCGAAGCGCCGCCCGCCAACAACAATCCCATATAGACCGATAAGGTCATCAGGAAAAGTATCTGGTTGTAGCGCGTTTGACTGCTCATTTAGATATGCCCGGATTTGTATTCGAGTTTATGGCGACACCCTGGGGATTACTTTTTTCCTCAAGATCTTTCTTAAAATTTTGGTACATGTCCTCGGCCATCTTATTGGGCACGGCGGTGTCGATGATGATGATGCTGCCTTCTCTTTTCAGCTGCGTCAATTTCAATAATTCGAGCGTGCCCTGTTCCTTCTGTTTGTTGGTCGGATCCGTCTCTTCGTCAATTCCGCGGTCGACCATCATTTTACCAACTTCTATCGCCGTGTTAATTCCGTTGAAGATGTTTCTTGCTTCTCTTTCCGTCTCCTGTTCCGTTTCCAGCCGGAAGAGAAACTGGCTGCCGTCCTGCGCAAAAGTGAGCTTTATCTTTTTGCTTTTCAGATCTTGCAGGAATTTAAACATTCCGCTTTCGCTAAGCGCGGCCGCCGCTGTTTTTACGATCTGTTGTATTTCCGCCGGCCCGCTAAATGTCGGGGCTTTTTCGACGATAAGTTTTCCGTCCGCTCCGAGCGTGCCCTCAAGGGTATATTGAAACGGTGAATAAATATCATTCTTCGGTTCTTTACGCCAATCGACCAGCTTTTGCCAAAAATCCAGAAATGGCTTTTTATTGTAGACCCAATCGTTATTCGCCGCGTTTTTCGGTTTGCTCTCGGCCTGCTCCCCCTGCTCCGGCGTCTGTGCGGCGGCCATAAAAACGCTGCCCAGCAGCACCGCGCTTAAACACAGTGCAGTCTTTGCAGACAAAATTTTCTTAAGAGACCGGATCATTTAGCTATGCCTGAATTTGTATTCGAGTTTATGGCGACACCCTGGGGGTTACTTTTTTTTTCCTCCAGGTCCTTCTTATAAGTTTGATACATGTCCTCGGCAAACTTATTGGGGACCATCGTGTCGATGATAATTATATTACCTTCTCTTTTCAACTGGGCCATTTTCATCAGCTCCAGCGTGGTCAGCTCTTTTTGTTTATTGACCGGATCGGCTTCTTCGTCGGCGCCGTTCTTGACGAGCGTTTTGCCAATTTCCAGCGCGACATTTAGCCCGCTATACAAACTTTTGGCTTCCTTTTCCGTGCCCTGCGCGGTTTCGAGCCGGACAAGAAATTGATTTCCGTCCTGCGCAAAAGTGATCTTGACGGCCTTGCTTTGCAGATCATTAAGCAGCTTCATCATCCCGCTGTCGCTAAAAGATGCCACCGCCAATTTTATGATCTCTTCCATTTTCGGATCGCCTACAAAATTCGGCTTTCCATCAACGGTAAGCTTTCCTTCCTTATCTATCGTACCGGCAATGGAATATTGAAACTGCTGGTAAAAATTGTTCTGGCTGGCTTCGCGCCACTCGACCAGTTTGTCGCGGAAATCATAAAGCGGCACTTTATTATAAGAACCTTCCGGTAACGGGGCTGCCGGGGTTTTATTGGTATTTTGCGCGACCGCGTTGGTGTTTCCATTCGGCGGGGTGTTGATGCCCGGTATCGCCGTATTGGCGTTCGAATTCTTGGGCGCTTTCACCCTGGTACCGCCTCCCATAAATGGCGGGGCCGGCCCGGTTGAAGTAATTACGGGGGGTTGTATCGCGCCGCCGGTGATGGAACCATTTCCAGGCAGCGATGGCGGCGCCGACAGATCGAGCGAAGGTGACGAACCCGTGCCGTTTACCGTCCCGAACACATTGGGGTCCGGGGTGGCCGCGGCATCCTCGGGCAGCCTGCCTTCCAATTCGTCGCGCAGCGTCCAGTAGCCTTCCGGATACGGGAAACTATCGGTGGTGACAAATGTTATTTCCCCCCCGTTCAAAGCGTCCGGGATCTGGGTCGGATCATAAGGCTGCTCGATCATATCGCGGGGCTGGTACAGGCTGGCGACGTACATAGTGTCGCAGAGGCGCTGGGTGAACTCCGTGGACTCGCAGCTTCTTTCGACCATGGTCGGAAGCTGCATCGCAACGGCGAATATGACCAGATGCAGCAATGCAGAGGCCGCAAAGACGCGCATAAAAAAGGGCATCTCTTTGGCGTTCGTGATTTCGTATTCCTCAAAAAGACCGCCGCGGCGCATAAAACCGGACGCCTTCACCTGTCCCTGGTCCAGAACCGCTCCTTTAAGGCGCTCACGCGCGCTGGGCCCCGCCGAAGACGCCGAAGGCGGCGCGGTTTGGGATGGCTCTGCCTGCACGTTCTCAGCTGCCTGCATATTCACTGCGGTTGGTTGTTCGTCCGTGGAGTGAGTTTCCGAAGGCAGGGCTGATATTTCCGTTGCCGGCTCTCCCGCTTGTAAGTCTTTTTCTTCCATATCTACTGCAAAATCAGTGTTTAAACTCGACAGATCGTTAAAGCTTTCTGCCTGTTTAGACGTCTAAACTCTTCAAAACGTTGTGAAGAGTAAACCTAAATACTACCATTTTTTAAACGCATTAGAAACCTCAAAGTTTCCGTTATTTTGCCCTTTTGCTGCCCGCCGCGCACCGCTATCCGTCAAAATCAATGTGACATTGAACCTCTTTGCCTTTAACATTTAGTAATATGCCAAGGGCCCCGAAAGAAAGAGATCGCGCCGGCAAGTCCAAAGGGCGGAAAAAAGGTTCCGGCGACGCCAAAACCCGTTCGGTCGATCAATTTATCAACCGTCGTAAGGAACGCCTGGCCAAGGGCGAACTTGCGCAAAAAACTGACGCTGCGCCGGCCGTGCCCTTAGCGCCCGGCGAATCGCAAAAACGCGCGCTGGATAAACTCCTTTCCGGCATCGGCACCCCGGAGCCGCAGCCTTTTCAACCCGACGATTTTCAGCTCGAAGCGCTGGAAGCTATTGAAACCGAAGATGTTCTGGTTACGGCGCCGACCGGCAGCGGCAAGACCTGGATCGCCCGGGAAGAGATCCGCCGGCTGCTGGCCGCGGGAAAGAAAGCCTGGTACACCACACCGCTCAAGGCCCTGACCAATTCCAAATACATCGAGTTTCAGCTGGAGTTTGGCGCGGATAATGTCGGCATCCTGACCGGCGACCGCAAGGAAAACGCGAATGCGCCGCTGATTGTCGGCACTACCGAGATCTACCGCAACCAGCTTTTCGACGCGCTGCGCACCGGCGAAGCCGTCCGCACGGATTTTGTCATTCTCGACGAAGCTCATTACCTGGCCGACGAAGAGCGCGGGCACGTCTGGGAAGAGGCGATCATCCTGACGCCGCCGCGCATCCGCCTTTTGCTGCTTTCCGCCACCATCGGAAACGCCGGCGAGTTTGCCAACTGGATCTCGGAAGTGCGCGGAATAAACGTACGCGTGGTGGCCCGGCCCGGCGCGCGGCCGGTGGAACTTCGCGCTGCTTATCTAAGCTCGGACCTGCAGCTGATGCCTTTGCTCGGCGAAGATAAAAAATTAAACGCGGAAGTCGATAGATTAACGAAGGAAGAAAAACAGCAGCGGCGCCAGAGATTTTACCGGCCGCCGCGAAGATAAACATAATAATTAATTTTTTCTATTCGTGCTATTGTTAGTGGGTCAGCTTGAAACAATAATGTCCGCATAGCGGACAAAGAAAATAGCCCAGGGCTTTAGCCCTGGGTACTGATCGATTTGAAATGCCAGTCCTGAAGGGGCGGCAGAAGCTTCTGCCGCCCCTTCAGGGCTGGGTCGTTTTGGAATTCATATACCCAGGGTGGCGTTTCGCTTCGCTCACTTATCCTGGGCTATTTTCTTTGTCCCCGTTGGGGACCTTTAAGGATAAATCTTCAAACTGACCCACTACCTATTTGTGACATTCGTGGCCTATTTCAGTTTCTTTGTCGTAGGCTTCGTAAATCCATCCACCATTCTGGCTGAATTTTTCAGAGTGACAGCGAGGCCTTTTGCAGCTTCCTTGAGACCCAGTTTAAGCCCTTCGTAAAGATAGTCCTTGCCAAAGGCGCCGAAGGATTTTTCGTCTTTGATCGTCTTCTTCAAGTCGTTCGGATTTGAAGGAAGCTGAAGAGCGACGGTGTTCATCACACTTCCCAGTAACCCGAGTTGAATTTCGGATAGCGGAAGCAGATGTTTTTCTCTTTCACCGGCTTCATTAAAACGCTCGTCTCGCAGCATTTCCGCCAGGCCGCCCTCGATCCCGTTGATGGTTACCAGGTCCTGAATTATTTCCCGCGAGCGGCCGGTGCCGTGTGCCCGGTCGAGCGCGTCCGAGGTCTGCTTGCCGATCTTTACCATCAGGTCCCACGGGCAAGGGTGCGGCTCCGGAAGCAGCTCTTCTCTGAGAGGATAGCGATAGCGTTCTATCAGAAGATCCGTCAATATCAGACAATTCCGTCTGTTCACGGGGGCGAGCCATTTCACCATATTCTGAAAATATCGCTTGATCTGCTTATAATCCGCGGTCGGATTTCCAAAATTGTCATACAGGCCGTTTTTCCCATTTACAAAATCCATCGGGTTGTAGAGGGGATTGCCCTTTCCGTTCAGATTGATATTTATAAAATGATGCCAGGTAGAATCGCAGACGATCCTTCCCACCCGGGCCTGATCGCCGTCATAGGCCGTGATCCCGAGAAAGCACCGGGGTATGACCGGCGGTTTTAGCGCGTCGGTCAAAAACCTGCCGCCCGACACCGAGGTGGAAACTTTTACCGGCAGAGGCCTGTTTCCATTCACATTCAAAGGATATTCGAGGAAATTTTTACCGTCGATCGCCATCGTTTGATTGACGACGGTCGGGATTAGGCATTCGCTTTCGTGGGGGTGGTCCGGCATTACATCGATCACGCCGACCGGGCTGCGCAGCACGGGATGAACGACAAAATTGGGTGAGGTCCCGGTGAAGTGCGGAAATATTTTCTGCGGGGTGTTGTCTGATTGGTCATGGAATTGGAACCCTACGTCCTTTCCGGGATAAACGATCGTGTCGAGCCTGGTCTCACTTCCCACGGGAATGGCGGACCATTCTCTCATCCCTCGTACCCGGGGCAGATTCGAACACATGGCAAAACCGAGATTTTCATGATCGCCGGTCGCAAAAACACCTCCGCCGTCTTCCATAAATTGTGCGATGACACGGCGCTCGGCATTCGATATGACAACTGCTCTTTCCGCGCCGAAAAGCCATAGCTGGTCGTAATTGGCACGCGTTACGGGCAGTGCCGCGGTGAAAAAGTTGAAATTGCCGGTGATCGTGGCGTTCGGATCGCCAAAACGGTCGGCGGTGGAAATGACATGAGGATTCCAGGCGGGTGTAGCGGCTATGATCGAGAGAAATTCCGTCAATCCGAAACCGTCATTGGGGTCATAGCTGAGGCCGTCGGTCACAACGAGGATCCGCTGGCCGCACAGTTGAGTTAACGCAACAACATCGAGTTGCCATTTGGCAATGGCTTGATTTAAATCCGGCATAAAGTAATGCTCCTTAGTTTTTTAGATTGAAAACTAATTGATGGCCATGAGAGAGGCGCAAAAAGCCTGTGGACATGGGAGAACGGGGGAGAGCAGGGGGAGAAGCTCCCGCCCCAAAAACTTGTTTTCTACTTACTATGAGAAAAACCGACGAACATTACAAAAAAACTTTGCGGTAACTGTAAAGAAGTGATTAGAACTCCCGGTGACATACAAATAAATCTTACCTCTTTTAAATTGCCACTAGCTTTAGCTAGTGGTTAGGGGGGATAAAAAATAATTGATAGATCTTTACAGCGGGCGCTCGGCGATGAGGTCAGAACCGGGAGCCGTAGCGCCCGGGTTTCTTTAAACTCCCCTCCTTACGCCATGCTATCGGGGAGGGGTGGCGCGCGCAGCGTGCCGGGGTGGTTCTCTCTTGTCAGTAGCGTCGAACATAAATATCTATTCCGGGTTATTGGTCAGTATTTCCTGCGTCGCCGCGCTCTTTTGCATCAGGCGTTTGGCCATTTCCATCCCCAGTGCCTGCAGGCCGTTGGCCGGGCGCACCATTACTTCGAAATCGATGATCTTTCCGTCGGCGCCGAGTTCGATCAGATCGATGCCGCGCAGGTTCAGATCGCCCACGCGCGCTTCAAATTCCAGCGCGAGATGATTGCCGGCGACAAGCTGGCGGATGTAGCCGAAATTCTGAAAGACTTCGGCGACGGTCATCAGTAAAATTATCGTCGCTTCTTTACCTTCTTTCGGTTTCCAGACAAAAGGCGAGTGAAATTTCACATCGTCCGCCATTATCTCTTCCAGAATTTCCGCGCTCGGGTTGGCGACGAAATCGTGCCAGCGCTCTAATGTTTCTTCTACTTTCATTTTTTTGTTTATCGTTTCAAATATTAATAAAGTCTATTCCGGAGCATCTTCGCTTTGTTGGGTGAGCGGTTTTTTGAAGATGTAAAGATGATCGGGATGCTCATATCCACCCAACTCTCCTCCAAAACGGCTGCGGGCTATTTGTAAGCCGACCAATTCATATCCTAATTCTCCGGCATAATTCAAGCCTTCTGCTAACGGCAATTCTTTCTCAATATCGATGACCCAATAACCCTCTTCTTCTTGAAAAAGACCTCCGCTTGTTTTTATCCAATGACAAAGGGCAATGTTATATGTCCACTTTTTGAGCTCGCTCATACTAACTCCTACTTCTTCGGTTTCATCATGGCAAACCACGCCATCACCTGTTCGCGCGGAAGCTCGGTAAATAAATTAAATTGCCCGGTGCTGGTCAGGCTCGCGCCGCCGTCGAGCGTGATCACTTCGCCGGTCAGGTACGAACTCAGATCGCTCAATAAAAAGACGGCCAGGTCGCAAAGCTCGCTGTGCTCGCCGACGCGCCGCAGCGGGATCAGGTCTACCATTTTCTTGCCGAATTCCGGGCTGGCCATCAGCCGCGACCACGCGCCCTCGGTCGGGAAAGGGCCGGGCGCGATGGCGTTCAAACGAATTCCGTAATAACCCCACTCCGCCGCGAGCGATTTGGTGAGCGAAGAAATTCCCGCTTTGGAAACCGCCGACGGGATAAGGAACGCGCTGCCGTACTCGGCATAAACGGTCGTGATGGACATCACCACGCCTTTTGTTTTACGCTCGATCCAGCGGCGGCCGCAGGCCTGGGTCGTGTAAAAGCTGCCGTAAAGATTTGTTTTCACCACGGCGTCAAAACCGTTAGGCGTTAGCTGCTCGGTCGGCGCGAGAAAGTTTCCCGCGGCGTTGTTTACAAGTTTGGTAATGTCGCCCTGCCGGTTTTCCGCTTCACTGATACAGGCTTCGACGCTTTCCGCCTCGCGGATGTTGCACTGGATACCTTCAGCGGTGCCGCCCGCGTCACGGATATCTTTTACGGTACCGGTAAGCGGCTCTTCGCGGCGGCCATTGATGGTCACTTTAGCGCCCAGCGAGGCAAAGCGCATCGCCATCGCCCGCCCCAGCCCCGTACCGCCGCCGGTCACCAGTACGTGTTCGTCTTTTAAGATCTCTTTACTGAAAAGTTCCGCCATTAGACCGCCCCCAAGCTTTTCTCTGTTATTATTTCTAAAGAGTTTATCTTAAGGGAGAACGCTACTGAAACCCGGAGAAACGGAAATCGCTCCATCGAAATTGATCACGACGCTGCGCGGACACAACCTGCTGCCGGCAATCGTATTTTTGCCCACGCGACGGCGCTGTGACGAAGCCGCCATGGAAGTTTCTTTGGCCGAAAAAGGGGCAAAGGTCCCGAGCGCAAAAGAAGAAAAGCGCAAACAGTTGCTCGATGAATTTACCGCCGGTAATCCGGAGATCGCCGGTCACAAGCATCGCCGGATGATCGTGCGCGGCGGCGTAGCGGCGCACCATGCGGGCCACATTCCGGCCTGGAAACTGCTGATCGAAAAAATGATGTCCGCCGGACTTCTGGACGCGATCTTTGCCACCTCGACCGTCGCCGCAGGAGTGGATTTTCCCGCGCGCACCGTGGTCATCACCAACGCCGATACGCGCGGCAACGACGGCTGGCGGCCACTGCAGGCTTCGGAACTGCAGCAGATGACCGGGCGCGCCGGGCGCCGCGGTAAGGATAAAGTCGGTTTTGTGGTGGCTGCGCCGGGGCGATTTCAAAATCCGGGGCGCATCGCCTATCTGCTGCGCACCCAGCCCGACCCGCTCGAGAGCCGTTTTCGCTCGACCTACACCTCGCTGGTAAATCTGCTCGACGCATTCAAAAGTTTTGACCGGGTGCGCGAGATCGCCGAGAAAAGTTTTGCCTTTCGGGAAACGGCGCGGCAGATAATGAGTCTGGAAAATGACGCGGAAGAAAAGAAGATCGAGATCGGCGAGATATTGAGGGCGAGCGGTTTCGATCTGAAACCGGAAGATGCGCTGGCGCTGGAACGGCTGGGCGCTGCGCGCATGCGGCTGCAGGAAAAATTGCCCGTCACACGCGCGGAGATCCGTCACCGGTGGTTATCGCAGGTGGTGGAAAAAGGCCGCGTCGTCAGCCAGGGGAAAAGCGGCAAGCGGCTGTTTTTGGTTTTGGATATCAATGGCGAAAAAGTTTCCGCGATGCGCGATGACGGCGTCGGGGCCACGCTGACCCTGGGCCGCCTCAACCGCGTCTATGCAAAAAAATATCCGCTCAAGGATGAATCGCTCGAGCTGGCTTTTCACGACATCGTTGAAAAGAAAAATCCCGCACTGCAGGAACCACGCCTGCCGAAAGACCGCGATGAAGAAACCGATGCGCTAAACATTTTGCAGGAAGCTATGGAGCGACTGGTTCCGGCCGGGCTTTCCGATGAAGATAAAAAAGACGCGCTTGATTCGCTCTGGCAAACCTGGGACCAGGCGGAATTTATCCAGCGCATATCGCGCGACATCGACAATTTGCAGGAAGAGATCTGGCTGCCTTTTGAACAGCGCGCCCGCGTGCTCGACCATTTCGGCTACCTCGATTTTAACGGCGAGATGGTGACCGAGAGCGGCAAGTGGCTGGCGGATGTGCGCGTCGACCGCCCGCTGCTGGTGGGCGAAGCGATCAAGCACGGATTGTTTTCAGGCCTGGAGACAAAAGAAATGGCGGCGCTGATGGCCGCGCTCGCCGCCGATCCCGACCGCAACTATGGCGAACTGGAAATTTCCGATACCGTTACCACGAACCTCGGCAAACTAACGGAGCTTATCGACGCGGTGGCCGAGATCGAATGGGAAAACGGCGTCGAACCCGCGCCCGACCTGAATTTTTCCGCCGCCGCCGCCGCCGAGCTCTGGGCCACTGAGGGAGACGCCGCCACCGACTGGGACGAGCTGGTCGAAAAAACCGCCGCCGAAGAAGGGGATCTCGTCAGGCTTTTATCCCGCACCGGCGAAGCCCTTTTGCAGATCGCCGCCCTCAAAGATTCGCAGCCCGAAGCCGCCGAGGCCGCACGCGATACCGCCGCCGTTATCTTAAGAGAGCCGGTTAGGTGATTATTTAACTGCTTCAATATGATCGAAAAATACGTTTATCAGTTTATGATCTTCACAAAGCTCTTCCACTTCCCGCCAAACATCTAAAATGAATTTCTCAAAATCTCTTAGTTTCATATTTCCCACTTTAATGTGAACGACGCTCGGCGAATTACGATCGATCATAACCCTATGAGAAAAATCCGCATCTTTAGTGATTATGATAAAACCATTTTCTCTTGCATAACCCCAAACCTCATCATCGGTCCATTCATCGTTTATCAAAACGACAAACTCAAAATTATCGCTCCGCCAAACTTTTATTTTAAAAGGTAAATTTGCGTCAACAAGAAATTTGCTCATGCTGCAACGGGTCGAATGACGTAATTTCTCTCGACCAGATCAGCGGCAAATTTTAGACAGGCATAGATATCATCTTCCGTGAGGGTCGGATAATTTTCCAGAATATCTTTAATGGAATCACCATTGCCGAGAAACTCAAGGATAGTTTGCACAGCAATTCTTTTATTGCGAATGGCCGGTTTGCCATTGCAAATATTGGGATCGGTGGTGATTATTTCCGAGAAGTTTTGCACAAGTTATTATATCGCAACAAATTATCTAAACCAATATCTTTTCAACTCTGAATTTTTTAGTCCGATAGGATGAAAAATCTATGGGACTTTATGAAGCGGGCGCGGGGCGGCCCTTCCGGACTGCAAATTTATTAAGCGCTAATATTTACCCTTCGAGTTGAATACCTCTCAGGTTGGGAAGGGTTGCTTGCACCCGCTTCTGATTACTTGTATTTCGCTGGCAGGTCTAATTTGTCATTAATTAATTTATCTGCCGAAATACCCGCTATCTCGGCATAAGCTCCGGTAGTGAGAAGTCCGGGAACTCGATCTCCAGTTTCGTAACGAGCAACATAACCAGGATAAGCTTTCACACCTTGCTTTTCTAAAGCTCTCGCCATCTCTGTTTGTGATAGCCCTAATTTCGTACGGATACGAATTAGCTTTTCCGTCAAGCGTTTAGGATGTTCTTGTTTGCCGTGTCCCATCAAGAAAATTTCTCCTTGACAGGTTTTCGACTTTCATCTAAACTTTTCCTAATTAGGAAAAACGCTCTGACTTCTATTTTACGTGCGCAGTTTTTGTGAATATGGCAGCGCAAGTAGATCAAGATTTATCGCCCGTAGAAATCAGTGGCATTTCGATGCTCGTTTTCAAAGATGTGGGATGACGAACGAATTTTGTAAGCATCCCTGTCAATTTTCACCGCTAAAGCGGTGAGCAACATAAATATAGCATTCTTACGCGACTCCCAAAACCGTGAAACAGCGCAAAAGCACAAAATGCTCCCTTGCTATCAATTGGCATTTACTTTCAGGCCCGCCTCCTGCATTAGACGGAGAAATGATTCACAAAGCACCTATGGCAGAGCCGGTTGTCGGGCAGCCTCTCTATGTTTTGAATAAAAGTGCCGAGGTTATCTTAAAAAAATACAGAAAAGCGATCTGGGTATTTCCGCCGGGAAAGCCGAATTTGCATTACCCTGATGCCGACCGGATCCTCGGTAAATATATTGATGAGATCTTAGGCAGTGATCGGAATGGTTCGCACAAACATCTGGCGGCCCTTATGAATACAGCGGCCCTGATCTCTGACATCACGCCCTTATTTCATTTTACCTATAGGGTAGCGATGGATGCGCTTGGCAGGAATGCGATCAGATACCTTACTACCAGCGGACAGGGAACAGCCGGAACGAACGATCTCAAACCGGGAACCTACTATGTTTGTGGCGTCTTTGCGATGGGCAGAGGAACCTGTGCCTGGAATGTTCAGATAAATTTAGAGCCGGGCGAAAATCGCTTGACGCTGGATAATCGGAATATCGTGAAACCAATTACTTTATCTAAAAATGCGTAGCGTCCACATATATAGGTGCGGATCGGAAATTGTTGTGCAATTAAACAAGCGCATGCTAGTATTTTTATTAGCGTAATTCAACGATCCCTGTAACCAACAATTGTTTCTTCTTAAACGCGTTCTGTCAGTCTTTCGGGCATTTTTCCCAGTGCTCTGGCGGAAAGCATCACCGGTTTAAATTCTAAAGGAGGAAGATCATGAAATTTCTGAAACTGTTTACATTGTTAGCCCTTTTGATCGGAGTTTGGGCGATCGGCAGCAAGCCCGTAGGCGCGACAGACTGCTATCAGGAGTATGTCTGGTGTCTGGCCGATGCGGAGGGCGACCGCGGCACTTGTTACGAAATGTGCAACGGGATTATCGCTTGTGAGGTGGTCTGTAATATGAAATATGATAATGATGTCGCGGAATGCGAATTCGAGTATGGGTTGTGTTTGAATCCGTGATAAAAGCTGCTTCTTGATTTTGAGTCCGCGTTTAATTGAGAATCTACATTCATTGGGAAACCGGACTCAAACTATCGCGTTATTTTCGTGTGTTTGGTGTGTTTCGTGGTTAAACTCTTACAGTTGTCTAAGCATAATAAATTAAAACCTTAACCACGAAACACACTAAATACACTAAACCTGGGGCCGCTGATTTTCAGCTTTAGATCGACGTGAACACCGCCACACTAAGTTAAAAACTTTATCATTTCGTACTGATTTAAACTTTCCGTAAATCCGCGGTTCTGAAAAAACCTGACCGCCCCTGTCAAAGACTCATCCAGATTAATTACCTGCAAAGAATTTTTCTCGTTGGTGTTTTTTTGCAGCTCGCTTAAGAGCAGCGTGCCCGTGCCGCGGTTCCTGTTTTCTTTCGCCACGGCCAGCTGGGCGATCTTGCCTGAGTCGCCGGAAAATATCAGGTAGCCGATACATTTGTCCGCGATAAAAGCGCCGACTATTTTTTTAACCTCGCGGGTGCGCTCAATGGCCGCCGGCGAATTTTGCCAGGAAGGTTCGCCGTCCCAAAAGCCTTGCATCAGGTCCCAGTCAGGCCGAACGATCTCTCTGACCTCCACGCCTTCCGGTAATTCCCGCTCAAATTTCAGGGGCTGTTCGGCTTTTAAGACAAGCAGCTTTCTTGTTTCTTCAAAATCGAGCGCGCGGTATAAATTGACCGCCTTTTCGTTGTCTGTGATGACTTCCAAAAGTATCTGTTCGACACCGCGCCCCTGCAAAATGGGCATCATAAATTCGAACATCGCGCGGCCGGCGCCGCGGCGGCGAAATTCGGGTATCGTGCCCGTGCCGGAGTCGTAGGCGGTCGGACGGCCGTTCCATGGCCCGAAGCCGTTTAAGGAAAACGCCACCATTTTTTGGCCGGTAAAACACCCGACCGAGAGATTCAGATCGACGGCGTTGCCTAAAAGATGACGGCGAAACTGCTCTTCGGTATGCTGAAAAGGGACCGGGTAATCGGAAAAGGCCTCCAGGAAAGTTTTAAGCAACTCCTGGAAATAACTTTCGTTTAAGAATTTGCAGGTAAACGATGAGTTTTCCTTTACTTCGGCCATTTGCTAAGATTATAACGGCTTAACAGAAAGTTGAGCTTTAAAAAATGAAAGTTTTACTGGCAGACGAATTCGGTTTTTGTTTTGGCGTGGAACGCGCGGTCGAGATGGTGGAAAAAGCCATCAATTCCGGCGATACGGTGCGTGCGCTGGGCCCGCTGATCCACAATACACAGGAAATGGACCGTTTGGAGCGCGAAGGCGTGACGACCATTTCCGAACCCGTGCAGATACAGCCGAGCGAAACCGCCGTTATTCGCGCGCACGGCGTCACGCCCGAGGTGCAGCGCGATCTGGAACAGCGCGCCTCGAAAGTGGTCGATGCCACCTGCCCGTTCGTCACGCGCGTGCAAAAACTTGCCGCCCGCGCCGCCGCGCAGGACCGCCACGTGGTAGTGATAGGAAACCCGGACCACCCGGAAATGATCGGCGTTAAAGGTTATGCGCCGGAACATGCATTTGTGGTGCGCGATGCGGAAGAAGTGGCCACGCTGCCGAAACTGAAAAATCCGCTGGTCGTTTCGCAAACGACGATCAAGGCGCAAACTTTCTTTGACGCGGCCGAAGCCGTCAAATTAAAAACCGACGGCGAAACCCAGATCATCAACACCATCTGCAGCGCCACCAGAGACAGGCAGGATGCCGCCCGCGCTCTTTCGACCCAGGTCGATGCGTTTTATATCATCGGCGGCCGCCATTCGTCGAACAGTTTGAAACTGCTGGCCGTGTGCCAGGAAGAATGCTCAAAAAGTTTTCTGATCGAAACCCCGGCTGAGATAGTTCCGCAAGATCTGGACGGAGTTAAAACCGTCGGCGTAACCGCCGGCGCTTCGACCCCGAAATGGCTGATCGATCAGGTGGTGGAAAGATTGAATGAACTGGGAAAATAAAAACAGGTAGCAGGAGATTACTAAAGAGGATGAGAGATCCCTTTTTTATTTTTAAAAGAGCGGGCGTGGGCAACCCGTCCGGACTGCAAATTACCCGAAATTCATAAGTATTCTCGGCTTTGCCTGTAAAGTCATGGATATTGCCACGAATGTCACAAATAACACGAATTACAACAATTCTTATTCGTGTTATTTGTGTAATTAGTGGCTAACAAAGAACCGTCTGGGCTTTCATTCAAGCAGTCTCTCTCGAGGTCAGGAAGGGCCGCTTGCGCCCGCTCTTTTGTATTCCAAAACTGATCTATTGATAATCAAATGCCTTCTTTGCTTCGCTCGACAAGCATTCCATTGCCATCCTATACGGACCGGGGCCGTAGCTGATACGCGCCACGCCCAGCTCCGCCATCTTTTTCGAAGACGGCGTATCGCCCATCACCATGATATTTACGGGCAGCGGCGAAAGCTCGCACATCTTTCGTATCAATTCCGGGTCGCGCATACCGGGCGCGAAAAATCCGCTCGCCCCGGCTTCGGCATAAGCTTTGGCGCGCGCGGCGGCCTGCTCCACTAACTCTTCCGTGTCAGGCGCCGGTAATATTTTTAAGAAAGTATCGGTCCGGGCGTTAATGAAAAGCGGAATGCCCGCTGCATCCGCCGCTTCGCGAACGGCCCGTATTCGCGAACTCTGCTGCTCGATGGAATAAAGCCCTTCACCGCCCACGATCTGGTCTTCGAAATTAATTCCGACGGCGCCGGCCGCGATCACGGCAGCGATATTTTCTTTGAGCGAGAGAGTATCTTCCGCATACCCGCCTTCGAAATCGATGGTGACCGGCAGATCGACCGCGGCCGTTATTCTCTTCGCGTTGGCTATCGCCAGATCGAGCGGCAAGTCCTGGCCGTCACTAAAACCGTTTGCCGCGGCTACGGACCAGCTTCCGGTGGCGATCGCTTTTGCTCCGGCTTCCTCGAGCGCTTTGGCCCCGCCGGCGTCCCAGATGTTAAAGAGAATAAGTGGATCGCCTTTGACGTGAAGTTTCTGCAACAGTTCGGCACGCTCTTTCTGATTCATTGACCTGCACTCCTTGGTTTTATGATTAAAATGACGTTGCAGAAATGATACAACTGTCGTGTTTGAATGTACAACCTGAAATTCCTAAAGACGCAAAGCGAACCGAACGGGTAATGATGCAGGTAGTGATCGTTTGAAAATCTATCCTTAAAGTCCCCAAAAGGGGACAAAGAAAATAGCCCAGGGTAAGTGAGCGAAGCGAGCGCCACCCTGGGTATCTGAAATTCAAACGATTTAGCCCTGAAGGGGCGGCAGAACCTCAGTCAGGCTTCTGCCGCCCCTTCAGGGCTAACATTAAATTGCTCGTTCGTTACCTAGGGCTGAAGCCCTGGGCTATTCTCGACAGTCCGCTAACGCGGACATACCGTTTTCAACTAACCCACTACCCTAAATGTTTAGTTATTGAGTGGCAAGAGCGTCCGATGTAACCGGGGTTACGGCGGAAACCCTTCCTGCTCCCGAAGCCTGCGTCCAGAGCCTCTGCCCGTCAAAGACAAGGCCGTAAGGCGAATCGGATACCTCGTACCTATTCACGATAACGCCGTCCAAAAGCCTGACGCGGTAGATCAAATTGTCGCCATTGGCTACGACCCACATATGGTTATTTGCGTAATACATTCCGGCCACGCCGTCGCCGACCTTATAGACAGCGCCGGATACGCCTGAGGGCGAGACTCTTACTATCGTGCCGCCGAAAAAATTGCTTACCCAAATGTTCTTCCCGTCAAAAGCCACGCCGAAAGCGCCCTGGCCGCCGGAAACCTTAAATTCGGCTTTTTCACCGGTGGAAGCGTTTATCCGGCTGACGGAATCGCTCTGGCTGTTTGCCACCCAGATGTTGGCGCCGTCATAGGCCATCATGGCCGGCTTTTTGCCGACGCCGTAAGTGCCGTTGATCTCGCCCGTGACGGGATTGATCTTCTGCACCGATTTGGACAAGCGATTGACCACCCAGATATCTTTTCCGTTGTAGAGAAGATATCCCGGGCCTTTTTCGGTCTTGACCGTGGTAACGATGCTGCCGGTAGCGCGGTCGAGCGCCACGACATCATTCGCCTCGTAACGGCTGACCCATATGTTCCTGCCGTCAAAGGCGATCCCGAGAGGGTTTCCCGCGACGCTGTACGTTCCGGCGAGGCTGCCGTTTGCAGCGCTTAATTTCGACACCGTGTTGCTAAATTGATTTGCGATCCAAATATAGGTGCCGTCGAAAGCAGAAAATTCAGCCCCGCTTCCGATCGAATAATTAGCCGTCCGGTCGCTGATCGTCGCCTGTTGGGCAAAAACGCCCGCCGGCAAAAGAAAAACCATACCGGCCAGAAATAACAGCAAAAATGTCCTAGCTCTGTTTTCTCTCATTTTCTGCCCCCTTTTCTGATGCCCGGCGCAGTGCTTTCAGGCATCTGTTTTTGGTCGTGCTGGTGATGATCTTGCTGCCGGGCGGGTTCCATCGTTCTCATTTTTTCCTTCTGCGCAAGATATTTCGCTTTAAACCCGCTGTCCATCCAGAGCAGCGATTCCACTATCAATTCAGGCTTACCGAGGCCCGGACAGGCCGCCCAGGTTTGCATCGGCTCGTTTCCGAAACGGACATTTCCGATGTGGTTGGTTTTGTCTTTGTCCAGTTCCGGATCAGGGTCGACAAAGCCCTGCTTACGCCTGATCAACTCTATATCTTCAGGTTTGCCGGTCAGGAAAAGCCAGCCCGGTTTTACATTCATTTCCTGCGCATGTTTGTACAATACCTCCGGTGTATCCAACGTCGGCTTAAGCGTGATGGAATACATAAATAACTCGCGGCCGACCATGTCGCCGAACATTTGCTGAACTTTCGCCAGGTTTCTGGTGATCGTCGGGCAGATGCCGTCACAGGTGGCATACATAAAATTGAGCGTTATTATTTTGTCCTTGATCAGGTCATCGTAAAATCTGACCTTCTTTCCTTCGTGGGTGGTAAGTTCCACGTTGGGAAAAAACCGCTCGCGCAATTTTTCGCGCGAGGCGGCGATCATCTTTTTGATCTTGTCGTCGTTACTATCGATGCGGGGGGCGGCGCCGGCCATGGTTGTCGCCGTTTGCGCCGGCATTGTCTGGCTTAACGCCAAACCGGTTGAGGCCGCACCTAATAACGAAAAAAAGTTTCTTCTGTTTATGTTAGACATTTCTTTCTCCTTTCGTTGTCGGCTACGGCTGCGTTTTGTTGTCGCCGTTTTGGTCTATTTCCCAGAGCACCATCATCGCGTGGTCTTCATGCACGACGTTGTGGCAGTGGATCGGATATTTACCCTCGAAATCACGAAAGCGGAAAAACAATTCGATCGTCTGGTTTCGTCCCAGCCGGGCGACGTCCTTGCGTCCGAATTCAAATGAGTTGTTCGGTATCGCGACCCCGTTTCGTTTGAGCATCCTAAACTCTTCGAAATGGATATGAATGGGATGTTCCCACCCGCCCGAATTGTTTTGGATGATCCATTTTTCGACCGAATTTTTCTGCACCTTGAACCGCGGCGGATCGCTGCAGACCCCGACGAACTTGCCGTTCACGGCCCACATCCCGTTCTTGCGTTCAAATCTGAAGTTGCGGGTGATGCGCGGGACCGCGGTCGGCCCGGTGATCGTCGGCAGCGCATAGAAACTCGGGTTTGTCGCCGGGTTCACGCTGTTGTCGGTCACGGTCTCGCCGATATTAAATTTCAGCAGGTAATTTCCCTGGCCGGCCGGAAGCGGATCGTCATCGTCAGGCCCGCGGCCGTCGTCCTGCTCCATCCGGTTTTCCAGGTAGAGCGTGCTGATGCCCATATCTTTGAGCGCCTTGAAATCAATGATGATATCGTTTCGCTCGGCAACGCTGATCACCACGCTGGTCTTCAGCAGCGGATTGGGCAGCAGGTTTCCGTCCGAGGAAATTATGTAGAAAGGTATCTGCTGATTCAGATTATTGGGATTTGTCAGGAAAAGGTTGTAGAACCGGGACGGGCCGGAATTGAGTATCCGGAACCTGTACCGTCTGGCCTTAACATCGAAGAAAGGCTGCACCTTTCCGTTGACCAGGAACTTGTCCCCGAGGATGCCGTCGAAGCTGGAAAAATCAAAGAAGAGCTGGCCGGTATCCGGATCGATCAAGCGGTCGGCGAGCATCAGCGGAACATCGTAATCGGGAAACGTCGGCAGATGAAAACCCGTGTTTTCATTTCCGGTATCCTGCGGGCCGAACAAAATGTAAAAAGCCGCCAGGCCCTTATAAACATTTTGCGAAGTGAAATCGAGACGATGGTCGTGAAACCAGAGCGTTCCGAGCGTTTCATTCGGGTCGCCATTGGGCGCATGCGTGGATGCAAAACCAGCCAGTACGTTCGGATAGTGATGATCGTAAAATTGGCCGGTGCCGTAAAAATCGCATGGGTGACCGTCGCTTTCCGAAGGCGTGTGCCCGTTATGCAGGTGCGAGGTGACCGAGTTAAGTCCAAAGCCTCCCGGCGGCGGGCCGCCCGGAAGATTGTTGGAATTTCTCATCAGGATCCGCCGGCCGTATTGCGCGACGATCGTCGGGCCCGGCGCTATTCCGTCAAAACCCCAAATGTATTGGGGGTCGAGGTCCGGATGGAAATTAACAAATCCGGCCTGCTGGCTGATCTTGTAAAAATCAGTATTCGCGAAATCGAACGGATACTGGTGGTTCCTGGTCCTGCCTTCGCCGGCGGCCGTATTTGGCGCGATTGTCGGCGGATTGGGATTAAAGGAAACCGGCGCCAGGCTCGGATTCGGATTCGGTGTTTCTTTGGCCTTGATCGGCATACCGCCATTCATAGCCGTGTTGAGCGGCTCCTGGAAAGGCACCAGCGGCGGGCTTACCGATTGATGCAGCGGAATGCGATGATTCGGGTCTGCCCACCTCGCGCTCAGTCCTTTGATCGGAAGAAGCATTCCGGTGCCGGCCACCAGCCCCATCTTGATTAGTTCTCTCCTGCTCAAACGGGCGGCGATCAGCTCTCTCCTGTTTTTTGTGGCGTTGGCGATCTCTTTTAGGGTTCGTTTGGAGTGTTTTTCACCCATATACCTTGTTATCCTCCTTTGTTCGTTTTAGGAAACGGCTAAATACACAACACGGCAAAATGAATTGCTCCAGGTGTAACAAGCGACTCTGCTTTTGTCTGAAATTAGGAGTCAGACATCCCGACCTTGCGTCGGAACTTAGGCACGTATCCGTTAGGAGAATCTTATCGAAAAAAAAGAAAAGACCGGCTAGTGCTTTTTAACGTTTTGGGAAAACTCTATGGATTAATGCTAGCAAAGATGTTTGCCGAAAGACAAGAGTTTTTTGATCGGTATGTTTTTTTCAATACTCATTTGCCTTAAGTCACGGATACGGCCACGAATGTCACAAATGACACGAATAATGAATTCTTTAATTCGTGTTATTTGTGTAATTAGTGGCGAATAAAAAAGACGCCGGAATAATACCGGCGTCTTTAATTAAGGTTATGTGAAAGAAGTTTAGTTGCCGACCTCGGCAAACTTCGGCAGTGAAACCGACTTGTTAAGATACACACCGAATTCGGTTCCGGGTTTGACCTCGACGTTTTCGCCTTTGGTCTGATTTTCCGCGATCAGACCGCCGACCGCACCGGCGATACCGCCGATGATGGCGCCCTTGCCGCCGCCAACCGCGCCGCCCAAAACAGCACCCCCAACGCCGCCGCCGCCGCCGAAAATGATCTTGCGGTGGCCCATTTTATCGCCCGACACTGTTCCTTCCGAATCGCTTTTTCCCTTCTTGGTATCCAGATCGGTCAGTGAGCCGCTGATCACCTTTTTGGTGCCGTTGGGCAGCCTGGCTTCGACAAACGTCACATCGATCTCGCCGGGCTTTCCGCCCTTGGCGGCGGGTTTGACCTGATCTACGCGGCCGACGATCTTGCTTCCCTGCGGAATGACGACGACGCCGTTCGAAGAATAAACCGGGTCGATGGTGGTGGTGGTAAAAGTGTCGCCGATCTTGGCCGTTTTCGAGCTCAGCGTCTGGTCCATGCGAACATGCAGAGTTTCACCCGCCGGTATCGTGTAATATTTCACCACCGGTTTCGCAACGACCTTCTTGACGGGTGCTTTCTTGAGCACCGGTTTCTTTTTCACCTGTGCGCCGGCCGAGCCGCTCAACCCCACGGCCAAAGTTAATGCGATCAATAAAGCTAAAAAGTTTTTATTTTTTAGAATTCTGTTCATTTTGACTTCCTTTCACGCCTTCAAATCCAATTTTTCGGCAACTCAACTTCTCCGGCGCCCGCCGCAGCCTCACCATCGATGCCTCAGACGTCGACGCCGTGTTTTTTCGTTGCCTGATTTCTAATATTTCCCCGGTAAAAGAGGGTTAAACAACTTTTAATCTACTCTCTTGTAAGGCTTTCAAAATTATTCTAGAAATTTTATCAAATTTCTCCGCTAAATGCTTGAAATTTTATGGGTTTTAACACTTTAATAGAACATCAAAACCGGACAGTTTCTGCCGGTAAACGTTCCGATCTGATATCTTACTGGTGAACGTTTTAATTAGCAGGAACATCGAAATTTTACTTTGAGGTTTCCTTATGGGATTACTGAGAGCTAGCTTTCTTCTTTTCGCACTTAACCTGCTCGACGCATTGCTTACGATCGTTTGGGTCAGGGCGGGGGTCGCAACAGAAGCTAACGTTCTGATGGCTAGCCTGCTCGATATCGGCGATGCTCCTTTTCTCGCCGTAAAGATCCTGATGGGAGGCCTGACCGTCGCGGTAGTAGCTCTTTGGGGAAACCGTAAAGTAGCCCGTTACGGGCTGTCGATAGCGCTGGGCGCTTATCTGGGTTTGATGATCATCCACGGCTTAACAGGGCTTTCCGCGGTCGGCTACGGCCCGGAAGTCGTTCTCCAGTTCTTTTCCGGCGATCTTTCCTTCCTCGCCGGCCGTCCCGATCTCGTCATTATCTGATCATTTCCGTTCGCGCCCCGTTTTTTGACCCGCATTCTTCTATTAAATCAATTTTAGTTTTTACCTCTAAACTCTTTTTTGTTATCAAGCAAGCTAATTGATAACTTATAAGAGCGGGCGCGGAGCAACCCTTCCTGACTGCAAATTTATTTAGATCTTATGTTTACCTTCAAAGCCTAAACACCTCTCAGGTCCGGAAGGGTTGCTGCGCCCGCTCTTAAATGCTATTGGCCCAGGCTTTAGAGGCAAAGCCTTCAGTCTTATTAACCATTAGGAAACGCTGAAACCGGCGGTATCTTTTATTCGTATCTTATCCATACAATAAGCAAGCCCTTATAAAGTTAACAAACAACGCGGGTTTGTCTTAAAATCATCTTAATAAGATGTTCCGTTTTTATAGAAGTTAGGAGTATTAATTATGTCAAAAAAGACCGTTTATCAGCTTAGCGCGCGACAGGTCATACTGATCGCATTTGCCTCGGCATTTATCGCCGCCGGAACGGTGGCCTGCCTGAGTAATTTTGGAAGGAATTTTATTTCGGCCTCGCCGACAGATGCGGGTGAGCCGTCACTTTCAGCTGAGGTTCCGGCCGGTATCTCAAATCCGGATTCGGTCAGCGATGAGAAGAACAGTATCGAAGTTTATAAGACGCTTTCACCGGGGGTGGCGTTCATCAACACAACCTCGTACGTGCAAAACTGGTTTGGCGACGTAGAGGAAGGCCGCGGTTCGGGCTCCGGTTCGGTGATCGATGCCCAGGGCCATATCCTGACCAATTATCACGTGGTCGAAGGCGCTTCGAAACTGACGGTCAGTTTTGGCGGGGAAAAGGTCTATCCGGCGAAACTTGTCGGAAGCGACCCCGACACCGACCTGGCGGTGATCCAGATCGAAACGCCGGCAGAAGGTTTGACCGTAATTCCATTCGGCGATTCCGGCGCGCTGACCGTCGGGCAGAAAGTTTTGGCGATCGGAAATCCTTTTGGTTTGGACAGAACATTGACGACCGGCGTGATCTCAGGCCTGCAGCGTCCGATCCGTTCACGCCCGACACAGTCGGCCCCGCAGGGACGCCTGATCGAGGGCGCCATTCAGACCGATGCCTCGATCAACCCGGGTAATTCCGGCGGGCCGCTGCTGGATAAATTCGGCCGCATGATCGGCATAAATTCCCAGATACTTTCACCGGCGGGCGGTTCGGTCGGCGTGGGTTTTGCCATTCCGGTTTCGATCGCTAAACTTGTAGTGCCGCAGCTGCTTCAATTCGGCGAAGTAAAACGGCCGAAACTCGGGATCGACACGCGCGACGTCAACCGGCTGGCGGATAACGGCGCCAGCTTGCCGACCGAAGACGGTTTGCTGGTGGTGCGGGTAGCGCCGGGCGGTTCGGCCGAGAAGGCCGGCATCAAGGGGCTTTCGCAAAGCGCCAACCGCGACGTTATCCTCGGCGACATCATCACCGGAATGGACGGCCAGAAAATAAAAGGCCAAGACGACCTCTTCCGCCTGCTGGATAAAAAGCAGATCGGTGACACGGTCCAAATTGAGGTCTACCGCGACGGCAAAACCGTGAACGTTCCGGTGCGCCTCTTCGACTCGGCGGGACAGCAGCAGCAGCGGACAAACAGACGCACGTTCTAAATTTCCGCTTATGCTAAAGTAACGGGGTGCCGGAGAAATTCGGCATCCTTTTATTTTGTCGTCGTTCAGAGTTCAACAGGTGTTTTCTGTAAATGAAAAAGGATGGCGATCGTAATGAGGTCAGAACCGGGAGCCGTAGCGACCGGGTTTTGCTTTTGACCTCAACAATATTTATAGCGACGCCAGTCAATATGGGAAGCGGTTAGTTGATAGCCAACTTATTAGAAAAATGCTGGAAATAGAAAATTTTTACAACGACGGTTTTGGCTGGATCTGTAAACGCTGTGAAGCGGAACTGGCAGAGACTGAAAAGCCGACCGGCGATAAACTGAACCGCATAATGCGCGAAGGCGAAGCTGAATCTAAACAGCCCCGCCTTTCAAATCTGGCGCTCGCCCGCTGGCAGGACGCAGCGAAAACTACATTGGTGTGTCCCCGCTGCGGCATCGTCGAAAAAGTTGATAAAGCCTGAAAGGTCGGGGTGGTTCTCTCATGCTATGAGAAAAATCGAGATAGCGGGCGCAAGCAACCCTTCCTGACCTGAGAGGTGGTCAGCTTGCGTGATAAATAATAAACATTCAAGTAAATAAAATTTGCAGTCCGGAAGGGCCGCTTGCGCCCGCTCTTACTTCTTAGTCCTTGACTATCGAATTCTTGGTAATGTGAAACTTGTGAAACTTTGGGTAGGGGCGATCGCTTTGTGTTCCGCGGTGCCTTTGTGGTGAAAATTCTCTTTCGCGAGTTTAGTGTGAGGCAAGTGGTTTTAGTCTTTTTTTGTCGCTAATGACACAAAAATTCCCGATCGGACAAAAACCGCTCTTCACCTCGGGCGCTTCTTCAGATATTCTCTAACCGCCAGTCTTCCAGGCTGCTGATCTTTGAATTCCAAAATTCCCAAAACAGCGTTGCAAAAACGTTTCAGGTATTTCACTTCGCTTCACCCCCGGTGAAACAAAAGTGAAATGCTATTAGCTGACAGCAACCGGTTTTACCGGTGAATCGGGTCTTCTAAACTTTAACTCGCCTTTGATTCCTTCGCCTCTGAGATCGATGTTACATTGCTCGCCGGCTCCAGCTTTTGGGTCCGGCAAAATTCACTCACTACCTTTACAAAATCGGCCGAACATTCTTCGTGCGGAACGTGCCCGCAGCTTTTAAACATCACCAGGCGCGAATCGGGTATCAATCTATGCAGCAGACGTCCGTTGTGCGGGGGGATGACAATGTCTTCTTCACCCCAGATCAGCAAGGTGGGCTGTGAGATCAAATGCGCGTCGTGCTCGATCCGCTGGGCCTGCCAATTACGCACGCTGTGAAGCATCGAATTGTGGCCGTCAGCCGCGTGCAGCGGGCGATGAACGCCATTTACCCGCGCTTCGGTGATCATATGATGATTACCCTTGGCCATGGAAGTGCGCATACGGCTGCGGACAAAAGCCTTGGAATCGACCAGAAAAGCGCCGAGCAGCTCGCCCAGCAAAGGCATTTTTACGATCGGCACCAGCGGATTATTCAGCGCTTCGTCGTTGCAGACGGCATCTACCAGCACCAGCTTTGAAACGCGCTCCGGGTAATCGAGGGCCAGCATCGCCACGACCGCTCCGCCATAGGAACTTCCCACCACCAGAGCGCTGCCGATGCCCAGGCGGTCCATAAATCTTTCGATAACGCGCGACTGCGATTGGATGGTGTAATCAAACCAGCCCGGTTTGCTGGAAAAACCAAAACCGATCATGTCTACCGCGATGACGCGGAAACCTTCGTCGGCCAGCAGCGGCGCGGCGGTCTTCCAGGTAAAGGTCGAGGCGCTGTAGCCGTGGATCAGCAGCATCACCGGGGCCGTCGGTTCGCCAAACTCCTGGTAGTGAACGCGCAGGCCGTCGACCTCGGCAAAAGCGGACCTGTCGGCGTGATGCATGTCGCCGGCGGCCTGTTCCCAGTGGACCGTGTCGGCGCGCGTGGCAAATTTCCAGGCAATGACCGCTCCGATAGCTCCGCCGATCCCGGCCGCTATGTATTTCTTTTTCATACTGCCTCCTGCAGTTTAACTATACCGCGTAAATTTATCATGAATCTACTCGCCCGCATTAACAAAAACTATCTGCGGTTGTAATTTTTTTGTCGCCGCTTCATACGCAGCGATCGCGATCATCCGCCGGCGGGCATCGAGCAGTTTCACCTGCTGGCCTTCTTTGAAGCGTTCGAGAACGACGATCTGTTTTCCGTGTAGAATTTGCCCGGTGTCTTCGGGTGACAGAATTATCTCATGCATATTGGGCACGGCCGTTTCGAGCGGCAGCAGCACTCTGCCCAACCCGCCTTTTTCTTTCATTTCGGCAAGATGGTCCAAAGTGATCGCCTGGGCCAGGTCGAATGCCCCGGCCGAAGTACGGCGCAGTTCTACCAGGTGGGCAGACGTGCCGAGGTCTTTGGCAATGTCTTCAGCCAGCACGCGAATATACGTTCCGGCGGAACAGGTAACGACAAATAAGACATCGGTCGTTCCCTCTTCGTTATAAGAAAAAATTTCACCGTTCTCGTGCGAAACAGGTTTGAGCTGCGAGATCTTTACCCGTACCGGTTTTCGTTCTATTTCAACACCCTGACGCGCGAGCTCGTAAAGTTTTTTTCCTTCGATCTTTTTGGCGGAATACATCGGCGGCGTCTGGTTTGATTCACCGATAAAGCGGCCCATTACCTCTTTCAGGTCTTCCGGGGAAACTTCTACCTTCTTGACTTCTTCTTTCCTTGTCCCGGTCTTGTCGCCGGTGTCGGTAGAAAACCCCAGCCGCATCAGCGCCTGGTAACTTTTTCTGTCTTTGTCCAGAAATTGCGCCAGCCGCGTAGCACGCCCGACCATGATCACCAGCACGCCGGTCGCAAACGGGTCGAGCGTGCCGGTGTGCCCGACGCGTTTTATCCCTAAAATTTTCCGCACCTTCGCCACTACGTCGTGCGAAGTAAAACCCTCGGGTTTATCGATAATTAAAAATCCGTCCATTGTTATAAGTAAACCAGAAACCTTTAAAACGCGCATTGTTCACTTTTTTATTATTCAAAAGTTTTGCTTATAAAGTCATGGGTACGGCCACGAATGTCACAAATAACACGAATTAAAAATTCTTTATTCGTGTTATTGGTGTAATTAGTGGCTAATAAAACCGGCTTTTATCGGCAAAGCTACAACTGACCATGAACAATGAATAGTTTTGTGGTTAAATTCTTTCCAGTGTACAAAAAGTGGAAAAAACGAAATGATCGCGGCGAGGACGATGCGCCAAAGATCGCTCGCGATCCAGAAAGGGCGCGCACGGAAATAATGAACCGCGCGATCCGTCTGCTGACCTATAAACCACGCTCGGTAAAAGAGTTACGTGAACGCTTGCTGGAAAAAGTGTGGGCGGACGAAAAAACCGTGGATGAGGTCATCGAAAAACTTTCGTCTTATGGTTATGTTGACGACGGGCGGCTGGCGCTCGACCTGGCCGCTTCAAAGCTTCGGCAAAAAGCCGTGGGCAAAATACGCCTGCGCCAAAGTTTAATAAGAAAGAAGCTCGATAAGGAAACGATCGACCAGGCGGTCAAACAGGCGTTTATCGACACCCCGGAATCGGAACTCATCGACCGCGCGATCGCCTCGCGCTTAAAAACCCGCGGAAAACCCGAGAGCCGCGAGGATGCGAAAAAGTTTTTTGATTTCCTGATGCGGCGCGGTTTTAATTACGAACTGGTGCGCGAAAAAATGCGGCAGATCGCCAAAGACGAAATGGAACAGGACCAATAATATGAGATCACCGCGCGGAATTTTTGCCGCCGTCGTTTTCCTGTCCTTGCTGCCGGTAGCGATCGTGTATCAAATATTTTTCGAAAATGGGCTCGAAATAGTGATCCATTTTCTTCTTGCGACCGGTTCGATCTTTATTGCGCTGGCTGTTTTCGATTTTAAAACGCCCCGCTGGATGATGGGGATAATGTTGATAACCTGGGCGGCTTCCGTTTCCACGGGAGCGCTGGCGGTGATCTTTCTCTTGCAGGCGATAGCTTTGATAGTGCAAAACGATCAGCTGATTTATCTGGCGTTTCAGCTGTTGGGCCAGCGGCTGGAAAGCACGCTGGGTTTGCCGCTCATATTCTGGTGTATCGCGATGCTGCTAACGGACAGCCGCGGCAAAACATGGGTGTTCGGCCTGTTTGTGATGTCGGCGGTGGCGTGTTATCAGGTGTATTTCTATGGCCTGACCTATTTTGGCGCCGCGCCCATGGAGGAGTTAAAACTGGTACTTCTTTTAATGTTTGTCTGGCTTCTTTTTGAGAGCGCAAAGAAAAATATATCGCGTCCCGGCTCTAATATCCTGCCGCCGGTTTCTACTCCGCAATAGATGAGAGATGATAGCTGATAACGGGCAAGATCCGATCTATCATCTACGATCTATTAGCTATCATCTATTCCGAACGAATCTTGCTAAATCTCTTTTATAAAGCCTTTGTGATAAAATTCTCTTTTTATCAATATGAACGGACACGAGATCAGAAATAAATTCCTCTTATATTTCGAGAAACAGGGGCATAAGATAATTCACTCTTCGCCGCTGCTGCCGGCGAACGACCCGACGCTGCTTTTTGTCAACGCGGGAATGAACCAGTTCAAGGACGTTTTTCTCGGCAACGACAAGCGCGAATACACGCGCGCCGTGACGGCGCAGAAATGCCTGCGCGCCGGCGGCAAACACAACGATCTGGACGAGGTAGGCAAGACCGCGCGCCACGGTACTTTTTTTGAGATGCTGGGCAATTTCAGCTTTGGCGATTATTTCAAGCAGGACGCGATCGATTTTGCCTGGGATTTTCTGATCAACCAATTACATCTTGACCCCGCGCGGCTGTGGTTTTCCGTTTTCGAAGGCGACGCGGATGTTCCCGCCGATGATGAGGCCCGCGCGCTCTGGGAAAAAGCAGGCGCTGCGCCCGAAAGAATTTTAGGTTTCGGACGTAAGGATAATTTCTGGCAGATGGGCGACACCGGCCCCTGCGGCCCGTGTTCGGAGATCCATTACTATACCGGCGACGATCCGGGCAGCGCGGACAACAACGCGAAATGGGTGAACGGCGAGGGCGATACGACCATGGAATTCTGGAACCTGGTCTTTATGCAGTACAACCGTATCGAGACCGCGCCGGGGCAGTTCAAACTCGAACTGCTGCCGGCGCCCTCCGTCGATACCGGCATGGGGCTCGAACGCATCACTACTCTGTTGGGCGGTCAGAGCTCGATATTTGAAACTTCGCTGCTTAGGCCGATCGTCGATTTCACGGCCGGTCTCGCCGGTGTAAATTACTCGTATGAAACCCAGGAAGGTTTTGCCTGCCGCGTCGTCACCGACCACGCGCGCTCGACGGCGTTTGCCATTGCCGACGGCATTTTGCCCGGCAACGAAGGCCGCAATTATGTGCTGCGCAAAATAATGCGCCGCGCCATCTATCACGGCCGCGAGCACCTCGGATTTAAAGGAATGTTCTTCCACGAGGTCTGCAACTTTGTCGTCGATCAGATGCGCGAAGCTTATCCGGAACTCGAAGCTCAACGCGATTTTATCGGCAAGATGGTGCGGCTGGAAGAAGAAAGATTTGGGAATACGCTGACGGTCGGATTGGCAAAACTGGATGAGCTTTTCAAAGAAAAGTCTGCACCTGACTTTAAAGATTTTGCGAAGCTTTACGATACCTATGGAACGCCGCGCGATCTGACCCGCATTGCGCTGGAAGAACGCGGCGTGGAAGTATCTGAAGAAGAATTTAATGAAAATTTCGATGCCGCGATAGCAGAGCTGCAAGCGCAAAGCGGTATCGGCAAAACTCAGCGCAACGAGCAGATAAATCCGATCTATGCGACCGTTTTGGAATCAACCGGCAAGAACGAATTTCGCGGCTATGAAGCAACCGAGGTCGAAAATGCCAAAGTTATTTCGCTGGTGAAAGATGACAAACAGGTAGATCAATTAAACGAAGGCGACGAAGGCCTGATCGTGCTCGATAACACTCCGTTCTATGCGGAGTCAGGCGGGCAGGTGGGTGATACGGGTACTCTGGTGGGTTACGGGTCAGCAGATGCGTCCTCTGACAAAACCGGGGCCAGCCTGGCTAAGGTCTTCGATACTTTTTCACCCGTTACCGGAGTGATCCTGCACAAATCAAAGATCGAGCGCGGCTCTATCAAGGTCGGCGATACGGTCACGGCGACGGTCGACGTTGAGAAACGCGACGCGACCAGACGTAATCACACCGCCACGCACCTGGTCCATGCGGCGTTAAAAGAAGTATTGGGTTCACACGTGAAGCAGGCTGGTTCGGTGGTCGCGCCGAGTTATCTGCGTTTTGATTTTACGCATTACCAGCCGCTGACCGAGGCGGAAATTACCGAGGTCGAAAACCTGGTCAATTATCACATCCTGCAAAACGTTCCGGTAAGTACCGACGTGATGGATATCGAGGAAGCGATGCGCAGCGGGGCGGTCGCGCTCTTTGGCGAAAAGTACGGGTCGGCTGTGCGCGTGCTGAGCGTGGGCGAGGGTATTTTTTCGAAGGAGCTTTGCGGCGGCACGCACGTGAAAGCGACGGGCGATATCGGCAGCTTTAAAATAACTTCGGATGAGGCTATCGCTTCGGGTGTAAGGCGCATTCGCGCGATCACCGGTTTCGATGCCTTTGAGCGTTTTCGTGAGGATGAAAAACTTATCGACCGCTCGCTTGGCGCTTTGCGTACGCAGCGCGATCAATTGCCTGTTGCGATCGAAAAATTGCAGGAGGAATTAAAACGCACGCGCAAGGAAGTGGTCGAGCTAAAGCTTAAGATGGCTACGGGCGAGTTCTCTCTTACGGGCGGTCCCATGGAAGCAGATATAGCCCGCAATGTTGCCGGTGTGCAGGTCATTACCAAGGCGGTCGAAGGATTGGACAAAGGCGGCATGCGTCACCTGTCCGACACGCTGCTTTCCAAATTAAAGTCGGGCGTGATAGTTCTTGGCCAGATCGTGCCCGGAAAAATTACCGATGATGGCGCGAAAGAGCCGGACAAAGTTTCGCTCATCGCGCGCGTGTCTGACGATCTGACCGGAAAGGTTAAGGCGGGCGATATCATCAAAGAGATAGCACCTATTGTCGATGGGCGCGGCGGCGGCAAAGCCGACATGGCAGAAGGCGGCGGCACCGAAGTGGCAAAGCTTTCCGAAGCGCTCGAGGCCAGTTACGGTGTGATCGAAAAAATGCTGGCAGGCTGAAATTTTTTAGCCGCGGATCTTCGCGGATGAACACAGATAAAATCTTATCAGTGTAGATCCGTGACCATCCGCGGCTATTTTTGTCTTATGCTCTGGCGGTTGATGTCTTGCATTCCGGCAGGGTTGTTTCCTTGGCCGCGATCGCCTGTTCTTTTTTGCTCTTTTTAGTCGAAGTTATCAGCGCGACCGAGCCGATGATTATCGCCGCTCCGAAAAGCATCTGTCCGGTCAGCGTTTCGCCCGCGATCGCCCAGCCGAGTAAAACTGCAATAGCCGGATTAACATAAGCGTAGGTTGAAACCATCGCCGGCTGTGCGTTTTTCAGAAGCCAGCTATAGGCAGTGTAAGCCACGATCGCTCCGACAAAGATCAAATAGGCCAGCGCTGCCCAGGAACGCGCAGAGATCGCGTTAAGGTTTAACGTCGACCACTCGCCGGCGAAAGTTCCCATCAGCAGCAGAACGATACCGCCCAAAAGCATCTGCATTCCCGAAGCAAGAATCGGCGACCTGGCCGCCTGCGCCCGCGTGCCGTAGAGCGAACCTATCGCCCACGAAAGCGAGGCCACCAGGATCAGGACCGTGCCGAAAAGCTGTTCGCCGGCGGTTACCGTGGAGCCGGGGGCCGGCGCGCCGTTAGGCAAGAGCAGCAAAACGCCGACAAATCCCAATAACAGCCCGGCCGAAACCAGAAAATTCGGACGCTGTCCGCGCAGGAAGATCCAGTTGAGCAGCACTATACAAAACGGCGTGGTGGCGATCAAAAGCGCCGTTAAGCTGGATGAAATATAATGTTCGCCGACGACCACGCCGCCGTTCCCGCCTGCTAATAAAAGCGTGCCGACGATCAGGCTGGTGCGCCAGTGAACGAGTTTTGGTTTTTCATAGCCCGGCGAAAACCTTGCCCAAAGATAGAGCAATCCGCCGGCGATAGTGAAACGAAAACCGGCCATCAAAAATGTCGGAATGGTTTCGATGGCGTATTTGATCGCCAGGTATGTCGAACCCCAAATAATGTAGACGGCCGCAAAAGCCGCGATCAATAAGATAAGATTGCGTTTGTTATCTAAATTGCTTCCCGCTTGTTCGCTCATACTTCTCTGGTTACTTCCTTTTCTTTCCGTTTTCCGAAACGATCCTGTCCAGCGGCAGTGCCGTAGTTTCCTTAAAGGTCTTTAAAACTACCGTGGTGCGGGTGTCTAAAACATTCGGAATAGGTTTTATTTTTTCGCGCAGGAGTTTCGCTAACTCTTCGGTATCTTTGGTGCGTATCTTGAGCAGGTAACAATCCTCGCCGGCTACGTCATGCACTTCCAGCACCTCCGGAATAGCAGCCAATGCGCTTTCGACATAGGCACAATCGCTGGTGCGGACGGAAACGAACACCGTCAGCCCAAAACCGACCTGCCGGGGATCGATATCGGCGGAGTAACCGCGGATCAGTCCGCGCTCTTCCAGTTTGCGCACGCGCTCTAAAACGGCCGACGGCGCCAAACCTACCTGCCGGGCTATGTCGGCGTTAGTGATCCGGGCATCCTGCTGGATTATCTCAAGAATCTGCTTGTCGGTTTCGTTAATCATTCTGTTTTCCTGCTGATATAAGAATATTCTTCTGTAAATAGTTTGTCAAGCAGAATTTTCACCTCTTTTTTTAGTTTTGGGCAAAAAAAGAACGGCCGCAAGAAAGTGATTTCACGGCCGCTTTTGTCTTTTGGCGATACCTACTCGATGTTATCAGTCGCAGTTGAACGGCTTAGCGCCCGCATAGGTCAAATACGTGCAGCGGGCGTGCTGGCAGCTAGCCTGTTCGAACCACTGTTCTATCATGGAGTCTTTAGTGTCCACCGGGGCAGACATTCTTCGAGGTGTTAAATTGAATCGTGTTGTTAGTGGGCTGCGTGTAATATGAGCTTTGCCACCACTCCGTTCCTTCCAGAGTAGCCGCCAGGGTCAAGATAGCTTCCTGCAGAGTGACCGTGATGCCGTCGTAGGTAACACTGATCTGGCTGGCCGCCGGCGCCGGGGGCGGAAACATAAAACCCATGTTGCCAATAGTGGCCGAAGCCATCGGCACGATGTCGATAATATTATAAAAACGATAGGCAGCGTCGAAAGTCGCGTCATAGGCATTGGCGAATGCCTGGTTGCCGACCGCCGGCGCGGCAAAGGTCATCACCGGAAACAGAATGGGAATGGGCTTTTTTGCCGACTGGATCTGGTAATAAAGCCAGGGAGCAAAGACGGTTGACAGGCCGCCGCCCAGGCTGTGCCCGACCACCCCGATCGAATCGAAATCGCTGGTCAGTTTTCCCAGCAAATAATCAAGCATGCGTGTTTGTGTCTTTTTTACCGGATCGGTCATAACAAGGCTGGTAAGATCTGCCAGTCCGTAGGAAGCGCCAAGCGAGATCCTGGGTTTTGTGGAGCTGGATGGGTAAGTCCAGTCGACCTGATCGAAGACATTAAAATCCTGCTCGAACCAGTCCTGAAATGTTGCCCAGCTAAAGCTGAGAACCGAACCCCTGACCGCCACTATGTATTGTGCCCCGTTATAGGCTATGTAGGCGTAATTTCCGTTCACCTCTTTATCCGGCCACCAAACACATTTCCAATCCGGTGCATGAACATTCAGCAGGTTGGTTATAGCGTCATAACCTGTTTCATAAGCGATCGCCGCCAGCGTCATCGCAATATCTTCTCCCGCGCCGCTATTTTTTTTATCACCGATAGATTTACTCATTTTTTGACCTTCCCTTTTAAGCTGACAATTTAATTTCAAAGCAAAAAAGCCGCGCCGATCCGGCGCAGACTTTTTCGGACCAGGTTCTACAAATGCACTTAAGCCCTGATACTGTAATGTTTACCCTATGTATTTGTCAATTCATTTACGGTAATGTTAAACTTTGTTTAAGAATTTTGTGGAAGTTACAACGCTTTCTGCTTTTCTGTTAATTGGATGCTCATGTTCTCGAGTGTCTGACGGTTAAGCGTTCCGGTTACCTTAATATCATTCGTAGCTTGATACTTTCTTAAGCCTTCACGGGTATCTTCGTTAAGTTCACCGTTAGCTTCACCGCTGTAAAAACCCTTCTCTTTGAGCAGGGCCTGCGCCAGCTGTATCTGATCTTTGGTAGCACGGAAAATAGGCGGCTTCTTTTTGCCGTCGGCTGAAGCGGCAGTTTCCGGTTTGGGCGGTTTCGGAACGCCTTTTTGGGAATCGGTCAATGGAACATTCATTTTTTCCAGCGTTTCCTTATTCAAGGTTCCGGAGATCTTTAGATCTTCCACCAACTGGTATTTCTGCAGGCCGATGCGCGTCGCATCGTCGAGTTTTCCGGTTTGCTCACCGCTATATAGAGTGCGCTCTTTGAGAATTGCTTGAGCTTGTTTGACCTGGTCTTTGGTCGCCCGAAAAACCGGGCCGCGTTTTTTAGCGGTCTTTGCGGTTTCGGCCGTGTTGGTGGAATTTCCCGCGTTCGAATTTCCCGGTACGGCCGGTTGCGCCGAAAGCGTGAAAGAAAGCGACAGGGTAAGTAGGAGCAGTCCTACGCTTTTCATAATGTAATCCTCCGTGGAAGTAAAAGATTTCTAAATTGTGAAAAGGATATTCCCCGAAAACACCGCCGCTGTCAAGATTTTTACAAACTCAAACTAATTCATTAGCCGGAACTTTTGCCGGTTTGAATTTCCCAAAATTAAAACCTAAGGCGAATATAAAATGAAAAAAGTTTTCTCGATCTCATTGCTGGTCTTGACTCTAAGCATTTGCGCCGCAGCCCAGCGCGCAAACTATTCTTTTGACAATTTCAGCTCGGGCGGCGTCACCGTCATTTCCCCCGCCAAACCCGCCGCTAAACCGACACTTAAAGCACCCCGTTCCGCTAAAAAGAACTCTTCCGCAAAAAAAGATGCAGCCATAACGGCCGCGAACCCGCTGGTGAAAAAGACCGTTCAGCAAAGAACGTCGCGGGTAGAAGATTCACTGGCGCTGTCAGACGTTTATAAATCCGCCCCGAGAAATTCGTCGTCCAATAAAATGTCGGCGGGCCTGACAAAATCCATGCACGGCTTTACCACCGGTGACAGCACGATCGACAGTTATATCGTTGCTTCCTGTGCGCGCTACGGTATAGATCCGCTTTTGATCTATGCGCAAATGCACCAGGAATCGTCTTTCAAACCCCGCGCGCTTTCTTATAAAGGCGCCAGCGGCTATATGCAGTTAATGCCCGGCACGGCGCGGCGCTTTGGCGTGACAAATATTTGGGACCCGCAGCAAAACATCGATGCGGGCGTCCGTTACATGCGCTGGCTGCTGGATACTTTTAACGGCGACATGTCCCTGGCGCTGGCCGGTTACAACGCCGGTGAAGGCGCGGTGATGAAGTATGGCTGGCAAATCCCGCCCTACAACGAAACCCGCGAATATGTGCGCCGCATCAGCGCCCGTTACGAAATGATCCGTAACCCGAACGCTCCGCGAATGGCCGCCAGAGTTCCTTCCGCGATGTTGGCCAAACTGGAAAAGAAAGAATCTACCCCGTTAAGTCTTTATGAAAAGGCGATCTATGCCGTGAAGATGCCCGACGGCAGAATGCGCCTGGTAAGTCAATAAAACATTCCTACGAGTTCTTCTCCTCCTAGTCTAGAGACACTCACGGCCAGTTAAAAAAGCTGGCCGTTTTTTTATTAGTGCTTTTCAATTAAACTCCCCTCCTTACGAAGGAGGGGTGGCGCACGTTTCGTGCGACGGGGTGGTTCTTTCTTTAGTCCCGTAGGGACGTAATATTTGTAGTAACGAGTTTGGACCTTCCGGACTGCAAATTTATTTACTTAAATGTTTATTATTTATCACGCGAGCTGACCACCTCTCAGGTTGGGAAGGGTTGCTTGCGCCCGCTTTAAAATTAAATCGCCACTAGCTTTAGCTAGTAGCTAGTGGTTGTTAAGCACCCCTCCTTACGAAGGAGGGGTGGCTCTTTAGCGCCGGAGTGGTTCTCTAGTATTTATTTATATTTCGCGGGCAGGTCTAAATCGTCGTCGATTAATTTGTCTGTCGAAATTCCCGCTATTTTGGCATAAGCTTTTAGTGTGAGCAGCCCAGGAATTCTTTCTCCCAACTCGTAACGAGCCACGTAACCGCGATAAATTTTCACGCCATGTCTTTCCAGAGCGTCAGCCATACCTGTCTGAGATAATCCCAACTTCACACGGATTTTAACGAGTTTTTCCGCCAGGCGTTCAGGCTGTTCGTGTCTCATCAAGAAAAAATCTCCTTGACAGGTTTCCAGATTTCACCTAAACTGCCTCCGAGTGAGAGCAACATTTCAAACTTTATGTCCCACGCCGTATTCTTTTGAATATGGCCGTGCGAATAGATCAAGATTTATCGCTCTTAGAGGTCAGCAGCATTACTCAGATGCTCGTTTTCAAAGATGTGGGATGTCGAACTAATTTTTGTAAGCATCCCTGTCAATCTCATCGCGAAAGCGGTGAGCGATATAAATATAACACTCTTAGGAGAGACTCAAAACCATGCCATCCCACAAAAATATTAAAACTAATTTTAGAAGTTCGCCTGAAGGCGGTACCGGGAACGCGAGCCTGACAGTGAAGGTCGAAGAGGAGGCGAGCTATGTGGAATTAGGGTCTCATATGCTGGCTGGACAGGTGTTTTATCTTTTGGACAGGGACCTCTCGGAGATATTAAAAGAAAATAAAAATACGATCTGGGGAAACCTGTTAAAAAAGAGGGAATTATTTTCAGACAGCGCAAGAGGAGAAAACATCAGAGAAATATTGCGGGCTCCGGACCACGCTCGCAAATATCCGGCGGCGCTGATCTGTACGGCTGAGAAGCTTGCGCATCTGACTTCGGGTATCGGCGCCATTTATGCAAAAGCGCTGGACATAATAAGAATTCAGGCGGTCAGGATTTTTGTGATAGATTCGCAGGGGAAAGCACATATCGACAACCTAGCGGCGGGTACTTATTATGTCTGCGGTGTTGGCGAGACAAAGCGGAAAAGCGGCGTCTGGAACGTACGGGTAGAGCTGAAGCCGAGTAAGAATAGCTTGCGGCTGGACGGCAAGAACATGACCGGAAGACGAATTTAATGATCTTTTTATGGAGCGCGGGCATCCTGCCTGCAAAGGCTGCTTGCAGCCCTGTATCCGTTTTACCCACGTAATCCGTGTACTATTTGAACGCTGCGTTCATGCAGGCAAGATGCCTGCGCTCCCAGGTTTACTCACACTTTGCCCGGGTCATCGGAATATCCATTCCTTTTTTCCCGTCGGCGCTTTCGATGCGCGCAAAGAGCGTGTCAGCCTTATCGGAGCGGTAGATGATGCGCTGCGGAAAATCGTGAGTCAGATTTTCGAAGGCCGCTTCGGTTTTTCCCCATTTAACGAGCTTGAATTGAGTCTCTTCTTTGGCGGACGAAGGACGCGCGATATAGAAAATGCCATCCGCGTTTTCCGCGATCCGCAGGAATTCGAACATCAGCGTGCTGTCGCCTTTGACCGTGCGCGACATTCCGATCATCGACCCTCCGGCGGGCTTCATCCACTGTTCGGCAATGGTCATCTTTGACGGGGCGACATTTAGCTCCCAGCAGCCCGACATCCAGCCGAGCGAAGCGATCGACGGTTTTTCCTGTGCGAATAAAATGATGCCGGAGAAAAAAATCACGATCGTGGCGTTTATTAAGGTCTTCATATTTCCTCGTATTTTTATTAAGAAGATGTCTGTCAAAGGGAATTCTAAATATTGTTAGGCACGGTGTATTGTAAAAAAACGTCAGTTCCTATGATACTGGGAGCGCTCAGGAAAAATTGCGAGAATTGATACTCGTCGGCAAAAAAAGCGGCCGGGCTTTTTCCGGAAAATTCCTTGAACTCGTGAATGAGATGCGCCTGGTCGTAGTAACCGAAGGAAAGCGCGGTGCCAAGCAGACCTTCCTTTCGCTCTTCGCGTAAAGCGCCCAAAAGATTTTGAAATCTTACTATCCGGGAAAAGAATTTTGGCGTGAGCCCGAAACGGTGTTGAAACCGGCGTTCGAGCCGCCTGGCGCTGACGCTTAAGGTCCTGGAAACATCGTCAATAGAGGCGAGGCCGCGGCGGGTAGTTATCATCCGTGACGCGCCTTCTACTATCTCGTCAAATTTGCGGTTGGCAGAGAGCAATTTACCCAGCTCGCTTTCGACGATCACGACACACTCTTCCGGTGACAAAGCTTCGTTTATCTTTTCTTCCAGCTCGTTAGCGCCGCGTCCCCAGACTGAGGCCAGGTCTTCGATCCGGCCGGTCAATTCCGACAGAGAAAACCGGAAGAACGGGTAGGCGCCGGCGGCGCAAAATCTGATGCCGAAAAGCTTGACCTTACCCGAAGGCTCGATCAGGGCGTGTTCGCGCATTTGCCCGGCGACGATGCTGTGCGGTTGGGTTTCTATCCTGCCATTGGAGTGGTAGCGCCGAAACGGGTCTGACAAGTTGAAGATTATCTCTATGCTGCCGTCGGGTATTACGGCTTCCGGCGCGCAGCTTTCACCGGCCGCGGGGGCGCCGGATTGCTCGAGCACCCAAAAACACTTCACGTATTTTGCCAGGTGTTTTGCAGGGGCTATTTCAGCGTATTGCATAACGGTCGCGGGAACGATTATCCCTATTTATATGTTTCAACACAAACACCTCTCAGGTCAGGAAGGGTTGCTTGCGCCCGCTGTCTTGAATTTTATTTTCTTTATTCAGCCAAATATGCCTATTTGATGATAAGCGGGCGCAAGCGGCCCTTCCCGATCTTGAGATGGATTAGCTAGTTCGTTTCCTTTATGCCCGCAACATACTGTTTTATTAATTCGTAGTTTACAATTAAGATAGCTGGTGGAAATCGACCCGGAAATTTATGTTTTGTATCAAATGCGGCGCGGTAATGAATGATGAGGCGGAATTTTGCGCCAAGTGCGGTTATGCGGCTGGCGATGCCGAAGTTACGCGAGTAGCGGCGCCTGTCAGCCGGATGCAGCTTTTTGAACCGGAGCACCCGGAGGAGGTACACATCTTTTCCATCCGCCCGACCGCGCTTTTTATCAATATCGGTTATGTGCTGGCTATTCTGGCCGGGATAGTGCTGGTCGTCCTGCTGGCGATGCTGCCCATTTCGGTTCCCTGGTGGATATCGGTGCTGGTGGGGCTTTCGCCGCTTTTGGTCCCGGCCTATCATCACCTGATGCGAAACATGATCCTCTATACTTTGACCGATTCAAAGATCGAGATCGACAAAGGTTTTATCTCGCGCACCACGCGTAATATCCCGCTCGGCAAAGTGCAGGACGTGACTGTATCGGCGGGAATGCTGCAGCGAATGCTGGGATTCGGCGACCTGGTGATCGAAAACGCCGGGGAAAACACCGGCCGGATCGTGCTTAAAAATATCAGTTCGCCGCGCCACTACGCCGATCTGTTGTTGAAACAGCTTCGGCGCGTGCACCGGCTCGATATGTAGCCGAAAACGTGACCAAAAAATTATGAGAAAGCTCTTTGTGACGGGCGGGGCGGGTTTTATCGGCTCCGCTTTTGTCAGGCAGGTTTTGGAAAATACGACGGACGTTGAGATAGTAAATTTCGACGCGCTGACCTATGCCGGTAATCTGGAAAATCTTGCGGGGATCGAGGCCCAGCGCCACCGCTTCGTCAAAGGAAATATTTGTGACAAAGATGCGGTATTAAATGCGCTGCCGGGAAATGCCGAGGCAGTTTTCAACTTCGCGGCCGAATCGCACGTCGATCGCAGCATCCACTCGGCCGACGAATTTTTGCTGACGAATGTGATGGGCACGCAGGTTTTGCTGGACGCCGCGCGCGCAAAAAACGTAAAGCGCTTTGTGCAGGTTTCGACCGACGAAGTAATGGGCAGCCTGCCCGAAGACGACAATTCTTTTTTTACCGAAGATTCGCCGATAGCGCCCAACAGCCCCTACGCCGCCTCAAAAGCCGCCGCCGAACATTTTGTCCGCGCCGCGCATCACACTTTCGGTTTAGACACCGTCATCACCCGCTGCGGCAATAACTACGGCCCGCGCCACTTTCCGGAAAAACTGATCCCGCTGATGATCGCCAATGCGATGAACGACAAGCCGCTGCCGGTGTACGGCGACGGAAAGAATGTGCGCGATTGGATCTATGTCGAGGACCATTGCCGCGCGATCTGGCTGGCTTTTGAAAAGGGAAGGGCCGGAGAAATCTACAACATCGGCGCGCGCAACGAGCGTGAGAATATCGAAGTGGTCAGGTCTCTGCTCGACTCCTTGGGCAAACCGCACAGCCTGATAAAATTCGTCACCGACCGCCCCGGCCACGACCGGCGCTATGCGATCGATCCTGCGAAAGCCGAAACCGAACTCGGTTGGAAACCGCTGACCACGTGGGAAGAAGGCTTGCGCAAAACCACCGGGTGGTTTGCGGAAAATCAGGATTGGGTGGCCCACGTGCGCAGCGGCGAGTACCAGGAATATTACCTGAAACAATATGGCTCGGAGGCCGGCGCCCCGAAGGGCTGAAAAAGAGGATGCCAAGAATATGAAGGTCCTGATCACCGGCGCGAATGGAATGGTGGCGCGCGCTGCGATAGCGCATTGCCGCGCGCTGGGCGATGAGGTTACCGCTTGCACCAGGCAGGAGCTGGATATATCCGACGCGGCCGCGGTAGAGAAAATGTTTTCCCAGGCCAAGCCTGATGCGGTCATCAATTGTGCCGCCTATACTGACGTCGATGGCGCTGAAACTAATGCCCAGCTTTGCTACGCGGCAAACGCGCATGGTGTAGAGAATCTCGCGGGTGCCGCTAAAAATATTAGTGCGGTTTTTGTCACCATCTCCACCGATTATGTTTTTAACGGAGAAAAAACGGGCTTCTATACCGAAGATGATCAGCCCGATCCGCTGGGCGTCTACGGCAAGGCGAAACTGGAAGGCGAACTTCGCGCGAAGAAAGTAAATCCGGATTCGATCATCGTGCGCTCAGGCTGGATCTACGGCGTGGGCGGAACAAATTTCTTAAGCCGTGTGCACCTGCTTTTAGCCGAAGGAAATCAGGTCAACGCGATCTCCGATTCCTACGGCACGCCGACCAATGCCGGCGACCTGGCGAAAAGGCTGCGTGAGCTGGCGGAATTAAATGAGCCGGGGACCTATCACGTGACGAACGCGGGCGACGGTACCAGCCGCGCAGGTATCAGCTATGCGGGGTTTGCGCGCAAGGCCGCGGAGATCAAAGGTTATGATCTGAATTTGATCGAAGATGTCTCGGTCGATTCATTGCAGCGCCCCGCTCCGCGCCCGCGCAGTTCCAGGCTTGCTACCCTGCACAAAAAATTAGCGCCTCTCCCGGATTGGGAAAAGGCGCTGGAAAATTTCTTAACAAATTAAAGTATTAAAAAGAACCACCCCGCCCTGAGAGGCGCTCAACTTGAATGATGAAATTTGAAGCCCAATAAATTTGCAGTCCGGAAGGGTCGCTTGCGCCCGCTCTTACTTTTAAAGTCCTCTTTTAAATTGCCACTAGCCCAACCAAAGCTCCCATCATGGAATGAAGTCAGAACCGGGAACGGTAGTGACCGGTTTCCGCCTTCGTGTCATTTAGTGTGATTAGCGATCCGGTTTTCAGGTTTAATTATAGGGTCGCCGAATTACCGCAAATCCAAACCCGGTCGCTACGGCTCCCGGTTCTGACCTCATCATAATGGCCATCGTTTTATATTAAAGATCGCGAAAAGAACAAACTTCTCCAAAACCTTTGTACAGAAACGAACAGCTATCGGCAATAATAACCTCGCGGCATTCTGCTTTCGGTGACTTTCTAAGTTCCGCTGATCTTTTCAAGCCGCTTTTAGATATTTTGGAGACACTACGCGTGATTTTTAAGATTTCTGGAACATTTTTGGAACAGGTGGAGCACTGGCACACGCTGGAACATGGTGTTCCACTTTTCATGTTTTATCGCATCTGCATGTAGCAGCACTGTTTATGGGATTGATTAGAGGTAACGCCCTTTCCAGGTGTTCCCATGTCCATTTTGAACACACATGAAACTAAAACACCCGCATCCTTTTAGGGCAGCGCCGCTCATTGAAAAATAGGTTGGTAGTTACCGCTTGCTTTCGTGGATAAACTCTTCCACTTCCTTATTCATGTGCGCGGTAGTGTCGTCATTGGCGGCGCCGTAATAATCGTGATAGTTATAGCCGTAACCGTAATAACCGTATTCGAGCGAGTTGGGCTTGATGCCGTTAAGGACCACGCCGTAAATACGCGCGCCGAGATTTTGCAGTCGCTGCTTGAAGCGGCGGATAAGGTGCAGTGAACTCTTGTTGGCCATGGCGACGATCACCACGCCGTCAGCCAGCGTCGAAAGTATGGCCGCATCAGTAAAAGAGATCGCCGGCGGAGAGTCGACAATAATATGTTTGTAAGTGCCGCGCAGCTGCGTCAGCAAGTTCCGCATTTCATTTGAACTCAGCAGCTCCGCCGGGTTCGGCGGTATCGGCCCGCTGGTTATCACGCGCAGGTTAGGCACCCGCGGATATTTTTTCATCAGCGACTCAGCGTCACTGTCACCGGAGAGGTAATTTGTGATACCGGCCACATTGTCGAGCTGGAAATGATGATGCAGCCGCGGCCGGCGCAGGTCGCAATCGAGCAAAATAACATCGGCCCCGGCCTGGGCCAGGGTGACCGCGGTATTGATCGCGGTGGTGGTTTTTCCTTCCGAAGGCTGGGACGAAGTCACCAGCACAACTTGCGGAGGTTTGCCCGCCGAAGAGAACAGCAGCGACGTGCGGAGGTGACGATACGACTCAGCCACCACCGAACGATTATCGTCCAGCGTCGCCAGTGCGATCGCGTTCCCCCCGTTCCCGTTTTCGGTCAACAGTCTGCCGGCCTTGGCGCGCTTTTCAATTCCCTTGTAATGCGGGATCATGGCCAGCGTCGGCAGCCCGACATAACGGCCGATATCGTCAGACGACTTAACGGAATCGTCAACATAATCCAGCAGGAAGGCGAGGCCTATTCCCGCGGTCAGCGAGATCAGCAAGGCGATGATGATGTTTCGGATGCGCTGTGGGCCCACCATTCCGGCGCCTTCCGCGTGCTTGGAAACCGAAATATTATCCGGCCGGCTGGTGTTAAGCTCCAGCTCTTTTTCTTTTAACCGCTGGGTCAGCGTATCGAGCAGCGTGCGGTTCGTTTCGATCTCGCGCGTAAGCGTCATCAAACGGGTTTCCGCCTGTCCCTGCTGGTTGGCGGAGGCAACCTCACGATTGTAGGCCGCGGCCGATTGCGCCTCGCGCTTTTGCGCCGTTTCCATCTGGGACTGCAAACCGACCAGCGCCCCGCGGACCGCGCCTTTTTCCAGCGCTTTCTGATCGCGGTCGATGGTTTTGGTGACTTCTTTTTCCGTGTCGATCCGGGATTGTCTCAGCAGATCGATCTTGGCCGTCCACTCCCTCATCTTCGGATGTTCTTCGGTATATTTAGTTCCGTCCTTTGCTTTCTCAGCCTCGGCGTCCTGGATCTGGCGGTCGAGATCGCGGATCTGGTCCTGCAGTTTTGACCTGCGCTCGGTATTTAGGCGCACCGCATCCTGGTAGATTTTGTTATCGACGATATCGGGAATATTCGTAGCGTCACCTTTGGCATTCGCCTTTAAGGCAGCTTCGTACTTGGCTTCCAGTTTGCGGCGTTCTTCAATCGCGCCCAGCCATTGCTGGCTGAATCCCTGTAGACGGTCGGCATTTAGGCTTTGGCCCTTGCCTTCAAAAAGCGGCAATCCGCTGGACTGCATGTAATTGACGCGGTCCTGTTCCTGCCCGGCGATCGTACCCTTTAGATCTTCGACGGATTTGACCAGGTCATCGTATTGTTTCTGGGTGCTGGCGAGTTCGCGCTTTACTTCGCTTTCGATAAAAACATTTGCCACTTCCTCGGCGACTTTGGCGGCCATCTCCGGATTTGTATTCTGCACCTTGATCGCAAAAAGATTTGTATTTTCCAGGCGAACGACGCTCAAGCCCCCTAAAAAGCTGGCAGCTGTTCGCTCCGCCCGGGTTCTTTCCGCGGGGGAAAGCGAATCCATCACGTTGCCCGCCGGTGTTTCCTCGTTGGTGTTGTTTATCGTGGGAAGCGTCGCCTGCTTGGGGCCCTCGGCCTTTTCGCCAAAGACGGCGGTGCTCAGTTTCTCTAAAATGCCTTTATTCGCGGCTTCACTGGCCGCGCCGGCGTCACGGTGCAATCCGAGTTTAACGATCGCGCCCTGCATTATGTTGGGGCTTTGGATGAGTTTTATTTGGGTATTCCAGTAAAACTGGTCTCCCCCGAAATTAATATTGATCGCGTCTTTAGCGGTGGTCTTCGGTTTTTTAGGCTCGATCAGCACTTCCGAAGACGCTTCGTACACGGTCGGCAGCCGGAACATATAAAACGCGACCGCCGAGGTAACTATCACCGCCAGCGTCACTATCAGCCAAAGACGCTTATAAATAACGTTGAAATATTCACGCAGCGACCGCTTTTCGCCGAACGGGTCTTCATCGTACGACGGCGCATAGCTGGCGGGAATGTCATTTGTCGATATCGACAACTCGTTTCCCGGAGGAAGCGGTAGCAATCTTTCGTCTTTAGCCATAAAACTGCCTTAAATCTCTAAAAAAACCGGAACTACCTTTAATTATATGATTATTGGTCTCTGATTTTGGATGTTTTCCGGTGAAACTACATATCTTATACCAAGAGCAAAGGAAAAATACACTGTTATTGTGCTTTATTCAAGCAATTTTTGCTGTTTGCGGGTATATACACCCCTGTAATTCGCCCCGGAAAAGGGCTTTCCGAGGTTAAAAATGAGCGATCTGTCTTTTAAATTACCACCGGCTTTAGCTGGGTGGTTAATGTCAAACAATAAAAAGAGGGCTTTAGCCCAACCTGAAATTGGCTAAAGCCCATTCATAGAAAATCTGTTTAAGTCCACTAGCTAAAGCTAGTGGCAATTGATAAATCACGGTTTGAAGTCCCGGCGGGGGCTTTTGGGTCTTTGTTAGACCTTTACGGGCAGTGTTATATTACAAGTTTGAATATATTTTAAGATTTTACCTATTTATTAATAATGATATCAGGCAGTAATAAAACGGCTTTTCAAAACAATCAAAACGAAGACCACGATTTCCCCCTCGCCGTCTCGGGGTTTAATTATTCCGACCTCTACAAACCGGAAAAACTAAAAGAACTTTGCGAGATTTTTTACCGGGAACTGGGCAAGACCGATGCCGATCTGCACGGGGCGCTGATGCAGTATATCGAAGCGCGCGGCGCCGGTTACGAAAAAAAAGCCGAATCGGAATTGCTGGTACACGCCGCTCCGCATTTGACGGATTTTATCGTCCGGCTGTTCGGCATCGAACAGGACTATGCCGCTTTAACGGGTTCGGTAAAAATTCAGGACCCGATCTGGAAATATAAATTCTTTGTCCAGCGCCGCGCGATCAAAAAATTCAATGCCGATGCGGTCGCGCTGCTCGACATCGCCGAATTGGACGGCGCGGTTGATGCGTTAAAGACCGCTTTTGATGTCCTCGGTACTGATGAAGAGCTTTCTATAGCGGCTATCGCTTCGAATATTCTCGACCTGGAAGAAGCTCTGAGCAAAGAGCAGCCCGCTGCAAGTGAGACCGTAAAGACGATCGTGCTTGGTTTTGAACACGATGTCGTCCGAAGCCTCTTCGGCGGCGAGGCTGCCGATAGCGATCTGCTGAAAGTGCAGGCCGTTCTTCGCCTTCTGGAAGCCTGGTCCGCCTACAGATTTTTTAACAAGCCGGATCACTGGAAGAGCCTGAAAACTCCCCACACGCTCGATTACCAAAACCTGGTCCATATAGTCCGTCCCAGCGAAAGGGTGCCGGAAGACATCCGCGGGCTGGACAGCCACCTGCGCCGCCGCGACGGTTTTAAGCTGACCGACACCCGCGGCACCCAGCGCGACGCGCTGTATGAGATCGACTATTGCCTGATCTGTCACGAACGCGACAAGGACTCCTGCTCAAAAGGCCTGCGCGAAAAAGACGGCGCGCCAAAGGCAAACCCGCTCGGCATCAAGCTCGACGGCTGCCCGTTGGATGAAAAAATTTCGGAAATGCATTTGCTGAAAAAGAACGGCGATCCGCTGGGCGCGCTGGCGCTGGTCGCGATCGACAATCCGATGTGCGCCGGCACCGGCCACCGCATCTGCAACGATTGTATGAAAGCGTGCATTTTCCAGAAGCAGGAACCGGTCAATATCCCTTTGGCGGAAACCTCGGTGCTGACCGATATACTGGAATTGCCCTACGGTTTTGAGATCTACAGCCTGCTGACGCGCTGGAACCCGATCAATGCCAAGCGCCCTTATCAATTGCCCTATAACGGCAAGAATGTGCTAGTCGTGGGCCTCGGGCCGGCGGGTTACACATTGGCGCATTACCTTCTAAATGAAGGGTTTGGCGTCGTCGGCATGGACGGGTTAAAGATCGAGCCGCCTGCGTTGGAATTGACGGGAAACTACGGCAAAGTCTACCCGAAACCCGTCCGTGACATAAGCGAAATAACCGATGAACTGGACGAGCGCATCCTTTCCGGTTTTGGCGGCGTCTCGGAATACGGCATCACCGTGCGCTGGGACAAAAACTTTTTGACGATGCTGCAACTGATGCTGGCGCGGCGCAAGCGGTTTCGCGCTTACGGCGGCATTCGCTTTGGCGGCACGCTCTCGATCGAAGACGCGTGGAATTTTGGTTTCCATCATATCGCCATCGCCACCGGCGCCGGCCGCCCGACCATCGTCAAGATGAAAAACAATCTGATCCGCGGCATCCGCAAGGCTTCGGACTTTTTGATGGCGCTGCAGCTGACCGGCGCGTTTAAGAAAAATAATCTTTCTAACCTGCAGGTGCGCCTGCCCGCCATCGTCATCGGCGGCGGACTGACGGGCATCGATACCGCGACCGAACTTTTTGCCTACTACCCGGTGCAGGTGGAAAAGATGCTCGGGATGTTTGAAAAACTCTCGGCGCAGTACGGTGAGGAAAAAGTCTGGTCGTATTTTGATGAAGAAGAGAAACATGTCCTCGGCGAATTTTTAGAACACGGGCGGGCCGTGCGCGCGGAGCGAGAACGCGCGGCAGCGAAAAATGTAGATCCGAATTTTATTCCGCTGGTGCGAAAGTGGGGCGGTGTTTCGCTGATCTATCGCAAGCGACTGCAGGATTCGCCCGCTTATCGCCTCAACCACGAAGAAGTTCAGAAAGCGTTGGAAGAAGGCATCGACTTTATCGAGCTGATGAACCCGGCGGAAGCCGTGCCGGATGAATTTGGCGCGGTCAGCGAGCTGATCTTTGAACGGGTCTCGTACGAACCGGAAGGCCACAAATTTGAAAACACCGGCAAGATGGTTTCCTTTCCCGCGCGCACGGTTTGCGTGGCGGCGGGCACCGCGCCGAATGTGATCTACGAAAAAGAAAATCCCGGCACATTTAAACTCGATTCATGGCAGCAGTATTTTCAGCCGCACAAAGTCGAGCGAAACGGCGACGGAAATTTCCACGCGGTCGAGGCAGGAAAAGGCGAGACCGGATTTTTTACTTCGTACGAGCACGACGGAAAATTCATTTCCTATTACGGTGACAACCATCCGAAATACGCCGGCAACGTCGTCAAAGCGATGGCCAGCGCCAAGCACGGTTACGAAGAAGTTGTGCGCATTTTCGCCGACGAAATAGCAAATCAGGGTGTTTTACCGCAAGCGGAACGCGACGCGATTTATGACCGTCTGGAAGCCACGCTGGACGAGCAGATGCGAGCGTATGTCGTTCGGGTAGAAAGGCTTACGCCGACGATCGTGGATGTGATAGTAAAAGCCCCGATCCAGGCACGTAAGTTTCATCCGGGGCAATTTTACCGCCTGCAGAATTTTGAAACGACCGCGCCGATCGTCGACGGCACCAAGCTGGTGATGGAAGGATTGGCGCTGACCGGCGCCTGGGTCGATGAAGAAAAAGGCTTGCTTTCGATGATCGTGCTCGAGATGGGAAGCTCGTCGAGATTATGTTCACTGCTCAAAGAAGGTGAAGAGGTCGTGGTGATGGGCCCGACCGGAACGCCCACCGATATCCCCACCGGCGAAACCGTTTTGCTGGCCGGCGGCGGACTCGGCAACGCGGTATTGTTTTCGATCGCCAAAGCGATGCGCGAAAATAATAACAAGGTCGTTTATTTTGCCGGCTATAAAAACGGCGCGGATATTTTCAAACGCGAAGAGATCGAACGCGCGACGGACAAGGTCGTCTGGGCAACGGACACCGGCGCCGAGATCCCGCCGCATCGCCCGCAGGATGCGCACTTTCGCGGCAACATCGTCCAGGCCATGATCGCCTACGCCGAAGGCAAGGCAGGCGAACAGGTGGTCGATACAAAAAATGTCGATCGCATCATCGCCATCGGTTCGGACAAGATGATGAACGCCGTCAAGGAAGCGCGCTACACTTCGCTCAAGCCTTATCTGAAACCGAACCACACGGCCATCGGCTCGATCAATTCACCCATGCAGTGCATGATGAAAGAAGTCTGCGCGCAGTGCCTGCAGCGCCACGTCAACCCGCATACCGGCGAAGAATTCTTTGTCTTCTCGTGCTTTAACCAGGACCAGGATTTAGACAGCGTCGATTTCCACAATCTCAACGACCGCCTGCGCATGAACAGCATCCAGGAAAAATTATCGAACCTCTGGCTGGATAAGATCCTGAATGAATTGAATACTAAATAATCCGAAAATCCCGCAGGACCCGGAAAGGATCTAATGCTTTATGGCTTACGGAAATGTCTATATCTTTAATTTATGTGCCGAGGAGATGTTTATAAGTAATCTCAACGGCATGGGGCCATTGGGTTCGGTCGCGAGCCCTTTAAGATCGACCAACCCTCCTTACGTACCGCAACAATTGATAGCCTCGCGCACTAATCTCACGCTGCAGCAACTCAATTCCCCGCTTTTCGTGATCGGGGAAAACCAGCTGACGATAAACTTCGCGGGAGAGTCACGGCTCTGCAGGGTCAGTATTCCTTCGCCGCCCAACCCACCGCTGCAGGCCGATCTCTGGTTGTATATCGCTTATCGACAAGCCTTCCTGTTCGATACTGCGGGAAATCTGCTCGAAAGTATTTCCCTGGATTAGCGGATCTCGATAATGACCCTTTGGTCGTCGCCGGTCAGATCGCTGTATTTCAACAATTCTTCCTTGGTCAGAGAGCTTTCCTTGGTGGTATCGAAATCGTCCAGGGCCGGTGCGTTCTTGGAGGTGGCTTCCATTTTGCCGGGATTGTAGTAGATCTTGTCGCCTTCTATTCGGGTTATTTTTTCCGCCCACATCCATTCTTTGCCGTCTTTTTTAGCACGATAAATAAGCTTATCGCCGGCTTTTACATTTTTGAGTTGCTCTTTGGTTACCGTGTTACAGGCCAGAATAAACATTCCTGAGATCAAAACAATTAGTCCCAAGATAAAAACAATCAGGCTTCGGGCAAGAATCTTCATAATTTCTCCTCTATAATGTTTGTAAATCGACGTTTTAACTATTTTTTCATTTTCGATAATTAAAATGCAAGACGAGACATTGTTAGGGCCGGAGGGCGCCACCCCTGTTACGCCCGTTACACCTGTTACTATCGAAGAAAAAGAGGATCGCGACCTGGGGTTCGGGTCGGTCGTCGCGCGCGAAAGCCGCCAGCGGCTGCTCAACCCGGACGGCAGCTTTAACGTCGCCCGCAGCGGGATGTCGCAGCTGACCACGATAAATCTTTATCACTGGCTGCTCTTTATGTCGTGGTCAAGGTTTTTGGGATTGATCCTGCTGTTATATTTTTTGAGCAATGTTTTTTTCGGATTGCTCTATGCGATCATCGGTGACGGTTCGATCGTTGACACTTCCGGCACTCCTTTTGCAAATGCTTATATCCGCGGATTTTTCTTTAGTGTGCAAACCTTTGCCACGATCGGCTACGGCACCATTCACCCGGTCGGCCTTGTCCCAAACCTGCTGGTCACTATCGAATCTTATTACAGCCTGCTGGCCAACGCGCTGATAACGGGCGTCGTTTTTGCGCGTTTTTCCCGCCCGACGGCGCGGGTGATTTTCAGCAATGTCGCGGTGGTCGCGCCTTACCGCGGCATCACCGGTTTTATGTTTCGCCTGGTTAACGCGCGCAGCAATCAGCTGATCGAGGTCGAAGCGAAACTTCTGTTTGCGCACTTGGTGAAAAACAAGGACGGCCGCGTGACGCGCATTTTCGATATGCTCGAGCTCGAGCGCCGCAAGGTAACTTTTTTTCCGCTGGCCTGGACCGTGGTGCACCCGATAGACGAAAAAAGCCCGCTGTACGGTTTGACCGAAGAAGACCTCTACCGCGTCGATGCGGAATTTTTGATACTGCTCAGCGCCATCGATGAAACCTTTGCCCAGACCGTGCACGCGCGCAGCTCCTATAAACCGCAGGAAATTGTCTGGAGCGCAAAATTTGCCAGCATCTACAAACAAGTAGATAGCAGCGATGCGATCTCGATCGATATCAGAAAACTGTCGGCGATCGAAAAAATTGGTTCTTGATCAGTCAGCTATAAATTATGTTTACGGGAATTATTGAAGAGCTTGGTTCTGTCTCTACATTAGAACGCCATACTGACGGCGCAAAAATTTCTATTTCTGCAAAGACGGTTACCGAAGATACGAAGGACGGTGATTCGATCGCGGTCAATGGTGTTTGCCTGACGGCATTAAATATCAGGCCGGATGGATTTGATGCCGACGTGTCGGAAGAAACTTTGCGGCGCTCGACGCTGGGAAATTTAACGGCCGGGTCGAGGGTAAATCTCGAACGCGCACTGACATTTTCGTCACGGCTGGGCGGGCATATTGTGCAAGGCCATGTGGATGGGCGCGGGAAATTTATTGCGGCAATTCAGGAAGGCGATTTTTATACCGTGCGCATCGGTTTTCCGCCGGAACTGGCGCGTTATCTGGTCCATAAAGGCTCTGTCGCCGTCGAAGGCATCAGCCTGACCATCGCCGAACTCAGCGAAGATCATTTCGATATAGCGGTCATTCCAAAAACCTGGGAGCTGACCAACCTTTCCACACTCAAACCCGATGATGCGGTAAATCTGGAAGTGGATATGATCGCCAAATACGTGGAGAAATTAGTGAATAATGGTTAGTGGCGAGTGATTAGTTGAAGAATTTTAGTTCATCACTAATCACTCACCGTTCATCATTATCAACTATCTTGCGCCGGGCTGCGGTTTGCGCGGCATTTTGCCGTCCATCATCGCGGTTTGATAAACGAAAGCCGCTACGATGATCGATATCTGTTTCATATCGTCGGCCTGGATACGGTCAAATACGTCCATGTTTGAATGGTGGGTTCGCGAATCGTATTCGATCGTGTCCTGGATGAATTGAAACCCGGGAAGGCCGATGGCATCAAACGCCAGGTGGTCTGTCCCGCCGGTGTTTGCCAGCGTCAGCGTAGTAGCGCCCATGTCGCGAAACGGCGTGAGCCAATTGCGGAACGTTGAACGCACGCCTTCATTACCCTGCATATAGACGCCGCGTATTTTTCCCGTCCCGTTGTCGATATTGAAATAGGCCGAAAACTTCTCGTACTCAGGCAGAGTGGTCAGCTTTAATGGGGCCGCGGCTTGGCCGCCCTGACCGCCGCCTCCACCACCTCCGCCGCCAAAGAGCGGGGCAGGCGTGTCACCAAAATAACCGAAATGTTTTTTCACATACTCGCGCGAGCCTAACAAGCCCTGCTCTTCACCCGTCCAGAGAGCGATGCGAATGGTGCGGCGCGGCTTTAGGCCGAGAGCCGTGATGATGCGCACGGCTTCCATCATCACGGCGCAGCCGGCGCCATTGTCGGTCGCACCGGTTCCGGCCTGCCATGAATCGAGGTGGCCGCCCAGCATTACGATCTCGTCCTTGAGGTCGCTGCCCCGGATCTCGGCGATAGTGTTGTAGCCGTTTAAGTCCTGGTCCTGGTATTCGACCGCCAGGTCGATCGTCATCTTTACATTTTCACCGGCATCGACCATTCGCGCGACGCGGTTAAAATGCTCGCCGGCGGCGCTGATCTGGACGGGAATATTTGCCGCCTTGTCATATAACCTCACGGCCGGAACTGCCTGCTGGCCGGCGGCCGGCGGCGGGGCCTGGACGGCTGTCGCCTGCTGTACAAAGATCGTTCCGCCGTCGCCGCGGGCGCCGTCTATTAAGATCGCCGCGCCTTCTTCGGATAAGAAACGAAGGCGGCGGCCGTTGAATTGTGCCTGCTGTTGAAACGCGGCAAAAGCTGCATTAGGCGGGCCTTGCGGAGCGCGGCGCGGAGCGTTCGGGTCCGGAGCATCGGCCATGGCCAGCAATTCTTTTTCGGTTTCGCGGGTTCCTTCGGGTTCGAAATGCGCCTTTATCTCGCGAAGCGGCCCGACCAAAACGATCTTGCCTTTGAGTTTGCCTTTGTATTGCTCGAGCTCGGCCTCGTTCGTCGCGGTAAAATGAACTACTTCGGCGGTGTAGGCTGTGCTAGTAGGTGCTGCCGGTGCCGCGGGCGCTGCTGCCTTGGCTTTGCCTTTTTTCCCTACCGGAGCGGCAGTTGCTGCTGTGGGCGCGGGAAACAATGTGTCGGTTCCCGGCGTCCAGGCTTTCGGATAGGCGATCAGCGGGAAAGCCGTCGGACCGTCGACCATGGCGTAAAAGCGCTTTAGCGACCAGCCGCGCCCGAACGGACCCCAGGCCTCAAGGTGCGCGTTTTCCAAACCGAATTTGGTGAGCGTATCTTTCGTCCAATCATTGGCGCGTTTCATTCCCGGCGAAGCGGTCAGCCGCGGCCCGATCACATCGGACAAATAACTTAAGGTCTGCATCACCTGTGAACGGTTCAGGCCTTCGTCCTTCATCTTATCGATAAGGATCTCGGCGTCAGACTTCTGGGGCGCGGCCGGGGCGGTTTGTTGAGCAACGGCAAAGCCGGGCAAAAGAATCGTGCCCAGCAACAGCAAAGCAAACGTCTTGCGTAGCAGCATTTCGTGGTCTCCCTATGTTGAAAAAGAATTAGAAAAGAAATTTTATACTACGCCTGCGCAGGAATTGTTTCAAGACGGGAAGGAATTTGAGATATGGAGTCAGTAGCGTCGGTGTCAGCCGATGCGTTTCCGATTTGTACGGAAGCAACAATATAAGCACTTACGTATCGCCTAACGGCGACGCTACTGACTTTTTCTTTTATATCTTTAAGTGTGACCTCATAATAATTATGTCTGAACACGACGATCTGGCGTTCAAACTTTAGACGCGAACGCCGCCCGCATTTGCCGGAGATATTCGCCCTCGGAGTTTGTCCAGCGCAGATGTGCAGACGCTTCGCTATCGGCGCCGGCCGGGTATCGCAGCCTGTCGCTTTCGTCGGTGGCGGCGGCGAAGACCTTCTCCGCGACATCCTGCTCTCCGGTGTATGCCGCAGACCGGTTCTGCAGATCCTCCATCAGCTGCGCGGCGTAGCCGGCGTAAGATTCCGGGATCAGGCCCTTCATCCGTTCGCTGCCGCTGGCGCCAAAATCCGTGGTCGGCGCAAAACCGGGCTCGACCAGCTTTACCCGAATATTGAAGAGGCTGAGTTCATAAGCGAGGGATTCGGAAAAACCTTCGATCGCCGTCTTGCTGGCCGCATAAACTGAAACAAGAGGCATCGGCGTCAGGGCGGTATTCGAGGTGACATTGATGATCGTGCCCGAACGCTGCTCGCGCATGTAAGGTATAACCTTTTGTACGACCGCCATCACGCCGAAAACGTTCGTTTCAAATACCTCTCGAATTGTCGAGTCGGGTGTTGCCTCCATGGCCGAAAGCAGCCCGATCCCGGCGTTGTTTACGACCGCGTCGATCCGTCCGAATTTTTCGATACCTGAATCGATGGCGCGGGAAATACTGTCGGGATCGGTTACGTCCAGCCGGGTGACCAGCACCCGGTCGCTGTCACCAAAAATTTCCCCAAAGTTTTTCGGGGGCGTTCGCATGGTGGCGATGACATTCCAATTTTGGGCCAGAAAAAATTCGGCCGTGGCCTTGCCAAAGCCCGACGAACAACCGGTGATCAATACTGTTTTAGACATAATAATTGCTCCTTTTTAATAAATAACTTCACTTTCTATATAAATACTAGACATCCAAATCAGGACTGTCTATAATATAAACACCATAAAACATTCGCGAACGTCCAAATGGATCCATTAGCAGCCATAATTACATTACTCAGGCCAAAAGCCGTGCTTTCCAAGCTGATAAGCGGTGCGGGAAGCTGGGGTGTGAGATACGAGGAATTCGGCCACCCGAGTTTTGCGCTTGTCCTTAACGGTTCGTGCTGGCTGGCGGTCGAGGGCGGCAGCCCGGCGCAATTACAGACAGGAGATTTTGTGTTTTTGCCGCGGACCCCGGGCTTCACGCTTTCGAGCGATCTCAAAACAGAACCGGTACTTGTTTCTCCGGGCTCGTACTCGGAGCATGTGAGCATAGTGAAGCACGGTGACGAAACTGCTGAGCCGTCGGTTTTACTGCAGGGCGGATACTTCGCTTTCGATCAGGTCAATGCGCCGATGCTTCTCGATCAATTGCCTGACCTGGTCCACATCCGTTCTTCGGATGCCGGGATCGACAGTATCTCGCAGATCATAAAACTAATCGATAAGGAAGCAAGAGGAGAAGGCGCCGGCCGCGACCTCATTCTGGAAAGACTGGTGGAGGTCATGCTGTTGGAAGCGCTGCGTTCGACAGATGCGGAAATTCAAAAGGCCGGACTTCTGGCCGGGTTGCGCGACCTGGCGATAGCCGCGGCTTTGCGAACCATGCACGCGGATGTTTCACATAACTGGAGCGTGGCGGAGCTGGGACGCCGGGCCGGTATGTCGCGATCGTCATTTGCGGACCGCTTTGCAAAAACGGTCGGCAGCACTCCTATCGATTACCTGCTGCAGCTGCGTATGGCGCTCGCCAAGGATATGCTGCGCCGGGAAAAACGCTCGCTTTCAGAAGTGGCGGATTTTATAGGCTACCAATCGACGAGCGCCTTTAGCACCGCTTTTAGACGTAATACCGGAGTATCTCCCGGCGCTTTTGCGCGAAATTTTGCCGGAATGCATAGGGCGATTTATCAGAGATCGCGCACTTTATAACAGATGCTTTCTTTTTGAGATTTTTTAATTTAATCGGAAACCAAGATTAAAACAGTTCAGAGTTCAAACTTTAGTTTGTTCTTATCTCGCGGGATAAGACAAGCTGAAGCTTGAACTCTGAACTTTTCTGACAAGAGCCGCCTAAAGGCGGAACTCAAAATTATTTGCTTGCTTCCGCGCCTTCGGTTTTTTCTTCCGTTGCCGCGGGGGCATCGACCGGTGCTTTGTAGTCGCACTCCTCGTTGGCACAGTAGCGGAAGGTGCCGTCTTTTTTGGTGGTCTTTTGCAGCACGAAAGGCGCTTTACACTGCGGGCACGGAGTGGCGACGGGTTTGTCCCAGTAGACGGCGTCGCACTTCGGATAGTTGGCACAACCGTAAAAGGCCTTGCCGCGCTTGGATTTTTTCACCACGATCTCGCCGCCGTCTTTCGGGCATTTTACGCCGATGGTCTCACGCTTGACGTAATCGCACTTCGGATAATTGGCGCAGGAAATAAATTCGCCAAAGCGGCCGAAACGCCTGACTAAATTCGCGCCGTCGACCGGGCATTTTTCATCAAGCGGGATCGGCTCAGGCAGCGGCGCTTCCTGGCCTTTGGGGATCTTGCGCACGTTTTTGCATTCCGGGTAACCGGTACAGCCGTAAAACGATCCGAAGCGTCCCTTGCGCAGCGCCATCGTTTTTCCGCAGAACTCGCAAATGATCTCTTCCTGCGCGGCGGCCTCGCCTTCTTTACCGTCGCCGTTAGCGGCGCTTTTCTTTGCCACCTCGCGGGTGTTTTTACATTCGGGGTAATTCGAACACGCGAGAAACTGGCCGAAGCGGCCGAATTTGATGACCATACCGCTGCCGCATTTTTCGCAGATCTCGTCGGTAGGGATCTCTTGTTTCTTTTGCTTCTTGATGTTCTCTTCGGCGGCCTTGAGGTCGACGGAAAACTTCGCATAGAAATTTTCCAGCGCCTGGCGCCAGCCGAGATGCCCTTCTTCGATCTCGTCCAGCTGGTTTTCCATCTGCGCCGTGTAATCGGAATTAAAGATGTCGGCGAAATTCGCGACCAGCACATCATTGACAGTGGTGCCGAGCGCGGTCGGGTGAAAGCGCCCTTCGACCCTTTCAACGTATTCGCGGTCCTGGATATTGGTCATGATCGCGGCATAGGTGGACGGGCGGCCGATGCCGCGTTCTTCGAGCGCCTTGACCAGCGTCGCTTCCGTATAGCGCGGCGGCGGTTCGGTAAAATGCTGTTCGGGTGTGACGCCGTTCAGCGCGAGAACTTCGCCTTTTTCGACGAGCGGCAGATTTTTATCCTCGTCGTCCTCTTCATCTTCGTCCTGTTTTTTATCGTCGCGGCCTTCCTGGTAAACCTTGAGAAAACCGTCAAATTTCTGTACCGAACCGGTCGCGCGGAAAGTAAATCTGCCCGCAGCGATGTCGATCGTCGTCTGATCGAAGATGGCCGGCATCATTTGCGAAGCGACAAAACGCTGCCAGATCAGGCGGTAAAGTTTGAGTTCGTCGGCGCTTAAATATTTCGCCATATCGTCCGGCGTGCGTGCGACTTCGGTCGGACGGATGGCCTCGTGCGCGTCCTGCGCATCTTTTTTGCCTTTGTAAAAGATGGGTTTTTCGGGTATGTAATTCGCGCCGTAGCTGCCGCTGATGTAATCGCGCGCCTCAGCCAGCGCGGCGTCGGAAACACGCACCGAATCTGTGCGCATATAGGTGATCAAACCGACCGCGCCTTCGCTGCCCAGCTCGATGCCCTCGTACAACTTCTGCGCCACCATCATTGTCTTCTTGACCGGGAAACCCAGCTTGCGCGAAGCTTCCTGCTGGATCTTTGAAGTAATAAAAGGCGGTACCGGATTGCGTTTGCGTTCTTTGGTCGTAACGGAATCGACGGTGAAGGTCTGCTGCTTTGCTTCGTCGACTATCGACGTGGCAGTCCCTTCATCCTTGATGTGCGTTTCGGATTTTTTCTCTTCGTCAAAGCCCGAGGTCTTGATGGTTTTGTCTTCTATCTTATAAAGACGCGTATCGAATTTGGGCGGCAACTTGGCCGAAACATTGGCGCCGATCGTCCAGTATTCGTTCTGGGTAAAGGCTTCGATCTCGCGCTCGCGGTCGACGACGAGGCGGACGGCAACCGTCTGCACACGCCCGGCCGAAAGTTTTCCGCCGATGTTTTTCCAGAGCAGCGGCGACACCTGGTAACCGACCAGGCGGTCGAGAATACGGCGGGCCTGCTGCGCATCTACCAGATTGGCGTCGATCGCTTTCGGATGATTAAAGGCTTCTTTGACCGCGTTCTTGGTGATCTCATTGAACATCACGCGGTAGACGCCTTTTTCTTTTTCCGATTTTTTGGTTTTCGGAACTATCTCTTCCGCCAGGTGCTGACAGATGGCTTCGCCTTCGCGATCGGGGTCAGCGGCGAGGTAAATATTCTCAGCGGTCTTGGCCGCTTTCTTAAGATCCGAGACTATTTTTTTATTATTGCGTTTGCGCGTATCGGGTATTACTTCATAGGTGGGCTCAAACTGGTTTTGGATATCCACACCCAGATCTTTCGACGGCAGATCCTTGATATGCCCGATCGAAGCCATCACCTGATAGTCGCTTCCGAGATACTTATTTATCGTTTTCGCCTTGGCCGGCGATTCTACTATTACTAAATTCTTTGTCATCGCTTTTCTAATTCTTAGTCCAGAACGTAAAAAATATGCAAGTTTAAAATCGGACTTTCGTAAAATCGGTGAATTTTGATGATCCTTGATCTTCCCTTTTTCATTGGTCTTCGTTGGCTACAAGCGGGGTTTCGATGCCGCCATATTAATTTTGGTTGTTTTGTTCATTATGACGTAACGGATGACCGCGAATATCTGATAAATAAGCAGGAGCGATAAAAGCCCGAAGCAAATGTGATCGAAGATCAACGTTTTTCTCGCAAAATTTGAATACCAGGGCGGAAATCCGGAACCGATGTTATTAAGGTAGTACATCTTAAAAGAATATAAACCCGAGTAGATCCAGATCGCGCCGGCCAGTGTAAAAATTTGCAGGACATGCGTCAGCAGCCTTTCCTTAATTGACGAGGCGATGATCACGATGATCAAAGGAAGCAGCAAGGCCGTATGATAAGCGCCGAAAATGCTATAAACACTACTGAACGGGTCGCCGATCATAGCGTTCGGTTCAATTTCTCGTACCTTTGTGTCATATCCTTGCAGAAATCCCCAGTAGACGGCCATCAGGCCTACATTTATGTAACAAACAAGGTGGGCCGCCAGGATGGAAATTTTTCTCAGCATCTTTAGGATCTGATCTCTTGCTTATCTTTATCTATTCCGAATATATTCACAATTATTAAACGTCAATAAAGACTAAAAAGGAGCTTTTGTCCAAAGCTCCTTTTCAAAAAACCATCTAACATCGCTTATTCCGCTATCACTTCTATTTCCGGGTCGACCTCTTCCTTGATCATATTCTCGATCGCCATTAAGGTCCCGGTCAGCGAACTCGGGCAGCTTCCGCACGCGCCCTGGTAGCGGATCTTCAAAACATTATTTTCCAGGCTGATGGTTTCCAGCCAGCCGCCATCGCTCGCTAAATACGGGCGAATGCGCTCGTCGAGTATTTCATTGATCTGGACCAGCTTCGGGTCATCGCTAAGCGCGGCGCCGATGGCCCCGCCGACTCCTGCCGTGGCAACAGCCGCTTTTGCCTGGACGCTGTCCGCGGCGCGAATAGGCACCGCCAGCTCCGGTAAAAGCTCGTCCCAGTCGGCCTCGTCGGTCTTTTCGACGGTGATCATCTTGTCCATATAAAACACGGACACGACGTTTCCGACATCGAACAAAGACTTGGCCAGGACGCTCTCTTCCGCGTCTTCAGCCTTTTTAAATGAATGCGACGTGCCGTGGCTGACGGGGTCTCGTAAAATGAATTTCACCGCGTTCGGATTCGGTGTCTCCTGTATATCTGCGATCTTTGGCATCGTAAATCGTTAAAACTCCATCGTTTACTATGCCTGAATCTTTACTTTTTTGTCAAGTTTGTGGGCTCGTAGTAGCGCCAGCGTCCCGCTGGCAGTCGTGTCGGCGTCTCGCCGACACTTTCCGATCACTGAGCGCGAGACGCACTCAGGACAGCCGCCGAGACGGCGGCGCTACATTTTTCGCTCCTTTATGGCATAATTCTCCGGGTTCTTCTGCATCAGAAGAACGATAAGAATTTAGCGAGGTTTATATGTTTAAAAAAGTCTTTTTTCTTTCCTTAATAATTTTAACGTTTGCTTTTAGCGCATTCGCGCAGAAAGGCGCAACGGCCACCACTACCAAGGCGGATCCCGCCAAGGACGTGCGCGCGGCCTTTGACCGCCTGGTCGAAGGCATCAAGCAGGCAGACGCCGTCAAGGTGATGAGCGTCTACGAAAAATCCGACCGCATTCTTTTCTTTAACAATAACGGCACCGCGACCATCGGCTGGGAAAATATGCGCGCCAACCGCGAAGCCAGCTATGCCAAGGTGAAAAACGTCTCACTTGAGGTAACAGGCGTGCGCGTAGAGCTGCTCGGCGCCGACGCGGCCTACCTGACCTGCAAATGGAGCCAGCAGCAGGAAAATAACGGCAAGCTCGAAACGGCTTCGGGCAGAATGACGCTGGTGTTCAAGAAGATCGCGAAAGAATGGAAAGTGGTGCACCTGCACACTTCGCCTGACAACCCGGACCTGACCCGGCCGGTCTTTCCTTCGGAAAGAGTCAATTAAAACCAAGTAGAGAGTCTGGAGAGTCCTGAGCGTCGAGAGCCGGATTCTTTTCGACGCCCGACTCTCTGAACTCTTAAACTTTTTCCAGTATTACCTGCGCGGTGGCGTGTTCAGTGGTGTGTGAGAGCGAAACGTGAACTTTCGTGGCGCCCAAAGAATCCATCACTTCGCGCGCGCCGCCTTCTATTTTCAGATAAGGCGCGCCCTTGTCATCGGAGTAAACTTCGATATCCTGCCAGCCGATCTTTCCCGCCCAGCCCGTTCCCAGAGCTTTTAGCGCGGCTTCCTTGGCGGAAAAACGCGCGGCATAATGCTGGGCGGCGGCGGCTCCCTTGCTGTCGCAATAGGCGCGCTCTTTTTCGGTAAAGACGCGCTCGACAAAGCGCGGCGTTCGTTCTATCGTTTCCCTGATGCGGTGAACTTCTATTATGTCGGTTCCGATGGAAATTATCACAGATGAAAGTTTAGCCGAAAAAGGCTTCTATTGGCGAGAGAAAGACGGCGTTAAAGTGCTGGTCTGCCGCGCGCTCGATGAAGCAGGCTTTACCAACGGCTTTTCAACCCGGCTGGGCGGGGTCAGCCCATTTCCGGAAAATGCGTTAAGTTTGGCGGGTTTTGACGACGATTCGGCGGAGAATATTTATGAGAATCGCCGGCGATTTTTGAATGTTTTTGAGGGTTCGTGGCAGTTGGCTTCGTGCTGGCAGGTCCACAGCGCGGACGTGCGCACCGTGGCAACTGACGATGACGTTAAGAACGACACGGAAAAATGCGACGGTATGATTTCGCAGATGGCGGGAGTGTTGGCCGCGGTAAAAACTGCTGATTGTGTGCCGATCCTGATCGGCGACCCCGTGAGCGGAAGTTTTGCCGCGGTGCACGCCGGCTGGCGCGGTACGGCCGCGTCGATCGTGACGATAGCGGTAGAAAAAATGGCAGCTGAATTCGGATCGCGGCCCGGGAATCTTATCGCGGCGATAGGTCCGGCGGCTTTGGGATGCTGCTATGAGGTGGGAAGCGAAGTCATCGAAATATTCCGGAAAAATTTTCCCTACGCCAACAGTTTGCTTACTCCTACCGGCGAAGGCCATGCCCTCATCGACCTGCACCTGGCAAATAAAAATCAATTGACCGACGCCGGTGTCCTGCCGGAAAACATTTATCTCGCCCCGCTCTGCACAATGGAACGGACAGACCTTTTCTTTTCTTACCGGGTGGAAAATAAAACTGCCGGTAAAACCGGCAGGCTGATGTCTGTGATAGGAAGATACTAGATGTTAGAGGTCAGGTGTCAGTGAGAGTTCTTTACTAAAATCTAACATCTAACCTCTGACCTCTGACCTCTGACATCTGATTTTAATTCACCCTTGCGGTCAGGTTAACGGTCTTGCTGGTCGGCGGGTAGCAAACCTCGTTGGTACACGCCTGGTAGCGCACGACCGCCCGCACGCGCAGAGTGTTTCCGCTGAAATTTACCGGTACGGTCACATTAAAGGTGAAAGCGATGCGGCCTTCGTAAACATTGAGCGGGGTATCGGAAAAACTGAAAGTCCTCGACTTGCCCCGGGGATAAGCCACGGCGCCGGCCTTGCCGCCGGTCACCGTAACGCGCACCGAGGTCGGAATGGCGTATTCGCTGCCCGGGCGGCTGGAATTTACGTGGAGCCCACCGGGAATGCTCATCACCACGGTGGCGCGGATTGCGCTGCCTCGTTTGGCGGTGCCTTTGCCGATCGAACCGCTGACGCTAATGGATTGCGCGGAAGCCGAGATGACGGTTCCTGCTAATAAAAGCACGCCGGTAAAAATTATTGCGCTGATCTTTTTATTCATTCTTTTGCGGTTTTTCCTTTTTTATAATATTCCTATCTTTGTTGCGGAGATTATATTAACGGTTGCCGAGTTTAACAAATATGGAGCGCGGGCATCCTGCCCGCAGCGAACGCGGAGCGTTCGATCGCCGCCTAAAGGCAGGACTCAAAACTTATTCGATGTCGTTTTAGCCGCCAGCTGCCCGCAGGCGGCATAGATGTCGCGGCCGCGCGGCTGGCGAACGTAGGCCGATACGCCTTTTAATCCCAGAATGTTTTTGAAACGCTCGACTTGCTCGGCCTCGGACGGTTTGTAATCGAGCTGCTCGGCCGAATTGTGCGGGATGAGATTTACTTTCACGCGCTCGAGCCCGTGGCGGTTGAGAAGATTGGCAAGCTGGCGCGCGTGTTCATCTGTGTCATTCACGCCGCCGAGCATCACGTATTCAAAAGTAAACTTTTCACCGCGCCGCAAACTTTTTTCAAACTCGCGGCAGGCCTCCATCAGGTCGGCGATCTTCCAGCGCTTGTTGATCGGCATCAGCTTGCTGCGCAGTTCATCGTCCGGCGCGGAGAGTGAAACGGCCAGGTGCGGGCGCTGTTCTTTTTTGGCCAGCTCGTAAATTTTAGGAACGATGCCGGCGGTCGAAACCGTCACGCGTTTCGACACGATGTGCAAACCTTTTTCGTCCGACATAATGCTTAAAGCTTTAAGCAGGTTTTCAAAATTCATGAACGGTTCGCCGGCGCCCATTCCGACCAGGTTGGTCCCGTGCGGAGTTTCGCTGCCCGCGCCATACACATCGTTTAAAACGATTATTATTTGCTCGACAATTTCGCCGGCCGTCAGATTGCGCAGCAAGCCGAGCTTGGCCGTCAGACAAAAATCGCATTGCAGCGCGCAGCCCGATTGCGAAGAGAAACAAATGGTGTCGCGGTTTTCCGTCGGAATAAAAACGGTTTCCACGGGAAAATTGTCGGCGGTTTTCATCAGAAAGCGCCGCGTGCCGTCTTCGCTGACATAGCGCGACTCGACCGTGAGATTTTTGGTGCTTAATTTTTCGCTGAGCTTATCGCGCAGACTTTTTGGCAGATCGGTGACTTCTGCCAGGTCCTGCACGCGCCTCTCTTGTAACGCGGAGAATATCTGCCCGGCGCGATACTTTGGCTCGCCCAGCTCGCGCACCAGCGCCTGGAGATCCTCCCGGCTTAACCCTTGAGCGTGGGCCTTTTTGTTTACTTCCTTTGGCATCTAAACTGATTTTAACGTATGTTGCCGTGAGCGCGCTCTTGTTTAAGCAGGAAATTTTATCTGCTGGAGGAGAAAATTTAAGCTTAAATTTTTCTTAAATTTTTTTTCGAATTTAATCTTGGGCTAAGTTGTTACGGAAAAAGGCGCTTCTCTTTTGAGATGTTTTTTTAGTGAGTTTATCCTGTGGATTTCCCTTGCACTTTTTGGATTTTCTTGTTAATCTCTGCATCGTTCCTGAGCCTGGCAGTTCTTGTAACTAGTTGAAAAATAAGACAGTTAATGTTTCGCCTAAAGTTTTAAGCGCTTTTCCACAAACCTGTGGAAAATGCTGTGGAAATCTTAAACACTTTTTCCTGCTTTTTCGTCTGTTTTGTTTTTTCCCCGACCGCAGTTTACTTAGTCTTGCCGCTGGAACCTCTAAGTTTTTAATGCATTTATAAATTATTTTTGCTTCTATTTCTATGAACCTTGCTACCGACAATAATATTGTCTGGAATAATTTTCTTCAGTCCGTGGAACGGCAGATCAGCAAACAAATATTCGATGCCTGGTTTCGCCCGATACATTTTGACGGCTGCGACCATGACGAACGAGTACTGCGGCTGCGCGCCAGCCAGGTCACGTGCGACTGGGTCAACACCTACTACAACGATCTTATCGATAAAACGCTGGATGAGATCGAATTGCCTTCATATCACATATCGTGGAACGTGGAAGAAGGAAAAGTCGCCGATGACAGTGTGATCGAGGACGACGTGGATTTCTTTTTTGAGGTCCAATCCAGTTCAAACACTTTTACACCGGCAGTCAGGAATCTGTCTCCTTCGCGTGACAACACGCAGCAGGAAACTCCTGCGCTGGCCAAGCCCAAGGGCTACCGCGATCCCGACCCGATAGAAAATTCGCTCAATCCAAAATATTCCTTCGATAATTTTGTGGTCGGCTCTTGCAATGAATTTGGCCACGCGGCGGCGCTGGCGATCGCTGAGGCCCCGGGGAAAACTTACAACCCGCTTTACCTCTATGGCGGAGTGGGGCTGGGTAAGACACACCTGATGCACGCGGCCGGGCACGCCATCAAGATGCGCAATCCGCATATGCGCGTCGCATATCTGTCGGCGGAAAAGTTTATGAACGAGCTGATCAATGCGATCCGCTATGACAAGACGCAAAACTTTCGCGACAAGTACCGCTCGATCGACGTGCTGATGATAGACGACGTGCAGTTCATGGCCGGCAAGGAGCGCACCCAGGAAGAGTTTTTCCATACTTTCAACGCGCTGCATAACGACCAGAAGCAGATCGTGATCTCATCCGACTGCCCCCCGCGCGAGATCCCGTCGCTCGAAGAACGCCTGCATTCGCGCTTTGAATGGGGATTGATCGCCGATATCGAACCGCCGGACCTGGAAACAAAAATAGCCATTCTTAAAAGAAAGGCCGATCTGGATGGCGTGATTTTGGCGGACGATGTGGCGCTATTTATTGCCGGCAAGGTTAAAAACAACATTCGCGAACTGGAAGGCTCGCTGGTGCGGCTGATCGCTATCTCTTCGCTGCGCGGGATGCCTATCTCGAAAATGCTGGCGCAGGATGCCCTGCGAAACATTGTCGACAATGACGATTCTGGCAGCCTGACGATGGAGCGTATCGGCCGCCAGGTGGCTTCGCGCTATAACCTCTCGGTCGAAGAGTTAAAAGAGAAGAATAATTCGCGCCAGATCGCCGTGCCGCGGCAGGTGGCGATGTACTTGTGCAAGCGGCTGACCAAACACAGCTTTCCGGAGATCGGTCGGGAGTTTGGCGGAAAACATCACACGACGGTGATGCATTCGTATGAAAAGATCGGCGGTTTGCTTAAGACCGACAAGGATCTGCACCGCATTGTCAGCGAACTGATCGATTCGCTCTGCGGGTAGGCTGCGGGTAAGAAATCCACAGGCACCTTTCGGTTATCGCCCTGTTGTTATTTGAAGAAAAAGCAGGTTTTCCACATTTCCACAGGGAAGTTTTATTTTGGCCTGTGGACGGAAGAGGAAAATTTCGGGATGTGATAGAATTCCACATCCGCCAAAGAATTTCATAGCCTGCTGCACAGCTGCCTGTGGACGGGAAGAGCCAACAAATATCGGGAAAGAATCGGCTTTTCCACATTTCCACAAGGCACTACTAGCTCTACTAGTAATAAATAAAAGATTTTATTGATTTAATTAAATAAAAAAGCGGAGAAATAAAAATGGAATTCGTCATCAAACAAAGCGTCTTAAAAGAGGAACTCGGATTTGTGCAGGGAATAGTGGAAAAGAAAAACACTATTCCGGTACTTTCAAATATCCTGATCGAATCGGTGGGTGAAAACACCCTGCGGATAATCGGGACCGACCTCGACGTAACGATTCGCTGCGAAGCAGAAGCTGCGATCACCACCCCGGGCGCCATGTGCATTCAGGCGCGCAAGCTTTTTGATATCGTGCGGCTGCTGCCCGATGCCGATATCAAATTCAAGAAAGAAGACAACGATTGGGTCAAAGTGGATTGTTTGAAATCGAATTTCCGTTTGGCCGGCGTCGCCCGCGACCAGTTTCCCGAAGTGCCGAGCTTTAAATCGGCGCCGATGAAGCTGCCGGCCAAGGTAATGCAATACTTCGTGGGCCACACGGCTTTTGCTATTACGCAGGAACAATCGCGCTTTACGCTCTCGGGCGCGAAATTTATCGTCGGCGAAGGCTCGGTGAAAATGATCACCACGGACGGCCACCGTCTGGCCTATATCGAGAAAAACGATCTGGGCGAAGCTGCTCCGGAAGGAACGATGGATTGCCTGATCCCGAAAAAGGCTTTGGTCGAACTGGTCAGGATAAGCAGCAATCCGGAAAACTCGATCAGCTTTGGCGAAGACGAAAATCATATTTATTTCGAAGCGGAAGGCCGCCTGCTGATCACGCGCAAATTGTCCGGCACTTTCCCTAATTACGAAATGGTTATTCCGAAGGGTAACGACAAAACGACCGTTTTCGATTGTGAAGACATGAAAAACGCCTTGGCGCGCGTCTCGCTGATGGCTGACGACCGCAACCGAGCCGTCCGTATCACATTCAAGGAAAACGAGATACAGCTTAGCGCCCAGACCGCCGAAGAAGGCGAAGCGGTCGAAACCATTCCCGCGGATTACAGCGGCGAAGAAGTGCAGATCGGTTTTAACAGCCGCTACCTGCAGGAATTTCTCGCCGTAGCGACCGGCGAAGGCGAATCAGCCGCCCCAACCCCGGTGGCCGCCGAAGGCGACAAGGAAACCGCCGGCGACAAGGTAATGGTTAAAGACGGCCGCGCCCGCATCTCTTTCGAATTTAAGGACGCCAACGGCCAGACCCAGATGAAGATCGCCGGCGAAACCGGCTACGATTACAAGTATGTCGTAATGCCGCTGCGGATATGACGAGTTAACTTGTCGAACCGGGAGCGATAGCGACCGGGGCAAACGAAAGCAAAACGGTTTAGAGTTTAAGCTTCAGCTTGTCTTTCTTCTAAGATCAAAGACAAACTAAAGTTTGAACTCTAAACCGTTTTAAATTTAATATTCGATCTGCCGCATTTGCAGTACCCAATCGTTGCCGCGGCGGGTGATGGAAAAAACATAATTTCCGGTAGCGGAAACGTTTGCCTGAACGATCACGCTTACAAGGGCGATATCATCCGCAACAGCCGCTTTGCTTTCCGAAATATTAAAAGGCCGGGCGGCAAAGACTTTTTCTCTCTCGTATTTTTCTAGCTGAACAGGACTTTCAACCGCATCTTCAGCAGGGGATATCTCTCTTACTTCCATTACAAAACGATAGCCGCGGCGCGGAATGGTTTCGATAAACTGCTTATCGGGGCGGGAACCGAGCACCCTTCGCAAGGTCGAAATGTTTTGCGCCAGGGTTGCTTCTTCCACAAAGGTGTCCGCCCAAACCTCGTTCAATAAAGTGTTTTTTTCAACTACGCCGGCGCGATATTTGATCAGCACGAGCAATGTTTCCAGCGCTTTGGGTGTCAGCGAAACCAGACTTCCGGTCCGCCATAAACATTTCTGCGAAACGTCTAAAGTAAAATCTTCAAACAGATATAAATTTCCCGACCGTTTATCCATACCGAATCGCCCATACTTTAAAGATCCATTTGGAAAACCTTTCCGTAAGGGTGATTGCCGATGAAACTAGCCAGGAAGAAATACTTTATTCGCCAAAATGCAAAAACGCTTAGGTGAAAGATTCTTGTGAAGTATTACGCCCGGGAATAGAAATGGTTTCAGCCGGTAGGCGGGTCCGCAATTTTAATGGAAATTTCAAAGTTCTTTTATGACTTTTAGATGCGCGCCCGGGTAACATTCAGGTCCGGAGAAAGAGAAGGTTTCCGGGGACGAAAGTTAAACCGAAGATTTAAGAGCAAGGAGTAAAAACAAAATGAAAAAAGCGATATTACGCCTACTATCTTTTTTGGGCCTGGTCAGTGTGCTGGCGACAAGCGGTTTTGCCGCGACGCAAACTATCGGCAACAACATGTATTTCTCAAATTGGGGGCTGGACCGGATCGACCAGAGAAATCTGCCGCTAAGCGGAACGTACACCTATACCAATACCGGCGCGGGGGTGAACGTTTATGTTTTAGATAACGGGATCAATCTCACCCATCAGGAATTTGGCGGCCGCGCGGTCCACGATTATGACGCGACACTGGAAGGCGGAACGATCACCGCGTGCGACGATCACGGAACGCATGTGGCGGGCATTATCGGCGGCGCTAATTACGGCGTGGCCAAGGGAGTGACCCTGCACTCGATCAAGGTGGCGTCGTGCAGCGGCTCACAGCCTACCATTTCGATAGATGCCATCAACAGGGCGCTCGACTGGGTAGCGCTCAATCATGTCAAACCCGCCGTGGTCAATATGAGCTTTGCCGCTTATCTCAAGCAATTCGGCCAGCTCCCGTTCATTACTCCCCAGCAGCTGGCGATGGAAGACCGCATAAAAAATCTGGTGAACAATCTGGGCGTTACGGTGGTCGTCGGGGCCGGTAATATCAGCGACGATTATATCTATTTTTCGCCGGGGCGCGTGCCTGAGGCGATAACCGTCGGGGCGTCGGACTGGATGGACCAGAGAGATCCGAATTCGGCCTACGGAAATCTTGATTATTATGCGCCGGGTGTTTTTATTTTATCCGCCAGCAACGGCAGCACGACCGCGACGGCGATAAAAACAGGCACCTCTATGTCGACGGCGTTTGTCACCGGAGTCGCCGCCAAATACCTGCAGACAAACCCGGCCGCTACGCCGGCACAGGTCAACCAGTTTATTTACCAAACGGCGACGTATAGCAAAATTCCGGACCCTTTCTACGGAATAAACAGGCACCTCGTATTTACCAATAACTAAACTGACTTTTTGTTTCTAACCCGGGAGCGCTGGCAAGATGCGGCGCTCCCGGGTTTTTGGCGCCCATCTGCTGTAAGTAAAAAATCCCTGAAAGGTTTCCAGACCAAAATACATTCCTATTAGAAAACGCTAAAAACGATTTTCTTCACTTCATAAATTAGCTAAAAGAGGAGAACTAAAATGAAAAAGCACTTAATAGCGGCTTTGGCCGTAGTGTGCCTCACCCTCCTCTCCCACGGAGCACAGAAAGTATCTGCCGTTGAACTGGTCACCAACGGCGGTTTTGAAACAGGAAATTTTACCGGCTGGACGGCAACCAATGTAACGACGAATGTCTGGTTCAACTGGAATGTTACCGCGACGACCTGCAATCCCTGCCTCGATGCCTGGACAAACTCTACCTCACCTCATAACGGCTCATTTTCCGCCTGGAACGGATGGGCCGCGGGCAACCCGGTGCCGGATGCCTATCGCCTCAGGCAAACGATCACGATCCCTAATAACCCGAGCGACCTGGTATCGCTGAGATGGTGGGACCGCCTGCAGTGGAACCTGGCGTTTCAGGCAGGGTCGACCTTGCCGCAGTTCATGATCGTCAATGTACTGAACTCTTCGACCAACGCGGTGCTGGCGGAAAAATATCGGCTTACCGCGCCGGCCGCCAGCCGGGGGCCGATGGGATTAACACCCGGGTCGGGGTGGACCATGCACGCGGTCAACCTCTCGGAATTCAAGGGGCAAACCATAAAGATCGAATTTATGTGCACGGTGGCCCAAAACACGATGGGCCCGGGCGTCTGCGAGTTTGACGACATCAGCCTCACCTCCGCGCCGCCCACGGCCTCATACGTCGCCGTCGGCGGACGGGTGACGAACGCCGGGGGAATGGGGATGGCCAACGTATCGGTCTCCTTAACGGACGGCAGCGGCACCGTACGCAGCACCTTTACGGGTTCAATGGGCTATTACAATTTTGACGAGGTTCTGGCAGGCGAAAACTACGTCGTAGACGCGCAGAAAAAGAACTATTCATTTTTAGACAGCCCGCGGCTGCTGCTGGTGAACGCAGAAATGACGGATGTTAACTTTCAGGCGAGTCCTTAACAACGGGGAGTTGGGGGACACGCCTGGTCGCTAAGGTTTGAAACACAACCTTAGCGATTTTTTTAGAGGAGCGATCCGTAGAGTTTTTTGAGCTGGCGCAGGTGGGCATCGATGCTGAAATTTTCTCCGGCAAACTCCTGCGCGCTCAAAGCCATTCCTTTTCGCAGGCGGTCGTTCTTTAACAGCTTTAATATTCTTTCGGCGAGGACCTCCGCATTTCCCACGGGAAAAACTTCGGCCAGGTTGCCGCCGTCGGAGACCTCCATCAGCGGCCCGATATCGGAGACGATCAAAGGAACGCCGGCCAGCATCGCTTCGGTAACGGCCAGCGGAAGCCCCTCATGCAGCGATGAAAAAACAAATATCTCAAGCTCGGCAAGTACGTCCGGGATATCCGCGCGCGCGCCGAGAAAGTGCACTCTTTCCGCGATCCCTTCCGCGCGGCACAAATCAATGCATTCCTGTAGTTTAAATTCCGCGCCGGGCTCCGGCTGGCCGGCAAAGATACAATGCACGTTATCAAATTCCGCAAAAACTTTTGGCAGGGCGCGGCAGATGGTCAACTGGTCTTTACGCGGGTCGCGGTAAAAGTTTCCCACCATGCCGATCAGCCGGGTATTTTCGCTGAGGCCAATTTCTTTTTTCAGGGAATGGCCGCCCGGTCTTATTCGCGCCGGATCGGTGCCGTTGTAGATGACGTGAAAGTTCTTTTTGGTATCGAATTTATCGATATCGCGGTGATGATCAAGTATCCCCTGGCTGACCGCGATATTGGCGTCCATCCGGGGGATAAGAAATCGCGCGGTGCGGATATTTTTCCCGGAAGGGCGCATGCCGCCCTGAAAACTTAGCACGCGCCTGACCCGAGGATTTTTCAGGCCCAGCGTCGCCAGGTATAGATGCAAACCCTCTACCGGCTGGTACCCGTGAACAACCTGTATCTCCTTCTTTTTAATGATCTTGCGCAATTCAAAGACCACGCCCAGGTCAACCGGCAGCCTGCGGTGCAGGCGGATAAAATCACTTGCGGCGGCGCGAAGATCGTCTTCCAGCGGACCGCCGCGGGTAGCGACCACCGTCAGCTCGATCCCATGGCGGGCGGCGTTTCGACAGACATCCAGAGCGATGGTTTCAGCGCCGCCGCGCTCAAGGGTGTCGAGTAGGTGCAAAGCTTTTATCATAAAAGCGATAACGACGGTTTCCGAGATAGGTTGAAAAAAGTTAAAATCTTACCTGACCCGAGAATAACAAGCCCTTCGGTTTTTTAGTTCTTGTTCTGCCGCATGATCAGGCGCCCTTAAAGAGCGCTCGCCGCTCGCTCAGTTTTAAGGCAATATGTCCGAAAAACCTGATTGTAATTGACGCCGATTCAAAAGACGAATCACCGAAGTGTGCCAGAAATCGGCCGACCGGACAAAAGTAATAACCTTTAGATCGGCTGCAGAGTGGCCGCAGAGCGGCTAACCTGTTGCACCGGGGGTGATTTTGCGCTAGATTCTAATTTTTTACGGCGGTCTATACGGCGCTCGCTGCTGTTACGGGTAAGTTGAATAAATGAGAGAATTAACGGATAAACCGCTGTTGGTGGAGATCAAACCCGGGCGGAAATGGCTTAACTTCGATCTGGGGGAATTGTGGACCTACCGCGAGTTGATCTATTTTTTGACCTGGCGCGAGATCAAGATCCGTTATAAACAAACCGCCATCGGCGTTTTTTGGGCGATCTTACAGCCGGTCTTGACGACCGTTATCTTCACCGCCATCTTCAGCTCATTCGCGCGTTTTGGCTCGACCCCGATCCCGTATGAAATGTTTGCCCTTTCCGGGCTGCTGATCTGGCTTTATGTGAACACCGCTGTTTCCAATGCCAGCGCTTCATTGATCGTCAACACCCAGCTGGTCACCAAAGTTTATATACCGCGGCTTATCCTGCCGCTGGCCATGATACTTTCAGGTCTGGCGGACCTGCTGATCGGGCTGCTTGTGCTCTCTCTGGTGTTGCCTTTTTATCCGGTACATATTGGATGGCAGGCCCTGCTAGCGCCGATCTTCGTGATCGAAGCGGTATTTCTTGCTCTAAGCGTCGGAATACTTTCGTCGGCGTTGAACGTGCGGTTTCGCGATGTGAAACATGCGCTGCCCTTCTTTTTGCAGGTGTGGATGTTCATGTCGCCGGTCTTTTACCCGGTGGAAATGCTTCCGGACAAGTGGCGCTGGATGTTTTCATTCAACCCTCTGTACGGACTTTTGCAGGGGTTTCGCGCTTCTATTTTGGGCGGGCCATTTCACTGGCGCGCGATCGCGATGTCGCTTTTTGTGACTTTTTGCCTGCTGGTATTTTCGTTGTTTATCTTTAAGAAAATGGAAGAGGATTTTGCAGATATAATTTGATGGTTCCTATTACGGTTGAAAATCTATCAAAGCTCTATTATTTAGGCCTGGCGAAAAAACATAACTCTCTTCGCGATCTGCTGAGCAGTTTTGCCAGCAGCATAGGGACCTCGTCTAAGAAGAAGGAACTGTGGGCGCTAAACGATATCAGCTTTCAGGTCAATGAGGGCGATACGCTGGGCATCATCGGAAAGAACGGCGCCGGAAAATCGACCCTGCTGAAGATATTTTCGCGCATCACCAAGCCGACCAAAGGCAAGGCGTTCATTCGCGGCCGGGTGGGCAGCCTGCTCGAAGTAGGAACCGGTTTTCACAACGAGCTGAGCGGCCGGGAAAACATATATATGAGCGGCGCGATCATGGGAATGAAGCACCGTGAGATCGATCGCAAATTTGACGAGATAGTGGCCTTTGCCGAGGTGGAAAATTTTCTCGATACGGCGGTCAAGCATTACTCGAGCGGAATGTTCATGAGATTGGCGTTTTCGGTGGCGGCACACCTGGAACCGGAGATCCTGATCGTGGACGAAGTGCTGGCGGTGGGCGATATCACTTTCCAGCGCAAGTGCCTTAACAAGATGCATGACATAAGCGATCACGGCCGGACCGTCCTTTTCGTTTCTCATAACATGCAATCGGTGGCGAGCTTGTGCACCCGCGCCATCTGGCTGGACAAAGGGAATATCCGCGAAGACGGGCCGGCGCCGGACGTGGTGGGTTCTTATCTTAACGCCGAGGCGAACCTGGGCAACGAAAGAGTATGGAGCGATCACGATTCGCCGGGCGATGAGATCATCAAACTGAGAAAGATTCGCGTCTTTAGCGACGAGCAGCAAACCGAAGCGTCATTCGATATCCGAAGATCTATCTCGCTGGAGATGGCATACGAAGTGCTGACCCCGGGCAAGATATTCTCCCCGGCATTTCATCTTTATAACGATGAAGGCATTTGCCTTTTTGCAACCAACGACGTGACCCAGCAGTGGCGCACCCGCCCGCGAGAAAAAGGTATCTATACCAGCCGGGTAGAGATACCGGCCAACCTGCTGGCCGAGGGCCGGTTTTATGTCACCGCGGCGGCTTTTTCACCGCTTAATCATGAGACCTATTTTCTGGAAAGAGATACCATCGCCTTTTCAGTCTATGACCCATTGGAGGGAGATTCGGCCCGCGGAGATTTTGCCGGCGTAATGATCGGCGCGGTGAGGCCGCTCTTGAATTGGGAAACGGATTACCGCCAAGAGCGTTAAAAGATGAAAAAGGAACGGCCCTCAGTTCTGTTTATCACACCCGGCGCCTCTCCTGTGGGAGGCAATATATTTTTCCTCAACTTCCTCAAGTGGTTCAAACAAAATAGCGACACCCCTTTTCTTACCGTCTATGGCCACGAAGGTGAGCTGGCCGGCGAATTTGCCGCGCTCGGCGAAGCCTATCAATTCGATCACGATTTTTCCGAACAGCGAATCTGGAAAAAAGGATTGGACCGTCTTTCCCAGCGGATGGATCTGCGCAACCGCCGCCTGAGAAAACAGCTGGAAGGAAAAAATATCGGCCTCGTCTATTCCAATGCCGTGACAAATTACCGCATCCTGTCGGCGCTGCCGAAATTCGATGCGCCGGTTATTTCTCACTGCCACGAACTGGAAAGCGTGATCCGCCGCATGGGCCTCGATGAATTTGAAAAGACAAAAGAGATGACCACGCTCTTTATCGCGGCGTCAGAAGCGGTGAAAAAAAATCTGGCTGATAACCACTCCATCGATGAAAAAAAGATCGAGGTGATCAGAGAATTTATTCCTATCGAGGAATATTCGACTGAACAAATAAAAGCGAACCGCGCGGAAGTTATGCGTGAATTAAACATCCCGGAAAATGCTTTTATCGTCGGCGGTTCGGGCACGCTCTACTGGCGAAAAGCGCCGGAGATTTTTGCTTTGATCGCCAATGAGGTGCATAAAAAAATGCCTGATGCGCCGATCTATTTCGTCTGGGTGGGCGGCGCGACAAAAGGGGATTTCCGGTTTTTCGAACTTGAATTCGATCTGGAACGGCTCGGGCTTGTAGATAAGGTCCGCTTTTTAGCACACACCGCCGATCCGCAAAAATATTACTCAGGGTTTGACGTATTTCTTCTGACATCGCGCGAAGACCCGTATCCGCTGGTTTGCCTGGAAGCGGCGGCGCTGGGAAAACCTGTCATGTGTTTTGAAAACAGCGGCGGGATGCCGGAATTTATCGAGCAGGATTGCGGCTTTACGGTTCCTTATCTGGATATCGGCGCGGCCGCGGAAAAGATCTTTTATCTGGCGCAAAACCCGGCGGAAAAAAATTCGCTCGGCGCGGCAGCCGCGAAAAAAGTGCGCGAGAGGCATGACATCAATGTGGCCGCGCCAAAGATGCTGGCGCTCATCGAAACGTATCTTTCCAAGTGAAAAACTTTCTCAAAAAGATCATCACGCGCATACCCGAGGTCTGGAAAGAAGCGGGCTGGCGCGGCCCTCTGCAGCTGGTAGAAATTTACCGGCGAAAACAAAAGCAGCAGGAAAATTATCAGGCGTGGATCGCGCTACAGGAGAAGCCGGAGAAGTTGGACGAGAAGGAAATTCGCGCTGAGATAGAAAGCTTTTCGCATAAACCTCTCATTTCCGTGATCCTTCCCGTTTATAACGTCGACGAAAAGTGGCTGCGGCTCTGCATCGATTCGGTCTTAAACCAGCTCTATTCAAATTGGGAACTTTGCATCGCGGACGATGCTTCGACCGCGCCGCATATTCCCGGCGTTCTCAAGGAATACACGGAAAAAGATGAGCGCATTCGCCTCGTAATGCGTTTTCAAAACGGCCACATTTCCGAGGCGTCAAATTCTGCGCTGATGATGGCCGGCGGAGAGTGGACGGTTTTGCTTGACCATGACGATGAGCTTTCGCCCGACGCGCTCTACTATGTGGCAAAAGAAATAAACGAACATACGGACGCGCAGTTGATATACAGCGATGAAGACTTAATAGACACGCGCGGCGTGCGAAGCGAACCGAAATTTAAACCCGGCTGGAGCCCGGACCTTTTTTATTCACTCAACCTGGTCACACATCTATCGGCCTTTCGCACGGATCTTTTGCGAAAGATCGGCGGCTTTCGCGTCGGATTTGAAGGCAGCCAGGATTACGACCTGACGCTGCGCGCGATCGAGCAGATAGATGAAAAACAGATCAGGCATATTCCAAAAATTCTCTATCACTGGCGTACGCTGGAAAGCTCGGTAGCGTCGAGCTCGGAAGCAAAACCTTACGCCCACGAACGCGCGCGCCAGGCGATCCGCGAGCATTTCGAGCGCACCAGTATTGCCGCAACCGTAACCGAAGGCTATCCGCCGCTGCACCGCGTAATTTATGATCTGCCGGGAGATACGAAGATAAGCGTTATCTACGGCGGGGGTAAAAAGCAATTTGAAAAAATTTCGGCTGAAAATTTCGAATTTATAAGTGCGGAAACCGGGTCCGGTTCGCTCGCGGAACGATTCAATAGCGCGGCGCAAAAAGCCGGCGGTAACGTCCTTGTTTTTTTTGAAAACGATGTCGCAGGCCTTACGATCGATGCCCTGGGGGAACTCGCTGCCCTCGCCTTGCAAAAAAACATCGGCGCAGCGGGTGCCAGGCTGCTTTATCAAAACGGCCGCGTGCATCAGGGAGGAATTATTCTGGGCATTGCGGATTCGGCCGGTTTTGCCTATCGCCGATTGCCGGGCTGGTACCGCGACAGCCTGATGCGCGCGCAGGTGATAAATAATTTTTCAGCCGTGTCCGGCGCATGTATGGCTACGCGAAAAGATATCTTTGACGAGATCGGCGGGTTTGATGCCCTGGATTTCCCAAATGGATTTTATGATGTGGATTACTGCTTGCGGCTAAGGGAGCGAGGTTACCGTGTTACCTGGACACCTCATGTTGAACTTGTCGGAGACGGTAAAACCGTGACTGAAAAAATAATAGAAAAGCGAGATTCTAAAGAAGTAAAAGCATTCCGTGAAAAATGGAAAAGCTTTCTGGAAAACGATCCTTATTACAATCCTAACCTCTCACTTGAACGCGAAGACATGTCATTGGATATCAATTTGGGCTAAAGCCCGCGCTCTTGGTCCATTAGCTAAAGCCAGCGGCAATTTATAGAATCAAGCGGTCAGTATTTTTTCCACAGCTTTCTGCCTGAAATCAAATATCCGCTCAAGCTCTCTGCGCACCATAAAATGCAAAAGATCGCCCAAGGGTTCAACCGGCAAGCGGTAATGCACGATGTCTTCGATAGACGTATCGCCATTTGGCAGTTCGGTAAAAACATGCCGGTGTATCCATTGCTTATAGGGGCCACGAATTTGTTCGTCGGTGAATTCAAACGGCGGTTTCCAACTGGAAATAAGCGTGCGCCAGTGGATGAGAAAGCCGCGCAGCCTGAGGTCGTATTCAATGATCGAACCTTCTTCGAGCTTCATCGGCTGCGGCGTGATGATCTGAAATTTAAGTTCGGGTGGGGTGATCTTTTCCAGGTTGCCGGCGTCGGCAAAAAATTCAAACACCTGCGCGCGCGGCAGCGGCAAGCTCATCTGCCTGGTAAGAATAAACTCAGCCATCAGCCAAAAGTATAAGCCAAGAGCAGAAGAAGATTAACCACAAAGGCACGAAGACACAAAGAAATTTTATCTTAGTGTTCTTTGTGTCTTTGTGGTTAATTCAAACGGATTAATTTCCGTTCTTGAGATATTTCTCCGGGATCGGAGTATCGGTTGTTTCGCCGGCCCAGTAGATGGTCATCACCCACCAGCGCTTTCCGTCAAACATCAGTTGAAAACTATTGATGCCGCGGGCGAAAGGCTTCTCGTCTTTTTTGCTGTGAAAAGAAGCGTAGGTCGAGAAAACGTGCGTAATGTTTCCGTAGGTTTCGACGCGGCGTGCGAGCTCGGTCTCAAAAAAACCATTGCGGGAAAAATACACGTCGTTGCGCTTGGCGTAATCGTCAGGCGACAGTGCAAGCGCCATGATAGCGCCGGAGTCCTTGTCTTTAAACGTCGGGATCAGCCGCGCGTCCTTATGAAAGAGCGAGCGAAAACGGTCCCAGTTGCGAGTGCCGGCGTCGCCGGAGATCACGTCATAGACGGCTTTCATAATGCTGTCGATCGATGCGACATCGGCCGGGTCAGCTTTCGGAGCGGCCGGAGCAGCCGCAACAGGGGCCGGTGTCGCGGCTGCTCCGGCTGGTTTAGTTTGTTCCTGCGCCATCATTATCTGCGCCGTCTGAAAGATCACGAAACAAATTGCGAAAGTTAAAATTATTTTTTTCATTTCTTTATTTTACGGCCGAAATAGGCCCGGGTTTCAGGTTTAGACCAAAAAATAAGTAACACCAGGGAAGGCAGAAAACAGAAAGTGACTATGCCGATAGCCAATATCACGACGCCGAACACCCAGCTCCACGGTTTTCTGGGCGAAAACATCGCGATGGAATAAAGGACTGCCGTGATGATTCCCAAAATAATGTATAACACACCGCCGACGGTCTGTCCTTCCGGAGTGGTATCGAGCGCGCCGGGCGGCCCGGTAAACACATACACTCCCGTGCAAATGATGATCACTGACACGAACAGGAGACAGCCGCTATAAATGCGATACCAGAGGTATATCTTCTTTCCCGTCTCATTGTCTTTGGGAATGTCGTACCAGGCGTTTGAAACGTCGCGCGGGCTGTCTGCGGCCAGTTTTTCAAATTCAGCGGGCGGAACGGAAACATAAGCCGTAGGAGGCAGGCCCTCGAAAGAAAATTTACACTGGCCGCATTCGGCCGCGGAATTTGAGTTAAGCGCTTTGCATTGGGGACATCGTATGGCGTTCATGGCAATTTAAATATGTCGCTCCTACAAAGCTTAGACATTTTCTATTAGATTCCGATCTACAAATGTAACGTCCCTACGGGACTTGAGAGAAGAGCGGGCGCAAGCGGCCCTTCCGGACTGCAAATTTATTGAACTTTAATTTTATCACTCAAGTTGAGCGCCTCTCGGGTCAAGAAGGGCTGCTTGTACCCGCTCTCGATTTTCTTATAGAGAGAACCACCCCGCCCTTCGGGCACCCCTCCTTCGTAAGGAGGGGAGTTTTGTTCTCGGGCTTGAAAAGGCTACATACTTATTTTTTCGCAGATGAGGCTGGCGGCGGCGTCAAGCTTTTCGCGCGGGACGACTGGTAAATTCTCGATCGTAAAAATCACTTTACCGTCTTTTATATCCGCCACCCTTCCGCTGGTGATGTCGTTTTGGTCATGCTGCGGCACGATCACCATGTGTGCGTGAGCAACGCCATAGCCGTGCACGACCAGGCCTACGCGTTCGGGCTCAAGCGCGCTCCGCACGGCGCGGGCGAGCTTGTGCGTCAACGAATAGATCTCCAGGGCCAGATCGTCGGGAATGTCTGAGAAATGGTCGACGTGCTCCTTTGGAATTACAAGGACCTGCCCCGGGCGCACCGGTTGAATATCCATAAAGGCGAGAATGCGGTCATCCTCATAGACCTTGCTTGCCTCGGCTTCGCCGGCAACTATGCGGCAAAAAATACAATTCATTACAGACATATTTTAACTGTACCTCTTGAGATAGATATTGAAGTCGATTTTATCAGCCACGAATTACACAAAATAACGCGAATTAAAAATTCTTTATTTGTATCCGTTACTTTACAGGCAAAGCCATATCTTATATTAGCTGGCAAAATAAAAAGGCCCAGCTTTTAAGCTGAGCCTTCGAGTGATCCAGGATCCTGACAAAATGCCTAGTTCGAGCTTACGGAACTTGCGCCGGAAGCATTCTTCTTAACATTTTTCGGATTGCCCGAGTAACTGATGCCGCTGGCGCCGGAAGCATCTGCTTCGACGCTCTCGGTGGCGTTCACGTAGATCTTGCTGGCGCCGCTGGCGTCTGCCGAAGCCTTAACGGCTTTCAGATCGTTGGCGTCGACGCGGCTGGCCCCGCTGGCTTCAACGCTGAGGTTGTTTGTTTCGCCGGCAAGGTTGATCTTCGAAGCGCCGCTGACGTCAATTTTGAAATTATCGCACTTGATATTTGCCGCACTCGCTTTGGACGCGCCCGATACGTTTAAGGAATTCAAATCCTGCACGCTGATGCGCACTTTGACCTTGCTGTGCCAATTGATCCTTTGCTGGTTTGAGATATAAAGAGTGTCGCCTTTAACCTCGGTGGTGATCAGCGGAATGATGTTGTCATCGGCCTCGATCTCAACTTTTTGATCTTTCTGCGCGACGATCTCCATTTCGATCGCACCGCCGAAATCGACCGCGCTGAATTTCGGCAATTCGCGGGTTTCGGTCTTGATCACGCCGGAGCCTCTGACCCCGCGGTCGAATTTAAAGGTCATCCATGGGCTCGCGTTACCCACATTGCCGGTCGCATAGGCCAGGCTAATACCAATAACGATAGCGACGACGAATATTAAAAATGCTAGTTTCTTCATTTTGTGCCTCCAGGGTATCAAGGAAAAAGTAGTCAATACCAAGAACGAGCCTGAAACGAAGAAAGTTCAGAGTTTTTTTGCGCGGGTTAGCGAGTCCTGGTTGTAGCAGGATTTAAATGCAGAGGGCGCAATGGTTTACGCCGGGAACGCAAAGAGCCGAAAATTACTTGACGAAGGTGAAATAGACGAAGACCGCCTGGACGGCGCCGATGATAAAGCCGAGGACGAGGCCGCAGAGCTCGATCTTGCGCAGGTGTTCACGCGCGACGGAGAGCACCAGTTCCTCGAGTTTTTCGAGCGGATAGGCGTCGACCTTTTCCCGCACGATGTTGCCGATATCAAGCTCGGCAATGGCGGCCGGCAGTTTTTCTTTGGCGGCGGCGACAATGCTTTCGGTCAGCGCGTCGGCCGCGCGGCGCAGCGCTTCTTCGGGAATGCGGTCAGAGAGTTTTCCGATCGGCATGATGAGAAAATGCTCGATCTGATTGGCGACCGTGGCGTTTACCATGCGCAGCGTTTCATCGCGCTGGAGCAGGTCGAGCAATCCGCTGACCAAAATGCCGCGCAGTTTCGCGGTCGCCTCGGGATGAACGCGTTCGGCGATGGCCTTGAGCGAATGCGGCCGTATGTTGTAGAGCATATCGCTCAGATAAGCGGAGAGCGAGGTTTGCATGTCCTGGCTTTCCACCATTTTCAGGATCGCGTCTGAGATCTGCCCTTTTAATTCGTCCATCTTTTCCGGAGCGATCTGCCCGGTGAGTTCGGGTAAGGGGCGCGAAAGCACGCTGTCGATCGCCGAGGCTAAAAATCCTTCGGCCTCGTCGGCGAAAACTTCGCCGCGCAGGAAATCATCGACCTTTTTCGGCAGAGAATTGTTGACGAGATTATCGACCTCGCGATTTATCTTGTCGCGCGAGACAAAAAATTTCTGAAAGAATGAAAGCTGGTTGTAATAATCGTTGATCTCGGTTTTGACCAGAGAACCGATGCGCTCGCGCGTATTTTCCTGCGTAGCGATCTCTGCCAGATGATGCACGATCGGCTGGACCTGTCCCTTCAGGCGTTCTTTAACAAAGTCCGCGGCCTCGGGCGCCACCATATCACGCAAAGGTATCTCGCTCAGCGCAAGCTCATCGACCTGCAGGTTTACGAAATCGCGTACTTTTTCTTTTAAGGCTTTTTCGCTCAGCACGCCGCGCAGACGCTGTTCAAGAAAAGAATGGATCTGGGTAAAAGTTTCCTCGTCGACGACCTGAGAAACGCGCTGAGAAAGCAGGTTGTTTAGCTGTTCGCCGACAAATTTATCAAGCGACCCGGCGGTTTCCTCGCTTTTCAGATTTTCGGTGATGTAACCGGCGATGTGATGCTGCAGCGAGGCCACCGTTTCCAGCAGGACTTCGCGGGCGTGCGGCGGCAGCGATTCGATCACCGACGGGAGGTCCTGGTGAACCAGATCGTCAATATAAGAATTGACCACGCCGGAGATCTTGCGCTGGAGAAAATCGGTGCTGAAAAGAGCGTCGACCAGCGTGTCCTGCGAGACCAGCTCGTTTCCGACGGCGCGGCCGATGGCGGCGGCCAGCCGGTCCCGGTGGCGGGGAATCATCCCTTGGGGGAAAATGGTGATACCAAAGAGTTTAACTGACTTATAAGGCCGGAAAAGCATACGCACGGCCAGCCAGGCCGCGCCGTATCCGTGCAGCGTGGCGACCAGGATCATCGCCCCCAGCTGAAACGGGTACCATTCAAAAAGAGCGATTATTTGCTGCCAGAAAGATTCTATTGCCGTCACCCCTTGTGCTATTAGAAAATCTGAAAACCCTTACAATTCAAGCAAAAATCGGAAAATTCTTTTAGCCAGTCATAGGTCGCGCCATAATTTTTCCATGAATCGGCATCGTCACCGCGATAGAGGGTGCCGTCATCGGGCTCATTAGTAATAGAAAGATCCGTTCGCACGCGGTCTGACGGTTTCATTTTCGTAAGATACTTACTGCGGATGCCGTTGCCTAATAGCTGGGCTTCCTCAGCCGTTACGGTAAAACCGGTAGCGTTGTACTGCATCTGCCTCGCGCGCATTTCTCCTATAACATCCAGATCTTTGATGATCTCAAACGTCGGCTTCCAGTTCCATACGTTGGTGTGGATCTCGTTGTTCGGGGAACCTGAATCGATAAATGTGAAACTCATAGTTTTTTCAGTTGTTTCAGATAATTAAAATGCTAAACGCGCTCAGGGCGCAAGTCAATTAGTTCCGTGTAATTAAACCGGATACAAAGCTGCCGCAAAACTAAGATTAAGCGGTCCGGCTTGGTGATACATGGTAGAGAGCTTGCCTTTAAAATCATAGCAAGGCGATTTCTCTTATAAATTGCCACTAGCTTTGGCTAGTGGTTGACGTGGCATTTTTATATATAACCGGCTTTAGCCAAATCTTGCACCGCTTTGGGCTAAAGCCCCCTGTTGAAAATTTCTTCTTCTATTCCACTAGCTAAAGCTAGTGGCAATTTAATTTAAGCAAATTTCACGGTTTATGAACTCGCCGGATCGGCGGGAAAACCGGCAAAGGCCTTAAGGCCTTCCATCGAGCCATTGAAGCGGTCCATATCGACCTGTCCCGATATTCCGGGAACGGTGCCTGTCTCGCTATATTGCCAGAAAGAATAAGCCGGAAACGCGCTGGGAAAATTGGGCTGCGGCGCGCTGGTATATTGCGCGATCCAAAGCGCGCGATCGCTAAAACGGGTGGAATTGCCGAGCGTATTTTCCCAAAAAGGCGTGTAAGTATAAATTATAATCTGGCGGTTCAAGGCGGCTTCGACAATGTCCATCCACTGCCCGATAGCATCAAGCACGGTAGTGGCGCTTTCACCGTCGGCCGTTTCGACATCGAGGACGGGCGGCAGATCGCCGGGCGCCAATTGCCCTACGATAGAAACGAACAGGTTGGCGGCGTCAGTCATATTTCTGCTCGCGCGCAGAAAATAATAGGCCCCGCGAAGAATGCCGCTGTCATTCATCCCCTGCCAATTGTGCGCAAATTCAGGATCGGCGGTCGTTCCGGTCGCGTCGTCAATGGCGCGGGCAAAACCAAAAGAAAAGCCGCCCGTTTTAACATCCTGCCAGTTAACGCTGCCTTGAAATTTCGAAACATCGATGCCTGTGGGCATATCCGCTATGTCTACCATTTAAAAAATCTCCTTTTTAAAGTTGGTCGTGGAAAACACCGAAGTTTTAGTTAATACGGCCCCAATTTCTTTACCGGCCATTTCCGAAAGAGTGGTTTGGTATAACTATTTTTATGAAAGTATACTCTATGAAACGAAAGAATGGACATAAAAAAATATCTACAAAGAATAGGGGCGCAAAGAGTAGAGGCAGACGCGGGATCGCCGGCGTGTACGGCGGAAACTCTCAGGTTTTTGCAGCGGCAGCATTTGCTCTGCGTACCGTTTGAAAATCTGGATATACATTGGAAGCGGCCGATCTCGCTAGACACGGATTCATTTTACCGGAAAATTGTCGGCGAAAACCGCGGCGGATTTTGTTACGAACTCAACGGGCTCTTTAATGTGCTGCTGCAAGAGTTAGGCTATGAAACCAAAATGGTTTCGGCCCGCGTGGGCGGCGAAGGAAATTTCAGCTCGGAATACGACCACATGGCGATCGTCGTAAAGGCCGGTGATGAAGAATACCTGGCCGATGTCGGTTTCGGAGATTTTATTGCCGAGCCCTTGAAGCTTGTTTTGGATATTGAACAGGAAGATAAAACCGGAACTTACCGGATAGGAAAGACCGCTTATGAAGGCGGCGAGTATTTTTATGTAGAAAAGAAAGCGGGCGATAGTTGGAGCGGCGAATATATTTTTACCGCTGCGGCGCGCGAGCTTTCGCAGTACTCGGGCATGTGCAATTTTCACCAGACCTCGCCCGAATCACATTTTATGAAAAGCAAGGTCTGCTCGCTGATGACCGGCGCGGGGCGCAAAACTTTGACCGGCGATAAATTTATCGAGACAACAAATGGCGAAAGAAACGAAACGCCTGTTACTTCAACCGAACAATTCAACGAGATCTTAAAACGCGAATTTAATATCGCGCCCTTAAACTAAATTATGTCGAAACCCATTTCATATAGTGACGCCGGCGTTTCAATAGACAACGCCAACCTGGCGGTGGCAAAGATCCGCGATTTTGCGAAAGCGACCTTTAACGAGCGAACGCTGACGGACATCGGCAGTTTTGGCGGGATGTTTTCCGCCGCATTTCCCGGTATGGCCGAGCCGGTGCTGGTGGCTTCGGCGGACGGCGTCGGCACGAAGCTCAAGATCGCTTTTATGTCAGGCGTGCACAACACGGTCGGGCAAGACCTGGTCAACCATTGTGTCAACGACATTTTGGTGCAGGGCGCGCGTCCGCTGTTTTTTATGGATTATTTTGCCTGCGGCGTGGTCGAACCCGACGTGACCGCCGCCGTGGTAGAAGGCATGGCGATCGGCTGTAAGCAGAACGGCTGCGTGCTGCTGGGCGGCGAGACGGCGGAAATGCCCGGTTTTTATGCCGACGGCGAATACGACGTGGCGGGGTTTATCGTCGGTGTGGTCGATAAAGCGAAAGTAATCGATGGACGAAATATTAAAGCAGGCGATGTGGTTCTTGCGCTGCCCGCGAACGGGCTCCATACCAACGGCTACTCGCTGGCGCGAAAACTGTTGTTTGAAGTGGGCGGGCACTTGGTGGATACAAAGCTTGATGGATTTGATCAAACGCTCGGCGAAATTCTGCTCAAACCGCATCGCAGCTATTTAAAAGACCTCGATGGTTTACTAGATAGCGGCAAGATCAAAGGCCTGGCGCACATCACCGGCGGCGGCCTGCTGGAAAACATCCCGCGCATCTTGCCCGACGGAGTTTCAGTGGAAATAAAACGCGGCACCTGGACCGAACTGCCGATCTACGGCGTGATGCAAAGCCTTGGCAACGTCGAAGACAAGGAAATGTTCCGCACGTTCAACATGGGCGTGGGCATGGTGATAATTTGTGCAGAGGAAAATAAAGCGGCGATCTTTGAACACCTCGGTGAAGAGTGCAAGGAGATCGGGCAAGTGGTTGAGGGAGAGAAAGAAGTGATCATTTGCTAATTTCTTTATTTTTTTCACTTTTGCTCAAAGCTAATAACGCCGTACAAACTTCTCGTACTTCTCGTTTTCGATTTGTAAGTCGACTATCACGCAAAAAGCGATTTATTATCGGCCAACCAAAAACAGAAATAAGAATTAAAATAAAACAGCAGAGCAATTTAAAAATATGATCCCCATTTAATGGTCCCGGATTATCCCAGATGCCTTTAAGGCCGGTTAATATCCCGGCTATTCCCAGCAAACGCACGGGAAAAATACTATTGCGACGAAATTGTCTTAAAGAGCTTTGTCGGTCAAAGGCAGCAGAACAGGCAGGCATCCTTTCTCGCACCAATGAACGAGCGGCAAAAAAATGATCTGATGTCCATTTTTTTGCTTCGCATTCTGTAGTTTTAAAATTTATTTCAAAGGCTTCTTTTATTTCTTTTTCGAAATTTGGGGGATGAATTTCATTCAGTATCTTTTCTGTTTCAGAGTTACTAGTTAAACTCGAAATAATAACTCCCACCAAATAAGCAAGCGCAATTAGCAGCAAACTAGTAAGAATATTATCCCAGGGCATTTGATAAAGAAGATATTTATAAGGCGTTAAGCATAAAATACCCGTTATTGCGACTAATGTTACTGCACCGGGAAATAAATAAGCCAAGAAGTCTGTCAGGGAAAAATTGAAATTTACTTCTTTCATTATCCTCTCTTCAAATGTAGGGTGGGAAACTAACTATAATACATACTGGCGCTTATCTTGATATATTTTTAGTAATGATAGCGCGCCTGCAGAAAATCGATTCGCTTTTCGCTGACAAGATAGACGATGCGGTGCTCCTGGGTGAGGCGGCGAGACCAGGCGCCGGACGCCTCATATCTGAGAGGTTCCGGTTTGCCGATGCCCTCAAACGGGTCCCGCATTATTGCCTCCATAAGATCTAGAAGCCTAACCAATGTCCGACGGTCATTAGCGGCCCAGTATTTAAGATCTTCACGAAAATCTTCCGATATAACGGCCTCTCGCTTCTTGCTGCTTTTACGGGGTTTTCCGCTTTTCAACGCCAAACTCCTTACGTAGATCGTCGATCGAAACACCCTCACCCTTACCGGCCTTCGCATTGTTCAACGATTTCATAAGCCGAGCAGCATTTTTGGGCGAACGCAGAAGATGAGCAGTTTCAAGCAAACTGGAAAGTTCGTCGGCGCTGACCATGGCTACTGGATTGCGGCCCCGGCGGTTTATAATGACAATCTCCTGTTCGTCGGTTACTTTTTCAAGTAGTGAAGCAAGATTTTCGCGAGCTTGGCTGTAGGTAATTTGAATAGACATAGAAGTACCCTTTGACTTGTACAGACATATTGTCCAATAACAGTATAAATTTGTCAAGAAATTAATGAAACTAGGCATTCTTATTTCCGGGCGCGGTTCGAATATGCAGGCGATCATTGACGCTGTGCAGCAGGGGCGCATTCTGGGTGCGGAAGTTGCGGTGGTGATCAGCGATCAGCCCAACGCCGCGGGTTTGATCAAGGCAAAAGAAAAAGGTATTAAGACCGTCGTGGTCGAACGCGCGGGACGCAAGCGCGCGGAGCACGATGCTGAGATCGCGGCGGAATTGCAAAAGAGAAATGTCGAGCTGGTCTGCCTGGCGGGTTATATGCGGCTGCTGTCGCCGGAATTTATCCGAGCGTTCCCAGATCAAATAATTAATATTCACCCCAGCCTGCTTCCCGATTTTAAAGGGCTCGACGCGCAGCGGCAGGCTTTTGAACAGGGGGCTAAAGTAACCGGCTGCACGGTGCACTTTGTCGATGAAGAGCTCGATAACGGCCCGATCATAGCGCAGCGAACGGTCGAAGTGCGCGGGGATGATACGGCGGAAACGCTGGCCGCGCGTATCCTTGAGCAGGAACACGAGCTTTATGTCGAGGCCATTTCCAAGATCGTTAGTTCAAGGTCTACGCTTTAGCGCGCCGTTAAAAAAAGCACCTAAGGCTGTGCTCAAACACTTTGAAACTACCGGCGGGCCGCGCCCGTAATATATAATTGCAATCCAACACAATTTTGCACAATTTCGATCAGTAGTCTTATAGAGGAAAAGTCTATGAATAAGCGCCTGTTTGTATCGTTTATCTTTTTGGGTGTCCTTTTGGGTTCGCTCTTTTTCGGATTCGCTGTTTTGCCGGCCGGCGCGCAGGGCCGCACGGCTGCAGCACCGTCGTTTGATCGCGCGCGATACGGTATCAAGTATCAGAAATTCGTGCTCGATAACGGCCTGACGCTATTGGTGCACACGGACAACAGCGTGCCGATCGTCGCCGTCAATTCCTGGTACCACGTAGGTTCGCGAAACGAAAAGCGCGGCAAGACCGGTTTTGCCCATCTCTTCGAACATTTTTTCTTTAACGGTTCGGAGAATTACCCGCACGGTTTTCGCGAAGCGATGGACGACCTGGGCGCAAATAATCGCAACGGCACGACCAACAGCGACCGCACAAACTTTTTCGAAGACGTGCCTGTCTCGGCGCTCGAACGAACGTTGTACCTGGAAGCCGACCGGATGGGATTTCTCGCGAATTACATTTCGAAAGAAATGCTCGAGCGGGAACGCGGTGTGGTGCAGAACGAGAAACGCCAGGGTGAAAATGCGCCCTATGGAAAAGTTTTCGGCGAGGTGCTGGGAAAAATTTATCCCTATTCACATCCGTACTCGTGGTCGACGATCGGCAGCATGGACGATCTTAACGCCGCATCGTTAGAAGATGTGAAGGAATGGTACCGCACGTATTACGGGCCGAATAACGCGGTGATCGCGCTGGCCGGAGACATCACGCCTGAGCGCGCGCTCGAACTTGTCAAAAAATATTTCGGCGGCATTCCCCCGGGACCGCCGCTTCCGCGAACGGAAAAATGGATCCCGACCTTTGACCGCAATATACGCGATCAGATGGAAGACCGCGTGCCGCAGACACGCATCTATCGCTATTATCATGCGCCGGCCTGGAACGATCCGGAGATCGTCACCTTGGGGCTTTTGGCGGATGTTCTGGCCGGTTCAAAAAATTCGCGGCTGGAGAAACGGCTGGTCGATGAAAAAGAATTGGCAACGGGTGTCAACGCGGGAGCGAGCGGGCGCGAACTGGGCGGCCTTTTTACGATAGTCGTCACGGTAAAACCCGGCGTCGATCCGGCTGAGGTTGAAAAAGAAATAGATGCGGTCTTAAACGAAGTGCTCGGGACCGGGCCTGGCGCCGAAGAACTCCAGCGCATTCAGAATCGCAACCTGGCGGATTTTCTGCGCGGGATAGAAACGCTGGGCGGTTTTGGCGGGCGTTCCGATGTGCTGGCCGAGAGTATGACCTATGGCGGAAAGCCCGAGGCTTATCTCGACCGCTTGCAAACAATGGCCACGGCAAAGTCGGCGGATGTAAAAGCGGCCGCAAATAAATGGCTGCGCGCCAATCATTACACGATGCTGGTCAAACCTTTTCCAAAGCTCAGCCCCGGACAAACCGCGATCGATCGCAAAATACTGCCGTCGCTGGGTTCAGCGCCGGAGATAAAATTTCCGCAGATACAGCGAGCGAAATTAAAGAACGGCGTTAATGTGATCCTGATTGAGCGGCACACGACGCCAATCGTGAACGTGACGCTGGCGGTGGACGCCGGCGCGGCCTCAGACAGCATGGCCAGCGCGGGGCTTTCCGGCCTGACGCTCGACCTGATGGACGAAGGAACCAAAACCCGCAACGCGCTGGCCATGGAACAGCAGCTTGATTCGCTCGGCGCCAGGCTTAATACGGGCAACGGCATTGATATGTCAATCGTCCGCCTGCAAGCGACGTCGGCGAACCTGCGGCCGTCGCTGGCGATCATGGCCGATGCGGCCTTAAATCCTTCGTTTCCGGCGGACCGCTTTGAAACGCAAAAGAAGAGAAGGATCGCCCAGATCGAACAGGAAAAAGCTAATCCTACCGCGATAGCCCAGCGTATCGTGCCGGGTTTGATCTATGGCAAGAACCATTCGTACGGCAAACCGGCTTCGGGATTTACCAGGTCGCTCGAATCTTTGACCCGCGAAGATCTGATCAAATGGCACGCGGACTGGTTCAAACCGGGCAGCGCAACGATCGTGCTGGCCGGCGATACGACGCTTGCCGCGGCGCTTCCGGCGCTGGAAGAAGTATTCGGCGGGTGGAAAGGGGGTAAGGCCCCGGAGAAAAATCTTTCGACCGTGGCCAGAACGCCGGGCAGGAAAATTTATCTCGTCGATAAACCGGACGCTCCGCAATCGGTAATAATCGCGGCGCATGTTTCGGAAACCAGCGGGCAGCCCGAAGACCTCGCCGCCGAACCGGTCTTTACGAATTTCGGCGGTATCGCCACTTCCCGTTTGAACCGCAACCTGAGGCTCGACAAACACTGGAGCTATGGAACGTCGGGCTTTATTTCCGGCGCCCGCGGCCAGCGTACTTTTACGGTGATCGCGCCGGTGCAGACCGACAAGACCAAAGAATCGATGGCCGAAGTTCTCAAGGAGATCAAGGACATCGCGGGCGACCGCCCCATCAAAGGTGAAGAGTTTGCCAGCATTATGAGAAATATGACCTCGCGCCTGCCGGGACGTTTTGAAACCCTCTCTTCACTGGAAAATGCGGGCATTGGGCTGGTCAATTTCGGCCTGCCGGACGATTACTGGTCGAATTACTCCGGACGAATGCGCGGCCTGACCGAAGGGCAGCTCGCCGGCGCGGCAAAGAAATTTATCCACCCGGATGAAGTGATCTGGATCGTGGTCGGCGATCTGGCGAAAGTGGAAAAAGGCATCCGCGAACTGGGCTATGGCGAGATCGTGCGGCTTAACGCAGATGGAGAAGTGATCCCTTAAACGACGGGTCTGACTTCGTAGATCACCGCCGGAGGGCCAGCCTGCAAATGTCCCGCATTATTTCGCGGATGGGGAAATGTCGCTCGCGCTCGCGGATGGCAACGGTAAAGACCGTGAAGAAAACGAAGATCGGGAGTATAAAGTAGAGGATAAAATCGGGAATAAACATCAAAACCGTAATTATCAGGACCACCGCGAGCAGTCCTACGCAAGACAGACAGAATTTTAAGATAAACCATACAGGCCGGGGGAGGCTCATATCTCTCACACTCGCTTAACCGCTAAAAGTTCCGGTTTTACGCCTGTTCCTTTGACAGAGACCCCTAAAATCTATAGACTATCCCTTTTCACTTCAGGGTGAAAGGATGGACAAGTATGCCAAAGAGAACATTTCAACCGAACAACCGCCGCCGAGCGAAGAAGCACGGCTTCCGCGCTCGCATGGCCACCAAGAACGGCCGCGCGATACTGAAGCGCCGCCGCGCCAAGGGCCGCAAGAGGCTGACCGTACACCATTATTAAGCACCGGTTTCCGGCTGCCTAAGGAATGCCGCTTGCTTCGCTCGAGCGAGTTTCAGCTTGTTTACAAGCGCGGAAATCGCATAAGCGCGGAGTTTACTACGGTTTTCCTGATGCCGAATTTGCTGGGACAGCACCGGCTCGGCATTACGGCTTCACGGAAAGGCATCGGCAAGGCTTTTGCCCGCAACCGGGCGAAACGGCTTTTGCGGGAGGCTTTCCGGCTTAGTAAAGCGGAATTGGGCGCGCTTGGCCAAAGCTACGACTGGGTATTTAATGCCCGGCGGAGGCTTTTGGAGGTAAAGCTGGAAGCGCCCCTAAAAGACCTGCAGCGGATAATAGCGGAAGTCAGAAAAAGCGAACTCGGGGCGATAACTGGCGAAACAAAAGAGTCGGATAAAGCGTTAGGAACCTAGGATGAAGGCGATGTTGATCGGTATGGTGCGGCTTTACAAGACTTTTGTTTCGCCATTTTTGCCTTCAGCGTGCCGCTTCCAGCCGACCTGTTCCGAATACGCAATGCAGGCGCTGGAAAAACACGGCAGTATTCGCGGTACGGGACTCGCGATCTACCGGCTGCTAAGATGCCAGCCTTTTTCAAAGGGCGGCTATGACCCGGTTCCATAAAGGTTTTATTTTTTAGATGGAAGACAGCAACAGACAGGATTTTCAAAAACGGTTTTTGATAGCGATCGTATTGTCGATGGTTATCCTGGCCGGATGGATGTATTTTTTCCCTCCGCCGAAACCCACGCCGAACAACAATTCCAACACAGAGCAGGCAGCGGCTAACACGGCCCAAACTCCGGCGCCGGTTCCGCAGGCACCCGCGGCAAATTACCAGGTCCCGGAAACCGCTCAGCCATCAGCAGGCGCGCCGCAAAAGGTCATTACGATCGATTCGCCGTTCTACACCGTCAAGCTCGATGCGCGGGGCGGCGTGCCGGTCAGTTGGGTGTTAAAAAAACACCGGAGCTCCGAAGGTGAAAGAGACGTCTACTCGATAGCCTCGACCAAGGGCAATCCGGTTCCGCTGGAATTGATCTCGCAAAAGGGCTTGGAAAATTCACCGCGCGAAGTTCCGCTAAGAGTTATCACCGGCGATCCGGCGATCGACCAGCCGGCCAATGAGAATATTTACACGGTCAACGTAGAGGGCGATGCGGTCCAGCTTAACGGGCAGGAAAGCAAAACCATCGAGTTCACGCAAACGGATGCGGCTAGCGGACTGGAAATTTCTAAAAAATTCACTTTCCGTGCGGAAAGTCCGGTTTCCGACTTGGCAGTAAGGATCACCAGAGGCGGCCAGCCGGTGCCGAGCGCGCGGCTTGGGATCGGGCCGAGTGTCGGCGATCAGGGGATCAAAAAACATTATTTCTACCGTTCCGAACCGGAGGCCACGGCTTTTACAAATGGCGATATCAATCGTCAGCTGCCGGCCGCCATCTCGGAACATAAAGATCCGCCGGGCAGAATGCCGATCGCCGGTTCGGCCGATTGGGCCGGTATCGGTGACGCTTATTTTGCGATGGCGGTAGTGCCCGCGCAGCCTGCCCTCGGGGTGGAATTTACCGGCACCAAGTATGAGCAGGAAATTCCCGAAGGCGTGCACGAAGGACAAAGCCTTTTTCAGTGGGTGATGGGTTCTAACGACCGCAAGGAAACGCGCCACCTGACCACTGCCTGGATCCCGATCACGGCGGACGGCTCGGTCAACAAAGTTTTTGTCGGCGCTAAAGACCACTTTGCTTTTGCCCCTAAGGGCGGCGTCAATGACCAGGTCAACGAAGGACTGAACAGGTCGGTCGACCTTGAAAACACGATCAATTACGGCTGGTATTCGTGGGTCAGGACGGTCCTGCGGCCGATAGCCGTGCCGATCCTGTGGTGCGTCGCAAAGCTTAATGAGCTGACCGGCAGCTATGGTATCGCGATCATACTTTTTACGATCGTTCTTTATTCCCTGTTTTTCCCGCTCAAAATGCGCTCGGCCAAGTCGATGAAAAAAGCGCAGAAGCATCAGCCCAGGATGAAAGAGATCCAGGACCAGATGAAGAAGCTCAAGGCCGACGATCCGAAGATGAAAGAGCTGCAGATGGAGCAGCTGCGGCTGATGAAGGAATCGAATTTCATCGGCGGCTGTCTGCCGATGGTGCTGCAGATCCCGTTCTTTATCGCGCTGTACACGGCGATCACGATCTCACTCGATTTCCGGCAGGCTACTTTCCTGTGGCTGCCCGACCTTTCGGCGAGCGACCCGTTTCACCTGCTTGAATTTGCGATGGCGGGCTCGATGGTGCTTTCAATGATGTTTGCCCCGGCCGCGCCGGCGATGACGCCTGAGCAGGCAATGCAGCAGAAGATGATGAGCTATATGATGCCTGTTATGATGTTATGGGTATTGTGGGGCGCACCGGCGGGCTTGCTGCTTTACTGGTTCATCGGTAACCTGGTGACCTTCGGGCAGCAGATGGTAATCAACCGGATGAATAAATCCGACACGCAGGGAGAGGAAAAAAATGCTCCGGCCTCGAAAAAGATGAAGCCTAAGCTTTCTGCTTCCTAAGAGAACAAGATGGACGAACTCGGCACAAAAGTTAATGAATTTTTATCCGGCCTGGTGGCGGACTTTGGCTTCGGCCTTGAAATTTCCTCGGAAAAGGTCGCGGAAGGTTATCTTTTCGATTTCAAAGGGAAAGATGTGCCGCTGCTGTTAAATGAAAGCGGCGAGCTGCTCGATGCTTTTGAGTATCTTGCCTTTCAGGTCTTTGGCCGGGAACTGGAAAAAGACCAGCGCTTTATTTGTGACGCGGACGGTTTTCGCCAGACGCGGCGGACAGAGCTTTTGGCGATGGCCCGCTTTGCCGCGGAGAAGGTGCGCAAGACCAGCGCCGCTTTTACCTTTGGCGCGCTCAATTCTACCGAGCGACGCATCATTCATATGGTGCTGGCCGAAGAAGAAGATCTGCACAGCGAATCGGTCGGCGAAGGCAGAAACCGCCGGCTGCAGGTTCGTTTAAAGTAAATTCTGATTTTGTAGTTGGCAGGAGCAGTTGGCACTTGGCAGGAAAAGAAACTGCCTTACTGCCGCTGCTCCTGCTTTCTTTTTTATGGATACTATCGTTGCATTAGCCACTCCGATCGGACGAAGCGGGATCGGCGTTATCCGCCTAAGCGGTGACCGCGCGCTCGAGATAACGCGGCGGCTGGCACGTGACGATGAATACTCTCCGGAACCCAGGCAAACTACTCTCAAAAAAATTTACGATATCGAAAGCGGCGAAGTCATCGGCGACGTGATAGATCAGGCGCTGATCACTTATTTCAAAACTCCGCATTCTTTTACCGGTGAAGACGTCATCGAAATAAGCTGCCACGGTTCGCCGGTGCTGCTGCGGCAGATCATCGACATTTGTTTAAAGCTGGATGCGCGGATGGCGGACCCGGGCGAATTTACGCTGCGCGCGCTGGCGAATAGCCGGATGAATTTAAGCCAGGCGGAAGCCGTGCGCGATCTGATCGATGCGCAAACTAGGGCCTCGGCGCGGCAGGCAATGAGGCAGCTTCGCGGTGAACTTTCAAACGAATTGCAGCCGCTAAAAGACGCGCTGCTGGAATCGATCGTGGTGCTGGAATCGGCACTGGAATTTGTCGAGGACGACCTGCCCGAGGTGCAGGCGGAAAATGTGAAGCAGAGGCTCTCCGCCGTGGCGGACGGAGTAGGAGCGATGGCGGACACTTTTCGCGCCGGTAAGCTTTTGCGCGAAGGGTTAAAGATCGCGCTGGTGGGCCGGCCTAACGTCGGTAAATCAAGTTTATTCAATGCCTTGCTGGGCCAGGACCGGGCCATCGTGACTGAGATCGCCGGAACTACGCGCGATCAGCTTCATGAAAAATTCACGATCGAAAATATCCCGATCTCGCTGATCGATACGGCCGGATTGCGCGAGACCGCGGACACGGTGGAAAGCATCGGGGTAGAGCGTTCAAAACGGACCATCGCCGATGCCGATCTGGTGATCGTGGTGCTGGATGGTTCGCAAGAACTAACCCTCGAAGACATCGACATTATCAAAAGTGAAGCCGAGCAAAACAAGATCGTCCTGGTAAATAAGATCGACCTGATATCGGCGGAAGGTACAAAACAGGCAACTGAAAAAATTCAGTCAGCGACCAAAAATTCGCAGTTAACAATTGTTGAAGTTTCCGCCAAGACAGGCGCGGGCCTTGATGAACTGGAGCGGGCGATGATCGAACCGTTTTCGCTGGACAATATGGGGGACAGCACCGGCGAAAGCGGGTTTCTTGTTTCCGACGCCCGCCATCACGATCTGCTGCTGCGCGCGAAAACGGAGATAGAAAATTCGATCGATTTGATGGAGCAAAAAACCAGCGAAGAGATCACCTTGGTGGGACTGCACAACGCGCTGCGCTACCTGGGCGAGATAACCGGCGAGACCACCACCGAAGATATGCTTACCAGGATCTTTTCGACATTTTGTATCGGTAAGTAGTTATTAAATCTTCCAGAGATAGAACAAGCCTTCGACAAAACCTATTTCATAGACCATAAAAAGCCCAAAGCCGAGGCTGAACAACCCGGCGGCGCCGCGTAAAAAGAGATCGGCGCGGGCAAACCGGTTGGCCGTTAAATGAAACGGCAAGCCGACCAGCATGCTCATCAGCATCATGCCGCCGATCGAACCCGCGCCGAAGATCAGAATATAAGCGATGCCTATCGCGGGTGAAGTAATAGTGGAAAGTATCAGCAGCATCAAGGCGCCGCTTCCGGCCAGGCCGTGCACCATCCCGACGATCAGCGGGCGCGGGCCAAGTTTTAATCCGTGGTGCGTTTTGCCTTCGGCGGTTTTTTCGTGCGGGTGCGCGGTCACTTCGTCATGAATATGCGGGTGGGCGTGAGTGATGCCGCCATGCTGGTGAATGTGCCAGTGAAGCTGGCCGCCGCGCGCAAGTTTTCTAAGCGCGTCGATGCCAAGGCCGATGAGCATCAGCGCCACGCCGAATTCCAGAATTTGCGCCAGCCCCTCGCTGATCTGAAAATGCAAAAGAATGACCAGGATGCCCGCGATAAAAAGCGAGATCGTATGGCCGACGCCCCACAGCCCGCCGACCAGCGAAGCGCTCCAGATACTTTTGCGCTCGCTGACGATGGTCGAAACCGCGGCGAGATGGTCGGGTTCAGTGGCGTGTTTTAGTCCCAAGCCGAAACCGACCAGCAGCAATGAAAGGATCGACAGTGTCGTCATAATTTCCTTTTAGCAAATGCGCGGCAATTGTTCGCCGGCCAGCATATCGACGATGCGCGTGCCGCCAAAACCCGTTGTCAGCGAAACTATTCCCTGCGGTTCGGCTTTTACTTCGCCGATGATGCACGCGCCGCGGCCGTGCTCGTTCTCTTTCATTCGCGCGACGACCGCGCCGGCAATTTCCTCGGAAACGACGGCGATCAATTTTCCTTCGTTGGCGACATAGAGCGGGTCAAGGCCTAAGATCTCGCACGCGCCTTTAACATTTTCGCGCACGGGGATCAGCTCTTCGCGGAGCTCGATATAGACGTTGGAATCCATCGCGATCTCGTTGAGCGTGCTGGCGACACCGCCGCGCGTCGGGTCGCGCAGTGAATGAATATCGTCGACCGCATTTAGCTTTGCCGCTTCGTCGAGCATTTCAGCGACCAGCAAATTCAGCGCGGCAGAATCGCTTTCAATCTCGGTTTCCAGATCGAGCTCGCCGCGGGCGATCATAATGGTCGTGCCGTGATCGCCGATGGTGCCGCTCAGGATCACTTTGTCGCCGGGACGGGCGCGCGAAGAAGAAATGTTTCCCGCGTGTTCGATCACGCCGATGCCGGCGGTATTGATAAAAATTTTATCGGCGCTGCCTTTTTGCACGACCTTGGTATCGCCGGTCACGATCTGCACACCGGCTTCACCGGCGGCCTGCTTCATCGATGCCAGGATGCGTTTTAGGTCTTCGATGGGAAAACCTTCTTCGAGAATAAATGCCGAGGAAAGATAAAGCGGCCGCGCGCCGCTCATGGCCAGGTCATTGACCGTGCCGTGGATAGCGAGGCTGCCAATATCGCCGCCGGGAAAAAAGATCGGATCGACGACGTAGGAATCTGTTGTAAACGCAAGCTTTGCGGGCGCGCTGTTAATGTACGGGACTTCAAAAACCGCCTGGTCCTCGAGTTTGTCGAGCAGCGGGTTGGAAAAATACTCCAGAAATAACCCTTCGACCAGGTCGTGCATGGCGCGGCCGCCGCTGCCGTGCGCCAGCGTGATATTGGTCTCGCGGATCTTGTGCTTGCGCCGCCGCGCGCGCTCGACGCGTTCAAAGAGTGGGCTGGTGGCAAATGAATTGGTCATTAATTAATTTATGTGGTCTTTCCCGGTAAATAATAAAATCGCAGCACGATAAGCCCGGCGATGGCGATGGCGCAGAGCATCAATTCATAAGCGTGAATATCGGGATTGACGGCTTTGCGGGCGAGCACAAAAACTACGACCTCGACCACGGCGCTCATCCGGCGAAATAAAAGCAGCAGCGCGAATTCGGCGGCGATGGCGATGAGCAAAAGATTTTCCACGATCTTTTGCAGCGCGGCATATTCATCCTGCGGCTGCCAGAGCATCGGGAAGGAACGCACGACCGTGTCGTAGGTGGCCACTACAGCGGCGATCAGCAGCAGCAGCGCGACGACGGAAAGAAACAGGTGAATCCCCGTCGCCATGTAATTGCTGACGACCTGTTCGACCACGGTCTCTTCGCCGGTGCCGATCTCACTTTCTTTAGGTTGAGGTTCTTTTGCCATCTTATAGTAATTTTCGCAAACCGCTCCGCACCAATTCCGTGGTTAATCCGTATACCATATGCGAAGAAAGCGCATAAAGGTGGTTTGAAAGCGGATATTCAGCCGGCGGTTTTGATAATCCCGCGGCGGGCACTATTCCTTCGTCGGCGATCAGCCAAACCGAAGCTCCGAAAGGAATTCCCAGACCGGTCGTCGCCGCAGGTTTCACTTCGGCGGCTATTCCATATATAAAACCCGTTGCGGCGCCCATCGCGTAATGAACCGCTTCGCCAGCTGTTTTCTTTTCTTCATCGGAAAGCCGGTGATCGAACAATCCTTCGGAAATCAGTTTAGCCGTTTTCACCGTCGCCGGCTCTTCTTCTTCATCAGAATCCGGCGAGTTTTCCTTCTCCGACAGCCCGCTTAATAGCGCCTGAAACTTTTCCATTGCAAAGGAAGCCACGATCCCGCCGATCAAACCGGCGACAGCCCCCTTAGCCATCTTGTTAACCCCAGAATTTTCCATGATCCCCCCTTGTTCTGTTTTTTAATTAAGTTATAGCTTGCGCCGAGGCGCCCGAACGCTGCGCTACTTTCGACAGGCGCCCGAAATTGTAATAGGCCGCACAGGCGCCCTCGCTGGAAACCATGCAGGAACCGATCGGCGTTTCCGGTGTGCAGGCGGTGCCGAAAACTTTGCATTCCCACGGTTTTTTCACGCCTTTTAAGATCTCGCCGCACTGGCAAGCCTTAGGATCGGCCACGCTTAGGCCGGCGACGGGAAATTTCAGCTCGGCGTCAAAAGCGGCATATTTTTCTTTTAACTTCATTCCGCTATGCGCGATCGAACCCAGGCCGCGCCATTCAAAAAAAGCGCGCGGTTCGAAAACTTCGGCCAGGACCTGGAGCGCTTTGCGGTTGCCGTTACGCTCGACGGCGCGCCCATACTGGTTTTCGATCTCGGCCCGGCCTTCGACGATCTGTTTGACGATCATGTAGACGGATTGCAGAATATCGAGCGGTTCAAAGCCGGTCACGACCAGCGGTTTTTTATATTCCGCCGGCACGAATTCGTAACAGCGGGTGCCGATGACGGTGCTGACGTGGCCGGGGCCGACAAAACCGTCGAGCTGCAGGTCGGGCGAATCGAGCATTGCTTTGAGCGCCGGCACGATCATGATGTGATTACAAAAGACGCTGAAGTTTTCGACCTTGTCTTTTTCAGCCTGCAGGATGGTCATCGCCGTCGAGGGCGAAGTGGTTTCAAAACCGAGCGCGAGAAAAACGACGTGCTTTTCCGGATTCTTCTTGGCGATCTTGAGCGCGTCGAGCGGGGAATAGACCATGCGCACATCGGCGCCCGCCGCCTTGGCGTCGAAGAGATTTGTTTTCGATCCGGGCACGCGCATCATATCGCCGAAGGTGGTAAAGATCACATCGGGCTGCAGGGCGAGCGAGATCGAATCGTCAGTGCGCCCGAGCGGAATGACGCAAACCGGGCAGCCCGGCCCATGGATCATCTCAATGTTGGGCGGCAGCAGATCTTCGATCCCGTACTTAAAGATCGTGTGAGTGTGCCCGCCGCAAACTTCCATCAGCTTGAGCGGCCGATCGGTCATTTTCGCGATGCGCTCTGCGAGCTTCATCGCCAGATCGCTTTGCCTGTATTCATCAATGAATTTCATAATGCCTCAAAAACTGAACTCAGAGCTCTAACTTTCGAGCAGCGATTTGTGCTGCAAAAATTCGTGCACCAGGTCCCACATGATGTGATAAAGCGTGACGTGCGATTCCTGTATGCGGTGAATGCTGGAGGTCGGCACGGTGAAACAAAAATCGATCAGCCCCTGCGTTTTCATTTCTTCCATTTTGCCGCCTTCGTCGCCGGCAAAACCGATGGTGGTCAGCCCCATCCGCTGCGCGGTTTGAAATGCGTGAAGCAGGTTTTCCGAATTGCCGCTGGTCGAAATGGCGATCAATACATCGCCTTCGTTTCCCAGCGCGATGATCTGCCGGACAAAGACATCGGCAAAACTGACATCATTAGCCACGGCCGTAACCATAGCCATATCATTATTTAGACAGATAGCCGGAAGAGCTTTTCGCCCCACGGTGATGGGGTGCATAAATTCGACCGCGATATGCTGTGCGTCGGTGGCCGATCCGCCATTACCGCAGACGAGCAGCTTGCGGCCGTGATTGTAAGCTTTTGCCAGCGCCAGTGCCGCATCTAAAATTCCATCTTTGCTCTCTTCAAAAAACCGCTGTTTGACCTCGACGCTTTCACGCACTTTTTCCAGTAACGAAAAGCGCAGATCGTTCATCAGTTCCTGCGGCTGGGCGCTATCGCTGTGCAGGAAAGGATAAAAAGCCTGTGAAAAATCGTCGATAGGTTTGGTCATAAAATTATATTTCAAATGTGTCAACGACTTCATACAAATGAAAATCGGCAGTCGCAATTTCCATTATCGGCTTCATATGCTCCTGGGCCCGCGGATCTTTTACCATTGCTTCGAAAGCTCCGGGACTTTGCCATTGCGCGTAATTGACTACCCGCTTGCCATCCAGGCTTTTATGAATATTGGCGGAAATAAAACCTTCCACATGCTTCATTGTTTTTTCCGTTGCTTCTACCAGCATGTCGGCTAATTTTTGCTGATTTTCCGGTTCGACTGTAAAAACATTTATCAGCGTTGCCACTTTATTTTCCGTTGAGATCGTTGTCATAAAGCTCCCCTTGTTCGTTTATTTTTTTTGCTTTACTCAAGCGCCATTTCAAACTGCTCAAATTCTTCCTGGTACGAACCTAATTCCTGCAATAGCTGCAGAGTTTCATGGGCTTGTTTTTCGTCGATCTTGCTCATGGCAAAACCGACGTGCACCAGCACATAATCTCCGAGCACGATATCGTCAAGCATTCCGATATTGACCGCGCGGCGAACACCGCCGATCTCGACCTTGGCGATGTGATTTTCCGCGTCGACGATCTCGACGACTTTGCCCGGTATGGCTAGACACATAAAATTAGATTCTCCCTGCCGCAATTTGCGCGTTGGCTATCGCCGCCTGGCCGAGCGATATTCCGCCGTCATTAGCCGGGACCCGGCTGTGTGTAAAAACTTTAAATCCGTCGGATTCGAGTAAAGCAACTGTTCGCTCCAGCAAAAACATATTTTGAAAGACCCCGCCTGAGAGCGCTATGCGTTCGAGCTTTCGCTCGTCCCTGATCTGCCGCGCCACCCGGGCGATAAGACCGGCCACACTTAGATGAAACCTGGCCGAAACCTCCGCCACAGATACGCCATTAAGCAGATCGTCCACCGCCGAGATAATTACAGGTTCAGCTTTTATTATACTCCCATGGGCGATAGTAAACTCATAACTTTTTGTCGCGTTCCGATCGGCGGCGGCTTCCAGCTCGATCGCGGCCTGGCCCTCGTAATGCACTGTATGTCTTAGACTTAGCAGGGCCGAAAGAGCGTCGAAAAGGCGGCCCATGCTGGAAGTTTCCGGGCTGTTGGTGCCGGAGGAGATCATGCTTCGCAGCGCTGCCCAGCCGGCGCGGTCCAGAGCGCGTACGAAGGGCAGATCCAGATCCAAAAATTCGTCGCCGTAGGCGCGGTGCAAGTAACTCGCCGCCATCCGCCAGGGTTCGCGGATGGCTTTGGCGCCGCCGGGCATCGGGATGTGGTCGAGATGAAAAACGCGCTCGGCGTCCTGAAAGTCAGCGACAAAAAATTCACCGCCCCATAGTTTGCTATCCGTGCCGAAACCCAGGCCGTCCATCGCTACGCCGATCACTTCGCCCTCGATACGGTTATCGGCCATGCAGCTGGCGATATGCGCATGATGATGCTGGACAGCGATCTTTGTCTCTAACCCTTCGAGTGCGACGGCGTGCTTGGTGGAGAGATATCCGGGATGCAGGTCGTAGGCGACGACTTCCGGTTTGAGGTGAAAAAGGTTTTTAAAGTGCTCGATGCCATCGGTGAACGAACAGAGCGTCTCAAGATTTTCCAGGTCGCCGATGTGATGCGAAATAAAAGCGTGACGATCGCGCGCGAGACAAAAAGTATTTTTGAGTTCGGCGCCGCAAGCGAGAATTTGTTTTTGAAACCTAAAAGAAGTTTTTACCGGCGCTGGCGCATAGCCGCGGGAACGGCGGACGATCTGAGATTTTGGATTTACGATTTTCGATTTAAAATTCGGAACTCTAACTACCGAATCATCCGTGCGGATGTGTATGCGGCGATTATGAAGCAGATAATAATCGGCGATATTTTTTAACCGCTGGCGGGCGTCGCTATCTTCATAGGCGATCGGTTCATCGGAAATATTTCCGCTGGTCATCACCAGGGGGCTGTCGGAATTTTCCAGCAGCAAATAATGAAGCGGCGTGTAAGGCAGCATGAACCCAAGCGTGCGCACGCCGGGAGCGATCGCGTCGGGAATAACCGCGGCCGCTTTTTGCTCAAGCAAGACTATCGGGCGCTCAGGCGAAAGCAGTATTTCTTCTTCAGCCGGTGACACGCGGCAATAATTTTTGATCACGTCGACCGAATTTGCCATCAGGGCAAACGGCTTGTCTTCGCGATATTTTTGCCGGCGAAGTGTTTTAACCGCTTCCTCATTTAGCGCATCGCAGGCCAGGTGATATCCGCCAAGCCCTTTAATAGCAACGATCTTGCCGCTTTGCAACAACTCCCGCGCATCGCTTATCGCACACGGAAGCCGCCCGCTGACGCCGGGGCTTAGGGCTACCTGCGGCCCGCATTCTGGGCAGCACGTGGGCTCGGCATGAAAGCGGCGATTTGCGGGATCGATGTATTCGGCGCGGCACGCCCCGCACATATTAAAGCTGCTCATCGTCGTCCGCGCGCGGTCATAAGGGACGCCTTCGACGATGGTAAAGCGCGGGCCGCAATTGGTGCAGTTTATGAACGGATACCTGTAACGGCGATTGGCGGGATCAAATAATTCCGCCAGGCAATCGCGGCAAGTGCCCGTGTCCGACGCGATTGGGGCGACCGGCGCCAGCAGATCGCCATTCAATTCGCTGGGAAGAATTTGAAAATCGGTAAAATTTATCGATTCAAGATTATCAGCCCGCGAGATCGATTCGACCTGTGAGAGCGGCGGCGGATTTTTTCTTAGCTCGTCGATAAAATGGTCGATGTCGGCATGATCGCCTTCGACATCGATCAGCACGCCGGTCTCGTTATTGATAACCTTTCCCTTGAGTTCCCGCTTGCTGGCCAACGAATAAATATACGGCCTGAACCCGACCCCCTGGACGATTCCGCGCACCAAAATTTGAGTTCGCGTTCCCATAAGTTTTTGAAACGGCCAATGGAGCGCCGAATTTATTCGGCACTGCCGCTATGCGTTCGAGCGTATAGTCTATGCACTCGCTGAGATGGCAGCCCCTATATTCGTTTTCAGAAACGACAGCCACTCATCCATGCCGAGGCCGCTCTTTGCCGATACTTCCATGATCTTCATGCCGGGCCGCACAGCTTGTATGCTGGCGTGCGCCGCCGCGCGGTCGAACTCACAAGCATCGGCCAAGTCCATCTTGGTGATTACGGCGACGTCGGCGGTGTTAAAGATGGTCGGATATTTTAGCGGCTTGTCCTCGCCTTCGGTCACGGACATCAGCACCACGCGCATCGCTTCGCCCAGGTCGTAACTGGAAGGGCAAACCATATTCCCTACGTTTTCGATAAAGAGCAGGTCGAGTGCACCCAAGTCCCAGCCTTCGAGCGCGGTTTCAATCATCTGCGCTTCGAGATGGCAGATCGTGCCGGTGGTGATCTGCCTGACCGGGACACGGGACCGCGCCAGCCGCGCAGCGTCGTTTTCCGTGGCCAGATCGCCGACCAGCGCTGCAACCCGGATGTCGGGCCGGGTGTCGGACGCCAATCGCGTCAGGGTCTTTTCCAAAAACTCGGTTTTGCCGCTACCGGGGCTCGAAACGAGACTGATGACGGACACGCCCGCAGCGGCAAACCGCCCGCGCAGCGCCGCCGCCAGCACATCGTTTTGCTTTAAGACATTTCTTCTTACTTCAACCAGTCGCGGCTGCATATTCTTCCGTTAGCTCCAATCCCGTAATTAATAATTCCCGTCCCCGTAAAACTTCCGCCGTCGGCGTGCGGCAAACCGGGCATGAAAGATCCTGTATCGACACCAGTGTCCGCTCCGCATTACAACTCCGGCAAAAGACGGTGGCGGGCACTTCTTCAATGTTTAAAACAGAACCTTCCAGGGCGGTGCCTTCGCAGGCCAGGTCGTAGGAAAACAGCAAGGCTTCCTTGACCACGCCGGAAAGTTTACCCAATTGCAGGCGCACGGCGCTGACTTTGCTGCCGTGATGCCGGAGAGCTTCTTCGCTTGCTCCCTCGACAATACTGAGTGCGATGGACATTTCGTGCATAATCGATCGATCGCTACATGCTGCTGATCTTGACGTACCGCATAATGTCAGGCAGTGTCGCAAAAAACAAAATAAGAATAAAAACCGCTATAAAACCAATCACCGCGGCTAGTACGGTGATGGTTTTCATGACCGCCAAAACGATAAAAGCTATCAAAGCCAGCAGAAGGATCACCGACCAAATTCCAAAGCCGGATTCGCTGTTATTTTGTTGTTTCATTTTAGAAAGTCTCCTTTTCCTTAAGACCCAAACCTACATCGTGCTGATCTTTATATAGCGCTTTATGTCCGGCAGGGCCACGATCACCAGCGCCGCCAGCCCCAGCAGCGCAATCCCGCCAACCACCGCCGCGATGCCCAGTTCCGGGGATCTGTGCCCCGGACGGCGCCGCACGCGCTCATCATCTCGCTTTACTAATTCGTTTCTTTCCACTATTTACACCTCCTTGTTCAATTACATGGCGGTAACCGCCTGGTTTTTGGCGCCTTCTAAAAGGCATTTCGCAATCAGCGATTCGACCACCTCGACGGCTTTTCCCAGCGAGCCTTGGACGGGCGCGCTCAAACCCATAAATCCTTCGCCGTCCTCGCCGGTAAATTGCGGTTCGCAGCCGACGACGACGATCTTGTTAAAACTGCCGCCCTGTGATCTGACCATCCGCAAAACTTTTAGAGGATTCATCGAGTGCGGTTCGAATGTCATTTCATCCGTATTTAATTCAGCCTCTATTTCATCCCGGTCCGGTTCGATCACATAGATTGTGCCCGCCGCGCCACCGCGACGGGAAGCATCGACAAAGATCGTCGTTTCATAGCCGTCCATCAGCGCGTAGGCGAGATCGAAACTCTTGATCCCGAAATCGACCACCTTTACCTCGCCCGGCAGTTTTCGCCCCATGAGAAGCCGCGCCACCTCGCAGCCGAAACCATCGTCACCCAAAAAGATGTTGCCGATACAGGCGACGAGCACGCGCGGCTGATTCGGGGGCTGATTCAGTGGCCCATTCAGTGGCTGATTCATTTTTCGGCCTCCATAAATTCCGAGGGGACGACCGGTTCAACCTCTTCCGGCGAAAAAAAGAAACGATGCCCCGGCTGGCGCAGCATCCCCAGGTCGCGGCCGGGATCGTCTTCGAGCACGACGGCAAAGTGAACGTTGTTTTCGTAGTCCTGCTCGATGGCTTCAACAATGGCGATCTGCCCGGCCAGCGCGAGATCGAAAATATCGCCGCCCGAGTGGGGACGAAGCAAAACGCGGTCGCCGGTGCGGACCTCGACCCCGCCGACGTTCACCGCCTCGACCTTACTGCGCTCTTCTAATAGCTGCCATTCCATCTCATCCATAAATTAACCTTGGCCCGCCTTTTTCACTTTGTCCAAACCGCGGATCACGCCGTGCATTTTTAGAAGCTGTTCTTCGGGCATCATCTCAGTGCGTTCGAGTATCTTGCGCGCGCGGTCGTCGACGGAACGCATCTCGCGTTTTTCTTCATCGGTCAGCGTCATGATGCGCAGCGTCAGGATCTCGTCGATCTCCGCTCCGTCAAATAAATTTCCCGCACTTTCCGCGGCGATCTGCGGGTAATCGTAGAGAATGATCGGTGACGAAAGCATGCAATCGAGCTCGCCTTCGACGCCGGCCAGCACGGGATATGTTCCGGTGCTTTGGCAAGAGGCGGGGAATTCTTTCAGATCATCGGGCGGGTCGAGCAGCGAGACGAACTCACCATCTTCGACATTTAAGATCGTGTGTGTCGAGACCAGCGACCTAAGCAGCGCATCGTCGCGATTGGTCGCCGCCAGCGTTTCAAACGGCGTTTCGTTTTTGATCTGCACCGATATTTTAAACAGAGACTTCTCACTGTTATGCTTTTCCAGATCGGTGATGCGGACACTGACAACACCGGCGATCGCCTGCTGTGTGCGGATAATAACGGCGGCGGCGCGATCGTTTCCGTCGCGCACGGTTTCCTGTTCGTAGGCAGCGGGGAACGAAAACGGAAATTCGAATGAATTATGTTCCGCCAGTTTTAACGGGGGCAGTGCTACGTCGCGTTCGACGGCTTCCTGCCAGGATTGGAGAAGGTTTCCGTTCACTTCGAGTGACTCGACCAGCTGAAACTCTTTATCTATGCCTTGATCGTTCAGCTTACCGATCTCGCGCAGCGTGAGATGCAAAAATCTTATTTTTACATTGAGCGTGGTGTCGCCGTTGCCTTGTAGCAGACATTCGGTTTGCATCTGCCAGGCTTCGGTGCCGTGCTGCGCTTCGCTATAAGAGCGCGGGGCGAGAGCGCCCCAGTTAAACCGCTGGCGATTTTTGACCGAAGACGCGCGGTAGGGATAGAGCATGTAGCCCTCATACAAAACCGCATCGGCAATATTTTCAACCAGTTTCAAATCCATTTCATTCCGGCAGTTTTAAGTCCATAACTTATTCGGTCTTGGCGGCAGCAGCTTTTATTTCCTCGCCATCCGCCAGCAAAGATTCCAATGCCTGTTCCCAGGTCGGGATCGAGCGCCGCATTTTATAATCCTGCAATTTATCGAACGTGTCGCGGCGAATATTGAGCCACGCGCTGTTGGGATAATAGATATCCATCATCTGTTTCCAGACACTGACGGGCAGGCGAAAATTCGCCTCTTTTTCCCACGAGATCTGCGCGGCCTGCAGCAGGCCTTCTTCGTTTTGATAAAACATTGTCCCGCTAAATAAAAAGCAAAGCGGAATATCGCCGTCACCTAGCGCGGCAAAATATTTGGTCGTCGCGACATTGAAATCGAAAGTACAGGGCACGGGCAGTTCAAACGTTGTGCTGCCGGTGAATTGCTGGACGACCTTGTCGGCGTGCGTCCAGAGCATGGTCTTTAGCGTCTGTGCCCAGCGCTCGGGCTCGCCGAAAAGATCGCGCAGCTTGGCCTGTTCCTCAGGGGCGTATTTGCGCCGCGTGGTTTCGATCTGTATCTGGCAGCGCAGCATCACGCTCTGGATGACTTCGGCCGCATCGGTGTTTATTATGCGCGTCGTAAAATTAAGCGTCGGCGCCACGGCGTACGGCACCGGTTCTGCCCGCTCGATGGTGAAATTAAGATCAGGCATGGGCAGCCTCCCGCGGGATGGACGCCCGGTTTTTAAGCGACGTAAAAAATTTATCGATGTCCTGCCAAACTTCGCTGCCGCCGGAAAGGCCGTGCCATTTCATCCTGATCAAACCCACCAGCTTGTAGCACTCGTCGATGGGCGCGATAAAATATTCGCGTTTTTCACCGACGCGGTTGACCAGCAGCGCTTCGACATCGGGCTGCATTTTTTCCAGGACGGGGTTGTTTTCCACGATCTCGTTCCAGGAATCCAAGGGCAGCTGCGACTCGGTCGCGCCGGCCGGGCTCGGGTAAAGAGCGACCAGTCTTTTATCCGGAGTGCTGTTAAGAAAAAACGCCAGCTGAATGGGCAGCATCAGACCGTTCCACTGCATGTCGGTCAGTACAAAATCAGGCAGGGATAATATCCGTCGCGGAACGCGGGTGTATTTATGTTCGCCCTGATTGCTAAAAAGGATAGCGCACGGGTCGCAGGCGCAATGCAATGACCTGGTCGCGAGTTCCACCAGGTGCGGATGCTCTGCGGCAAGCTCGGCGCTGCACAGATCACACCTTTCCACGGCCACCCGTGGACGGACGAAACGTCGCAGTGCGGTGAAGTCCTGATCCATATTTTAATCTTTACGCGTCCCCTTTTTATGCTAAGCGGGCGGCAGATTCGGGCTGTCCGGATGGATCGGTTCTGCGTCCTCCGGATTTATGCTGGTCGAATTTCTGGCGGTCGTTCCGCCCGCGGGTCGATCGGCCCCGGCCTCGCCTTTATCGTAACGGCCCGGTTCATTTTCGCTGGCCGCGTTCTCTTCGCCTTTGTTGGTTCCGGCGTCATGCGATGGTGTATCGGTCCCCCCGTGTGTGTCGCGTGTGTCTTCCATTTTTTCCCCCTCCCCTGTCCGATCAATTATGCCGCGGCAAATTCACAATCCGCGTACTTCGCGCTCGTTTGTTTTTCGATCTGAACGAACCCGTTCGTATTCGGTTTTGTCTCAACTACTCCCTCGACTTCGATGGCGATGACATCCGGCGCGGCCGCATAGATCGCTTCTTCGATCGTGTGCTTGAGCGTCAGAGCCGACGAAGGACACCCGTCGCAGCTTCCCTGCAGGCGCAGTTTTACCACGCCGCCGGCAACTCCGAGCAGCTCAACGCCGCCCTCGTGCAGGTTCAAGGACGGGCGCACTTTTTCGATGGCTTCTTCGACACGGTCTTCGATAGCGCGCGGGTGCAGGTCGTAAAGCAGCAGGAGGCTGGCGACCAGATCGTCGCGCGCAAAATCGTCAAAGACCGCATAGCCGGCGGCGCCGACGTTCGCCGTGATGTCCATCATTCGCCCGATACCGGCGCCATGAAAATCCATCAAGGTTTGCACCAGCTCCAGCACCTTGGCGCGCAGGGCGGGATCGGCCGTGTTCTCGATCTCATCGACCAGCGTCTCGACGCGCTGCATCTGTTGTTGAAATTTTGTCTCTTCGGGCTTCATATCAAAAATTAAACTTGCGTAGAGTCAAATGCCGCAACAAAAAGGTGAACCATATGACATCTGAGCCAAACGGTCGCCTAATTGCCGCGGCTAAATGGGGCGAACGGTAATGAAACCGGTCCTCAAGACTGCACGCCGAACATCGGCGAGTGGTGCGTTTCGAGAACTTTTCCGTTACCCAGGTACATATGAACACCGCACGGCAGGCATGGATCGAAACTCCGCACAGCGCGCATGATGTCTATACCCTTGAAATTGTCCGGGCCGTTCTCTTCAAAGATCGGCGTGTTTTGCACCGCGTCTTCGTAAGGGCCGGGCGTACCGTAAATGTCGCGCGGATTGGCGTTCCATGGGGTCGGCGGATACGGGTGATAATTGGCGATCTTGCCGTCGCGAATGACGACGTGATGCGACAAAACGCCGCGCACGGCTTCATGAAATCCGCAGCCGATGGCTTCGTCCGGCACCTTGAAATCGGTCCAGGTTTTGGTGTTGCCGGCATGCAATTCGGCCAGCGCTTTTTCCGCAAAGTGCAGCGCCGCCGCCGCCGCGTAAGCCTGGAAATAAGTGCGCGCACGGTCGCGTTCGATGGCGTTTGACCACTTCGGAGTGTGCCATTCAAATTCGACCTCGTCCTTCATCGCGGTCTTTGGCAAATAGATCTTGACGCTGTGGCCGGTGGCTTTGATATAACCGATGTCTACCTTGCCGGCCAGTGCGGTCGCCCAGAGACGCGCGATGGCGCCGCCGCCGGTGTCGAGCGCAAGGTATTTACTGCCCTCGCCCTGCTCGCCCTCGTGATACCAGCGCGGCGACATTACCCAGGTATATTTGTCGTTAAAATCGCGTTTTTGCGGGCGGGGAATGGTGGTCTGGTTCCACGGGTGGCGCGGGTCGACCGGGTTGCCGAGGGGGTCGGTCTTGACGAACATTTCCTGCCCCTGCCAATCGTCATAATAAGAGCTTCCGAGGAGAATGCGGATCCCTAAGTTGATGTCGACCAGATCGGTGGTGACGAGTTTGCCGTCGACGATCACGCCCGGGGTAACGAACATATCGTTGCCCCACTTGTTCATATTTTTATAAGTGTAATCGCAGCTGTCCGGGTCCTGGAACGAACCCCAGCAGCCGAGCAAAATACGGCGTTGGCCGACCTTTTCATAACCCGGCAGCGCATCGTAAAAGAAGTCGAACAGATCGTCGTGCAGCGGCACGACCTTTTTCATAAATTCGCAATAGCGCATCAGGCGCACCATATAATCAGTGAACAATTGCACGGTGGGAACTGTGCCGACGCCGCCCGGGTAGAGTGTAGACGGGTGAACGTGGCGGCCTTCCATCAGGCAGAACATCTCGCGCGTGTAGCGGCTGACGTGCAGCGTCTCGCGATAAAATTCGCCGGTGAAAGGATTAAGCGCGGTCATGATGTCAGAGATCTTTTTATAGCCGTGCTGCTCGGCGTGCGGTGCGTCGGTCACTTTTGCTTTTTCCCAGACGCTGGGATTGGTTTCCTTGACCATCTGTTCGCAAAAATCGACGCCGACCAGGTTATCCTGAAAGATATTGTGGTCGAACATATACTCCGCGGCTTCGCCGAGATTTACGATCCACTCCGCGATGGCCGGCGGCTGGATGCCGAACGCCATATTCTGCGCATAACAGGCACAGGTCGCATGATTGTCGCCGCAGATGCCGCAGATGCGGCTGGTGATAAAATGCGCATCGCGCGGATCTTTGCCCTTCATAAAAATGCTGTAGCCGCGAAATATCGACGACGTGCTCCAGCATTCAGCTACTTCCCGATTTTCGAAATCGATCTTGGTGTAAATACCCAGACTACCGACGATTCTAGTGATCGGATCCCAATTCATATCCACCAGCGTGCGTGGTTTGGTCGGCGCTTGCGGCCTGGTCACTGTTGAGTCCATTATTTGATCTCCTTTATCGTCAATAGGTTTTCGGCTGATAGCCGGTGGTAAGTTTGGGGCCGGGATGACGCCACTTCGGTTCTTTATTAACGGTGGAATTAGTAATGCTGCGCAGTTTGCGAATTATTCCGCCGTAGATTCCGATCGCGCCGGAAGAAATTCTGGCCCCGGGAGGCTCGTCCATAAAGGGCATGAATTTATCCGGGAAACCGGGCATGGTGCAGCCGATGCAAATGCCGCCGACATTCGGACAGCCGCCGATGCCCATCATCCAGCCCCGTTTAGGCACATTGCAGTTTACGACCGGCCCCCAGCAGCCGAGTTTGACGATGCACTTGGGCGAGCCGTATTCTTCGGCAAAATCTCCCTGCTCGTAGTAGCCTGCGCGGTCGCACCCCTCGTGAACGGTTTTACCAAAAAGCCACGTCGGCCGAAGCTGCGCGTCGAGCGGGATCATCGGAGCCAGCCCGGCGACCTGGTAGAGAAGATATAGGACCGTCTCCATAAAATTGTCAGGCTGAACGGGGCAGCCGGGAACATTAATAATGGGCAGTCCTAACGGGGACTTGAAATCCCAGCCGAGATAATCGGCCAGGCCCATGGCGCCGGTCGGGTTTCCCTCCATGGCATGAATACCGCCATAGGTGGCGCAGGTGCCGATGGCGATGGTCGCCGCCGCCTTCGGCGCGAGCCGGTCGATCCAATCGCAGGTCGGTATCGGCTGGCCGGAGATCGCATCAGTACCGAATGCCGCCCAGTAACCTTCTGCCTTGATCTTTTCGTTCGGGATCGAGCCTTCGACCACCAGCACAAAAGGATCGATCAAGCCCTGTTCGGCCTGGTAGAAAAACTTCATAAAATCGTCGCCGACCTCATAAGCCAGAACAGGATTGTGAAGGTGTACCTTGGGGAGCCCGGGAATGGCGCTCATCACCACGTCTTCGAGGCTGGGCTGGGTGGCGGCCGTTATCGAAACCGAATCGCCGTCGCATCCCAGTCCCGCAGTTATCCAGACAATGTGAATGTCGCTGATGGCGGGTGCTTTCTGTGTTTTCCGACCGTATGGAACTTCTGCCATGAAGAGCCTCCTTGCTTAATTGGTGTGACCAATAACAGACTACTACGAGCAAAAAAAGAGAAACCGTTAGATAGTATTATTGAAAGGATTTGTCAGCGATGTCTATACGCAAACCTACGTACTTTTTCTAAAAAGGATACGTATTTTTCGGGGAAACTCTTTAATTAGCAAAATTTAAGACTGATGATCTTCCGCCCTGCCAAAAAATTGCCGTATCATTAAAAACGGAGGCTGGAATGGATGAAGATCTGGAAAATATGTCGCGCGAGCAACTTATCGCCGAAGTAAAAGGCCTGCGAAACGGTATTCGCAAACATCGTGACAGCACCGGGCAGGAATTATGCTGGCACCATCCGGCGTTATGGTCTTTACTTCCGGAAAAGACCGACCCGCTTTCGAGCGTTCCCGATTGGCCGCAGTTTTTGCGGGGTTGTGTCAGGTATCGCCAATCTCTAGACGAACAGATACCCGAAGCGCCGAGAAGCAGCGAACCTTATGCTGAAGAGTAGCTGTGATGCCGCATCAAATATTCATTCGGAATAGATAAAAGATCATAGATAATAGCTGAGAGATCAGATCTATTATCTGTCATCTATCAGTTAGCATCTATTCCGAACGGCATTCTAAAAGCTACTCCATTGAGATGATTCCGCGGCGGAGCGCGTAGCGGGTGAGATCGGCCTGGGTGTGGACGTCGAGTTTGTGCATGACGTTGGCGCGATGCGTTTCGGCGGTGCGGACGCTGATCCCGAGGCGGTTTGCTATCTCGTTGTTGGTCAGGCCTTCGGCGGAGAGGTGTAAAACCTCGCGTTCGCGGGTAGTGAGCGTTTCGTATTTATCGGCGATCACGGCGCGGTTCATCTGTTCATAAATTTCGATCGCGCGGTCGGAAAGCGGCGGGCTAAGATAGCGATGCCCGCGTTTTACTTCGCGAACGGCATTTATCAGATCGGCCGAGCCGGTGTCCTTTAGAACGTAAGCCGAAACACCGTTGGCGAGAGCTTCGAGCACAAAACCCTCGTCATCGTACATTGAGAGGATGATGATCTTTGTCTGCGGGGCCTGTTTGCCAAGCTGCCGGGCGACCTCGATGCCGTTTAAGCCGGGCATCATCAGATCGAGAATGACGACGTCGGGCGACAAGCGTTTTACCAGCTCGACGGCTTCGAGCCCGTCACCGGTTTCACCGATCACCTGAAAATCGGCCTCGGCCGCCAGCAGCGCGCGCACACCCTGGCGCACGATCAGATGATCGTCTGCCAATACAATGCTGATGCCTCTGCCGTCCATCATTTACAAAAATTGAAATTTACGACCTAAGCGTAGAAAGATTCCATACGGCTGTCAAACGAGTAAGGCCGGGGTTGGATTCTACCGAAAATTCGCCGCCCAGCAGCATCGCCCTTTCGCGCATTCCCGTCAGGCCGCTCGATTGGCCGACCGCCATCGCCGCGCTCGGATCAAAACCTTTTCCGTTATCTTCGATCTCGATGGTGAGCGTGTGTTCGCTGGCCCAAATCCGCACCCTGGCTTTTTCCGCCTCAGCATGACGCGCGATATTTGTCAGCCCTTCCTGGACGATGCGAAAGGCGGCGGTTTCGAGTTCGGGACCAAAACGCGTGCCTTCGAGCCCGTCGTGCTGAAAATCGACGGCTACATTCGTCTGCGAAGCATAGTGGCGCAGGTGGCGCAGCAGCGCGGAAAGCAAACCCAGATGGTCGAGCGTGGCGGGCCGCAGATCGAGCGATAATTCGCGCGTGCGAAAGAGCAGCTCGTTTACCATTTCCTGCGCTTCATTAAATTGCGCCGGGGATTCTTCGCCGGGAGTGCGGGCGAGCATTTCAAGTTTTAATTTCAGCCCGGTCAATATCTGGCCGATCTGATCGTGAAGTTCGAGGGCGATGCGGCGCCGTTCGGATTCCTGAATGTCGATCAGTTTTTGTGAGAGCACCTTCATTCGCTCGGCGTATTCGCGCAGCACTTCTTCATCTTTTTTCCGGCGGGTGATGTCGCGAATAACGGCGATCATCATATCTTCGCCGGCGCCATTTCCGCTGCCGCCGTCGCTCGACACGGGGCTGAGCATTATCTCGATGGGAAATTCGCCGCCGTCTTTTCGCAATCCGTAGAGCACCAATCCGGCACCGATCGGCGGCAGGTGCGAATCGGCAATATGTTTTCCGTAATTTGCCGCGCGCGATGCCGGAAAATGATCGGGCACAAGCGTTTCCACCGGCTGGCCGACGAGTTCGCGCGGGTTGTAGCCGAAGATCTGTTCGACCCGGGCGTTTGCGCGTTCAATCTTTCCCGCACTGTTTACGACGATCATCGTGTCCGGCGCGTTTTCAAAAATGCCGCTCAGCATTTCTTCGCTTTTAGTCAGCGCTTCTTCTGCGTTCTTGAGATCGCTGATATCGAACCCGACGCCGTGAATGAACCACGGGTGGCCGTCGGCGCGGCGCACCATTTTTACTTCGCAATGAAACCAGACGATCTTGCCCTCGCGAGACAGGACGCGGTACACGGAAACCAGCGGCTCGCCGGAGAGAAATATGCGGGCGGCGTCGGCGCTCCAGCGTTCTTTATCATCGGGATGTATCTGGCGGTACCAGCGGATAGGGTCGTTGAGCCATTCTTCCTGGGTGAAGCCGAGCGCGGCTTCGATCTGCGGGCTGACGTAAGCTTCGCCAAAGCTTTTATCGAAAAAGGCGATGAAGACGACTGCGGGGATCTGCTCGACCAGGATCTTGTAGGTATCGGCGACGGTGGGAATTTGCGCCTGGGTGGGAACGCGCGAGCGCCCGTTGATCTTTAGATTGGGAGCAAAGAAGACGCCGGCCAGCTGGGCCAAAACGGCTTCCGCCTGAGACAATTCAGGCGAGAGACCTTTGTCGTTTGACCGGTCGTATTTTAGATCGCCCGCTGATTCGCCCGCCGCCGCGACTGCTGAGTTTTCTCTTCCCCCTTGCATTACCCATCCCCCGTGTCAGTAATTGTTCCATTATATACTTTTGCGTCACTTTTTGATCCTCGTTTGCGCCACGCCGGTTCTTTATTTAGCGACGATTGAGTGTACCGGCGCAGCGCCAGGATGGCTTTGCCGTAGGTCATTACCGCCTGCGTAGATAAAAGCGAGCCGGGAGGCTGATCCATGAACGGCATAAACTTGTCGGGGAAGCCGGGCATCGTGCAGCCGATGCAGATGCCGCCGACGTTAGCACACCCGCCGACGCCACCCATCCAGCCGCGCTTGCCGACATTGCACTGCACCACCGGGCCCCAGCAGCCGAGCTTTACGATGCACAGCTTGGAACCGTACTCTTCGGCAAACTGGCCCTGCTCGTAATAACCGCCGCGGTCGCAGCCTTCGTGCAGCGTTTCGCTAAAGAGCCAGGTAGGCCGCAGTTCTTCGTCGAGCGGGATCATCGGCGAGCGTCCCACGGATTGATAGATAAGATATAAAAGAATCTCGGTAATATTATCGGGCTGGGTCGGGCAGCCCGGAACACAGACTATCGGCACGCCTGCCTTCGACTTCCAATTCCAGCCCAGGTGATCGGGCAAGCCCATCGCTCCGGTGGGGTTACCTTCCATCGCGTGAATGCCGCCGTATGACGCGCAGGTCCCGACCGCCATCACCGCCCACGCATTTGGTGCGAGGCGATCGATCCAATCGCAGGTCAGGATGGGTTCACCCGTAGATTTATCAGTGCCGAGCGCGGCCCAATAGCCTTCGGCCTTATTTGTCTCATCGGGAACCGAGCCTTCGACGACGAGGATAAAAGGTTCGAGTTTGCCCGCGGCGGCAAGCTCGAGATAGCGGATATATTCGTCACCGTTCTCGTAGGAATAAAACGGATTAAGAAGATGTATTTCGGGTAGACCGGGCATGCCGCCCATGACGATGTCTTCGATACTGGGCTGGGTGGCGGCCGTGAGCGCAACGGATTCCCCGTCACAACCCAAACCGGCCGTGATCCAGAGAATGGTAAGTTTTGAAGCAGATGCTGCCTGCCGAACCCGGCTTCGATCACTCATGCGTCACTCATGATCCAAATCTTGTCTGCTTTGCTGAAAGGCTAGCTAGAGTATAAGTCTTATTTCCCCGCGAGGTCTATAAAATAAAACGCCCGGCTTTCATCTATAAAAGCCGGGCGTTATCTAATTAAGATCGGTCTTACAGATCAGAAATTAGTAATTCTGAATGTTTAAGACCTGCTGCAGGATGGTTCCGAGGATATTCACGCCGCCATTGTTGTTAGAGCCATACTGGTAACGGCTGTTGTATCCGTCTTCGTAACCGCGTTTGAAACCTTCGCGGAAATAATACTGATACTGGCTGGAGTCGACATAACTCTGGTAGCCGTAGTTTCCGCTGCGGTACATCGACGAATTGTTATAGCTTCCGCCGCGGCGATATGAACGGTCATTTTTTCCGGCGTTGAAACCCTGCTGGTAACCCTTGTTGACGGCCTGTCTCAGCAGCTCGGCGCCGCGGTTATCGGTCTGGTAATAGCTGCCGTTATGATAGACGCGATAGCGATTCCTGGTCTGCAGCTGTTGGATCTTCTGCTGCTGTTTCGCAATTTTTTGCTGCTGCTTGACGACCTTTTTATTCTGCTTGTTGTAAGTGCCATACTGCGCGCTGGCGATCTGGCTCGTGCCCAGTAAAGTAACCAATCCTAAAGCAGATATTCCTAACGTTCGTTTTAAGTTAAATAATTTCATAATTGCCTCTCCCTTATAAATGTTCCGGACGGCCTAAACCATTTCGACCTTCCGCGGTTATATATCGCAAAGGCCGTGCCATAAAGCGTAAATAGCTGTGTTTGCAATGTTTAGATTTTGATTAAGGATAGGTTTAGGACGTATATGGTATGTTTTTAGCCCGTATCGGTCATTTGCGGCTATTGACCGCCGGTTTAGCCATCTCTTATCGGTTGCGGCCCCGAAAAACTTATTTGGTTTTAAATGATTTTGTTATATAGTTTCGGTATTGCATAGGTAAATAAGAATAATTTTCTGAATTTTGCCGTACATCATTTCTCATATTTCCTGCGCTTTTAAACTTGAATTTCAACCCTGAGAGATCAGGCGGGCGGCCGGTCAAGTTATGAGTTTCGAACCACAAAAAATTTTCATCGGACTGGTCGATTTCTTTTCCGTCTGGCTTCCGGGAGCGCTCCTTGTTTACCTTGTCAAAGATGGATTAGGGCCCCGGATCCTAGCCACATATAAAAGCCTGCCCGAAACCGAAGGCTGGATCATATTTCTTTTCGGCAGTTATCTGCTGGGCCATTTTATTTTTTTGATCGGGTCGTTTTTACTCGACGATGTGATCTATGACCGGCTAAGAGGCGCCACGGTGAGCTCACAGATCAGAGTGTTGGCCAATGGTAAATGCCCGGCGCGTCCGCTTACCAGATGGCTCGCCGGATTTTTTATGAGCAAGACAGGCGCCCTTTACCATGCGTTATGGTTAAAAGAGCGTCAATTCGAAAAATCCTTTATCTCAGGGAATGAATTGAATACTTTTCAATGGAGCAAGGCAAAATTAACGCTCAAGCATCCGGACGCCATGGAATCGATCCACCGGTTTGAAGCCGATTCCAAATTCTTTCGCAGCCTGGTGATCGTGTGTTTGATGGTTTTTGGCCTCTTGGCGATCGATCTTATCCGCCAAATATTTTCCTTTGACAGGTTGTTTGAAAATGCGGGCCCCTTTGCGGTGGCAGCGATCTTTGTAGCTCCGCTGGCTTTCTGGAGATACGTTGAACAGCGGCTGAAAGCCACCAATCAGGCTTACATATATATCGTCACCCTCGAGGGCGGCTGTGTAAAAAGCGAACCTCGTGCCGATGGGCTTACCCATGCCGGCGGTGTTGTTTGGAGACAGGCAAAAAATGGCTTTGAGTATTTACTGGTCCAGGCCTCAAAAAAACCAAACGAATGGGTGCTGCCCAAAGGCCATATAGAAATGATCGAAAACACGCGGGAAACAGCCGTCCGGGAAGTTTATGAAGAGACCGGGATATGGGCGCGCGTCGATGAAGGGAAAGATCAAAAACCCGACAATGTTATTTTCCCGAAAGAATCGGACGCGCCGGCAGAAGAAAAAGATTCTCATGTTTGCTTCTACCGGATGAAAGCGGCAACCGACCGCTGGGATGACAAAATTGCTCTTAAGCTCTCGGGCATCCGGTTTCGGATCAAGGATTATTTTGGACGAAACGATCCCTGTTTCAAACCGAGGCGCAAGCATAAATGGGTTTCGCTAGGCGAGGCTGAAAATCATTTGAAAGAAAATCTTGAAAGCCTCGGGGTTTTAAAAAAAATAGGCATCTTACATTCTAAAAAAACGGGCGAACAAGAAAAATTGGGCGACGCAGCCTCCAGTTAAAAATAAGTCCAGTTAAAAAAAGGATGAGATTAAATTCTTGCACCGGAAGATAAATTTTCAAAAAACGAAATTTTTGCCCACATTGGTTTTGGCCGTATTTGCCTCGGGATGCTTTAACAATTTACCTGTTCCGGCGGAGCGTTCATCTGCAGAAAAAAGCGGAAGCCCCTCTAAAACCGCTAGCGTTCCGGAAAGCGCCCGGCTGCTCAAGGGCACCGCGGTCCATATTTCAGACGGGGACACTTTTATCATCGAAGATGAAAATGGAAAAAGAACGACGGTCAGAATCCACGCCATCGACGCACCGGAGCTGGCGCAGGATTTCGGCCTGGAGTCGCGGGAAAATTTGCGGGCGCTGATCGCCGATCAGCAGGTCGAGGTAAGCAAACATGACACGGACCAGTTTCAGCGTATCGTCGGCAGCGTTTTTATCGGCGAAAAAAATGTAGGTTTGGAACAGATCGCCGGCGGTTTTGCCTGGCATTTCAAACAATATCAAAAAGAACAAACGGTGGATGAACGCCAGGCTTATTCGAAAGCGGAAGAGACGGCCCGCAACTTGCGCCTCGGTCTCTGGCGCGAAAACAACCCCTTACCACCGAAGGATTACCGTCGAACACACAACCCGCGCCGGTAATTTAATTGTCGAAAATCGCTGTAATTATTTGTTAAACTTAATGAGGACAGCTGTTTCTTTCCTAGAGCAACCTGAGAGGACTCGTAATTTATGCCGAGGCAATACGAGCGTATCCCCGTCTCTTTGGATGTAATTTTGGAATTATCCTGGGGAAATCGCGAAGCGCGCGTCAGCGACATTAGCCGCGGGGGATGTTTTGTCGATACGATCATGGACGTCCCTGAGGGCGAAGTTATCTCTTTCAGCCTGAAGATGCCGACCGGAGATTGGGTACGGCTGTCGGGCAAGATCGTTCACTGCTTTCCGGGAATAGGCTTTGGCATAAGCTTTATTCTCCCGCTGACGGAAGAGCAGCGCACCCACGTTTTTCGTATCATTTTCGCGCAAGGCGGCAAACTCTCGGGCTATGTCGATCCGGGCACTTAGGGCTTTTTTGCTGCATGTTTTTTGACCTTTGTCCGTTCTTATATTGTGTGCATATTTGCGCACGTGTGTTTTTAAGTAAGAATAAGGAAGTACGCGACTATGAAAAGAATATTTATAACCACTGTAATATTTATATTTACGTTAATATTTGTGAGCCAGGCGTCAGCTCAGGTGGCCCGGCTTACGGGCGAATGGACGCTGACCCACATGGTGAGAGACACATGGGACGTGCCGCTGGCGGGCGACGGGAAAACACCGACCATCAAATTCACCGACGAAGGACTTTCCGGCAACGGAGGCTGTAACAGCTATGGTGGCAGCTATACGACGGAAGGCAGCAAAGGATTTAAAGCTGGGCCCATCCGCTCGACCAAGATGGCTTGTACGCAAGGGGGAGTAAGTGGTCGGGAAAGCGCTTTCTTTGACATTCTCGGCAGGGCGGACACCTATCGCATTACCGGAAATACTCTGGTACTAAGCAGCGACGGCGGAGCTTATTCGCTTACGTTTCAGAAAAAGCCGGCGCCGGAAGACAAGCCGTTCCTGTGGATCGTAGATAAAAGACAAGTCGATTGCCACGGCGTCGTTCACCAGAATTGTTTGCAGGTAAAGAAAACGGATGCGGCCGAATGGCAGATATTGCGCGAGCCGATAAAAGGATTTAAATATCTGCCGGGCAAATATTATCTGATCCGTGTGCAACCTACCGCGAAAGGCTACAAGCTGGTGAAGGTGATCAGCCGCACCCGGCTGATGGCGCACGTGGATTAAGCAGATCGAATTCCAAAAATTCCAGGATTCCAACAAATAGATGAAATTACTGGAATTCTGGAATTTTTTGTTGGATATTTACTCCGCTGCCGGTTTATTTAGAAACGCCGCGGTCAATCCCACCAGAATACTGCCGATAAATTCAAAGACGATCTGCTTGATGACCAGGCCGAAGGGCATGGGCTGTACCGCGTAATAGGTCAGGTACATATAGATACAGGTGACGAACGATAGCGCGATGCCGAAGCGGATGCCCTGCGTCAGCCACGGCACGCCGGGCTTGACGCCCTGCTGGTAGATCCACGCGACACCGAAAGCAAAGAATACGTGCGACAACAGCAGGTAGGGAAAATGCGCCATCGCGTCTGCGTCGCCGCGCATAATTCCCGGCAGCAGATCGTACTCGGGTTTTAACAAAGTGGCGTGCACCACAAACCCGATCACCATCGTTAACACAAAAAGCACCACACCCGTGATCCAGAATCTTGCGTTCATAGGAAAGCCTTTCTTTTTCCGCTTTGAATAAGCGGTCTGATTTACAGTTTTGTTGCAACGCGGTGATTCTATAACAAAGATAGGTGTTAAGACAATTCTTTCCGGGGAAGCGTTTTCTTGTCAGTACCATCTGGGCAGCGGATAGTTTTATAGCTGGAAGAACTGTAACCACGAACTCACATGAACAAACACGAAATTTGTATGTTTAATACCGTTCGTGGTTACGTCGAGTGATTTTAGGTCAACTCTTTATAGATTCTTGCAATATCATATAAATGCTCATAACAAGCACGAGTTTTTCCCATCGTTTGAGGGTTTGACGAAGCCCAACCGATATAAGCAGGTTTTACCCTCTTATGAATTAAATCAGCATCAGTGAAAGAGGACGGTTGTTTGATTTTCCATCCCGCAGATGTCTTAACCGCAAAAGCTGAAAGACAGGCAAGGACAGGAAAAATGATTCCATCAGGAACATCTTCTACCGTCCGTCCCTTTCTCTTAATGGATTTCAAGCCTGTTCCAATGAAACCTTGGTGTTTTTTCCACTTATGGTAGAGTTCGTACGCCTGAGGAGCGATATCCAAGTAAAATTGGTAAAGCTTTTTATCGTGGGTATGACTAGGCGAGGATTCATCTTTCGCCGAATCAAATACCTTGCAAAACTCAGTCAAACACTTGGATTGCTGAGAATAAGTAAAAGTCTTGTTAGGGATTTCGCCAGAATTCAAATTCGGCCACAATTCGATAGGAGTTAAGGCGATGATTACTTGAATCAATCGTCTTGTATCTTCCTCCGCATAGTCAGTTTCGGATTTTTGTAAATTAACGTGAGGGTGTTTTGCTCTAACTGCGGTTTCTAATTCATCTAATTTGCCTTGTCTCCCGGCAATAGAGATATCACGAATATGATTCTGAAAATTGCTAGAAATTGCCACGTCTGTAACTAAATTCTCATTTTCTGTTATCAAAATTGTGAACGGAATAAAAGCCTCCGATAAAGGTATTTCGTTTTCTTCGCAGTCTTTAACCCATTTATTGATAATGGACTGTGTCTGAGCGCCATTAATTATTGAAGCGTCATAAATTCGTGCCTTTTTATTTGCTTCATCGGAATCCAGTTTGCTAGCAGTAATTTTGACTCCTCCGTTCAACACATTAAAATCCTCGGGGCGATTTTCTAAAGTACCTAATATTGCTCGATGTACAGCAGAGAGTATTTTTCTCTTTTTGCCATCAGCTTCAAAAAGAGAATCTCTAACATTCTTCTCGATGGACATTCCTAAAATAGACGTAACCGGCGCCTGTCCTACGACCAGTTTCCTATTTAGTTTTTCATCTAATTTAGTGCTTATGTTTCGAAGAGTTTCGAATGGAAAATTAGTAACGTTTTGGGACGATGAAGATTGAGCAACGGCGATGCTCATCGCTTTGTTGTTATTCATATTTGTACTTTCTACTGATCGCACCTTTAAAATTTAGTCTCTTGCGTTTCGCAACGACTGACAGTACGTATCAATAAATACATTATAATAAACAGACAAGCATTTGTCAAACTAAGTTGCACGTATGAGACACCATGTGCTAATCCTTCTTTTTCAAATACTTTTTCCCTTTTAATTTCTCAGGTAAAAAATTCGTGTCTTCGGGGTACATTTCGTAGCCTTTGCCATAGCCGAGGTTTTTCATTAATTTGGTCGGCGCGTTGCGGATCTGCATAGGGACGGGTAGGTTGCCGTGCTGCTTGACGTCGTTCATGGCTTCGCCGATGGCGTCGCAAGCGTCACGGTTTTTAGGAGCGTTGGCGAGATAGGCGACACCGTGCGCGAGGTTTAAAACGCACTCGGGCAGTCCGATGGTTTCGACGGCGCGAAAGACGGCGTTGGCGACGACGAGCGCGGTCGGCACAGCTAAGCCAATGTCTTCGGAAGCGAAGATGACCATGCGGCGGGCGATAAATTTCGGGTCCTCGCCGGCGTCGATCATGCGCGCGAGATAATAGATGGCGGCATCGGCCTGGCTGGCGCGCATCGATTTGATAAAGGCGCTGATGACGTTGTAATGCTCTTCGCCTTTTTTGTCGTAGCGCAGAAATTTAGACTGCAGCGTTTCTTTTAAGGTCTCGAGATTTATTTCATCGTAAAGGTTCGACGTATTCTCAAGCATCGTCAAGGCCTGGCGCGCGTCGCCGTTGGCCATCGAAACCAGCCACTCTTTCGCTTCCGTATCAAGTTTAAATTCGGTGCGGTCGATGATCTCGCGCATGTCTTCGTCGGTCAGCTCCTGCAGAGTAAAAACGCGCAGGCGCGAGAGCAGCGGAGAGATCACTTCGAAGCTGGGGTTTTCGGTGGTGGCGCCGATCAGCACAAGCTCGCCGCTTTCGACAAACGGCAGGAGAAAATCCTGCTGGGCTTTGTTAAAGCGATGAATTTCGTCGAGAAACAAAACGACCGGGCGGCCGTCGTCGTGCTTTTCTTTTATTATTTTGCGGATGTCATCTTTGCCGGCGGAAACGGCGGAGAGTTCGTAAAAATGCGCGTTGATGGCGCCCGCATAAATGCGCGCGAGCGTGGTCTTGCCGGTGCCGGGCGTTCCCCACAAAACGAACGAGAATACGTGGCCCTGTTCGATCGCCAGGCGCAGAGGCTTGCCCTCGCCCACCAAATGCTTTTGCCCGACAAACTCTTTCAAAGTAGCGGGTCGGATCCTGTCTGCCAACGGCTGCATGAAATTAGTGTAGCAGAAAACCGGAAATTAAAGTTTAAGCAGTAGGTATGCCAGATTACCAAAAATCTTAAGCACAAATGCTAGGGTTAACCTAAAGTGTTTTATGAATCGGGATGATATAAAAGATAGAATTTGCAAAGCGATCGGCGAACGAAAGGTTGTCCGCTTTTATTACGGCAGCGGCGAGCGACTGATAGAACCGTATATTTGCGGGATCAGCGGGACGAATAAACTCGTTCTGATTGGCTTTCAAGTGGGCGAAAGAGGGTCCGGATTAAGACGCTTTGGCTGGCATATGTTTGACCTGGGCAGTATCTCTTACCTGGGTGTCACGAAGAAGGAATTTAATATTTCGCGAATATCGCCGCGCCGCCCTTTTAACCCGCTCACTTCTAAAATGAAGGAAATATTTTGCTCGGCGCTGCAGTCTGAACCTCAGAGCGTTGAACGCCTGCCTGAGAAAAGATCACACGCTGCGGCGAAGTGATAAAATTAGCTCGTGACATTACCCATGGCATTAGATGGAACGAGAGATGAGATCTGCCGCGCGATCGGCAAGTGCAGCGTAATTAAATTTAGCTATAAAGGTAAACAGCGCGTCGTCGAACCTTATCTCTGCGGGCTCAGTAACGCGAATAAATATGTGCTGCTGGGATTTCAAACCGGCGGGCATAGTTCGACAAATAAATTCGGCTGGAAACTTTTTGAACTGCTGAATATTTCACACCTGGAAATTACCGAAACGGAATTTAATGTTTCCGGCGCCGAACGCCTGCGCTACGACCCGGTCGATCGAAGAATTAAGAAAACATTTTGCGCAATACCGAAACCGTAACCGTAGCTGACGAGAGAGAGGACATGAGGTCAGTAGCGTCGGCGTAAGCCGATGCGTGTTTACCCGACGAAGAGAGAACCACCCCGTCACGCGAGGCGTGCCACCCCTCCTTCGTAAGGAGGGGAGTTTTAAGAACCCGTTCGCTACCGCTCCCGGTTCTGACAAGACGCACCAAATAACACTACAAAGATCATTCGTGAAGTTACAACTTCGGACAAGAATAATGCTTTAAAGATTTGTTTTATGTAAAATAGACAGTTCTGTGATCAGACAGATTTTACGTAATGAGTTTTGACGAAATATTTGATGTGATCGTGATCGGCGCGGGGCACGCGGGCTGTGAAGCGGCGTCTGCTTCGGCGCGGCTCGGTGCGCAGACGGCTCTGGTCACTATCAATCTCGATCTGATCGGGCAGATGTCGTGCAACCCGGCGGTGGGCGGAATTGCGAAGGGACATATCGTGCGCGAAGTGGATGCGCTGGGCGGGATCATGGGCCGGGTGATCGACCGCACCGGGATACAGTTTCGTTTGCTAAATCGTTCGCGCGGACCGGCGGTGCAATCGCCGCGCGCCCAGGCGGACCGTTCGCTTTATCGAACCGAAATGCGCGCCGTGCTTGAAGCCACTCCGAATTTGCATCTAAGACAGGGCATTGTTATTGATTTAATCGTTGCAAACACTCAGGTTATCGGGGTAGAAATGCAGGATTCACGGCGGCTGGGCGCAAAAGCCGTGGTCGTCGCGACCGGAACATTTCTAAACGGCACGATCCATACCGGTAAGAAAACTTATTCTGCCGGGCGCGCGGGCGAACCTGCGTCGATCGAATTGGCGGAGAGTTTAAAGAGGCTCGGATTCCCTGTTGGAAGATTAAAGACAGGAACACCGCCGCGGCTGGATGGGCGCACGATCGATTGGGACGCATTCGAGCCGCAGCCGGCGGATGAAAAGCCGGTCGCGTTTTCGTTTGCCACAGATGAAATTTCGCAGCCGCAGATCAAATGCTATATCGGTTACACAGGGCAGGATCTTCATAATAAAATTCGTGAGAACTTAAATCAGTCGCCGCTCTATTCGGGAAAGATCAAAGGCGTTGGCCCGCGCTATTGTCCTTCGATCGAGGACAAGGTGGTGAAGTTTGCGGACAAGGACCGCCATCAACTTTTTCTCGAACCCGAAGGCCATCACACCAACGAAGTTTATCTGAACGGGTTTTCAACTTCCCTCCCGGCAGAGCTGCAGCAGGATCTTTTACGGATGATCCCTGGTTTTGAAAACGTCAGTATTATTCGGCCGGGCTATGCTATCGAATACGATTTTGTCGACCCCCGGCAGCTCACTCCGTTTCTGGAAACTATTCAAACTAAAGGACTTTTCTTCGCAGGGCAGATAAATGGCACGACCGGTTACGAAGAAGCCGCCTGCCAGGGTTTGATGGCCGGCATCAACGCCGCGCTGAAAACGCAGGGCCGCGCGCCGTTCCGGGTGCGTCGCGATGAATCGTATATTGGCGTGTTGGTTGACGATCTTTTGCAGCATGGCGTCGATGAACCGTATCGCATTTTTACTTCGCGCGCGGAAGCGAGATTGACGCTTCGGCATGACAACGCGGATTCCAGGTTGATGGGCTACGGACGTGAGATCGGCTTAGTCGGTGACACGGACTGGGAACGATTTAATGCCCGGCGTGATCGCATTGCGATGATCAGAAATTCGCTGGACAATGTGCGGTTCAAGCGTTCGGATGTGGTGTATGCCACCGCGGCCCAAATGTTGGGCGCCGATCTCGGTGACGCATTCACGCTCGGACACCTGGCCCAGCGCAGCGGCGTCACACCGGAATTTGTTCATCGCCTGTTGCTGGAAAACGTCCGGAGTCAGGTTTCAACAATCGATCTGGAATCGGCCCTGGCAGATTCGCTTTATCGCGGCTATATCGAAACTCAGAAAACCGCTACCGAGCGTGTAAACCGGCACGATAATATGCATGTGCCTGATTTTATTGATTATAAAGGGATTAGCGGATTATCCAATGAGATGGTTGAACGCCTGGAGCGTGCGCGCCCGCAAACCTTTGGTCATGTCAGAAAGATTCCCGGCCTTACCCCGGCCGCAATTTCCACGGTTTTGGTCCATTTGACCGCTCAATCACAAAAAGCTGCGGTTTAATTTGTTTCACGTGAAACAATCCGAGCAGGGCAGAAACGCGACAAGGAGCATGTTAGTCGTATTATTACTCTCCCTAACTGTCGCGTTTCTGCTTGTAAAACGTGAAACAATTTTGCATAAATTCCACGTTCGGCTTATTATTAACGTCCGATTTAGATTAAATCCGCTTTATCGAGTCAAAAATGGGAAAAATCATCGCTGTTGCTAACCAAAAGGGTGGAGTAGGTAAAACTACCACCGTGGTGAATCTGTCCGCCGCGCTCGCGATCTATGAAAAAAAGGTTTTGATCGTGGATGCTGATCCTCAATCAAATGCCACTTCCGGCGCCGGTGTTCAGCGCAATGCCGACAGAAAAAGTCTCTATCATGCGCTGATCTTAAATGAACCGATCAACAGTCTGACGGTGCACACCGAGCTTCCCATGATGTTCGTTCTTCCCTGCGATAAGAATCTGGCCGGCGCGGAGATCGAATTGGTAGAGATGGATCGCCGCGAATACCGTCTGCGCGACATTTTGGAAACGGTCCGGCATCAATACGATTACATTTTAATTGATTGCCCGCCTTCGCTGGGTTTGCTTACGATCAACGGATTGACGGCGGCCGACACTCTGTTGGTACCGATCCAGACCGAATACTATGCGCTGGAAGGCGTGAGCGAATTGTTCGATACGTTGTCGCGAGTGCGGCGTGGACTCAATCCCAATCTGGAAGTCGAAGGTCTTCTGCTCACCATGTATGATGAGCGGACCAATCTTTCGGGGGCGGTAGCACAGGACCTGAGAGAGTTCTATAAAGAGGCCGTTTTGCAGACGGTGATACCGCGGAATGTTCGCCTGGCGGAAGCGCCTAGTTACGGTAAACCTATTATTTTGTATGATATACGCTCAAAAGGAGCGGAGAGTTATATGCAGCTGGCAAAGGAGATAATAAGTCATGAGCAGACAAGCGTTGGGGCGGGGTCTGAGCGCGCTGGTGCGTGAAGAAGTTGTCGTTCAGCCCGGAGACAGCCTCCGGGAAATAGATATTGATCTGATCAAACCGAATTCCGAACAGCCGCGCACCCGGTTCGCCGAAACCGCTTTAGAGGAATTGGCGCAGTCGATCCGCGAGAACGGCATCATCCAGCCGGTGGTGTTACGGCCGTCCGGGTCCGGTTATGAATTGATTGCCGGCGAGCGGCGCTGGCGGGCGGCGCAGCGGGCTGAGCTGCGGAAGATCCCGGCCGTGATCCGGGAAGTAACGGACGAGAAAAAGCTCGAACTCGCTCTTATCGAAAACATCCAGCGCCAGGAGCTTAACCCGATCGAAGAGGCCAAAGCTTTTAAGAGGCTCATCGAAATCTTTGGATTGACCCAGGAAAAACTGGCCGAGCGTATCGGGAAAGATCGTGTTCTTATTGCTAATCATCTGAGACTATTGAAGTTACCGGAAGATATCCAGGTTCTGGTCGAGGAAAGAAAGATCAGCGCTGGCCATGCCAGGGCGATCCTGAGCATTGTCGAGATCGGCGAGCAGCGCCGGTTGGCGCGGGAAGTGATCGACCGATCCCTTTCTGTCCGCGAAGCCGAACGTATTGCAAAACGTATTAACGGCCTGAGCGGTAAGTCGACTTCGAAAGGCGCGAATAAAGAGCCGGACGCAAATATCAAGGCCGCCGAAGTGAAATTGCAGCGGCGTCTCGGCACTAAAGTCAATATTTTGCCGCACGCAAAAAACCCGGGCGGCAGGATCGAGATCGAGTATTACGGAAATACCGATCTGCACCGGATTTATGAATTGTTAATGCAGGGAGAAGAATCAAGCTCGACCTAATTATATGGAAAAAAAGCGTTTAACAGAAATGGTCTCGTGCGCGGGGTGTGCGGCAAAACTTCCCCCGCATGATCTGGCAAAGGCGTTGGCGACGCTGCCCTCGCAAAGTTTCTCAAAAAATTTGCTGGTTGGTTTTGATACTTCTGACGATGCGGGTGTTTTTCAGATCTCCGAAGATCTGGCGCTGGTACAGACGGTGGATTTCTTTACGCCAATCGCCGACGATCCGGCGACGTTCGGCCGCATAGCCGCCAACAATTCTCTGAACGATGTTTATGCCATGGGCGGCGTGCCGCTGACGGCGCTCTCAGTCACCTGTTATCCACGCGATGAAGACATGAGCGTCCTGGCGGAAATAATGAGGGGCGGAATGGAAGCCATGCATGCCGAAGGCGTGGTCGTGCTGGGAGGGCATTCGGTTGACGACAAGGAGATGAAATTCGGCTACGCGGTGACCGGAACTATTGATCCTAAAAGGGTTGTGACGAATGCAGGGGCAAAGCCGGGAGATGTTCTGATACTGACCAAACCTATCGGGACGGGCGTGATCAGCACCGGGGTCAAATTTCAGAAGGCCGGCGAAGAATCGATCAAGGCGGCGCTGGCGGCAATGACCACCTCGGCGCGGCAGCCGTCAAAAGTAATGCAGGAGATCGGAGCAAATGCCTGTACGGACGTGACCGGGTTTTCGCTGATGGGCCACGGTTATGAAATGGCCAAGGCGAGCGGCGTGACGCTCAGAATTAATTCGGCTGACGTACCTCTGCTTCCCGGCGTGCTTGAGCTCATCGGACAGAAGATGGTGACGCGCGGCGACAAGAACAATCGTATTTACGTTGGCGATACTGTTAGAATAGCGGAGAGCGTTTCACGAGAAATGCAAAGCGCGCTCTTTGACCCGCAGACGGCGGGCGGATTGCTGATCAGTATGGAAGAGGAAAAAGCCGCGCGATTTGTAAATGAAGTTTCCGGCGCGAAGGTGATCGGCAGCGTGGAAACGTACAAAGATTTTTTGATCGAAGTAAGTTGATAAGAGTGACGAGCGACAAGTGACTAGAGAGGGATCGAGAAGTTGGTTTTATTAATCGGAGAGACAATCGGATGGCAGGAGCTGATCTTTATCGGTATTCTCGCGCTGATATTTTTGGGCCCGCGCAAGCTGCCGACGATGGCGCGCACGATCGGAAAATATATGGCGGAATTTCGCCGTGCTGCCACGGAATTTAAATCCACCTGGGAGAGCGAGGTTTCTTCGATCACCACCGACTTTAAAGAAGAGCTCAAAGATACCAACAACGATCTTAAAATGCTCTCGCTTTTGGACACGCCGAAGCCGGTAGAAAATTCGATCGGCAGGAATCAAAATGCGGCGGAAGAAAACGGTCCATCAGTGAATGGAGCGGCAAACGGCTCGGCAAACAATGAGGTCAACGGTGCGGCCCAGCTCGAGTTGCCGACCGTCACTCAGGTAGAGCCCTCGCAAATGGACCAGATCAAGGAAACCGCCCCCACCGAAATGGTAGCTGAAACGGTAAAGGAAAGTAAAAAAGACTGGCTGTGATCACGCCCGACCGTCCTTAATAAATGGAACAAACAATCGATAGCAGCGGAGAGCATTTAGGCGGGCAAATGTCCTTTTTGGAACATTTAGACGAATTTCGCAAGCGTCTGATCCGTTCCATTCTTTTTGTCGGAATAGCTTTTATTTTCTGCTGGTTCGTGTCTGACCGCATCTATAATTTCCTGGCAGTCCCGGTGCAAAGAGCGCTGGCTTATGCGCAAACGCGCCAGATAAAAGTAGAAGGAAAAAGCGGTGAAGAAACCATCCAGCCGCTGGCGAGTTTGCGTGAAGGAGATACGGGCAGATTCGTTTTCGACAAGGCGAGCAAACTAGGGATCATCACGGTCCCGATCGGAACGTCGGTCAATGTCGAGGTCAGTAACGATAACGAAGGCAAGCTCGGCGTCTTTACGACAGAACAGATCCTGACCAACAGCGCAATAATTCCGTCGGGTGTCCGGCTGCCGCTCGACCTGACGGTAACACCGTCGGACGCGCCCGGCGCCGAAGGTCAGCTGATCGTGACCACCGCGGTCGAACCTTTCACTCTCTATGTAACAGTTTCGCTCTATGCGGCGATCGCGCTTTCGGTCCCCTTTTTGCTTTTACAAGTTTGGGGATTTATCTCGCCGGCGCTTTACAAACATGAGCGCGGTTATGTGACGCCGTTTATTTTGCTTTCGTCAATATTTTTTATCGGCGGCATGGCGTTCGCGTATTACGTTTTATTTCCGCCGTCGGTGACTTACCTGCTCGGGCTCGGCCAGGATTTTCAGCTGATGTTAAAGGCGACGGATTATTTCGATCTGATCACGCTGATCATGCTGGCGATGGGGTTGATCTTTCAAATGCCGGCGATCACTTATATCCTGGCGAGGATCGGGATCGTCAATGCCAGGATGTTATTGAAAAGCTGGCGCCTGGCGATCGTCGTCATACTGATCGTGGCGGCGGTGGTTTCCCCGACCGGTGACGTGCCGAATTTGATGCTTTTTTCGGCACCGATGGTGCTTCTTTACCTGATCTCTATCCTGGTCGCTTTTATCTTCGGGAAAAAACGGAAAACAGACGAGCAGGCGGGATTTGCCTAAAATAGCGCCCGGAATAAGTGTTTATAAGGGTTTAGGCAACCTGAGACAAGCCGAAATGCATCTTGATTTTAGATGGTGTAGTGTCTAAATTTATTGCTTTCGCAGCGTATATTGAATAAAATTAACTCTTTTGAATCTACAAGACTGCCGAGAATAGCCGGGAGATCGCTTTTATGTCTGAAATGAAAAAAATCCGCAATATTATTTTTGTTGTTGTCCTAACCGCTCTGGCCTCGTCTTTTGCCTTCGCGCAGAAGCCGCAGCCCTCGGTCGATCCGAGTGAAAAAGTGCGCAACGTTAAGCCGGAACTCAAAAGGGCTTACAAGGACTGGCTCGAGAAGGATGTAGCTTACATTATTACGTCGGAAGAAAAACGGGCCTTTAAACAGCTTCAAACAGATGAAGAGCGCGAAAATTTTATCGAAAATTTCTGGCGCCGCCGCGATCCGGACCCGGACACCGAGGAAAATGAATTTCGCGAAGAATATTACGAGCGTATCGCCTATTCCAACGAACACTTCTCTTCCGGGATCCCGGGCTGGAAAACCGACCGCGGCCGTATCTATATAACCTTCGGCAAACCGGACGAAAAAGAAACGCACCCGACCGGCGGCGGTTACGACCGTCCGAGTTATGAAGGCGGCGGTTCGACGACCACCTATCCTTTTGAAGTCTGGTTCTATCGCCACCTGGATAACGTCGGCGACGGCATCGAGATCGAATTTGTCGATCCGACCGGGACCGGCGAATACCGCATAGCCCGCAGCCCGGATGAAAAAGACGCGATGCGCACAGTTCCCGGCGCCGGTTTGACGCTGGCGGAACAGTTAGGGTTTAGCACCAAAGCGGACCGCATTACCAATGCCGGCAACGGCGGCGCGAACTATATGCGTGAGCAGGATGCGCCCTTCCGCCGGATGGAGATCATCACGGCCCTGCAGCGTCCGCCCCAAGTTAAATTCAACGATCTGCAAGCGGCTTTGACCGATTCGGCGCTGATCGATAATAACCCGCTCGATTTCGGAATGCGTGTCGATTTCTTCCGCCAGTCGGACGACCGCGTGATGGTCACCTTTACCGTTCAGGCGGAAAACCGGGAATTGGTGTTCAAGGAAGTAGGCGGAGTTCCGACCGCGAGGATGAACATCTTTGGCCGCATCACCAGCGTGTCTAACAAGCGAACGGGGATTTTCGAAGATACCGTTACGGCGGATTCGACCGCCGAAGACCTGGCGCAGGTCAAAGACCGGAAGTCTGTTTATCAAAAAGGCTATGTGCTGATGCCCGGCACTTACAAAGTGGATGTCGTGGTCCGCGATGTCGAATCAGGCAATCGCGGCATCATCAGCAAGGGGTTCACGGTCCCGAAATATGAAGCCAGCAAGCTCAATACTTCGACGCTGATCCTTGCTTCCCGTCTTTACAGCACCACCGATCGCGATATCGGCGGCCAGTTTGTGATCGGCGATAAAAAGGTCATTCCGAATCTTTCCGGTATCTATAAGAGAGGCCAGGACGTCGGGGTTTATATGCAGGTTTATAACACCGGTATCGACCAGACGACGCTGCGGCCCGCGGTGGACGTGGAATATGTGCTGTCAAAAGGCGGCAAGGAACTCTTGCGTCAATCCGAAGATTGGTCGGGCCTCAGCGATTCCGGGCAGCGGCTGACCCTGGCCCGTTTGCTTCCGACGTCGCAGTTAGACGCCGGCGAGTATGAACTGAAGATCCGTATCAAAGACCGGGTGACCGGCCAGATGCAGGAGCCGAGCGAAAAATTCACGATCGTATCGCAGTAAATTTTTCGGCAAAATTTCGCGGTCAAAATACAGCCTCTGCCATAAAAAGCAGGGGCTTTTATTTTATGGAAAAATTCGAAACTGAAAAGTTGATATTCACTCTTTATAGCGAAAAGTTGCGCGGGGATTTTACCAGGCTTTTCACCGATGAAGAGGTGATGAAATACGTCGATAAAGGAGTGCTGAGCCGCGAGGCAGTCGATGCATTATGGCGCCGCCTGGTCGACGAATTTTACCCCAAAGGGATCAAAACAATCTGGGCGGTCCTGGCCAAGGAAGACGGCCGCTTTATCGCCAACGCCAGTATTCGCCCGCGGCCCGAGTATAAACACGAAACGGAGATCGGTTACGTTCTGGCGAAAAACGAATGGGGAAAAGGCTACGCCACGGAGATCGCAATGCGCCTGGTCGCTTACGGTTTTGAGGAGTTAAAACTCAAGACGGTTTACGCCACCGTCGATACCGGCAACGAAGCTTCGAAACGGGTGCTGGAAAAATGCGGGATGAGCGTGGTACGCACGGAATATGACGAGCAGGGAAAATTTTATGTGTATGGGATAAAGCGGTGATGTCAGAACCGGGAGCCGTAGCGACCGGGTAACTCATTCAAATCAAAAAACAAACTAAAGTTAAAATCTCAATGTCTCTGGTAGAACCGAAACCCGGTCGCACTCCCACCACCCCGTCAGCCGAAGCGGCTGCCACCCCTCCTCTGGCAGGAGGGGAGTTTACTCCCGGTTCTGACAAAAGTTGTCGTACCAGAGTTGAAAGACCAACAGCGTCCAGAGTTCTTTATGATGGCTGGCGACGCTTTTTTCATGCTCGGTGATCAGCTTCCTGACATAAGCAGGCTCAAATAATCCCTGTGTTTTCAATCTTTCCGGAGACAGCAGATCGTTCATCAGCGGATTAAGACGGCCGCGCAGCCACTGCGCAATGGGAATTCCAAACCCTTTTTTCGGCCGCTGCAAAATGCTTTTCGGCAGCAGATCCTTCACCGCTTCTTTGAGGACATACTTCCCTTTGCTGCCATGTAATTTGTAACCAGGCGGCAGCGAAGCGGCATACTCCGCCACGCGCGGGTCGAGAAACGGCGCGCGGGTTTCGAGCGACACCGCCATCGCGGCGCGATCGACCTTGGTCAAAATATCTTCCGCCATGTAGAAATTCATGTCGAGAAACTGCATCTGCTCGACGCGGTTTTCGGCGTCGCAGGTTTCCAGCAGATCTTTTGCGCCGCGATAAATATCGGAAGAAGTATTTGCGAGAATATCCTTGTTCAATAACTCGCGCTGCGCATCGATAGAAAACGAACCGAACCAGGAATGATGGCGCGTGACGGGGTCGCAATTTGTCGCCCGGATAAAACGCTTCGCTTTGTAATCAAGTGAAAGATTTTTTGAACTGACCGGCAAACTATTTACCAGGGGCTCGATCACGCCTTTACGCAAGATGCGCGGAACGCGGTCGTAGATCTGCGCCATGCGGTGGCCGTAATACATCGGGTAGCCGGCAAAAATTTCATCGCCGCCGTCGCCGCCCAGCGCGACCGTCACATGCCGGCGCACAAAACGCGCGAGCAAAAAAGTCGGCAGCAGCGAACCGTCAGAGAGCGGCTCATCCAGCCAGTGGCCGATCTCGCTGGTGAGTTCCGCCGCGGTGTCGACGCTTAAGCGGTCTTCGTAATGCTCGGTGCCGAGATGACGCGAAACTTCGCGCGCGAATTTCGATTCGTCAAAAGAATCTTCCTCAAAACCGATGGAAAAAGTTTTTACCGTTTCGGTGGCGTGGCGCACCGCTAATGCGGCGATGGTTGACGAATCGACACCGCCGGAAAGCAAGATGCCCAGCGGAACATCGGCGACAAGCTGCCGGCGCACGGCATCTGAAAGCAGCTCTTTTAAATGCTCAGCCGCTTCTTTTATAGTTGGCGTTTCGTCAGGTTTTTTGAAACTCAGCGACCAGTAACGGTCGATCTTTATCTCGCCATTCTCCAGCACCAGTTTGTGCGCGGCGGGAAGTTTATTGATGCCGCGATAGATGGATTGCGGCGCGGGAACATAATCGAACGAAAGAAATGAGCGCAGCGCGTCGAGGTTTAATTCCGCCTTTACATCCGGGTGCGCGAGCAGCGTTTTGGGTTCCGAACCATAGATCAATTTGCCGTTAAACACACCGTAATAAAGCGGTTTTTCGCCAAAGCGGTCGCGCGCTATCAGCAGGCGTTTTTTCCGCATGTCCCACAGCGCGAAAGCGAACATACCGCTGACGTGCTCGAGCATATCGTCGCCATACTCACAGTAAAGATGCGGCAAAATTTCGGTGTCGGAATTTGTCGCGAATTTGTAACCGCGTTTTTGCAGATCGGCGCGGACTTCGCGGTAATTGTAGAGCTCGCCGTTCATCATCACGATGACCGAGCGGTCGGTGCTAAAAACCGGCTGATCACCGGTAGCGAGATCGATCACGGAAAGCCGCCGCATGCCGAGCGCGATCCCGGCGTCGGCCCACAACCCTTCAGAATCGGGGCCGCGATGACGGATGGCTTCGCACATAGAATGCAGCACCGCCTCGTCGCCGGTTTGCGATGGAGTGCTAGCGTCTAAATTTGCCCAGCCGGTAATTCCGCACATAGCAGTTGGCAGTAAAGCAGCAGCAGTGGGCAGTTAAAGGCAGCAGATCTTACTGCCTTCTGCTACCGCCTACTTCAAAAATCCTATCTTCTCCCTGATTGCATAGATCGCCTTGTCCTGCGATTCGTGATAGGTGCGAACCAATAATTCAGCCAGCAGCCCCATCAGGAAAAACTGGACCGCGATGGCAAACATGACGATGCACAGCACCGGCAAAGGCGTTTCGACAAAGTCCGCATGATAGCGTTCGGGCAGGCCGACGTAGCGCGAAAGTTTTAAGACGACCGCATAGAGCCCGGCGAGAATGGAAACAAGAAATGCGATCAGGCCGCAGGTGCCGAAAACATAGATCGGCTTGGTGTGATATTCGGCCATGAATTTGATGGTGATCAGATCGAAGACGACTTTGACCGTGCGCGAAAGGCCGTACTTTGATTTGCCCATCGTGCGGGCGTGGTGCTCGACGGGGATCTCGGTTACGCGGGCGCCGGCCCAGCTGGCATAGATCGGGATAAAGCGGTGCATCTCTCCGTAGAGTTTTACGTCCTGCAAAACTTCGCGGCGGTAGGCTTTGAGCGAGCAGCCGTAATCGTGCAGGTGAACGCCCCCGATCCAGGAAATTATCTTGTTGGCGATTTGCGACGGGATCTTGCGCGTCAGCATCTTGTCCTGGCGGTTCTTGCGCCAGCCGGAGACAACGTCGTAACCCTCGTCGAGCTTTTCCAGCAGCCGGGCGATATCGGCCGGGTCGTTTTGCAGATCGGCGTCCATCGGGATGAGAATTTCACCGCGCGCGGCGTCAATGCCCGCGGACATCGCAGCCGTCTGGCCGTAGTTGCGCCGCAGAGAGATGACGCGTACGCGCTCGTCGCCGGCCGCTATTTCTTTTAAGACCGCGAGGCTTTTATCCGCCGAACCGTCGTCGACATAGATCACCTCGGCCGGTTTGCCGAGCGCGTCGAGCGCCGCCGCGATCTTCTGATGCATCAGCGGCAGATTTTCTTCTTCGTCCAGGACGGGCAGGAAAAGTGATATTTCAGGCTTCGTTTCCATTTGGTTAGACCAACAAACTTAATAATGTAAGCTTTTCCAGCGAAAAAATACAGTTTGGGCGAGAGCCGGGGGGATGGCTTTGCTTTATTTACCACTAATTACACGAATCACACGAATTAAATGCTCTATTCGTGCTATTTGTGACATTCGTGGCCGTATCCGCTGGCGCGGCTACGCGCAGAAACAAAAGCCCGTAAAGCAGCGTAAAAACAACAAGTAACATCTGTCATAAACATCCGATTTGAAGTGTTTACTATCTGAAACTTTCTAAAACAGCAGGAGACAAGTAAATGAACGTTAGAAACCGTACGTTTTACGCGGCATTTTTATTATTGATCACGCTTATTTGCGGCCAGATTCCGGCGGCGCTTGCTCAGGGCGCCCAGAGCGGCGCAAATCCCTTCGACAGCCTGACAAAAGGCCAGGTGATCCACGGTTTTCGCACTGAAGCCATTTATCTGGATGACGTAGATAAGCCCATCGGCGGCCGTTTTATTCATAATCAAACCGGATTTATGCTCGACCTGCTGCAGATCCAGAGTGTCCCGCAAGGTTATATTTACGCCAATACTTTTACAGTCTCCGACATGGGCGAACCCCACACACAGGAACACCTGCTGATCGGCAAGGGTAACAAAGGACGCAACATTAACGTGCGGGAGAGCATGTCGCTTACGCAATCTAATGCTTCCACCTACCAGACCTACACGAATTATCAATTCAACACGGCCGGCGGTGCCGAAGCGTTTTACGCGCTTTTCGCGGAGTATATGGATGTGCTGCTGCATCCGGATTACACCGAAGAGGAGGTGCGCCGCGAGGTTCGCAACTGGGGCGTCACCGAAAATCCCGACAAGACGCTGCGGCTGGAAGAAAAAGGTTCGGTCTATAACGAAATGAGCAGCTCGCTTAATAACCCGGATTACCGGCTCTATGATGCGTCGTTAAGAATGCTCTATGGCGATGCGCATCCGTTGTCGTTTAATGCCGGGGGCACGCCGGACGGCATTCGCAAAATGACCGCCGACGATATCAAGCGCTATCACGAAACAAATTATCACCTGGGAAATATGGGCGCGGTGGTTTCGGTGCCGAAAGATATGACGCTGGATACCGTGCTGACACGGATGGACGCCGCTTTTGTGGCCGCCGAGCCTAAAACCGAAAAGCGCGATTATATGTCCGTCGATAAACTGCCCACGCCAAGATCGGCGGAGCCGGGCACGGTCCGCACGATCGAATTTCCCAGCGAAAATGCGCAGCAGCCGTCGTCGATGTATTTCACCTACCCGGCTAATCAAAAACTCGATCTTTCCGAAAAGCTTTTGCTGGATAATTTCCTCGGTGTTTTTGCCGGCGACGCCAACACCAATCTCTACAAAAAATTCATCGACAGTAAAACCCGTGAGATGGACACGGGCGCGCAAAATGTCTACAGCTATATTGACGATTCGCCCGGTTTTCCCGTCTGGGTGGTATTGTCGGACGTGCCCGCCGCCAACCTGACCACCGACAAAGCAACTCAGGTCAGGCAAAAGATCACGGAAGAATTCGCGCGCATCGCAGCTTTTAAAGACAATTCACCTGAGCTAAAAGAATTTAACGACCGTTTTCGCAACTCCTTGACGAACTATCGCCGCTCGCTTTCCAAATTCGTCAACACGCCGCCGGGATTCGGTTTTCGCAATGGCGGCAACGGTTACGGCTGGCTGTGGCAAACGCGTTATCTCAACACCGAAAATGATTTTCGCAAATCTGTAACGATGAAACCGGCGATGGCAAAAGCCGAGGCGCTGCTGGCGAGCGGTAAAAATTTCTGGCGCGATTACCTGGCGAAATGGAAATTTGCCGAAACCAAACCTTACGGCGCGGTGGGCAAAGCCAATCCCGCCTTGATCCAGCAAGAGCAGCTGGCCCGAAAGGCGCGCGCCGATGCGGAAGTGGCCGGTCTGAAAACAAAATACGGCGTGAGCGACGACCAGGAAGCGATACGAAAATACAAAGCCGAATACGACGCGACCACCGCTGAGCTGGAAAAATTGGAACAGGGAAGCACGGCGAAATTCATCGAAAATCCGCCGCTGACCCTAGACGATCAGATCGATTACAAAGAGTCGACGATCGGCAAAGTAAAGCTGGGCGCTTCGACCTTTGACAATATGACGGGCGCGACCAGCGGGCTGGCGCTGCGGCTAGACAGCGTGCCGGAAAACGAGCTGGTCTATCTTTCTTCGCTGCCCGGTCTGCTGCGCAGCACCGGCGTGATCAAGGACGGCAAAGCGCTCTCGTACGAAGAGATGTCGGAAATGCTGCGCAAAGAGATCCTGGACCTCGGCGCAGGGTACGATGTCTTTGCCGCTTCCGACCGGTACGAATTGGAAGTGACGGGTTCGGGAAATGACCCGGCCGAATCTGCGCGCGCTGTCGCGTGGATGAAGCTTATCCTGCAGGCGCCGAACTGGCGCAAGGAAAATCTTCCCCGCATACGCGACGTCGTCGATCAGCAGCTCAGCGGTTTGCGCCGCATGATGCAGGCCTCGGAAGAAGCGTGGGTGAATAACCCGGCGGATGCTTACCGCAATCAAAATAAGCCTTTGTACCTGGCGACCACTTCGTTTTTGACGCAGACGCATAACGCGATGCGCTTGCGGTGGATGTTAAAAGACGCCGGCACGGCGGCGGATGCCAAAGCCATTGACGGCTATTTAACGAAATTCGCCGCGGCCAAAGGTAGTCGCGACGAATTAAAAACGCTTCTGACCGCCATGAGCGGCGACAAGGCGCAAGCGGAAAAGATCAGCGCCGGTTTGAAAGCTCATTACGATGAAATGAACGCGCTGCCGCCCGCGGCCCGCAAACTGGCGGAAGAGGCGGCGAATGATCTGGGCCAGACGCTGGGCGATATTCCCGACTCTTCGCTCGCGGCTGATTGGGCGTACCTGTGCAATGAGATGAGGCAGGACCTTGCGCAAGGACCGGAAAAAACCCTGGCGCAGCTGGACACGCTTCGCCGCCGTTTGCTCAATGTGAATGACGCGCGGCTGTTTTATATCGGCTCGGCCTCGACGCGCCAGAAACTCGAACCGGGCTTTGCGGACCTGCTGGGCGGTTTCGATACGGCGAAAAACGCCAGGACCAATTTTGCCGCGACGCGGCGCATCGAAGAACGCCTGTCCGGCCGTGGTGAAGCATCGGCAAAACCTGTATACGCTGGGCTTATGGCGCCGAACATGGCCGGGGGCGTGATCATCAACAGCGCGACACTGGTTAACTACGCCGACTATAACGATCGCGATAAGATCCTGGATTTTCTCGCTTCCAAGCTTTACTCGGGCGCCGGGGCGCATGGAGTATTTTCTAAAACCATCGGCGCCGGGCTGGCCTACAGCAATGGAATTTCGAGCAGCGCGGGAACCGGCCTGATGGGTTACTACGCCGAGCGAACTCCGGAGATACCGCAGACCCTGCGCTTTGCCATGGGCGAAGTAAAACGCCCGCTGGATACGCCGCTTAGTGAATATGTGACCGCGCTGGCTTTTAATTCACGCGCCTCTTCTCCGTATGAGGCACGCGGCGAAGCGATGGCAAGCAATATGGCTGACGGCTTTACGCCCGAAGTGGTCTCGCGTTTTCGCCGCGCGATCCTCGAGGCAAGAAAGATCCCTAACCTTTCCGCGGAATTGTTCAAACGAAAAGACCGTGTCTATGAACGGGTGTTTCCCGGTTACGGCATGCGCGGCAAAGACGTGGCAGGCTCAAACTTTTTTGTCATCGGCCCGGAAAAACAAATGGCCGCCTATGAAGCGTACCTGAGATCGGTAGAAGGCGCCGATACGAAATTGTACCGGTTGTATCCGAGAGATTTTTGGATGGTGATGAAATAAGGCGGGTTAGAATTCAGCATATTTTTTGTCAGAACCGGGAGCCGTAGCGACCGGGTAACTTGCAGTAATAAATTGCCACTAGCTTTAGCTAGTGGATAAAGAAGTGAATCACAGCGGGCTTTAGCCCAATGAAGATTTCGGCTAAAGCCGGTCATAAAACCAGCAAATTTATAACAACTAGTTAAAGCTGGTGGCAATTTATAAAAGCAGATAGCAGCTAAGACAAACTAAAGTTTGAACCCTAAACCCGGTCGCTACGGCTCCCGGTTCTGACAAGAGCTATCGCTCTAAAAATCACTTCAGCCCTAATTTTTTAACCAGGGCTTTAAATCTTTTATCCTTACGCAGTCCGTCGAGCCTGGAATCGACCTTCAGGGCAGAGAGCGAACTGTCGCGCATTTCAAAGGCTTTGTCGAGGCAGATAAAAGCTTCGTCCGCTTCGTCTAATGCGGCGTGGATCATCGCCATGTAATACGGTGGGACATAGCCGGTCTTCTCCGCTTCCTTTAATTCATCGAGCAATTCCCGGGCTTTATCTTTTTCTCCCGATAGCGCGTAAGCCGTTGCCATGGCAGAGCTTATCATCGGCGAGCTATCCATTTCCGCGGCTTTCTTATAATGCCGCAGCGCTTCCCTATACTTGCCCATTTCCGTGCAGCAGTAACCGAGCGACCAGTGCCCGCCCCAAAAATACGGTTGGATATCTATCAGGGTTTGCGCTTTTTCCGCCGCGTTTTCAAACTGCCGCGCGAATCCGTAGGAAACGATCAGAAACCAATTTACGCCGATCGAAAAAGGATCGAGTCGCTTGGCGATTTCCGATTCGACAATGGCTTCGTCATGCCTGCCAAGCACGCTTAACAGCCAGCCGTACCATTGATGCGCGGGCGCAAAATTCGGATTGAGCTCGATCGCGCGGCGATAATGTTTTTCGGCTTCGCTCCAATTCCAGTCAATGCTTTGCAGCGCCGCGCCAAAAAAAGTGTGCCCTTCGGCAAGGTTGGGATCGAGCTCGATCGCTGTCGCCGCTTTTTCCTTGACCGTTTGCAGCGCTTCTTTTGGATTTAAATAAAGATCGGCGGCGATCCAATTCGCTTCGGCGATCCCGGCGTAGGCCAGCGCATAATCCGGATCGAATTCCAGCGCTCGTTCAAAAGACCCAATGGCTTTATGAAAGTTTTCGAGCGTGAACTTATTGGCGTAGAAGCGGCCCTTAAGATAAGCTTCGTGCGCATCGGGATTTTCCGTGTAATGTTTTTTCAGCAGCGATATTTCGTCGGCGCTCAAATGCAGCGACAGCGCTTCGGCCACGCGCTCGGCAATTGAATCTTCCACGGAAAAAATATCGGTAAAATCCTCGCCCGGCGGCTTTTCAGTTTGCGCATAATGCAGGATCGAGCTGGTCGGGCGCACGGCCACCTTCCGGCTATTGCTCAGCCGCGTGATCAGCGCGTCGGCCATTCCTATTCCCAGGAACTCATCTCCACCGCCGCCATCTTCGCCGGCGCCAAAGATTTTAAAAGGCATAATCGCGATCGTCGGAGTCGGCGGCGCGGCAGTAATAACTTTAGATAGCTGCGCTTTATTTTCCAGTGCGGCGGCAAAACGATAGCCGCGCTTGGGGACGGTTTCTATATAGATAGGGTTGGCGGCGTCATCGCCGATGGCCTGGCGGATCTCTTTGATAACGCGGGTCAGGGCATTATCGGTGACAAAACTTTCTTTCCAGATCTGTTCAAATATTTCCTGCTTTTCCACCAGGCGGCCGTCTTGTTTTATCAGGTAAAGCAAGACGTCAAAGGCCCGCGGCGTAAGGCTCCGCACACGCCCTGCTTTTTGCAGGCGAAAATTTTTCTCGTCGACCGTTACGTTATCAAAGCAAAACATCATTTACGGCTTTCAGAAAACAAGCTTTTGCAGCTTTTACTTGTGGCAGATCTTTATCACGGTTTTATCAGAGTTTTGTCATTACCGCAATTTTAGAGACGGGTATATTCACATCATTGGAAAGCGAGAGTTTTCCAAAAATTAATTATTCAGGAGATAAGAAAAGTGAAAAAGATATATTCATTATTGATCGCAGCATTATTTTTAACGGTACTTAACATAGCGGCCCCGGCGCAGGCAAAAGAATTGGCCGCCCCGCAGACACCTGTAGAATTAACCGGAACGTGGCTCTTTGACCTCGAGTGCGGGTGTGACGGGCTGGCCGCCAAAGGTTATTTGCCGATGGCGACCAATCTTCCCCGGATCGCCGGACCGCTGACCGGTACGGACACCCAGGCGCCGTTTAATGCGGTCGGAACGTTTAACGCCGACGGCACCTTTGCCGAAAACACCTTTGTCGAATACCTTACGCCGCAAACCACGTCCGCCCGTGGTGTCTGGGAAAAGATCAGCAGCCGCCAGGTCGCCGTCACCCTCTATGGAATAGTGATCGGCAGCAGCGCCCAGCCGGAATTTCAGGGAACCTATCGTGTTCGCTGGAACCTGTTTGTAAATCAGCGCGGAGACCGCCTCAGCGGCCCTTACACCGTTGACGTCTACGCGCCGGACGGCAGCCTGGTTTTCAGCTTTAACGGAACGTCGGAAGGCCGGCGCGCCACGTCCGAACGCCTGTTGCCGTAGTACCCAGGGAAACGGCCCAGGCCAAAAAGCGGTGAGCAGTAAGCAGTAAGCAGTAAGCGGAAAATGGACCTCTTACTTGCTGCTTGCAGGTTCACCGCTTACTTTTTTTTGGCGACGATGACAATTGAAACACCGAAGGGAATATTTGCGCGCTTAAGCCAGACGCTTTCCGAGGCGAAGATCTTTCCGAAAAGGCCGTTAAGGGCGGAGATGTTGATGTTGTTTTCCGAAGCGGGTTTGAGCCCGGTGAGTTTCATGATAGTGCGCCCGGCGAGCACCGGCGCAAAAAAAGTGATGTTGGCATAGGTCGCGCGCTCTACTTCAAAACCGGCTTTCTCGAGTCGCTCGACGATCTGCGACTTTGTATAGCGGATGCGATGATTCGAAATATCGTCCTGCACGCCCCAGAGCCACATAAACGCGGGAACGAAGATCAGCGCGCGCCCCTCGTCCGTCATCACGCGGTTCATTTCTTTTAATCCCGCAATGTCGTCATCCAGGTGCTCGACCACATCGAGCGCGGTCACGATGTCAAAACTTTTATCGGCAAAAGGCATTTCTTCCGCCAGGCCCTTTTGCACCTTCAAGCCTTTTTGCCGGCAAAACTCCAGCGCGTCGTCCGAGACGTCAACGCCCTCGGCCTCGCCGAATTGCGCGAGCATCTCAAGATTCGCTCCGGTGCCGCAGCCAACATCTAATATTTTTGGATCTTGAGATTTTAGATTTTGGATTATGTTTTTGAGAAAACTTTCCAGAATGGCGCGCCGCCCGACAAACCACCAATGCGAACCTTCCACCTCGTCCATAATGCCGTAGGTGTGCTGCTCCATCTCTTTTGCCAGACCTTGACTCATCGCAAATTAATCTTGTCATAGAAGACGAAAACTGAAAAGCCGCCGATCGCGGGACCGATGGCAGTGGGTCAATTTGAAAACGGTATGTCCGCGTAGCGGACTGTAGAGAATAGCCCGGGGCTTCAGCCCTGGGTAAGAACAATTAATTTGATGTTAGCCCTGAAGGGGCGGCAGAACCGACTGGGGTGACTTTATTAGGCCAGATCGTCACGGCTGAAATGGGCGCGGGCAATTGGAACCAGACACCGAACTGCCCCTAGATAAATATTAAAGAGGCCGGAGAAATTGGCCTCTTTCTTACAACTAAAGTTACGGATACGGCCACGAATGACACAAATGACACGAATAGAGAATTTTTAATTCGTGTCATTTGTGGCGAATAAATTATCTGTGGCTTTTACATATTAATGAGAAAGCGCCTTTTGTGTATAATCGCCGGATAAGATGGGTTAAACAGGCCAACATGGGAAAACAACAATATATGAAAATAATGCTGGCATTTTTGATGATCGCGTTTCTTTCGCTGGCGGCCGCGGCGCAGGATGTTTCGGCCGACAAGAGTTTCGCGGCGAACATCAAGAAATTCAAGGTGGAAAAATACAGCGTGGGCGAGGATGCCTCGAGCGGTTACGATTACCTTGTCTACAAGCAGGGAACGAAGGTCGTAAAAATTCGCACCATCTGGAGCAGCAGCGCCAACCCGAAATGGTGGGTCGAAGATGCATATTATGAATCGGATGTACCCGTCCTGTTTGTAAAGCTGAAGCTGACCAAGCGGCAATTCAAATCGGTGGTGCGCGGCAGCCAGATCACGCTTCCGGTCAACGATAAGTTTTATCTCAAGGACGCCAAACTCGTTAAATGGATCGAAAACGGCAAGGCCGTTCCAACCACCGATACGCGCTGGCCGGTAATCGAAAAAGAAGCGTTTATGTCGGCGAAAGACGCCCTCGAATTTTACCCCGAACTCAAAGAGCTTTAATCGAGAGCGGGCGCGGGGCAACCCTTCCTGACCTGAGAGGTGGTCAGCTCGCGTGATAAATAATAAACATTCAAGTAAATAAAATTTGCAGTCCGGAAGGGTCGCTTGCGCCCGCTCTTACTTCTTAGTCCCGTAGGGACGCTAAGAGGTTCTAAAATATACAAATATTACGTCTCTACGGGACTAAGAAGAGAACCACCCCGTCGCGCTAAAACGCGCCACCCTCCTTTGTAAGGAGAGGAGTTAAAAAAGAGGTGCTACAAAACCTCGCCAAAACCACACCACGAATTTTGATTGTGCCAGGTGATCTCGGCATTTTCGGCGCCGATCTCTTTCCACCACTCTGCGAATTCTTCTTTTGAAATATAGAACGCGGTCGGGGCGACCAGGTGGTCAAAGACGATGTTGTGCTGTTCGCGCCAGCCAAAGCCACCGAGATGATTCATGTAATCATTGTAAAATAGTGACTTAGCTGCACCGGGCGCGAGTTTGTTGGCCGGGCGGTAAAGCATTTTGGTGCCGAGGAAAAGCGCCAGCGTCGGGAGCTTTGAAAGCTGCAGCAGAACGGGCTGCGAGATGCGCGAGGTAAAGCGTTCGCGCAGCGGCGAGACGTAATTTGTGATCCACTCGTTATTTTCCGCGCCGTAGACCCAAGCGGAAATGTGCCCGCCGTGCCGCACTTTCGAGGCGAGCGAAAGAAAAGCCTTTCTCGGGTCGGGCGTGTGATGAAGCACGCCGACGCTAAAGGCATAGTCAAAGGCGCGCTTTAACGGCAGCTTGAAAATGTCGGCCTGGATAATGTGCGCGTTTGGCAGATCGCGGGTCGCGGCAAAAGCGGATTCGACCGCGGCGCTCAGATCGATGCCGACCACTTCTTTGGCGCCCCACTCGGCGGCGAGGCGGGTATGACGGCCCTTGCCGCAGCCGCCTTCGAGCACGACCTTATCTTTGAAAAAGTCGGGTTTTACCGGCTGAAGCCAGCCGAGAAATTGTTCGGCGTATTTTGTGTCTTCCTGAGTGAAATGCTGCCACTGCCAGCCGAAGTTTTCGGCTGTGTCGGCCTTGTCCTGTTCGATCTTCGAGAGGTCGGCAAAACGCGGCACCCCGCGCACTACTTTGTATTCGTGCGAATTTTTTTGGCAGGAGAGAATGCCGGTGACGATCTCGCCGCCGTCATGTTCCGAAGCCGAAGCCAATAAAAGATCGCCGCCGCAAACGGGACAGGCGAGCAGGTCTAAGAGTTTTTCTTTCATCGTAAAAACCGCGAATTACACAAATTACACGAAAAAGGGTATTTTCTCAATCCAGTTAAGAAAGCGTAAGCCCGTTTAAGTATATTCCTTAAGCAGGGCAGTGTCATAAAAAAACAAGGCGCGGTGTTTCTTTTTTTAAGAATCATATTCTGCGGATCATCTGAGCTGTTTTTCGACAAATTACGGACATGAAAAAGTTTCTTTTATTTCTGATCTCTACTACATCGCTTATTTGCATTTTACAAAGTTCTACAACGGGCCAGGTGCATTTCTCGTCCCGTTTGGATGTCCGGATAATAACCGACGAAGCGGACGCCGTTCTGGATATCCTGGCGAAAAAAAACCTGGGTCAGGAAATCACTGAATCCGACTGGCAAAAAGTATTCTCCAGCGAAGGCTACACTCGCTTGAAAAAGCGGGAGCTATCGATGTCGCGTCCATTCGACGATCTAACCTTTCGAGAGTTTGCTCTTTCCGGAGAGATCATGCAAAAAAGAAACTCTTTGGCGGAAACATTGGCCAAATGGAAACAAGCGAATATTAACGAGGTGGCCGCACGTTCATTTGCATATTTGCCCGCCATTTCACGTATCAGGGCTAAAATTTACCCGGTCATTAAACCCAGGCCGAACAATTTTGTATTTGAATACCCGCAAGACCCGGCAATTTTTCTTTATCTAGACCCGGCGGCCAGTAAGGAAAAATTTGAACTTATATTGGCCCATGAACTTCATCACATTGGTTTCGGGAGCGGATGTGCCACCTCAGAACAACAAGAAGAAATTAAAAAACTTTCACCCGATATACAAAAAGTTTTAACTTGGCTTAGCCCGTTTGGTGAAGGGTTTGCCACCTTGGCGGCAGCCGGCGGCCCTGACATTTATCCTTACTCAAACTTTTCCGAGGAAGAGCGGGCCAACTGGGATAAAGATATCATTGATTTTAATGCCAATCTCAGAACGGTTGAACAATTTTTAGTCGATGTATCGGAGGGAAAATTGTCGGAGAAAGAGATCAATGAAAGAGGATTTTCTTTTTTCGGTGTTCAGGGACGATCTGGTTTTTGGTATACCGTCGGCTGGCAAATGGATGTCGTTATCGAAAAAATATATGGCCGTGAAAAACTTATCGAGGTTATGTGCGATCGGCGCAGACTTTTATCGACTTACAATAAAGCGGTAAAAAAATATAACCACCGATATCATAAGACATTAGCATTCTGGTCAAAGGAATTTGTAAAAAAGATCGGCTGAGTTGGAGATCTCTGTGACATTTACTTGTTGACCGCATCGCGGAGCGAGCGCCATGAGCGGTGCAGCAGGTCGTCGATGTTTTGCCAGTCTTGCTCGGTCACGCCGCCTTGTTCGGCCTTGTTATCGCGGATGTTCATGGCCTCGGCACGCAAGGTGCCGTGCTCCATAAAGTCTTCTACTGGTTGGTTATAGACGGCGGCGGCGGTTTCGGCCAGGGCGCGGGCGAGGTCGCCTTCCTGGTACTTTTTGCGTTCGCGGTGGACGATCCACCATTCGAGTTCCAGTTTGGCGGCTTTGCGCAGGTCAAAATCCGTCGTGCTCAGATCGTGGATCTCGCCGTAAAATCTTTCCACATCCGGCAAGGCCTTTTCATAATCTTCACGGTTTTTTCCGTCTTTAAAAACAAAAGCGGCCTTGGTCGCATAGAAAGCAGTTAATTGACGCCGCCAAAACGGCAAGCGATATTGTTTTTGCAGGAGTTCGGTCAGCTCGCGATAAAGTTTAAATCTCTGGCGGCGATAGTATGAACGCCACATTGCAGTGTCTAACCGCGCCACCTCATCCGCGTCAAAGTCGCGAATGTCGACCTGGAGCGGAGCGTTCAGGTCATAGGCGATCCAACCCGCGAGCAGCACGATCACGAAAAGTAGGCCGAATAAAACTCTGAGCAGGAACTTGCGCATAGAAAACGGTTTAGAGTTCAAGCTTTAGCTTGTCTCAGCCATGATCGAAGAACAAAACTAAAGTTTGAACTCTAAACCGTTTACACAATTCGCATTTTTTCAATTTTGGATTCAAAATTCGCAAATTCGACTGCGGGAAAAGGCTGGCGCCAGTTGAATTCAAATTCATCGGTGTGGCGGTCGGCGTAGAGTTGGGCAAATGTTTCGTGAAAAGCGCGGGCTATCTCGTTGATGGCGCCTTCGTAAAAAAATACGATTTCGCGTTCGGCGGCTTCACGTTCGTCGGTCGGGTATTGCACGATCTCGACTTTTGCATTTTGTCCCGCTTTATGAAAAACAAAATCGAATTCTTCCGGATCCCGGTTCCATCTCAGAACATGTGTGAACGCCGGCTTGTCACGGTCGAGCAGATCGGCCAGCACGGTAAGCAATTCGGTCAAAGCGTGTTCGTGCGGCGCGTGGGCGGTCGTCGTATGAAACTCATTCGCGCCGGCGGTAAAGCCGATCGACATCCAGCCGCACTGGGGAGAATTAAAACTTACTTCGAGATCTGCCATACGCGTAAAGTTTGATTTCGTATGCTCGAAATTGCAAATCTAAAATTGCAAATCTAAAATCTAAAAATCAATGAAGCAGTACCACGAACTTCTCAAAACCATTTTAGAACGCGGCACGCGGCATGAAGACCGCACCGGCGTGGGAACGATCTCGCATTTCGGGCACCAGATGCGCTTTGACCTGCGCGCGGGTTTTCCGATCGTCACTACTAAACGAGTGCCTTTTCGCTGGGTGGCAGAAGAACTGTTCTGGTTTCTTTCCGGCGATACGAGCGAGAAAAATTTGCGTGCGCGGGGCGTGGATATCTGGGCGGAATGGGCCGACGCGGAGCACACCGCGCGATTTGGCCGTGAAGAAGGCGATCTGGGCCCGGTGTATGGTTACCTCTGGCGCAGCTTTGGCGGTAAATACCCGGAAAAAAACGGGTTTGACCAGATCGCTTGGCTGATAAACGAGATCGAAAAAAATCCCAATTCGCGCCGGCTGATAGTTTCCGGCTGGAACCCGCCGCAGGCAGAGCAGGTAGATCTGCCGCCGTGTCATACGCTGTTTCAATTCAAGATCGATAACGGTGAGACGCTGCATTGCCAGCTCTACCAGCGCAGCGCCGACGCTTTTCTGGGCGTGCCTTTTAATATCAGCAGCTACGCTCTGCTGACGCATTTGATCGCGCATGTTTGCGGTCTCAAGGCCGGCGAATTTATCCACACCTTCGGCGATTGTCATATTTATTCAAACCATCTCGAGCAAGTAGAAGAACTGCTCGCCCGCGAACCGCTGCCGCTGCCGACGCTGGAAATAACCGGAGCGGAAAATTTGAAGGGTTTGGAAGGGCTGCTCAATTTCAAATACGAAAATTTAAATTTGATTGGCTATCAATCCCACGCCAAGATCGCCGCGCCGGTTGCTGTATAGTGAAGGACGAAAAGCAGCCTGGTGAATAAATTGCCATTAGCTTTAGCTAGTGGTTAGAAGTACTGATCTATATCCGGCTTTAGCCTAATCTTTGTTACTTCAATTTTATTTTCATTTATCCTCTAGCTAAAGCTAGTGGCAATTTAAAGAGTCATACAAAAAAATCATTTTAACTCGCGTTTTTTCAGACGGGTGTAGCCTTCGCTGGAAAAAGGCAGCTGCCAGTCTGTTTCGCTTACCTCGCGGCGAGCAAGTTTTTTCTCGAGGATATTTAAAACAGGGTCAGCTTCGTCCGTCACCACTGTCACGCTAACACGCGTGTTATCTTGTGTTTGCGCCGTCGCTAAGAACACTGTAAAACAAATGAAAATGCCTGAAATGATCGCTCGCATAATTGCCAGGGCTCGTTTTGAGATAGAATAAAACTGGTATTAAATTAACACCGCAATGGTGAAGTTCGTGACAAAAGGATCTAAATGAGGAAATTTCTCACGGCAAAATGGCAGGACCTGATAATGGCCAATTACAAAGTTGAGCCAAAGCTTCTGGACGATCTGATCCCCTTCGGCACGGAGGTCGATCTTTACCAGGGCGAGTGTTATCTAAGCCTGGTGGCGTTCAAATTTGTCGACACCGCCTTGATGGGGATAAAGATCCCTTTTCATACGAACTTTGAAGAGATAAATCTGCGTTTTTATGTCGAGCGAAAATTGACCAATGAGATCCGCCGCGGCGTCGTGTTTGTAAAAGAGATCGTGCCGCGCGCGGCGATCTGCCTGGTGGCAAATTCAATGTACGGCGAAAATTACGAACGCTGGAACACCGCGCACGAAGACACTGAAAAAGGCCACACTTATTTCTGGTCGCGCGGCGAATGCGAAAACAGTATTCTGGTTGAACACAAAAATTCCTTGGGTGTGCCGGCCGACGATTCGCGCGAAGCTTTTATCATCGAGCATTACTGGGGCTATACCAGGCGCGGCGAACACCGCACGGACGAATACCTGGTCGAGCATCCGAAGTGGGAATTGTCCGATGTGAATTATGCCGAGATCGACGTGGATTTTGGTGAAACTTACGGCGACCAGTTTGATTTTCTCAGCGATGCCGAGCCGGATTCCGTGCTGCTGGCAAAAGGTTCTGACATAAGCGTTTACCGCGGCCAACGAATGGCTTAGGAGATGACGTAGGTGATGATCTAATGGCGATGATCGGCATTGTAGCAGTGGCAAAAAACCTCGCCATCGGGCGGGGCGGAAAGCTCCCGTGGCACTATTCCTCAGACCTTAAATTCTTTAAGAAAACAACCAGCGGCAACGCCGTGGTGATGGGCCGCACCACCTGGGAATCGATCGGAAAACCGCTCCCGAACCGGCTTAACATCGTGCTCAGCCGCACGACGGATATCGGCGATCAGCCCCACGTCTTAAAACATTTACTCAGCAAGGAAGAGGTGCTGGAATTTGCCCGGACCTTCGGCCGCGACATCTATATCATCGGCGGCGCTCACGTCTTTAAAAACTTTGCCGACGTGATCGAGAAATGGATCGTGACGGAAATTCCGCTCACGGTCGAAGACGCGGATACCTTTATGCCCGCAAATTTTTTGGACGGATTTAAACCTACCGAAACCAAAGAGCTGGAAGAGGGATTGAAAGTTAAGTTTTTCAACCGCATTTAGTTTTGACGCAAAGACTGGAACCACGAACACACACGAAATAACACTAAATAAGAGGAAGGACGTTGCCTATAAAGTTCGAAGAATAACTTTTAAGAGCGGGCGCAAGCAACCCTTCCGGACCTGAGAGGTATTCAGCTTTGAAGGTAAATATAAGATCTAAATAAATTTGCAGTCCGGAAGGGCCGCTTGCGCCCGCTCTGATGAGCTATCAAATCATCTTCTTTTGATAACAAAAAAAGAGTTTATAGGTAAGGCTAAGAAGAAGATGTTTTCGTGTTGTTTGGTGTGGGTTCGTGGTTCCGGTTTTTATTCGACAAATAAATGTCTTTTAATCAAACAGCCTATGCAGTAGAATAGCCGAAACCGGGAAAAGGAGTGTGAGCATATGTTAGGCGGAAAACCCTGGGAACAATGGATCGAGGAATATTCTGACGGGCACCAGCACCCGATGAACCGTTTGACGCACAAGATCGGCATCCCGATGATCGTCGTCTCGCTGCCGCTCTTTCTGGTGGCGATCTTTATCCCCTGGTTTTGGATTTTGCCTACCGTCCTTTTTATAGCAGGGTGGTTGTTCCAATTCGTCGGCCACGCCTTCGAAGGAAAACCTCCCGAATTTTTCAAAGATCCACGCTTTCTTTTTGTAGGATTGCGCTGGTGGATAAAAAAGACCTTTGGTTAAACGGATATTTAAGCGCCAAAGGGAACCTGAAGTACTAAAAATGAACAGATTTTGTAATAAAAACCGCCGCGGAATTTACGGCCGGGCCGGATATTTGACAACAATCACTCTAGCGGTCTTGATATTTGCACTGACCGGGTCTTTCTCCGCCAGTTTTGCGGGAAGGAAAGATCAGAAGGTTTTTAGCGAAGAGGCCGGCCTCGATTCATTGTTTTCTTTTTTAAGCGAGAAAAAAGAGCTGGCGGGATCGTCCGATCTGACCAATGAATTAGGAAGATTTTTAATAACCGACCCCGCTCTGGGATTAGGAGATTCGGTTTTAGCGCAGCTATGAGCGGCGATACCGTCGTGATCGGCGCGCCGAGAGAAACCGTCGGCGCCAACGACAGTCAGGGAGCGGCTTATGTTCTCGTTCGAAGCGGCACGACGTGGACGTTTCAGCAGAGACTTTTTGCCTCCGATGGGACGGCCGGCAATCAATTTGCCCGCAGGGTTGCGATCGACGGCGAGACGATCATTATCAACTCCGATGAGTTTGGTACCGGTTCCGCCTACGTGTTCGTCAGAAACGGAACTACCTGGACACAACAGCAAAAACTAGTTGCCTCGGACGGGGCCCAGCTGGATAGATTTGGGACGGGCGTTGATATATCCGGAAACACGGTGATCGTCGGTGCGGCGCAAGACGATATCAATACCAATGACAATCAGGGATCGGCCTACGTATTTACGCGCAGCGGCAGCGTATGGAGCGAGCAGGAAAAACTTATCGCGTCTGACGGAGCGCAGTTCGACCAATTTGGAAGCAGCGTTTCCGTTTCCGGCGATTATGCCGTGGTGGGAGACGCCGCCGACACAGTGGGAGGAGTTGCCGCGCAAGGGTCTGTCTATGTTTTCGTAAGAAGCGGCTCGGATTGGACCGAGCAAACAAAACTCATCGACTCAGAGGGACACGACTCCGATAACTTCGGAACGAGTGTCGATCTTGAGGGTGATACTCTGGCGATCGGCTCGTTTCGCGGCGACGTAGGCACCGCCGTTTTTAATCAGGGGACGGTTTCGGTCTTTGTCCGGCATGGCACGAGTTGGAACCAGCAGGCCAGGCTTTTTAGCGCGGACGGCGCGCAAGGTGATGAATTCGGTATCAGCCTCTCGTTAAGCGGCGATGACCTGATCGTGGGAGCTGATTTTAACAATGTTCATGGGACACCATTTCCCGGTGCGGCTTATTTGTTTACCAGAAGCGGCACGGCCTGGACGCAGCGTTCCAAATTGATCCCTGCGGGTAATTCTGACAGGTTCGGGCAGAGTGTTGCGCTGGGGGGGCAACAGAATTTTTGTGGGCGCTCCGGTAGAAGATATCGGTATTCAGGGAAAGCAGGGAGCGGCCTACTTTTTTCTCAAACCTACCGCCGCGCCCGATCTACAGCCAGCCAGCGACAGCGGATCAAGTGATAGCGACAATATAACGAAAAACCGTAACCTTTCTTTCGATGTTGGCGGAGTAACAAAAGGCGCGACGGTAAATTTGCTGCGTGACGGCACAGTGGTCGGCAGCGCAGCTGCGGTCACCGGTACCGTTACGCTAACTGATGCCGCCGCTCCGGCAAACGGGGTCTTTAAATACGCGACCCAACAGATCGTAAATGGTGAAACAAGCTCGCAGAGCGATGATTGTACCGTTACGATCGATACTACCGCGCCGCTTCCTGTGGTCACGCGCCCGGTAACACAATTCCCGGTGGTCAACACACAGCCGTTTAACTTTACCGTTAATTTTAACGAGATCGTAAGCGGCGTCTCGCTCTCTTCCGTTTCGCTGAGCAGCTCGACCGCTAACGTATCTTCGGCCGGCACTTTCCTGTCCGGAAGCGGCGGCTCTTACAATGTCACGGTAAATAATGTCACCTCAGATGGAGAAGTACGGGTAAATATTCTGGCAAATTCGGCACAGGACGTAGCCGGGAACAACAACGCCGCATCTGTCGATACGGCCGATAATGTAGTCACTTACGACACCGTGCGGCCAACGGTCACCATCAACCAGGCGGCCGGCCAGGCTGACCCGGCAAATACGCAGCCGATACTTTTCACCGTTACGTTCAGCGAATTTGTGGCGAATTTTACCGCAAACGATATTTCCGTTACCGGTTCTACCGCGTCTGTTTCACTGCAAAATATCGACGTGATCGGCACGCTCGGATCGACCTATACGATCTCTGTGCATAACTTAAATTCCTCAGACGGCGGCACCATCCGGCTAAGCGTCAAACCTGATGCGGCAAACGACACCGCGGGCAATCTCAGCGTTGCTTCGACCAGCACGGATAACACCGTTATCTGGGACAACACTCAACCGACGGTGACGATCAACCAGGCCGCGGGCCAGGCTGACCCGACCGCAGTTTCTCCGGTAAATTTCAGGGTTGTGTTTAGCGAACCGGTAACAGGATTTACCTCCGCCGATGTTTCCCTGGCCGCTTCGACGGCAAATGTTTCTCTGGCCAGTATCAACGTCACCGGAAGCGGAGCGACCTACGATATCGCGGTGAGCAATATAATCTCCGGCGGATCCGTCAGAGCTACGGTTCCGGCCGGCGGCTCGATAGACCAGGCCGGTAACTTAAGCCGGGTATCGACCAGCACCGACAATACGGTAAATTTTGTCTTTAAGCGCCCGCTGTTTGATTTTGACGGCGACCGGAAGACCGATGTTTCCATCTTCCGTCCCTCGGTAGGGGTTTGGTGGTACCTGCAAAGCAGTGACGGCGCCGACCGCCTTTATCAATTCGGCCAGGCGACGGACATGCTTACGCCGGGCGATTACACCGGCGACGGTAAAGCGGATGTTGCCTTCTGGCGGCCCGCGACCGGTGAATGGTTCGTGCAGCGAAGCGAAGATGCGCAGTTCTTTTCATTTACTTTCGGCACGACCGGCGATATTCCCGCTCCCGGCGATTACGACGGTGACGGCAAAACCGACTTTGCGGTATTCCGTCCGGCGATCGCGACCTGGTTCATCTCAAAATCGAGCGGCGGCATAGACATCCAACAGTTCGGATCTGACGGCGACGTCCCGACAGTGGCCGATTACGACGGCGACGGAAAAACGGATATCGCCATCTACCGCCCCTCACTGGGGCAATGGTGGGTGCAGCGAAGCACGGCCGGGCTGCTGGCCTTCCAGTTCGGAGTGTCGACCGATAAACCGGTGCCGGGAGATTATACGGGTGACGGAAAAACGGACGTCGCTATTTTTCGCCCGTCGACCGGCGAGTGGTTTGTTCTGACGAGCGAGACGTTCGGTGTTTATGCCTTTCCGTTTGGAACGTCGGGCGACCTGCCCGCGCCGGGAGATTATGACGGAGACGGTAAGACGGACCCGGCAGTTTTTCGGCCTTCGGCGGGAACCTGGTTCATTCTCGGCTCAACGTCGGGAGTGACGGTGGCCTTTTGGGGCTCGGCTGAAGATAAGCCCATCCCCGCAGCATTCATTCCCTAAGAAGAGGGGTTTCCCTTATTTGTTAAACTTGCGATGACCAGCGCCAACTCGGCGGGCTCGACCGGTTTGGAGACGTGCATATTGTAGCCTTCGGTAAGCGCTTTGAGGCGGTCTTCGACGCGGGCAAAGGCGGTGAGCGCCACGGCGGGCAGACGACGGCCTGTGCCTTCCTCGAGGGCGCGGACCTTGCGAATGAGGCTATAGCCGTCTTCTCCCGGCAGGCCGATGTCTGAGATCAAAACATCCGGCTTCATTTCCTTTAGCATCTCCAGCGCTTGCGCGACGGATTCACAGGTGCGTACTTCAGCGCCGCACTGCTCCAGCACGGCAATCAGCAGATCGCGCGCGTCCTTTTCATCTTCGACCGCCAGCACTTTCACGCCCTTTAATTCCGGCGGGCAATCAAACGGCACACTCCAATTTGCCGCCGGGTGTACCCGTTCGGACTGATCCGCAGTTTGCTCGGTTTGCTGGCGTAGCGCCATTACCGGAAGTTTGACGGTAAAGATGGCGCCGCTTTCTTCTTCGCGGTTGGCGGCTTCGACGGTGCCGCCGTGGAGTTCCACCAGGTGGCGGACTATGGAAAGCCCCAGCCCCAGACCGCCGTGTTTTTTGCTGCTGGTGCTGTCTGCCTGGCGAAAGCGGTCAAAGACATGGGGCAGAAAATCTTCGGCGATGCCGCCGCCGCTGTCGCTGACGGTGAGTTCGACGTGTGAATTTATGCGTTCGAGCGAGATACGGATGCTGCCGCCGCGCGGCGTGAACTTGATGGCGTTCGCAAGCAAATTCCAGGCGACCTGCTGCAAACGGACGGGATCGCCCAGCACATTTCCCGCGCCAAAATCGAGTATCACGTACACGCGAATGTCTTTGGCGTCAGCCGCCGGGCGCAGGGTGTCGACCGAGGCATTTATCACCGTCGTCAGGTCGGTCGGCTGCGCATCGAGCCGCAGCTTGCCGGAGATGATGCGCGAAACATCGAGCATGTCTTCGATCAAACGCGATTGAAGTTTGGCGTTGCGGTCGATGGTCTCAATAGCGCGGCCGACAAATTCCTCATTCAGCGAGCCGGTGCTCAGCATTCGCGTCCAGCCGAGGATGGCGTTGAGCGGCGTGCGCAGTTCATGCGAAAGCAAACCGAGAAAATCGTCCTTGGTACGGCTGGCCGTCTCGGCCTGCTGGCGAGCTTCCTGTTCCCGCGACAGCAGCGCATCGCGCTCGCGAATAGCCGCCTGCGCGCTTTCAAAAAGACGCGCGTTATCCATGGCGATGGCCGCCTGGGCGGCGATTCCCTCAACGATTCTTTCGTGACGTTCAATAAAAACAGCTTTTTCCGAGTGCCCGAAAAAAAGGCCGCCCAGCACTTCACCCGAGCGTGAAATGACCGGAATGGCCAAATAACTGTTGACCGGCAGATGTCCCGGCGGCATGCCGTGATACGGCGCGCTTTTTCCGTAGCGGGGATCTTTTTTTACTTCGTCGATGCGAATGGTGCCCTCGCCGCGAAAGGTCGGGCCGAAAAGCTCGGTCGCGCGCGGCATCGGAAAATTCGCGAAGGCTTCGCGCGGCACGCCTGACAGGCTGTAGAGCATATACGAGTCGCCTTTTTCGCTAAAGACGTTATAAAAGAAAGCGCCGAACTGAGCGCCGGTCAGTTCAGTGGCGGCATCGGTCACAGCCTGGACCAGCTTTTCCAATTCGAGTTCCGCGGAAAGCAATTGCCCCAGTCCCTGGATGGTCTCGATGATCTCTTTTTGTTCCTGCAAGGCGGCCGCGGCGCGGCGGCTTTCGGTAACGTCACGCGCGATCTTTGACGCGCCGACGATAGTTCCGTCCGGCCCTTTGATAGGAGACACGGTGAGGGAAATATCGCGCAGCTCGCCGTCTTTTCTTTTACGGGTGGTTTCGTAATGGTCGATGCGCTGGCCGTTTCTTATCCGGCCGATAATGATAACTTCTTCGTTCTGCAGATCGTCAGGTATCAGGATGGAAACATGGCGGCCGATGGCTTCCGCGGCGGTGTAACCGAAAATGCGCTCCGCGCCCTTGTTCCAACTGGTGATGACACCGTCGAGCGTTTTGCTGATGACGGCGTCGTCGGCCGATTCGATAATTGCGGTAAGCCAATTAGACGCGACATTGTTGCTCGTCAAATCGCTCAACCAACTAGTGACAACTTTTTCTGAATGAGAAACGTGAATATCCTCTTCCGGCATATAGGTACAGTTAGGCTAATTTTTAGGCAGGTTCAAAGGAGCAACCAGTATAGCAGTAATCAGTTACGGATGTTAGTTTTTTAAGTAGTATCTTAATTTGGATCTCTTAAACTCCCCTCCTTACGAAGGAGGGGTGGCGCACGTTTCGTGCGACGGAGTGGTTCTTTCTTTAGTCCTGTAGGGACGTAAATATTTGTAGCGACGAGTTTGGAAATGATTTTTGAGTTCCGTAGGAACGGCAGATGTCGCTCCTAACGGAGCTTAAGTTTATTTAATTATCTCGATCTATAAATATAACGTCCCTACAGGACTTTTAGAAATGGTTTTGGGCGCGTAGCGCCCGTTGACAGTAGCCGTGGGTTTTAACCCACGGTCGTTGGAATAAAGATGTCACACGTCGCGTAGCGACGATTGATTTTGTTTCATTCCACCGTGGATTAAAATCCACGGCTACATTCAACCCACCGCTAACGCGGTAAGGAATACATGGACATATCGGTTTCAAACTAATTCCCTACTTAGTTTTTTATGATAGTTTCCGCCAGTTCCACTAAAACCCGTCCGAGAGGCTTGCCGAGGTCCGGCGGAACGCTGGAATTGACCTGTACGGCGATGGCGAATTTCTTGTCCGGAAAATACATCATGTCGGTCATATAACCGGGAAAAAATCCGCTGTGCCCATAGGTGAGCCCGGCGCGGGTCGGGCGGATGATGACGCCGAGGCCGTATTTTGCTTCGCGGCCGAGCATCGGCGCCGACACACCGTCGAGCATGACCGGAACCATGTCCGGGGGAAATGCGCGACCCTCGTACATCGTCTTAGCCCAGACGGCGAGGTCTTCGGCGGTGGCGGCCATTCCGCCGCCCGTCCATTCGAATTGCGGGTTGATAATGAATTTGCCGTTTTCGATCACCGCATCTTTACCGCCAAAAGGATTATCTTTTCCGGCGTAACCCTGGATAAGGCCTTTGATCTTCAGGCTGTCTGAAGGGACGGTGTTCTTTAATTTCAAAGGTTTTAGCACGCGCGCCTTTACCAGGTCGTAATATTTCTTGCCGGTGGTTTTTTCCATTATCATTCCGAGCACGATGTAATTCGTATCGGAATAATCCCAGCCTTGCCCGGCTTTAAACGGCGCCTCGGTGTCCAGGATGTAAGCAACGAGCTCTTCGGGTTTCCAAACCTTGGCCGGGTTGGCGGTGAGGTCTTTGGTGAATTGCTCTTTAAATTCATAGCGCACCAGCCCGCTGGTGTGATTCATCAGTTGGCGGACGGTAATGTCTTTGGCATTGGGCAGGCGCGCAAACCATTTTTCTTTGCCCAGGTGCTTTTCTATTTTGTCATCGAGGCTGAAAAAGCCTTCCTTGATCAATTGCATCGCGGCGGCGGCGCAATAAGTTTTGCCTACGCTGCCGGCCAGCATAAGGTCGGAAGCGCGCATCGGTGTTTTTGCGTCGCGGTCGGAGTATCCGGTCGCCAGGCCGAAAGAAGTTCCATCCGCCATCACCACGCCGACGGTCGCACCGGCGAATTTTCCGTTCTTGTGCCATTCGTCGAGCTGGCCCTGCAGTTTTTGCTTTAGGGTTTCACTTGCGGTTTGTCCCACGGCCTTCTGCACACACTGCGACATGCCGGACAACAGTAGTACGGCCAGGAAAAACAGAATTCTCAGTTGAATGATGGTGAAATTCATAGATCTCGCCTGCTTTTGAATTGTTTACGCAGCGGACGTGGATAACGTTTCGGATAAATAAACCTATCCGCTCCGGGCAGAAAAAATCTTGCTTGTAAAAATCTTGCTTGTACAGGGTGATCAGGATAGAATCGCGGCTCATTAATATATTTAATCAGGAGAAATTATGGCAAAAATGCAAACCTTGATCTCAGGGCCCGGCCCGCTGCCGCTCACCGTACCTTTTCAAACGGCAGGCGACGGAAATGTAGTTTTCTTTATTTCAGGTTCCGCCTGGTCACAAGCTGCCGGACCGCTCTCGATCTCGCTCTATCTGGATGGCCAGAAGATAGGGTCCGCTTTAGGGTTTACCAACGAAGGCGTTTCACATAAAACGCTGGTCCCGGCTTTTTTCCCGTCAACTGTTACCTACGGTCAGCATAAGATTGTCCTTCAAGTGGACGGCTCGACCGTAACCGATCTAAATGACAATTTTAATGTGACGCTTATCTATTAAAAAAACGGTTAGATCAGGGATGTACCAAGGGCGGCTTTCAAAAAGAGTCCGCTCTTTTTTATCGATCGGCCGGTATTTTCCGCGGCCGGCGACGAAGAAAACAAAGAACAAAAGTACCGGCGGAAAAAAGTTCTTGGTCATAACATTAGTGTGGTGTAGATTAGTCTTAAACCCGGCCCCATTTAACGACCCGAATAAAAAAGAAGGTGTAAATTATGCCCATACATTTAGAACCTAACGTTATATATCACGGAGTATTCCCCGGCGGTTTGGACGCCAGCAGCGGAAGTGAAGACGAGATCACACCTCAATTGGTTGATCAGTATGAAACCGCGGCGGGCAGAAGAGTAGCCTGGGTATATTTTTCTCACAACTGGTACAGAAGCAGGGAATTTCCTTTAGATAAAGTAAATTGGATAAGCGCCCGGGGCGCAGTTCCGTTTATTCGTTTAATGTTGAGGTCGAGCAGTGACAATCCTACTCCGGATCCGGAATTTACTTTGAGTAACATTAACAACGGCAGATATGACAGCGATATCAGAGCCTGGGCGGTGCGCGCCAGAGAATTTGCCCGACCATTGATAGTCGAGTGGGGCACGGAGGTAAATGGGCAATGGTTTGCCTGGAATGCCAAGTGGAATGGCGAAGAGCAGGGCGCAGAACGGTTTCGGAATGCTTATCGACGGATCGTTAATATAATGCGCAATGACGGTCACGCCGACAACATTACATGGGTTTTTCATGGAAACGACAACGATGATCCGGAAACCAGTTGGAATACGCTGGAAAGATATTACCCGGGCGATGATTTTGTAGATTGGCTGGGAATGTCAGTCTATGGTGCGCAAATGCCTTTTGAAAATGAAGATTGTCCGCCGTTTTCCCAACGCGCAATTGAGCTTCATAATCGCTTACACTCGATCGCTCGGAGTAAGCCTATTTTTCTGCTGGAATTCGGGGCTACGCTTAATCATCCAAACGCCAATACCGACCCACAATGTGATGCCGCCGGGTGGGCTGACACTGCTTTGAGAGAAGTATTGGAGCGAAATAATCTTCCCATGCTGCACGGATTTTCCTGGTGGAACGAAACCTGGGAAAACGACGAGGAATCTGCCCACAATACCGATATGCGGCTTCAATCAAGCAGCGCACTGCGCAATGTTTTTCGCCGGCATCTGGTCGGCAACGCAAGAATAGGGGAACGATTTTAATTTAAAATGTATAAAGACAAAAAAATCGGGGAGATATCTCTCAGTGAAAAGAAGATCGATTACGGCGTTTCCCGCGGCCGCTGAAACCCGAGCACTGTCTGTAAGACGAGTAAGGTCACCACGCTGAATAATAAAAGGAACATCCCATTGCGCAAGCTGCTTGAATAGTTTGAGATATAGCCGATGAACCAGTTGGTAAGCGCGGCGCCGAGCGTGCCCAAAATAAAGAAAGGCGTCGCGCGGCGGTTGGCGGCCGGGCCAAAAAATTCTGTAAAGCGCGAGAGATTTGCCGGAAAAACGGATGAGGTGCCAAAACCCGCGATAGACGCGCCAATGCCGAGCGTTACGACATCACGCGCAAATAGTAAAACTATCATGCCGCTGAGCACGACCAGGAGGCTTAGGAAAAGCATTTTGTTTTTGCTGAGGAAACGAAAGAACACCGGCGCCACACCGCGTCCGGCGACAAAGAAAACAAAAAACAAAAGTATCGGCGGAAAAAGGCTGGGCGCTTCGCCTCCATCCACCCGCTGGGTATAGGTTTTTAGCCAGCCGCCCATCGCGCTTTCAAACCCGACGTGAATAAAATTAAATGCCGCGATCGTCCAGGCGATCGGCGTTTTCCAGATTGGCACAAAAGTATTATCGACGGGGGTGTCACTGGCCGGCGGTCTTCGCCCGGTGTTTGGCGGGACCAGCAAAAGTCCGCCGCCGACGATCAAAAGCGAAAGCGACAGAACTCCCGTCGGGACCAGTATATTTTGGCCGTGTGAAAAGTAATCGACAAAAGGCTGGCTAAGAATAGCGCCGAATCCCCAGAAGAAATTCAGGACGCTAAGACGTGAGACGGCCCCGGCCGGATCGAGTTCGAGGATCAGCAGATTCATCGAAGGCAGCGTAAGTCCGATGCCGATGCCGTTGATAAAAAATCCCAACAGGCAAAGTTCGATGCTGTTTAAATTGAGCATCAGCACGCCGGCGCCCATCGCAAAACATCCGATCAAACAAGCTAATAAAAACCGGTCCTTTTTTCCGAACCAGTTGGTCAGGATAGTGCCGGTCAGCGAACCGATAAACTGGGCGGGGAAAAAATTTCCGATCTGCTCGTCGTTGAGAGAAAATTTGGCGGCCAGGATCGGCAGGATCTGCCCGATCAAAACGGTAGCGATGCCGGAGAGAAAAAATCCGGCATGAACCAGGATCTTTAAGATCCTGAGATTGATGTTTTGCGCGGGCATAAAATGAAGAAGCAAAATTAAAAGGTAAGAAGTTAAAGACAAAAAGTAAAGTGCAGGCTAGCCAGGTTTGAAATAAAGGAACAAATGGACGCTAAAAGCCGTAAATAAGATATAAGGGAACTTCAGGTATGGATATTTATTTTCTGATTTTTTCGCTGTTTTTTCCACGCATCACGCTGCTGGTGTACTTTTTGCAGGAGTGGTATCCGAAAAACACCGTTCCTTTTGTGGCCGATGTTTTACTTGGCGTTTTTCTTCCCCGCGCTTTGATACTGATCTACATCTACCAAAATATGGGCTATGACAATATCTGGTTCGTCGCACATCTGATTGTAATGATAATGGTGTATTTCGGCGGCGGGCGTGAAACAAAGCGGCGCAGATGGCGGCGGCGAAGAGTGGTAGTCGAATAAATTTTGAGCGGCTATTTTCGTGTGTTTGGTGTGCTTCGTGGTTAAAATCTTATCGTCGTCGGAGCATAAGAAATTAAAAGTTTAACCACACAAAGCACACTAAACAAGAGCCAAAAATTGAAATTACTAAAACACTTAAACTATACAAATACTACACTTAGGCTTTTGTGGTCTATTTTTTTGATATTTGTCCTAAAAACTTCAAAAAAGGCTTGACAAGTATATAGATGTTTGTCAATATATCTATCAGAGGTTAATCCTAATGGATGACAAGAGTTTTCAAAAGATAGCAAAAGCATTGGCAGACCCGCGGCGGTTCGAGATCTTTCAGACGATCGCGGCAGCCAAGCAGGAGCTTAGCTGCGGCGCCGTTTCGGAAAAAAACTGCACCGTTTCGCAGCCGACGGTTTCGCATCATATCAAGGAACTAAAGGAAGCCGGCCTGCTGGAAGTAAGAAGCGAAGGGCAATCGAAATATCTGACGGTCAATAGCGAACTGATGAACGAATACATTGCGGAATTGCAGCAGCGTTTGCAGCTCTCGACAATGGCGGTCGCCAGTTAAGAGGCAGCCAACGGCATATATTTTTTACCTATATATATAGACGATTGTATATATATCAGAACATCGAATAAGGAGGCGAGAGAAGAAAATGAACACGGTAATAAGCAACAACATTTCAGCGGGGCCCGATCAGTGCTGTCTATTTGTTTCAAACGGAAACAGCAGTCAGGCCGCACCGGCGCCGGCAAATTTCAATTTTAATTTACAGCCGTACAAATTCACGGCCGTTTCAGGCCAACCGGAGAACAGTATTGACGAAAGAGCGGAATTGAACCGGTTCATTGCCTTTGGCAAAAGCCTCGCCCCGTCAGGAAATGCAGGGAGCGGTTTGTACTAAAGCGGCGCGCGCAAAAACAAGGAAGGGAGAAATTAAAAAATGAAGTCACTTTTATCCAATTTGATATCGGAAATAGTAAGCCTCGATATGTGGTTTCAACAATTCAATCGGGTCTTATCGAGGCTGGTATAAAGCAGAGTTTAAGACGGTAAAGAACAAGAGGAGAAAATAATGAGCAGCAAAGTAGCACTAATAACCGGAGCGAATAAGGGTATCGGATTTGAAACAGCGCGCCAGCTGGGTCAGCAGGGGATCAAAGTTTTAATTGGCGCGCGCAATGAAGAGCGCGGTAAAGAGGCCGAGGCGAAACTGAAAAACGAAGGCATCGATGCCGAGTATATACATCTCGACCTGGCGGATGAAAAGACACACAGCGACGCGGCAAAATACATCGAAGAAAAATTCGGCAAGCTCGACATTTTGGTCAACAACGCCGGCATCTGGCTGGAAGGCCCGGAAGTAAAACCCGCCAGCAATGTTTCGCTCGATGTTTTTCGCAAGACATTCGATACGAATTTTTTCGACCAGATAAAAATTACGCAGACGTTTTTGCCGCTGGTGAAAAAGAGCGAAGCCGGGCGCATCGTAAATCTTTCGAGCGCGCTGGGTTCTAACGCGCTGCACGCCGATCCGTCGAGCCAGATCTGGAATTTTAAGGTCCCGGCATACGACGCTTCGAAAGCGGCGCTCAATTCATACACCATTCACCTGGCGTACGAACTCAAAGACACGCCGATTAAGGTCAACGCCGTTCATCCGGGTTCGGTCGGAACCGACATGAATGTAAACGGAGTGTTAGGCCTCGCAGAAGGCGCCCAAACGTCGGTCGAAATGGCGACACTTCCGGCGGACGGCTACACCGGTAAATTTATCCATCTGGGACAGGAAGTGCCCTGGTAATCGGTTTTACGAGCAAGGGGGGGCCAAAGATACGCCAGCTATTACAGCCTGGCGTATCTTTTTATTGATTAAAAAATATGGCTTTGTCTCTAAAATCCGGTCAATAGATTTTAAAGAGCGGGCGCAAGCAACCCTTCCTGACCTGAGAGATGCTCAACTTGAATGATGAAATTTGAAGCCCAATAAATTTGCAGTCCGGAAGGGTCGCTTGCGCCCGCTCTTACTTTCAAAGCCCCGTAGGGACGCCATATTTATAGAACAGAGGTTCTAAAATAATCCCAAGCTCCATTAGTAACTACAAATATTACGTCCCTATGGGACTAAGAAGAGAACCACCCCGTCGCGCTAAAGCGCGCCACCCCTCCTTTGTAAGGAGGGGAGTTAAAAAAAGAGGTGCTACAAAACTCCCCTCCTTACAAAGGAGGGGTGCCCGAAGGGCGGGGTGGTTCTCTCCGGCTCTTCTTCCTTGACCATCCATTCTTGATAATATGAAACTTGTGAAACTTTGGTTAGGGGCGATCGTTTTGTGATCCTCGATCCCTTTGTGGTGAAAATTCTCTTTCGCGAGTTTAGTGTGAGGCAAGTGGTTTCAGTCTTTTTTTGCCGCTAATGACACAAAATTCCCCGATCGGAGAAAAACCGCTCTTCACCTCGGGCGCTTCTTCAGATAGTCTCTAACCGCCAGTCTCCCGGCTGCGGTTCTTTGAATTACAAAACTCCCAAAACAGCGTTGCAAAAACGTTTCAGGTGTTCCACATTAGTTCCACCCAAGTGGAACGGAACACCTTCCGTCCAACGTCATCCGCGCCATCGTTTTCACACCCGTTTCGCAAGATGGCGCAACAATCCGACAGAATTAGCAATTTTGTGATAGTTTGCGCGGACAGTTAATGCTAACTTGACACTACAAACAAAGCGGCGATGCGGGATCGGCGGGCTTTGATGCAGAAATTAAACTTACCAGGAAAAAAAGATGAACTTTATCAAACCGGGAAACGCTGTGAAAAGAAATTTACTTTGGAGCCTGCTAACCATAGGTTTTATTCTGACCACGAGTGTTTTTGCTCAACCTGAACTGGATACCAGTTTTAACGGATCAGGCAAAACGACCTTTCAGATAATGGGATTAGGCAATACCAGGGCGATGGCCGTGCAGCCCGATAACAAGATCGTGGTGGTCGGAACGTGCTCTGACATAAACAACACATATTACACTTTCTGTTATACCCGCATAAACGAAACCGGTACGCGTGAGTCGTTTGGGACCGGTCTGATACTTGTTCCCGGCGCCGCTACCAGCGGCACAGCCGCGGGCGGTGTCGCTATTCAGAGCGATGGCAAGGTCGTGATGTCCGGCTACGCTTTCCTGTCCGGCGAAGAGCGGGTTGTAGTGGCGCGCCTCAATGCCGATGGCAGCCCTGATTCCTCGTTCGGAACATCAGGCATCGTGACCACCGACGTTAATGCGGGAGAGAACGACCGCGGACACCGGGTTGCGATCCAGAGCGACGGCAAGATCGTCGTGGTCGGTTTCTCGGCCACCCAGCAATTTGTCGCCCGCTACGACACCAACGGAGATCTTGACAGTTCATTCGGTAAAGGCGGAATCGCCAGGACGACCGTTCCGGGAAGTTCTACCAGCGGCAGATCCGTCGCGATCCAGTCAGACGGCAAGATCATGGTTGGCGGCCTGATGATAACCAGTTCCACTCCTTCGATATCCTACCTTCTGACGCGGCTTAACCCGGATGGCAGCCCCGATAACACGTGGGATAGCGATGGGATCAAAAGCATTCCTTACGGCACTTCCCCGATGACGGATGAGCCCGGCGTCAGATCAGTGGCGGTAGCCCCTGATGGGCGGGTTATTGCGCTGGGCTATGCTAATAGGGTTGTTTACAGTTTCAATCCGGACGGCTCGACGGATACAGGCTTTGGCACCGGCGGTTCCGCTAATGTCTGGGGTAGTGTCAATAACGCTCCTTATGACTTAACGGTGTCGGCCGGCGGCCGGATCACCGTCGTTGGTAACACAACGTCCGCAAGTCCAAGCGGATCGCAGTACGTGCAAACCATAACCAAATTCAGGAAGGATGGCACACTCGATACGAATTTTAGCGGAGATGGATATCTTACGGTCGGCTCCAACGAGGGGGGAAGAGTAGTTGCGATGGACTTGCAGGGTCGAACGATAGTGGCGGGGCTTTCGTCGACCAGCGTCGTGTATTTCGAATTTGCCAAATTCTCCGTTATTCGTTTGATAGCGCCGGCAGCAGGCCCCAATGTGACAATTTCCGGAAGAGTAACCAATCCCGACGGCACTCCGGTAAGTGGAGCCATCCTGCTTCTTCAGGATGGCATAGGTACTTCCTATTCGGCCCTGACAAGTCCGTTCGGATTTTACCTTTTCTCAAATATTCCTTCGGGCAAGGCCTATACGATCTCGACCGGGTCGAAAAAAGTTTTCTTCAATGACCGCAACCTTTTCGTCGATGATGAGATACAAGCGTTTAATATCCTCGCCGATCCCAGCAGCCGCTTCGCTAAATCAACTAAATAATGATAATAAGGCCCCGCAATTTGCGGGGCTCCTGCCTTTATTATTTCTATATTTTCCTGTGACATTTTATCTCCTGAGTTCAGGTTCAGAGTTCGAGGTTCGAAGTTCAACCTTCAGATGCTCCTGTTGCGGAAAACAGCGTTCTAAACATGAACTTTGAACGCGAAACCATGAACTCTGAACTTTTGTGTTACGCCGCCTCTTCCATCGCCTTGGCGGCGCATTCGTCGCAGCAGACGGTTATCTCTTTTCCGGCGACAGTTACTTTGATCCCGCCATCTTTTATTTCCCAATCGCAAACGGGACATTTTGTGTTTTCCATTTTCTTTCTCCTTGAAATTATTTAACAACGCTTGTTGGCGATCGTTATAGATAGAGTTTAGAAAACGGTAAAGGATCACACTATCAGATTCTTGCTCATTTCGGGGAAAGAGTTGCGGCGCGCTTCTGACGGCGTGCAGCCGAATTCGCGGCGGAAGGTTTCGGTAAAGTGGCTGTGGCTGGAAAAGCCCAGGTCGAGCGCGAGCGCAGTGATGTCATCGGCGCCGCTGGCCAATTGTTCGAGAGATGCGCGCAGCCGCAGCTGGGTCAGGTAGCGATGAACGGGCACGCCGGTTTGCTGCTGGAAAATACGCGCAAAATTAAACGGCGATGAATGAACCGCGCGGGCCACGTCGTCCAGCGTGATGCGCTCGCCGATGCGGCCGGCCATGTAGTTTTTAGCAGCTTCGGCGCGCTCGGCGTGATCGGCATTTGTACCGCTGCGTTTATGTTTGCGAATGACGCCGTGCTGCCGATAAGCAGATTCCAGCACGTCAGCCATCAGCTGGATCGCGGTCACATCCGCCCAAAGCGGTTCGAGCGCTTCTGCTTCAGCATTTGCTTCCGCCGTTTCCAGCCGCGTGACAAATTCGCGATGCCGCCAGAAGATCCGGTTGTCGCACGGGCCGGTCACAAACGGAAAGGCGTACTCCGGACGCTCGTCAATCGCGGGGTCGAGTTCGCGCACGATGTCTTTTAAGATGCGCGGCGAAAGGTTAAAGATCGTGCCGCGGTCGCCGCAATCGGCCGGGTGGCTGACGCGGTACTCGGAATTTTTGGCAAAAAATACGGACTGGTTAACGGTCGCGGTAACATTCTTTTTTCCGAAATGTTTACAGAAAGCTCCGTGGCGCATCAGCACGATGCTGTTGCCGCCGTTTTGCTCTTCGCCCAGCGGCCCGCCGCGCTCGATGCGGCAGTTGTAATCGCTCACCGCGATAAGCGGGCTTTCGTAAAGGACCTTAAAATCGATCTGATCTTCGGGAAAATTTGCCACAAATGTATTTTAATGCAAAATGAGAAAGAAAGAACCATTAAGATAGGCAAAATGACATCGACCACGGCACAAAAAAAGACCGATCAGCTGCTGCTTTTATGCGGCCTGATCGGGGAAAGAGCAGGCCTCTTTTTTCGCAGTCCACAGGATATCGAATGTGTGGAAATGCGCCTGAGTGACCGGTTGGAAAAAACCGGGTGCGGGTCGTTTTCAGAGTACCATCAGCTTTTGAGCGAAGGTGAAAAGGCCGATGCCGAGTGGCTGCAGGTCATCGCCGCGCTGTCGAAACCGGTCTCCGGTTTTTATCGCCACGCGAGGCGCGTGCGGCTGCTGACGGAGATGGTGCTTCCGCGGCTCGCTGCCAACAACGGCCCGGATACGCTGAAGATCTGGAGTGCCGGCTGCGCCACCGGCGAAGAGCCGCTGATGATCGCGATGGCTATTAGCGAAGCAGGCTGGTTTGACCGGCTGGAGATCAATATTTATGCAAGCGATGCCAGCTTTACCGCGCTGGAAAAGGCAGGCCGGGGAATATACGACGATAATAAGGTGAGGCACTTAGCTCCCGAATTACGTGAAAAATATTTCGCACCGGTGAATGATGAGTGGCAAATTAAACCCGAACTGCACGGCAAAGTCAGGTGGTCGCTGGCAAATCTGATGAATGAAAGCGAGATAGCCGCGCTGGCAGCGTCACATGTTATTTTTTGCCGTAATGTGTTTATCTACTTTTCCGACCCGGCGATCATCCAAACCCTGCGTCTATTCGGAAAGCATATGCCCGCCGGGGGATATCTGATAACGGATAATGGCGACCATTTTGTGTCATTAATATCACAGACAGGTGTTTTCGAGCGGCAAGAGGCAGTTGGCGAATCGATCTGGATGAAAAAAGAAATGACCGGTTTTCACCGGCCATTTACTATCAGGGATACGGACAAAAAAGCTTAAGTTGCTACGCTGCTATTAATTGATTGGATAAAGTTGCTGCAAGCATACTTTTCGATCTCAGAAGAAGAAGGAACTATAACGTGTTCTTCCAAAGATTTTTTGCGTAGTTCGGCTTCTAATTGAAAAACTTTACTTTCCAATTCCTTTCTCTTTAGCTCTAATAATTCCGCTTCTTTTTTCTCGCGAATCTCCTTTTCCTTTTCGCGATCATCCCTCCGCCGTCCCCATAAAAGCATAAACGGTAAACTCATGGCGGATATTACTATGGGGGATACTTTAACGAGAACTCCCAGTGCGCTCAGGTCTTCTTTAGCATTCTCGACATTTTGCTTCGCCGTTTGTAAAAGGAGCTTTACTTCTTTCGCATCAATGCATGGAGAATTGGACGAAGCGGCAAATGCAGCGGCCGCCTGATCGCTGTACTGCTTTTCAATTTCAGCTTTTCTAGTCTGATATGTTTCCTCCGAAACCTGTTTCTTTTGCCTAGCGACCTCCAATTGTAACCGTTCGGAAAAGAAGTCCTGATCAAAACGAGAGTGGCCTGCGAGATGAATTAGCTGTTTGTTGTATGAATCATCGGCGTAAAAATTCGCTAAGTCCGCAAGAGCTTTATCAAAAGAATATTTGACGCCCACCAGATCTTTGACGGAATTGTCGTCAAGATGGTACTCGTGCCCTAACACCGCAATAATAAAAGACGTACTTTTTAAGGATGAATAGGCGGAGGCCAGTTTTCTTACGTACAATGATCTTGAGTCGTTCGCGTCAGACGTGTCCAAACCCTGAGCCTCTTCTTTTGGTGCTGTGCGAAGTTTGTCTAAAGCGCTTTTTAAGGCGTCTTGTTGTAGCGGTTCCCCGCCGAAAATACTTGAGATCTCTGATGAAGCATCGGGTAGGGGAGGAAACGACGGCTCAGAAGATATGACAGGAGTATTCGCAGTGCCGGCGGTACCCTGTTTTCTCACTTCGGACTCGACTTTGGGGGCAGGATCCCGGGCGGCAACCCTATCACTCAAGCAACCGAAAAATACAAAAGAAAGAAGTAAAAATGAAGTTACCAACTTTCCGTTAAAAACCGAGCCTGGGAATACTCTAATCATATTTGCCTTCCTAAATGGGTAAAGACCTCGGTTAATCTAGATGAACAAGACTTAGGTATAGTTGCATACTATTTCAGCCCGGAGCGGGTAAAAATTTGTTCCAAGCATTTACTCGTTAAATAAAAGCCTTAACTAGTAAAGATTTCAAACTTTGTTTATCATTACAGTGCTTTAATTTCTTATTAACAGGTGCGCAGATTTGAAACCGACCAACATAAAAGACCCGGAATATTTTCATAAGGTAGTCGATTGCCAGTACGCCTGCCCGGCGCATACGCCCGTGCCGGAATACATCCGTTTGATCGCCGAGGGCCGTTATACCGAGGCCTATATGATCAACTGGGATTCGAACGTGTTTCCCGGCATTTTGGGCCGCACCTGCGACCGCCCGTGCGAACCGGCTTGCCGCCGCGGCCGGCTCAACCCGGAAGAGGCGGAAAAACCCGTCGCGATCTGCCGGCTGAAACGCGTGGCCGCCGACAATAAGGGCGAGGTCAAGCACCTTATGCCGCAAGGCCCGTTTGCGCCGAACGGAAAGAAAGTGGCGCTGATCGGCGCCGGCCCGGCTTCGCTGACCGTGGCGCGCGACCTGGCGCCGCTGGGTTACGAAATTCACCTGTTTGACGAACAGTACAAGGGCGGCGGTTTTATGCTCAGCCAGATCCCGGCGTTTCGCCTGCCGGAAACCGTGCTCGACGAAGAAGTAAATTACATCCTCGACATGGGGATCCACACGCATTTCAAGCACTATGTGGACAGTTTAAAAGGCGTGCTCGAACAGGATTATGACGCGGTCTTTGTCGGGACGGGCGCTCCGCGCGGGCGCGAGCTGAAAATTCCCGGCCGCGAAGAAGGCGCCGCCAATATCCACATCGGCATCAACTGGCTGGGCAGTGTCGCTTTTGAACACACCAGTAAGATCGGAAAAACCGTCATCGTGCTCGGCGGCGGAAACACCGCGATGGATTGCTGCCGCACGGCGCGCCGCCTGGGCGGCACGGATGTGAAGGTGATCGTGCGCTCGCCGTTTGCCGATATGAAGGCGTCGCCCTGGGAAAAAGAAGACGCGCAGCACGAAGACATCCCGATCGTTGACAACCACGTGCCGAAATCTTTTGTCGTCGAAGACGGAAAACTTAAAGGCGTGATGTTTGAAAAGGTCGAGGCAAAATACGACGAAGCAGGTAAACGCAGTTTGGTGCCGACCGGCGAAGCGGAAGCTTTCTACCCGGCGGACGACGTGCTGGTCGCCATCGGGCAGGAAAATACTTTCCCGTGGATCGAGCGCGATCTGGGTGTTGATTTCGACGACAAGTGGGACATGCCGATTGTCGATAAAGTGACTTTTCAGGCGACGCACCCGAAAGTTTTCTTTGGCGGCGACGCGGCCTTTGGCCCGGAAAATGTCATCACCGCCGTCGCGCACGGCCACCAGGCAGCGGTCTCGATCGACCTGCTCTGCAAGGGCGAAGATCTGGGCAAGCGGTTAGATCCGATGGTCAACCTCGTCTCGCAAAAGATGGGCATCCACGAATGGGCCTACGACAGCGAGATCGAACACGACCCGCGCTATGTTGTGCCGCAAGCGCCGAAAACTTTGACCCTCATCAATCGCAAGCAGGAGGTCGAACTCGGCTTTGACCAGCTCGCCGGTTACAAGGAAGCTGAGCGCTGCCTTAATTGCGACGTACAGACGGTTTTTGAAGAAGTAAAATGCATCGAGTGCGACGCCTGCGTCGACATCTGCCCGACAAGCTGCATCACCTTTACGCCGAATGCCGAAGAACCGCAGCTGCGCGAAATGATTAAAGTGCCCGCGCTAAATCTCACCCAGGACCTGTATGTTTCCGACGCGCTGAAAACCACCCGCGTGATGGTCAAGGACGAAGACGTCTGCCTGCACTGCGGCCTCTGCGCCGAACGCTGCCCCACCGCCGCCTGGGATATGCAAAAATTCTGGTACAACGTCACCAAGGCCGGCGAGGTGAAGTACGGATGTAACGGTCACGAGTAACGAATCGGAATCTGAGCGGTAGCGACCGGTTTTATGAGTGGTTGACGGCTTTGCCGTTTGATGTGCGGAAAAGCTCTGCTTTTCAGAGAAAGTTTTACATATTCTGGCGGCTATGCCGCTATAATCACATTAGTTCGGCGGCATAGCCGCGAAGTAATAAAATGAACAGTCCCGGTGAATCAGAGATTCACCGCAAATCGAGCGGCAAAGCCGCCAAAGAACAGACTAGACTAAGGTAGCCTGAAGAACTTCCACAATGTTTCGGGTATCAAGAGACACTCCTGCTTATTATCTTACCTCGGTTGCTCACAATCGACTGCTGGTATTTCAAACCGACAAAATAAAAGAAATAGTTTGCAAAGCTCTGGATGAAGCGCGAGACTCCGCTCATATTCTGATCTTTGCTTATGTCGTTATGCCTGACCATATACATTTGATCACTGACGGTGTTCGATCAATTGCGGAGGTTTTGCGGTTCACGAACGGCATTATCGCAAAGCGAGTGATAGATTATCTTAAGGAAAACAATTTTGAGAGTTCTCTAGCCAAGCTACGCCGACAGGAAGGGGAGCGCCGGCATAAATATTCTTTGTTTGAACATCATCCTAATGCTTTCCGCATTACCGGCGAGGAAACTTTCATGCAGAAAGTGAATTATATTCATCTTAATCCGGTTAGGGCGGGATTTGCGGAGAGTCCAGACGATTATCTTTATTCGAGTTCGCGCTTATGGCAGGGTCGAGCTGTTGAAAATGAGCCGTTAATTACAGATCATAAAGAAATCCAGTGGAGAACGGCGGCATAGCCCTGAGAAATTAGGATACAAAACAGAAAAGCAAAGCTTTCCGCAAAGCAACGGGCGCAGACCGAAGAAATAAACCAAAAAACACCACGTAAATTGGTTAAGGCCTGATAAAGTCCGATCGCTACCTCTTCGGTTCTAATCTCATACTCAAAATACGCTATCCGCTTTATCCACTGCATTTATAGGGTATTCAATCGAGGCTGTTCCTTTGTGATATCATAGTTAAATCTCGTTAATTTTTGGTTGGATTTTACTGATGTTTTGCTTTAACCAAGCAATGGCGTTTTTATCGAAAAAGGTAAGGAGTATAGCGATGGGTACAATCACCACAAAAGACGGAGTTGAGATTTTTTACAAAGATCTGGGCAGCGGGCAGCCGATAGTTTTTAGCCATGGGTGGCCGCTCTCCGCGGACGATTGGGATTATCAGATATTTTATTTTGCGTCGCGGGGGTTTCGCTGTATCGCGCATGACCGGCGCGGGCATGGGCGTTCGAGCCAGACTTGGGACGGCAACGATATGGACCATTATGCCGACGACCTGGCGAAGCTTACCAAGGCGCTGGATCTGAAAGATGCGATCCACGTCGGCCACTCGACGGGCGGCGGCGAGGTCGCGCATTACATCGGCCGGCACGGCACATCGCGCGTGGCGAAAGCGGTGCTGATCGGCGCGGTCCCGCCGGTGATGATCAAGAAGGATTCAAACCCCGGCGGGCTGCCGATCGAGGTTTTCGACGGTCTTCGCGAGTCATATACGAAGGACCGCGCCCAGTTTTACCGCGATCTTCCGAGCGGGCCTTTTTACGGTTTTAACCGCGAGGGTGCGAATGTTTCGCAAGGTATAATCGACAACTGGTGGCGGCAAGGGATGATGTGCGAGTTCAAGGCCGGTTACGATTGCATCAAGGCTTTTTCCGAAACGGATTTTACCGAGGACCTGAAAAAATTCGACGTGCCGACACTCGTCATGCATGGCGATGACGATCAGATCGTTCCGATCGCGGATTCGGCAATGCTCTCGTCCAAGCTCGTGCCTGACGCCACGCTGAAAGTTTACCCGGGATTTCCGCACGGTATGTGCACTACTCATCATGAAGTGGTCAACGCGGACCTGCTGGAATTCTTCCGGGCGGAAACGCCCAAGGCAACGTCGGCTTAAAGCTCCGGCGAAAATTATTTCCAATTTTTGAATAACCTTCAGTTTAGGCTGGAGGTTTTTTTCTGGTTTATGAGAGAACCACCCCGCCCTTCGGGGCACCCCTCCTTCGTAAGGAGGGAGTTTTTTGAATGGAACCTTTCTTAACGCATCGTCGTAAACTGCTGCTGAGGCGGGCTATCACTACGGACGACAAATACATTTTAGAGACACGGAACCTTGTCCACTCGTTTTCGGAAAACGAGGTAGTTTTGGACGATATCAATCTGCGGGTCGAGCAAGGCAGCATCTACGGATTCTTAGGGCCGAACGGCGCGGGGAAAACGACGACGCTCAGGCTCGTGCTGGGTTTGCTGAAGAAACAGCGCGGTTCGATCCGGGTCTTTGGCCAAAAATTCGACGATAACCGGGTAGAGATTCTGGGCCGGATCGGCTCGCTGATCGAAAGCCCTTCCATTTACGGGCATCTGACAGCGACGGAAAACCTGAAGCTGCTGCAAAAGATCTACCAATGCCCGAAAGCACGGATCGCGGAAGTGCTGGAGCTGGTCGGCCTGGCAAACACCGGTAAGAAAAAGGCGGGCCAGTTTTCGCTCGGCATGAAACAACGGCTGAGCATCGCCATCGCCCTGCTCCACAGCCCAACGCTGCTGATACTGGACGAACCGACCAACGGGCTCGACCCGAACGGCATTATCGAGATCAGAGAGCTGCTGCGCCGGTTAAACGGCGAACACGGCATCACCATCGTTATCTCAAGCCACCTGCTTTCTGAGATAGACAAGCTGGTCAGCCACATCGGTATCATCAACAAGGGACAGATGATATTTCAGGGCACGCTCGATGACCTAAAGCAAAAGCAGCAGCAATCTTTGTCGGTTGTTTTTGAGACGAGCGACGAAGCCGTAACGCGTGCGCTTTTTGTTCGCAGCAGTCTTAATGCGAGTTTTAAAGACGGGAAATTCAGCATGCCCGCGCTGCCCAAAGAACAGATCGCCCGGATCAACCGCGAACTGGTGGACGGCGGCGTCGAAGTTTTCGAGATAAGCGTGATCAAGAACGACCTGGAAACGATCTTTATCGATATGGTGCGCGACTAGAACAGTAATGATGACATTTATTCACAGCTTTCAGAGCGAGTGGCTCAAGACAAAACGCAGCCTGGCATTTTGGATGGTCGTCATCGGCGGTTTTTTTACGCCGTCGATCGTTATCGCCGCGCGGCTGTTTCATTACGACAAGCTGCAGCAGATCTACTCGAGCGATGATTTCTGGAACTTGCTTTGGAAAAACTCCTGGGAATCGATGGCGCTGTTTTTTCTGCCGCTCGGGGCGATACTATCGACCAGCCTGATCACGCAGATCGAATATAAGAACAACACCTGGAAACAACTGCACACGCTGCCGCTTAGTTTTACGACGATCTTTTTTGCCAAGCTGGCGGTGATCGTCGTGCTGATGCTGGAATTTTTTGCGCTGTTCAATCTTGGGATCTACCTTTCGGCCCTGGTGCCGTACCTGTTGGTGAGCGGCACTCCCTATCCGGCCCAGCCGCTGCCTTACATGTTTTTTCTGCAAGAGAATGCGCTGTATTTTTTAGACTGCCTGCCGATCGTGGCGCTGCAATATCTGATCAGCCTGAAATTCAAGAATTTTCTGGTGCCGGTCGGACTCGGCTTTGTTTTTTGGGTCGCCGCGCTCGGGGCGCTCTCGTGGAAATACGGGTATATCATTCCTTACACCTACGGTATGTTCAATTACCTGAAAGATGCCACCCAGACGCGGGCCGTGGTCCCGGACGTGAACGTACATCTGCTCGCCATCGGCTATTTCGCCATAATCACCGCCATCAGCTATTTTCTTTATATAACTAAGAAGGAAAAGGGCTAAGACGGCACGCGGACACCTGCGCGAAATTCCCTTTTTCACGCCAACGCATTATCATAGCGATAGTGTTTCCGCAGGTAGTCTTATGAGTGAAAATGTACCGGGTGCCCAGGCGAATTCGAATGGGAGTGCACCTAAGATCAAGATAAACGATTTTGTCGTGCGATTTGCGAATGTGAACGGCACGGGTTCGGCTTCGGCCAACGCGCTGTTCACCAAGGCGATCTTTCGCATGGGCGTGCCGGTGACGCCAAAGAATATTTTTCCGTCAAACATCCAGGGGCTGCCGACCTGGTACGAAGTGCGCGTGAGTGAAAAAGGCCACCTCGGACGCCGCGAAGGCGTCGATCTGATGGTCGCCGTCAATCCGCAGTCGATGAAAAAAGATTACGCGGACGTGCACCCGGGCGGTTATTTTCTCTACGACAGTTCTAAGCCGCTGCCGCCGGGATACGGCCGCACGGACATCACGCACATCGGCATCCCGCTGATGAAATTAAGTAACGACGCTTTTACCGATGCCCGCCAGCGCCAGCTCTTTAAAAACATTATTTATATCGGCGCGCTGTCGGCCTTGTTCGACATTGAGTTTCCGGTGCTCGAAGGTTTGATCGGCGAGCAATTCAAGGGCAAGGAAAAACTGATCGAGCCGAACATCAAGGCGCTCAACATCGGCGCCGCTCATGTGCGGGAAAATTTCGAATGTCCATTCGGCCTGCGGATGGAGCGCCGCGATCTGTTGGGCGACAAAATTCTTTACGGAGGCAATTCCGCCTGCGCGCTGGGGGCGATCTACGCCGGCGCGACCGTCGCCGCCTGGTACCCGATCACGCCTTCGACATCGGTGGTCGATGCTTTTGCGAAATACGCCGCGAAATACCGCGTCGATGCCGAAACGGGAAAAAATAATTACGCCATCGTGCAGGCCGAAGACGAACTCGCCGCGATCGGCATGGTGATGGGCGCCTGCTGGAACGGCGCGCGGGCCTTTACGGCGACCAGCGGCCCGGGCGTTTCGTTAATGAATGAATTTTTGGGCCTCGGTTATTTTGCGGAGGTGCCGACCGTGCTGATCGATGTGCAGCGCACCGGCCCTTCGACCGGAATGCCGACGCGCACGCAGCAATCCGATATCCTGCTGGCGGCCTACGCCTCGCACGGCGACACCAAGCATCCGCTGCTTTTCCCCGCCACGCCAAAAGAATGTTTTGAAATGACGGCCGACGCTTTCGATCTGACCGAGCAGCTGCAGACGCCGGTGATAATAATGACGGATCTTGATCTCGGGATGAACGACCACGTGACCGAAGCGCTCGAGTGGGACGATACGCGCGCCTACAACCGCGGAAAAGTTCTCACCGCCGGCCAATTGGACGCGATCGGCGGCGTGGCAAACAACATGGAGGTCGAAGCGATGACGAACGGCGATCATGCTTCCACCTCACCGCTGGAGCAATTTCGCGAAAAATTCGGCCGCTATCTGGACATAGATGACGACGGTATTCCCTATCGTACGATCCCCGGAACACATGAAACCAAAGGCGCTTTTGTCACGCGCGGTTCTTCGCGCGATGAGTATGCGGTTTATACCGAAGACGGCGACGTATACCGCCGCAACGTCGACCGCCTGGCGCGCAAATGGGACACGGCGAAAGAATTGGTCCCGCAGCCCTATTTTTACGGGTCAGAACCGGGAGCAGTAGCGACCGGGTTTCCTCCCGGAGTAATATTTTTCGGCACATCGACTTACGCGGCGGAAGAAGCGATCGAATTTTTAGCTGAGGATGGTATAAATCTGAACGCGATGCGCGTGCGCGGATTTCCCTTCGGCAAGGCGTTTCGCGAATTTGTCGACGCTCACGAAAAGGTTTTTGTCATCGAACAAAACCGCGACGCGCAGTTCAAGAGCCTGATGATGATCGAACTTGGAATAAACCCGGCAAAACTTGTCTCGGTGCTTAACTACGACGGCATGCCGATCACGGCAGATAATATTTACCGGCAGATCAAGGGAAATTTAGAATAGCTGATGACGCTTTACAGACTAAAATCTGCTCTGATTATTTTGATTCAGTTGTCATTTATCTTGGCCAATACGGCAGTGGGACAGAAATCTCGGCCTCGCCGCAAACCTGTTGAAACAACTTCGGTTAATAAATCCCTAACACCTCGGCAAATTGCTGAAAAGGTCCTTCCGTCACTTGTGGTTGTGGTAACACAAGATAACCAAGGCGACGCTATTGTGCAAGGAAGCGGTTTTGTATATAAGCAAGGCTTAGTTGCTACGAATCTCCATGTCTTCAAAAGAGCATCAAGCGCTTTCGTAAGACTTGCAGGCGGTAACGTAAATTACAAAGTTACGGAAGTGGTTGGGATCGATGTTCAACATGACTTGTGTCTTGTTCGAATTGCAGATAGCTCGGTTCCGCCTCTTACAATCAATGTGTTAAATGGGGTATCGATGGGGGATGAAGTTTTTGCTTTCGGGAATCCGAAAGGTTTGGAAGGTTCCGTATCAAAAGGCATAGTAAGTAGTGTGCGAAGTGATATAGGGCTTATCCAAATCGACGCAGCAATTTCACCCGGTTCCAGTGGCGGGCCAGTTGTTAATAACCGAGCTCAAGTTATTGGAATTGCAGTTTCATCCTTTATTAGCGGTCAGAATCTGAACTTTGCGATTCCAACCAAATTTTTGGCGAATGTGAAGGAACAATTTGCTGGTCTTGTGCCGGACGCCGGAGCTGCTTCTGTTAGTGACAAAGAAAATGAGCATTTAGAAGGACCTGTCAAAAGTTACATCACCACTGTCGCTCCTTTCGAATATGATGATCGGCTTAATAAATATATCGAACAGCCTCGGCAAAATATCGGTAAACGGGTTTTTGACCAATTTGGAAACTTAATTGAGGAGTGGACCTATAACTATGGCGACCTCGCTTGGAAATATTTTTACTCTTATGACGAAAACGGATACCTACTCGGCCAGATTTGGGAACCGGTAGATGGAAAGCGAGAAAGTTTCCAATTTACGACCGCTCAAAGTAGAAACCGAAAGATGAGTAGTATCAACTTAATTGGTACCTTCGAAAACGCTCAGGGAAAATGGGTTTATGACCAACTGGGAAACAATATTGAAACGATCTCAAAATTGATAGGAACACACTCGATCACGTCTTATAACCGAAAGGGATTAGAGCTTGAACTTAAATATTATGTAGATGGGGTACTTACGCAAGGAAATCAAAAATCTTATGAATTTGACGAAAATGGTAATTGGATAAAAGTCAGCAATTTGCATTATGACTCCAGATTTCCTTCGTTGGGATACAGGCAAAATTCCATTCTGTATCGCGAAATATCATATTTTCACCAATGATGTTGGCGCATATAATCTTTACGAGCAGATTAAAAGGAAACTTAGAATACATTCACCAAAGCGAAATATGATCTCAGTTCGCCCGGCTGCGGAAAATGACATTGATGCCCTTTGCTCGTTAGACCTGATTGCGCAGAGCGAAGATGAACGCCGGGAATTTATTCGCGGAGAGGTTGTTTCCGGCAATTGCTTTGTCGCCGCCCAGGACGAAAAAATTATCGGTTACGGGGTGTTAAATTACACCTTTCACCATACCGGCTGTATCGATATGCTTTACATTGATTCGGGCCACCGGCGAAGCGGCGCGGGCGCGGCCTTAGTGCAGCATATGGAGTCGCTCTGCCAAACGAGCCACGGCAAACTTGTCCGCCGCATACCCGGAAACTACGATTCGGCCATACGCATCGACTGCCGCGGAAGAGATCCCGGCAAATAACCCTTGGGAGGGCGTATGCTAAGGCGGCCGTCGTTACTAAAGGAAGTGTCCAGAGAGCCATCGTCTCTCGAGCGCGATTTGTACGTTTAATATTACGGCCTTTTTACTCTTAATGAGCTGAGCTGTCCCGGGCATATATGCCTAATCTTCACTTTTTACAATAAACAAATTACAATCGCTTTGACGGCAATTTCTTATACCCGGAGATACGATGACGTACGTAAGATCCACTTTTCGCCACCCGGCACTGCCGAAAAACGAACTCGGCTACACGGTCGATTATTACGAAGGCTCGCTTTCGACGCTCTGCGCAGGCTGTGGGCACGATTCCATCAACGCGGCTATTACCCAGGCGTGTTGGGAGATGAACATCGAGCCGCACAAGGTGGCAAAGCTTTCGGGCATCGGCTGTTCGTCAAAATCGCCGGCATATTTTCTGTCGAATTCGCATGGTTTTAATTCAGTGCACGGCCGGATGCCTTCGGTGGCGACGGGCGCCAACCTGGCGAATCGCGATTTGATCTATCTTGGCGTGTCGGGCGATGGCGATTCGGCTTCGATCGGCATGGGACAATTCGTCCACGTCATCCGCCGCAATCTGAATATGGTCTATCTGGTAATGAACAACGGCTGTTACGGATTGACCAAGGGTCAGGATTCCGCCACCGCCGATGCCGGTTCGAAGAGCAAAGCGGGTTCGGTAAATCTGTTTGAAGCGATCGACCTGGCGAGCCTGGCCATCGAGCTCGGCGCCACTTTTGTCGCGCAGAGTTTTTCCGGCGACAAGGAACAGCTTGTGCCGCTGCTCAAGGCCGCGATGCATCACAAAGGTTTTGCGTTTCTGAATGTCATCTCGCCGTGTGTTACTTTTAACAACAATCCGGGTTCGACGAAATCTTACGATTACGTCCGCGAACATATGGAGACGACGACGCTGGTTGATTTTGTTCCGCTGATGCGCGAGATCACCGCTAACTACGAGTCCGGAAGTGTCGAGGACCTGACCATGCACGACGGTACGACTATTCACCTGCACAAACTCGCTAAAGACTGGGACCCGCTTGACCGTGTTTCCGCGGCCAACGCAATGATGAAGGCGCGGGCGAAAGGCGAGATATTAACCGGCTTGCTCTATCTGGATGAAAACTCAAAAGATCTGCACGAACTGGTTCAAACCACCGATAACCCCCTTAATTCCCTGGGGGCCGCCGACCTATGCCCCGGCTCAGATGTTTTATCTAAATTAAATAGCAGCCTGCGCTGAGCGACGATTGATCTATCCAAAAGCCCGATTTTTATGTGCCTTATAAATTCACCCTTTTAAGACTATGCCGCTGACCTTATGAATGCCATTCCGTTTCAGATGGAATTTTATAGGTACTAAAGACGACTGAATAATTGAAAATTATCAAATAAATCAACAATTTACGCCGTGTGTGAAGAATTTCAATTATTCAGTTTTATCCTTATCCGTTCAACTTTTAGTGACGAATTGGTGACGTAATACAGTATGAGGCCCGTCGTCACCTCCGCACTGAAGGCTCTCATGCTAGCTTCTGGAAACCTACGCCAAGTCGCCCATCAAACCGGCTTTCGGCGCATGCTCCGTCCCGGCGAACGTAAAAAAGCACGCACTGAACTTGTACAGATCCAGTGAAAGGTTCTCGCCAATGAGGCAACCTCTGTCCATAGTATACGATACCGTCACCAGGCTCCAGGGTCACATCAATGTCGCCGTTAGGCGTGCGGAACCATAAAGGCCAGGGTGCGTCGCCCCCTGCGCAGATCGAAACGCTCACTTCGCTAGCCTCGCGGTCTACGTGGATCGGCATTTGGGCTCCAGGGCCGTGTAGTCTAGCATAGCTGTAGGATGGCCAAAGGTCGGCACCCACCATTCGCTCAACTTTTGTTTGGCCTAGTAACAGCAAGGTCTCAGTCAAAGGGTCGGCGTACAGCCTAGGGGCAGTTTCGATTAAATCGTCCGATACACTCATAGTACCGGTCCGGTGCCTCAGCAGCACGTACTGAAAGATCAGTTCCGTCAACGACTGATCCAAGAGACCTGGTACCTTCATATACCCACTATCTTCAAGACCCATTGTGCTTCTACACCTCGTAGGTTGCTTTTCACTAAGTTTACACAATTCTCAACGACTTTGGCTTGGTCAGGCAAGCGGTGTGATTAAATGCCAGTTCTATGCATGGTTCCTCGCGAACTAATCCTACCAGTTCTCCGTCCCCTCCACTCCAAAGGATCGTGACGCGTTCTGATTTCCACAGCCGCTTCAGCTTGACCAAACTCTTTCTCAGAATCGGTGCTCATCTCGTTCCGCCGCTTCTTTTACTCGTGCAACGGGTTCGCCGAAACTCCTAACTCCCGCGATCCATTCACCACCAACTGACTCTCCACCACCTCTCTATCGAATTCATCATCGTACTTTCTTATACTCTTAATTTTACTATGAGTTTCATATTCGGCTAAATTAGACTACCTCACTGTGTTACACTAGCAGTGTTAAGGAAATTTCCCATTAGTCAGTGAGGCGAGTCATTATGAATTTGTCGATTGATCACGAGAACCTGTCCGGCTCCGAAGAAAAAGAGATTACCGCACTACGCGACGAACTAATTGACCACCCAGTGGTCCAACGGGTCGTTGACCGGATTGGCGAAGGTGCCGATCAAGCATCTACCGGGCATACAAGTCACTCAAGTCATTCCACTCATGCGACGCACTCCAGCGGCTGGTTGTCTCCGAAGCGCTGACGGGTCGGCGAGCTAGTTGTGTTATGTTGGAAAAGATGACAACTGGACAGCCAGGCTACGAATTCTTCCCTGCTGAGGACTATCCGGAGCTTGATTCCGTGCGTTCCGAGTGGCGCGAGATACGGGAAGAAGCGATTAGTCTTATGCCAGCGATGATGTGGGTTGAAGACAATCGGACGACTGGAAAAGTCTGGGCATTCGGCCCGCTAGTGTTGGAAGATGGAGACCGTACGCTTGACCGAGATCACTTGTCTGACGTCATGCGCCGACGAGCAACGCGAACCATGACTCTTTTGCGTCAAATCCCAACCTTACAGGGATGTGGTTTCTCTCTCTTGGTTGCGCGCAGCAGAATTGATGAACACATCCATTCTATGCCGTTCGTAACGGCAATTCTAGGGTTATCGCCAGCCGATCCCTGTTGGATCAGGGTCGCCAATGAGAAGAAGAGCATCCGCGAAGGTGAATTAACTATTTTTGACTATACGCAACCTCATGAGGTGGTAAATGCCAGTGACGTCGACCGACTTGCACTCCTGATTCTCCTACCCAATAAGAGCCTCAGATAACTCGCTATTTTCAGCACCAATGAGCAGTATGAGGCTCCAGCTTTACTTCGCCTAACTACTGGGAGACGCGGAAGTGAGTGGATCGAAGAGCACCTCCTGCATATGTGAAAAGAGATGCTTCAAGTCTTCACAATAAACTGAAGGATTGAGGAATCCATTCTGGTGACTATAGCGATGCGGGATGTAGCCCCCACCGCAGTGTGTTAAGTGTTCACACTTTATGCAGGTATTGCACAGTGCGTCGAAGGCCGACATCCGAGCATAGATTGCTGGATGTGCAAGAGCTTCTGAAAACGTATGGGAGGTCACGTTCATACCCGTACGAGTGGCCTCTCGCCCAACTATTTTCAGCGTGTCAACTGCTTCGATATCGCCGTTAGTCTCAACGACGATCAAATCCACCGACTTAGCTCCAATCTCTTCAGCACTCGATACGCCGCCTAACATTAGTGTAATAATCTGCTCAAAATATGGAACCTCAAGATCAGGGAAATTGTGGAACCAAATATCAAAGAATTCACACAACCATTTTCCATAAACAAGCGAGCCTCTATTGCTGTATGGCGGGGGTGACCCATGGTGGGCATCGGGAAGAAGTAGTTTTGCTCCAGGCACTTCAAGGTCGACGAGAGCTTTCAGGACATCGCCAGGGTTGTTACGGATGTCGATTACGAAGAGAAGACCTCCAAGAATTTGCTTCCAATTCGGGTAAGTCTGGAGCAAGCGAATGGCACCGACAGTGTCGTCATACGAACTGGCACCACTGTGATATAGGCGGTGCCGATCGTTATGAACACGCATCCCGTCAATGCTCAAGCCGACGCTAAATTCGTGCTTGAACAGGAATCGGATCAGCCCATCGTCCAGTAGCGTTCCGTTAGTCTGAAGACCCCAGCGTATTTGGCAACGGACCAGCGATGAGAAGATGCCAACAAGAACCTGCAATCGTCCAAGTCCTGCCAGCAAGGGCTCGCCACCATGGAAAATGATTGCAACTTCGGAAAGCTCATGTTCGTCAACATGATGTTGAATTGCGGCCGCGATGTTGCGAGCAGTCTCCGGCGCAAGGAATCTGGGCTTCGATTTCCACGAATCATCTGGGCTCTGGTACACGTAACAGTATGAACAATTGAGATTGCAGAGAGAGGCTATCTTCACCAGGAATGTATGGAATGGTCTGCTGAATCTTCTTGAATCTTCATACGTGAACCCGTCCCGAACCCATTTTATTGTGGATTTGCCAGCAATCGGATCCAGGCCGATTCGATCAGTCAATGCGAAATCATTTTCAATATTAGCCATAGTCTAGCTACCAAAGCTCGATGCCACTTGGATTGTATGCCCATACAACTTTCCTGTAAAGATTTACAACGCCCTTGTACGGCACTAATTGACGACTAAACTAAGGCCGACGACAACGGGCCGATCACGGGCGCTTGGACAGAACCAAAAAAACCCCGATGATCGCTCATCAGGCGGTAATAAATAAGCACCAAGTTTAATTAAGATATTTTCGTTAAATATTCTTCTCCATGCTTCTTTCCAATCATTGGAGTGATCGGAATTCAGCTTTTCTTTCATAAGCATCTTCATCCGTTTAGTTTTTAGTGACGAATTGGTGACGAAATAGTAGCACTCAGATATGTAGGCTAGTAAGATTATTGTTCTTTATCCAAGTCTTGGAGGTCTGCCTTGATCGATATCAATAGAGGAGATGCTGCTTTGTTGGATTTAACCACTGCATTAACCGGAAAGATGCCCTCGACGATCTTACGCCTGATACCCTCCGACGGATGAAAGTCGATCGAATGGTTGGGGAACTTCTTGGCTATCCGCTCAAGGCAATCAACAAACGCTAAGGAATCGTAGCCCAAATAGAACGAAGTGATCGCCGCGAAAGCGTCACACTGCAATTCAAGCAGCATCAAAATTTTGGTCAAATTTCGCTTTAATGCTGTTTCGTTTCCAGAGTCAGACACTTTCTGTAATAAATATCTGGTGTAGATCGAATATTGAGCGAAGTATTCATGTCCGACCTCGTGAGCAATAAGGCCTACCAATTCGTCATCGTTTATAACCTCAGACAACATGCCGGTCGTGATAACTACCACGACACCGGTATCCGACATCATCAAAGGTGTCGGGTGATGAACGATGATAAGATCATAAACTTTCTCTCTCCCGAAAAGCGATAGAATCGGATCCATTAACTGCTTTACTTTTTTGGTCAGTGAATCGTTTTCAATTTTGAGCTTCGCTACGTAAGGAGGAAGGTTATCTATTATCCCTTGGCGAACCTTAGAATCCAGAACAGGCTTCGGCATATCCCTCTTGAATGTCTCCACGCTCTTTGAAGCTTTAGCCGTCCTGAAGGAGTCAATCGTTTCACTAATATCTTTTTCATCAAGAATAAAGGGGTAACGAATTGGCTGCTGCGCCCTAGAGATTTTGAAGGTAAAGGATACTAATAACAGCCAAATCAGTGTAAAAACCAGCGTTTTCAGATGACGCACCGAACAAACTTTTGCTATCCTAACGTCACTTTTAGGAATAAATCTCTTTGATAGCGATATTGTGATACCACCGCTCATAACACCGGGAGAAAAAATCTCTTCGTGAGTAAGAGAGCCGATAGGTCCTATAAAAAACCGGCTCAATATTTTTTAGCTAAACAAAGGTTGGCAAATGCCAACCTCAATCACGCAAAGATACCTCACCGAGAAATACGAAGTCAAGTTGGCAGATCACTTCCATTAGGAGGCAACTGCTGATGGGGCATTCAGGAAGAAGGAAACCCGGTAAATTAGGGATAAAATTGTGCGAGATCAGGAAGGGACTTGGTCTTAGCCAGGCTGAACTCAGTACCAAACTAAGTGAGGAGAAATATCCGCTTTATAAAGCAGATATTTCTAACTTTGAGTCCGGAAAACGAGAACCCAGTTTGATAGTCCTTCTTCGTTACGCCCGATTAGCAAATATTCTAGTTGATACTTTAGTAGATGATGAACTAGAGCTGCCCTCGAAATTTACCAAGCGTTAGATGATTTAATCACAAATCTGATTATCCCCTTTTTCAAAAAAGGTAACGCATAAAGCAAGCGCCATAAATACATTCATCCACACGCTTTCGCTCGTCCACGCTTTTCGTTTTCTCGGTACTTTCGACTCAAGATCGCGGAAGAGGCGACCCAGCAAGGATGCCATGTCGTGCTTTGTTTCGGCATCGTATTCGGCAAACGTCCACATCACCTGGATTCTTGAATATTTATGAAATGCCAATTTTCGCTTAGCCGCCAAGAGGCTGATTTGTCGAAGAAGGTCTCTGACTCTGGTTCCCCGTCGTGAGTTCTTTGCGGTCGTGTTCTCACAAACGATGGCATCAGGGTTAAAAAAATCAATAAGATTTTCCATTATCCTTAGATCGTTACGGTAACAGCGTTTGCAGGAGGTTTTTACCTTTTCATCACCTTTTTTCTGTTTTGGTAAATGTTTTGTGCCCCAGTCGATGAGCTTGTCGCCATTTTCCAGGACGGCAAAGCTAATGCCTCTTGAGTTGGGAATGATGACGATCAGCACGAAGATGATGTTCTTATGAGACGGACGCATCGTAGCGGCATGATTCTTAACAGCAATGAGTTTCTCTCGCTCGTACATCTGCCGTCACCATCGGTCAGGTCAGATAAATTCAAGCTGCGTTCACAAATGACAAAAGCCGCACCGCTTTTTGCGTCTTCCAGTGCGCCCAAGAATACTTGGGTCGTGCTTGGCGAAAATATCCACGAAGGCAAAGCTCAGACGGTGTATCTCTCGGACGAGCAGCGCAGCAAACATGTCCATGTTCTCGGCTCGACCGGCTCGGGCAAATCCGCGCTGATGCTACATCTGATCAAACAGGATATGGAACTGGGCAACGGACTGTGCGTGTTCGATCCGCACGGCGATCTCATCGATGAGGTCATTGCTCACGTGCCGGAGCATAGGATAAATGATGTCATTCTATTCGATCCGTCAGATAGCGAGTTCCCGATCGGCTTTAATATTCTGTACGCGAATTCGGACGCAGAGAAAGCCCTGCTTTCATCTGACTTGGTCGCCACGTTCAGAAGGATGTCCACCAGTTGGGGTGACGTGATGGATTCGGTCTTAGCCAACGCGATTCTTGCGTTTGTAGAAAGCAGCCGGGGCGGGACGCTTTTCGATCTCAAGCGGTTCCTGGTCGAGAAGGAATTCCGCGATGACTTCCTGCACACGATATCCGACGAAGCTATTTGCTACTTTTGGCTCCATGAGTTTCCGCTGATTAACGGCAAGCCGCAAAACTCGATTCTGATCAGACTCGATGCCTTTATTAGGCAGAAGCTGGTGCGGAACATAGTTTGTCAACCAAAAAGCACCTTAGATTTCCGCAAGATCATGGATAACCGCCAAATCCTGCTGATCAAGCTCTCACAGGGGCTTATAGGAGAAGAGAATGCGCACCTCTTAGGAACACTTCTGGTCTCAAAGCTCTATCAGACGGCGCTCAGTCGTCAGGACTCTCGGGATCGGCCGCATTTTTGGCTTTATCTCGATGAATTCCATCATTTCATCACGCCCTCGATGGAAAGCATCTTGTCTGGGGTAAGGAAATACAACATTGGCCTGACTCTGGCTCATCAGGAATTTCGGCAGCTGCAAAGCCGCAATCAGGAGGTGGCAAGCAGCGTCCTTTCCAACTGCTATACCCGTATCTGTTTCAGGCTAGGAGATACCGACGCGGAAAAATTCGCCGGCGGCTTCTCGTACTTCGATAGCAAGGCTTTGCAGAATCTCGGAACCGGTGAGGCGATAGCTCGAGTTGAGCGCTCAGAGTTCGATTTCAATCTAAAGATTCCTCGGCCTGAACGCGTCAATTCAGCTCTTGCAATTTCACGGAAAGAGGCTGTTCTTAATCACAGCCGAACCACGTACGCTACACCAGTAGCGAAAGTGGAAACTCAAAAGGGTCAGAGTGAACATCTGACCGAAAAGAGAGCAAACAATATTCATCCATCAGAACAGGCGACTTCCATTCCTAAAGCTGCCGGCGAGGGCATACCTGAGACTCAGAAACCAGTTTCAGCCGAGTCTTCGCATGGCCGTGGCGGCAAGCATCACCAGGAACTACAGGCCGTAATAAAGCGTATGGCCGAGACGTATGGATTTGCGGTGGAATTGGAGAAAAGTATTTCTAATGGTGCCGGAAGGATCGACGTGTCTTTAGAAAAAGAACACGTAAGGATCGCATGTGAGGTATGCGTGACCTCAACGACCGAGTACGAGACAAAGAATATCCACAAGTGTCTGGCAGAAGGTTATGATCACATAGCAGTCATTGTCGCGAACCGCAAAAAGCTTTCCCTCCTGAAGAGAAAAGTTCGTATAGACTTGCCCCTGCATCATCAAGAAAAAGTGAGAGTGCTTGGGTTAGTTGATCTTCTCGCGTTCTTGCGCGATTTCGACACATCGAATAAAACGAAAAGCGGTAAGACGAAGCCCGAGGGGCAACGACTGGATTTTACGGAAGCGTGTGAGTTCTTTAATATCGGAACCTCGACGTTATATCGCTGGATTCGGGAGGGTCGTATTCCGTTTTATCGAGTTGGACGGGAGTATCGATTCGACCGCGACGAACTGGTCCTAATGGGCAGACATGACCATACAGGAAAGACCAAGGCTACTGTAAATTTAGAGCCACTGGAGATTGAAAAGAGTTCGCCGAAACAGAAAAAAGAGCAGAATTCGCGCTACCGGAAGATGCTCAATTTGGATTAAAATATAAGAACCACTTCACACACGGCGTGAGAAGGAAGGTAAATGATGACAGTCAGTAAACGAAAAAGCACAGGTAGTTGGACCTGTGATTTTTATTACAACGGGCAGCGAATACAAAGGACATTAAAATTCGCTCGCACCAAGAAAGAGGCCGAGCAAGCTGAAGCTGTGATTATGAATCAGGTGTTTCAGCAGGCTTACGGTTTAGATAAAAAACCTGATAAACGCTTTGAGGATTTTATAGTGGAAACATTCTTGCCCTATTCCGAAGCAAATAAGAAATCGTTCTATTTGGACGTTCTTATCTGCCGCGTATTAGTGGACGCGTTCAAGGGAAAGACATTACGACAGATCACGCCACCGGTGATCGAGTCGTTCAAGCAGAAGTTTCTGGCTACGCCTACCAAGTTTGGCCGGAAACGAAGCAAAACATCGGTTAACTACCATTTGAGCATTCTCTCTAAGATATTCTCACTGGCGGTTGACGCGGACTTAATTGAGAGCAATCCGTCCTTTAAGGTTAAGAAGCTTAAAAATAATAACCAGCGGGAGCGGGTGCTTTCAGATGACGAGGAAAGCAGATTGTTTGATTCTTTAGGTGAAAACCATCTGGTCAAAAATATCGTAACCGCGGCACTTCATACAGGAATGCGCCGCGGAGAGATCTTTAATCTCAGATGGTTTGACGTAGACTTTAAACGTGAACTAATCCAAGTACGGGAAAGCAAATCAGGCAAGAAACGGCTCGTGCCGATGAATGCGACCGTAAAAGAATTACTAACGAGATTAGAGCGGAATAGCGAATATGTGTTTCCGAGTCCGAAAACGAATGGGAAGCTAACGGATATCAAGCATAGTTTAACGAGGGCACTGAAAGTGGCGCAGATCGAGGAATTCTGTTTTCATGATCTACGCCATACCGCTGCGTCTCGTATGGCCGACGCAGGGGCGGATGCTTTTACGTTGATGAAGATACTGGGACACTCGGATATTCGCATGACCACGCGCTACACCCACGCTACGGACAAGGCAATACGACGGGCAGTCACAAATCTGGACGCTTCGCGCCAATTTAGTGACCAATCGGTGACTGAAGTAAAAAGGCAACCATCGCGGTTGCCCTAAGTTATTGATTCTATTGGTGGAGACGAGGGGGATCGAACCCCTGACCTCATGAATGCCATTCATGCGCTCTCCCAGCTGAGCTACGTCCCCAAAGCTATCAAAATGCCGTCAGTTAAAAATCGGCAAGCATTGAATTTAACAAAATTCAAGAATCGCATCAAGCCAACGTTATCGAATGGTGAAATCAGTCACCTATAAATACGCTGCCTGCGACCGAGGGCTATGGGCGCAGGCGTGCGAAAAACGGTCGACTAAATGCCGATCGGCTTTACCTATTTCCCCTTAAACACCGGCTTGCGTTTTTCCAGGAAGGCGCTGACGCCTTCGGTTTTGTCCTCGGTGGAAAAACAAAGCGCAAAAAGATCTACTTCGCGGCGGAGGCCTTCGTCCAGGTTCGAGCGCGAGGCGAATTTCACCGCTTCCTTTGACAGCTGCAAGGCGATCGGGGCTTTCTCGGCGATCTTGCCGGCAAATTCCATCGTTTTCGCCTCCAGCTCTTCCGCGGTGAAAACGTAATTGACCAGGCCAAATCTTAAAGCCGTTTGGGCGTCGATCATATCGCCGGTCAGGACCATTTCCATCGCCCGGCCTTCGCCGATCAGGCGTGTCAGGCGCTGAGTGCCGCCGCCGCCGCACATAATACCCAAATTAATTTCCGGCTGCGAAAATTTCGCGTTCTCGCTGCACACGCGCAGGTCGCAGGCCAGCGCCAGTTCGTTTCCGCCGCCGAGACAAAACCCGTTGATCATGGCGATCACCGGTTTAGGAAAACTATCGAGCGAATTAAAGAGCGACTTTTCCTGAAACGTACTGCGCTGCGCGACCGGGGTCTGCCCAGCAAATTCGCCGATGTCGGCACCGGCGATAAATGATTTTTGCCCGGCGCCGGTGATAACCACCACGCGCACTTCGCCGTCGTGGCGCAACTGGTCTAGCGCCGCTACTCCCTCGGCGTGCACTTTCGAATTCAAAGAATTGAGTTTATCGGGGCGGTTGATGGTGATGACCGCAACGTTCCCCTTTTTTTCTACCAGGATGGTTTCAAAATTAGCCATAAATATTTAGTAAATAGTAAATAATGATAAATGATTAATTAAAATAAAGAAAAACGCGTGAAAGAAATTCTCAGGTGAAAGTGGAACACTGTTCCAGCGTGTGCCACTGTTCCACCTGTTCCAAAAATGTTCCAGAAATCTTAAAAATCAGCCGGCGTTTGCCAAAAATAAATAAAAGCAGCTTGTAAAGATCGTCGGCGGGATGAATCTCTGAAAGGCAGATCTCGCAAAGCCATTATCGCTTACATTGACGGGTTTTGGTAAGAGCGTGTTTTAAAGGCTTTGGATTTTGTAGAGATTTATAAAGGTATCAGGCAGCGCCTTCGGCGGCTTCGCCGGCCTGGTCGTCGGCGACCCACGCCACAAAAAGCCGCAGCCAGGTGTCCCTGGGTTCCGTTATCGAGACGCCGACACGGGCGGTGCCGTAAATAGCGGGGGCAATTCGCGCAACCATGGCTTTGACCTCGACGGCAGAGCCATCCGGCCGATGTGAACGAAGAAAAAGCTCTTCACCCTCGGCGACCACCTGGTTCAGATGAAACAGCGCGCCCGAAGTAGAAATATCATCGGTTTCGGTGGGTTCACTCCAAGCCGCGCCGTCGTCAGCCCGTCCTGAAACAACGACAGGCAAACGCAGAGCCATGCGAAGGGCAAACCGCTTCTCTTCGTATTGAGATTGCAAAATTGTCGACATTCCTTAAAAGCAAGTACCACGGGGAACAAGAGCAACCACAGTTTAACACAGGTTTTACAAAATTTTACAATGGTAGCGGGCCATTCTCAGGCCGCTATGAGAAATAAGAAATATCGACCAAAACAGGTCAAAGACGCCTTTTCCCGTATGGGCCAGGTGTCAGACACTGGGAGAGCGGACGGCTCGTCTCTGACAAGAGACGCATCGCCTGACGCCGACGCTACTGACAAGAGAGAACCACCCCGTCGCGCAAAGCCGCGCCACCCCTCCCCAATAGCGGGGGCGTAAGGAGGGGAGTTTAGGAAAGCGGCCGCTTCTGATCCCTATTAACTATTCACTGTTTTTGATTGTCTGTTTGCGGCGGCGGGAGATCCACTCGCGGTGACGCTTCACCGCGCGGCGGCCATCCGTGGTTTTTAGGCGGGGATGGAGTACTGTACTACACGCTTGTCCGGTTCACCTGAATTTTTGGCATAGTGGTATCTGAGACAGACCTGCTAACCAAGCCGTAGTGCGAACAGCCCTCCGGCAAAGAAGTTCGCGACGGCTCGCCCGATGTTTAAAGATTCGCACGGCGACACGGGCTGCAGTGCCGGCTAGCTTTAATAGGTTGATTTACCCGCTGCCGCTTAAAGCGACGGCGACGAGTTTGCTATGACTTTCAGAAGGCGGCAACCTTTTAATGCCGCGCTTCCCGGGCTGCCAAGCATGCCCGGCGTGCACAGGCCAAACCGTGTGGTTTCGCCCGCGCACCGCAAACAGGATTACATCGTATATTTGTCTGGCGGAGATGGCGATAAGGGATTTGGGTGAATTTGGAAAACGGCTTAGAGTTCAAACTTTAGTTGTCTTTAAGCTTTGGAATAGGACAAGCTGAAGCTTGAACTCTGAATTGTTTATTTGATTTCGTGATTAGTTCTTAAGGAAAAGACTGGAACCACGAAACCACACGAAGCAACACGAAAAAGGCAATCCAAAGAAGAAACCCAGTCGCTACCGCTCCCGGTTCTGACCTCATCCCACGAAAAGACACGAAACAACACTAACAAAGCAAAGAGAGAACCACCCCGTCACGCGAAACGCGCGCCACTCCTCCTTCGTAAGGAGGGGAGTTTTGAGAATTTGCCACGAGATACACGAATAATACAAAGCCGGAACGGGAGGCACAGCCTCCTTTTTATTAAGACGCAGCACGGAAAGGCAGAGCCTTTCCGCACATCAGGCGGCATAGCCGCGCGAGCAAGAGAGAACCACCCCGTCACGCGAAACGCGTGCCACCCCTCCCCGATAGCATGGGCGTAAGGAGGGGAGTTTTAGGAAGAACCACGGATTGCACGAATCAAACAAAAAACCGGGTCGCTACTGTACTTCCGCGAATTATCGTTCTCTTGACAACTTTTATATAATATATAGGCAGAGACAAAAAACATATGGCAATCGAACAGATCAAAAGCAAAGTCGTGATCTTAGGATCAGGCCCGGCGGGGTTGACCGCCGCTATCTATGCAGCTCGGGCCGAACTTAACCCGCTGGTGATCGACGGGCCGCAGCCCGGCGGGCAGCTGACCATCACCACCGATGTGGAAAATTACCCGGGTTTTTCCAAAGGGATAATGGGCCCCGACCTGATGGTGGAATTTCGCGAACAGGCCGTGCGATTCGGCACTAAGATCATTAACGTGTGGATAGACCGCGTAGACTTAAGTGAGCGCCCTTTTACGCTGTATGGCAAGGAAAGCCACGATTCTGAAGAGATAACGCACGAGATAAAAGCGGAAACTTTGATCATAGCGACCGGGGCTTCGGCCAAGTGGCTGGGCATACCGGGCGAAGCGCCCGCGCCGGAAGGGTTGGGCGGGCACGGCGTTTCGGCCTGCGCAACGTGCGACGGATTTTTCTTTCGCGGAAAACCGCTGGTGGTCGTGGGCGGCGGCGACACCGCGATCGAGGAAGCGACTTACCTGACGAAATTTGCCACCAAGGTGACACTTATTCACCGCCGCGAGGCGCTGCGCGCCTCCAAGATCATGCAGGAACGCGCCTTTAAAAATGAAAAGATCGAATATATCTGGAACACGGAAATAAAAGAGATCGTCGGTTCGAAAGAAGACGGCGTCACCGGCGTAAAGCTTTTTAATAATCAGACCGACGAAGAAAGCAGCTTTGATACAAGCGGCGTTTTTATCGCTATCGGCCACCAGCCAAACACCCAGCTCTTTAAAGACTGGCTGGATATGGATGAGGTCGGCTACATCGTCACGGAAAAAGATTCGATGAAAACCAAGATCCCGGGAGTTTTTGCCAGCGGCGATGCGCAGGATGCGATCTATCGCCAGGCGGTCACCGCCGCGGGCACCGGCTGTATGGCCGCCATCGACGCCGAACGTTTTCTGGCTGAACACGGTGAAGAACCGGTGATCGAAGTGCCGGCCGGCATAGAGGTAACAACCTCGGCTTAAAGGGCTTAACGACGGAAAGCTTTACCGGAAAAGTAGTTGTTATGAATTGCCACTAGCTTTAGCTAGTGGTGAAGGTTTGAAAAATTAGGGTGGCTTTAGTCGAATGTTTAATTCGGCTAAAGCCCTTTTTTATTTATCCAGCTCAAACCACTAGCTGAAGCTAGTGGCAATTTATCAGAATAAAGGATCAAGAGGAAATAAAATGACAAGTGAAAATAAACCGGTGTGGTTGATCACCGGATGTTCGACGGGATTTGGCCGCGCGCTGGCGGCGGAATTATTGGAAAACGGATACCGGGTGGCGGTGACCGCGCGCGACGTCGACAAGGTCACGGACCTGGTGGAAATAAATAAAGACAATGCGCTGGCTATCGCGCTCGACGTGACGGATGAAGCGCAGGTTAAAGCGGCGACAGCGAAAGCCGAGGAGCATTTTGGCCGGATAGATGTGCTGGTCAATAACGCGGGCTTTGGCTATTTCGGCTCGGTCGAAGAATCGGACGAAGCGGAAGTGCGCTCGATGTTTGAGACGAATTTTTGGGGCCTGGCGGCCATGACGCGCGCAGTGCTGCCAAAGATGCGCGAACGCCGCAGCGGCACGATCGTAAATATTTCTTCCATCGGCGGCTTTAACGGAAACCCGAGCGTCGGATATTACAACGCGACAAAATTCGCGGTCAATGGTTTTTCCGAAGCGCTGGCGAAAGAAGTTAAACCGCTCGGCATGAATGTGATCATTGTCGGCCCCAGCGGCTTTCGCACCGATTGGGCCGGGAGGTCCGCCAATGACGCCACCTTTACAATTTCGGATTACGCCGAAACGGCCGAAGAATTTAAAAATATGATCCGCGGCTATAGCGGCAATCAGCCGGGCGATCCGGTCCGCGCCGCAAAAGCGATCATCAAGGCCGCCACCGCGGAAAACCCGCCGCTCTATTTTTTCCTGGGAAAAGCAGCGCTCAAAGGCGCGCGCGCCAAGATAGAGCTGGTGCAAAACGATATGGATACCTGGGCGGAAACAACCGAAGGCGCCGATTTTCCGGAAAGCGAAATGGGCGCGGCCGGGCGCTGACCCTTAATTTGTAGTAAAAAAGAAAGGCTCACCGGACCAAGGTGAGCTTTTTCCATGGCTTTTGCTTCTAAGCCTTTTTTGCTTGTAAAACGAACCAATTTGATGGCTCATCTGAAGCGGGCGCGGGGCAACCCTTCCGGACTGCAAATTTATTTAGATTTATATTTTACGTTCCAAGCCGAACACCTCTCAGGTTGGGAAGGGTTGCCCCGCGCCCGCTCTTAAAAATCAACCGGACTTTAGAGGCAAAGTCTTTTTTTTGTTTTTACACATCCAGCATTTTTAGATCGTCTGCCAGATGCCGTGAATATTTCCGTCGGGGTCTTTAAAGTACGCCAGCCAGCCGGTAGAAGGGACTTCCATTTTTTCCACTACGATCGTTCCGCCGTTAGATTTGATCTTGTCTATCGTGTCGTCTATGTTGGCGACCAGGATCGTGGTCACAACGGGCTGCGCGGGGTCACGGCGTTTCATAATTGCGCCGTTGATGCCGGGTGATCCGGGTTCGTCCGTTCCGCCTGTCGCACCTGTTGCGCCCGTTTCTGCCATCCAGTAATTGCCCGGATCGAACTCGGTAAATTTCCACCCGAATGTCTGGCTAAAAAAATCCATCACCAGCTGCGGATCGCCGGCCGGTATCTCAAAATGAGTAACTCTGTTCATCTAATTCTTTCCTTCCTTATTGTTAATAAAATTAAAAATTGCCCGGTAGGTGTCTTTCGGATCGTCATACCATAAAAAGAGATGGGTGCCCGGGACCGTTTGAAATTCGATCAGCGGATTTTTGCTTTCGCGCATACTATTCCAGCTTTCGATAAAATAATTCTTCATCCATTCGCGCGTGCGCGGGCCGCCCAGGGAATCCTGCGATTCTTTTAAAAACGAATCGCTAAACGATGGGAGCAAAACGAGGACCGGTGTTTTTATTTCCGCGTAATGCGCGGAGATATCGTAAGCGTTAAATTCGAGCAGATACCTGACCATCACCGGCACGGGAACTTTTGCCGAGAGGTCGAAAAGCTTTTGCCCGGTGGCGGGGTCGGCCGAATATTCGGCGGGCTGATGGTTGCCTTTGTCCCAGGTGTTTTTGGTCACGGTCTTGAACCAATTGTCCGCATACCAGCGGGTAAAGGCCTCCCTTTTTTCGAGCGATATCACGCGCTCTTTGCCCGAGATCGTATCCGGGCCCGCCCCCAGATAGCGGAGCGGCATCCCGCCCATTATTATCACCTTGCCGACTTTGTCCGGGTGATAAAGCGCGAGATCTAAGGCCGCCTGGCTGCCGGTGACAAAGTGCCCGGCGATCACTGGCTTTTTAAGTTTTTCTTTTTCGATCAGCTTTAAGATCCCGGTAACAAGACCGCGTGTCCAGGTATTTTCCGAATATTTCGCGGCGGCTTCTGAAGGGGCCGGCATCGGCGGCGCGGGCGTGCCGCCAAAACCCGCCGGCGTGACGGCGTACATCGTGTAATTTTTGCTATTTGCCCGGATGAAGTTATCAAAGACCTCGGCGCCAAATCCCCAGCCGGCGATCAAGATCAGCGTTTGCTTTCCACTGCCGGCTTTTTTCACCGCGCCGAGCTCGCCCGGTCTGCCGGTTTTGTAATCAGCGGGCAAGACCAGGTTATTTAGCGAACCATCCTGCCGGGTACGGTCAAGCTCAGTCTGCGCGGCGGCGGATTGAAAGAGAATCAAATTAAGCACCATCAGCAGCACTATCGATAAGAGGTACATAAAAACGGCGTTCATAAATTTTTTGCGGTCGGGAGTCTAAAGATCAGACGCACCATGCTCCTTTTAGAGGAATATACGGCCTGGCCGGCCCGCCCGTCGCCTTGCTTTATAAAGTTGGACGCTATTTAGCGGTGAAAAACCGGGAGCACGGACGTTCCGCTGCCAAGATGGCGCAGCGTTCGAAACGCATCTGCTAACGCAGACGCTACTGACAGAACCACCCCGTCGCTGAAGCAGCGCCACCCCTCCTTCGTAAGGAGGGGAGTTTTGGAAGCAGTTTTATATGGCGGCTTTGTATTCCGAAGGAGTTTTCCCGGTGATTTTTTTGAAGACCGTGTTAAAAGAAGACTTGCTGTTAAACCCGACGTCGAGAGCTATTCCGTACATCGAGCGCGATCCGTAACGCGGGTCGTTCATACAGGCGATAAATTCCCGCACCCGGTATTCGTTCACCAGGTCTTTAAACGACTTGCCGAATTTTTCGTTGATGAGTTTCGACACCTGGTGAGCGGGCAGGCCGAGATCTTTGGAGAGAGAGGCAAGTTTTAGCTCGGGGTCGGTAAATACCTTTTCCTCCGCCAAAAGGAATTCCAGCTTTTGCACATAATGAGCGCCTTCTTCCCCGTCAAACTGCATGTACGTGCGGTACTTGCGGGTAAAATCGGGGCTTATCAATTCCGGGTTAAGCACCACCTTGTAGGCGATAAAGTAAATAACTCCTGAAGTTATCAGCGTATAGATATAGTTATAGACCGGGTTGAACCAACCGTTGAGGACGAGAAAAACGAAATAGCACGAGGTGACCGCCAGCAGCGCAGCAAAACAGATCATCAGTTGGGTCAGCCATCTTTTTCGCACAGCGATCGGGATCATCAAAGTGCCGTTTTCCGTGCTCTTACCGGCGGCGGCTATCAGCCTGAACGATAAAAACAGGTAGATAAAGAAATGAACGTCCTGGATCACAAAGAAAACGTAAAAGAGGCCCCACACCGGCAAACTGCCCGACACGAACTGCTCTGCCATCGCCAGCTTAGCCGCACCGCTCGCAAAGTAAAAATTCGCACCCAGCAGCAGGTAAAGCACGTACGGCGCGAAATGAACGAGGTAAGCCCACTTCCATTTAAAAGCGCGGTCGATAATGGTTTTGGCGTAGAGGTAAAACAGCGGGCCGAGCAGAAAGATCATGCCGAAGGAGATGCCGTACAGGTGCGGATACGTTTGGTAAAGCCCGCCGGCGAGGCTGAGCAGGTTGAGGTTTCCTGCCACCATTACCGCCAGTAAACCGCCGATCAAAGCGGACGCGGCACGGTTGCCGCTCTTTCTAAACAGCAAGAGCGAGATGAGAAACACCGCCTGCGCGATGCTGATCAAAAAAACCGCCGGCCAGATCATAAGTCATTCTACGACATATTTATGGCCGAAGTTCAGACAAGTTACCGTCAGTAGCGTCTGCCTTTTTACGCACTTGCTGACGCAAAGCGCTACTGACAAAAAGATGCCGAATGAATTCGGCGCTCCTTTATTGCCTGTCAGCCCGTAAAGGATAAAATATTATCCATGGGAAAACAGAGCGCCGGAATATTGCTCTATCGAATAAACGACGGTGAGTTGGAAGTGCTTCTCGGGCACCCGGGCGGGCCGTTTCACGCGCGGAAAGATCCGGGCGCCTGGTCTATCCCGAAAGGCGAGTTTGATAAAGAAGCGCCGCTCGCTGCCGCCAGACGTGAATTTTTGGAAGAAACGGGATTTGAAGTCACCGGCGAAACCATTCAACTGATACCGATCAAGCAGGCCGGCGGAAAAATGGTTTTTGCCTGGGCGGTGGAACAGGACATCGACGCATCAAAAATAAAAAGCAACACATTTTCTTTGGAAATGCCGCGCGGTTCCGGAAATTGGAAAGAATACCCGGAGATAGATCGCGCCGAATGGTTTGATATTCCCACGGCGCTGGAAAAAATTAATCCTGCCCAGGCCGCGCTGATAAAACAATTGATCAAGAAATTGGGATTGGATAATAAGGAGTAGCGGGCGCAAGCGGCCCTTCCCGACCTGCAAATTTCCCAGACTTTAAAGTTCAAGCCAAAGGGTTTTGAAGTATCTATTTCATTAAAGCCGTAAAAGTTATTTTTCGTGTTTTTAGTGTGATTCGTGGTTAATTCAGAATAAAGTAACCACTAAATACACGAAACGCACGAAATCTAGCCGAAGCATTTGCATCAGGTCCCGCCTAAAGGCGGGACTCAAAACGTTGAAGTTTGCTTTTACCGGCATATAATCCCTATACTTTTATTGGAATTAAAAGAATTATGCCTATTTACGAGTATAAATGTCAGGATTGCGGCCATGATGTCGAGGTCATGCAGAAGGTTTCTGACGAACCTCTCATAAAATGTGAAAAATGCGGCGGAAAGCTGGAAAAACAGTGGTCCCTGTCGGGTTTTCAGTTTAAGGGAGGCGGCTGGTACAAGACGGATTACGCCGCTACAAAGGCCCCGGACGTAAAAGTCGAGCCTAATGAAAAAATGCTGGCTACAAATCTGCTAAAAGACGAAAAAAAATCGGGCAGCGAATCAACCCCAAAAGCTTCCGATGCATCCAATAAACCGGAAAAGAAGGAAAAATGAACGGGCTTAAACGCACTGCTGGTTTTACCGCCGGGCTGCTAACAGGCATGCTGGCGGTGTCGGTGTGCTTTGCGTCCGTACTTGGCGCTTTAGGGCAGTCACGGCACAACGCAAAACCCATTTCGCCGGAGGACGGGCAGGTGTTAAGCGTGGTGGCTTACCGCAACAACGGCTCTGCCGAACAGATAAAACTGGATAGCCTGGCCCTTTATGAAAACGGCATCGAGCAAAAGATACGTAATTTTGCTTATGACCCGTCGCCGTCGAAAATAGTTTTACTGATCGATAATTCCCAAACGATCCGCGCCGACATCGAAAAACTGCAATCCGCCGTACGCGAATTTGCCTATGAGATATACGACGGCGATCAGCTTTTTATCCTGGCCTATGATGAGAAAGCCGAGATCATTCAGGAATGGACCGACAATTCGAAAAAGATCGAGGCAGCGCTGGGGACCATTCGAAAAAAAGGCAATCCTTATCTTTTCGATGCGCTGGAAGATACTGTTTCGCAAGTATTGCGCCCGCTGATGCCGGGCACGCGTAAGACCGCGATAGTTTTGGTCAGCGACGGCCTGGACCGCGGAAGTAAAACATCTTTCGATATCGTTTTGAACGATCTGCAGCGTGAAAATATAGTGGTCTATGCATTGCAGCTTCCCGACCGCACGGGCGGCGCCTATCGCCGCGATCAGCCTAAGGCTGCCGAGGCTATCAACCAGATCGTCGAGGGAACGGGCGGCACGATCTTTCCTTTTAATGAGCCGCAGCTTGCCGCCAAGGCTGTCTGCGATGAACTTAGAAAAAACCGGTATCTCGTTTCTTACATCCCGCTTAATGCTTCATCGTTCGATGCCCGCCGGGTGTTATTGACCGCCGGCGATGGCATCACCGTCCGTACCAAGAACGCCCAGCCGCCCAACGTCAGGTGAGAAAGTTTTCAATGCGTATTTTTTATTCAGCTATTTTTATCCTTTTAGTATTAAGCTCGGCCATTTGTGTGAGCGCGCAGGAAAAACCGCTGACCCAGGCGGAATACGTTCAGCTTTTATACGACCTGCAGAAAAATCCCCAGAAAAAAGATCAGGTAGTGGAAACCGTGAGAAAGCGGGGCATCGGTTTTGTTGTAACGGACGGTTTGCGCGAACTCACGCTCAGTAAAAGCCGCAGCGACGAAATGCTTAAAAGAACTTTGGAAGAGGCAAACCGGCGCCGGGAAAATCCGGCCGCCGCGCAATTGCCGTCGGAAAAAGAGAGCGCCGATGTTTTAGCAAAAACGCGCGAAGCGACGCTTAAGGCATCGGACGAAATGCCGGATTTTATCGTCAAGCAGGTAGTGCTGCGTTCCGAAGCATTTGCGGGAACAAATAAATTTTCCCCGCTTGACCGTTTACTGGTGGCGGTAGGCTATCGGGCCAACGGGCATGAAGAATACAGGCTGCTGACGGTGAACGGCATTGCGCAGCAGGATACGGAAAAAAACGGGAACAGTTACCGCGAGGCCGGAGGGGCGACTTCGACGGGCGAATTTGTGAACGCTCTGAAGACCATCTTTAACGAAGAAAGCGAAACGAAATTCGAGCCTATCGATACCGATCTGATCAAAGGCCGCCGGGCCATCGTTTATACCTTTGGCATCATAAAAGGCAAAGCAGAACAGGGGATCACTTACTATGGAGACCCGGTGCGCCAAACGGCGATAGGCTTGAAGGGAAGGCTCTGGATAGACCGCGATAATTTTCGGGTCCTGCGCCTGGAGTCTCAGGCGACGGAGATCCCGGCCGGATTTCCGGTCACGGCGCTTACCCGCAATATCGATTACGAGTGGGTAACGATCAATAATCAGAAATATTTATTGCCCTGGGTTTCGGAAGTCAGAATGACCAGCAAGAATAGAATGGAGCTGATCGAAAATCGCAATGAGATAAGGTTTCGCGAATACCGTAAGTTCGATGTGGATATCAAGGTCCTGGATGACGATGAGCCGGTCGAAGAAGAAAAGCCGGTGGAAAAGAAACCCTAGATCAGGTAGCTCAGGACATTGAGAAATAGGCGATCAGGCCGGGGATGAGCAGCCAGAGTAATCCTTTAACCAAAAAGAATAAAAATCCAGCCACGCCGAGGCGTTTTATCCACTTCAGGAGATAAAATGATTCGCGTGGTTGTTCGTTATTATCCGGCATTTTTTAAAAATACTCCGTTTAAGATAACATTGCAAACCGTATAAGATAAGGACAACTTATCGATGAAAAGAAAATTTCTGATAACCGCGTACGCGCTCTTTCTGGCATTATTTTTTAGCGTTTTTTCCGCCGCACAAGAGCAAAACCCGGATAAAAAAGAAGATAAAAAAGAGGCTGATTTGATAGAACTGACCAAGCTGGATAAGACCATAAAACTCGATATTCGCTATGCCACCGCAAATAATTTCGTGGGAAAACCCGTGTATCCGGAAGCCCGGGCTTTCCTTCAGCGCCCGGCGGCCGAAGCCTTGCTCCGCGTGCATAAAAAGCTGAAGGAACAGGGTTTAGGGCTTGTTATCTTCGACGGCTATCGCCCCTGGACAATCACAAAAATGTTCTGGGAAGTGGTCAGCTTAGAGCAGCGGAAATTTGTCGCCGACCCAGCCAAAGGCTCAAAGCATAATCGCGGCTGCGCGATCGATCTGAGCATTTACGATCTCAAGACCGGCGCGCTGCTCGATATGCCCTCAGGCTATGACGAATTTACCGAACGGGCCTCGCCCGATTACAAGGGAGCGACCATTCTGCAAACAAAAAACCGCGAATTGCTGCGGGGTTTGATGGAGTCTGAAGGCTTTACCGTCAACCCGAACGAGTGGTGGCATTTCGATTACAAAGGCTGGCAGGACTACGGCCTTTATGATGTGCCGTTCGCAAAAATAAGGGACGCCGGTGAATTGAACGGCCTGGTCATCAGGCACGTGTATTTTTCGGGCAATGAATTTACCGGGGATAAAACTATTCGCAAGAAAGTTTTTCTGCGAGAAGGCGATGATTTTGATATTAAAGATCTCTACAAAAGTGTAAAGGAAATTAATAAACTAAAAATTTTTGAGCCGATAACCGATCAGGATATTTCGTGGGTGATAGATAAAGAAAAAAAACAGGCGGATTTTGTTTTTTATTTTAAGGAAAAGAAAAAGACTGATTAATTATGGAGCGCGGGCATCCCTGCCCGCAAGCTTGTCGCAGACAAGCTAATGCCGATCCATTTACCTGAAGCAAGATAACTCGAACGCAAAGCGTTCGTGCGGGCTAAGGATGCCCGCGCTCCATAGATCACTTCATCGTATTAATTTCCACATTATTGGTTTCCAGAGTGGTGCCGACCGCGCGGCGGTATTCGGAAATGGCTTTATTGAGGGCGGTTTGGGCCTGGAGTTCGTTTCCGCGGGCGGCCACTAATTCATTCTGCCGCTGCTGGACGAGGAAAACGGTCGAGGTGCCGGCGCGAAACTGGCGTTCTTCGCTGGCGTAAAGTTTTTCCGCTGCATCGCGTGACGCGGCGGCGGCATTCAAGCGCGCTTCGGCTGAGCGCAGTGCCTGCAGAGCGTTTCGCACTTCGGCTTCCACGCCCTGCTCGGTTTTCTTTTGCTGCACCTGGATCTGGTTTCCTTCCGCTAAAGAAGCGCCGAGATTTGCCTCAGCCACGGTGTTGCGGAGCGGTATCGAGATCGTTACGCCGACACGATAGGTCGGAAATTCCTGTCCTAAAAGATTGCCGAGCGATTTACCGATCCCGCCGATCAGAATATCGGGCGGTGGTGAATTTCCCACACCGGTATTCGTGCCCGCCAGGCCGGCCCCGGTGTACGCGCCGTAAAGATTGATTTCAGGTTTGGTCAGATCGCGAAGATAGCGCGTGGCATAGCGATTCTTTTCCAGATTGATCTGTGCCTGTGTTAACTCGGGGCGATTTTTTAGCGCCTCGGCGAGCGATTCCTGCAGCGTTATCTGCGGAGCTTCCAGATCGACGGGCGTGACCGGCGTGAGCGGGCGCGACCAAATATCCGCCGTCCGATCGGGCAGCAGCAAAGCCTTTAAAGTGTTTTCCGCACGCGTGATAGATTCCTGCGCAATATAAACATTCTGTTCAAAGGTGGTCACCTGCACTTCGGCGGAAGTGATCTCGATAGGCGCCAGCACGCCTTGTTTTACTAAGCGCTGGTTGCTTTCCAGCTGCAGCCGCGCCTGCTTTACCGCTTCGATCTGCACCTGCAGATTTTTCAGCGCAAAGGCAAGGTCCCAATAAGATTGCTCAACCTGGGCGATTATTTCCGTGGCGATGCGGCGAAATTCCACGTCTGAAAGCGTGACGTTCTTTTTGGCGATCTCAATATTAAAACGATTCTGATCAAAACGAAGCCCGCGCAAAAGCGGCTGCGTATAAGTAAAAACGAGCGACGACGGAAACTGCGGGTTTAGTGTGGCAAACACATTGTTGGTGACGTTTTTCGAAGCGGCAAAGGTCGCCTGATACGAACCACCGGCAAACGGAGAAAAACCGCCGAACGATGATGTGCTGCTATAGAATTTTTGCTTGATAGAGCCATTGGCGCCGCCGGACACGGTCGAAGAGGTCGGGGTGGTACGGTTCTCGTAAAAATTATCTGAGGTGAAAAGAGGATCATAAACACCGCGCGCGGCTTTGAAATTAAACTCCGCGATCTTTACGTCGATACGCGATGAATCGATATCATTATTATTTTTTAAAGCCATCGTGATGGCCTCACGCAGTGTCAGGGACAGTTGGTTTGCATTGTCCACGCCGATACGGTCGACGCTGGGGAGCGGGCGGATCGGCACATTTATCTCGGGCGCTACCGGCGGCGCATCATCCGCGGGTGGTGTGGCTTGCGGAGTCGGCGAGGGGGTCGGCACCGGGCTCAGCGTACGCTGCGTTTCGTTTTGGGCTAAAACGGACCCAGAAAAAATCGATGCCAAAATTAACACCAAAAACAGCGTTATTAACACTCGTAGCACGGGCGTCGCTTTCACCGATGGGGCAGTCGTGGGGGCATCCCGCTCCCACAGTTTTCCAATGCGCGGGCGGGACGCCCCCGCGACAGCCACCGGGACGGTGGCGCTACCTTTGGCCGGCGGGACGCCAGCGCTACTTTTATTTCTACTTACTCGGTTCATGCTTAACAATGTCGTCCCCGCCGAAATCCTCGTCATCATCGTCCGGTTTTTTCCGGGTGAACATACTCGCTGCCGCAGCCTTTAATTTCTGTTTTGCCATCCGGAAAGGCCAGGCGATATGTTGAAACACATTAGATTCCCGAATGTCTTCAAAGAACGAATAAAAAACGGGCACCGCCAATAGCGTCAGCAGCAGACACATGCTCTGCCCGCCGACCACCAAAATTCCGATCGAGCGGTTGGTCGCGGCGCCGGCGCCGCTGCCGACGATCAGCGGGATCATACCGGCGATCAGCGCCATGGTTGTCATCAGGATCGGGCGCAGGCGGTCGCGGTTGGCGCGGATGATCGCGTCATAGCGGCTCATTCCCTGCGCGTGCAAGTGGCTGGTGTGGTCTATCTGCAAGATGGCGTTCTTCTTAACGATGCCGAACAAAAGCAAAATGCCGAGCGCCGAGAAAATATTCAAACGCTGGCCTGATATCAGCGTGGAAAGCAGCGCAAACGGTATCGAAAGCGGCAGCGTAAGCAGGATCGTGACCGGGTGGATGAACGATTCGAACTGCGCCGCCAGGATCAGGTACATAAAGACGAACGACAACAGGAAGGCCAGCGCAAATGAATTGACGGCGCGCGCCAACTCCCTCGATTGCCCGGTCACACCCGTTTGATATTCGGGGCCCATATTGAGTTCCTGCGCGTAGCCCTGAATAGTTTTAACGGCCTCGCCCTCAGAAGTAGAAGGAGCGACACTCGCGGTAACCGTTACCTGGCGCTGGCGATTTAGCCGGGCGATCGAGGCCGCGCTCTTGTCATCCTTGAAAGAAACAAGCTGATCGAGACTGACCAGGCCGCCCTTACTCGACGTCACCGTGAAATTTTTCATGTCCTGGCGCGTGCGGCGGAAGGGTTCGTCAGCCTGCACATAAACGTCGAATTGATCCGTGCCTTCACTGTATGAAGAAACACGCTGCCCATTGGCAAAAACGTTGAGCGCCTGCGCGACATTGCCGGTCAGGACGCCGAGATCGGCGGCCTTGTTGCGGTCGATCGAGATCTGCAGCTCGGGGCTGGAAAGATCGAGCGAGCGGTCGGCATCACGGAAATTCGGGTCCTGTTTTATCCGGTCGACAAGTTTTTGCGAGTATTCGTCCAGCTTGTCGATATCGGGCCCGGCAATATAAAAACCCGTGGACGAAGCGCCGCTGCGGCCGCCGATGCCCAGGCTGGCGCCGATCGACGACGTGCCGGAAACACCGATGGTCGTTCCCGGCTGCGCATATTTTTTCACCATGTCGCGGGTCCGGTTAATAAGCTGGGTCTGAGAAAACGTGCGTTTTTCGACCGGAAGCAAACGAACACTCACCTGCCCCGCATTAGGCGATCCGCCGCCCGCACCGGCCACTGAGAGAGTGTTTTCCACGCCGGGAATCTGCTCGCGAATGTCGCGCCCGATGCGGTCTAAAACTGATTGTGTCGCGGCCAGACTGGTTCCCTGCGGCGCGCGAAAGCTGACCTGATAAAGCGATTCATCTTCTTCCGGCAGAAAGTTTATACCGACATAATTGTAAAGCGGGTAGATCGACGCGACGACGATCACGCAGATCACCAGCACCACCCAACGATGCGCCATCGCCGCTTTTAACAGCCAGGTGTAGGTCTTATCTATTTTGCTGTAGGCCCACGACTCTTTACTGTCGTGATGTTCCACGGCCGCCGTGTTTCCCGTTTCCGATGTTTCCGCGGTTTCCCCGTTACCGTTTTTCTTTCCGTTCTTTTTGATGCGCGGCTTGATCCAGCGCGCGGCGAGCATCGGCGTCAGCGTAAAAGAAACGATCAGCGAAACGGCGATGGCCGCCGCCGAAGTCAATCCGAAGGACGACATAAAACGCCCGACGATGCCGGTCAAAAATCCGACGGGAATGAAAACCGCCAGCAGTGAAAGCGTGGTAGCCAGCACGGCGAGGCCGATCTCTTTTGTGCCCTCGATCGCCGCCTGAAAAGGCTTCATTCCTTTTTCTTCGACAAAGCGGAAAATATTTTCCAGCACCACGATAGCGTCGTCGATCACGATGCCGACCATCAGAGTCAGCGCGAGCATCGTCATTTGGTTGAGCGTATAGCCGAGCGCGGCGATCACGGCAAAAGCGGAAATGATAGAGGTCGGTATGGCGAGTGAAGCGATCAGCGTCGAGCGAAAATTCCACAAAAAGATAAAGACAACGACGGCCGCAAAGATCGCGCCGAGAATTAAATGTTCTTCGATGGCGTGCAGCGACGTTTCGATAAATTCCGATTGATCGCGGACGATGGCGATCTTTACATCCGGCGGCAGGGTTTGCTGGAGCTGCGCCATGCGCTGTTTTACGCCCTGGATGACGGCGACCGTATTAGCGCCCGATTGCTTGATAACGGCCAGCGAGACCGAAGGGTTTCCATTCATCGAAACCGCGCTGTTCGCATCAGCGCCGGTGTCATCGACCCGCGCAATATCATTGATCTTGATCGGGTAGCCGTTTTGATTTTTGACGACGATCTCGCCGAATCCTTCGACGGTGGTGATCTTGCTCAGCGTGCGCAGCGTGACGGAAGTAGCGCCTTCGTTCAGACGGCCGCTGGGCAGTTCCTGATTCTGCGCGCTGATGGCAGAAGTAACGTCGTTGACGGTGAGGTTATACGACTTAAGCTTATTGGGGTCGAGATAAACTCTGACCTGGCGCGCGCGGCCGCCAAAAACCTGCACATCACCGACGCCGTCAACTGACTGAATTCTTTCCTGGATCTGCTTGGTGACGAACTGGGTAAGATCGACTACGGAACCCGGCTTGCTGATGGCAAATTGAATGATAGGGCTGGCGTTGGGGTCCGATTTTTGGACGATCGGCGGATCGGCGCTTTCCGGCAATTGGCGCAAGGCGCTGCTTACCTTGTCGCGAACTTCCTGCGCGGCGACCTCGGGATCTTTTTCCAAAACAAAAGTGATGGTGACGTTTGAACGGCCGAGCGAAGAATTCGAGGTCATCTGATCGATACCGGTGACGGTATTGACCGCGCCTTCGATCACATCGGTGACCTCGGTTTCCATTTCCTGCGGCGCCGCGCCGGCGTTAGTGGTTTGTACCGTTACCGTCGGCAGATCGATGCGGGGAAAACGGTCTACGCCCAAAGTAAAGAACGAAAAGCCGCCGATGACCGTGAGCAAAAGAACGATAACGGTGGCAAAGACCGGACGGTGAACGCAAATTTGAGCTAACCACTGCATAAAAACTAGTTCAGGGTTCGGAGTTCAAGGTTCGAAGTTTAGTACTCTACTCGTGTTGTCTAAACTTGTTTCCCTTAAAGTCAGAACTCTTTAGATACCTCATAAAACCGCCTATTAAACGGCCTGTCCCAGACAGAAGTTCATAGGTCTTATCAAATTGATCGGGTTGAATGTATTGCTGGTCAAGGGCAACATACAATTGAGCCCGTGCCTCGGCACAAGAGCCTTTCGCAATACTTAAAAAATTCAAAAATTCCCGGTTACCTTCTCGTTCAAACCCTTCCGCTATATTCGACATGATCGAAACCGAAGAACGGCGAATCTGGTCGCGCAAGCCAAAGTCTCGACTAAACTCGCCGGCCGAGCTGAGTAAATATATTTGTTTAGTTGCTTCACGTGCCGATTTCCATGCCTCTATATTTTCAAAATTTTCAATTTTCGCCATGGGAGACGGTTTTTCCTTTCGATCTTCGTTTTTAACTGGCTATAACTTTGAACTCTGAACTATGAACCCTGAACAACGTTTATCCTTGCCCCCTCGTAAAGTTGCTCCAGATTGCTAACCGCCAAAGTTTCATCGCCCTGCAGGCCGGAAACGATCTGCCAGGTATCGTTTTCCTGTAAACCAAGCTGAACTACCTTGAGCCGCACCACGTCGCCATCAACCGTGAATACGCGATACGACTGTGTATTGATATCGGAATAGACCGCGCTCTTCGGCACAAAAACTCCTTTTTCGCCGCCGGGCCGTAAAATTCTCGCGGTCGCGAACATTCCCGAGCGCAGGGCGTTGTCGCCGTTTTCCACTTCGCCCTCGACGATCGCCGTGCGCGTGTTCTGGTCGACCGAAGGATTGACCGCGGAGACCGTGCCCGCAAATTTACGGTCCTGCCAGGCCTTTACCTCAAGCGAAATTCCCAGGCCGGGCCTGACGGACGGCACGTCGGCCTCGCTAACGGAAAGCTGCGCCTTTAAAGGATTGGTGCGGACCAGCGTGATAAGAGGAGTAGAAGTAGAGACGAACTCGCCCAGCGCCACGTTGCGCGCGCTGATATAACCGGCATAAGGGGATTTGATCACCATATCAGTTACCGATTTTTGCGCCATTTCCAGCTGGGTCCGGGCGGCATCCACCATGACCTGCGCGTTTTTGACCCCTTCGTTACCTTGCCGGGCGGTATTTTTAGCCGCTTCGAGCGCCTGTTTGGCGCTATTGGTCTTGGCCCGGGCGGTGTCCCGCGTCGTGCGGAACTGGTCGTAAAGGATCGATGCCACATCGCCGGTCTCAACCAGCTCGCGATAGCGTTTCTCGTTGCTTTCGGCCAGTTTTTGTTCCGCTAAAGCCTGTTCATAGTTAGCGTTAGCGGCGCGAACCTCGGGGATATCGTTGGCAATGAAATTCCCGTTACTGTCCAGACCAAGCTTGGCTTCGGCCTGCCGGACCGCCACCTGGGCCTGCCTCAGATTTACCTCGGCCTCTTTTACCCGAAGACGCGCGTCGCGGTCGTCAAGCTTGGCGATGACGGTGCCCTGGCGGACAAAATCTCCAATGTTTACCGGGGTGGAAACCAGTTTTCCGGCCACTAGGGGCGAGACATCCGAGGTTTCATCGGCGATCAGGTTGCCGGTCACCTGGATATAGGCCGGCAATTCGCGGGTTTCGGCTTTGGCGGTGGAAATAGTAATGACTTCGGCGGACGTATCGGAGTTGGAATTCGCATTATTCGCGCTGCGCGCGCCGCGCCCTCCCGAACCGCAGGACAGGGTTAAAAACGCCATCATCAGCGCAAAAAAGAAAAAAACGGCCACCCAAATTGTTTTTGAGGCTCTAAACAAATTCATAATCGGATTTTTTGCCACGTCTAATGATACGGCAAACTTGCAGGCATAGTTTTACCAGTCATTCTACTCCTTAGTTAGACACAAGGAAAGACCCTCCGGTTACAAAGTTACCGCCGCTTTTTGATTAAAAAGAAACCATTTAGCAGGATTGTAACCAACCCGCGAATTTTCGTGTCTAGGTCAATGTGGGACAATTAGCTCCCCGCAAGGATAAGTGAATTTTCCGAAAATCCTGCTAAAATCAAAGCCTGTTTCCTAAGAGGGCTGACACAAAAGGGCTTTGAACCGGGCTTAAAAGCGGTAAAGGTGCCGCCGGCGGCTTGGAATTGCAGCAAAAAGGATCTATTTGCCGGAAAATTATCACGATCTGTCCGACCTGGAATTGGTAAATTCCTCCCTGGCTGGTGACGAGATGGCTTTTGCCGAGATCGTCCGGCGGTTTAGCCCGCGCGTCTTTCGTTTTGCCGGACGGTTTTTCCGGCAGCCGGCGCAGGTGGAGGAGATCGCCCAGGATGTGTTTTTGAAGGCGTTCACGCAGCTAAAGAAGTTTGAAGGACGCGGATCTTTGGAAGGATGGCTGACCCGGATAACGGTCAATACTTGTCTGAACGCACTCAGGCATGGCAGGTATAACGCCGAACAGACCTTTGCCGATCTGTCTGATGACGAAGGTTCCTGGCTGGAAGAAAAGCTGCTGGAGGCTTCGGCCGGAAAACAGCTGTCGGCGGAAGACAACCTGATAGCGACCGATCTGGTTGACCGGACATTGGCAATTTTACCGCCGGACGTGCGTCTGGTTTTGGTGATGATCGACGGCGAGGGTTATTCGATCAAGGACGCGGCTGCGGCCTCGGGCTGGTCGGAATCAAAGGTTAAGGTTACGGTTTTTCGCTACCGGCGCAAATTGCGCGAACGGCTGGAAAAACTTTTGAACAAGGATGGGGTAGAGAGATGAACGAACAGCACATTATTGAAAATTTAGACGCCAGGCCGTTGGCCGAATTTAGCGGAGAAGAAATTTCCCGGATGCAGGCGCACAGCGCCGAATGCGCCGATTGCGGAATTGCTTTTCGGGCAGCGCAGCGGTCGGCAGCCATTTTGAAATTTGAAGCGGAGCGCATCTTTGAGCCGTCGCCTTTCTTTCATGCGAAGGTGGCAGCGGCGCTCAAGGAAAAGCGCAGCAGCTTACGCCCGGTCTTGGATCTTTGGAAAATGTGGCAGGCATCGGGAGCGCTGGTATCGGCAATGGTGGCGATGGTGGCGGTACTGTTCTTTGCGGGCGCCGTCGCGCCGAACGCTTCGGGCAATATGGCTCCGATGGCTTACACGGCCGATACCGCCGAAGCCGTTATTTTTGAACAGGACAATACTTTGAAAGATATTACGAGCGAACAGATCTTTCAGGAAATATACGAGAGATAAGGGATATGGAAACTGAGATCAAAAGTAAATGGCAGATCAGATTGGCGACGCTGAGTATTTTTTTCCTGGGAGTGATGGCCGGCGCCTTTGCGCTTAACGCGTACAACCTATGGTTTGGCACGACGCCGCTGCAGCCCTTAACACGCGTGGAGCGATTGCAAAAACTGGCGCGGCAGCTCGACCTGGATGATGGGCAGACCTCGGGCGTGCAGAAAATATTTAGCGAGACGAGAGAAAAGATGCAGGTCCTCAAACAGGAGGACGAGCCGAAAGTGCAGGAAATACGCGGCGAGATGGACGGCAAACTGCAAAAGGTTTTAAGCGGCGATCAATGGGAGAAATTCGTTAAGATCCGCCAGGCTAAAAGAGAAGAAGAAAAGCAGAGAAACGCGGAAAGATAACGCGGGCCGCTTTTCAAAGTTTGTGCGAGCTGGGGAGGCTCACACAAATCCGGCTTTGGCCGGGGAACAAGGGGTAAGGGCAGGTTCGCAAGAACTTGCCCTTTCTATTTGATTTGGGTTCTTGTCAGTAGCGTCGGCATCAGCCCATGCGTTTTCTTGTCAGAACCGGGAGCCGTAGCGACCGGGTTACGCATCGGCTAACGCCGACGCTACTGACAAGAGAGAACCACCCCGCCCTTCGGGCACCCCTCCTTCGTAAGGAGGGGAGTTTAAGTCCTGCCAAATTTTATTAATGGATGAGCGCGCGGAAATTTTTTGGCGTCACGCCGATATATTGTTTGAAGCAGCGAATAAAATGGCTCTGATCGGCAAAGCCGCAGATGCAGGCGATGTCCGCCATTGAGAGTGAGCGTTTTCGCAGCAGGCCCAGCGATCTTTCGACCTTTATCTTTCTTGTATACTGGCTAAAGTTGCATTGAAAATATTTGGGAAAATCACGCGAAAGATGCGCCCAATGCACGCCCAGCTCGGCCGATATTTCCAGCAGGGACAGCGGCCGGGTAGATTCTTCGTGGAGGATCTCGTCGATTTTTTTGACCCATTGCGGCTGTGTTGCGGTATCGACATCCTCAATGCCGCGGAGGGTCCCAAAGGCTTCGAGGAGCAGCGCATCGATAGCGAGGTTTGAAGAAACCGCGTCAAAAAGACAGGCTTCCTTGTAGATATTATGGATGAGCAATTTTATGCCGGGATGTTCGACCTGGGCCGTGGCCGGCAGATCGTTTAGCCGCACTTCGAATTTTTCATACCACGCGGGGTCGATCTCAACCTGAAAACCAAAAGAAACATCGCCGGACTTTAAGTTGTAATGAGGCTCGTGGGCGTTATGAAACAAAATTGAATTGGCCGAACAGTGATAGGTCTTGCGCCGGTTGCTCTCAAGACAATGCCCGGCCAGCGTGATGGAGAAATACGGGTTGTCGTGATAATGCCAGTCAATGAATTTGTATTCGAACTCAGTTTCAGTGACGGTCACATTTTCAAACGCACCGATCTGATTATTATGCCCCGAAAAATTTCCTGTCTGGGAGTTGTTCATTCTATTTAGTATTACAAAGCCGTAACCACCCCGGCGCTTTTTGCTGTTTAGTGAAACACCAAACCTACACCGATGCGGAAATTACTTAGCGTCGTATCATTAACAAAGATCGGGTTGTAGTCGGCCTGGACCACGCGGATCGACAAGCGCTTTGTCGCCCTGACATCGAGCCCGGCGCCGACCGCCGCGGAAAACCCGGTCGAAGAAAAACTAAAATCGCTGCAGGCGGCCTGAACATCGCTCGGGCAATCGCCGCTTAGTGTCTGCCTAAACGTTGCGCCCCCGACGAGCGCATGGAAAAAGGGCTTGAATCTTTTCTCTTTCGTGTTGTCTTTGACCTGGATCCCGGCCATGTAGGTGTAGACCGAAGTTTTGAAAGAGAAATTCAAGGTCGTATTCGGAGCAAATCCCGGGATGGAGAAATCGTCTTTTTTAAAGCCGCCGGAAAAGGCGCCTTTAATCCCGACCAGGCGGGTGATGTTTTTCGTCAGCGACACGTCAAAACCGTTTAGGTTCACGCTGTCGTTAAAGCCGCCGGTATCGCTTATTCTTTGATGCAAAAAAGTTACGCCGCCTTCGATTTTGTGATATTCATCCTGCGCAAAGGCGAACGAAACGTTCAATACCGCGATCAAAAACATAAGTACGATCTTCATTTAATAGCTTCCTTATTAGATCAATTTTTTACTTCAAAGGCGTATGGGTCGGTTCGATTATAAGGTAAGTGGCCGCTTAATTATAGGATGAATTTAACGTTGGCGGCAAAATCTCCGATACGCCGGATCTTTGTATGACTGCAGCAGCGGGAGAGGGAAATAGTTTGAGTCTTTCGCAGCCGGTGTAAATGAGAGCGGCTTTTGACCGGCCCTCATTTACTTTTTAGCTCACGGATTTGATGTTAAATGGGATCGCAGTAAGGGCCTGCTTGAATGCAGATCGCGTCCGGCGGCGGAACCGATGGACAGGCTATATGTGTCTGCGTCCACTGGCAGTAAAACCATATATCCTTGTTCGGGACCTTTATACAGGTACGGCATTCCGTGGGCGGCGCTTTTTCGGCGCCGGCCGTGACGACAAACCCCAAAGCCGAAAGCATGATGCTTAACGCGACTAATTTGGTGACGATCTTTCTGATGAACATTTTGTTTACTCTTTTTTATGATGTTTTAATGACCGGGCCAGTACACGGGACACTGTGCCACGAAACCGCAAGACGCGTTGGACGGCGGCGGGGCTTCCGGGTTGCTATGCGGCGGACAAAATGTCTGCGGCGGCGCGGTCCAGGTGCAAAATTTTACCTGGCCGCCCTCGTCGTAACATCTCTCGCAATATTGCAGGGCTGATGCTTTTTCGGGGCTGGCCGCCAAAGCAAACCCCAGACATGAAAGCATTATGCTTAGCACGGCAAACTTCACAAAAAATTTTCTTTTTAACATATACGTTTACTCCTTACTACTTTTGGCAGATCCACTGCGGTATTTGCGATCTTAGTAAAAATATAATGCTGAAGATAGAACGGTTTTAACACCGGCAGGTAAAATTTTTGACGAGAATTTAATAAATAAAGGGCAAGATATTTATTCTCTTACCCCTTTATTTATCTAATTATGCTTACTTAAGTTACCCCGGGTGGCGGGCGCGCAAGATCAGCTTGTCTTAGAAATCGCAGGACAGGCTTTGCAGACAATCTTCCTGCATATGCGGCCCCGTGTCGCAGTTGCCTTCGGGCGAAAACCAGCGACAGGTAAGGTATATGTCCGGAATGGTCGGGTGCGGTTCGCACGATTGGCAATTCCACATGTTTGCGGATGTTTTTTCGGTGTTAGCCGTGACGATAAAACCCAGACACGAAAGCAGAACACTCAGCGCGAGCAACCTGGCAATAAATTTTCTCTTGAACATTTGTTTACTCCTTAATATTTCTTTAACGGCTTAAAAAGCCGCGGCGCATCCACGCTCAGCGAGTGGGATAAGCATTTCAGAGCATAGGGAATTATTTTTCGGAGATATAGGAGGGTTTTAACGTCAATGCGCGGAGATCCGTCTGGCCGGCGGAAAAAACGGTTTCCGGATCGTTAGTGTATTTTCGTGTGTTTCGTGGTTACGGTATTATTGCCTTTAATATCAAGCCCGGAATTTAACCACCAAGCGCACGAAACACACGAAACTTTTGCGGCACAAAAATAAAAAAAGCGGAGAAATAATCTCCGCTTTTTTCGTAACTATCTGCGAAATTTTATTCCGCGATAGGGTTTCCGTCGGCATCCATTATGGTAATGGAATAGCCGAGTGTTTTTAGTTTATCTTCGATCACTTTCCGGTCACCGACGATAACGATCGACATCTTGGACGGGTCGAGGTATTTATTCGCCACGCGATTAACGTCGTCAACAGTAACGGCGTTTATCTTCTGGATGAAATCGTTAAAGTAAGAGTCGGGCAGACCATAAACCACCAGGCTTGAAAGCTGGCCGGAGATTTGTCCGATCGTTTCAAAGCCGGACGGATAACGCCGGATTATTCCCTGCTTGTTCTGTTCCAGCTCGGTGGCGCTGACCGGGATCGTCCCGCGGATGCCGTTGAGCTCTTTCATGAACTCGACCACGGATTCCTTGGTGACGGCCGTTTGCACTTCGGCGGAAGCAGAGAACGGACCCGCGCCGCGCCGGTACTGGAAGCGGCTGTAGGCGCCATAGGTGTAGCCTTTGTCTTCGCGCAGGTTGTTGAACAACCGGGCCGAACCGCCGCCGCCGAGGATGGAATTCATCACCTGCAGCGCATAGTAGTCCGGGTTGCTGCGGTCGACGCCGACCTGACCGATGGAAACGGACGACTGTGCCGCGTTCGGTTTATCGACCAGGTAGATGCCAGGTTTGCCCATCATTTCCGCCGCCGGCGCATTCATCAGCGTGACATCAGCGGATTTCCAGCCGCCTAATGCTTTTTCGAGTTTGGGCATCAGGGTTTTGCCGTCTACGTCGCCGACCACGATCAGCGTGGAGTTATTCGGACGATAATTGGCCTCATAGAATTTCACCAGGTCTTCGCGCGTGACGGTTTTCACGCTTTTCTCATCGCCTGAGAGCTGGCGGCTATAAGGCTGATTGCCGTAGAGCACCTTGTTATAAACGATGTCGGAAACCGCACCCGGATTCGCTTTTCTCGCGCTAAGAAAATTCAGCGCGCGGCGGCGATTGCTTTCCAGCTCGGCGGCGGGAAACGCCGGGTTAAGAACGACGTCCGAAAAGATATCGAGCGTCTGGTCCAGATTCTTGGTCAGGGTCTGCATCGAAACGTTACTCGAATCCCAACTGGAATTTGCATTTACCGAAGCTCCGAGCGCCTGCAGCTGATTGGCGATGTCATTTGCCGAGCGGGTCTTGGTGCCCTGGTTCAGCATGTTCGAAGTAAAGCTGGCGACACCCGCTTTGTCATCGGGGTCGAGCGTTCCGCCGGAGCGCAGAACAAGGTTCGCCGAAACTATCGGCAGATTGTGACGCTGCACTATCCAGACGTCAAGGCCATTGGAAAGTTTGGCTTTCTGGATCGGCGGCAAGCCGAATTTGGGATTCGGCCCCGGTTTCGGCAGCCGCGCGGTTTCTTCGGCCAGCTTGGCGGTATCTTTCTTTTTCTCGCCGGTCGAGCTCGGTTTGTTGGCGTCCGGGTTCATTCTCGGGCTGCCGGTGCCGCCGCCTTTGCTGGGAAGAAAACTCATAACCAGCCGGTCGCTGCCCAGATAAGTATTCGCCACGCGCTGCACGTCGGCCGCGGTGACCTTACGATAACGGTCAAGGTCGGCCTGGAAATAATCGGCCTGGCCTTTGTAGCCTACGTAATTACTGATGCGCCCGTTCAAACCGAGAGCGTTCTGCAGGCCATAGATGGATTGCGATTCGACGCTGTTGAGCGCGCGGGCCATCTCTTCGGCGGTCGGCGGATCTTTTTTGATGCGTTCGATCTCGGCATTGACCTCTTTTTCAATGTCTTCGAGAGTTTTGCCGCGCGCGGCCGTGGCCGACAACTGAAATACGCCCGCGATCTCGCTGCTGTTGTTAAAGGCAAAGATCGTTTGCGCCAATTCCTTTTGAAAAACAATATTGCTCTGCAGGCGGGAACCTCTGCCCTGCGAAAGCACGGAGCTGAGCATATCGAGCGCCGCTTCATCCGGGGCGAAGAGCGGAACCGAATGCCAGACCATATTCAGGCGCGGGAACGGAACGGTATCGTCGTACGATTTGCGGATCTCGCCGGTGAGTTTCGGGCTAGCCGTGTTCGGGCGGTTGATCGCCGTCGTGCCCTTGGCAATGGTGCCGAAATATTTATCGATCCAGGTTTTGGCCTGCTTCTGATCGAAATCGCCGGATAGAACGAGGATCGCATTTTCCGGCACATAATATTTGCGGAAAAATCCTTTGACGTCGTCCATCGAGGCGGCGGTCAGATCTTCCATCGAACCGATCGGCGTCCAATTATAGGGATGGCCTTTGGGATACATGATCTCCTGGATCTTTTCAGAAGCGGTGCCGCCCGGAACGTTATCGATGCGCTGGCGGCGCTCGTTTTTTACCACGTCGCGCTGGTTGTCGAGTTTTTCCTGCGACATCGCGTCAAGCAAACCGCCCATGCGGTCGGCTTCCAGATACAGCGCGCGTTCTAAAAAGTTTGACGGGACGACCTCGTAATAATAAGTACGGTCCTCGTCGGTCGTGCCGTTGAGGTTGGCGCCGGCTTCGTCCAGCGGTTTTGAGTAATTGTCCTCGTAATTCTTGGACCCCTGGAACATCATGTGTTCGAAGAGGTGGGCGAAACCCGTTTTGCCGGTATCCTCATTTTTCGATCCGACGTGATACCAGACACTGACGGCCACGATCGGAGTGGAATTGTCCTGGTGCAGAATGACCTTGAGGCCATTGGACAGCGTAAATTGCTGCATTCTGATCGGCGGCAGTTTTTCGCCGTTCTGGGCATTTATTACAGTCGTCATTAAAGAGACCAGTAAAAGCAGACAGATCGATATTCTTTTAAATCGCATAGCGCTCCTTGATGGAAATATGTTGTTTTGAAAATAAAAACGGTACTGGGTAAATAGACACTTCAGCCATAAAACCGGTTACAGTCGTTATTGTTTTACGGGATATTTACCGGCTGGGTTTCAAGACAAACGTTTTCTTTTATAGTACCGCTGGCTTTGCCATGTATTCATCATTAGCCGCTAATTACACAGATAACACGAATAAGAATCTTTTTAATTCGTGTTATTTGTGTAATTAGTGGCTAATATCCGCTTATAAATGCTGCAATAGCTAGGTTTAGAGGAATTCTACGGGGTCGCTCCCAGTCTTGCCAGGCCGGTTTTGGCAAAAGCATTGTTCGGGTCCAGTTTATAGGCCGTCTTGTAATCGGCGATGGCCAGGACTTTTTGATCTTTCTTTTCGTACACTTCGGCCCGCATAGCATAATTATGCGCCGTTTTAGGGTCAAGCCTGATGCATTCATTCAGGTCGGCCAGGGAAAGATCGTAATTCTTCTGGTTGTAGTAGGCGATGCTGCGGTCTTTATAACCCTTGAAGTTTTTCGGCAGCAGCTTGATCGCCTGGGTAAAATCGGCGATGGCCAGGTCGTATTGCGCCTTGGCGGTGTAGGTTACGCCGCGATTGTCCCACGCGTCGTAATAGGCGGGATCGAATTTTAACGCCTGGCTGTAATCGGCGATGGCCAGATCGTAACTTTTGCGCTTGAAATTTACATTGCCCCGCGCCAGCAGAGTTTTGGCTGACTCAGGCTTTAGCCTTAGTGCTTCGCTGAAATCCGCGAGCGCGAGGTCCCACAGCCCTTTATCGGAATAAGTGTTGCCGCGATTGTGCAGCAGGTCGGTGTTCTGCGGGGCCAGTTTTAACCCCTGGGTATAGTCCGCGATGGCAGTATCGTATTCACGTTTTTTCTGATAAGACAATCCGCGCTGCATGTAGGCATCAGGCCGGTTCGGGGCCATTCTGAGCACTTCAGTATAGTGCAGGATGGCAGCGTCGTAGTTTTGGCTGAAATAATTTGCCTGCCCGAGGTTATAGCGCGCCTCGACCAAATTCGGGTCAAGTATGCCGGCCTGGGTATAATCGGCGATCGCCAGATCGTAATTCTTTCGCTTGAAATGCACATTGCCGCGATTTAAGAAAGCTTTCAGGTATTTCGGGTCCAGCCGGATAGCTTCGTTATAGTCGGCCATCGCCTGATCGTACATATTTTTTTCGTAATAGACCAAGCCGCGATTATGGTAGAGCTGCGCATCGGCCGGCGCAAGCTTAAGCGCCTGGCTATAATCGGCGATCGAGGCATCGTAATTTTTCTTTCTCGAATAAGCCAGGCCGCGTTGGAAATAACAATCCACAAAATCAGGTTTTAGCTTGAGCGCCTGAGTATAGTCGGTTATGGCGGCATCGTAATTTCCCTTGTAGAAATACGATTGACCGCGGTTATACCAGCTATGCATCGCATTCGGATCGAGATTTATCGCCGCCGAAAAATTAGTTATCGCCTCGGCGTACGATTTTTTGTCATAGTGAGCGAGGCCGGTTTTGACGTATTGATCGGCGGTCTGGGCCATCATCACGACGGCTGACAATAACAAAAAAAGAACGGGTAAAAGAATTTTTTTCATGACACAGTACCTCTATATTAAGAATCGCAGGAATTTTGAGTGATTCGTGTCATATACCCGGCAAAAAATATAAGGGTGCGGTATTTCTACCACACCCTTCACTTTTCCGGCCCTTTTTCCGGGTTGGATCAAAGCGCGGTTACTTGATCGGATTTCCTTCGGTATCGAGATACATGATAGAGCTTCCCCAACCTTCAATTTCTTTCAGTTTGGGTTCGATCACGCTCTTGTCGCCGACGATCAGGATAGCCATCTTATCCGGCGTCAGGTATTTGTTGGCCACGCGATTTACATCGGCGATGGTCACCGCCTGAATGTTCTTAATGTAATCGTTAAAGTAAGTATCGGGCAGGCCATAGACTATCAACGACGAAAGCTGTCCGGAGATCCCGCCGACGGTTTCAAACCCGGCCGGATAGCGGCGGATCAGGCTCTGTTTGTTGTATTCCAGCTCCTGCGGCGTGATCGGGATCGCTCCGCGAATGCCGCCCAGTTCTTTCATGAACTCCATCACGGATTCTTTGGTGACGGCGGTCTGGACCTGCGCCGAGGCATCGAACGGGCCTGCTCCCCGGCGGAAACTCCAGGCGGTCCTGGCGCCGTAAGTGTAGCCTTTGTCTTCGCGCAGGTTCATATTAACGCGGGCGGAAAATTGCCCGCCGAGGATAGAGTTCATCACCGAAAGCGGAAAATAATCGGGGTTATTGCGCGCCACGCCGACCTGGCCGATGGTGACGACCGATTGGGCCGCGCCGGGCTTGTCGATAAGATAGATCCCCGGTTTATCAAAGGCGGCATCGGCCGGAACCTGCATTTGAGAAACATCACCAGCTTTCCACCCGCCGAGCGCTTTTTCAAGTTTCGGTAGCAGGGTTTTGCTGTCCACATCGCCAACCACGATCAAGGTCGCGTTGTTCGGGCGATAAGAAGCCGTATAAAACTTCTCGAGTTCTTCGCGGGTGATCGCGTTTACGGAAGTGCCGTCCAGCGATCTGCCGTACGGGTGATCCTTTCCATAAAGCAATTTGCTGTAAGCAACATTTGCGATCGCGTTGGCGTTATCCTTGCGTTGAAGCAAACCGACCAGCGTCTGCTTGCGCAGCGTCTCAAGCTCATCCGCCGGAAACACCGGGTTCATTATCACATCGGAATAGATGTCGAGAGCGGCGTCCAGATTTTTGGTCAGCGTCTGCATCGTGACATTGGCCGAATCCCAACCCGAGCTCGTTCCGATATTTACGCCGAGAGCGGAAGTCTGATTTGAGATGTCGACCGCATTGCGGGTTTTGGTCCCGTTATCCATCAGGTTGGCGGTAAAGGTAGCCAGGCCCGCGCGGTCTGCCGGGTCGGCCGTGCCGCCGGTATTAATCACCAGGTTCATGGATACGATCGGGAGCTCGCCCTGCCTGACCAGCCAGACGTTCAGACCGTTGGCGAGTTTTTTCTTTTCGATCGAAGGCAAAGTTATTTTCGGGTTTGGCCCGTCGGGCGGAAGATTAGCGGAGTAGTCTTTTTTCTCCTCGGATTTCTTGGCCGGGGCAGAGGTCGGGCGGTTGGCCGCGCTGTTTCCCTGTGAAGCGGCTTTATCCTTGCGCGGCACAAAACTCATTATAAAGCGGTCGGGAGTTAAATAAGTTTTGGCTACGCGCTGCACGTCGGCCGCGGTGACCTTACGATAGCGGTCAAGATCAGCCTGAAAATAATCAGCTTTGCCGACGAAGGTGTTGTAGTTATTTATCTGATCTGCCTTACCCAAAACGGTTTGCATGCCGTAGATGGTTTGCGCTTCGATGGTGTTAAGCGCGCGCGCCATTTCTTCGGCTGAGGGTGGCTCGGCTTTAAGCCGTTCGATCTCGATGTTGAGTTCCTTTTCGATCTCGTCAAGCGTTTTACCGGGCTTGGCGGTGGCCTGCATGATCACCATGCCGCCGGCTTCGAGAGTGTAAGGGAACATGTTGGCGTTTTGCGCGATCTGTTTTCCGTAGACCAGATTGCTCTGGAGACGCGAACCTCGCCCGTCGGAAAGAATGATGCTCATGACATCGAGTGCCGCTTCATCGGCCGCGAAAAACTTCGAGCCCTGCCAGGCCATATAGATGCGCGGCAGCTGCACCGAATCTTCAAACGTTTTGCGGGTTTCACCCACTACTGCCGGGCGAACGGGATTTGGACGGACGATCGGCGTAGTGCCTTTGGGGATCGGGCCGAAATATTTTTCCACCCACGTGCGGGCTTGTTTCGGATCGAAATCGCCGGCGACGACTAGCGAAGCATTGTTCGGCACATAATATTGACGGAAGAAAGCTTTTACATCGTCCATCGAAGCGGCGGTCAGGTCATCGAGCGAACCGATGGTCGTCCAGCTGTACGGGTGAGTGGTCGGGAACAATTGAGCGAAGATCTTTTCAAACGCCGTTCCGTACGGCTGGTTGTCATAACTCTGGCGGCGCTCGTTTTTCACTACATCGCGTTGGTTATCTAATTTGTCCTGCGTCATCGCATCGAGCAAACCGCCCATGCGGTCGGCTTCCATAAAGAGCGCGCGTTCGAGAAAATTTGACGGCACTACTTCAAAATAATTCGTGCGATCCGGATTGGTCGAACCGTTAATGGAAGCGCCGACTTCCTGCAGCGGCTTAAAATAATCGTCGTTATAATTTTTCGATCCCTGGAACATCATATGTTCGAAGAGGTGGGCAAAACCGGTGCGGCCGGCAACCTCGTTTTTCGAGCCGACGTGATACCAGATGTTGACCGCGACCACAGGCGTGGAATTATCCTGGTGCATGATCACCCGCAACCCGTTGGGCAGCGTGAATTCCTGGATCTTGATAGGCGGCAGTTTTTCACCGTTTTGAGCGGAAATAGTCATTGTCATAACAGAAATTACAATAAGCAGACCAATAAAAGCTTTACCGATGCGCATAGCTAACTCCTTAGTTTTCAATATTTGGAATAGCTTTGCTCCTTAACGTTCGTTTATATTTTAAGGAGCAACTGAACCTGGGAGCGCCGGCATCTTGCCGGCAAAGATCGCGGAGCGATCTACAGACTTTTATTTAATGACTATTTAGCGCGATGAATCGCGCTTTGCCGGCAAGATGCCGGGCGCTCCCAGGTTTAAACTGCGGTTTTATTTCCTGAACTTAGATCTCAACCTTGGCGAGAGCCGCGATCTTGTCCCGTTTGGAGACCACGACGCCGCCCGGCTTTTCGACCGTAACGGCAAACATCTTGGGTTTTGAAGCCTTCAATTTTGCGTTAATTGGAATGATAACATCTCCGCCGCCGCCGATGTCAAAAACCCCGCCGTCGATAGGCGTCTTTTCATCCTGGCTTTCGTCGAAGATCCATAGTTGGTAGGTTTGCTTGCTGGCATCGTTGACCGGCAGTCCGCGAAAGCGCATGTAGCCGGCCTGTTTGGCATCGCTCCAGACGATATCGCCCGAGATCTCCTGCACAGTCTTGTCGTTTCCGACGGTCCACTTGGCCTGTATGACATCGCTGCCTGAATCGATCAGGCGCTGGCGCATTTGCGCGGGAGTCAGTTTTTCTTCGATCGGCGGTTTTTCCGCGATCGGGGGCGTTTCGAAGCGCGTCATCCAGACATTGATGGCCAGCACGATACACGCCGCCGCGGCCGCGGCCCAGCCGAGCGAACCCCAATTCCAGAAAGAAGCTTTCGGCTCGGTGTAGGAAATCTGCCGGACCGTTTCCTTGGGTGTGTCCCAGATCCGATCGGCGTCTGCCAGAATTTTGGCCTGCAGATGTTCGGGAAGAGGTTCGTTTGTTTTCAGATCGATCATACTGATCGCCGCGGCCGCCATTTCAAAAGATTCGTCTTCTACTGCGGAAACGGCTATCAATTCATCGAGTTGTTTTTGCTCTTGCGGGTCTAACCCTTCGGAAGCTTTTTTGCTCAGGAGGTCGAGCATCAATTCGTCGTTCATATCGATACCCCTCCCGCGTTAGCCGTATTGTTCGTATTCACTAATCCAAGATATTCCCTTACTAATGTCAGTCCGCGCCGCGCGTGCGTTTTTACCGTTCCGAGCGGCATCCCGGTCGCGTCGGATATTTCCTGGTGCGACATCCCCTGCACGATCGAGAGTTTGAGGACCTGCTGCTGCTCAGGCCGCAAGGTATTTAGCGCCTTCACCGCTTCCCTTGCCTCGACGGTCGTTTGCAATTCCTGATCGAAACGATTCGCCGGCTCGCTTACCATATCTTCGATCGAGTCCGTCGAGATGCGGCGATTCGTGTAACGGATGCGGTCTATCAACCGCCGCCGGGCGATCATCGCGATAAAGGTCGTTTCCGAAGCCTGCTGGGGATCGAACCGCGAAGCGTTTTTCCAAACATCGATAAATATTTCCTGCACGGCGTCCTCGGCATCGTCCTGATTGATGCACAGCTTTCGCGCCAATGACCAGATAAGGCCGCCGTAGGTCTTCAGACAATCCTGGACGGCAGTTTTATCTCCTGAAGCGATTCGTTTTAGGATAGCCTGAGCCACAATTGAAAGCCGCGTTCATCCTCTCTCGCTACCCGCGTAGGTCTTTATGCAGCCGGAACGAGTTTAAACTTCCGGACATCCTTTATATTCGCCGGATATTTACAGTCGGTTTTAAAGCTCCGGGTCGATCTTCTTATTAATAAGATAAACCAGGCGCTCATGATTAGCCACTAATTACACAAATAACACGAATTAAAGATTCTTATTCGTGCTATCGGTGACTTATAAAACTTATTTTGTACGAAACAATTTCGAGACAATAAAAAGAAGCAAAAGAGTAAAGGTTGTCGCCGCCGAGAGCAGGCAGAATTGGCAAAAGGCGCCGATAACGTAAGCCTGCAAATAGGTCAGCCAGGCCGTAAAGAGCGACATCAGGATAACCTGAATCCCATATATCTTCCACAGCGAGCGATTGCCGAAGGCCGTCAGCAGGGCGAGGGCAAAGGCGATGAAGTAAGCGAGCGCGCCTAACAAAGACAGCGGAACACCGTAAACTTCGGCATAAGGGCTGGTCAGCACGAGTTCGCAGCCCTGCACGATACTGCACGGCGGAATTTCGTTTTTGTAATGCTCAACCGTGAGGTAGATGGAATCGCCTAAGCCGACCAAAGCAACCAAAGCCGCCAGCAAAGGGATGATGGCGACTTTGGAAGTAGAGTTCAGGTTTTCGTTCGAAGTGCTCATTGAGCGTTTTGATTCGAATTGGAATTGGACGCGGGCGGCGCGGCGCTCTTTTGCAGCTCGCTTTCGATCGCCTGGCGAAGCAGGTCGATCTTTATGACCTCTTCGTTAGACAAAAGACGGCTACCATTCAGAATAACCGAAGGAGTCGAGTTAAGATCCAGCGCCTTACCGCGATTCATGTCCGATGCGACCCGCGCGGCAGTTACCTGGCCGTTGGTCATATCCTCTTTGAATTTTTCGACATCGATCCCGATAGATTTTGCGTAATCGATAAAAGTATTGCGCGCATCGTTTTCAGACTGCACGGTCCACACCTTCTGATTACTAAAGAGCATATTCTGCATTTCCCAAAATCTGCCCTGGACGCCGGCTGCCTCAGCAGCGCGGGCGGCGTTGTAGGAATTTTCGTGCCCTTTTATCTGGAGCGGAAAGTGACGGTACGTGATCTTGATCTTTTGCCCGTAGCTTTTTTCGATCTCTTTTAAAGTTTGATGAAAATTGGCGCAGGTGGGGCAGGAAAAATCAGCGAACTCTTCCAGAGTGATCTTGGCCGCGGGATCGCCCTTCGTCCAGGCGGGCGACGCTCCCTGCGGGGCCTTGTTAAGAACATCGATAAACGCGGCAGCCTGTTTCGTGGCCTTATTCGAATTGTTGCTGTTGCTATTAATCGGCCCGGAGCCCTGATTACGAAACAGAGCGACACCGCCTATGATCGCGGCGATCAGTACGATCACAATGATAAAAATAGGTAAATTCTTGTTCATTTTACTGTTTTTGCTTTTTCACGCTTCAAGTCAGTCCGGCGTGATTCTAAGATATCCAGATTTTCTTTGACCTTGTTGTAAATGCCGTCGGCGTCAAGGCCGTATTTCGCTAACAAAAGTTTGGGGTCGCCGTGTGTAATGATACGGTCGGGCACGCCCATGCGTACCACTTTGACCTGATCCTGCAGCCCGTTCTCTTCCAGCAGTTCCATCACCGCCGAACCGAATCCTCCCGCGAGATAAGCTTCCTCGACCGTGACGATCAGGCGTTTGGTCTGTGCCAGCGCCAGGATCAATTCGGCGTCGAGAGGTTTGACGAAGCGGGCGTTGACAAGAGTTGCTTCGACGCCTTCTTTAGCTAAATTCTCCGCGGCCTCGGCCGCCGGTGCGACCATGGAACCGTAGGCCAGAATAGCAACCTCGCCGCCATCGCGCAATATCTCAGCTTTGCCTATCTCGAGCTGCTTTGGCGGCGCGCTGATATCGACTCCCAACCCGTTGCCGCGCGGGTAGCGCAGCGCCGCCGGGCCCTGATGTTCGATAGCGGTCAACATCATATCGCGCATCTCGGCTTCGTCTTTCGGGGCCATCAGGATGATATTCGGATAGCCGCGCAGGTAGGCGATATCGAGCAGCCCGTGATGCGTCGGGCCGTCGGCCCCGACGATGCCGGCGCGGTCCATCGCGATCGTGACGTTTAGATTCTGCAGGCAGACGTCGTGAATGATCTGGTCAAAGGCGCGCTGTAAAAATGTCGAATAGATAGCGGCGACCGGTTTTAAACCTTCGCACGCCATGCCGGCGCAAAACGTCATCGCATGCTGTTCGGCGATGCCGACGTCAAAAGCGCGGTCGGGATGTTTTACCAGGATCTTGTCAACGCCGGTCCCATCCGGCATCGCGGCCGTTAAGGCAACGATCGACGGATCGTTGTCCATCAGCTCGCACATCGTGTTGCCAAAGACGGCGGTGTACTGCGGCGGCGCCGGCTTGCCGGACGCGATCGCTTTTCCGGTCGCCAGGTCGAAGGGGCCGGTCGCATGCCAGGCGTAATAATTTTTCTCAGGCGACGGGTAGCCTTTTCCTTTTGTCGTCAAAGCGTGAACGATGACCGGGCCGTCGTGAACTTTCTTTGCTTCCTCGAGCGCGTGCACGAGCGAAGTAGTGTTATGCCCGTCGACATAGCCGATGTATTTAAATCCGAGTTCGTTGACCAGCGCGCCCGGCAGCACCGCGGCAGCGATAGCGTCCTTGAAAGTTTTGGCCGCCTTGCGCAGCGCGCCGCCGATACCGGGAACGGATTGGAGCGTGTCGCCGATCCCTTCTTTTAAGAGATGATAATTTTGCGCTTCCTTGATGCGGTTAAGATAACGCGCCAGGGCGCCCACCGCCGGGGCGATCGACATCTCATTGTCGTTGAGCAAAACGATCAGCCGCGTCTTTAAATGGCCGGCCTGATTAAGGGCTTCCATCGCCATGCCGCCGGCGAGCGACGAGTCGCCGATCAAGGCGACAACGTGATGGTCCTCGCCTTTCTTGTCGCGCGCGACAGCCATGCCCAGCGCGGCCGAAAGCGAGGTCGAGGCGTGGCCCGCGCCGAAGGTGTCATATTCAGATTCTTCGCGCCGGAGAAATCCGCTCAGCCCGCCGTACTGCTTGATGGTGTGAAGCTGGTCGCGGCGGCCGGTCAGGATCTTGTGCGCGTAGGCCTGGTGGCCGACGTCCCAGACCAGGCGGTCGGCCGGCGTGTTAAAGGCATAATGCATTGCCACGGCAAGTTCGACGGCGCCCAGCGAGGCCCCGGTGTGGCCGCCGACACGCGACGTGGTTTCCAGAATGAACTGGCGCACCTCATCGGCCACGGTCTGGAGTTTATCCACGGGCAGCTTTCTCAGATCTTCCGGCGAATCGATAAAAGGTAAATATTTCATCATTAACTAAATAGCAACATTAAAGTTCGCATTTTAACGCGGCATTTGGCAAATGTTAAATGGCCAATAGGCCGTAAAGTGAAAAAAATCAGACCAAATGAAGAGTTCAGGCATCAAAAGTAGTGAACCGGAGAACGGTTATCAGCCCGTCTCAAAAATATGATCAGAGAGGTATACGTTAGAAAAATGACAGTTAGAAACAAATTATTCACGGTTTTGTCTTCATTTTTAATGGTTTTTGCGGTGGGCACATTTGCGCTTGCTCAGGAAACCACGACCAAGCAGGAAGATAGCAGCAAGCAGGATACCCAAAAGGTGGAAAAAGGCTTCGGACACCGGGGCGGGCACGGTAAGGGCGGACGTCACGGATTCGGCAAGGGCTTTGGCCACGGAGGAATGCGGGGCGGTATGCGCGGCGGTTTCCACAAGCTGAACTTAAGCGAAGACCAGAAAACCCAACTCAAAACACTGCACGAGTCTTTCAGGGCCAGCAACAAGACGACTTTTGATGAAATGCACACGCTGTTTCAGCAAAAGCATGACAAGACCATCACTGCCGATGGCGAAGCCCGTATAAAGGTTTTGGGCGAGCAGATGAAAGCGGCCCACGAACAGCTTCGTGCCACTTCGATGAATCTGCTGACCGCCGAGCAGAAAACCCAGCTCGAAACCCTGAAGGCCGAGCGTAAACTTAAAATGGAAGAGCGCCGCAAAATGAGGCAGTCACGCCCCGATACTACGGTGCCGCAGACCAAAGAAAATTCCCTGTAAGAATTCTCTTGATCAAAATAAAAGAGAGGCGTAAGGCTTTGGCCCTACGCCTCTTTTTTTGAGTGGTAAACCTGCGCTCTCAGAAGAAAACATATCTGCATAAGCGCATATATAGTTACTAGCCGATCTTATCCAGTGCTTGATCGAGATCCGCGATCAGATCTTCTACAGCTTCGATCCCCACTGAAAGCCGTATCATCCCATCGGTAATCCCCGACTTTAATCTCACGTCTCGCGGGGTCTTGGCATTGGTCATCGAAGCCGAGTGCTGGATGATCGTTTCCACGCCGCCAAGCGAGGTTGCGATGTGGCAAAGCTCGAGGCCATTGAGCAGGGCGATACCGGCTTCAATACTGCCCACATCGAAAGAAACCATCCCGCCAAAGCCGCGCATTTGTTTTGCCGCGACAGCGTGGTTTTGATGCGAACTTAGGCCGGGATAATGAACGGCAGATACCTTAGGGTGCGCGGATAAAACTTGAGCGATCTTTAAGGCATTTGCGTTGTGGCGCTCCATTCTCAGAGCGAGTGTTTTGATCCCGCGCAGGACGAGCCAGGCCGTTTGCGGCGCGATGTTGCCGCCAAAAAGCAGCGTGGTTTTATAGCGCGCAATGTCGATAAGTTCCCGGCTTCCGATCAGCACCCCTGCCGTAAGATCACTGTGCCCGCCCAGGTATTTGGTGGCGCTGTGCGCGACAAGATCCACACCCATATCAAGCGGCGTCTGATTAAAGGGAGTGGCGAAAGTGTTGTCGATGAGGGTGCGAATATTACGGGCCTTTGCTATCCCTGCCACGGCGGCGATGTCGGTGATCTTAAGAATCGGGTTTGAAGGCGATTCAAGATGAAAAAGCTTTGTCTCCGGGCGGGCGGCCGCGGCATAGTTTTCGGCATCAGTGGCGTCCACGTAGGTGACTAAAATGCCCAGGCTCTCCTGCAGATAATCAAAAAGCTTTTGCGCGTTGGCATAGATCCCTTCGGGCGCAACGATGTGATCGCCCGCCTTTACTATGGAGAGAACCCCCGCGCTTATCGCGGCCATTCCCGAGGCAAAAGCCAGCGCCGCTTCGCCGTGCTCAAGCTGCGCCATGGCGAGTTCCAGCGCCTCCTGCGTGGGATTGCCCAGGCGGCCGTAGAAATAACCTTCCTGCTCGTAATTGTGAATGCGGCGGCCTTCCTCAGCGTCTTCAAAAGCGTAGAGCGAGGCGTTGTAGATAGGCACTGACACGGCACCGTAATGTTTGGAAAGATCGTCGCCGGCGTGAACCGACCGGGTGAAAACCGAGATATCCTTTTTCATATCTGTTCGTCCATATGTTTTGTTTTCAAAATAAGTTAAAACGACCGTATAGGGCTATCATACTTAGCTTCGCGCAGCCTTGCAATAATGGCGGTTTCACCTGCGGCCTGCGCCGTTTTTGGACAAAGCAATAGTTATATATACGAATAAGCATATATATAACTAAGAGAGCGATATAATATATTTGACATTGCATATATGAGTGTTAATATTATGGCGTCATGGCTCTGCCCAAAACACTCAATCAACTCGAATCTTTATTCCTGGCGTTGGCCGATAAAACCCGCCTGAGGATCCTTAATCTGATCGGCGAGGACGAGATCTGTGTGGGACATCTGGTGGAGGTGCTGGGCGAAAGCCAGCCCAAGGTATCGCGCCACCTGGCCTACCTGCGAAACGCGGGACTGGTCACCGTCAGGCGCGACGGCAAATGGATGCATTACCGGATAGGAGAACAGGAAAATGAGATCGCGGTATCAATGCTTGAAGACCTGATAGCCGGGCTAAGCGATCAGGAACAGATGCGAAAAGAACGTCGGCGAATGGAAGAGATCGGCGGTATTACCCGAAAGACCGTCAAACCGAAAAGAGCTGCTGCCGCCAGGCCGCAAAGGAAGATAGAAAAAGTAGAAGACTATATAGAACCGGCAAGAGATTTTTTACCCTCACCAGAAGAAGCGCAAGAAGAAGAATTGCAGCCCGCCGAACCGCGTCCCTATCAGAGACAAGAACTGGAAACATTTTTATTGTAGCGCCAGCGTCCCGCTGGCTGTCGTGTTGGCATCTTGCCGACACACTGAACGCGAGACGCGTTCAGGACAGCCGCCGGGACGGCGGCGCTACTTATTTAATTCCGAAGAATGACGAAGCGGTTGTTGCCAGTCTTCGTTTACCGCGTCCGATCAAACTTTCCATTTGCTTAAAGAGCTGCCAGTGGGCCATGTCATCAAAAATGGAGTAGAAGACCGGCACTGCCAGCAGCGTCAGCATCAAACACAAACTCTGCCCGCCCACGACCAGCACACCGACGGAACGGTTCGTTCCGCTGCCGGGACCGCTGGAAACGACCAACGGCATCATGCCGGCGACCAAAGCGATAGTGGTCATCAGGATCGGGCGTAAGCGGTGGCGGTTGGCGGTGATGATCGCATCGTAACGGGTCATGCCGCGCGAGCGCAGCTGATTGGTGTGATCGATCTGCAGAATAGCGTTCTTCTTTACCACGCCGAAAAGCAGCAGCAGGCCGAGGCCCGAAAAGATATTAACGTTCTGATTCATGATCAGCAGCGAAATGATGCCGAAGGGAATCGACAGCGGCAGCGAAAGCAGGATCGTCACCGGGTGAATAAAGCTTTCGAATTGCGCTGCCAGCACCATATACATAAAGATGAACGACAGCAGGAAAGCGACCAGGAAATAGAAGCCTGCTTTGCCAAGTTCTTTCGACTGGCCGACGTAGCCGCTCGAATATCCCGGCGGCAGATTCAGCTGCTTGACGGCCTTATCGATCTCAGACTGAATGTTGGTCTGTGACATTCCCGGGCGCGTGTTCGCCAGGATGGTAACCTGACGCTGGCGGTTAACGCGGTCGATCGCCGCGGGGCCGGTGCCTTCTTCGATCTTCACTACATTATCAAGAGTGGTGTACCCGTTCTTGACCGAAGGAACGATCAGGCGTTTCAGCTTTTCCTCACTGGTGCGGAATTCTCCGATCGCGCGCACGCGCACCGGATACTGGTCGGCATCGGCATTAAAGGTGGAAACTTCCTGCCCCTCCATAAATACGTTAAGGGCCTGCGAAACATTTGCCACGCTGACGCCGAGATCGGTCGCCTTGGCGCGGTCAACGGAAAGACGCAGTTCAGGTTTTCCGCTGATAAGGGTTGTATCGGCGTCTACCGCGTCGGGCACTTGTTTTACTTTCTCGAGTATTTGAAGTGAATACTGCTCCAGAACTTTCAAGTCAGGGCCGGCAATAAAAAACTGCACGTTGGCGCTGCGAAAACCGCCGCCGGAAAAAGCCTGCACCGGCTGAACGGAGGTGCGCAGTTCGGGCGGAAAATTCTTGATTATATCGCGCGATACGATCATCAGGTCCTGCTGCGAACGGCTGCGCGTGCTGAGGTCGGTCAACTTCACATAGATCGAAGCGCTGTTAACCAGCTTCTGCTGATCGCCGCCGATGGTGGTCAAGGTGTCGGTCACTTCGGGCATTTTGCGCACTTCGCCCGCGATCTTTTCAACCAGCGCCGAAGTGGCCGCTAACGTGTAGCCTTCAGGCGCGCGAACGGAAATTTCAAATTGATTTTGATCGTCAGTCGGCAGAAAGTTTTTTCCGACAAAGGCAAATAAAGGAACGATGCTGATCACCGCTACCGCGCACAAAAGCAGGATCACCCAGCGATGCGCCATCGAGAATTTAAGTAATTTTGTGTAGGTGCCGTCGATGTAACGGTAAAAACCCCGTTCGCGGCTTTCGCCGTGTATCTCTTCATCCGCCGAATTTTGCATCATGCCGTCGCCCCAGATCTCTTCTTCGGAAAGCTTGGGCTTTTGCTTATGCTTGACCTTGATAAAGCGCGCGGCCAGCATCGGCGTCAAGGTAAAGGAAACGATCAGCGAGATCATTACCGCGAATGCCGAGGTTAAACCGAAGGCGGACATAAAACGTCCGACGATGCCGCCCATAAATCCGACCGGGACGAAAACGGCGAGCAGGGAAAGCGTGGTCGCCAAAACCGCCAAACCGATCTCGCGCGTTCCTTCGATCGCGGCCTCATAGGGCGACATGCCTTTTTCTTCGATAAAACGAAAGATATTTTCCAGCACCACGATCGCATCGTCGATGACGATACCCACCATCAGCGTGAGCGAGAGCATCGTGATCTGGTTCAGCGTGTAATTCATCGCATACATCAATCCGAAGGTCGAGATGATGGACGTCGGAATTGCGATGGCGGCAATAAGTGTCGAGCGAAAATTCCATAGAAAGACGAACACCACGATCGCCGCAAAAAATGCGCCTTCGATCAAGTGGGTCTCGATCGATTCCACGGCCGCGCGGATAAACAGAGAGTTGTCCGCGAGAATTTGGATATGATAGCCGCCGGGCAGGGTAGATTGAATTTCTTTCAGCCGCTCTTTGACAGCTTCAGCGGTAGCGACGGTGTTGGTGCCGGATTGTTTATAAACGATCAGCGTTACAGCCGGCTGGCCGTTAAGGCGCGCTTCGGTGCGCGATTCCTCCACGCCGTCTTCGACATAGCCGATATCTTTTACTTTAACGCCGTAGCCGCCGCGGTCGGCGATCACGATATTGTTAAACTGCTCGGGTTTGGTCAACCGGCCCAGCGTGCGAACGGTCCTTTCCGTCGCTCCCTCGTCTATGCGCCCGCCGGGAAATTCCAGGTTCTGCGCTTTAACGGCGGTGGTGACATCGGTAGTGGTGACGTTATAGGAGCGCATTTTGTCCGGGTCGACCCAAACCTGGATCTCACGATCGCGGGTGCCGACCATCAACACCTGGCCTACGCCGTTGATGGATTCGATGCGTTCCTTGATCTTTTTATCGGCGATCTCCGTCACTTCACGCAGGGAAGCGGGCGCCGACACGGCAAAACGCAATACGGGCGCGGCGTCGGTATCGAGCTTTTGCACAAAAGGCTTTTCGGCTGTTTCGGGCAAGTCGGAAATTACGGTGTTGACCTTTTGCTCTACTTCCTGGGCGGCAACGTTAACATCCTTATCGAGCAAAAATTGGACGAAGACCTGGCTGACGCCTTCCACGGAAGTCGAGCGCAATTCGTCGATACCGCTGATGGTATTGACCGCTTCTTCGATCTTTTGCGTGATCTCGGTTTCAACCTCTTCGGGCGAAGCGCCGGGGTTTGTCACCGTGACGGTCAGGGTAGGAAAGTCGATCTTAGGGAAAAGATCCACCCCGAGGGAAAAGAACGAAAAGGCGCCGACCACCGTCAAAGACAAAATGATCATCGTGGCAAAAACCGGACGCCGGACACATAATTCAGCTAACCATTGCATAAAAACACCCTATTTATTGCTGTCACTTTTCGGCCAATTCTTTAAGCCGGCTTAACCCCGTACAGTTTATTGCGCCGCCGCCTGATTTACCGAAACACCGTCATAAAGCTGATCAAGATTACTAACCGCGATCTTTTCATCGCCGTTAAGTCCCTGTTTTACCTGCACCAGGTCGTTTTCGGTTTCACCTACCTGCACAATGTGCTGTTCGGCATGGCCGTCTTTAATAACAAAGACCTTACTGGTCCCTCCGTCGGAGCGGACGGCATTGGCCGGCACCATCACAACTTTTTGCATGTCGCCCTGGGCGATGCGAACGGTGGCGAAAAGCCCCGGTTTAAGCACGCCGGCTGAATCGACTTCCGCTTCGACGGCCATCGTGCGCGAAGTGGTGTTAAGCCCCGGCGAAATACGCGCGATCGTTCCGGTAAAATTACGGTCCGGGTAGGCGCTGGTGCGTAAGCTTACAGACTGGCCGACCTTGATGGTTCCGACCGAGGCCTCAGGGACGTCGATCTTCAGGCGCAGCGTGCTGGTGCGCATGATGGTGGCGATCTTGTTTGACGTGGCGACAAATTCACCCGGATCGGCGGTCTTGTCCGAGACATAACCGCTGATCGGCGCCAGCACCGACATATCGCCCAATGATTTTTTTGCCTGATCGACCGCGACCTGCGCCGTTTTGGCGGCGCTCATCGAAGCCTGCAGGGCGGCCTGCGCGATCTTGATCCCGGCATAGTTTTGATTCGCCAAATTCAGCGAGACGTTATAACCGGCCCTGGCCTGGTCGCGTTCGGCTCGCCGCTGATCGTACATCGTGCGCGAGACATCGCCGGATTCAAGCAGTCGGGTGGCGCGCGTGTACTCTATCTCCGCGCGGTCGAGGATGGCTTTCGCGTTTTTAACTTCGGCAACCTGCTCTACATTGAAATTCTGCGTTTCGCTAAGTCCAAGTTTTGCAAAGGCTTGATGTAAATTAGCGCGGGCCTGCTCGACGGCGTCACGGGCCTGCTGGGCCTGCTTTTCGTTTTGCTCGATCCTTAAACGCGCATCGCGATCGTCTAAGCGGACCAACACGGCGCCTTTGGTGACATAGCTTCCGATATCGAAATTCACTTCGGTGATCTTGCCGCCGACAAGCGGGGCAACGTCGGTCTGCTCGTCGCTGCTAAGCGTGCCGGTGGCTTCGAAATAAACCGGAATATCGCGCGGTTCGACACCGGCCACGTTGACCTCAACGTTTGCCGGGCGAGTGTCTTTGTTGGTGTTATTGGCGGTCTGCGCCCGGAAGCCGCAAGCCGTCTGCAGAGCGATAAGAAAACCGGATAAGATAAAAATTATTACGGGGGCTGAATATTTTTTCATTATTTTTCAGTCAATACTCCGTTCAATAAAATTTGCGCAAACTGCCGCGCTGCGTCCTCATTCGATATCGGCAGGAGTTTTTGCTGCCTATCCCAGAGCGTGTTGTTAAGAGAGTGATGCATTATCATTCCTATAAACGAGCGAACTATGATGCGAGGTTCCATTTGACGAAAAATGCCTTCGCGCTGGCGCTGCTCAATGTATTCACCGAGGAAGTTATAAACTTCGACCACGAAATTTTCGAAAAACATCTGCGATAGTTCGTGGCCTTCGAGCGCGGCATACAGCAGCAGCCGCATAAAATTCGGATCGTCACGGTGCTTATTCAGCGCGTTGAGAGCCAGTCCGTAAAAAAGTGCGTAATCGTCTTTGGCCTTGGCCAGCTCGGCCATTTTTTCCAGGGGAGTTTTGATGTCCAGCTGGTTGCAGGCTTTGTGGTCGATGATCGCCCGGTAAAGCTCATTTTTATTGGCATAATGACGAAAAACCATGGCCTCAGAGACGCCGGCCGCCTGCGCGATCTCTTTGGTCGTCGTCCCGCGAAAGCCGTGCTCAGAAAACAGGCGCATCGCAATATGCAGGATCTGGTCACGCCGCTCGTCACTTGCCATTCGGCTGGTGGATTGTAAATTTGTCGTAAAGGTATCCATTTCTTATAGTTAGCTGCTATATATCCGTAAAGTAAGTCCTTACTAACTTAATAATTTGTCATTTTAAGGGAGGAATGTCAAGAAAAGAGGGTTATTGATCTGGCGCGGATAGATTGCCATTAGCTAAGGCAAGTGGGTAAAAAGGGTCATAAAGTTATTTTTGGCTTTAGCCTAATATGCGGTTGGGCTAAAGCCCTATATAAAATTAGTCTTTATCCACTAGCTAAAGCTAGTGGCAATTGAAACGAAATGTCCGCGCAGTCAATTCCTCGGCAAAATCTCCTGGATCGACCCGTCGAACTTTCACGGGTCATTTTCGTATGAACCTTTACGAGCGGGAAGGCATCTGATTGCCTGGATGAGATGACAACTGAAGGAACGCTGCAGGATATATTAGAAGGGAGCTATTTTACATAATGGACAATATTAATAATAACGACGAACAGAGCTTGGTACTGACGGGAATGCCCGAAGCCGAAAGTAAGGAGTATGATTTTATGAACGATGTAAGCGCCAGGGCGCAGGAATACGGCCAGAAGATCTCCGATGTGGCGGTCAAAGCCAAAGATTTCGCCACCGAGAAATTGGAGCAGGCCAGCGACAAGTTTAAGGAATTGCAGGGCAAAGATTTTAGCGAGATCGCCGGCGATGCCAAAGAATATGCCAAGAAAAACCCGGGCCAGACCCTTTTGATCGGCGCGGCAGTAGGCCTTTTGATCGGCCTGGTTTTACGCGGCGGCAGAAAATAATTTCGGTTAGTTTTTCCTAAAGCAAAAGCAAAGTTGAAGGCAGGTGATGAGCCTGCCTTTTTTTATTTAGCCGGTGTACACTGTGATGACACACTCGCTGACGCTCGTGTTTCCGCCCTCATATCTTAAATTTCATTTTTCTTCCAGACGATCGTATACCGCCATAGCCAGTGGTCGATCACGCGCGCGCCGGGCAGATAGTGCGCGGTCATTTCTTTTGCTTCTTTTACACTAAGATAAGTTTCGCCGCGGCGTGGCGCTCCCAGAATTCGCGTAGTGGGTTTCGTGGTTGATCTTTAATCGTTTATGTTCGGACAACTAATAAGAGTTTAACCGCGAAACACACTAAACACACGAAAATAGTTGGCCCCAGTTGCCGGGAGAATTTATTGGAACTCCTTTTATAAGACCTTTGTATTCACTTCCCGCCGGTTTTTATAAACGCGATCGCTGCTTCGAGCTGGGTATCTCTGCCGGCTAACAGATCATTTCTTGAAAGATCGACATCGATATCAGGGATAACGCCGCGGCCTTCGATAATGACGCCTTTTGGCGTGCGCGGCTGGCCGTAGGCGTAGACGAAAAGAGCGCCGGTCGGGAGCGCAATGACATCCGCGTCCATATCGGCGCCTCCGGACGTTTTACCGATAATTGTCGCGCGCCTGGCTTCCTGCATCCCCGCGGCAAACTGCTCGCTGGCCGAACCACTCTCCTGATCGAGCAGGATCACTATTTTGCCGGTATAAGGATTCTTGTCGGGTTTAGCGGTGTAATAATTATCGTCGCCTTTGCGTGTGCGCGTGATCATCAGCAAAGTTTTCTTATCGAACAAGGCATTCGCCATGGCCAGGCCGACGCGGTCATCGCCGCCGCCGTTTCCGCGCAAATCGATAACAATGCCTGGCGCATCGCGCATGGACCCGATCGCGTCCCGAGCTTTTTTCTGAAACGGCGTAATAAAACTGGTGAAGTGTATATATCCGATCCCGTCTGCCAGACGAGAGGAGTCAAAAAGAGCGTAAATAGCAGCTCCCTGTCCAAAGATTTGCTTATCGATCTCGCTCGGCGGGATAACACGACGCTCCAGCGTGGTTTGTCGCAGTTCGTCTTTCTCATCTAAATAGCCGAGGTCGACTTTCGTGCCTGCTTTGCCGTGGATCTTCTCCAGCGCATCGCCGATATCTTTTAACTCCGCGCCGTCTATCGTTTTCAACAAAAAACCGGGACGCATCGCGGAATCGGCAGCCGCTGAATTTTTTAAAATGCGAGAAATCATTATCTGGCCGTCAATTTCTTTCAAACTGAGGCCGGTCGTCACGGGCGGTTCGTCGGCTTTCGAGAATTCTTCGGGACGCACGACCTCCAGGTGCGACGAGTGTAGCTCGCCGAGCATCCTGGCCAGGACCTGATAAAACTCATCGTCGGTTTTCGCGGCGGCGATCTGCGGCGCATAACGAGCGCGAACTTCTTTCCAATTCACTCCGCCGAAATTCGGATCAAAGAATTTTTCGTTGACCGTTTTCAACACTTTTTCAAAAGTTTTCCGGCGGACCTCAGGAGTGTTTTCGTTTGCTTGAGCAAAAAGAGAAACGGAGAGAACGAGAGTGACGAGGGTAGCAAATAAAAAGCGGGCAAGTTTAGACATAGATCGGGGCAGTTCCTTTTGAAAGATTTTTACGAGGAGAGAACTACCCCCTAATTTACTTTAAAATTGAAGTTTGTCAATAAATTGGAGCGCGGACGTTCGTCTATAAAAGCTGCCTGGTTGCAGGAGTTACTGCGAGCACATTTAAACGGTTTAGAGTTCAGACTTCAGGCTTGTCTTGCTCCTCAGAAAAAAAGACAAACCAAAGTTTGAACTCTAAACCATTTTCAAAAACTATACACGTTCCTGCAGAGACTTTATCCACTCGATCATACTTTTCTGGCGGACAAGATAAAAGCCTTTGTCGGTTTGAAAACCGTCGAGCGTGCCGTCGAGCACATAGTTGATGAGAGTTTGGTGTGTGGGTACCGGCTTTAAGATGTCGTGCTTGCGCAGCAGTTCGCGCACTTCGGACACTTTCCATAGCGGGTCGATATCAAAATCAATTACTTCTTTTTTCATAGCGGTGTACTTCCTTTGAGGTTAGTTTATCTGCGGGCGGGCGGTTTTTTTTGAGACGCCTGCGTTATAAAGATTTTTGTTTGGGATCTGGCGGGAGTCCGGCGGAGAGGGGTCCCGCAAAAAGGTGAGTTCAAAATATCACCCGAACATTATTAACGACATCAATCTGCGGAAGAAGAAACCTTTGGCAGGTTTTGGGAGCTTTTAGCTATTTAACGTTTTTACGTCAGATTACTTTAAACTCTCGGCACGTTCCTTTAATTTCGTATTCCACGTTTTTACAAACTCATTCAGGTCAAAAAACGGATACATCATTATCTTCATGGCCCAGCTTTTGGCGCGCATCCGGTCTTCGACGGTGACGTGCGCGCCGGCCGGTGTGGCTTTGATCTCGCCTTTCCAATGGCCTTCGAAAAAATCGCCCATCGTATAGCTTATTTCCATCTGCTCAGACGGCTTTTCGCTGACCACGGAAAAGTTGATCGGGTCAGGCGAATCCTTCAGATATTCCTTCCATTTCTTGTCGCTTTCGATCTCGACCCGGTCGATATTCGGCGCCCATTCCGGGTATTTTTGGTGGTCGGTCAGGGCCTGCCACACCTTCTCAGGCGGCGCGGCAACGTCAAATTCCGTGCGCACGACAGTTTCATCCGGCAGCGTGTAACCCATTATCAAATAACCAATTGCGAGCACGATCACGAGGACCGCTAGGACAGTGGCGAGAATTTTCAAGATCTTCATAACCACTCTTTTACTCTAAACACGAAAATAATACAATAGTTTCATGAATGATACAAATATTTATTGAAGAAATATTTCAAAGATGCGATAATCAATTTATGGAGGCAGTTTCACTATCACAATTAGAAGGTCATGACCCGCAGCCGCTGCGGCGGGGGAACCGTGCGCGTTATCTCTGCCCGCTGTCGGCTGAGTGCCGGGAAAAGCCGCGTGATAATGCGCACCGCAGTCTTTCCGTGGAAACTGCGACCGGAGTTTTTTATTGCCACCGCTGCGGCGAAAAAGGAAAGCTGCGCGAGTTTTGGGAAGAACGTAAAGACACTAAACCTTTGGTGAAAAAAACTCACCTGCGCCCGGTCGCGGCGCTTGTTTCACGAGCGATAGTAAAAGAAATAAAGCCCGAAAAAAAAGCCGGCTTAAAGATCCTGCGTGAACGAATGACGGCGTTCGCCGAAGCGTTTAAAGGTTCGCCGGCCGCAGAATATCTTGCGGGCCGAAAGATCTCGGCAGAAACTGCGCGCGCGGCCGGCTGTGGTTACGCGGGAAGCTGGGAGCATTGGGAAAAGAAAAACGAAGAGTGGACGCTAAGCGGCACCGATCGCCGCGCGGCGTTTCCGGTTTGCGACGGCGAGGGAAAACTCGTTGCCGTTCACACTCGGGCGATCGATGAAAAACACATTAATTCTTCAAAGATCACCCGGGGAAATAAATCGCTGGGAGTTTTTCACTCGTCACGGGACGCGTTTGCTTCGCCGGTGATAGCGATTTGCGAAGGGCCGGTGGACGCGCTGGCTTTGCAAACGTGCGGCGTTCCGGCGATAGCGATGATCGGCACCACGGCGCCCGAATGGCTGGCTGAGAAATTAGCGGGTAAAGCAGTAATGCTGGCGACCGATGCCGATAAGGCCGGCGACGATGCGGCGATGAAATTAAAATTTGCTTTGCAGCCGCGCACAAAAAATATTTTCCGCCTGCGCCCGCTGGCTGCAAAGGATTGGGCGGAAGAATTGGAAATTGCCGGGGTAGAAAATTTGCGTGAATATCTTTTGCCTTTCTCGCCCCGGATCGACGATGCCGCCCGCGTAAATGCCGCCTGGCAATTTGCCGAGCAGGGCTTTTACGACGAAGCAGAGTTTATTGCCCGGCTGGTGAAAGACACGGAATTAAAAAAGTCTTTTTTCTCCCTCGTTCATAGAGAACATTTAAAAGCTGCCTAGCATTAACACGCCTTTTGTAATTTTAACGAAACCAAATATTTTGTCGGTCGAATAATATTGCGCAAGAACTTGTGTATAATCACCAAAACTTTAAAGCGTCTTGGAGGCAATAATTCATGATCAGGGCTCAAATCCGTTCCGGCCTGTTTATTCTTTTTATATCGATCTTATCGTCGGCTGCGATCGCGCAAGCGCAGGAAAGAACCGTCACCGTATTCGGCGCAAAGATACATTATCTCGAGGCCGGGGACGCTGCTAATCCGACCGTTGTCCTGCTCCATGGCTTGGGCGGCGATTCCGGTAACTGGGCATTTAACATCGCCGCGCTGGCGGCAAAATATCATGTGCTGGCGCCGGACCAGATCGGTTTCGGCAGATCCGATAAGCCTCTAATTGGTTATCGCATTGGGACTTACTCGGATTTTCTCGACAAATTCCTGACCGAGTTAAAAATAGAAAAAGCGACCCTGGTGGGAAATTCGCTGGGCGGTTGGATCGGCGCTTTTTATGCGCTGAAATACCCGGACCGGGTGGAAAAGCTGGTGCTGGTGGACGCGGCCGGTTTTGCGCCGCGGAATCTCGATCAGAGGATATTACAAAGTCTCAATCCTTCGACGCGCGAACAAGTGCGGGACGTGCTCAAGCTGGTAATTTACAACCAGATGTTGGTGAACGATGCTTTTATAGACGCCGCTATTGCATCGCGAGTTTCCGCGGGTGACGGGTACACTATCCAATCGATGATCGAATCGATCAAACGCGGCGAAGATATGCTGGACGGAAAATTGAAGGACCTGAAAAAACCGACGCTCATCATCTGGGGCAAGCAGGACGGATTGCTCACGCTGGCCGAATTCGGCGAGCGTTTTAAGAGAGAGATCGCCGGTTCAGAGCTGATAGTTTATGACCAGTGCGGCCACGCCCCGATGCTCGAAAAAGCCGTCGAGTTTAACGCTGCGCTGTTAAAATTTTTAGAAAAGAAATAGGAGCGCAGATTTTAATCTGCACGAATGCGCAGCATTCGAAGGCACAATAAATTGTGCGCTCCAATAAATATTATGACTTTAAAAATCGGAGACACTTTCTCATCGACAAAACAGATCACGGATAAAGAGATACGCACATTCGCCGATCTGGTGAACGACTATAATCCTATTCATCTGGATGACGAGTACGCAAAGACGACGCGCTTCGGAAAACGGATCGCGCACGGAATGCTGACCGCGGGTTTGATCTCAGGCGTGCTTGGCTACCAGCTGAGCGAGCGCAAAGTTCTCTACCTGGGCCAGACGCTAAGATTTACCGCGCCGGTTTTTGTCGACGATACGATCACCGCATCCGCCACGGTAAAAAATATTCGCGAAGAGAAGCAGATAGTGATGCTTGAGACTGTCTGCACAAATCAAAATGGTGAAATGGTCCTTAAAGGCGAAGCCGTGATAATGCTTTTATAAAAGTTAGTGCGTGGAGAAGGCCCAGAGCTCAAACAAATTTGCCCAGTAGATCCAGCCCCAAAAACCTTTCACGTGAGATTTTGAATCCGGCTTGAAATAGGGCGTGTCACGCGTTCCCGTTTGCCATAAGATCATTCCGATGGTAATGCTGAAAAGACACTGAACGGCAAAATTGAAGATGTAATTGAGCAGGAAGACCGGTAAGTAAAAAGGGCCGAAAGCGCGCGCCTGCAGCAGGTGAACTTTTTCATGAAGACCGGCGCCGCCTAAATTCACATTTCCCAGAGTTTGATTGCCGCCGGCAATCCCCCCGCCAGCGACCCCGTCGTCATAAACGATCCATCCCTGGTTTTTGCTCATTTTTTGTGAAGGCGGCCCGCCCGCGATCCAGGGATAGATCAGGTTTCCCAATACGAAGCCAAATACAGTGTTAGGCAGGCTCCAGGTCAGGTCGGCGATCATCAGCACCCATCCCAGCGGCGAATCCAGATCGTAGATGAGCAAGAGCCCCGCTTCCATGCCGTAAAGCAAACCGAAGATCAGACCGATCCATACGGCCACTGTCATATTGGTCACACCGGTCACCGCAAACAGCACTATCGCCGCCGGTATTCCAAACAAAAGCGAAATGATAACGGTCAAAAAAATACGTAAGCCTTCAGGCATAGAAATACTTCTCCTTTTTCTTTGTCCAGGGAAATGATTTATTAATGAAAAAGCAGGGGTTAAAATTGCGAGCTACTCTAAAAGCTTAGGAGAGAAGCTTAGCTAGTGAATAGCCTTGACGATCGAAACGATCGCCATGACCAGAAAAATTATCAGCCAGATAATGGCGATTATCGCCACGATGATCCCGCCCACCGCATCGGTGATGCTGACCAAAAATATCGGGAGAAAATTGTGCAGGAAGCCGATGATCAGATTGCACAACAGCGAGGTCAATATCAACAGCACCAGGCTCTTGTTTTCCACGAATTTCTGATGCGCCAGCAGCAGCAAAACGATAAAGACGAGCTTGAGCGTCATGATGGTGCTCAAGGTAATGGCCGCGCCCGAACGATCGAAATGGCCGTAGATCACGAAATAGGCGATCGTGCCGAAGATCGGCGCCAGCAGCATGGTGACCATCACGAGTAAAAAAATGAGGGCCGTGAAACAGGAAGCGATCGCGCCCAGGCATCCGAAAAATGAGACGATCAGCGTGACGATGCCCTGGATCCTGCCCTGCACTCTTTCCGGCAGCAGCATCGCAAGCGTTATCAATATCGAAACATAGAGCAGCAGCCCATCGATGAACGCCATGTACGATATTCCGTAGCCCGGCGTATCGAAACCTTTGGTGTGCTCCATCAGCCAGGGCGAACCGATCTCTATCAAGACGACGATCGCCATCACGACGAGCGCGATAATAAAGAACGGTTTGCGCAGGTTTTCCAGCATCGTTTATTTAAGCCCCACCTGGCAGCTGGCATTGTTAAGGCAGGAGATGGTCAGCTTTCCGCCTTCTTCAAAAATAATTATCGTGTTCTTTTTTACGGTTTTATTGGCGCCTGAATTAGACAGGACAAAATTCTGGTGATCGTCCATTTCTTCGTCACTGGTCTTATCGGCCTCATCGTCATATTTCACATCGGCTTCGCCTTTTTTCCATACCAGCGTAGCCATGCGAAAAGTAGTTCCTTTTTTCACGCCAATGCGGGTCTCGCCGATCGAAATCGCTTCACAGGTCAGGCCCGAATCTTTAGCGGCAGGAATAGAGCAGGGAATGCCGGATTTCGGAAGATAACCTCCCAGCCAATCTCCCATAATATTGCCGAACTGCTTGGTTGAAGGGTCAGGGGAGTAATTTTTACCGTCGACCGGCGTTTTTTGCGGATGCGCGGGATCGGCCTTGTTATCGTCGCTCGTCGCCCCCCAAACGACAAAGAAAATATATGCCGCCACGATCAGCACCAAAACGATGAGAAGAATGATCTTGTTTCGATCCATGGTCTGGTTAAATCACGGCTTTAATTTCGCGGGATTTTCCTTCATTTGAGTCGTACCCTCGCTTATACCCGGCTTTAATTTAGTCGTACCATCGGTTACACCCGGCTTGGTTTTTGTCGGAAGGTCGGTAACGCTGCCTTTTCTGCAGGGCTTTATTGTAGTTGGCACACAGGGAAACCTAAGTGTTACCTGTGAACCTTTAGCAACCACTGTTTTTTCAGTGGGAACGGTGTCCTGAACTTTAGTGGTACAGTTTCCAATATCCTGCGCGTTACCTTCGAAGTCATTGACCGCCAGATCTGCTTTGGCAAGGATGTTAAATGCATCAACAAAACATTTACCTTTTAGAGTCGTCGGAACGGTAACTTTTTGGGTGACGGTCAGCTTAACTTCGGAGCCTTCTACAGCTTCCACGCCGGCGTCCGGATCCTGGTCGAGCACGATGTTCACTTGTTTGTCGGGCGCGAGAATTTCCGTCGGATCGCCCACGGTAAATCCGGCTTCCTGTAAAGTCCTTTTTGCTTCCTGAATATTGGTAGGCTTGCCGGTCACGTCAGGCACCGCTTTTTTCGCTTTGCCGCTAAGCAGGAAGAACAGGACCACACCCACGATCGCCAAAACGACCACCCCGATGATGAGGAAAACCCACCACGGTATTCCCGCTTTTTTTACCAGACTTTTTCTTTCGGGTTTATAAATGGTTACTAACGGGCCTTCGTCAAAATCCTCATCCGGGCGGACAGCAGAAGCAACAATTAAACGATAGGGATATTTTTCCTCCGGTTCGGTCTGGCCCTCGGTGAGAGGCTGCAGCGGTTTGTCAAAGATAACCGTGAATTGCTGTGTTTCGCCGGCCGGGAAATCCTTTTCCGCAGCGCCATCGAGCGAGAGCCATGAGGCCTCGGTGCGTTCTAAAGCCTGCGTGGTTGCGATGCCGCGAATAGGCTTTGCGGAATTATTGGTAACGGTAAAAATGACCGAAGCCTTAGCCGTGCCATTGACGTTCGCTATCAGGTTTTCAGTGGTTGTTGTGATCGCAAAAATTTTAACCATAATTTTACCCGTCAGAAAATTCAGGCCTATTGCGGCGGCGCTTGTCTATTAAAAGTAAAAGTCCCTGTTTGACTAGCACCTCCGCCATATCTGCTGATCAAGACGAAGGTCGCGGTGATCTTGTCATTCGCATCGTCTTTGGTGAGCTCGACATTATGATAGAGAAAACCGTGATCCAACAAGAGCTTGCCTTTCCCGTCGTCACCGACCGTTCCGGAGGCCCGGCCGAAATCGCAATCCGCCGGTGTGCATTTATCAAAGGCGTGCATCTGCAAGTTGTTTCCCGACTGATCTATCTCAAGCTTTGTAACGACAATAGTAAAGCCAGGCGGCGGGGTCGCGGCAGGATTTGCGTTGACCCAGTTGCCGCTGAATTTTCCGCCGCCCTTGCCGCAGAAAGCAAAGAAAATGACCACGGCCGCGATCAACGCCACCGCGCCGACGATTATCAGAATGTACCACCATTTAAAAGGCGGGGGCGGCGGCTTTACGATCAGCGGCGTTACCTCGACGTTTATGGTCGGGCCTTCGGTAAATTGTTCGTCCGGATTAAGAGCAGAGGCCACATCGAGACGGAAGGGAAATTTCTCAGGAGTAGCAGGAGTGCCGGCCGCTGCCTGGGTAACTGGTTTGCGAAAATTTATCGTGAATTGCTGGGTCCCATTGGCGGAAAAATCGCGTTCGGTTTCACCATTCACGCTGAGCCAGTCCTGCTGGGTGTTTCCCAGCGGCCGCGCCTTGGCGATGCCGCGCATCGGTTTGTTGGAAGTATTGGTGACGGTGCAAACCGCAGTTGCCTTCCCGTCGGCGCTCGCCTTGATGTCTTCCGTCGCAGTGGTAATAGCAAAAATGTTAGCCATAGTTTTTCCTCTACAAAAAATTTGTGAGAGATGTTCCTTTTTATCTGAGTTCGTTCATGATCCTCGGGTTTATCCAGCATATCCAACCCTGTGCCGGGGCTGTGTGGCCACGACTGCAGCGAAATGGAGCCGATCTTTTCCTGAATTTGGGTCAGATCGCGAAAATATTAGCCATATCTTTTCTCCGCACAGGTGCTTAGCCTGGCAAACTATTCCCGGTCAAGAACCTGCGTTATTTCGACAGGAACGCTTGAGGGCGACATCAGCGAATAGTTAAGGGACAATCTACCTTCTTCGATTATCTTGCATTTAAGTTTCATTGTCGTTCCCCGATTGTCCAAAGGCCCGAACATAATGCCAGCCCCTTCGGTTATTTCCCCGGTAAGTTTCGCGAACCCCCCTCCGGTATCCGCATCGCCGAACTTCCAGACAAGGGCACTCAACTCTCCCTTTTCAGATTGCTGGATCCTTAATGTCCCGATGAACTGCCTGTTTTCCGGCGGAGTTTTCATTTTCCACGTTCCCGTAAAAGCCGGCGGGCTTGCGCAGCTTTTCTGCATTACTAAAAACAAAGCCACGCCCCCGCCCAGCAGAACTACACCCCCTATCACCAGAATGATCCACCAGGGAAACACCCGCGGCGGCGGTGGCGGCGCACCGGCCTGGACCTCTACGTGGACGGACGGCCCTTCGGAAAAATCTTCGTCCGGATTGGCGGCAGAGGCGATATCCAGCCGAAAAGGAAACTTCTCGACGGGCGCCGCAGCAGACCCGGAAGGGGCCGGGCTAGCCGGGCGGTTGAAAATTACCTTAAATTGCTCCGTACCGTGCGCGCCAAAATCTCTTTCTGTTTCTCCCTCTACGTCAAGCCATCCCTGCTGGGTGGATTCTAAGGCTCTTGCCTTGGCGATGCCGCGGATCGGCTTGCCGGTAGTGTTTGTAACAGTAAAAACCGCCGAAGCCTTTCCTTCAGCGTCCGCCTTGACGTCGTCAGCAGGAGTAGTGATCGCAAAAATGTTCGCCATAAAGTAACTTTTAACTAAATTTACCTCAAGAATAACCGTTTGCTGAAATATTTTAAATAAAAACCATTACTTTATGCTGCGTACGGCTATATCTTTGCGGCAGTAGTGACCAGCGAAAACGTTTCCCATGGTTTCTCCTAAGGTGAGGGTCAGGCCAACTTCAAAACCTCGAGTTCATAAGTCACATAGATCGGTTTTTCCGTATCCACGATCCGCCTGATCAGATCGGTAAATTGTTCCGCCGCGGGCGGTATTAATATCTTTAGGTGAAAAGGCTTTATCTTTTGGGATTCGTCTAGTACTGTTTCTTCTATCTTAAACCCAGTTACGCCTGTAGCCAATTCCAAAAAAGCCATTAAGCCCTTACTCGTCCCGCGCCATTGCGAAAGAAAAGCGGCGTTCGCGATCAGATCGCGGATACATGCCATTCGCGCGGCATAATCCGGCGAACTTAAAACTTCTTCATCGGAAAGCCCGCCCAACACATAATCGAAATCTACCCAGCTGGCCAGAAAGGGGACAAACCTGTCCGCCGTGCGGTAAGGGTCAAAGACGGCGTCTATTTTCCCGAGGATGTTGTCGGTCGGAACGTGCAGATCTTCCATCACCTGCAGGAACGCATACATCAGGTTTCCCGGCCGCGACATTTTCTCGTCCGGTTCCTGTACCGTTCGTTGAATTACGGCCGGTAGAAATTGTTTAATCTCGTTTTGCTTCATCTTCGGAAACCACTTCTATCCGGTGTTCGCCCGAGCATAAGAGCCAGGTGCTGGGCAGCGTTACTTTATCGGTAAAGACGTTTTTGGAAACCGACTGGTAAGAGGTGCCGTCGTCCACACTGCGATAGATGCCGTTTATACCTCCGGCCATCAAATGGGCCCCTTCGGGGTGGGCGGCCACCTCGGTGACGGGCTGAAAGACGCGATCGGCGTCGCGCACCGGCAGGCCGACGTTAAGATCGGGCGGCACATGCCATGAAGCAGCTTCACCTTTAGTGGCGTCCAGCCATAAAACTCCCTTGTCATGCGTCGCGGCAAAAACGTAAGGCCCCTTAAAAGCCAACCCGTGACAACTTCCGCCATCCCAGTTCTTTTGAAACTTGGTACCCGATGTCGGCGGGTCAGAGCCCTGAAGCTCCCAGCGGAAACAGCCTTTGCCGGGCTCGCTTCCGGTGACGGTAATTCCCGCCCAAAGATACGTGCGCACGCCGTCCTGCTGGATGCGCAGCACCCGGATATTTTCTTTTTGCAGGCCGATGTGGGTAAAAGTTTCTTTCCGCCCGCCCTGGCTGGAAAGATAGACACCGGCGAGGTTTCGCGCTGCGACCGCCACGTAAAAAGTTCCGCGAATGCCTACCGAGGCAGTTACCGCATAAAATCCAAGATCGCGTTTTTGCGGATCGACCTCGAGCATGACGGGGCTGGCGCCTTCTTCTAATGAAAGCTCGTAAAGGCCCTTATCGGTAGCCAGTATCAGCAGCGACAAACCGTTCCGGATCGTCCAGGAAAGATCGTTGATAAGGAACGGCGTCTGCGCGATCGCCCGCCACGATTCACCGCAGTCTTCCGAGACGTAAAGATGTGAGCCGTTATCGGGCAGCGTGGTTACTACCGCCGTCATTCCGGCGCGGTTCTTGTTGCAGTTTATAAGCTGGATATCTTCGCCGGTAAATGTTTTGATCAGCTCCCAGCCGTCACCGTTATCCATCGAGCGGAACAATTCGGCCCCGGTTGCCGAATACCAGGTATTGGGCTGAAACCCATCTGCCGCGAGCGATGAAATATTGGCTTCCGGCACCTCGTCAAGATGAAGCTTAACGTCTTCGACATAACGAACATCGGGTTCTTTCAAGACTATGTCGTAAATATGTGAAACGCGCAGCGGTTCGCCGAATTCCCAACCACCCGAAGTTTCGGTCGGCAGCGGATTGATATGGCTGTAAAGGCGTTTGAGAATGCGCGCCTTTAACGAGGCCGCGTCGGAACCGTGGCGCATGACGGCGCGCGCTGAAGCACTCACTTTTTTATAACGCACCCAGTTAACCATCGTCGATGTTCCCAGCGGGCGTTTTTCTTCGAGCGCGGTGTAGATTATTTTCTTGGCCTCGTTGGTTTCTCTTTCCTGCAAAGCTTTAATGTCGACCCTGTCGCCCGATCTTTGTTCGGCGGGGACCTCGGGCACTAGCAGAACTTCGACGGTGCCGGGCAGCGCGTGAACCCAAAGATCGGCGCGTGTGATGGCCTTGGCGCGAGCGACCGCACCGGAACTTCGCCGGGCCAATAATTCGAAGTCGCTGGCGGTTACGGCGCGCTGCAGCGAATGAAATTCCTGCGGCCCGCGCAGCAGCGCATTCTGCAGCGATTCGGTATCACGGCCGCCGGTAGCGGCTTCGGGATTGATCACTGAAACACCGGCGATAGGAGATTTCATCACCACCAGCGTTTCTTTTGAGACGTTGCCCTGCGCCCCGCCGCCGCGGCAATACCACACGCGTATTTCGCTGTTTTCCCGAGGTTTTTCCGCCAGGCCGCGCCCGATAAGTTCCAACTGTCCCTTGGGTTCTTTTAATTGCACCTGCGGCGCAAAAGAGATCACGCCCGTTACGCGATCGACCGTGTAGACAAACTGCTTATCGTCGAGGTTGCTGAAATTCGGGACCTCTTCCCAAATGCGGTAAGCCTTTTCACCGTATTTGATGACCGGCACTCTTTCCGTTAATTCTTCGACCGGGGTTTCGACGCCGACGAGCATTTTCAGATCGTCGTTGACCGGCGAGACGATGGGCGGGCGCCTGACGGCGACCGACAGGCCAAAGGTCCCGGTACCTTTGCCGACCAGCTCGGCCTCAACCCATTCACATTGGTAAGCAAGCACTTCGATCTCGGTTTTATTTTTCGGTATCGCGACGGTTTTCAAGGTGGTGAAGACAGCCGGTTCCTGCCCGCCCCCCGAACGGCTGATGGTGACTTTTGTTCCGCGCGGTATTTCCATCGCGGCCGCGGCTGCTTTGGGAACGCTGAACTTCAAATTGACCACCGCCGCCGAAGGCGCGCTGACCGTCACACCGATCAGCCGCAGAAATTCCACGTAAGCTTTTTCCGGCAGGCGATTGAGCCGGTATATCATCGCTTCGTTCAAGTAAGCAAAAAGCTCGAGAAGAATGATGCCGGGATCGCTCGGCGAGGTATCCGTCCATTGCGGGCACAGCTCTCTGATCCGGTTCTTTGACTCTTCGACCATCTGGTCGAAACTGCGGTTGTCTAAATTGGGCGCTCTTAATGACATTTAACTTTGCTCCCCTGCTAAATGAAGCGAAAAATTCAATTGGTCTATCGTCTGTGTCGCGCGGAGGCGATACTCCATCACGATGTTTAATTTTTCCTGATTTTGCCGGTCGTTATAGGCATCGAGCAGTAATATTTCCACTCGTCTTTCCCAGCGGTCTATCGCCTGTCTTACATAATGGATCGCCAGGCCGGCGGTCGTATAATCGTTCGGCGCAAAGATCAGTTTATAAAGATCGCACCCGTAATCGGGGCGCATCACGCGCTCGCCGGGAATGGTCGAAAGCAGCATAAAGATCGCCTGCCGGACGGAATCTTTTTCCTCAACCATCTCAATGCCGCCGGTCGGAGAAACATTAAGGCCAGGCAGTTCCTGGGTTTCCATTAAAAGGAAAAGTTTTTCCGCTTCCTTCTCCCCGATCAGTCTTGCTACCGCATATTGCCCGGCCTTTTTGATATCCTCGTCATTGCCGAACCGGGCACGCAATTTCTGCGCATTCTCCTCGCTAATGCCCGACCACATGCCAAAGGTGTAGGCCAGGTCCGGATGCACAAATTTCCATGAGCGGTAGCGGCTTTTTCTCATCTTATTTCTCCGAAACAAAAACCTGTCCCGGTTCGCGCACGATGTAGTGCACTACTCCCGGCGGCGTACCGTCGGTTAGTCCCGTCACGGTATCGAGGCAAATACTTCGTCCGCCGATCTTTATCCAGGTGGAATAACCTTTTTCCACTTTCAAAGTAGTCGTGCACGGTTTTATGCCGACGCCGATGTTCGGACAACCGCCGATGCTTTTGCCTTCCGGGTCGTTATCGACCTGTACCGGGCTTTGGGCAATGCGCACCCAATTCTGCGACGCCTTGTCGTTAACTATCCCGCGCGTGTGCAGGCAGATCAGAACTCCATTTTCAGTCAATACGAACATATCAACCCTGTTCAAAATCCACGGTCTTGGATTTTATCCGGATGGCGCGGCCGGGCGCTTCTATTATCAGGTCACGCTGCGCGTGCAGCTGAACTTTTTCCGGCGACATCTCGATAAAACTGCCGTCGCTGTTTTCCACCCGCAGTTTCTGGGCCGTGTCGTCAAAGATCATTTTCTGGCCGCCGCCGGTGAGCAGCGAAAAACGTTTGACGCGCGCATCGTCGACGCCCCAGTCAAAATCTTCGCGCTGCATCGCGCCAAAAAGGCCGCCGAGTACGATACCCTGCGTCAACTCGCCATTCGGGAAAAACACCAGCACGGAATCTTCTACGTCCGGTATCGCCAAGAGGCCTTTGCCGATCCCGGCGCCGGCTGTAAGTACTTGCAGCCAATCGGTTTCTACGTCATTGTAATTAGGCAGTTTGACGCATACACGCCCGAATCTGTCCGGGTCGTCGACCTTGGTCACGATCCCCAGCGTCGCTAATGAGCGATGCACGTGCGAGACGGGCGCCGGCGGCAGCGTGGATATTTCAGAGATAAAACCTTTTTCGGTGTCGATAGTATGCGTGACCGAACTGAGAATGTAATCGCCCGATAAATTAGCAGCCAGCCCGGAAACGTTTAACGGCACACCGGGGATCAAATTCGTATTTCCTTCGGTTACACCCCAGAGAGAAATTTCACGAGCGGTGCGCCAATCGAGTTCGGCCTGAGAGATGGTTTGCGCCTGGCTTTCGTCAAACACCGCCCGGTCAACCAAAAATCTTTTCATCTCACCGGTAAACGAGCTCGCGTCAATTTCTGCGCTGACGCTGCGCCCGCTGCGCCCGTTGGCCGCGGCGGCGGAAAAAGGTTCCGCGCGGGTGGCGTCCCAGCCGGTGGCGGTAACTCCGCGACAGGCATGTTCGGCATTTATCTCGGCTTGCGCTTCGAAAAGATTCGCGCCTAATTTTAGTTCGACGGCGTCGCCGCTTCCTTCCAGGGTAAAAATGCCGAGCGTGCCGTTATGCAAATTAAAGTAAAGGCCGTTCTCCTGCGCGTAGCGCGAAAGCAGATCGAAATCGGTCTGTTCGAATTGAATGATGCGCGGAAGCAGTGTGCTGTTTTCGGTGAGTTCGACACTGATGCCCAGATCCTTGGTCAATTCATTCACCAGATCGGAAAGGGTCGTCTGTACGAACGCGCGCACGGGCTGGCGTTTGCGTAAGACATTGAGCTTGTCATAACCGCGCACGCGGATCTGGCGCTCGCCGTTTGCGCTATAGATCTGCTGCACCGCGGTTACCTGTCCGTCGAAAAGGGGATTCGCATCGTCGTTGATATTCAATCGCAGCGATCTTCCCGGCGCTAACGAACCTGATGTGCTGAGAGATTCCGTGGGAGAAAAAAAAGTGATCTCACAAACCGCCGGCAATGACAGGCTGCGCTGCACACGCGCCTCCGCGATGTTAGACATATCCGCGGCGCTGAGGGCAGAGCCGTCCAACTCTATCGAGAGGCGCGGTAATGTTTGCAATTGCCTGTTCATTATTTATTCTCCAAAACCGAGATCGGCGGAAATTGTATTATCTTTCCGATATCAATATTAAGCGGGTCTGAAATACCGTTATAAGCAGCGATCAGGCGCCAGAGCGACGGGTGTCCGTAAAATCCGTAATATTCGCGCACCAGCTGATCTAGCCGCTGCCCGGCGACGTACTGGTGAAGCTTGACCTCGGCGTTCGGCGTTTCGGTGACCGTTTGCGCTTCGCGGGCCAGATCGTCCGGCAGCGATTGATTAGGGAAGGCTTCTACCGGCAAGGGCGCGCGTTCGATGTCCTCTTTTAATTTTTCCGTCACGCGCAGAAAACGCATCTTCAGCCACGAGCGCAGCGGGATGCCGGTCGAATCAAAAAAATCAAGATGCTCGGAAACCGCCGCCACGACACCGAGAATGTTCCAGCTCTTTCCCCAAAGAAATCGCACCAGGTCAGGCGCCCCATAGTTGTCATTGCCGCCCTGTGTATTTTCCGCCAGCTGCCAGAGCGGCGCCGTCAGGCTGCGCACGTCGGGCGTGATGGTGGCCGGGTCATCGGGGATCGCCACTTCAAAGAGCAGTTCCAGGTCCATCTCGGTCATTCCGCCGCCGGTATAGAGCAAAGTATCGTCGGTCAATCCCACGCCGGTCAGGTTTCCGCCCAGCGAACGGCGCGTTCCGATGCCGGCCGTGCGCCGCACGGTCAGGCTTTCCGGGTTCAACATACAGGAGATGCGTTCACCCGTTTCTTCGATCAAAAACGCTACACGCTCCATCGTTCACCCTTCTGCTCACGGTCGAGCAGCGTCAAATGCCGCCGCCGCAAATTTTCCGCTCCGGGCGCTCCCGTGGAACCGGTCAGATCAAGTTCCGGCAGGTCGGCCCACTTGGAAGCCGGAACAGAAAAAGTATCTCCAGGCGATTCGTTCGGCGCTCCGGTGTTTTTGCCCGGCGGGAAAACACCGGCAATTTCTTTTCGCGCCTGAGCCGGGATAAAAGCATTTTCGTTCGCGCCCGCTTGCGGCGAAACCCTTTGCGGAAAATCCGCAGGGTGCCCAGGAAAAGATACGGAAGGAGAATTCACGAACGCTCCACCTTCTGAAACTCTTGGTTCTGAAACTCCGGCTTCTAAAACTCTGGGTGCTGAGGCTCTGGATTCTGAAACTCCGGGTTCTGAAAATTTAGGTCCTGAAATCCTGGGCCGGGAAACGTCAGCTTTGTTGAAAGCCGCCGCAACCGGCACTGATGACTTATGCGATCCGGAAAATGCTGCAGGAACAGTCGCCGTATTCCGTTTGGGAAACTCGGCCGGTACGTGCTGCATTTCACGGCCTTTCCCGATGAAAGCACTTTTTGTTTCCGAGTCCGCTTTCGGAGTAGCAACCGCGGCTTTTTGGAGCGCACTTTCATTATTTGCCGCATCGTGCACAAAGGGGCGCACAAAAACACTCTCCGCAAAGTCAGACCTCGTTCCTGCTTTTGGTTCCGCGGCCTTCACCCGCGGATGGGCTTTCACGCCCGGCGCGGACCTTTCGCTTTCGGTACCGGCTGAAGGTGTGATCTCAAGAAATCGCGCCGGTAATCGTTCCGCGGGTTTTTGCGCCGGCACGAATTTAGCGCCTGTTTCCGTTTCGCTTCTTTTGTCGGAAAAACTCAGGAAGCTTGCCTTGCTTTCGGTTCTTTCAGCCGTGCGGATCTGGCGCCGGACAAATTCCGCTTCTTCCGGGGTCGCTACTCTTTTATCGATAAAAGAGGAACGCGCCGCCGATCCGGGAACTATCGCCGGTGGCATTGCCCCTTGAGAAGTATCGGGATAAGCATCCCTCACACTTTCAAATTCGGCCCTCGTTTCCGCAGGCCCCGATAGATCGGGTAAAACCGGCGCTTCACCTTCGTCACCTTGTGGGGTTCCCCAATCAGTGAACGAAAGCCCGGCGGTCATTTCCAGCCAGTGGTCCGGTGGAGCAGAGACGAACGGATCTTTTGGCACAGGCTGGTCTTTGGCCCGCGCTTCAATTCGCAGGCGCAAAAACTCCGCCCACGAATCGAAAACCTGCACGAGAAAACCAAAGAAGCCGTCTTTTATTTCAGCCAAACGCAAAGTTCGCCTCCGTCACCTAGTCTCTTTCGATAGTTTCACAAACCAGCGTGAGCGATTCGATCGCCACTTCCTGGCTTAGCGCATTGAGCATGGAACCGCGCCAGTGTGTCGGCCAGGCGTCACGCAAATTCCACTGCATGACCGAGGTCGTACCGTCGGCATCGAGCAGTATGATGGAAATATTTTTGCGTTCCACTTTGCCTTTGGCGCCGCTCATGAACCAATCCCAGAGCTCGCGCGATTTGGTCAGCCCGTAGCGCAGGGTAATGGTGCCGTATTCCACATAACCCGGAACGTAGTGCACCACCTGGCCGCCGCCTTCGCGGTAGGCGATCGGGTTTACCTTGATCTCCATGTTGCTGACTTCGGTAAAATGCGCTTCGGTTATACCCAAAATATCCATTTTGAAGTTATAAGCGCGATACGGGTCGATGAATGTATTCATTGCCGCTGCCGGGGCAGCCGGTTGGGGTGTTGCTGGATCAGCCATTGTCTAATTCCTCCTTCTTAGGCAGTTTCTACCTGAGTTCCGCCGGCGCTTTGGCCGATACGGAAAATAACGAACTCCGCGGGTTTTACAGGTGCGATACCGATCACGGCCACCACCTGGCCCGCGTCGATCACCTCCGGCGGATTTGTTTCCGCATCGCATTGCACAAAAAACGCTTCTTCCGGCGTAGCGCCCATCAGGGCCCCTTGCCGCCACTGCAGCGTGAGAAAAGCGCTGATATCACGTTTGATACCTTTCCAGAGCGTCATATCGTTGGGTTCAAACACAACCCAGCGGGTCCCGCGCGAGATCGATTCCTCGATCATGTTAAAAAGACGGCGAACGTTGATATATCGCCACTCGTTGGCCGCGTCGGCCAGGGTGCGCGCGCCCCAGACACGAATGCCCTGGGTCGGGAAAAAGCGGATGCAGTTCACGCCGTTGGTGTTTAATTCACCCTGTTCCTGCGGCGTGATGCGATAGGTCAGGTCGAGCGCTCCGCGCACGACCTCATTGGCGGGGGCCTTATGAACGCCGCGGGTCGCATCGGTGCGGGCATAAATACCGGCCATGTGTCCCGACGGCGGAACATTTATCGCGTCGCCTTTAGGGTTGAGCGGGTCGGCCACGCTAAGCCAGGGAAAGTAAAACGAGCCAAAGCCCTTGTCCTGCGTCGGCGGACGCATACCGCTTTTATCCCCGCCCGTGTCAGGGGCGTCACCGGCCGGCTTTTTAGTCTTGCCACCGCTGGCTACGACCTTGAGCTGATCGATATCAGCGACATTTTCGGGGGCGTCCAGAATGGCGACGCGGTCGAGCATCTTGTTACAGTGATCGAGCACGGCGTTATACGATGCGAGATCGGTATAACCGGGCGCGGCCACGATCGCGACTTCGTCCACGGATTCGAGGCTGTCGATACCCTGCTTGCCCTTGCCGTCGCCTTTGAGCGAGCCGTCCTTTCCGACATTGACCACATAGCAGCGGCTGCCGCCATTCTGGAAAAATCCATAAACGGCGTTGGAAAGGTATGTGCTGGCCGTAGCAGTGCCGATGAATTGCGTGACAAACTGCGTCCAGTTATTGACCGCCAACGGCTGGTGAAGCGGAGCATCTTCTTTCGGCGCGACACCGATAAAAGCGGCCGTGCTGGTGCCGACTGCTTCGATCGGGCGTGTGCCGGTCGATACCTCCTCGATATAAACTCCGGGTGTTAAATAATTTGGCATTTTACTCCTCCATTGGTAACTGAATCACAAGCTTTCCGCCTTTGCTTTCGGCTTGTTTTGTGGAAATCGAAAACTCACGCCCCTTGGCGCGAATGAACAAATTTTTGACCTTGGGATCAGCCGGCACGGCCGGAAAAATAAAGACCCCGTCGGCATTCGTGGTTGTATAAAGTTTGAAAGACGGCAATTCGACCTTGATGCCCGCCAGCGGAATATTTCCTGTGCTGATCACTTTTCCCTGCAGCGGCGTTAGCGGCGATTTTTCTATCTTCAGCGGGAAGCGCACCATCTTGACGGGTCTTTCTTTTCTTTCGTGCTTGAAGGGGACCCGTAAAACGAAGGCCGGGCGCGGGCTTAAGTTGAATGATCGCCACAGTTCCATAGGCAGCGGGTCTTTTTCCATTTCGAAATCAGGTTCGTCGGTGGCAGCTACCATTAACTCTCCCAGGAGCCGGTGCGCGCCTTTCTGATCTTCGGCTTGCGCGGTTATCAAATAACGCAAGACAGCCTGCACCGGCGGCTGCCGCACGCCCCGGGCGGGCGGTGTCGGCACCACTTCTATCAAATAAAGGCTGACGCACTTTTTATCGGCGCTGTCGGAGGGCGGAGACAGTGACACCTCGATACCCTCCAGAGCGCTTTTGGTCCAAGCCTCTAAGCGTGCATCTGTTTCATCGAACATAAACGTCGGATGAGAAAATTATTCGTAAATGAACCCGCGCTCCTTTTCTCAAAATGAACGCGGTTAATCGCTAAAATTTTTGAGTGCCTTGCAGGACCGGTAACAATTTTGGTTGGCACGAAATCCAACCGGGAGTCTGACTACAAGACGCTGACCTTTGTTTTATTATTTGCCTGCCTTACGGCGGAAAAGCGAAATTAAAACAACGTTGATATATGGACGAAAGGGAATCGGACTTTTTGCGTAAGGGGATCGGGGGGAGCAGAGCCGCCGTCGCATATTACTGTCGGGGCTGTCTTGATGGCGTCTCGCCGTCAATTTTGCGAGGGCGGGACGCCCTCACGACAGCCAGCGGGACGCTGGCGCTACTTTATTTCGAGGACTATCTTTTTCTTCCGCCAAAGATCGTGCCCATCAGACCGCGAACGAGCGAACCGCTGAGCTGCACACCGATCGAACGGACGACGCTGGTGGCGACGCTGCCGATCACTTTGTTTCGCTGCGCGGCCGCCTTTTCATCGGCCTTGGCCTGAATTTCCGCGGCCCTGGCCTCTGCTTTCGCCTGGGCGGCGTCTATCTTTGCCTGAGCGGCGGCGGTTTTGGCGTCGAGTTCCTCCTGCTGCTGCTGGGCGGCCGCAGTCTGTTCCTGCTGGCCCTGCGCGGTCAGGATCTCATAGGCAGATTCGCGGTCGAGCGTTTGCGCATAAGCGTGAAACGGCGAATTACCAATCACCGCTTTACGTTCATCGGACGTGATCATTCCGATCTGGCTTTCCGGGGGAAGAATAAAGGCGCGCTGGACAAATTCGGGCGTGCCATCCGGCGCGAGAAAAGAAACCAGCGCTTCGCCCACGCCCATGGTGGTCACGGCTTCCTCGACATCGAAACTTTTATCCTGGCGGAAATTTTCCGCGACGGCCTTGACCGCCTTTTGATCTTTTACGGTAAAGGCGCGGAGCGCGTGCTGCACGCGGTTGCCGAGCTGGGCGGCGATAAGCTCGGGAATGTCGAGCGGGTTTTGCGTGACGAAATAAACTCCCACGCCTTTGGAACGGATCAGGCGGACAAGCTGCTCGACCTTATCGACCAGAGCTTTGGGTGTGTCTTTAAATAAAAGGTGCGCTTCATCAAAAAAGAAGACGAGTTTAGGCAGCTCCTGATCGCCTACTTCGGGCAGCTGTTCGAATAATTCCGAAAGCAGCCATAAAAGCAAAGTGGAATAGGTCAACGGCGAAAGCAGCAGTTTATCGGCCGCAATGATATTGACCACGCCTTTGCCGCCCTCGACACGCGCCAGGTCTTCTAATTGCAGCGCGGGTTCGCCGAAAAGTTCTTCGCCGCCCTGCTGCTCCAGAGACAAAAGGTTTCGCTGGATGGTCCCCAGGCTGGCCGGACTGATGTTGCCGTATTCCGCGCGCAATTCATCGGTGTGGTCGGCGAGATAGATCAGCAATTGCTGCAGGTCTTTTAAGTCGAGCAGCAGCATTCCTTTATCGTCGGCGTATTTAAAGGCCGCGCTCAGAACACCAGTCTGAGTGTCGTTTAGCGCAAGCAGCCGGCCCAAAAGCATCGGGCCCATTTCGGAGATGGTGGTGCGCAGGTTGGTGCCCTGTTCGCCCCAGACATCCCAGAATTGCACCGGCACGGCGCGAAAGTCGGGCATCGGGTAGCTGAGCTGTTCCATGCGCGCTTTGATACGGTCATTGAGCGCGCCGGCCTTGGCCATTCCGGAAAGATCGCCTTTGACGTCAGCCATAAAAACCGGCACGCCAAGCTCGGAAAAACCCTGCGCCAGGCGCTGCAGCGTCACCGTCTTGCCGGTTCCGGTCGCGCCGGAGATCAAGCCGTGGCGGTTTGCCATCTTGCTCTTTAACTTTACTTCGTTGCTGCCTTTGCCGACCAGTATCTCTGCCATAGAGCCTAATAAACGGCTGCGAACGGCCGTTCCTCCTTCATAAAAAATATATAAGGAAGCAATATGAGAATGCTTCCTTATAATTTACCACTATTTTATCTGCGCGAACTATTTTCCTAACACGGCTTCTTTAACCATGACATTGCCGAGCGCACCGGTACATTTTCCGGTCGCCTTGATGGACTGGCCTTTTTTGAGGTCACCCAGCTTTTTGTTTTCCTCGGCGGTGAAATAAACCTGCACGGTATAGATCATCTCTTTTGTTTTCAGCGCCACATAAGGGCTATCCATAATATCTTTACCCACTTCGCTGATGACGCCCGATACCTCGACCGTTTTGTCTTTGTAAGTTTCGTCGGCCTTAACTTTGTTGTCCGAATAAGCCTGCATCAGATCAGAGGCGGTCACCTTTACGACTGCCGGTGTTTCCGGAGTGGCGGCTGCGGTGGTCTTGGTAGTGCCGGAATTTTGTCCGGTTGGCGGGGCGGTAGCGCCTGAATTTGGCGCGGGTTTATCCGCCGGCGGCGAACAGGCCAGGCCGACAAAAATAAGAAGCGACAAGGCGCAGATAAAGGTCAATGAATTTTTCATTTAGGTATTCCTTCTTTTAGGGTTAAAAAATTTTAGACAGCTTAACCTAGAGTTTCGATATTTGTAAAGGGTTAACAAGGAGCATTTTCGCCGTCTATTAAAACAAGCTCAACTGTTCCGTTTGTGAAGGGTTTTTAGTCAAAATATCTTTAAGCCCGGCAGTTTCACTTTCGGCGGGCCTGCGCGCCACGAACCCCAGCTTTTTGTGCCAGAGATTAAAGAGCCTGACCGCCGTATGATATTCCTCGGTCGTGCCTTTCATCCGTTCAAAGAATTGAGGATTATTGAGCTTTCCGTGCCGTTCGCGTTTTACTTTATTGATGATCTTGTCGGCCATCAGCGGCAGCCGGCGCCGGGTCGTCTCGACAAAATACGGCGCGACGCTGCCCGGCAGGCGCAGGTAATTCATAAAAGCCCAACAGGCCCCGGCGTCTTTGGCCGCCTGCAAAACGAGCGGGATCTGCTGCGCATTTACGCCGGGAATGATCGGCGCGATAGCCACGCCGGTTTTTATCCCCGCGTCGGATAATTTTTTGAGCGCCCGGAAACGGCTGGCCGGCAGCGCGGTGTGCGGTTCGAAGGCCTGTGACAATTTCGGATCGACAAACGGAATGGTCATATGAATGCCGGCGAGCAAACCTTTTTCCGTCATCGGAACGAGGATGTCGATGTCGCGGGTGATCAGCGGTCCTTTGGTCAAGATGCCGACGGGCTGGTTCATCTCAAGGCAAACTTTCAGACACTCGCGGGTGAGTTTATACACGCCTTCGAGCGGCTGGTAAGCGTCGGAGGCGAACGAAAACATGATCCGGTCGCCTTTGTGCCGGTTGGCTTTGATATCGGCGCGCAGAAGTTCGGGGGCGTTTATTTTGACGACGATCTTGGTTTCAAAATCCGTGCCCGCGCCGAAATCGAGATATTCGTGATACGGCCGCGCAAAGCAGTAATTACAGGCGTGAGTACAGCCGCGGTAGACGTTGACGGTGTAGTCAAAACCGACGTCGGGGCTGCTGTTTTTGGTGATGATGTGTTTAGTCGCGGTCTCTTCGTAGACCTGCAATTTCGCCGCCGGCGGCTCTCCCAGCCACTCCGACTCCTGCGCATGCCACGGATTCGGCGGATTCGCCACAAACCGTAAACCCTCATTGTTCTTGCCCGTGTTCATCGGACTTTAGAGTATATTAAGTTTGGGATAATGTTGCAAGTGTGAGATGACGTGCGCGGATCGTATGATGATTTATTTTTTAATTTGAATGATGCCGGGTTTTATACCGAGCTCGATTTCTTTTAATACCGATGGAATAAGATCGGATAAGGTCTCAAATTTGTTGTTAACGCCACGAAGGATAAAAATAGTTAAGGTCAATTTTAGTTAAATTTTGTTGGTTGGGAAGATTCTGATCCATAGTAACGAGGGCGTTAAATCCTTCCGTGGTCATCAATCCCAATAACTCGCCGTTTTTTACGCCTGACCATTTCAAATCACGGACAGAAAAACATCGTGATCAGTACCGAAAGATCTTTTCAAATCCAACGGCAGATTCTCATCGAGTAATATTTTCATTTATGAATTCTTTGTGGGAAAAGATTTCTGACGCGATCTTAATAACTTCGGCTACCTGTTCTTTGCTGACCGTGGGATAGTTTTCGAGAAATTCGGTCATCTTGTTATCTTCCAGGTAATCGAAAAGAATGCTGACAGGAACACGGGTGCCGCGAAAGACGGGAGTGCCACCCAAAATATCCTTGTCTATATTTATTACATCGCGGGTCATAAGAATATTTTGCTCCGATTTAGTAAAGTGTCAAGCATTTTCTACCCGCGAAATACAAATAAATACAGAGAACTACCCCGTCGCGCGGGGCAACCCTTCCAGACCTGAGAGGTGGTCCGCTCGCGTGATAAATAATAAAAATTCAAGTAAATAAATTTGCAGTCCGGAAGGGTTGCTTGCGCCCGCTCTTAGTTTAAAGTCCCGTAGGGACCGGGAAATCTTTCCGACCTCATCATAATGGCATCGTTTTATATTAAAGCCCGCGAACAAAGCAAAACTTCCAAAGTCTTTCTTACCAAAATAATATCTATCGGTAATAATATTCTCGCGGTATTTCTGTTTGAGGAAGTTCTAACTTTCCGCCGCTCTTTTCAAGCCGCTTTTAGATATTTTTGGGCGCTCGCCTGTGATTTTTAAGATTTCTGTTCCATTTTCGTTCCAGGTGTTCCATTGTTTCACCCCGTTTCAGGGTGGAACACTTCGCGGCTTTTATCGCATCTGCCTGTAACAGCACTATTTACGCGATTTATTGAGCCCGGGGCCTGTTTCACATTATGGATCAGATACATTTATTTCAGCGGCTTAACCCATTTGCCTTTCTCAAAAATGCCGTCGGGCGGATATTTCTTTTGCAGGTCTTTTTCGGTCCAGTCGATATTTTGCGCCTTGTCTTTTTGGTAAAAGAGAAAGCCGGCGGGCGAGCCGGGGCGCAGCGTGCCGCCGTCGCCACCAGCAAGTGGAACGAGATAATAATTGCTGACGTCTATTTCTTCCAGGCCGAAATAGTTATCCAGGTCGCCGATCTCCTGCACTGAGAGCGCGGGCTCATCACCGGCGCGGCGGCGGTAGGAATTGACGGCGACATCGGCTTTAAAGGGCGCGGGCTTGGCGGCAGGGTCGGCCGGGAGCTCGACGATGCTGCCGTCGCGAAAGATATAGCTAAACAGCCAGCCGTTATCGTTAAAAGTCAGCGAGTCATAAATTTTCGCATCGGCTTGTTTTTCGCTGCCGCTGACCAGCGCGTGAAAGGCGGAAAGAAAAGCGACAAAATTCAACTTGATCAAAAACATCTCGTCTTTGCCGTGAAGCTCGCCGGTTTCGATCAGGATGGTCGCCGTGCCCCATTCGCTCATGCGGTCGCCAAAGGCGCGCGGGTTGTAATCGTCTTCGTAACGCGCGACGTGGCCTTTAATAAAATTATTCAGCGCATTTATCATCACCGCGCAGAGGCGTTTGTTGCGCTCGCCTTCGGGTGAAAATTTGCTCTCGGCATTACCGGAAACCGCCAGCAGCGAGATGGTCGATTGGCTGCGGCTTTTGCCCACCGTGGTCAGGCCGTTTTGGTTGTGAAGATTAAAACCGATCTCCGGCTGCCACGCGTCACGCAAGTTTTTTAAAAGCTGCCCTTCGGACGTGGCCAGATCGCGGGCGTCGCGGTTGATGTCGATCGACTGCGCGTTGCGGCGCTGGAAACGCTCCTGGCCATCGGGGTTTAGCATCGGCAGCGCGCGGATGGTAACCGCTTTTTCGAGTTCCGCCACCCACTTTAAATTCTTGTTTTGCTGCAGAAAATAAAACATATCCATCAGCGCGCTGGTGGCGGTCGGTTCGTCGCCGTGCATCTGCGACCACATAAAGACCTTTGTTTTACCTTTACCCCATTCGACCTGGTAAATTTCGCGGCTTTCACCGGAAAGCCCGACCTGCAGGGTTTTGATCCCGGCCTGTTTTAGTTTCTCGAGATATTTTTTCAGATCGGCGTGACGCACCTGTGAAGCAGGCATCGTCGTAATGTGCTGTTTATCCCAAATGGCGGCAAGGTCCTGCGGCGATTGTGCGTCGATAGAGTTGGTCATCAGAAAAACAAAAAGGAAAGTTAATAAAACCGGTACTATTCTCATGCAGAATAAGATAAACCTTTCTCTTTTCAAAACCAAAACCCGCTCAGCAAAACCGCCTGAAACGCGCGAAGTAAAAAGTAGCAAAAATTTTGTTGACTTAAGTTTTCGAAGGGAGTAGTTTCAGAAGAGTTCAGACAATTTTGTCTTTTTGCGTAAATAAACAATTTGCTTTTTGTTTTTTCAAGGGTCAGATCATACGGGCTTACTTTGGCGAGATCCCCGTACAAAATCACTGTTTCCCGCATAAAAGTTTTCCCGTTTTTTATGTGGTCTGACATTCACCCATAACGTTAAAAAACGCATTTCCGGGGCATCTAAAAATAATGCTCGATGAGCGTGATCTGTTATTGCTGACACATTAAAGGTCAAACAGGAACCCGATTGCGCTCCCTTGCCGCCGAAAACAAGATATACGTTTATCGTCGTTATCCCAATGTCCCTTCTTTAAACCAAGCTAACCGGTCGTTTTCCTGTTCATTCAGGAGATAGATCGCTACATAACTGCTGCACAAGATAAGAGCGAAAGGCTTACGAGCGCTCTTGAAGTTGTGCGCCAGTACGGCTTCGGAGTGTCTTTACGACACTCGAATTTAAAAGGAGGATAAATGAAAGCAACAAAATTATTTTGCGGTATTGTGATCTTGCTGGCGGTTACGGCCGCTTTCGGGGCAAACAAATACGAGGGATATTCTTTTACGGTCGAAGCAGACATCACCGGTGTGTGTCCCATGCATTACCTTAGCTATCCGGCCAATGCCATCACGGTCTATCTGGCGGGCACCGGCCAGACCACCGCCGCGACCGGACTGACCGCCTGCGACAGCAGCACCATTAGCGGCGGCAACACCGTCAATCCCAACGGAGACGGCCGGTGGTGTTTTACCGGCAGCGAAGATTTTTATGATGTTAAGTTAAGCACCGGGGTCGTCTATCTCTGGTACCCAACCACTAAGACCTCGGGTTTTACCAATGTTAAGGATTTTCGCCCGGTCACGCTCAGCTCCGGTGTTTATACCTTCAGCGAACCGGCAGACTACAGCAAGACGATACGAAACGCAGTGGCCTATGTAGCGGCGAAACAAGGAGGCACACTTTATTTTCCGGAAGGAGATTATGTGGTGGGGACGACCAACGGCAATACCGTCGACCCTGCTTATAAACCGATAACGCTGCCTACCGGGATCGTGATCCAGGGTGCGAGCGGAAACTGGTCGATCCCGACCACAAATCTTCCGCTCAAAACATCCGCATCGCGGATACGTTTGCGCAATCCTAACCAAACGATCTTTCGCATCGGGGGATGCACTAACAACGTCACCGTCAAATTCATTGAGCTGCTCGGCAATTCCCCGCTTTACGGGGAAGCCGCGCGCGATGCGACCGGCGATTACGGTGTCGAGGGGTTGGGTAAATGGATAATTACACACCCATCTCATCAGCCCCAGGTCGAGTATCCAAACTCCAGCTTAAATTTTAAATTTGAAAATGTCGTATTCCAAAATCTGGATATAGGATTCTATGTTCACAATGCAAATGACGATAAATGCGATCCTTACGAGCAGTATTGCGGCGCGTGGCAGTTTGATTTTGTAAAGGTCGAGCAATGCTCGTTCATTAACAACAAGACAGGGATCATGGTTGACACGTACGATACCGATTGGAAGATCACCAATTCATTCTTAGGATATTCCAAAGCTAATCCGCCGGGGGACGGGATACGCATCAAAAAAGCCGGCGCTATGCTGCTGGAGCAAACCTTTGGCGGCGGTTACGATTACGGCGCCAATATCGGCGGCACTTTCATTTACATCGATACGCTCGCCACCCTGACTATCATAAATTCGGAATCGGAACGCGGCGAGCGCAGCATCTATACAAATCCGTTAGGCGCGACACGCTCGGAAATGATAACCGTCGTCGGCAGCATTTTCGGCGACAAGATAGAACTTCATGGCGGGCTTAATTACATCTCGACGGGTAATGCCTATGGCGCCGTGACGATCCAGGCAGATTCCACTGTCATGCTTACCTCAAACGGAGACCGGTTTTGCTACGACCCGGACATTTTTCCGGGCGTATGCAAAGACAGTTTGGGAAACACGGTCAGCGACCCCAATTTTGTCGGAGGCAGAAGGGTGTTTCAAACGGGACGTCCGGCGGAAGGCTCAGGCGCGGACCTGATCGTAAAGCGGCCGACGTTTTTCGGGTTTGATGTCCTGATGGCAGACGACGATACGAGTAACAATGACCCGATGTTGTTTTCCCGATCGTATAACTTCAATAAACCTCTGCTCCGGCTCGGGCAAAACTTCTATTACGATTTCAAACGTTCGGGAGATAACGGTTTCCTTAACATTTTGGGCAACCAGAATAAGCCGTATCGCGGCGTTGTTATTAACGGCCCGGTGCAATTCGATAAAGATATGACCTTTAGCGAAATTGTTACTTACGCAAGCACCGTCTTTAACGGTCTTCCGGTGATCACTGACGGCGTGCTGGTTTATTGCAAAGACTGCGCGAAAAATGGCTCGGGCATTTGCGTGCAGGGAACGGCCGGGGTTGACGGCGCGTTTGCGAAACGAATAAACAGTACCTGGCGATGTGACTAAACTTTTCGCTGCCGGCAGGCTTTGCCCATAAAGTCACGGATACGGCCACGAATGTCACAAATAACACGAATAGAGAATTTTTTTATTCGTGTTATTTGTGTAATTAGCGGCGAATAAAGAACCGTGGTTTTACATATATTAATGAGAAAACCGACTTTATAGGCAAAGCTATCGTCTTCAATAGACACGACATCTTTTTTCGCCGATATGTATTTTAAAATACACACATCTCTTCAAAAACACCTTTTCGCTAATAAACAAGAATAGCTAACTCCACGCGAAGATATAAGAATTGATCCATGCGTCTATTTCGGAAAACCCATTCGGAATTTCCAAAAGCTGCTGATCTAAACCCGCCTTCTTTTACTTAAACCTGAGCGTAAGGTTACGGATCGATTCACAACTAAAAATTTATTGCCGGATGATGCGGCGGCAGTTTATTCCCTCTTATACGCATCGCGAAAAAGGAGATTTAGTTATGCCAGAACCAGATGCCTCTAGTACAGTCAAGGGAATCACAAAACTATCGCTCGACCCGGTGAGCGCGACCAGCCCGATCGCCGTGGGCAATAATGACGCCCGGGTCAACGAATACAACGCTGCCGCTTATGCCTTATTTTCCGATGCCGTCGACGCTGTTGCCGGCGTGAGCGGAACGAACAAGCTGGTAATTTCGACCGCGATTACCGTCGGCAGCAGCAAGACGGTGCCGGCGGACGTGATCCTCGTCTTCGTCAGCGCGGGAATGCTGACGATCACTTCCGGAACGGTCATGATCCAGGGAGAGATCCGCGCCAAAGCCGATAAGATCTTTAATCTTTCGGGCGGCGCGGTCGATATTTCCGCCGCCTCTTTCGATGAATGCTATTTCGAATGGTACGGAATCACCTCGGGGAGCGATAACACCACCGCCATTCAAAGATTGATCACGGCCCGTAAATCCAGCCGTTCCACCAGGATCCGGATGCTGCCGGGCATCATCTATTCTTTTGCCAGTCAGATCTCACTGAGTGAATCTCTGGGCATCGAATTAGTTGGCGGGGGCGGCAGTGATTACGACCCGCAATCAGAACTGCGTTATACCGGAAGCGGCAGTTCGTCAGCTATCGCTTTCCGCTCGGTCAATGGCTTCGCTGCCGAATCGGTGAAGTTCTCTTACAATTCGGCGAGTTTTACAGGTTACCTGATAGATTGCGATTGGTCGGATAGCCCGGGAGATTCTATCTTCAACCGTTTCCGACGCTGCCAGTTTACCGGAATAGAAAGTGTCGCCTATGGCGCACGCGCTTTGATCAGTGCGAACAAGGGCATCATCTGGACAATTGAGCAATGTATCTTTGCTAACGCACAGGTTGGAATTGCCGGGGCTAGAGATGGTTTAAATGGAACGATCTCCGCTGTTTCCACCACGTTCGACACGTTGACGGTGACAGCGCACGGATTGATCACCGGCGACCGGATCGTTTTCACTACTACGGGTTCACTGCCTTCGCCGTTATCAACTTCGACTACTTATAATGCCATCGTGATAGATGCCAACACTATTAAGGTAGCGACCAGCCGCGCTAATGCGGAGGCGGGGACCTCGGTAAATCTGACCACCAGCGGGTCCGGCACAAACAAGGTTGTCACCGGCGGGTATTCCTACGTTATAAAGCTGGATAGCAACATGTTCCTAAATGTTGGACTAGCTATCTACAACCCGGACCAGTGCTGGACTATCATCAATAATGCTTTTGAGCCGACCAGAGACAGCATGGACGGCGGCGTCCTGGCCGGAGAGCTGCGGGTAATAAACGGGCAATCGGGCCGCTACTCCTGGAACATGGTTTTCTCCGGAAACTGGATGGGAGACGTAAGTTCGACAGCGAATGATTATTCAGTGGTTCACTTGCAAGGCGCGCTGGGCGCAGTCATTTCCGGAAACCTGTTTTACGGCGCGGCGGGAACTTCCACTCATAATATCACCGCGATCGAGATGAGCGCCTGCCAGGGAGTTATGATCCAGGCTAATCGTATTGAAGGTTGGGATCGGGCTTTCATCTATACAAATCTCGATAATTACAGTGTTTCGTATATATCGAATGATCTATGGTGTGCAGATAACACGCCCAGAACGGTCAGCAGCTTTGTTATCAGTGAAACCCGTCTGGCAAACAACGCCCTTGTTCCGCGGATCAGCGGCTCGCTCGAGGTGGTCGGCACGGCGGGTGATGATCCCCTTACCAATACTTACACACTAGTTCTAGGGAAAGCTCAAGGTGCCTCCATCAGCAAAGGGCAAGCGTGCGGTATCAGGGTGACAGACTCGGGCGGTGATTACCCTGACGGTTCACTGATAATCCAGCCGCGAACTATAGATGTGGCTGCTGAAGTAGGATTTATTACCGCCAGCGGCGAACGGCTTCGTATTGTCGACACCGGTTTGAAGATAGGCGGGGGAAGCGTTATCGGAAAAGTCCTGCGCGGGACGGTTTCGGTCAATCCTTCGAGCGTTGCGGCCAACTCGGTTTCCACTCAGACGGTTACCGTTACCGGTGCGGCAACAGGAGATTCAGTAGTGCTCAATCCGCCGGCTGCCGGGTTGACGGCCGGGCTTTTGGTTACCCAGGTCAGGGTGTCCGCCGCCGATACCGTGAGCATTACTTATTACAATACGACCGGCTCGGCGATCGATGAAGGATCGGGAAGCTGGAACTACCTGTTAGTTCGCTGATCTTTTTTGGAAGAGTCGGTTGGTTAATATTAAACGGCGAGCTTAAAAAAACTCGCCGTTTTTTATTTGCTCAGCAGCTCAAGGCTATCGCCATTTTTAATTATTACTTCACCGTCCCGCAGAGTCTTGTAGGGTATATTGTGCTTCCGGTAGTATTCGATCTCGTCATCCATCAAAGCAGATTCCGGGTGATCCGAATCGTAATGGACCGCCACCGCGAAATCTATCAGGCCAAGCCCATCCCACAATGCTTCGGGCTCATATCCTTCGGATACTTCGATAGGATCGTCGACTATCTCCAGGCCCTTAAGGCTTGGCGGAAGGATAACGACACCTGCGCTGAAGCCGCCGTAGACTATTTCGTCTTTTTCCAGTAAGTCTTTGATGAGACGATCGAAACCGCTCTGTTTCATTGCCCGCCTGAGAAGGAATGTGTTGCCGCCGTTAATCCATACCGCGTCTTTCTCTTGCAGCAGTGCTCCCAGCTCTTCGGACCTGTCAAAGTATTTGCGCAGGTCCAATTCTTCTACTTCGAGTCCCAGCGCGGTAAGCGTTTCGGTCTGACTCGCTAAAAATTTATCTCGAATAGCCTGCCGATGGTCCAGGGCGTTGAGTATCAGCGCGACGCGCTTACCGGGAGCGATAAGCTCAACGAATCTCTCCGGCCAATCGCCGATCAGAAATGACGAAAGATAAAGTCTCATAACGGGAACAAATATATATCAATCTTCCGATCAGTAACGAATTGGAAACGGAAAAAAAACGGCAAGCCCGAAAGCCTGCCGTAAATAAAACCAGATGGGATCTGTTTCGTTAATCTTCGGAAACTCCTTTAGGTTGGGGTTCCTGAATCTCACCTTGTTCTTTTTTGATTTCAACCTCTTCACCTTCCACCGGTTCTTCCAAACCCTGCGGGCCGATGACCGGGCCGGCGCAGCCATTGATGGAATACGGCTGTTTGGGATTCTGAACCATCGGCGAATTGGCGGGAGGAGTAATGATCGGCGGAACGGCCTGGCCGCCCAGCGTCATTTTAGGAGCTTTCCCCGCGCCATTGGCAAAAATATCCCGGGCAATTCGCAGCCCGAGCGGAACGCCGCCGATATTTTCATTGGTCAGGTCCGGGATATAATTTCCGGTTGAATCCACGGTGAAATCAAACGCGTCGAACATCCAGTGAACACCGAGGAAAATACGGCTGGTGGCATTTTCTATGATCATCTCCCATAGCCCTTTTCCAAATGCGCGCGCATGCCTCGGCCTTCTGGTGCCCTGATTGTCCGCATTGCGTCCGTTAAATTCGTCTGAAATAACAGGAGCGGTCAACAGCGTGTCGCCGTTTTTGTCATTGGCCGGAATGCCGTAAAACATCCGGGTTATATGAAACGCGGCGGCCCCGAAGCCTGCGTGTCCCGAAGGATACGAAGGAAAATTCGGCGTGAAATTCTTTTTACCCGTCTGATTCGTGCTCTGCGCGCCGAGCGGCAGCCATCCCGGATCGCCGTCATTGAAATTAGTGGCCACGCCGTACGGCGAAAGCGGTCCTAAACTTCCGTCATGCTCACGAATGCCGACCACAGGACGCCAAAAATCGTGACAATATTTCTGCTCCCAGATGAGAATCCCGGCGTCGCCCATTGCCGCATTGACAAAGGCAAAGAGCCGGGCATTTTGTCCCTCGTTATTTCCTTGTACTGCCGCTACCTGCCGGACGATCTGGTTATAAAAACGCGGCGGAGTTCCCAGCCGCGCCGAACCGTCATAGCTCCAATATTCGCCGATCAGCGTTTCGACCGGAATACGGCGATTATTAAAGAGCGCTACCGGCAGCTTTCCGGTCAATTCGGGTTTGATGCCCTTGGCCCGTACCTGAGCCAGAGCCTGAAGATATTTTGCAGCGAGGCCGTTTGCGAAGGGCGGCGCAGAAACGCTATGCCGGGTCGTGATGCCAAACCCTCTGTTTTGCGCCCCGTAGAACGGCGAATCAAATCCCTGGTCGGGGTTATCCGGATCGACACGGTGCCGCCCGCGATCATTGGAAAATTTATAACCGCAGCTTCTGCCGTCCAGATCGTTTCCGCGTACGATCAGCAGTGTTTTTGCTACATCGCCGCCAAAGCCGAAACTGGGATCGGCCGGGGTGAAGCAGCTCAATTGCCCGTCGAAAAAATCTCTTTGCGCCGGGTAAAGATTTACCAATGCGGTGTAAGCTGCGCCTGCCACCGCGTCCGGCGCGGAAACTCCGGCCGGCGGCGGCGGCGGATTTAGATAACGCGGAAAACCGAGTCCGCCGATAATGCCCGCGTATGCGTCGTACATTGCCAGATGAACGATCGCCAGCGCCCGGGACGATAAGGTAGGCCCGTTTTGTTCTCTTTTGTCCGGGTCGGTATGGCTAACTTTAACAGCCTCCAAAGCGACTGCATTCCAAAATAATATCGAGTCCATAAAAATTTACCTCTTGTTAACTGAATGTGGGAATCGATCGGTGGCATTTCGGAAAATATGGCAAGTTCGTTCTATACCACACGATTCACCTGGGTGAGGTCTCATAAGATGTTTGGGAGCGAATGCTGTCGGATGAGACCGGGCCGGCAGTTGGCTCTCGCCGATAAAGCGGTAGATTAATGTGTGACAGATAAAACCGTCCGACTGTCATGTTGATGACCAATAGAAATATGTTTTAAGCAGCGTATTTTTTTGACGGTTTTGAATCGCTGCTTAAATTAAAGTTTAGATTGGTTCAGGAGCGATGGGGATGTTGGTTTTTAAGGTTTATCGAAATCAGGCAAAACCCGGGACATTACTCTGTTTGTAACAAAAGAAAAACGGCAAGCCCGAAAGCTTACCGTTAATTTATGGTGGCGGGGGGGAGGATCGAACTCCCGACCTTGGGGTTATGAATCCCACGCTCTAACCATCTGAGCTACCCAGCCACGAACTTTAAAGATTAAGATTTATCCCTAAAAACGTCAAGTGTTTCGAGGGCGGGGTAGTGTCCTAAAGCTGTGGTGTTCCCATCATTCGCAAGTAGATAAAAGATGATAGATGATAACTGAAAGATTCGATCTATTCTCTATCATCTATTCCGAACGACATTCCCTTCTCAGCACCACAACTTTAGGACAACGCCGAAGACGGCATTTTTCGAGGCGATTTCATCTAAAATGGATTAAAATCGTCGCAGAGGCAATTATGAAGTTAAAGAGCGCATTATTTGTAATACTCACCGCTTTTATTTTTTCATTTCCGGTATTCTCACAGAAAACAGCCAGGCCGGCCGCGGCCGCGGCGCGCGCCATTACTGTTGCCAGCGAGCCTGCGGCGACTGTCTGGGTAGATGATGTAAAACGCGGCGTGACCGATGCGACGGGAAAGCTCGCGGGAGTGAAACTTTCCGCCACGAGCAAGGTTCTGCGCGTCCGCGCTAACGGGTTTAAGCAAGCGACGATAAATCTGACCGCGGCTTCGAGAGGAATGGTCAGGGTAAATCTGCAGGTGACCGGCGACACGGCCGAATTGCTTTTTCAAAAAGCCGAAGCGCTGCGCGAAAAACCGGGGGCCAGTGAAGATGACCGGAGAAAAGCCATCGATCTTTATGAACAGGCGATAAAGGTCCGTCCGAAATTTCCCGAAGCATACCTGGGGCTGGCGCGTGTTTATTTCGATCTGAAAGACACCGACAGCGCGATGCAGCAGATCGTCAAAGCGCGCCGCGACCGGCCCGTTTTTCCGGAGATCTCAGCCGTGGAAGGGCGCATCTATCACGAAGATATTGACGACGAAAATGCCATCAAGGCTTACAACCGCGCGATCAAAGAAGGGCGCGGTTATCAGCCCGAAGCTCATACCGGACTGGGATTGATCTATGAAGAACAGGAAAAATACGAAGAGGCAATAAAAGAATTTAAGATCGCGGTCAGCCAGCTTTTCGATACCGAACCGGTGCTCTATCAATTGCTGGGCGGCCTTTACGAAAAAACGAGAAACTACAAAGAGGCGATCAAAGTATACGAACAATATTTAAAGGCTGCGCCCAATAGCGTGGAGGCGACCGCTGTCCGTTCCATGATGGAGCAACTGAAAAAAGAAATAGCGCAGGACGGGCAGCCGGGATAATCTTAGCGCGATTTTCGCGTGGGCGACGGGCGGTTGTCGCTGCCGCTTGAGGAATTGAAATACCAGAGAGAGACCGCGCCGACGATGACGATCAGCAGCACTACGCCGGCGATCACCAGCCGCACGGCCATCTTCATGACTTTGCGCCCGATAAAAAAGATCACAAAGCCCGCGATCAAAACCAACAATAAAATACCGACGCCGATAATTTCCATAGTGTTTATTTTACGTTAAAAAATTCAGGAATGTTCGTCATTTTGCGAGGCCTCCAGCGCTGCTTCGATCTGCCGAAAGTCTTCTTCACTGGGCGAAGAGCTTTCATCGGGCACACGATAACCTTCCTCGATCCATTCGCCCAGATCGAGCAATTTGCATTTTTGCGAACAAAAAGGCCGGTATTCACTCTCAGACCACTCGATCTGTTTTCCGCAGTTTGGGCAATTCACTAAAGGCATAAATTAACAGTATTTTATATAAGAATTTGGCTAACAGCTAATAGCTATAAGCTGTTAGCTTAATACGCAGAACCCCCGGTTATAAAGGGATGATATAATTATTCCAGTGAACAAACTGTGCCAAAAAAGCGTATTTGTTTGCAGCAGCGAAGGAGAAGTGTGAGCGATGGCAAGTTATAAAGAAACACTGGAAGAATGGCAAAAAACAGCGCAGGAAAAGCTGGCCGATATCGATAAACAGTTCGGCATTACGGACAAACTCGGAGATGCGGGCAAAACCGTGCGCTACACGGCAGAAAAAGGCGCGGAAGTGCTAAAGGATGGCGCCGAGAAGATCCGCGCGGGGGCGGAAAAACTGGCTGAAGATACCGAGCTGGGAAAACAGGTCGACGAATTCGGCAAACAGGCCAAGGAAACCGCCGAAAAAGTTTGGGACGCGAGCGAGCCTCTGCGCGGCGCGGCTACCGAGGCGGGCGGGAAGGCCGGTGAAGTGATAAACACGGCAGTGGAAAAAGCGGGTGAAGTTTTCAAGGATACGGCGAGTTCTTTTGAAGAAACCGCGAACCGCGCTTCAGGAATTTTTAACTTCGGACTGAGCTGGACGCGGACCATCGACGCCGCGCTTACCGGAATAAATAAAACAGGACAATGGGTGCGCGACTATCCTTTAAAGGCCGTCGGCTCGGGCGTATCGGTAGCCGCCGGTTCGATCGGCGCACTTGTCTTTACCGGGCTGGGTTCGCATTGGATTTATAGCTCTGCGCTGCCGGTGTGGGGCATGAAAAAAGTCAGCGATTATTACCTGGAATATCTCACCAACCAGGAAGACCTTATCCGGCAGGGAGAATTGACCGAGGCCGAGGCAGAACGCGTTAAATTCGAGCGCGACATCGTGAAATACGTAGGCGCTCCGCTGCTGGGCGCTTTTAGCTGCGCGGCAGGCGCGGCGATGTGGTGGCACATTTTTAATCCTGCGCGTATCACCGGCGCTCCGATCAGCTGGATACTGGGCGGAAACCCGGTGCTCGAAGGCATCTGGCTTTTCGGCAACGGCGTCGTCTGTTTTAAATACGGTTATGAATTTTTTATGATCGCGCTCGACGATCACGAGGAAGTGCAGAGGATCGTAAAAGAGATCAAGGGAATGCTGCCGGAAACCACGCTGGTCTAGAAATTGACCTGTATAGGAAACGGCGTAAAGGAAAGTATAAATATCAGCAGCGTAAAGGCGGCGACCAAACGCCGCTTTAAGTCTAACGGGGTATTATCGTAAGGCTCCGGATGCCCGATCCGCAGCATAATTATCAGTATCACCAGGAAAAGAAGCCCGCTCGGGCTATTGAAAAAGATCATTCCTAAAACCGTCAGAACGAGCATCGCGGCAAATGCAAATTTCGCGATGATCCCGTGCAGGCGCTCACCAAAAACGGCATAAACCGCGTGTCCGCCATCCAGCTGTCCGGCAGGTATCAGATTCAGGCTGGTCACTATCAACCCCAGCCAGGCAGAAAAATAGAAAGGCCCACCTATCGAATTTGCCAGGTCAACGCCCAGGAACCACGCTATTAAACGCATTAAGAGAGGGTCGTTAAAGACAAGGCCCGCTTTAAAGCCCTCCGGTATCGGTTGGGTGAGATAAACCCCGACTATCGCTATCGGGATCAAGGCGATAAAGCCGGCGATCGGACCGGCGACGCCGATATCAAAAACCGCCCGCCGCGAAGGCAGCGGTTCGCGAATTCTTATAAAAGCGCCGAATGTTCCGATACCTATCAACGGCGGCGACGGAAGAAAATATGGAAGAGATGCGTCGATCCGATAGATCCGGCAGGCAATATAATGGCCGAATTCATGGCAGATCAAAATGAAAAGTAAAGAGACCGAGTAGGTCAGGCCCTCCAGCAAAGCCTCGGGATGACCGGGCAGAAAAAGTATCAATTTACCTATTGTTTGAAAATACAGGCTGGGAAGCAGCGCGATCTGCTGAAAAGTATCGACCCAGCTTTGCGTTTCCGGCAATTGGGCTTCGAGACTGTCTCCTAAAGATAAAAGAGGCAGCACACCGGTGAGAGTGGTGGTAATAAAAGTAATTAAAAACCAGAAGAGGTGTTTGAGCCAGACACCAGCGGGCGGGTAACTTACTCGTCGCGGCAAATACTCAACTGATGATAAAGCTGGATCAGACATTAACTATGACCGGCGACGAGCAAGCTCAGGGATATATTTTTTAGATTGCCAGGCTTACAGCGCTATTCGTCATCGGTGCTGGAAGCCTGCAGATCCTTGCCGGGTTTAAAGCGGATGGTTTTACCCGCCGGAATAGCGACTTCCTGCCCGGTCCGCGGGTTACGCCCTATCCCACGCTTGCGCGGTTTTACTACAAATACTCCGAAACCGCGTAATTCTATCCTTTTTCCTTGAGCCAGGCCTTCTTTCATGGCATCAAAGAGCGAGTCTACCACCTGTTCGGCCTTCTGTTTGGAAACACCGGTTTGGTCGGCTAAGCGATTAACAATATCTAATTTGATCATGGCTAATTCCTCTGAGATTCTGAAATTGGAGACAAAAAACACCGAGGACTACGTACAGACTCTGTAAGTTATAATAAAAATTATACTTAGTAGCTGTCAAGAAATAATCAGCCCTGATAAAATAAAATTTATCGTATTTAGAATCACGGGTTTAGCAAAATAAGCCCTCCCGGAGGCGGAAGAAGCCAGTTAAACCTAATAGACATAAACAGATACGGCAGAAGAAATGGACAATAAAAATCTATCTGAGAGAGCGGCGGGTGGCGAAAATGTTTTAGACCCTGTCTGCGGAATGACGGTCACACCGGAGACCGCGGTCGGTAGTTTTTTATACAAAGGCAAAACTTACTATTTTTGCGCGGCCGGCTGCCTGAATAAATTTAAGCAAAACCCGGAATATTATCTCGCCCCCGGACAGGAAAAAGCCCCAGAAAAAGTTCACGAAAAAGCCGAAGCCGCCGATGTCGAGTACACCTGTCCGATGCACCCGGAAATAGTGCGGATAGGACCGGGCAGCTGCCCGATCTGCGGGATGGCGCTCGAACCGAAAGTTTTTTCGTTAGACGCTGAAGAGGATAATTCCGAACTGCGTGATATGACGCGCCGGTTTTGGATCTGCGCTGTTTTGACGCTGCCGGTTTTTTTATCAGGCATGGCGGAGATGCTGCCCGCCAATTTAACGGGTAGCCCGCTGTCGCAAGTTTTGCCGGCGGGCGCGAAGGGATGGATACAGCTAATGCTGGCGACACCGGTAGTGCTGTGGGGAGGGCTGCCGTTTTTCGAACGCGGTGTTATGTCCGTCATCAACCGCAGCCTGAACATGTTCACACTGATCGCGCTCGGCACCGGTACGGCGTGGGTATACAGCATCATCGCTTTTTTTATTCCCGATATATTTCCGCATACGCTGCGGGGCCACACCGGCGAGGTCCCGCTCTATTTCGAAGCAGCGTCAGTGATCACTACACTCGTTTTGCTCGGACAGGTTTTGGAACTGCGCGCGCGCAGCAAAACTTCGAGCGCGATCAGGGAACTTCTTGGCCTCGCGCCAAAAACCGCGTGCGTAGTAATGCCGGACAATAGCGAAGAAGATATCCCGCTCGAGCATGTTCAGGTGGGTGCGATGCTGCGCGTGCGTCCCGGCGAAAAAATTCCGGTGGACGGCAGCGTAGTCGAGGGCCACAGCTCGGTCGATGAATCGATGGTCACGGGTGAACCGATCGCGGTTGAAAAAGAAACCGGAAGCAAAGTGACCGGCGGCACGATTAACGGCACTGGCAGTTTTGTAATGCGCGCCGAACGCGTGGGCAGCGATACGCTGCTGGCGCAGATCGTGCGGATGGTCGGCGAAGCGCAGCGCAGCCGCGCGCCGATACAGCGCTTAGCCGATGTGGTGTCGGCATATTTTGTTCCGGCGGTGATCGTCGCGGCAATAATTACCTTTATCGCCTGGATATTTCTCGGGCCCGAACCGCAGCTTGGCCTTGCGCTGGCAAATGCTATCGCGGTGCTGATAATCGCCTGCCCGTGTGCGCTGGGTTTGGCGACACCGATGTCGATCATGGTCGGAACAGGACGCGGCGCGCGCGCGGGCGTGCTGGTAAAAGCCGCCGAGGCGCTGGAGGTGCTAAGGAAAGTAAATGTGCTGGTGCTGGACAAGACCGGAACGCTGACGGAAGGAAACCCGCGTCTTGTTTCGATAGTTTCCAACACCAATGAAAAGGGGCGCGAGAACGAACTTCTAAGTATTGCAGCCGGACTGGAAAATCACAGCGAACACCCGCTGGCGGAAGCGATCGTCACCGGGGCGAAAGAACGCGGCGTGGAAATATTTTCGGCCGAAGGTTTCAAATCTGTTACCGGAAAAGGCGTCATGGGTTTTGTTAATGGAAAACAAGCCGCGCTGGGAAATCAGAATTTTATCGAGCAACTGGGTATCACGGCGGACGAGCACTTGCTCGGTCAGGCAGAAACTTTGAGAAATGACGGCCAGACGGTGATGTTCGTTGCCGCCGACGGAAAGTACGCCGGGCTTTTGGGTGTGGCGGACACGGTAAAAGATTCCGCGCGCGAAGCCATCGGCGAGCTTCGTAAAAAAGGCCTGGAGATAGTAATGCTGACCGGCGATAACCGCGTGACGGCGAACGCGGTCGCGAAACAGCTAGGCATATCGCAAATAAAGGCGGAAGTTTTACCGGAAGGTAAAAATGCCGTGATAAAAGAATTTCAGGACGCGGGAAACATAGTCGCCATGGCCGGCGACGGCATCAACGATGCACCCGCGCTGGCTCAAGCCGATGTCGGCATCGCGATGGGGACCGGCACTGACGTGGCGATGGAAAGCGCGGATATCACGCTCGTAAAAGGCGATCTGCGCGGTATCGTGCGGGCCCGAAAATTAAGCCGCGCCGTGATGGCAAACATCCGGCAAAATCTTTTCTTCGCATTTGTCTATAACGTGCTCGGCGTGCCGATAGCGGCGGGGATTCTGTACCCCTTTTTCGGGCTGCTGCTTTCACCAATGATCGCCAGCGCGGCGATGACGTTCAGCTCGGTGTCGGTGATTGTAAATGCGCTGAGATTGAGAAATATTAAACTATAATTATTAACGGCTTTGCCTATAAAGTCCGCATACGGCCACGAATGTCATAAATAACACGAATCGGGATTTTTCATTCGTGTTATTTGTGTAATTAGCGGCATAAAAGAACCGTGTGACTTTTACATATTAATGAGAAAATCGACTTTCTCGGCAAGCCATCATTAATTAATTCCTTCCCGAAATTCAAAATACAATTGCAAAATTTTCTCGGGGCATTCGAAATGCGGGTAATGCCCGATGCCGGGCAGTTCGACGATGTCCGTTTGCGGCATTATTTCGCGAAAGCGGGCGACGAGATGCGCGCCGGAAACCGGATCGTCGAGGCCGTTAATAAATCTGAAAGGAATGTTTGTTCGCTGCAGCGCTCCGACCCAGCGCTCGCGGAAAATCTTTCGCTCACGCATATAGCGGATCAATTTATGGGCGATCTTTTTCCCGTCATTGTATTTAAATACGGTGCGGAAATCCGCCAGCTCTTCTCTTGCGGGTTTGGTATCTTTGCCAAAGATGGCGGAAAAACTCTGCTCGAATTTTTTATCGGAAATTAATTTCGCAAAAAGAAAGCCCACGGACGAGATGAGAATTTTCTGCGCCAGCACCGGGCGATGAGTTTCGGGAAACAAAGCGCCGTTGAGCATACAGATCGAGTGGATGGTGAAATTTAACCGCTTCTCTTCCGCGCGAGCGAGCAGTTCCTGAGTGATAGTATTGCCGTAATCATGCGCAAGTATGTGAACGTTTTTGACCCTCAAATTTTCCAAAAGCTCCTGCAGAAGATCGGCCTGATCGAAGGTCGTGTAAGAAAAAGCGCGCGGCTTGGCGGAAAAACCATAGCCGATCATGTCATAGGCGAGCAGCGGAAATTTGTCGCTCAGTTGGTTCCAAATCTTGTGATAATCAAAAGACGAAGAGGGAAAGCCGTGCAGTAAAAGTGTCGCTTCACCGTCCGCCGAATTATCCCGGTAAAAGATCGGGTGCTCACCATAGGTGAAATATTTCCCCGCCTGTCTCCAATCATTCAGCGTCATAAAGGTAATGAATAATTTATTAGCAGTTTGTTTTCGCCACGGCTATAATACAGCAATACATTATGCGCTGGAGAGATCAAAGACAAAGTTCTAATGTCGAAGACCGCCGCGGGTTTTCGGGCCGCAACATTGCGATCGGCGGCGGAGGCCTGGGCACGCTGGTCATTATTGTCCTGGCGCTGCTCTGCGGCCAGGACCCGCGGACGCTGCTGCAGCAAATGCCGGTGGACACCGATGTTCAGACGCAAAGCCAGCGCGCGCCGCAAAACGACGATGTGAAACAATTCGTCGCCAGCGTTTTGGGAAGCACCGAAGACGCCTGGAGCGAGATCTTCCAGCGTAACGGCTCAAGGTATCGCCAGCCTAAACTCGTTCTCTATTCCGATGCCGTGCGCTCTGCCTGCGGCACCAGCAGCTCTTCGGTCGGCCCGTTCTATTGTCCCGGTGACGAACAGCTCTATCTGGACACGGCTTTTTTCCGCGAGCTGAGAGACGAATTTAAGGCGCCCGGCGATTTTGCCGAGGCTTATGTTATCGCGCATGAAGTGGGCCACCACGTGCAAAATCTGCTGGGAACGATGGGCAAAGTTTCCGAGGCACAGTCGCGCGGCAGCCGCACCCAGGCAAATCAATATTCCGTGCGGCTCGAGCTACAGGCGGATTGCTACGCCGGCATCTGGGCAAAATATGCGCAAGGGCGAGGATTGATCGAGACCGGCGATATCGAGGAAGCTTTACGAGCGGCTTCGGAGGTCGGTGACGACCAGATCCAGAAACGGGCACAAGGCTACGTGATCCCGGATTCTTTCACCCACGGCTCGGCGCGCGATCGGATGACCTGGTTTTCACAAGGGTTCAAGACGGGCGATCTGCGGCAATGTAATACGTTTGGCGGAAAATAATTTTTTCACCACAAAGACACCAAGGACACTAAGAGTTTTAAAACGAATAATAATCTTCCTGCATTTCTTTGTGTTCTTAGTGTCTTTGTGGTGAAAAAGATTTATGCGGGCGGCTGGCTCGGTTCAAAGGTCACGCCGTAAATTTCCTGGTAGATCCACCCGAGGACACGGGCCTCTGCTGTACAAAGCGCTTCCAGCCAACTGCCGGTAAGATATAAACGTTTTTCGGTATTCGAAGGAATTTTGTTAGCTTCTTCGACCGGCGACTTTCCTTTATTCGTTTCCAGTTTATAACTATGGTCGATCTGCTCGGTTGTTTCTTTAGCCTGCCCTAAAGCTTCCAGCACATCGGTGATCCACATTTGCAGCAGCGGCTGGGAATCGTTTTCCTGCAGCGCCAGCACAATGCCGATGGCAAAACGCTCTTCAGCGGTAGTAAAGGGAGAAGGGGTAATGCCGCTCGTTTTATCGTCTTGCTGTTTCCAGACAAAAAGCTCCTCGACGTGCGGATGCCGCATCGTGGCCACGCGCTGGTCGTTGTTTAAAAACCACTCCAAGACATCCGCTATGGAACCGTTATCTAATTTACCGTCGCCACCGAGCCTGAGCTTTGGCGGGGCGCTTTGTTGTGCTGCTTCGTTCATATATCAAGTAACGCCGGCGTCCCGCCGGCTGTCGTGAAGGCGTCCCGCCTTCACCTCTAGGAATCGGTGGGCGAGACGCCCACCGGACTGCCGCCGAGACGGCGGCGCTACAAACTAAAGACCGGCTTGACCTCACCAACTATATCACCGCGCCGGTTTTTTATCGCCAGCGGTGAATGTTCCCATAGCATCCGGTAATTAGCTTCGTCCAAAACGCCCAGTTGTTTTAAGATCTCCAGCGCGGCGGCGGCCCGGGCGCGGTTGTCGTTGCCGTCTTCTATCTTTAGGGCGATCCCGAGGCCTTTTTCGAATTTGGGTGATGGCAAAATGCCCGCCAGCCAGACGCCTTCCGCCCCGATCTTGGAGATCATCTGCCCGCCCAGGCACTGCATTATCAGCGTGTCCAGCCGCTCGGTGCCGCCGATCATTTCCGGGTAATTCATCATGGCCGAGGCTACCCGGCGACACGCTTTACGCAATTCTTCATCGAAATTCTCAGGCGGATAAACCAGGTGAGAAAAACCCCGGGCCATATTTATGAGCGGCAGCGCAAAGTTGGGCGCACAGCAGCCGTCGATGCCGATCTTTATTTCCTCGCGCGATATCTCGCACATCTTTGCCATCATGCCGAGCATTTTTTGCTGGATCGGGTGCTCGGGCGTTTCATAATTGTTTAGCGGCGCGCCGAGGTATTTGGCAAAGGCCAGCATGGCCGCGTGCTTGCCGGAGCAATTATTATGAAGCTGGTTAGGTTCGCGACGGGCCTCGCTTAGGGCGCGGGCGGCCGCTTCGTTAAAAGGCGTGTGCGTGCCGCAGCGCAGGTCTTTCTCACTCAGGCCGGCTTTATCCAGCATCGCCGTGGCGGTCTCGGTATGCATGGGTTCGCCGCCATGAGAACCGCAGGCCAGCGCGATCTCTTTTTCGGTGAAACCCAAGTTTTCGACCCCACCGCTCATGACAAAAGGCATTACCTGCAGCGGCTTGGAGGATGAACGGATAAACGCCACTCTTTCCGTGTCACCCAGAGAGGTGATCGTATTGCCGCCGCCATCCAGGATAACAAGATGGCCACGGTGCAGGGATTCAAGCGTGCCGCCGCGGGTGACGTGGACCAGAACCTCACCGGGCGATCGAGAAGTTTCGTCAGGCATCAAATAGATGTTAGCTCGCTTTAGCCGCGAGCGCAAAAAAGCCGCTACCTGTATAGATAGCGGCTTTAGGGTCTAACCTGTCAACCCTGGTTATTTAGCTTTTTTACTGTTTTGTCCGACTCTGCTAACGTGGACCGTGCGGCGTCCGAAACGATTTGCTTCGGCACAGCTCGGAACCCAGATATCCAGGATACGTCCGCGAATAGCACCGCCGGTGTCGGCGACGACATAAGTTCCGCTATAAGCTCCGGCATTAAGTTGAATGCGCGAGCCCAACGGCAAAACGCGCGGGTCAGCCGCCACAATACCGCGGCGAACGCCACCGCCTGATGCAGTTCTTCCTTTCAGACAATACGCAGTTGCCCGGAACGCTCCCATCATGGTGAGCGCTTCGGTCGTTACTACGAGCGGTTCGGTCTTTCCGGCCTCTAAAGATGTAGGGGCCGCTTTGGAAGTCGTATTTACCGCTACGGTCGAGGCATCGTTGATAGGTATCTCAACTGCGTCAACTGGGGGGGTAAGTATGGCTTCTTCGGTTACCGGTACCGGTGTTACTTCTACTTGTAAAGCATCCGACTTGTTATATGGATAAGCCTGAGCATCAGGCTGAATATAGAAAACGTTAATTAAAACGAATAGTAATATAGATAAAATACTGAATTTAACTGAAGTTTTGATCATCCACTGTCCTCCTTTCTTCAAAAAATAAAAATAAACATAACAAAAACACTTCGCCCATCGGCAAATGCACACAGCGTAAAAAGTAAATTTAAGGGATTAGGTTAAGATTACTGTGCGACTATTTTTTGGGTATCTTTGTCACATGTGAACTAATAGTAGCAAAAAAAGCCGGTTTTGTCCATCCTCACAAGATATTGTGTTGAACGTCGTTTAACACCACAAGTTTTGAAAATTAATTTTCTTAAATCACGTTTTTGATATAGACGGGCGCTATGCAGATTTCGTATATTGCAAGAGTTTCCCTTTCTCACGGAAACCACCAGAAAGGAAGTTATGGTATTGGCAGAAGAAAGAAGAAGAGGCGACCGGTATGTGCTGGCGATGCCTGTCCGGGTAGAATGGAAAGGCCAGGACGGCCAACCCAAGGTCGAAGAAGGGCTCACGGAAAACATCGGCGTCAGCGGCACGCTGATCCACTTGCCGCGTGAGCTGCCCGACGTGGGCACGAAGGTTAATCTTTACGTCATAGACGAGAAAAACCGTGAGGTGGCGGTAGAGGCGGAAGTTCTCCGGTTGGAGAGAAATGCCGCCCACCCCCAGGCGGCGCTCGAACTCGTCAGCTCTCAGGAAAAATGGGAAAAGAAACTTTACAATCAAGCCCCAAAGCGAATTGCCGCGCTTCACGCCGCAGAAGATTACGACGATTTTTAAAACAGCCGTACGAATTTAGCCAGCCTTTACAATGACCGAACCCGAACCGCAGGAAAATAATAAAATCGAAAGAAGGGTATTTTTCGACCCTTCGACACCGGCTGTGCGCTCGGTGGGCCGGGTCGTGATCGTCACGCTGGTCATTTTGCAGATCGCGGTTTTGCTGGGTTACCTGTTTTACTGGCTGCAAAATCTGATACTTCTCGTTATTCTTTCCATCTTTTTTGCGTACCTGATGGACCCGCTGGTAAAACTCATTCGCCAGCCTTTCAAACAAAGAAACCTGGAAAAGTGGATGCCGCGCTGGCTGGCGATAATAATTTCCTACCTGACGGTCTTTGTAGTTTTGCTGTTGGCTATCTCTTACCTGGCGCCGCTCATCACTCAACAATTCAACGAATTTGCCAAAAACTTTCCCGGCTATTCGGAAGCGATACGCGGGCGGCTGTTCGAGCTCAATGAGCGGTATCAAAATACGTCGATACCCAAGGAAGTCCGTGAGGCGATCAGCAATAACCTGCAGGAATTTATTACCCTCGCCGGGGCGAGCGTAACGGCCGGGGTCGGCGTTTTTCTTTTAAAACTGGTGCCTTTTTTGCCGTGGATACTGTGGATACCGGTGCTGGCGTTCTTTTTTCTTAAGGACATCAACACCTTCAAAGCGTCGGCGCTGCGGATGTTTCCCAGCGGGCGCTGGCGCTACCAGGCGGAAGTTTTCTTTTATGATATGAACCGCACGCTGGCCGCTTATACGCGCGCGCAGCTGATCTCCTGCTTGCTGATCGGCACTATCTGCACGATAGCCTTTTATATTTTCGGCGTACCGTATGCGCTGTTATTGGGTGTGCTGGCGGGCGCGCTGGAATTTATCCCGCTGGCGGGGCCGCTGGCCATCGGCGTGCTGACGGTGGCTTTATGCGCTTTTTATTCACCCTGGCAGGCGCTTTATGTCGGCATCTTCCTCCTGGCGCTGCGTTTTATTCACGATTACATCACCTTTCCCCGCATCGTCCGCGAAGGCATTCATCTGCACCCGCTGGCGATCATCCTGGCGATCCTGGCCGGCGCGCAGATCGGCGGCATCGTCGGAATATTTCTTTCCATCCCGGTAGTGGCGATCCTCGCCGTCATCTATAAACACATCCTCTGGATCACCGGCCGGACGACCCTAATGGCAAACTTCCTCGAAGGCGAACCCGCCGTCGTGCCGCCGGAATCAAGCGAATAACCGGGAGCGCACAATTTATTGTGCATTGCCGAATAAATTCGGCGCTCCGGCTAGGGAAAAACTCCGGTGCCGACCGGAATATCGCCATTCACGCCGAAGGGATAAGCATAATAGTTCGAGAAACCGCCGCTGCTGCCGCTGACATAAAAGCTGCCGTCCGACGGGCGCCAGATAGCAATATCACTTCGGCCGTCCTTGTCGTAATCGCTGACCACGGGCCTGTCACCGTTTTGTCCGAACTGCCTTCCCAAGGTTGCCTCGTTCGAACTGGAACTGATGAACCACAGGCCGTTCGAGGGGCGAAAGATCGCCATATCCGCGCGCGCATCGCCGTCAAAATCGCCGCTCACCGGCACATCACCGTTCATTCCCCATTGTGAGACCGAAAACGTGCTTGTCCCGCTGTTGAGGAAATACCATGTTCCGTTAGCGGGGCGAAAGATGGCCGAGTCGGAGGTGCCGTCGCCGTCGAAATCACCCGGGTGAAACTGGGCCGCCCGCGGTTCGCCATAGATAATATCGTCCACGGCAATGACATCTTTCTCCCACTCGCCGTCTTCTTCGCCGTCCACGTTACCTGAGATGATCTGATTTCTGCCGCACTTGACCTCAACCCGGGCGATCCTTTCCCCGGCATTAAAAGAGATCCCGACAAATGAAAGCCCGTTGTTCGCATTCAGCGACGGCTGCAGCAGTGTTAATATCCGGCCATCTACGCCATATACGCGCACCAATGCATGTGCTCCGCTATCAACATCGGCAAAAACGATACCGAACCCGTTCACTGTTGCCGGAATACCGGTTCCGGGAATAAAAAATTGGAAATTTATCACCGGAGGGTAGTCGATTCCGCCGGAGTTACCTACTGAAGCGAGCCTTTGCCCGCTGAATGTTCTAAAAGTATTTGTATAGCTGGGATCAAGATCGCCGAAACGGACCACTCCCGAATCGGCGTCCCTGCTAACCATCATATTCGCGTTATCGCCGGCGTGGTTGTTGGCCGGTGTAGACATGATAATACCGCGCGGGCTGATCGTATTAAAATAATGGCCGGGAAACCGGGTCGGGAGAGCAAAGTTATCAGGCACGTCGTCCCAGGTTATCTCGCGCCGGCCGTTTGGATAGGTTTGCGTCGTATTGGGATTTAACGGGCCGCCCAATTCGATCCGGAACAGATCGACCGCGGCCTGGATCGCAGCCGGGGTTCCTCCCGAGGCAAGACGGACCACCGCCGCCGCCGAAACTAAATTTACCAGTAAGAACATTGCCAAAACGTTCAACAAACACTTACCTGCTAATTTCTTAATTCGTTTCATTTTTATTACTCCTGTTTGGTGCTTAATTTATTCGCCAGGGAATTTCTTTTTTTAGAGTTGGCCACGAAAACTGTTAAAATGTCCTAATAAAACGTCTCAAATTTTCTAAAATTTTCTAAGATATGAGCGAAAGGTTAGAAAAGAATTACTTTTTCGAAGATTTTCAGATCGATGCTTCGAGAAACAGGCTCCTGCGTCTGCCGCAGGGCGAGACGGTCGCGATCACGCGGAAAGCCTTTCAAGTGCTGTTGCTGCTGGTCGAAAATCACGGAGAACTCGTCAGCAAGGATGAGCTGATGGCGAAGGTGTGGCAGGACAGCTTTGTCGAAGAAGCAAATCTGACCCAAACGATATCGGTTTTGCGAAAAACCCTGGGCGAAAATCCTAACGAGCATCGTTTTATCGTCACCGAAAGCGGAAAAGGTTATCGTTTTGTCGCGCAGGTTAAAGTATCCGGCGGCGATGAAGCAGGTGTTGAAGAGAAGCAGGCCCCATTAGCTGCCGCAGTTGCCGCAGCTCCCGCACCCAATCATCGAATAATTTATTTACTCGTTTTCGCTGCTATCGTGGCGGTTTGTTCGATCGCCGCCGCGTATTCGTTCTGGAATCGGAAAGAGGCGCAAATTTCCCCGCCGCCGTCGGCGAAAGAAGTGAGATCCATTGCGGTCTTGCCGTTTAGGAACATCGAGTTGGGCAACGCCGAGCCGGGCAGCGAAGATCAGCTTCTCGGGATCGGAATGGCGGACGCGGTGATCACAAAATTAAGCCATGTGAAAAGCATTGTCGTGCGCCAGACAAAAAGCGTCATTCGCTATGCCGACACGACACCGGATGCGATAAAGGTCGGGCGTGAGATCAATGTCGATTCGGTCTTGGAAGGAAACATTCAGAAAGTGGATGGACGGATCCGCGTTTCGGTGCGTCTTTTTCGCGTCAGCGACGGCGCGCTGCTCTGGGCGGAAAACTTTGACGAACGCGACACGGATATTTTCGCCCTGCAGGATTCGATCTCGGAGAAAGTTGCCAGATCGTTATCTTTAGAACTAAATCCCGACGAGAACGACAGATTGAAACGCCGCTATACGGAAAATATCGAGGCTTATCAGCTTTATAACAAGGGGCGTTTTTTCTGGAACAATCGAAGCAGTGAAGATCTGCGAAAAAGCATCGCCTTTTACGAACAGGCCATCGCGCTGGACGGAAATTACGCGCTCGCTTATTCAGGCCTGGCGGAAAGCTATGTTTTGCTTCATCTTTTCAGCCCGCATCAAAACAAGGAGAATTTTTCGAAAGCCCGGCAAGCAGCGGAAAAGGCCTTGAGCCTGGACGAAAATCTCGTGGAGGCGCGCACGGCTTTGGCGATGTATAAGGCGCAGCAGGATTGGGATTGGGATGGCGCGGAAAGGGAATTCAGACACGCTATCGCCACCAATTCAAGCTATCCGACCGCCCACCAGGCTTACGGCGAATTCCTGGGCTTTATGGGCAGGACCGAAGAAAGTATTGCGGAAGTGGAAAAGGCATTTGAACTCGATCCGTTATCGCTTTCGACCAACACGGCGCGCGCTTTTCCATATCTGGCGGCGGGAAAATATGACCAAACGATCGAGAAAATAAAACCGGCTTTAGAACTGGAACCAAATTTTCCGCTCGCGCTCTACTATCTGGGCCGGAGCTATGAAGGCAAGGGAATGTACAAGGAATCCATCGCCGAGTATCAAAAAGCAATTCAAAATTCCGGGGGGAGTTCATTTTTCATTTCGGCCTCGATTCGTTCACTGGTCAAAAGCGGGCAAAAAAAGGAAGCGGGAGCAAAACTTGCAGAGCTATTAAATTTGGCCAAAGACCAGCCCATCTCGGATTATGTCCTGGCGCGCAGCTTTGCGGCTTTAGGAAATAAGGAGAAGGCCCTGGAAAGAATAGAAAAGGCTTTTGCCGAGCGCGATGGTTTGATGCATGTGGTTAAGGTTGATCCGAATTTTGAAGAGTTCCGCAATGAGGCGCGCTTTCAGGAGATCCTCAAAAAAATGCGGCTTTAGATTCCTGCCAGCTTACTTATTCTTTTCGATCAATTCAACAAAGCGGCGGAAGTAATCTTCGGCGTCATGGGGGCCGGGGGCGGCTTCGGGATGGTACTGGACGGAAAAGACGGGCAAGTGCTTATGCCGCATTCCCTCGACGCACTTGTCGTTGAGGTTGAGATGCGTGACCTCGACGTCTTCCGGCAAGCTATCGGCATCGACGGCGAAACCGTGATTGTGCGAGGTGATCTCGATCTTGTCGTGGGGTAAATCCATCACGGGTTGGTTGCCGCCGCGATGGCCAAATTTGAGTTTATAAGTGCTCCCGCCAAAAACCTGTCCCAGGATCTGGTGGCCCAGGCAAATGCCGAATGTCGGCACGCCGGCATCGACCACTTTTTTTATTTCTTCCACTACCGGCTGCATCGATCCGGGATCGCCGGGCCCGTTGGACAGAAAGACGCCGTCGGGTTTAAGCGCAAAAATTTCATCGGCGCCGGTATTTTCCGGAACGACGGTCAGGCGGCAGCCCTGTTTGGCAAACTCGCGCAGGGAATTGGCCTTCACGCCAAAGTCGTAACAGACAAGATGATGCTTTTCTTCGCCAAAGGCTTCAAAGCTGTATTTTTCAGGCGTCGTGACGCGGCTGGCCAGCTCGAGGTTATTCATCTCCGGCGAAGTGCGGGCCTTGTTTAATAAGCTTTCCACATCGAGATCGACCGAAGATAAACAAACGCGCATTGCGCCTTTGTCGCGAATGTGGCGCACGAGGGCGCGGGTGTCGATGTGTTCGATAGCGGGAATGTTCCAGCGCTTGAGGTAGGCGTCCAGGGTTTCTTCGGCGCGCCAGTTAGACATCGCCGGGCTGGCCTCGCGGACAATAAAACCTTCTACCCATGGGCGGCGCGACTCGGCATCTTTGCCGGTCGTTCCATAGTTGCCTATCAGCGGATAGGTCATGCAGACAAGCTGTCCGGCATAGGAAGGGTCGGTCAGGATCTCCTGATAACCGGTCATGGAGGTGTTAAAAACAACTTCGCCACAGATCTCACCGTCGGGCCCCCATGAACGCCCGCGAAAGGCGCGCCCGTCTTCAAGCACTAGTATTGCGGTTTTACTGAAATTCATTCGTCGCGGCTATCCTGGCCATTGCGGCTGCCCGGGGAACGATATTGATTTTCATTACTTTCATTACCGGGATGGTCTTTGAAATCGCTGGCACCGCGCACGATAAATCCGACATTCGAGGGCATCCAGTAGCGGAAGAACACCTTGCCGTAGACATACTTTTCCGGCACTTGTCCCCAGATGTGCGAATCGGAGGAATTATCACGGTTATCGCCCAGCACGAAATACTGGTGCTGCTTGACCGTGACGGGCGCCATATTAGTATGATTTTCGTTTAGAGTCGCGTCGAGATAGGGTTCCTGTAATTCCTTGCCGTCGATCAAAACCGTGCCGTTGCGGATCTCCACCGTTTCATTAGGGAAGGCGATCAGGCGTTTGACAAAGCTTTTTTCCGGATCGTTCGGCCACCAGAAGACAACGATATCGCCGCGTTCCAGTTTGGTCCAACCGTAGGGTTCCAGGCCGGGAAACTTGTAATAAATGAGTTTATTGACCAGCAGGCGCTCGCCGTTGTGCAGGTTGGGCAGCATCGATTCGCCGTCTACCACCACCGGCTGGGCGACGAAAACTCCAAAAAGTATCATCACCGTCAGGACCAGCAGGATGTCGCGAAAAAGCAAAAATATTTCCGCCCAGAGCCCGCGCCGCGAATCCTTTTTCAGACGCTGCACGTCTATCGAAGGGTCGTCATCTATCGAGATAGAACCGAAGGGGGATTTTGGTTTATTATTAAAGCCGAGCATACGCGCGAGAGTTTGATGAAAAACAGCCGCCAGAGGTTGGAAATCACCTTTCTCATTCAAAATTTGCCTTATTCGGCCTGTTTTGTCAAAGAGGTTTTGTCAGTAGCGCCTGCGTCAGCGGGTGCGTGCCAGGGCCGCTAAGCAGCCGCAGCGGGCAGAGCCCCTGGCTCCATAAACTTATGAATGAAAATGTTCGTCATCTTTTCCCTATAACTAAAGACTACGTCTATCTGAACAGCGCGGCGGTGGCGCCGCTGCCGTGGACGACCGTTAAAGAGGTCAATTCCGCGCTGCAGGACGTGATGTACAATGGCTCGACCCATTTTATGAAATGGCTGGGCAATAAACAGCGCGCCAGAGAGATAATCGCCGGGCTGCTAAAAGTGCGTCCGGAACAGATCGCGTTCATGCGAAATACCTCGGACGGGCTGTCGGCACTGGCAAACGGCATCTCGTGGCAAAGCGGCGACAATATAGTCAGCTTTGAACGGGAATTTCCTTCCAACTTTTATCCGTGGCGGCGGATCAGAGACCAGCTCGGCGTCGAGATCAGGCTTTGCCCGGAACGGGAAGGCCGCATCGACCTGGACGAATTCATCTCGCTGATAAACGAACGGACGCGCGTGGTAGCGATCAGCGCGGTGCAATACGGTTCGGGTTACAGCGCCGATCTGCGGCGCATCGGCCAGGCGGCAAGGCAGCACGGGGCGCTTTTTATCGTCGATTTTATCCAGGCTTTTGGCGCCAAAACTTTCGATATGGAATTTGTCGACGCGGCGGCCGGCAGCAGCCACAAGTGGCTCTGCGCGCCGGAAGGCTGCGGGATAATGTATCTTTCAGACCGCGCGCGTGAGGTTATAGAGCCGACGCTCGTCGGGTGGACCAGCGTCGAGGGCTGGGAGCAGTTCAGCAACAGCCAGAGCCACTGGTACAACAATGCCCTGGCGTGGGAAACCGGTACCGGGCCGAACGCGCTTTATTTCGGATTGACCAACAGTCTCGAATTGCTGCGCTCGGTGGGAATAGAAAATATCGAAAGCCACTTAGGCGTGTTGACCGATCATCTCTGCGACAGCCTGCAGGGAAAAAATTACGAGATCGTGAGTTCGCGCGCGCCCGGTGAAAGATCGCAGATCGTCTGCCTTAACCATCGCGGGGGAATGAATGCTAACGATATCTATCACCAATTAGAAGCCAAAAAGATCGTCGTCTCAGCCCGCGAAGGCCGTCTGCGAATAGCACCGCATCTTTTTAACGATCTCGAGGATATAGATAGATTGGTGGAAGCGCTGCCGTAGAGCGTAACGCCGCCGTCCCGGCGGCTGTCCTGAGGGCGTCCCGCCCTCAGTCTCTAAAATATAATATGGCGGCAAGATGCCGCCATGACAGCCGGCGAGACGCCGGCGCTACATTTTAAGAATCCAGCAATCTATCGGTAGACACCGGCGAGGCTTCCAGGTTAAGTCGGGTCATTCCGCCTGCGTCGGTGTAGGTGTCGGCTTGCAGGCGCTGGCGGTTGCGCGAGCGAAAAACCATAAAGCCCGCGAAGCCTCCGATCGCGAGGGTGACCAGCAGGATATAACCCGTTATCTGTATCGCGTTTAAAACCACTTCGGAAGTCGTTCTAACGGTATCCCGTTCTTTCTTTTGCTGGATGAGGGGATTGCGGCCGAGCCACTGGACCACTTTTTCGTATTTGACCTGGTCGATCAGGGCCGCGGCGGCCGCGTCATCCCTAGAATTAAAGACAAATACCGCGTAATTTCCTATCCGGCGATAAACCGGAACGCTCTGTCCGCCGCCGTTAGGACCGGTCGCTTCACCAAGGCTTGCCTGAATTTTTGCATCAGCCTGGGTCGCCAGCTGCGGTGAGGTAAATTCCACGATCGCCAGTTTTCCGGCGTCATAATCGGCGATGGCGGCTTCGGTACCGGGGGTAAATGTTACGGTGAGCGCAAGTGAGTGGTTATTTACGGCTTTGAGAAAATCTTCCGCGGTCGAAGCAAAGATGGCCTTATCCTTCACCTTTTCGTAATCCGGCAAATGCTTCATTATCACCGGCACATTATCGGCTTCTGAGACCTCCTGCACCACTTCATCGATCATTGCGGTTTGTGCGGAGAAAGAACCGGCGAAGAATACGACTGAAAAAAGAGAGGCGATCAATACTTTTGACACAAAACTAAACATCACTCTCGCGATAGTAACACCCGCCCATTACTTACTCCAAAGGTTTGGCAAAAGGTTTTCCCGGAACTTTTGATGCTAAAACTTGTCTAATAACGTGAAATAAATATGGAGGGCATACAGAAAACAACTCAAACGGTATAATTCGTGCGCGAAAAGCTACACGATTTAGGTTGATCTGCTGGTTGAGATGAGGGAGGGCAATAGTGAGATGCCCATAAAACCTTATAAAATAGGACGTTTTAATGAAATCTGAATTTACGTGGGCAACGAAATCAATTATGGCACGGCAATTGAGATATAACAGGGCGAGGGGGGGTAGAAAACAATGACTGAAGTTTTAGCTTATCCTTTAATACAAAACGCTGCAAACATTGAAGTTGCGGCAAACGAAAATTTTGAGGACGCAGATAGATCGTCCGAAAACGGTACAAAAACCGATATTTCGCTGGCACAGGCCGCGGGGTGGGGCGACAAGATGGCCTTTGAAGAGCTTTACAACCGCCATCATCGCAGGGTTTACAGCCTTTGTTTGAGAATGCTGCAAAACCCGGTCGAAGCCGAAGACCTGACACAGGAAGTTTTTATCCAGTTGTACAGGAAGATCGGCAGCTTTCGCGGAGACTCGGCCTTTACGACCTGGCTGCACAGGATGACCGTTAATCAGGTCCTGATGCACTTTCGCAAACGGAGCGTGAAGTTTGAGAAAACGACCGAGGAAGGCGACACGCCCGAGCAGATCGTTTCCGGCACGGAAAACCCGAGCCACATGCGCATCGTGGACAAGATCGCGCTCGATAATGCGATAGAGCAACTGCCTCCGGGATACCGGTCGGTGTTCGTTCTTCACGATATCGAAGGCTACGAGCACGAAGAGATCTCAAAGCTTTTGGGCTGCTCGGTCGGTACGTCGAAATCACAGCTTCACAAAGCGCGCCTGAAACTGCGCCGCTTGCTGAAGAAAAAAGCAGCACCGAGGCTGGTGCCGGTGACCTGGTAATTCTGAAATTATTTCCTTAAGCAATATTCGTTTTATTTCGGCGGCTTCTCTGATAACAGGGAAGCCGTTTTACTTTTTAAATGCAGAGAGAACCACCCCGCCCAAGCGAAGCGCGCGTTGAGATATTTAGTGTGTTTAGTGTGATTCGTGGTTGCGGTTTTGGATAGGGTTAATAGGCATTAAGAATTAACCACGAAACACACGAATCGCACGAAGACGTAACCCCGTCGCATCTTTGAGGGCGCTCCCGGTTATGACACTAGTCACCAGTCACTATTAACTATTCACTGTTTTTTTGGTCTGTTGCGTGCGGCAGGTGAACTTAGGCAGCGACGGTTCGCGCATAGGAGTTTACATGCTTTGACGGTTTCTCCAGATATGCTTCTCAGCTCACTAAACCTACAGGCAAACATACCGCCCCATGCCCTGCAGATGGCTTGCACGTTTTCTGATCTCACCGCGCGCACGCACAAGAAAAGTCGCACAGCTAGCTTTCATTTTGTCCGTTACGTGATTTCCGCTGAAAGCAGCGCCCACGACTGGTGCCCCCCTCAGGTTTTACGGGCCGGAAAGGCTGGCCCGGCATGCTCAGAGTCTCTTCCGTCGAGGTCGAGTTCTGCCGCACGCAACAGATGAACGAATCATATTACGATCCGGTGCGGAGCGCGAGGGAGGATTTGGGTGAATTTGGAAAACGGTTGAGAGTTCAAACTTTAGTTTGTTAAGACAGAAGACACGCTGAAGCTTGAACTCTCAACCGTTTTTAAAGACTGGGGGAACCACGAAAACACACGAAACAACACGAAAAAAACAAGAACGACACCGCGTGCTTTAAATTGCCACTAGCTTTAGCCAGTGGTTAGAGGAATCAAAAAGCAGTCCCGGCTTTAGCCGAATAATTGGACTAAAGTCCAAAACTATTTTCTGAATTGATCCACTAGCTAAAGCTAGTGGCAATTTATAAAGCAAAACAAACTGACAAGAGAGAACCACTTCGCCCAAGCGAAGCGCGCGCCGCCTCTCCTTCGTAAGGAGGGGAGTTTTTATTTGTGGTAATATTTTCGCGATGTTTTACGATGGCCTGATGAAGGTTTTACTGGTTGCTCTGGGTGGCGCTTTTGGCGCGGCCGCGCGCTATCTGATAAATATTTCACCGGTCGCCGCGTTTCTACAGCCGTTTCCTTTTCACACCTTTATCATTAATGTCACCGGTTCTTTTCTCATCGGGTTTCTGGCGGTGAAATTCGATATCAGCGACACGATGAAACTGCTGGCGATAACCGGATTCCTGGGAGCCTTTACCACGTTCTCAACATTTGAACTGGAGACGTTCGAGCTGATGCGCGAAAAGAATTTATTGACCGCTTTTTTGTATGTGGCCCTTAGTTTTACGGTCGGATTTTTAGGTGTGGCGGCCGGCGTCTGGCTGGGACGAAAGATCTAACCGGCCAGACAACCGCGAGCCTTTTTTACCACCTCGACAGCTTCCCGGACCGTATCTGCCATTGCGGTCAGATGCCCCATTTTTCTGCCCGGCCGGGCAGCGGCTTTGCCGTAGAGATGCAGTTTGACGTTGGGAATTTTCAATACCTCATGCCAATTCGGCTCGCCTTTTTCCCAGAGATCGCCGAGCAGATTTGCCATTGCCGCCGGGCGTAAGAATTCCGTGGAGCCTAACGGCAAACCGCAAACGGCGCGCAGCTGCTGCTCAAACTGCGAGGTGATACAGGCATCGACGGTGAGGTGGCCGGAGTTGTGCGGGCGCGGCGCGAGTTCGTTGATCAACAGTCTTTCTTTTTTGGTGAGAAAGAATTCGACACACATTACTCCCACGACATCCAGCGTCTCCAAAACATTGCGCGCGATCTCGACGGCCTCGGAATATACTTTTTCGGAAACCGCGGCCGGCGCAAAACTTATATCGAGGATATGGTTCGCATGCGCGTTCTCGATCACGCCGTAATCAGCAAAGTTTCCTTTTTCATCACGCGCGGCCACCACGGAAACCTCTTTTTCAAAATCCACGAAAGCTTCCAAGATCGCCTCGTTACCGTTTAAATTCGCGAAAGCCGTTTCGATATCTTCGGCTGTCCTGATCTTTGACTGGCCTTTGCCGTCATAGCCGAATCCGGCGGTCTTTAATATGCAGGGAGGGCCGAGCTCGGCCACGGCGCTGCGGAGGTCGTCAATGTTTTTTATATGGCGAAAACAGGTAACGGGAAACCCATTGCCGGCCAGAAAAGTTTTTTCGCGCAGGCGATTTTGCGTGATGTGCAAAACTTCGCCGCGCGGGCGGACCGGAACAATTTCCGCTACCGCATCCACGGTGGCGGACGGGACGTTCTCGAATTCGAAAGTGACAATCTGTACGCCGCGGGCAAACTCACGCACTGCGTCCAGGTCTTCATAGGGCGCGGTGACCTCATGGTCCGCAACCTGCCCGGTCGGCGTGTCGCTTTCGGGAGAAAAAGTATGGACGCGATAACCCATGCGGCGCGCGGCGATGGCAAACATCCGCCCGAGCTGCCCGCTTCCCAGCACACCCACGGTTGAATTCGGCAAGATCGGCATAAGATAAAAGATTAATGCTTTATTTCTGATTTGGATTATCGCTTATTAATACTATATCGCTCAACTTTCACCACCAGGATCGAAGCCGAAGCTCCGATCGGGAAAGGAATCTGCAACAAGAGAGAACCACCCCGGCGCTGAAAACAGCGCCACCCCTCCTTCGTAAGGAGGGGAATTTGGAGGATCCTACTCAAAAAGAAAATCTTGCTAACACCGTGCAAAAGCCACTAACATAGACGGTATCGTTTTCAAAATTATTTTCATAAAGGAGAAAATATGGCTTCCGGTGATCAATTTGTTAATGCCTGGATCCTTTTGAGTGAGGATGACCCTGCCGGGGTGCCTTATGGCCACTCCCAGAGCGCTTACCAGGCGCTGATAAAAAACGATGTCTACCAGAGTGTGGATATCCTGTTCATATGTTTTGTGACGACGGTCGCGACCGGGAGCGACACCGTACCCAAGGGCGACGGCTCTTCATTCACGATACAGCTGGAGCCGGCGACAGATCCGCCGCACCCGGGCGGGCTGACCAACCAGCAATATATGAATTGGGTTCTCAGGGATGCAAGAAACAACAACCCGAACATCAAATTCATGGTCACGCTCGATTGGGGAAAAGAGATCATACTGAAAAATATTTTTTCGCTTAAGGATCACACCGACCAGCAGAACGCCGATAATTTTGCCGACAATCTGATGGCGTACCTGAAAAATTACGGGCTGGACGGCTTTGATATTGATTGGGAAAGCCCGGCCTATTGCGCTCTGACACCGGACCAATTTGCCATGCTGCTGAGGGCCATCCGCGCGCGTTTCGATCAGGAAACCGACAAGCATTATTACCTGACGCTGTCCCCCGATTCGACTCTCAATCTCCAGGCGGATGCGGTCAACAGCAGTGTCGATTTTCTTAACCTACAGCTTTATTTCGATCCCGGCCTGCAGGGGGAATTCACGCAAATAAATGTGAATGGAGATCTGCTGGCCTACGGGGCCAAGTTTGAAGCTGACGGGCCGGACGACCCGATCGGGCATCAAACTGCCCAGGACGCCTACGAAGGATATGTGGCCGGCGGGTATAAAGTGATCACCCAGTGGCGGCTCAATTCCGGTAATTTTCCGTTCGAACAGGACAACCAAAAACAGTTGTATTCACTGGTCTTTCCCAAAAAAGAATAAAGAAAGTACTTTCTAAAAAACCATTCTTCCCGCAGCAGAAAAGCCGTTTTATTCTAAATAAAACGGCTTATTTTTGCGCTGAAAGACGTTCGAGCATGAGGGTAAGCCCTAAATTATCAGTGATTTAGGAGGTATTTACAATTTAAGGCAAATTCATAGCGTTAAATATTGCAAAACGTCGTTGAATTTGATATTCTCGCAGACAGATTAATAAATCGGTGCAATTGCGGTGAAGAATTCAGGTTGAACTGAATTTTGATTTTTGCATTTTCAAGCTGCGGACCCCTACCCGCGGCAGTTCATTTCGCTCCCGAAATAACACGTTTAAGCGCGAGCTTTCGGTAACGGACGTATTTTGTCTTCTTCGCCTTTTTGCCACCCTGTGTGTTAGCCGTCTCCTAACACTTTCGGCCCCCGCAGCCGCGAGCGTTTCCAGCTCGGCCTGAATAACATCAAGGTCACTACTAAACCCACAACCACCTAAGAATTAAAGAGTGTACTCCTACATTTCTTCCATTCTCTTTGGTGAAAGATCGAACCTTAGGAGGGTAATCAAAAATGAAAAAATTAGTTATAGCGTTTTTCGCCGTGATGGCGGTAAGCCTTTTGTCGGCGTCGGCCATGGCCCAGGTAAAGACCCACAGCGTCTGGACGAACCTTAACGGCCTGGGCATTCGCGACCCGCAAACCGGATGTACCTACAATTCGCTGACCGGCGGTTTTGGCGGATTTAACATGGCCACTTCGTGGACGGAGCCGACCCCCGGCGATCCGGCGGAAGCGCACTTTCGCGGCGTGGCCAAGGCCGCGGGATATTCCATTCCCTGCCCGACCCGCGGCTATGATTTCCGCCTGGTAGCTTCGACGGTGACCGGAAACGACAACATCGACGGCAGCTGGAATATCTTCCGCAACGGGGTGCTGGTCTGCGCCGCCTGTAACGGGACGGCCTACGGCCTGAGCCAGGCGGCGGGCGTCGGCAACTACTACAAGGTCTATATCGACGACCCCGTTTTCGGATCGCAGGCGTGGCTTTATAGCGGTTATCTCGATGTCCGCAAGGACTTCTAACGATCTGCCTTTCGGGGACGAATCAAAAAAGGTTCGTCTCCTGAAATTTTAAAAGGAGAAAAAAATGAAAAAGACTGTTCTAACAATTTTTGTTTTGGTATTCGTCGGGATCATCTCGGGGTCGGCAATGGCGCAGCCGTTTACGCACAGTGTCTGGACAAACAATAACGGGTTGGCCATTCGCGACGCTTTGACCGGATGCAACTACAATTCGCTGACCGGCGGGTTTTCCGGTTTTAACATGGCCACTTCGTGGACGGAACCGACCCCCGGCACTCCGGCGGACGCGCATTTTCGCGGCGTCGGCAAAGCGGTAGGATTTTCTTTTGCCTGTCTGACCCGGACGTACGATTTTCGTCTCGTGGCTTCGACGGCGACGCTTCCCGATAGCATCACCGGAACCTGGAACATCTTCCGCAACGGCGTGCTGGTCTGCGCCGCCTGTAACGGTGTCGCCTATAACCTGAGCGTGCCGGCCGGCGTCGGCAACTATTACAAAGTGTATATCGACGACCCGGGCGCGGGACCGCAGACGTGGCTTTACAGCGGGTATCTCGATGTCCGTAAGGATTTCTAAACTCTGACCGGGGATGAGCTTTTTTTAAGTTCATCCCCAAGCTTTTAAAGGAGAAAAAAAATGAAAAAGACTGTTCTAACTATTTTTGTTTTAGTGCTCGTCGGGATGTTTTCGACGTCGGCGATGGCGCAATTAAAAACCCATAGCGTTTGGACGAATGATAACGGGCTGGTGATCGTAGACGCGTCAAACAACTGCGAATACACGACCCTTAGCTCATTCGATATGGCGACCTCGTGGACCCAGCCGACCCCCGGCTACCCGGCACAGGCGCATTTCCGCGGCGTGTCCAAAGCCGAAGGGTTGACCCATTTTTGTAATAACCACTTTTACGAATTTTCGCTCAACAATTCGGTCGGCACCGACGGTGACACGATCAAAGGCTATTGGGACGTTTATCGCGACGGCATACTGATGTGCAATAGCTGTCCCGGAAACGCCTACGGCCTGGGCGCGGGAGTCGGCAACTACTACAAGCTGATCATCAACGACCCGTTCTCGACGACGGATTGGGCCTACATCGGCTACATCGATCAACGCAAGGATTTCTAAGCAAGGGTAACGGGGATGAACTTCAAACTTGCAGCGCCACCGTCTCGCGCTCGCTAAATTAAGAAAGTGTGAGCGGGACGCCGGCGCTGCGATAAAGCTCATCCCTGAACTTTTATTTCCCGAAAGTTTTAAAAGGAGAGAAAAAATGAAAAAGCATGTCGTTTCGGCCTTCTTCGCCCTGATCGTTACCGGATTGATCTCGGTATCGGCGGCGGCCATCGATCACACCCACAATGTCCGGACCAACAACAGCGGAGGGATACAGGTAAACGACCCGACTGCGGGCTTTGGGTGCGACTATATAACTTTTGAAAAATTCCGGACGATAACTTCCTGGACGGAAGTGACACCCGGCTACCCGGCACAGGCTCATTTTCGCGGCATCGCGATCAGCGATCCGGGTGAACCCTGCGGAGACCATTTTTACGAATTTACGCTCAACGAATCGACCGTCACGACCAACAGTGCCATTACCGGTTATTGGGACGTTTCTCGTGACGGCACTTTATTGTGCGGCGGCTGCGCAGGGCAGGCTACGGGTTTGAACCAGGCAGTTACCAACTCTTACAGCCTCGTTATCGACGATCCGATCTATGGGACCGGAGCCTGGTTATACAGCGGTACTATCGATGCGCGCGACGACTTCTAGCAAACGACAACGGGGGATGAACCTCAAATTGTAGCGCCACCGTCTCGGTGGCTGTCACGAGTGCGTCTCGCGCTCGCTAAATTAAGAAAGTGTGAGCGGGACGCTCACACGACAGCCGGTGGGACGCCGGCGCTACGGTAAAGTTCATCCCTGAACTTTTATTCGCCGAAGGTTTTAAAGGAGAGAGAAAAAATGAAAAAGCATATCGTTCTGGCGTTTTTTGCCCTGATCGTCACCGGCATGATCTCGGTATCGGCGGCGGCCTTCGATCATACCCACAGCGTCTGGACCAACAACAGCGGAGGTATCAAGATGATCGACCCGGATATCGGCTGCGAAGCCACCTCTTTTTTCAAATTCCGGACCATCACGTCCTGGACGGAAATTTCGCCCGGTTACAACGGCGAGGCGCATTTTCGCGGATTCGCATCTTTTAGCAGATTCTTTCCCGGGCCGTGCGGTGAGCATACTTATGAATTCACGCTCAATTCCGCGAGCGCTACTTCAGTGAGCGCGATCACGGGCAGTTGGGACGTTCGCCGCGACGGCACGCTGCTGTGTTCCGCCTGCAGCGGACAAGTAACCGGTTTGAATCAAACGGTAGGTAATTCTTACGACCTGCTTATCGACGATCCGCTCTACGGCCCCGCCGCATGGGAGTTCAGCGGCTTAATTGACGTGCGAAACGACTACTAGCAAACCACAACGGGGATGAACTTCACGGTTCATTCCTCAATTTTTTACCCGGCAAAAATTAAAAGGAGAGAGAAATGAAAAAACGAATAATGATCGCATTTTCAGTGGTAATGATCGCGGCAGTGCTGTTTTCAGGCAGAGCGATACTCAGAAACGTTCTGGCCGCCGGCACTATACACACGCACAGCGTTTGGACGGAAGACGATCCTGTTTCGGTGCGCGACGGCAATACGGGTTGTTCATACACGTCGATCCTAAAATGGCGGTCGATAACCTCGTGGTCTGAAGAAGGCCCGCCGCTTTATCCGGCGATCGCGCATTTTCGCGGGGTTGTGGTGCGCGCCTCGGGTTCTTTTTTCTGCGGACATCACGACTATGATTTTCGCCTGATAGATGCATCGCAGACGGACAAGGAAAATATCGTGGGCACGTGGGATGTTTACCGCGACGGCAGCCTGGTCTGTTCCGGATGCACAGGGACCGCTTCTAATTTAGGCGCGGCGGTCAGCACCACTTACAATGTGGACATCGACGACCCGATAAATGGTGTTGGCGCGTGGCAGTTTTATGCCAATGTTAATAGTCGCTATGACTTCTGATTTTTCCGGTTAAGCTGTCAAAATCCGGCTTAACTGCTTTTCAAGGAGCTTGGGATACCCGCCCTAAGGTGAGTCTCCCGGGCTCCTTTTTTTGCCGGAATTTCCTCAAATTTTGCCCGTTCTCTTTAAAATCCACAAATATCCAAAAACAACCAAAACCACTTGCATTAAATATTGCTTAGCAATGGAAAACTTGATAGTCTGCGAACAGAACACAAAAATCCCTGTTTCGAAACCCGATCGACAAAATTCAGGCGAAACAGGATTCGTTTGAATTTCTTTAACCCGCGCGCTCCTACGCCCGTGGGATCACTTCGACCTCTGCAAGTGCAAGCATAAAAATGCGAGCTTTTTTAGCCGTGGCCGTTCGTATCTTTTCACATCTTGTCAAACGTGTGTGTTAGTCGTGCCCGTGTCTCCCCGGGAGCCGGGCGCGGCCCGAATAACACCCGATAACTTTCAAGACTTAAACCACCTAAAGAGGCAGAAGTATGCGAAGGAGAAACTCCGCAAGCGCTTCCCCGTCTCTATGGTGAAACCTACTCAGGAGAGAAAATAAAATGAAAAAGAGAATAATCGTAACTTTTTTTGCATTGATGATAGCCGGGCTATTGTCGGTGCCGGCAGCGGCCCAGTTATTCACGCACAGCGTTTGGACAAACAATAACGGGATCTCGATCGTGGACGCGTCGAACGGTTGTGAAAACACAATTCTTGAAAAGTTTGACATGGCGACATCGTGGACGGAATACACGCCGGGTTATCCGGCGCAGGCCCATTTCCGCGGCGTGTCGCACGCCGAAGGCTTCGTTCACGGCTGCGGCCCCCATTATTATGAGTTTTCGCTCAACAATTCGGTCGGCACCGACCCCGACACGATCAAGGGCTACTGGGATGTTTATCGTGACGGTGTGCTGAAGTGCAGCAGCTGCGCCGGAAATGCCTATGGCGTAGGAGGACCTGTCGGCAACAATTACAAGCTGATAATCGACGATCCTTTTTCTGCGACCGATTGGGCCTATATCGGCTACATCGATCAACGCAAAGATTTCTAACGAATCTGATACCCGCAGGGGATGAACTTCAAAGTTTGTCCCCTGCAACTTTATATGAAGGAGAGAAAATGAAAAAACGAATGTTTATAGTAATTTCAGTATTGGCGCTGGCGGTACTGCTATCGGCTACGGCGATCATAAGGTCGAAAGCCGGCATTGTGTTCATCCTAAGTTCGCACAGTATTTGGACGAATAGTCAGGGGCGGAAAATCGTTGACGCCCAGACGACGTGCCAGTACACGTCATTCACCAAGTTCGATACGATCACTTCGTGGAGTGAATACTACACGACTTTGTTCCCCGCGATCGCGCAATTTCGTGGCGCGGCGCTTGCCCCGGCAAGTGGTTTATGCGCTGCGGAAACTTACGAGTTTGTTCTGATGGAAACCACGAGCACAAACAAGAAAACCATCGAAGGGACGTGGAATATATATAAAAGTAATGGTTTGGCGTGTTCGCTATGTACCGGAGCTGCTCACGATATGAATGACCCGGTAGGAAGTGCCTATCGCGTTGAAGTGGACGATCCCGTTTATGGAATAGGAGCCTGGCAGTACCAAGGGTACATTACTCAACGCAAGGATTTTGCAAATCCCTAATAAGATCCGGTTGGGGTTACTTTGCGGCTGTGCCGCTGCCTTTCAATAAACATTGAAATAAAAACTCAGATCTATTTATCTAATTTAGATCTTAAAACCGTTTTGGTTTGATCTGCGCGGAATTTTTTTAATTTTCCTCGCAGATCTTTTCGTGTATTGGAAAGGATAGCCACCGCCAGCAGCGCGGCATTTTTTGCGCCGGCTTCGCCGATGGCGAGCGTGCCGACGGGAATCCCGGCCGGCATCTGGGCGATCGAAAGAAGGGAATCCAAACCTTTTAGAGCGCGGCTTTCAACCGGCACGCCGAGCACGGGAACAACGGTTTGCGCCGCTACCATTCCCGGCAAATGGGCTGCGCCGCCGGCGCCGGCAATGATGACCTCGATGCCGCGGCTTTCGGCGGAATCTGAGAACTCCGCCATCAGTTTCGGAGTGCGGTGCGCCGAGACCACTTTGGTTTCGTGCGGCACGCCAAACGCTTCCAGCATCTCGGCGGCGTGCTGCATCGTCGCCCAATCGGATTTGCTGCCCATGATGATAGCGACGAGCGGCTTTTGATTTTGAGATTTGGATTTTACAGGCATCGCTTAAAACATAAAAAAGATGAGCGGCAAAAGCAAACAAAGAAGATCTTTAACTAGCTGGTATGATCGTGAACGATCTTCCAGCCGTCCTTGAATTTGCGAAAGATGAGGGTAAATTTTCCGCCGGGATTATCTTTTTCGCGACGGAGCGCCCAGCTGCCGAGCACGACCGCGGAGTCTTTGGAAAGAACGGTGATCTCAAGGCCGGAAAAAGTAAGCGTGCCCATCTTAGCTTTTGAATCGTAATTTTTCTTATAGCGGTCGAGCGCCGCCTGCCAGCCGCGGGCGACATCGGTGCCGGACACGAAATTTAATTGCTCGGACTTCCAGTAACCCTGCATAAAGCCCTCGACGTCGCCGCGATTCCAGGCGGCAGCCTGCTCGTCCATTACTTTGCGGATGGCCGCGGCGGTTTTTTCGTCAGACGTGTTTTTATTTTGGGCTGAGATTGCGATGGGAAATAGGATCAAGACTAAAAAGATGATCGTGCTTTTCATGCGAATCGACTCCGGCTAATAATATGTTGAGTGCAAAAGAATTTAACCACGAATCACACTAAAAACACGAATTGAGAACCACCCCGTCATGCTTCTTAAGGAGGGAGGCGAGTTTAAAGATGCGCCTCACAAGAGAGAACCACCCCGTCACGCTACGCGCGTGCCACCCCTCCTTCGTAAGGAGGGGAGTTTAGAAATACCGGTAGTGCCCGGTGATCTTCCAATCGAAAATGCGGTCTTCGGCCTCGGCGCCGCCGCCGATATTGTGGATGATGTAATAGCGTTTATTTTTTTCCGACCAGATATTGGAAACGATCCCGATGTGCGTCAGCCCTTTGCCGTCCAGGTCCCAGGTGACAAAGTCGCCGGGTTTATAATCGTCGGTATTGGCGGTTACGGACAGCGATTTGCCTTTGCGGGTGAAGTAGGTTTGCAGGTTGGGCACACGGCGATGATCGATGTTCGAATCGGCCGACGGAAGGCCCCACTTTTTCGGGTAAAGAGAAAAATTCGCGGCCATGTCTTCGTGCACTTCTTTTTGCAGATCGATGCCGGCCTTGCGCATCGCGCGGATAATAACGTCGGTGCAGACGCCGCGCTCGGCGGGAACGTCGCCGTTCGGATAGGCCAGCACGACATAAGCCGGATCATAGGTTTTTGTCACCCTGGTCTGCTCGACGGCGCCGTCCAGCATCTTTTTAATGGCTTCGGGCGTGCCGGGCGCGAGCGGTTTTTCCGGCGACGCTTCGCCCATTAACGTGCCGCTCGCTTTTTGAGCAATTGTATTTACACCCTGGCAGGAAACGGTCAAAGATAAGGTAAGGATCAAGAGAAGCTTTACAGCTAAGTTCCGGTTCATATTTTTGATACGCCCCAGAAGGGACGGTAGTTCACAATAAGATGTTTTCTCACATATCCCGGATGCTTACAATAAAAATCTTTCCAGTTTAGAGTTCAAGCTTGGCTCATTACTATGCGAAGTCTAAGATTTCTTTATTAGCCACTAATTACACTAATAACACGAATTGAAGGTTTTATTTGTGTTATTTGTGACATTCGTGGCTGTATCAGTGACTTTACAGGCAAAGTCGTTTGAACTCTAAACGGCAAGCATGGCAAGATTGAGCGAAGGATCAGTGCGGAAAATTCTTAACAAACTGGATAAGATCGCGGATATCGGTGCGGATGGCCGGCCCATCGTCGCGCTCGAGCGCGCGACGTTCGTATTTCTGATCCTGATGGCGGCGGCGATGCCCCATTCTATTGCCGCTACACAGATCGCCTGGCTGACAGGAATGCTGCTCTGGTTTATCAGGCTGACGATCAAACCCCGCCCGGCGCTGCCTCGCACACCTCTGGATAAAGCTATCTGGATATTTTTCGGTCTGACGGTAATTTCCTCGCTGCTTTCTTACGCCCCTGATATTTCCATCGACAAACTGCGCGGCGCGGCGTTGTTTCCGATCGTCTATTTTGTGGTGGCAAACGTGCGCACCGGCCGGGCGGCGCGGCTGCTGATCACGGTGCTGATAGTCTCGTGCATGATAAATGTCATCTGGACGCCGGTCGAGCGCCTGCTCGGGCGCGGGGTGGAAATTCACGGCATCGCACCGGACAGCCCGCTGGCCAAGGCACTGCTTTACGAAGGCGACACCCTACTAAAAGCGAACGGCAAAAAGATCACCGATCCCGATCAGCTACGGACCGAATTTGAAACCAATGAAATAACCCGGGTGGATTTTTACCGGCCCGATTTTTATTTTTATGTCGACATAAAGCGCGCCGATCTGCTGCCGGGCGATAACACAAATCAAAGGCTGGGCATTGAAAGTTGGAAGAAAAGCCGTAACTGGCGCTCCGCCGGATTCTACGGACATTACACCACCTACTCGGAGGTTTTGCAGCTCATTCTTTCGCTCACATTGGGTTTGTGGCTGGCGCTGCCGGACAAAAAATCCAGGCTCAGCCTGATCCTGATCGTAACCGTTGCCGCAATGTGCCTGGCGCTGCTGCTGACCGTGACGCGCGCTTCGCAGGGAGCATTTGCCGTGTCGGCGCTGCTGATGGTCTCGCTGAGCGCGAACCGGAAAACCGTGCTGGCTTTTCTCGCGATACTGATACCGCTGGGCGCGATCGGAGTTTATATTTTGCAGCAAAGCCGGGGCGTGGGATTTTTCGATCAGAACGACACTTCGACGACCTGGCGCGAGACCGTTTATGGCGAGGGGGTAAAGCTGCTGACGGATAACCCGCGTAATTTGGCTGTAGGCGTCGGGATGGATTCGATCAAGCGTTACTGGCAGGAATGGAATTTGTTTGAGGGCGGCAAGCTTCCGATCGGACATTTTCATTCCACCTACCTGCAAATAGCGGTCGAGCGCGGATTGCCGGCGCTGGCTGCGTGGCTCTTTTTTATCTGGGTGTATCTGAAGATGCTGCGGCGGCTGTTAAAGAGCAATCAACTGAGCCTGTGGCAGGACCGGGGGATTGTCTTAGGCACCCTCGGCGGCGCTATCGGGTTTTTTATCAGCGGGCTGGTGCATTACAACTACGGCGATCAGGAAGTGGCCATGGTGTTTTATTTTTTAATGGGAATTGCGGCGAGCTATTACCGCGAAAAGGTTGTCACGCCCATCGGCGCCCCGGTCGAAGAAGAACCGCGGGAAGAGCTTTATTTGGCCGATACCGCCCCGGCTTAGCGTAGCGCCGCCGTCCCGGCGGCTGTCCTGACGGCGTCTCGCCGTCAGATAAGAAAGCGCGGGCGGGACGCCCGCACGACAGCCAGCGAGACGCTGGCGCTACTTAAGCGATCTTGCTGAGCTGGTATCGCTCCAGCTTGAGGTACAAACCGCGGCGCGTGAGGCCCAGTTCGCGCGATACGCGGGAGATGTTTCCGTTGTTACGGTCCATCGATTCTCTGATCATATTTTTTTCCAATTCAGTGACCGCTTCTTCCATAGTCGCGCCTTCGGTATTTACGTTGAAGGAACCGGACAGTCCGCTGGTAAAGGAACTGATACTCGTCACATTATTTCCAAAGGCCCCCCCCGGCGCCGCCATCGGCATCGCGCTGCGGTTTAGTTCCGGCGAAAGCTGTGCCGCGGTGATCACTTCGCCATCGGCGGCCCGCGCCACCAGGCGCTGCAATTCGTTACATAGCTGCCGGACGTTTCCTTCCCATTCGCAAACCATCAGCAGATCGACCGCTTCCGGCGTGATGGTGATATCGCGGCGGGTGAATTTTGCCGCGTAGTGATTCAGGTAGTAGCTGACCATCGGCGGGATCTCGGAACGGCGTTCGCGCAGCGGCGGAACGCGCAGCCGGATAACATTGAGACGATAATACAGGTCTTCGCGAAACAGGCCCTGTTCCACTTTTTCTTCCAGCGGAACGTTCGTCGCGGCGATGATGCGGACGTCTATGCTGATCGGTTTTCTTTCGCCGAGCGGCTGAATTTCACCTTCCTGCAAAAAGCGGAGCAATTTTGGCTGCACATCTAAGGGCAGATCGCCCACCTCGTCCAAAAACAAAGTACCGTCGGCTGCGGAACGGATGACACCGGGCGAATCGGCCACCGCGCCGGTAAAGGCGCCTTTTTTATAGCCGAACAAATGGCCTTCCGCCAATTCTTTAGGCACCGCGGTGCAGTTGAATGGAATGAAGGCCTTGTCTTTACGGGCCGATGCGGCGTGAATGGCGCGCGAGACCAATTCCTTACCGGTGCCTGATTCGCCGGTCACCAAAACCGTCACATTAGAAGAACGTATCTTGTAAATTTCTTCTACCAGCGTGGTCATGGCCGGACTCGAATGAATAAAACCCGGCAGGAGGCCGTGCGCGCTCATCGAACTCGTGTCGAGATCGCTGAGCATCGTTTTATCTTTTTCCCGCAACGCGCAGATGTCCATGCCCAGTTCGACGATACGCAAAAAAGGCTGGATCGAAGAGCCGTCAAAAATGGTCGTGGCCGAGCGCGGGTAAACAAGAAGCTCGGCCGGAAAGGAATTTGGTGAATGCAGGTGAAAGATCGCCAGATTTTCCGTCTGACTAAAGTTTTCCAGCTTATCGTTCGCTTTTGCTTCTTTGAATTTATTAGCCAGTTCAGAGCCGGCTTTCAGATCGTAACCATGCGAAACCGCCACTGAGAGTTCTTTTTCTTCATTCGGCTGGATCAATAAAACACGTTTGGCTTTGGTTTCCTGCATCAGCACGGCCTGTAATTCACGGAATAAAAGTTCCCGGGAAGCGACCGCTTCCGCCAGCCGCAATACCATCAATTGGGCCGAGGCCGAAGGCACATGTTTTTTGCCCGGCTCCTGGGTCTTTATCTTTTCAAGTTCGGCTTCGGCTTTTTTCAGCAGCGGCTGGGCGCCTAATTTACGAAAAACTTCGATAGCGCCGGTCAGGTTCTTGAGGGCCTTGTCGGTTTGCGTGCCGCCGATGGCTTTTCCGAGTTCGTAATTTGCCCGGGCGCTGCGATAAACGTCGCCGGTCGTTTCAAAGATCGAAAGGCTGCGGCTAAAGTAGTGGGCGGCCAGATCGTCTTTGGATTGCGCCAGCGCGACCAGGCCGCGCGCCCTTTGCGCTTCGCCGGAGACCGCGAAATCGGTCGAGACATCCATCTCCTCCAGTTTTTGCAGGATCGATTCCGCCTTTAAAAGCTCGCCGGCTTCGATATAGGTTTCAGCCAGAATAGTGTTGGCCAGACTTGCCCACTGGCCTTCGCCGATCTTTTCTCCGAAGGAAACGGTTTCCTGCGCCAGGGTGACCGCCTTGGGAATGTTTTCCTGGGCCAGGTAACAACGCGCAAGGTTTTGCAGTATCTGGATCCGGTACCAGTCGCGTTTTGATTCGGTGGCGACGACCATCGCGCGGTCGAGATAATCCTGGGCCGCTTCAAATTCGCCGCGGAGATATTTAAGCTCTCCCAGCGAATCCATGACCACGGCAATGTGCGGGCTGTCAATCTCGGTGGCAATGTCGAGTGAATGTTTAAAGGTTTCTTCGGCCTGTTTCCAATCACCGATCAACATGAGGTTTAACCCAAGATTGTTATAAGCGCCGATCGCGTGTGATTTGTGCTCGGTCTTCTTAAAGTAATCGATGGATTTGACCAGGCACTCGATGCCCTTGTGCGGCTGGCGCAGCAGCCAGTAAGCGCCGGCCAGATCGGCGTAGGCAATACCCAAAAGGAAGGGAGCGGGGCGGTCGCCGATAATGCTGATGACCTGTTTAAATCCTTCGACGGCTTCCTCACTTTTGCCTTCATAAAAATATGCCGTCGCCGTCGTGTAATAGGCCTGCGCCATTCCGCGCCAATCGCCGGCCTCGCGGTATTCGGTCAAACCTTTCGCGGCGTAATCGCGCGCGATCGAATGTTCGTTGAGCTTGCGGTATACCCGTGCGAGCGCGGTGTGGATCTTTCCGTAAAGCTGGTGGAGCGAGAGGCCCTGGGCTTCTTCTAATACGATCTTTAAAATGGCGACCGCTTTCGGGTAATCGCCGATGTTGCTATAGCAGAGGGCGAGCTGCACCAGAACCGGAATGGCCGCCGATTCATCTTCGATCTCTTCGACCAGGTCGTCGTCTTCATAAGGCCGGACGGCCTCGAGCGCGTCCTGGTATTTGCCGCGCATTTCCAGCGCCAGCGAGAGGAAAGAGTGAAGAGTGGCGGTATCCTGGATCTTTAAATTATAGGTGCTAAAGATCAGTTCGATCTGATTTTGAGCCGCGCTGGAAAGCCCCAGATCGAGCTTTTCCTGTATTTCGTCGTAAAATCGGGAAAGCTCTTCGCGCGTTACCGGCTTTAGCTTGCGCCCGCCCGTGGCCACAACGGGCCGCAGAGGCTGGGCCGAAGCATGCTCTGTCAGGATTCCTTTAGGTTTGGCGGAAAGGCGGTTTTTTTTCATCTAAACACTTATCTTTCAGTGCTTTCCAAGCAACTTAGCGCCTTTCGGCCATTTCCAAAAGTGGCTACTTAGTAAACACTTTTAGAAATCTAACAAACTTTTGAGTGAGAGTCTAGATGTTTATTTTTAGACGGGGTTTAAAGCATTAGCCACGAATGTCACGAATAACACAAATAAGACCTCTTAATTCGTGTTATTTGTGACATTCGTGGCCTGCTTTATTCTTACCGGTCGCAAACGCTTCCGTAATTTTTCAAGCAATTGAATTTCTCGAGAAAGAACAATTCACTTTCCAGCGGTTTTTCCTGTGCATCCATCGTATAGAGAAGGAACGCATCCGGGGCGATCGCGCCATGCTCAGGATAGCGAAGCACTTTGCCGACAACATACGGGACCTGCCCGCGTACATCATTCGGAGTTACCCGAACCAGGTTTCTGCGCTGCAGCTGATCGAGTTCTTTTACCGTGCGGATGATCGGCGTCCCATCGGTAGAAAGGCCATTTTGTTTTGCCAGCTGTTCCAAAAACGCCACGTCCATTTTGGTTTTAACCGCGCTTTGGTTGTATTCCACCAGCATTAACGCGCCTAATCCAAGTGCGTTCTTTTCGAAATATCCCGCGGTGAGATCGATGACAGGAGATTGACGCTCCGTTTTGTTTCGGCTTTCACCGGGAAAGATATAGACCGGGAAATCGTACACCATGTTATAGGCCGCGTTTCCTGCGTCGTCGCCGGTAAAACCGTCCTTATAAAATCCGCCGTAAAAATTCCAGTAAAGCGTCTCGCCTTCGGTTCCATAAGCCGGACGCGTCGCGAGAATGCGGACATTGTTATGATCCTGATCGGCCGCACTGTCGATAACCGATAATCCGTCTTCGCCGGTGTGACGGCCCATCAGCTTGCCCGGCCGCACACCATTCAACGCGTAATATTTGTCGCTGAAATCGAACGGATGCAGATCGTCGATGGTGGCCGTCGGGCCGCCGCCGCCGTTAAATCCCGCAAGACCTGTCTTCTGTGCAAATGCATTAATATTGCCAAAAATTACAAATGCGAAAATAAAAAGAATACTTGAAACAAACCCCTGATAGCTTTTCATAAAACCAACTCCTTGTTTAATTTTTCTGCCCCCCTCGCTAAGACAGTGCGAGCAGGCGGATAAAAAAGACAGGAGCGGAGATCTTTTGTTTTAAAAATAATGAATGCGCGCTTTTCGATATTAATAAAAGATGTAGTCATTTCGGAATAGATGAAAGATCAAAGCTGATAGTTGAAAGATTCGATCTCCTATCTATGATCTATCAGTTATTATCTATTCCGAATGAAATGTATAAACTAACTATCTAATTCTCTCGCCTCTGTCTTTTTTTAACGCGATATGCCATGCTTTTATGCGCTGATTTTTTATATCAAGGAGTAGACTTTGACCGCTGAAAAGCAAAGGCTGCAGGAAGACAAGGACAAAAAGGCCGTTTGGAAACGCTGGGGTCCCTATCTCAGCGAGCGCGCGTGGGGCACGGTCCGCGAAGATTACAGCGCCGATGGCGCGGCGTGGGATTATTTTCCTTTCGATCAGGCGCGTTCAAAGGCGTACCGTTGGAATGAGGACGGCATTGCTGGTTTTTGCGACCGCCGCCAGCGCATTTGTTTCGCCATGGCTTTTTGGAACGGTAAGGACCCGTTTCTTAAGGAAAGGCTTTTCGGATTGAACAACCCGGAAGGGAACCATGGCGAGGACGTCAAGGAATATTATTACTACCTCGATTCGACACCGACACACTCTTACGTCAAGCAGCTTTATAAATATCCGCAGGCGGAATTTCCCTACCAGCGCCTGCGCGACGAAAATCGCAGCCGCGGTAAAGACAAATCCGAGTTCGAATTGATCGACACGGGCGTCTTTGACGAAGACCGTTACTTTGACATCACGGTCGAATATGCCAAGTTTGACGCCGAAGATATTTGCATCCGAGTAACGGCCGAAAATCGCGGCCCCGAAGAGGCCGCATTGCATCTCTTGCCGACGATCTGGTTTCGCAACACCTGGTCATGGGCGAATGACTGTCCCCGCCCTTTATTAAAAGCTGAGGAAGACGGTTCCGGCCTTTCGGTCATTCATTTGGAAGAAGAATTGCGCGGTGTTAGAAGGCTTTATTGTGCGGGCGGCGCCTCTTTATTATTTACCGAAAATGAAACTAACTACGAGCGGGTTTATCAAGGGGAAAACAAATCGGCGTTTGTAAAAGACGGCATCAACGATCTCGTGGTGGGCGGAAATAAAGATGCGGTATGCCCCGAGCTGCACGGAACAAAAGCCGCCGCACATTACCATCTGACCATTCCCGCGCACGGGAAAGAGGTTATCTATCTCCGGTTCACGGACAAAAAACTATCGACGACCGCGAAAGCCTTTCCAAAAAATTGCGAAAAAGTTTTTACGAAAAGAAAACAGGAAGCGGACGAATTTTACGCCGAAATAATTCCCGCGGGACTATCGGACGACGCAAAGAATGTGATGCGGCAGGCGCTGGGCGGCACGCTCTGTTCCAAGCAGTTTTATCATTACATCGTCAAAACCTGGCTCGATGGCGATCCGGTTTTTTCGCCTCCGCCGGCCATCCGTAAAAAGGGGAGGAACGCCCGCTGGACACATCTTTATAACGAAGACGTGATCTCGATGCCGGACAAATGGGAGTACCCGTGGTATGCGGCCTGGGACCTGGCTTTTCATTGCATCACGCTGGCGATGGTCGACGCGGAGTTTGCCAAGGAGCAGCTCATCCTGATGCTGCGGGAATGGTATATGCACCCGAACGGGCAGATACCCGCGTACGAATGGAAATTCGACGACGTAAATCCGCCGGTCCACGCCTGGGCGGCGCTGCGCGTTTACCAGATGGATGGCAAACGGAGCGGAATTTATGACCGTTCATTCCTGGAAAAAATATTTCACAAACTGCTGTTGAATTTTACCTGGTGGGTGAACCGCAAAGATCCCGAAGACAATAACGTCTTCGAAGGCGGCTTTCTCGGCATGGACAACATAGGCGTTTTCGACCGCAGCGCTCCCATGCCTAACGGCGGCCACCTCGAGCAATCCGATGGAACAAGCTTCATGGCGATGTATTGTCTCAACCTGCTCGCAATCGCTTTTGAACTGGCGAAGGAAGACAAGGCGTATGAAGATGTCGCCAGCAAATTCTTCGAGCACTTTGTTCAGATCGCCGACGCGATGAACAATATCGGCCAGGATAATATCGAGCTCTGGAGCGAACAAGACGGTTTTTATTACGACGTCCTTCACATCAACGGCCAGCATACCCAGCTAAAGGTCTGTTCGATGGTTGGGCTGATCCCCTTATTTGCGGTCGAGACGCTGGAAGAAGAATGGCTCACGGCCATGCCGGATTTCAAAAAGAGGATGGACTGGTTTTTGAAAAACAGGCCGGACCTGACCGATCAGTGCGCGAATTTAGAGATACCGGGCAATAGCGGCCGTATCCTTTTGGCGGTCGTTAATCGCGACCGGCTGCGGCGTGTGTTACAGAAAATGTTGAGCGAAACCCAATTTTTGTCAGATCACGGCATCCGCGCGCTTTCGCGTCATCATCTGGAGGAACCGTTCGTTTTCCATTACGACGGAGGGGTCAATGAAGTGGCTTATGAGCCGGCCGAATCGCGCTCCGGGCTTTTTGGCGGTAATTCGAACTGGCGCGGGCCCGTCTGGTTTCCGCCGAATTATCTGCTGATCGAATCGCTGCAAAAATTTCATTACTATTACGGCGACGACCTGAAGGTAGAATTTCCCACCGGTTCCGGAAAGATGCTGGACCTTTGGGAAGTGAGCCAGGAACTTTCCCGCCGCTTGTCGTCCATCTTTTTGAAAGACCAGGACAACAGGCGGGCGGTTTTCGGCAATGACGAGAAGTTTCAGGCCGATGAACATTTCCGCGACCATATTCTTTTTTATGAATATTTTCACGGCGACAACGGACGGGGCCTGGGCGCCAGCCACCAAACCGGCTGGACGGGACTGGTGGCAAAATTATTACAACAAAGCGGCGAATAATTGCGTATAAAAGATGCGCGGGTGAAGCGCCGAATTTTATTCGGCACAAAACGCGCGAGCGGTAACCACCCCGTCATCGCCTGCGGCGATGCCACCCCTCCTTCAAAAGGAGGGGAGTTAAAATGTTATGAGCGACTCTCCGGATCTCTTTAGCCGCATTATCGATAAACCCGTTTTTTTCGATTCCAAGGGAAAACGCGGAAGAATTTTCAAAGTGACGTGGCTGATCATAACGCTGGCATCGACCGTTCTCTTTTTGTTTTTCGCGCTTAGCCTGCTGATAAATCCATTCCTGCCCGAAGTGAAACTAAAGCCGGTCTATCCCGCCCTGGCCAATGCCAAACCGAATCTTTTGGAATTGCCGCCCACCAGCCGCCACGAAGCCCAGTTAAAACAAATCACCCAAAAAGTTAAAACCGAAAAAATAACCCGCCAAAAAAGGATCGAACAAGCGCGCGCGCAGAGAGCGCAGATCGATCCGGCGAAACAAGCGGCGCTGCTCAAAACACCAGATCATGAGCTGGCGATCGGCTTTTATGTGAACTGGGACGATTCGAGCTATATCTCGCTAAAGCGCAATATCGACCGCCTGGATTGGCTGGTGCCGGAATGGATCAGGCTTTCGGGCGATGAAAATTCGCCGCTCGTTTTAGACTTTGACCAAAACGCCATCGATTATATCCAGCAGAAAAAACCCTCGATGCCGATCCTGCCGCTGGTGCAGAATTACAAGAACGAAGAGTGGAATTCGGGAATACTGGCGCAGGCGATCGGCAGCGAAGCGGCGCGCGCGAATTTAATAAATTCTCTACTCGACACGGTGCAGAAAAATAAGTTTGGCGGGCTGACCATCGACCTCGAAGAAGTACCGGAATCTTCACAGGCAGATCTGTTCACTTTTATGACGGAGCTTCACCAGGCTTTTGGTGAAAAGGGATTGCTGCTGGCGCAGGCCGTGCCGTTCGACAACCCGGCGTGGGATTATCCCGCTTATGCAAAGGTCAATGATTATCTGATGTTGATGGCTTACGACCAGCACTGGTCCACCGGCGAGCCCGGCCCCATTGCCGGGCAGGATTGGTACGACTCAGTCCTGCAGAAACGGATGAAGGTGCTGGATCCGGCACGCACAATTATTTGCTTTGGCAATTACGGATACGATTGGATAAAGGGCACAAAGAGCGCCGAAGACGTAAGCTTTCAGGAGGCCGTGCTGGCCGCGCGCGACTCGCTCGATTCGCCCGCCGACATTAAATTCGACCCCGTTTCACGAAACCCGTACTTTAGCTATGAAGAGGAAGACGGCCAGACGCATACCATCTGGTTTCTTGACGCGGGAACAGCTTATAACCAGATCCGCAGCGCGCGCGATAAAAAAGTAGCGGGCCTGGCGATGTGGCGGATGGGGAGCGAGGACCCTTCGCTTTGGGAAATATTCGGCAATGGAAGCAAGGCGGATTCGCTGGACGACATAGCGACGATCGAATACGGGTATGACGTCGATTTCGAAGGCGAAGGCGAGATCCTGCAGGTAAAGGCGCAGCCGAAACCGGGCCTGCGCGATTTCAAGACCGATGGAGATGCAAAGATCACCGGTGAGATCTATAAACAGATCCCTTCGTCATACGTGATGATGCGTACCGGGTATAAGCAGGGCAAGATCGCGCTTACTTTTGACGATGGTCCGGATGCCGAGTGGACGCCGAAGATACTCGACATCCTGAAACAGGAAAACGTAAAAGCCACCTTTTTTATTGTGGGAGAAAACGGCCAGGCAAACCCCGATCTGGTCAGACGCATTTTTAATGAAGGGCACGCGGTAGGAAATCATTCATTCACCCACCCCAATCTCGGCGACGTGCCCGATACCGTCACCGATCTGGAACTTAACGCCACCCAGCGGCTGATCGAATCTTTGACGGGGCATTCTACCCGTCTTTTCCGCGCGCCGTACTTTGGCGACGCCGAACCGCGCACGCCCGACGAAGTGCAGCCGACGGTCGTCTCGCAAAATCTCGGTTATATTACCGTCGGGCTACATCTCGACCCTGACGACTGGAAGCTGACGGACGACCAGGGGCGTGTCCGCACGGCTGATGATATGGTACGGGCGGCGCTGGACGCGGCGGCGGTGACAAACCCGGAAGAACGCGGTTCGGTCATGCTGCTGCACGACGGCGGCGGAAATCGCCAGGCCACTATCGAAGCGCTGCCGAGAATAATTCACGAACTAAAAACCAAAGGTTACGAATTTACGACCGTGGCCGATCTGGCGGGAATTACCGACGAACAGGCAATGCCGGCTGTGCGCCAGGAGCAAAACTTTTACGTCCGCGTAGACGGCGTAGTATTTTACACGCTGGCAATGGGCGGCTGGCTGATCAGGCTGATCTTTTTGGCGGGAATAATTTTAGGCATATCGCGCTCGCTCATCATAGGCGCGCTGGCGCTGGCGCAATACTTACGCTCGCGCAAAAGAGAGCAGGAACATTTCGGGGAAAAATACGCTCCCTTTGTTTCCGTGGTCGTGCCCGCCTATAACGAAGAAAAAGTTATCTGCAAAACCATTGAAAGCCTGCTAACATCCGATCACAAAAATTTCGAGATCATTGTGGTAGATGACGGCTCGTCCGATTCGACCTACGACCTGGCCAGAGAAAAATTTGCCGGTAATCCGCAGATCAGGATCTTTCGTAAGGAGAACGGCGGTAAAGCGTCGGCGCTCAACTTTGGCTGGCGGCAGGCATCGGGCGAGATAATCATCGCGCTGGACGCCGATACTTTGTTTTTGCCGAATACCATCTCGGAACTTATTCACCGGTTTGCCGATGAAAAGATCGGCGCGGTAGCGGGCAATGCCAAGGTCGGCAACCGCATTAACATCGTTACCAAATGGCAGGCGCTCGAATATATAACGTCGCAAAACATGGACCGCCGCGCGTTTTCCAGCCTGAATTGCATCACGGTCGTGCCAGGTTCGGTCGGCGCCTGGCGGCGCGAGATATTAGAACAAACCGGTGGGTTTTCCGGCGACACGCTTGCCGAAGACCAGGACCTGACCATCCAGATCCGCAAACTCGGCTACCTGGTCGGTTATGAAGAAAACGCTATCGGCCTGACCGAAGCGCCGGACACACTGCGCGGCCTGGCCAAACAAAGATTTCGCTGGTCATACGGCACGCTGCAATGCATGTGGAAACACAAACGCGCGCTGCTCAATCCGAAATACGGCACGCTCGGTTTTATCGCGATGCCAAATGTCTGGATCTACCAGGTGATATTTCCGCTTATCTCGCCGCTGATGGACCTGATGTTCATCTGGACCTTTGTCTCGGAGATAATGGTTTATCTTGAGCATCAGAAAGAATACACGCCGACCAATATCGGCGCCGTGATGTTTTACTACGCGCTGTTTTTGCTGGTCGACTGGCTGGGCGCTTTCTTTGCTTTTATGCTGGAGAAAAAAGAACAGAAAAATCTTCTCTGGTGGCTGTTCATCCAGCGCTTCGGCTATCGCCAGGTTATGTACTGGGTGATGGTAAAATCTGTCTATACGGCGATCCGCGGAGCGGTCGTCGGTTGGGGCAAGATCGAAAGAAAAGCCACCGTGCAGGTAAATTAGGAGTTTATTGAGTAAATAGAGTTTATTGAGTAAGTAGAGATAAATTGTGAATTATTAAATGTAAAAGAAAAGAAGAAACGAAAAGGAGAAGCTCCTATGGCAACTTTTCAAAGATTCGAGGAAATGCAAGTTTGGCAGAAAGCGCGGCAAGCAACGAAGTGCGTTTATGAAATTACTAGGAATGAGATTTTTTCGCGAGACTTTGGACTTGCGAATCAAATTCGTCGAGCATCAGTTTCGGTGATGGCAAATATAGCGGAAGGCAACGGAAGAAAGTCCAATAAAGATTTTGCGAATTTCCTGGTTATGTCGCACGGCTCGGCCGCTGAGGTTCAATCTCATTTATACATAGCGCTTGATTTAGGATACATTAATGAAAACGAGTTTTCGGAGATATACAAACTGTTCGATGAAATTTCAAGAATGACAATGTCTTTATGCAAGCATTTGCAGAAAATCTGATTACTCTACTAACTCAACAAACTCTATTAACTCGATAAACCGTTTATGAAAGCTGTTGCTGTAATTCCAAAAAAGGCGAGTTCGGTCCATCTGGTTGAGATGGACAAGCCAAAAGTTTCTGACGTGCCAAACGGGCGCGGCGTGCTGGTGGAAGTGCTGCGCGTTGGCGCCTGCGGAACGGACCGCGAGATCAATAACGCCGAGTACGGTATTGCCCCGCCGGGCTCTGAATTTTTAGTGCTGGGGCACGAAAATCTCGGGCGCGTGATAGAGATCGGCGAGAGTGTCAAAGAATTGGCCGTGGGCGACTACGTGGTGGCAAGTGTGCGCCGGCCGGGCAAAAGTTTTTACGATCAGATCGGTGAGCAGGATTTTACGCTCGACGAAGAATATTTCGAACGCGGCATTTCACGCCTGCATGGCTACATGGCGGAATATTACGTAGAATCTGCCGACTTTCTGGTTAAAATTCCCCCGGAGATCGCCGACATCGCCGTCTTGCTGGAACCGCTATCTATTGTAGAAAAAGGCATTTGGCAGGCTTACGTGATTCAGGAACGGCTAAAGATCTGGAAGCCAAAGTCGGCTGCTATCTTTGGCACGGGAACGGTGGGGCTGCTGGCGGCGATGGCTTTTCGTGTGCGCGGAATAGAAGTGCATGGTTTCGGAAGGCAGCCTCGCGAAGGTTACCTGAACGCCGAACTGCTGGATGCGATCGGCGCCACCTATGATTCGACTGTCGATCTGCCGCCGGTCGAAAGCATGAAAAAATACGGCGGCTACGATGTCGTCTTTGAGTGCACCGGATTTTCGCCGATAGTTTTTGATGCGATGCAAATATTAAGCAAAAACGGCGTGCTGATACTTTCCAGCGTGACGGGCGGTTCCCGCACCATCGACGCCGTGCCTTCGGACAAGATCAACCAGCAATTCGTGCTCGGCAACCGCGTGATGGTCGGCACCGTTAATGCCGGCCGCGAACATTTTGAAATGGGCGTGCGCGACCTGGCCCTAAGCGAAGCAATGTATGCCGGCTGGCTTAAGAGAATTCTCACCCACAAGGTCGAAGGCCTGGAAAACTTTGCTCAAGTTTTCGACATTCTCAATAATTCATCGAAATATAATGCGATCAAAGCGTATTTTGAGGTAAACAAGATCTAGTTGCATTTCGACAGATAAATTAATTAATGACAAATTAGACATACCTGCCAAACTACCGGCAAAATCGAAGCACTAGTCTTTGTCTTTTAAATTGCCACTAGCTTTAGCTAGTGGTTAACGTCAAAAAATAAAAGAGGGCTTTAGCCCAAACAGAAATTGGGCTAAAGCCCAGTTCAAAAATCAGCATTTAGTCCACTAGCTAAAGCTAGTGGCAATTGATAGATCACAAACAAATTTCTAAAAGAACCACCCCGTCTCGCTAAAGCGCGCCACCCCTCCTTCGTAAGGAGGGGAGTTAAAAAGCAACCCTTCCCAATCTGAGAGGCGCTCAGCTTGAGTAATAAATATAAGTCCAATAAATTTGCAGTCCGGAAGGGCCGCTTGCGCGCCCGCTCTTATCTCAAGTCTCGTATGGACGTTATAGGTTGGCTATCGGCAACTATCTTCTGTATCCTGAATTCTGTCTTCTAAACCGATGGCCGATCTTGATACCGATATTCTGACCGAGAGCGAAGCTAAACTGGAAAAGCCGCCGCTTTTTAAGGTCTTGCTGCACAACGATGATTTCACCACCATGGAATTCGTCGTGTTTGTGCTGCTCACCGTCTTTCATAAATCAGAAGCCGACGCTTTTTATACTATGATGAAGGTCCACCAGGAGGGCGTAGGTGTTGCCGGCATCTATACTTACGAGATCGCCAATATGAAAGCCGAAAAAACAATGAGCCTGGCCCGCTCGCACGAATTTCCGCTGCTTTGTACAGTAGAAGAAGAATAGTACTTTAATACAGGCGATATTTTGCGTTATATTTGAATCAAAGTTTTTATGCTGACGAAAGAATTAGAAGCGACATTGGGAATTGCGGTTGACGAAGCGGTCAAGCGGCGGCACGAGTATGTCACACTCGAGCATCTGCTTTTTGCGCTGCTGTCGGACGAGGCGGCGGCCGAAGTTTTGCTGAATTGCGGCGCGGACATCAGCGGACTGCGCACGCTGCTCGAAACCTATCTTTCCGAGGTCATCGAAAAGCTTCCTGAAAACGTGCAGCAGATGCCGGAACTTACCTCGTCGTTCCAGGCCATTGTCGATTACGCCATCCGCCAGGCGGAAGGCAGCGGGCAGAAATCCATCGACGGCGGAAACATCCTGGCGGCGATCTTTCAGGCCGAGCAATCGTACGCGCTTTATTTGTTAAAACAGCAGGGCGTCACCAAGCTCGACGTTTTAAATTACATCTCGCACGGCATTTCAAAGATCTATGAAGAAGGCGAACCGGGCTTTGAGGGCGATGAAGATGAATTTGACATGGACGGGATGCCCCGGCGCCAGCGCAACACGCTCGAGCAATTCACCGTCGAGCTGGTCGCCAAGGCTGCCGAAGGGTTGATCGATCCGCTGATCGGCCGCATGGCCGAGATCGAGCGCACGGTCCAGGTGCTTTGCCGCCGGCGAAAAAATAATCCTCTCTACGTGGGCGAACCGGGCGTGGGCAAGACCGCCATTGCCGAGGGTCTGGCGCTGAAAATTCATGAAGGCGACGTGCCCGATGTGTTAAAGGACGCAAAAGTTTTTGCGCTGGACATGGGCGCGGTGCTGGCGGGAACGCGTTACCGCGGCGATTTCGAGCAGCGGTTTAAATTTATCGTCAATGAACTGCGCAAACAGGAAAACGCCATCATGTTCATCGACGAGATCCACACCATCGTCGGCGCCGGCGCGGTACAGGGCGGTGCGATGGACGCTTCGAACATTTTAAAACCGGCGCTGGCGGCGGGCGACCTGCGCTGCATCGGTTCGACCACTTACTCGGAGTACAAGGCCGCTTTTGAACGCGACCGCGCGCTGGCCCGCCGTTTTCAAAAGATCGAGATCGGCGAACCGACGATCGAAGAAACCTACCAGATCCTGCTGGGCTTGAAGAGATTTTACGAGAAGCATCACGAGGTAAAATATTCGGACGAGGCTTTGAAAGTAGCCGCGGAACTGGCCGGGAAATATATTAACGACCGGTTCCTTCCGGACAAAGCCATCGACGTGATGGATGAGGTCGGCGCGGCCGTTAAACTTTTGCCTGAGAGCAAGCGGCCGAAAAAGATCACGACGCGAATGGTGGAAACGACCATCGCGCGGATGGCCAAGATCCCGCCCAAGACCGTGGTAGCCGATGAAAAAGAGCGTCTGAAAACGCTGCGTGAAGATATCAAGCGTTACCTCTTCGGGCAGGACGAAGCGGTCGATCGCGTGGTCGATGCGATACAGATCTCGCGCGCGGGTTTGGGCCACCAGACAAAACCGGTCGGCTCGTTTTTATTCTCAGGCCCGACGGGCGTGGGCAAGACCGAGCTTTCCAAGCAGCTGGCGGAACAGCTCGGCGTGGAATTTATCCGCTTTGATATGAGCGAGTATGCGGAGCCGCACACCGTCTCGCGGCTGATCGGCGCGCCGCCCGGATATGTCGGCTTTGACCAGGGCGGGCTGCTGACGGAAGCGATAATGAAAACGCCGCACGCCGTGCTGGTGCTCGACGAGATCGAAAAAGCGCACCCTAATCTTTTCAACCTGCTGCTGCAGGTAATGGATAGCGCCACGCTGACCGACAACAACGGCAAGAAGGCTGATTTCCGCAACGTCATTCTGATCATGACCACTAACGCCGGCGCGCGCGAGCTTTCCTCGGGCGGCGTGGGTTTTCGCAACGCCAGCGATACCAAGGGCCAGGCCAAGGGCGTGATCGAGCGCACCTTTACGCCGGAGTTTCGCAACCGCCTCGACGCCTGGGTGCCATTTAAACCGCTCGGGATGGACATGATCAAACTCGTCGTCGATAAATTTATCACCGAGCTCAACAGCCAGTTGATAGAAAAACGCGTGCTGGTAAAACTCACCGATGCCGCCCGCGAATGGCTTGCCAAACACGGCTTTGACCCGAAATTCGGCGCCCGCCCCATGCAGCGCCTCATCCACGACAAGATCAAACAGCCGCTGGCTCACGAGATCCTGTTCGGCAAACTGGCCGAAGGCGGCAGCGTCGAAGTGGATGAGAAAGATACGCAGTTGGCGTTAAAGTTTTAGCCTGCTGTGCCCGTCTTTTTACAGAATTGCAGGGAGATGGAACACCCAAAGCCGATAACTGCTTATCCCATTATAAGTTCCTAAAGTGTTCCGTTCCACCTGGGTGAGTGCGCGAGTGGAACACCGGAACGCTTTTGGAACACGCTTTTGGGAAATTTGGAACTTTCAAATAACATGCGCGTTCTCCCGCGCCCAGGCAGGATAACTTAAAGCAGGAAGTTTTTTAATAGAGGTTTTTGAGGACCGCTGCTGTTTAGTAAAATTTGATCCGCTCTTCCTGGGAGCGCAGGCATCCTGCCTGCACGAACGCGTAGCGTTCGAAAACAGTTTAGAAGCAAAAGCGAGTAAAGAACCCGGTCGCTCTCCCACCATCCCGTCAGCCGAAACGGCTGCCACCCCTCCTCTGGCAGGAGGGGAGCCTCCCGGTTCTGACTTCATTTTTGGAGTGGTAAGATGAGGCGCTCCCAAGTTTATGAGTCCGGTTCAATTAGCGGGAATGATGAAGCCGACGGATTTCTCAAAGAGCGCGGCATTTTACTGAGCGAAGACGTAAGTGAATTTTGAAATTGGCATAAAGCGCCGGAAAAGATCCTCGTTTGAGAAGCCGGTTGAAACCGGCTGATTTTTATTTAGTTGACTAAACCACGCGCTGAAGCACGTGACTATGTAAAGCAAGCCTTGTGAACGAGTCTCTTTATCAAATTTTATTAACAGCAAAAACCGTGCATTAATTATTTGCCACTAATTACACAAATAACACGAATTAAAGATCTGTTATGCGTGACACCAGCAAGCCCTTATTTCCGCACATCATTTTCCTGTAACCAGATCCGGCCATTTTTGCGTCTAAGATGAGGTAGACGCATTCGTCTGCTTTTTTATATACTCTCCGTCAAAAGGCTTTTTACATAGCTAAATATTTAGTTTTCAAGGGGTTTATGATTGTGACGGATTATTTAAGAAAGAATTTATTTCGCGGCGCGGGACTGCTTTTAGCGGTGCTTGCGCTTTTTATTTTGACGCAGCTGGGACACGCGCAGCAGACTGGTTCGATCCGCGGCAAGGTGGTCGATTCGGTCGGCGCGCTGATCGGCGGTGCGGCGGCGACGGCGGTGAACGAAAGCGGCGCGGAAAAAACGGCGCAGGCCAACCAGGAAGGCTCGTTTACTATCGGCGGTCTGGCGGCGGGAAAATATACTTTGCGGGTCAGCGCGCCCGGTTTCGCAAATTATGAAAACACCGAAGTTGTCGTCGAAGCGGGAAAAAGTGTATCACTCGATATTGCGCTCGACATCGCTGCGCAGGAAACCCAGGTCGCGGTAGAGAAAGAGGCGGCCGTGGGCACCGACCCCGAAGCTTCTGCCGGCGCTATCGTGCTAAAGGACAAGGACATAGAAGCGCTGCCCGACGACCCGGATGAACTGGCCGCGGCCTTACAGGCGCTGGCGGGACCGGGCGCGGGACCGAACGGCGGAGAGATCTTTATCGATGGTTTTAGCGGGGGAAGAATGCCGCCGCGCAATACCATTCGCGAGATCCGCATAAATCAAAATCCGTTTTCTTCCGAGTACGACCGTCTCGGGTTTGGGCGCATCGAGATACTGACCAAACCCGGCACGGATAAATATCGCGGTGAGATAGAATTTGAATTCGAAGACGAAACTTTTAATTCGCGCAATCCTTTTGCGCCGAACCGCGCTCCGTTTCAGGTTCGCAATATCGACGGCAACCTGGGCGGGCCTTTGCTCAATAAACGCGCGTCTTTCTTTTTTGATATCGAGTACCAGGCTACCGACAATAATGCGCTGATCAATGCTCTGATCCTCGACCCCGGTTTAAATGTCGTGCCGTTTCAACTGGCCGTGCGGACGCCGTCAAAAGACTTTGAGTTTAGCCCGCGTGTCGATCTCAAGATCAACGAAAACAACACGCTCGTCGCGCGTTACAATTTTTCCCGTTCCAATTCGGAAAATGCCGGTTTGGGCGGTTTCGATCTGCTTACGCGGGCATACGATACGCACAACAGCGATCAAAGCATCCGCTTGACCGAAACGGCGATAGTTAGCCCGACGGTGATCAACGAAGCGCGTTTTCAATATATTCGCCGCAGCAGCCGACAGGAAGGCGACGCCAGCAACCCGACCGTTCGCGTCAACGACGCCTTTACCGGCGGCGGCGCAAATGTGGGGTCCGGTTTTTCCGACGAAGACCGTTTTGAATTTCAAAATTACATGTCGGTCGTGCGGGGAAGGCATGCATTTAAATTCGGCGCCCGGCTGCGTTTTAATAAATTCGATAACGCGTCGCCGAATAATTTTGCGGGCACGTACACATTTACCACGCTCGACCAGTACCGTAATACTATTCTCAATTTACCGGGCGCTATCCCGACGCAATTTACCATCGCCGGCGGAACGCCGGAAGCAGGCGTGAGCCAAAGAGACCTGGGTGTTTTCTTTCAGGATGATTGGCGCTATAGCCCGAAACTCACGCTTTCATTCGGGCTGCGTTACGAGAATCAAAACAATATTTCGAGCAACAATAATTTTGCGCCGCGCTTCGGATTTGCCTATGCGCCCGGCGCCGGTGGAAAGGGCCAGGCCAAGACCGTTTTTCGCGGCGGGTTCGGTATATTTTACGACCGCTTCAGCGAGAATCTGACGCTCCAGGCGATCCGTTTTAATGGCGTAAATCAAATAAATTATACGGTCAGCGCGGATGATCCCGACCCGGTCAGAAGGCAGATCGCGATCATGCTTTTAGACCAGCCGGCCTTTACCGCAGATGGCGTGACAAATTCGCTGACCGCGGCACAGATCGGCGCGGTTTTGCCGGGCACCAGTATAATCCGATCGGTGTCCGCCGGTCTGCAGGCGCCCTATACGATGCAGGCCGCCTTTGCCGTCGAGCGGCAGCTTCCCTTTAAGACAACTTTTAGCGCCACCTTTGTTAATGCGCGAACCCGGCGGCTCTTGCGGTCACGCAACATCAATGCGCCGCTTGACGGGGTGCGCCCCGATCCGACAAGGGGAGATATTTTTCAATACGAATCCACCGGGCGGTTCGATCAAAACCAACTGATCCTGAACGCTCGTTCAAATTTTCTGGAGAGCGTATCGCTCTTTGCAAATTATTCCTTTGGCGGGGCGAAAAGCGACTCGGACGGCGCGGGAAGTTTTCCGGCAAATTCATATGACCTGACGGGCGAATACGGCAATGCGGCGCTCGATATCAGGCACCGCTTTACCGTGGGCGGAAATTTTACGGCGCCGTGGGGAATACGGCTGAGCCCGTTCATTACCTATCGTTCGGGTGTTCCTTTCAATATCACGACGGGCGCAGATCTAAACGGCGATAATCTTTTTACGGAGCGTCCAGCCTTTGCCACCGATCTGGCGGAGCCCGGTATTGTCATCACACCTTTTGGCGCTTTTGACCCGACGCCCGATCCCGGCGATACCATCATCCCGCGTAATTACGGCCGCGGCCCGGATTTTTTTAATGTAAATCTGCGCGCCGCTAAAACTTTCGGTTTCGGCGGCAGCGGGAAGGAGGCTTCCGCATCGTCGCAAGGCGGAGGCGGAGGCGGGGGCGGCGGAGGAAGAAGGGGCGGGGGAAATGGCCCGTTTGGCAGCGGTGGAGGACAACGCAGCGGCGGTGGTGGCGATGATGAAAAACGTTTCAGCCTGGAATTTGCCGTGCAGATCCGCAATATTTTTAACCGCACCAATCTGGGCACGCCGGTAGGAAATCTACGCTCGCTGTTTTTTGGCCAATCGACTTCGCTGGCCGGGGGTTTTGGATTTGGCGGCGGCGGGGGCAGCCAGGCAGGCAACCGCCGTATCGAATTTGAAGTGCGATTCAGTTTTTAAAAAAGAATTATATTTAGCACTGACCCATTAAAAATCAATTAGCTGACAGCTATCAGTTTACAGCTGCCGATTTTACATGCGAGCAAAAAAGGCCTGGCTGTAGATTTTTGCAGCCGTGCTTCTTTATGTTATAGTTTCAAAACTATGAAGAACCTTGTCCTCTAAATCCGCTCGTTAATGGTTTGCCGCCGGTCTCACGCCTACGGTAAAAAATTCTTTCAGGCACTTTTGTGTCTCAATTGTTTTTTAATAATTTTAAATTCTTTATATGGAAAACTTCGATAAAACTCTGCCTGAGGCAGAGATGAACAATTCTTTTTGGTCGATCCTGCGCGAAGCGGTGTGGGGAACGAAGCGTGATCTGACGGAGATCCCGATCGGGCTGGCGATATTTTTATTGGCGGTGCCGATGGTGATCGAGATGTTCATGGAGAGCCTTTTTGCCGTCGTGGACATTTTCTTTGTTTCCAAGCTCGGCGCGGATTCCGTGGCGGTAGTCGGAATTACCGAATCGCTGATCACATTGGTCTATGCCGTGGCGATCGGCTTAAGTATAGGCGCGACGGCGACGGTGGCCCGGCGCATCGGCGAAAAAAATCCGGAGGCCGCGGCGAAAACAGCGGTGCAGGTGATCTATCTGGGCCTGATCGTATCGGCCGTTTTCGGAGTGGCCGGGGCGCTCTTCGCTCACCGGTTTTTAGAGTTGATGGGCGCCGCGCCCGATGTCATTGAGCACGTGAATTTTACCCGGGTTCTGCTGGGCGGTTCGATGAGCGTGGTGATGATCTTTCTGATCAACGGCATCTTTCGCGGCGCGGGAAATGCCGCGATCGCGATGCGCACCCTGATCCTGGCAAATACGATCAACATCATTCTCAACCCGTGTTTTATTTTCGGATTATGGTTTTTTCCGGAACTGGGCGTGGTGGGTTCCGCGGTGGCGACGACCATCGGACGCAGCGTGGGCGTGCTCTTTGCATTCTCGATGCTGCTGCGGCGCGGCAACAAATTTGAAATTCAGGCACATCACTGGATACCCGATTTTGTCTTGATCTGGCACATGGTCAAACTTTCGGGCGCGGCGATGTTTCAGGTCACTATCGGTATGCTGAGCTGGATGGGTTTGATCCGGATCATGTCGGGATTCGGCAGCGAAGCGCTGGCCGGGTACGTGATCGGGATCCGGGTGATCATATTTGCGCTGCTGCCTTCGATAGGAATGAGCAACGCCGCGGCCACGCTGGTCGGCCAATCGTTAGGCGCGGGAAAACCTGAGAGAGCTGAAGAAGCGGTCTGGAAGGCGGCATTTTACAACGCGGCTTTTCTGGGAGTGACAGGCTTGCTGTTCGTCATCTTCGCCTATCCGATAGTGGGGCTTTTCGATAATAAAGACCCGGTGGTGGTCGAATATGCGGCGCACTGCCTGCGGACCGTGGCCTATGGCTTTGTTTTTTATGCATTCGGCATGGTGTTCGGCACTTCATTTAACGGCGCCGGTGACACCTGGACGCCGACCTACATAAATCTGTTTATTTTCTGGCTGTTCGAGATTCCGTTGGCTTATGTTTTGGCTTACCATACGAGCATGCAGGTATACGGTGTATTTTGGGCGATCACGATAGCTTTTTCAGTCTATGCGCTCATTACGGGTGTGCTTTTCCGGCGTGGTAAATGGAAGCTGCAAACAGTATAGAAAATAAATACTTCCCCGATCTGCGGACGCATGATTTTCCGCGATGGCTCGAGGTCGAAGGCGCGCATTTCGACGCCAAAGACATCGTGTGTTTCGGCACCCCGCTAACGGTCGAAACCCTTAGGGAAGCCTATCACAAAGGTATTTTTCCGTGGGATGTCAGCCCGTATGTGCCGCTGCCGTGGTATTGCCCGGAACGGCGCGCCATCCTCGAATTTGCCGATCTGAAAATACCGCGTAGCCTGCGGCGCGAATGGCAAAAAACCCGGTTCACTTTTTCTCTCGACCGTAATTTTCTGGGGGTGATCAGGACCTGCCGCGCGGTGGAACGCAAGGGGCAGCGCGGCCCCTCGTGGATCACAGGCGAGTTTGTGCGCGGCTTTTATGAACTGCACCGGGCGGGCTTGGCGCACAGCGTCGAGGTCTGGGAAGGCGAAGAAATGGTGGGCGGGCTTTACGGGGTAGATTGCGGCGGCGTGTTTTGCGGCGAAAGCATGTTTCATTTTCGCTCTAACGCTTCGAAATTCGCCGTGCTTTTTTTGATCGAATACCTGAAAGAGCGCGGCTCGACCTGGCTCGATATCGAGGTGATGACACCGCATTTTGAGATGCTGGGCGCAAAAGAGATAGACCGGGCCACGTTTCTTGATAAACTTGAAAGTACCCGGAAAATGGGGTTAAAAATATTTTAAGGTGGGGTTATGGATAAGCAAAAAGAATTACGCACGCACGTATTGGAATTACTGGATGGGAAATCCGCGCACATCGATCTGAAAAATGCGCTGAAAGATTTTCCCCTGGGAAAGATAAATAAAAAAGTAAAGCATTCGCCGCACTCGGCGTGGGACCTGCTCGAGCATCTGCGCCTGGCGCAATGGGACATCGTGGAATTTAGCTGCGCCGCAGATCACGAATCGCCCGAATTTCCCGACGGTTACTGGCCGCCAAAAAAAGGCGCGAAAGGCCCCAAAGGTGATGAAAAGGGTTGGAAAAAATCTGTCCGGCAGATCCACAAAGACCTGAAAAGGATGCGGGATCTGGTCGCCGACGCCAAGAACGATCTCTATGGCAAGATACCGCACGGCAGCGGGCAAACACTTTTGCGCGAAGCCCTGCTCGTGGCCGATCATAACGCTTACCATCTCGGTCAGATAATGCTTCTAAAAAAGGCGCTGGTGAAATAGAATACAGCAGAGTCAGTAAAGCCGCCTGCAAAGGAGCCGAAATATATGAAATACCACCGCACACTGTTAATAGTGCTCTGTCTTTTGATCTTTACGAGCTATGCCCCCGCCCAGGCAAATAAAGACAATGACCCGGAATTGGCACAAGCCCTGGAATTTATTAGAACAGGGCGTCACCTGAATGCCTTGCCGCTGTTGGAAAAGGCCGCCCCGCGCTATCCCAACGACGCTGAGGTCCAGGCTCATTTCGGCGTGGCTATCCTGTTAAATTCGGTAACGGTTAAAGACGAGGAGCAGCGTCGAAAAGAGTTTGTCCGCGGCAGCGAGATATTGCGAAAAGCGAAAAAACTCGGCACCGAAAACGTGACGGCTTTGCATTTTCTGGACAAGATCGAGGCGGGAATGCAGGTCGACGTCGGCTTTAGCACTTCAAATAAGGACGTCGAAGATGCAATTCGCGAGGGCGAGAGCTTCTTTGGCCGGGGCGAATATGAAAAGGCTTTTACCGCCTATAAACGGGCCTATGATCTGGACCCGGAAAATTATGAGGCCGCAGTTTTTGCCGGAGATTGTTATTACTCGCTCAAGAGATACAAGGAATCAGAGGCCTGGTTTGCAAAAGCGGTCTCGATAGATAAGAACAACGAGGTCGCCTATCGTTTTTGGGGAGACGCGCTGCTCTATCAGAAAAAAATACCCGAGGCGGTAGAGAAATTCGCCGACGCGATAATTGCCGAACCGGATTCCAGACTGGCTTGGGGCAGGTTCTGGGAAACGGTGCGGGAACATGCCCCGAGAAAGAGCAGCCCTTTCATCTCCGCGCCGGGAAGCGAGGAGAGTGATTCTTATCTGATAGTGATCGATCCCAAGCTGCTCAAAGCAGATGACGGCACGGCCAACTGGGCGTCATTTACCCAAACACGGGAACGTCAAAAAAAGGATTTTGAAAAGGCAGCTAACGGAAGAAAATTCGCACCGACGGTGTCCGAAGATGTCCAGGCGCTAAAAAGCGTGGCGGTTGCGGTGAACCTCCAGTTAAAGAATAAAAAGATCGTTAAACTGGATCCATATCTCGAAAATCTTCTGAAATTGAACGAGCTCGACCTGCTCGACGCGTATGTCATTTTGTACCAGCATAACGGAAATGAAAGCCCGGAATATCAGGAATACAGGCAAAAGAACTGGCATAAATTACGGCAGTTTCTGGTCGAATATATCGCCGGTTTTAAGCCGGTAGACAGGTCGGCTTGATCTCAAAATGCCTCACCGCGAGCGAAAAAATATTAGCCCGGGCTTAAAAGTGGCGATCGTCCTAAAACAGGACCAGCGTACGGCTAAGCAGACTACGGGCACGGTAAAAGACATCCTGACCAATTCTTCGCATCACCCGCACGGAATTAAAGTAAGATTGACCGACGGCCAGGTCGGGCGCGTGCAGGAGATCCTGAAAGAGAATTAACTATGAATTTTCTTATTTACGGAGCGAACGGTTACACGGGCGAGATCATTGCGCGTGAAGCAGCCTCGCGCGGCTTAAAACCGATCCTGGCAGGACGGAAAAAGGAAAGCATCGAGAAACTGGCGGCGGAGCTCGGTTTGGAATTTCGCGTTTTCTCGCTCGAAGAAACCGACAAACTCGAAGCCGCGTTGAACGAAGTGGATTTTGTGCTCCATTGCGCCGGGCCGTTTTCCATAACCTCGAAGCCAATGTGCCAGGCCTGCCTGCGTACCGGAAGACACTATCTGGACATTACCGGTGAGATCGCGGTTTTTGAAGCAATGGCGCGGCTGGATGAAAAAGCTAAGGCGGCGGATATTATGATAATGCCGGGCACGGGGTTTGACGTCGTGCCTTCGGATTCGCTGGCGCTGCATTTAAAGAACCGCCTGCCTTCGGCGACAGATCTGACGCTGGCTTTTCATGGAACGGGGAAAATTTCCCACGGCACCCAGGCCACCATGGTAATGAACATCGGACGCGGCGGCGCGGTTCGCCGCAACGGTGAGATAGTGAGCGTTCCGGCGGCGTGGAAAGTGCGCCCGATAGATTTTGGCCCGGTCTTAAAACGCGGCGTGACCATTCCCTGGGGCGATGTTTCGACCGCCTATTACTCGACGGGCATTCCGAATATCGAAGTCTATACGGTCGTCCCGCCGCAGGCGCAAAAGATGATGGTCTTAAGCCGTTATATCGGATGGCTGCTGGCGACAAAGCCGGCGCAGAAATACCTGCAATCGCGTATTCCGCCGGGCGGCGCTTCGGCCGAGGAGCGCGCTAAAGGGAAAGTATATCTTTACGGGGAAGCTTCGGATGAAGAGGGCAACAAGGTTGTCTCTCGCCTGTTCGGGCCGGAAGCCTACGACCTGACGGTATATGCCGCACTCAAGATCGCCGAGCGGATAATTGCCGGCCACGCTCCGCGCGGATTTCAGACTCCGGCCAAGGCTTATGGTGCGGACATGATATTGGAGATTCCGGGCGTGACGCGCGAAGATGTCGTGAATATAGCTTAGAGATCAGACAGAAGCCTGCGCGTAAGCAAGGGCTTTCTTCAGCCCTCCTTAATAATCGGGCTTCCGCCGCGGCAGTCCGCTAAAGCAGGTACTCAAAAACACAGATAAAGCTAGCCGTTCAACCAGCGAACGGCTTTTTTATTAGAATAAATTGAGCTGATGAGAAATTATTCGTGGGTTTCGGCGGTGTATAGTTCCATGATCTGCTTACCCTCACTGGAGCGCGGGTCGATCGTGCGCAGGTGCTTGCGTCCCTGCATTTCCCAGATCGCCGTGACATGGCCTTCTTTTTCTACCGCGTGATACGAAATTTCTTCCGGCTCTGCTGCTGCTTCGACCGGGGCTTCGATAGGTGCTTCGATGGGTGCTTCAGCAGGTGCTTCCGCAGCCGGTGTTTCGGTCGTTGCCGCTGCTGTTGCTTCGGCGGCCGTTTCCTCGGCTTTTGGCGCTGTTACTGCTTCTGCCGCCGGGGCAGTTCCGTTTTCTTCCATTACTTAAAAAACTCCTTTTAATGATTGTATTACGAATAAAGTGTTAATAACAGAGAATTTTGGCACATAGTGCGATGTTTTGTCGAGTTTGAGCAAATAAAAGCAACTTCAAGTGGGAGACATGCGTTTGCTTTTATTCTTCCGGCGGGCAGAACTGTATCTCGCCGTATGCTTTACCGCCGATACCTACTATCTGAATATCGGTGATGGGCTCATCGATAGCGCCGCTGCCGTTACCGATCAGAATGGCGGTGCCGTTAGTGCTGGCAGCCGCTGCCGCGCTCTTAAGATTCTTTTCGGTATCGGCGGCCAGGGCGCCGGTGTATTGAAATTCGCCATTTGAAGCGTTTATCACGCTGGCGTAAAAGGCGAAGTACCCCTGTGCGTGGCTGCGCTGTGTGGAAATGGCCACAAAACCGGCCGTTGCCAACATTGCGAACGTAAATATCCATCTTAATTTTTTCATTTTCGTGGGCTCCTTGAGAGTAAATTTACCGTGTGTGCGGTCTGGTGATTATATAGGATTTTCCTTTTATCACCGCAACAAAAAGAGGGGATTGGTTAGATTAGGTTTGATCCGGGTATTTGGTGATCTTTGATCAAAGTGTTGGCCACGAATTACACGAAGAAACACGAATAAAGCCTGGTGTTTTAAGTACGCTTTATTAATACACGGATGACAGAGCATCTTCAGGGTCGAGGAACAGATCGATCGCTTCACGAATATTATCTAAAGCCTCATCCCGGGTTTTGCCCTGTGACCAGCAGAAACCGACTAACTCCGGTTGTTTCACGGGGCCGTGAATTCATATTCCAGCGAGCCGGAGATCGCAGCAGGGCCGGGTTTGAATTTTGCCTGGCGGGCAGCCGCAACGGCGGCGGCTCTTAAGAGCGGGTGGCCACTTTCGGCTCTGGCGCTTACAACGCTGCCGTCGGGTGCCACTTCGATATTTACCACAACTTTTCCTGCTGCTCTGACCGCGCGAGCGACGGGCGGGTATCCTGGCTGGGGCATTTGGGTGGCTTTATCGTTTAACACTCCGCCCGCGATGGTCCGGCTATCGCCCGTTCTTCCGCTGTCGGCAGCGCCGGCCTCGGAGCCGTCTTTTTCCGCAACGATGTTGTTGTTTCCGGCATTCGGTTCGCTGGTAGTAGAACCGGCCCCATTCCTGCACGCCAACCCGGCACATATGAGCAGGGAAACTATCAGGAGTATTCGCGGCATAGCTATTTCGTCCTTTTTAACTCCAACTCGTAGAACCAGAAATCGTTATTCGGCTGGTCGATCTTTAGCTGGTCGGACTTGCCGGCGGTGACGGTAAAACTGACGAAGCCGCGCGGGAAATTGTAGGCCACGCTGGGGCGCCATTTTATCTGGAAGGTGTCGTCCTGCCAGTGCTCGAGATCGGCGACAAAATTTGGCGCGGGAATCATCCGCAAAACGAGTTTTCCGTTTTCCGCCGCGATGGTGACATCGCCGTACATCTGGCTCGAATAAGTTCCGGCGTAATCCGCGAGTGCGAGCGTTGGTTTAGTATTAGCTTTACGCTCATCATCGGCTTTTTTGATCTCGGCGGCCTCGGCTTCTTTCGCGGTTTTTGTCTGCTTTAGCAATTCCGTGCTGCGGTCGCGTTTCGGGGCATTCGTAAAAATATCCAGAATGGTGCTGTTCATTATTGAGAAAGCGGGCGTTTCGCCGTTGCTCAGCACGACAAAGCCGAGATTATCTTCCGGCACGAGCGTCGTGTAGGAAAGCATTCCGTCTAAGCCGCCGCTGTGATTCATCACTTTTCTGCCCTGGTAATCGAAGGTGAACCAGCCCATCGCATAACTGTTAAAATGGCGGGTCGGATTTGCTTTGGCCGCGCCTTCGCCAATAGGGATCATAATATTCGGCTGCCACATTTCCCACGAACGCTGCGAGCTAAAGATCTGTTTTCCTTCGAAAGTGCCGCGGCCGAGCTGCAGGCGGATCCATTTGGTAAGATCGGCGACCGACGCATTAAGCCCCGCGGCGGAATCTGCGTCGTCCACGTCTCCGCGGTGCAGCACACGCATCGCGCCGCCGGACTCGTTGTGCGGCATCGCCGCGTTGTCTTTCAGATCCTTGACGCTCGTCGTGGTGCGCGACATCCCCAGCGGATCAAGAATGCGTTCTTTGACGAATTGCGCCCACGGTTTGCCCGATACTTTTTGGATCACCTGGCCGGCGGCGATAAACATCAAATTCTGATAACCGTAAGCGGAGCGAAAACTCGAGGTCGGTTTCAGATAACGCACGCGGCGCAAAACTTCCGCCGGTGAATAAGTGGTTTCGTACCAGAGCAGGTCGCCGCTAAAAGTGCCCAGGCCGGAGCGATGACTGACAATATCGCGAATGGTCATTTCGTTGGTGACATAATCGTCCGGCATCTTAAAATCGGGCAGGTACTTCGTGACCTTGTCATTCCAGTTCAATTTCTTTTCATCGACCAAAATAGCCAGCGCCGCGGTGGTGAATGCCTTGGAGTTGGACGCGATGGCAAAGAGCGTATTTTCGTCAACCTTGTCGGGCTTGCCCAGTTCACGCACGCCATAACCCTTAGCGAAAATCACCTTGTCGTCTTTTACGATCGCGATCGCCATGCCCGGCTGGCTCCAGTCAGTCAGGACTTTCTGCGCATAGGCGTCGATCTCTTTAAGCTTGTCATCGAGAGAAGCTGTTTGAGCTAACGAGACGAACGAAAGGATGAGAATAAGCGTGAAAAGTTGCAGAAAATTGCGGCGCATAAGATTACTCCTGATAGCTGAATGGCTTGTATAAATTGCCACTAGCTTTAGCTAGTGGCTACGAATTATTTTATAGTTAGGGCTTTAGCCCAATTAATTCTATTCGGCTAAAGCCGAAAGAATTTTTGCTCTTATATCCACTAGCTAAAGCTAGTGGCAATTTAAAAGGCCGTGACTGTTAGTTTACGCTAACAACATGTGAAAACTGAAAAGATCACCAACCATTGACGCGCTGCCAGCGATCGATGACGAGGTTGTTTTCCAGCACGTGGTAAGACCCAAATTGCGCGGCGGTCAGGCATGAATGATTAGCCAGAATGCGCAGGCGCGTGCCGACCGGCAGTTTCGCCAGCAGCGCATCCTCGCTCACGAAGATCTTGCCGTGCTCCTGCGACACCCCATCGATATGCAGCCCAAGCGAATTTCCTTCGAGATCGAGCACGGTGCCGTAACCGCAGCCCGCGTCGAACTGCACCGCGCCGCGATCTTTTGAGAGCGCGATGGCGCCGGCATCGACGATGACCTGACGGCGGTCAAAGCTGCGGTGGACGACGGCGGCCAGGACCGTCAGCGCGCAATCGGCGAACGAACAGCTGCCGAGTTTTGCCTGGAACGCATCGTAAAAAATATAATTTCCCGGGCGGGCTTCGGTTACGCCATCGAGATGATCGATCGCGGCCATGGTCGGTGTCGAGCCGACACTCACATCCGGAACCTCGATGCCGTCCGCGGTTAGCTTTCCGGCTAAGCCGCGCATGAGGTCGCGTTCGGCGCGGGCGATCGTCAACCGCTGCCCGGCCTCGGGAGCATCGTACGAGTGCCCGGCGTGCGTCAATATGCCGGCAAAGCGCAAACTTTTCGCATCCGCGATCAGGCGGGAAATTGCCAGCGCGGAGTCGGAATCCGGCGCCACGCCGCTGCGATGATCGCCGGTGTCGACTTCGAGAAAGACGGAAACTTCAGCGCCCGCTTTTTCGCTCTCTGCCGCGAGCAGAGACGCGGTTTCCGCATCGTCGGTCAGCACCGCGAATCTTTTACAGGTGCGGGCAAGCTCAAAAACTTCGGCAAATTTACCGGGCTCGACCGGCACGCCGTAGGTGATGTCGTCAAAACCGGCGGCCAAAAATGCGCGGGCCTCGGCGAGCGTGGAAACCATTATGCGGCCGCCATCGCCAATGGGGCCGGCAGTCTGGATGCGGGCGATCTCGATAGATTTGTGAGTCTTGACGTGCGGCCGCAATTTCACGCCGAGCGATGTGATACGTTCGCTCATCCGCGCGGCGTTGCGCTTCATCTTCTCGGCGTCGAGAATGAGCGCGGGTGTTTTAATTGTCGCCAGATCTGTCATGCGCTTTCAGATGAGAAGGACAGAGCGGTTTCGATAGCCATGCGCGGATTCATCACGCCCCAACCCTGGCGGTCGACCTCGTAATGCGGCAGGCGTTCGGCGGTCGAGATCAAAATGCGCTTGACCTGCTGCGGCGTAAGCCCGGGATTGGCTTCCAGCATACAGGCGACGACGGAAGAAACTATCGGCGCGGAAAAGGAAGTTCCGTCGACGTATTTGTAATAGCGGTTGATAACGTTTTCATCGCGTATCTGCAGCGCGATGATCTGCCGCAGGGCATAGACCGGCTGGTTAAGCGCGGCATCGAGCTCGGCCACCACACCCGGGTTCGCCCGGATGATACCGTGCAGGTCGCTGTTCTTTGCCTTGTCGAGAATTTCGAGAAGCGCGGCTTCTTTGGCGGTCGGCGTGTTGGGCAGGATCGGCGCGGGCACCCAGATGCTGGGCGCTATTATCTCTGGTTTTTGAAAACCATCGGGCGTCGGCCCATACGAAGAGCGGTACATTCCGCGTTGGGCGCGATTGATCGAATTATTATCGTCAAGCCCGCCGACCGCGATAGACGAAGGCGCGCTGGCCGGCGGAAAAACCGGATGGCCGGGAGCGTTGCCGGCATTGCCCACGGCGCAGACGATCACCAGCCCCGCTTTTACACATTCCTCAACCGTTTGCGACAAAGGGTCGTGCAGGTAAGACTGTTCAAAATCGCCGCCGGCGGAAATATTCACAACCTTGATGTCGTATTTCGCGCGATTTTCCAGCACCCATTCCAGCCCTGTTTGAATATCCTGTTCGCTGATGCGGCCGGTTTTAGCGAGTTTTACCAGCACGACATTCGATTCGGGCGCGATGCCGCGGTAAAAGCCGTTGGAAAGCGAGCCGTTCCCGGCGGCGACCACGCTGGTCATCATTCCATGCCAGCTCGCCACGTCGGGCTCAAAGAGTGAAGTGAGATCGTCTTCTTCATCCAGCAGGCTGCGGTAACCGAGGATGCGATTTTCGGGAACGGTCAGGTCTTTGTGCGGATAAAATCCGGAATCCAGGAAAGCTATCGTGACGCCTTTGCCGGTATAGCGTTCGTCGGCGTCGAGCCGCAGCGGTGTGGAAAGCACGTGCGAGCCGTCCTTGGCCATCGCGGCGTCTTTTACGATCTGCCTGCGCGCGCGGGAAAAAAGATCGACGCAGCGCGTACAGACATTTTCCGCGGCCGATGAACCCGGCGCATTGGCGCGGATCAGTTTGGCCAGCCTCTCCGGCAAAGTGTCAATCGAAACGTATTCGTCCGTCTCGCGCGCGCAAACGGGACACACCTGTTCGCCGGCCGCAATGTCCGCGCTCGTTTGCTGTCTGGGAAATGAAAGTGCTTCCGATGGAGTCATCTGGCGTTTTAGAGTGTTCCATAAATGAAAGCTAAAATCAATTTAGGCGTTATCATCATCAGCGCTTCGCCAGGGGGCTTGCGAAAAAATATATCTCACCAGGAATAATTAAAAATAACAGTTGCAACGATTTCGCGAATTGTGCATTATTAATAATTGTTAATCCTTCTCTCGCGCATCAACGGTGATGCGCCAGTCTAGAGTTTCATTTGACGGCGTCAGGGATGAGTTCGAGAGTTGGCTGTTATTTGGTTAAAAGAAGCCACGCTTATTTTTTGAGTACCGGACTCGACCCTTCGCAGCTGACCGTTTCTTCGAAGTTAAATCCTGTTCCAATGCTTCTTACAGATATTCCCTGAATACAGGGGATGAGGATAATTTTTATTTATGAAACTTTACGTAGGAAATCTGTCTTTTCAAACTACTAACGACGATCTGCAGCAGCACTTTTCATCGGTCGGCACGGTCGAATCGGCCAATGTCGTCGAAGACCGCGACACCGGCCGCTCACGCGGTTTCGGTTTTGTGGAAATGGCTTCACAGGCCGAAGGCGAAACGGCTATCGCGGAACTCAACGGCAAAGAACTTAACGGCCGTGAGCTGAAAGTCAATGAAGCTCGCCCGCGCGAAAATCGCGGCGGAGGCGGCGGCGGTGGTGGTGGTCATCGCGGCGGTGGCGGCGGCTATGGCGGCGGACGCGGCGGAGGCGGAGGAAACAACCGCTGGTAATTTGGAAAAAAAACTTTATGAAAAGGCCTTCGAGAAATCGAGGGTCTTTTTATTTGAGTGCCCGAAATTTAAACACGAAGCACGCGAAATAAACAAATGGAATTCGGCCGGCTATGCTATTACCGGCGGTACAGGCTGCATTGTTTGCAAAATTTTCTCTTTCAGGTCATTTATACTGCCCACCTCTACTGTCTCAATACCATCGATATGCGACACGCCGCAGGCTTCGGAAGCAATGACGGGAATTTTACGGGCGGCGGCTTCGAGCAGGCGGCGGGGCCGGTGTTCGACAAAGGCGGGAAGGACGACCAGGCTCGCATCGTCGAGCCAGCCGTTAGTGGCGGGGCGCTGCTCGGTATCAAAGCCCTGCCAGAAATCGGCGCCCTCGATCTGCGCTCCGACGGTGATAAGCGTGACATCAAGCCCGCGCAAAGCTTCGCGGAGCTCGTAAGCGCCTTTGCGTCCGACGGTCGCCGCCGGAAAGACGATCTTCGGACGGCCGTTTTTGGCGGCTGCCCGGGGTTCGCGCAGCGGCATTTTCCACTCCAGCAATTCCACCTTTTCAGAAAAGAGAAAAGCGATGCCGGAATGCGGCGTGATTATTTTTCGCGCTCGCGCCAAAGCTTCGTCTTCGGCCCTTACCAACAGAGGGTCGGCCCGAAAATCTCCCAGCGTTTTGCTTTCGGGGTGCAAAGTTTTAGCCGTGTCCAAACGTTTTTGCAGCTCGCTCATCGGCAGCGCGGTCATCAGCACGTCAAACGTGCGCCCGCCCAGAAAACCGCCCAGCCAAAGGTAAGGCAAAAGATTTTGCTGCACGGTCAAATGAAGCGCGTCGTATTTCAAACGCGCGGCATAGCCTGCAGCTAATTTCTCCGCCATCGAAAGCAGGTTGAGCTGCCGCGCCGCGCCCTGGGCGGCAAGTTTGCGGGAACGATAGGCGCGCTCCGCCGTGACGAGGTAACTTTGGTTTACTTTTGCGAAACCGTTCACGCTCCAGGCGTAATTCGCCTTGCGAAACCGCTTGCCGTCCAGCGGTAGAAACAGAGTATCTTTTCCGGTTTTTTGCCGCTGAATGTATTCGTCAAGCTCCGGGGTAAATTCATCGACCAGAAAAGCGGCCCGCCCAAAATCAAGAGTTTTTGCCGAGTGCTTTACCACCCGGAAACAATCGTCGATCCCGCAGGACGCACAGCTATTCGGACCCCCAGAGCCGGAATTTATAATTTTCTGTTTTGAAATTTGAATTAAGGCTTGGGGTTTTTGGACATCGCTCTTAAACTTGACCGTCAAGTATTCGCTGTCTAAAAAAGCTTCGATGCGGTAGGTGAACGGCGCGCGGAAACGCAGGTCGATGTAGTTCCAGAATACGGTCGCATCACGCCCGAGTTCGGCGGACGAACCGGGGATGACCTGGGTATGCGGGTGACGCTCGACTATCTCAAAATTTGCCTGCAGCGCGCCGTCGTAAAGAGCGTTTGATAGCTGGCAGAGCCCGCCGCCAACATTTGGAATGATGCAGCCTTCACGAAGTTCCCGGCCCGCGACGTAACCGCCGGACCGCCCGGCGCGCCCGACGTGCTTCCAAAAGCTGAAGACCGAACCGGCGGGGACTTCCAGCCCGTTAAGCCCCTTCACGGCCAGCCTTAAATTATGAATTTTACCGGCCTGCAGAAATTGCTCTTCCGGCGCGGTCTCGGTCCATAGGGCGGTCCTGGATTCGGCGATCGCCGGTAATTCCGGGATGTTCTTAGCTTGCGGGAAACGTTTCAGGCGGGAATCGAGCAGGTTTTCCGCCCTGCGCCTGGCCTGCAGCAGCGTCGCCTTTCCGCGAAAAACCAGGGCCCCAAATCTTGTCGGTACACGTGTCTCACTCATAAACCTACACGCAATGTACACGAAAAAATTAATATGTCTAGAGCGGGGCGTGCGGATTCAGGTTTTGGCCGACGATACGGGTGGATGATTGCGGCTTTGCCGCAGTGATGTGCGGTAAGCCTATGGCTTACCGGCGACGACATTTTAATTGAGGGAGGCTCAGCCTCCCTACTTATAGAAACAATTCCCGGAAAGGCTGAGCCTTTCCGCACAGCATGGCGGCAGAGCCGCAAACCGGATAAGGCTCCCGGTTCCGACAGATCTTTTTATTTAAAATAAAAAGCCCCTTGCGCCATTCGGGTGAATTGGACGCAAAGGGCCGATCTTACTAAGGAAGCGAGGTTATTTCGTAATGTGTATCTCTTCCTGTTTGTTTACTCTGCCGAGCATAAAGAAAACACCGCAGACGATCGCCACGACGGCGGCCGCAATGGCAATGATAAGATGCATGCTGCTGGGGTCTTTCGGGGGCTGAGTAATATAAGCATACATTTGCCATGCTCCGATCGCGACGGCTATTATACCGACTCCAATAGAAAGCATATCTTTCATAAGTTACCCTCCGGCAATCCAAAAAGTTTAGGCGCTTTTATCGATCACTACCGAGTTGGCCGCTAACTGCAGCAAATTAAAGGAATAAGCCTGTTTAACCGTAAAAAAGTGATGCTTTTAACCGGGTCTCAGGGCAACTCGACTTCCTTTGTAAAAGGAAGCTTTAGTAACCGCGTAAAGCATTTAGAACACTCAAAATATCAAAATTCGGCTTGGTACAAAATTTCTTCGGAATTTGCCTAATGGTAACGCTTTTTTGTCACAAAAGGCAAGAAGTTTCTTACAACACCAGTCTTTTATCACCGGCGCGGCGCGTTATTTTTTCGCGATCCAGGTATTCCAGCAGGGGAATAGCATATTTACGCGAGACTCCGGCTAACTCTTTGAAAATACTAATATCTATCAGCCGATCGGAAGACCGGCCGGCAAAAGCGCGGATGTTTTGGACCAACTTGTGTATCTCATCGCGATGAAAGAGCAATTCGGGGGAAACCCGCACCAGTTCACCGGAATCGAGCAGCAATTGGGCGATCCGCCGGGCGTGATCCTTAGACACCGAACTCTCCCCGGCGGCCTCAGCCAGAGCGCTGTCCAAAACCGGAACCTCCAGCCCGGCGCCGCAATAGATATCCAAAAGCTTTTGCCGGATGGCCTGATCCGGTGAAGTGAGGTCCAAGTGATAGGAGGAGGCGCGGACCGTGTCTTTTTCGGCCAGGATCTTTTTTTGGTCTTCCAGGGTGTGCAGCGTTTTGTGAAACACCTCCACGGGCAAGTGCGAAAACAATTTTTCACGCAAAGTTTCTTTTAACATGCCGCGGGCCAAAGGTTCGCGCTGGTGAAAACTTTCTATCTCCGCGACGGTTTTTGCAGCCAGGGTTTCAAAGTTTTCGCGGTCGAGAAATATTCCGCCCGCATCGATGACGGCGCCGGTCGCTGTTTGAATGGTTTCACCTAATACACGGTCACGCCATCCCGTGCGGGACTGGAGGGCGGTTGCGGTCAGGCCGTGTTCGCCCGCGGCGGCGAGAAAAAGTTTTAGCTGCGTCTGTTTGTCACCGGTGTCTTTTGCGGCCGTCATTTCCTCTAGCCACTTCTTTACCTCCGCAAAATCCTTTCGCCGGTGCCGGACAGCGGAATTATTCAACACGGTCCCGCCGGCAATAGTGATCTGCGGCGAATAGGAACGAATGACAAAGCGCTCGCCGGCGATCGCCACTATTTCGGATTCCAGTCTTATTTGAGCAAATCCGGACTGACCGGCAGAGATCTCGCCGGTTTCACCCCCGTTAGCTTCGCCGATGATCTGCAGCCGGCCCAGGACCTCACTGGCGCCCAGATGAACCCGCACTCGCTGGCGCGTCTTTAGCGGCCTGGCGCTCCCTGGCAACACTTCCATTTGCACATCAATGCTCCGGGTAGGCGATAATGCTCCCGGCGGAGCGAGTGTCATTCCCCGCTCGATATCGGAAGTATTTATCCCGCCCAGATTTACCGCGACTCTATTGCCTGCGATCGAGTTTTCCACGTCTTTGCCGTGTACCTGCAAATTACGCACACGGACTTTTTTCCCGGCCGGCAAAAGCTCCAGTTCGTCACCTGTTTTTATCTCGCCGGAAACGAGCGTGCCGGTAACGACCGCGCCAAATCCCTTAACGGAAAAAACGCGGTCGATCGGAAGACGCGCCACATAGTTATTATTTCGCGCAGGGACCTTAGAGGCGGCGTCGCGCAGAGCTTTATTAAGTTCAGGCAAACCTTCGCCGGTTTTTGCGCTGACGCAGACGATCGGGGCATTTTCGAGAAAGGAATTTTTTACCAGGCCGCGGGCGTCGAGTTTAGCCAGCTCGAGCATTTCTTCATCGACAAGGTCTATCTTGGTGAGAATTATCAAGCCTGTTTTAACGGCGAGCAGGCGGCAGATATCAAAGTGTTCGCGGGTTTGCGGCATTACGCCTTCGTCGGCGGCGATCACCAGCGCGACAAGGTCGATGCCGTGCGCCCCGGCCAGCACATTCTTAACGAATCTTTCATGGCCGGGAACGTCGATAAACCCGATGCGCAGTTCGCCCAGATCGAGTTCCGCAAAGCCCAGCTCAATAGTTATTCCGCGGCGCTTTTCTTCCGGCAGCCGGTCGGCATCAACGCCCGTGAGCGCCTTTACCAAAGCGGTTTTGCCGTGGTCAATATGTCCGGCTGTGCCGACGATCACTTCCACAGTATTTTGGGGATCATTTTACGATCTCAAAATCTATCCATTTGGTTTGAAGACGGTTCTTTTCCTTGGCCGGTATATCCCTGACTATTATCTGAAGGATGTATTGACCCGGCGGCATGGCTTCGCCCAGACGCAGGGCCCCGCGAAGTGTCAGCTTCTTGAAATTTGAATACGCATCTAAAACATAAGGAGTTTCTTCCGAGGTAAAGACCTCCTGGCCGTCGCGAAATATCTTGACCTGGGTTTTCAGGTCAGGCTTGCCGGCAGAGCTTATCTTGGGATTGAAAATTGTCGTGTTGTAAAACAGGGCGGAGCCGGACTTAAATTGCCGCAGGGCAGTATTCAATAAGTAATCGGAGGCAGAATCGTCGGGCGCCACTGAATCGTTTTGGCCTTTTTTGGCTTCGACGTTTTGCAGGATAATGTCGGAAACTACCAGCCGGGGTTTTTTCAGATCCGGCACCTCGATAAACTGATTGGCAGAGCCGATCTTAGTGGTTTCCGCGTCGCGCAAAGCTATCCTGAGCTGGTAGGCCCCGGGTTTTTTGATAGGGAAAGGAACGGCATAGACAAAACCGTCCCGCAGTATTTTTTCATAGGTGTCATCTTTCACCTTGATGGTTTCCGCGCGGGAAAGCTGATCGACCAAAACGCCGTTGTCACCCAGGACGATGGCAACTACGTCAAACACGATCTTTTTCCATCCGTCAGGTTCATCGGTAAATTTCAGATCGGAAGCTTTAACGTGGATAAGCGAACTAATATAGTAACCCTGCTTAATATCGTTAGTGGTGAAAATAGGCGTCAGGCGGATGGTGATCTCACCGGTGGTAAAAGGCGAGGTCAATGCATCGATAACCTGTTCCTGGGCGTTTTTAAAAGTCGGTTTTATATTTTCATCGGTAATGCCAAAAAAACCGCTCCGGAAACGCACTTTTAATCCGGGCCGTGTCACTCTGACGTCAATGTTATTGAATCGTCTTTTGATCGGGTCAAAGGTGTCGCCGTCAGGCTGGTAACCGACCAGGTAGTAGCCTTTTTGATCGTCGAGGATCTTTTCCAGGCCGTCGCTTAAGTCGTTTTGATTTCTGATAGCGATCCCGCCGGTTACTTTGGCCAGATAATTCAGTCCCGATTGAGAATCAAAAAATCCACCGCTCCGCTGGTTAAGCTTATTAAAATCGGAGGTCACATTCTTCGGATCCAGGCCCCCGATGCTGTCCGCGGCGGTCAAACCCAACGGCTGCAGGCCGCGCGCATCCATCGTATAAATGACCACGGCGGCGCGATTCGCCAGATCGGTCAAAAGCCGCAGGCCGGTCATTGTTCTGGGATTCATTCCGAAATCGTCCGCCTGAAGTTTAAAGCCGTCGGAAAACAGAACGATGGATTTACGTCCCGGCAATCCTCTCATGCCGCGCACGATATAATTGATCGAGCCAAGCGTTCCCACGGTATACACATCCTGGCGATACTGTTCGAGTTCTCTCGTGTCTTCATCGGGCTGTTTACCGATCAGGCTGAGCGGGCGGATATAGTCGGGGAGACCGGAGTCTATCGGCGCCACGGCGCTGATGTCGGCTTTTCCCGCAGGGTTCCACCTTACCCCTTCGATGGCCGCGTAAAGCTGGCGCTTATTCGAGGTAAATTGCTGCAGCGCGCCAACGCCGCTGCCGGTGCGGATAATAGCCACCATATCCTCGGGCTGCATTTGTTCATCGACGAATTTCTTCAAGGCCTGGCGCACATGAGCGGTACTTTCAAATGAAAGGCTAAGATCATCCACGACCAGCGCGATCATTCTTTTTACCTGTTCGGGCCTGAGAAGCCTTGGCACTTCGGGTACCGGGGCGGCGTTCTTATCCGGTTTTTTAAGGGGCGGGTTTTCTTTGCCTGCCGCATTTATAAAAGAGAAATTGGTGATCGTTTGCTTATCGTCGTTTTCGAATATTTCGATCTCTTCCGGTTTCAGATCGGTAACCAGGCGTCCTTTGGAATCGGTCACGGTTACGTCGATCTGGATCAGGTTGGTCGTGATCTTTACTACGTCACGGTCGTCTTCGTCGGGAGTCGGCGAAGGTGTCTGAGCGAAAGCCGCCGGGGAGGCAGCAGCCAGAAACAGGCAAACAAGCAAAAATCTCTTCATATTTTTATGACCCCGAAAAAGAACGGCCCTCACATAATATCCGAAACTTCCCCTATCACTGTACGATCTCAAAATCCGTCCAGGCGTTTTGGATGCGATATTTCTCTTTTGCCAAAAGGTCAGAGACGATTATCTGAAGTATATATTGGCCGGGCGGAAGACCGTTAGCGAATCGTACCGCACCGCGAAACGGCAGCCGCTTGATATCATCACCTGCCGCCGGGATGTAGTCGGTTTCGGGCTCGGCAAATATTTCTTTTCCATCACGGTATATTTTTACCTGGGTCTTTAGCTGGGGCCTCTTTCCGGCATCCGGCTTAGCGCCATAGAACGTAGTGTTATAAAACAAAGCCGAATCCGATCTAAACTGCCGGAGCGCAGTGTTCTGGATATAATCCGTTTGAGACAGGTCCGGCATTCCATCGCCTGTATTCTGTTGTTTATCATCAACATTCTGCAGGATTATGCCGCCCACGGTAACTCTCTCTTTACTCAGATCAGGTACGTCAACGAACTGGTTTGCGGAGCCGATCTTAGCCGTTGCCCCGTCGCGCAGGGCCACGCGCATCTGGTAAGGGCCCGGTTTTTTTACGGGAAACGGTATCGTGTAGACGAATCCGTCGCGCATCAGTCTTTCATAAGTGGGGCCTTTTACCCTCATTACTTGTTCGCGAGAGACGGAATCCACTACAGTTCCGTCCGCGCCCATCGCAGCAACGACGATGTTGAAGACGCTCTTTTTCCACCCATCGGGCTCATCCGTAAATTTAAGGTCGGAGGCTTTGACGTGTATCAGCGAACTGAGATAGGAACCTTGCCTCTCGGTGTCGGTAAATATCGGCGTCAGATTTACCGTGATCTCGCCGGCCGAAAACGGTGACAGCAATGCCTCGAATATTTGCGCTTTCGGAGTGAATGGTTTCGCGGCGAAGCCCTCATTATTTGTATCCCTTCGATTGATAAAGCCGCTCCGAAAACTCACACGGACCCCGGGCCTGTTCACCTTTACGTCGATCCAGTTAAATCGCAACTTCGCCGGGTCGAATGTTTTTTCGTCCGGCTGATACCCGACCAGATAATAGCTCGCCTGGTTATAGAGAATGCGTTCTAATCCGAGAGTAAGATCATTTCTATTTTTAATGGAAACACCCCCGGTGACCTTAGCTAAAAAATCCAGGGAACCCTGAGTGACAAATAGCTCGGTACTACGCGCTCTCAAATTGGACTGCACTTCTTGAATAGACATTTCGCCCACGCTGTCTTCGGCGGTGAGCCCGAGCGGCTGCAGGCCTCGTGCGTCCAGCGTGGAAATGATCACGGCACTGCGATTTGCCAGATCGGCCAATTCTCGCAAGCTGGTCACCACATCAGAGTTGACCCCGCCATCGCGCTGAAAACCAAATCCGTCAGAAAACAGGACCAGCGACTTACGCCCGGGAATACGCCGCATCCCCTTGAGGATGTAATTGATCCCGGAGATGGTGCCGAGTTGAAATCGATTCTGGCGCTCGTCCTCGGCCTCTTTTACATCTTCGTCCGGCTGTTTCCCGATCATACTGGGCGGCCGTATGTTTTTACTGATCCCCGGGGCGATCGCCGCAAAGGCCGTAACTCCTGCTTTGCCCCCGGGATACCACTTTATTCTGTTAATCACCGCGAGCAGCTGGCGCTTGTCCGAGGTAAATTGCTGTGATGCGCCGACGCCGCTGGCGGTACGAACTATCGCCACCAGATCATTCGGCTGCATTTGCTCGTCAACGAATTTTCTCAAGGTTTTGATCACCGCGTTCATGCTTTCAAAAGAAAGACCGATATCGTCCACCACCAGGGCGAGAGTTCTTCTTACCTGTTCGGGTCTAAGCTTAAGCGGAGGCTGCGGGATCATCAACGGCTTGTTCTTAGGGGCAGCTTTACCCACCAATTGTCGTTCGACTGTTTTCGACTCGGCGTTGATAAAGGAAAAATTTGTGATCTCCTGCTTTTTCTTGTTCTCGTAGATCTCAATCTCTTCAGGCTTTAGGTCTGTAACGATGCGGCCGCTCGAGTCCGTCACCGTAACATCGAGCTGGATCAGATTAGTGGTTATTTTGACAACGTCGCGGTCTTCTTCCGGTGTCGGAGCAGGTGTTTGTGAAAATGCCCCAAGGCAGCCGGCGGAAAGAAACAGCAAAACAAGCAAAAATCTTTTCATAATTTATATCCCCAAAAAGCAACAGCGCGCCCTATCATAACTGAAACCCCCTATTTTGTTAAGAATTTTCCGGAAAACCGGCACAGCAAAATTTTAGAAAAACGCTTGACAAGCATTCCCCTGTTTGGTATTTTACCAATAGGTTAAATAACCAGGTGGTTAAATACGATATGAGAACAGATCATCTCAGTTCAACTTTTGCGGCGCTGGCCGACCCGACCCGGCGGGCGATCCTGGCCAAGCTGGCATCGGGCGAGGCTTCGGTGGGTGAGATCGCCAAGCCGTTCAAGATGTCGCTCCCGGCGGTTTCAAAGCATTTAAAGGTGCTGTCAAAGGCCGGTCTGGTAAAACGAAGCCGGACGGCGCAATGGCGCCCGGTCGCGCTGCAGGCCGCCCCGCTAAAAGAAGCCCTGGACTGGATCGACCGCTACCGCGATTTCTGGGAACAGAGCTTTGACCGGTTGGACGAATATCTGAAAGAGCTGCAGGCCCAGGAAGCCGGAGGAAAAAAGGAACTAAAGGAAAACGGGAAAGCGAAAGCCAGAGGGAAAAAGAAATGACCCGCCCCGCTTTACGACAAATTAGCAAAACCTTTGCGTGCGATGGCTGACGGAAATAAAAATTAAATAAAGCAATCATAAGGAGAAAGAAACATGACGGCAGTAGAAATGGCAAATGAAAACGTAATAGAGATCATCCGCGAATTCGACGCTCCGCGCGACCTTTTGTGGGATGTGTGGACCGAAAGCAAGCATGTGGAAAAATGGTTCGGGCCAAAGGGTTTCGACACACGCGTCGACGAGCTGGACTTTCGCGTTGGCGGCAAATCGCATTATGTGATGGTCGGGCCGGACGGGAAAGAGTATCCGGGCAAGGCGATCTTTCTTGAAATTTCGCCGAAAGACCGCATCGTCAGCACGGATGAATTCGGCGACGGTTTTGAGGAAGTTGGCGGCGGCGTCGATCTACCGCAGGGAATGATCCTTACCGCGTTGTTTGACGTGGTGTCGGAAAAGAAAAGCAAGCTGACGGTGCGCGTGGCACATCCGACGCCGGAAGATAAAAAGAAACACGAAGCAATGGGCGTCGTGGGAGGCTGGAAATCGAGCTTTGAAAAGATGGATGAATATTTGGCCGAACTGCAAAAGTAGATATAACTTGCCACTAGCTTTAGCTAGTGGTTTAGAAAGGCAAATAACTCGCGGGCTTTAGCCCAGAACGGGTTTGGGCTAAAGCCCGATTCAAGCCGCTTCATCAATCCACTAGCTAAAGCTAGTGGCAATTGAAAAAAAGCAATTGAAACAGAATTATCAAGGAGAAAAATTATGCCGAGTAACAACAAGACAGAAATAATCGCCGAACCAGGCAAACAGGAACTTTTTATTATTCGTGAATTTGAAGCGCCGCGCGAGTTGGTTTTCAAAGCGCACACCGATCCGGAGATCTACCAGAAATGGCTCGGCCCGCGCGATCTTACCATGACGGTCGAAGAGATGGACGCGCGCGCCGGCGGTTCATTCAGGTTCGTGCATGAAAGAGACGGGCACAAGTACACATTTCACGGCGTCTATCACGAAGCACTGGCGCCGGAGCGGATCATCGGCACTTTCGAGTTTGACGGGCTGCCGGAAAAAGGACACGTGATCCTGGGCACGACGAAATTTGAGGAACTGCCGGGCAATCGCACCCGCCTTGTCCATCAATCGGTTTTTCAATCGGTCGCCGACCGCGACGGAATGATCCAGTCGGGCATGGAACGCGGCGTGGGCGATGGCTACGAAAAACTCGACGACCTGCTGGCTTCAATTGATAGAAACGCGGTTGGCGCCGGAAACTAACGCCAACGATATCCATTAGTCATAAAAAGCGTTTTAGGAGATATAGCAATGCAAAAAATTACACCGTGTTTATGGTTCGATAAGAACGGCGAGGAAGCGATGGAGTTTTACGCCTCGATCTTCAAGGATTCGAAGATCAACAAAGGCTCTCGCTATTCAAAGGAATCTGCCGCGCAGATGGGAATGCCGGAAGGTCTGATGCTGGCCGCGACTTTCGAGCTCGCCGGGCAAAAATTCATGGCCTTAAACGGCGGTCCGATGTTCAAATTCACCGAGGCGATCTCGCTGATGATCGACTGTGAAACCCAGGAAGAGGTCGACTATTACTGGAACGCTTTGACCGCCGACGGCGGCGCGGAAAGCATGTGCGGCTGGCTGAAAGATAAATTCGGTTTGTCGTGGCAGGTGACGCCGATGAAGCTTAACGAGCTGATGTCGAGCGGGACGCCGGAGCAATCGGCGCGGGTGATGCAGGCGATGATGAAAATGAAAAAGATCATTATCCAGGACCTGCAAGACGCATTTGACGGTAAATAAAAGGGTAAATAAAATGTCGAAACTTACGGCGGTCGAATTCGTCAAAAAACTGAAAACTTTCCAGTCCGCGGCGGAGCTCAAAAAATACGAGCGATATTTTCCCCTGGACAAACGAAAGGGCGATGATGAATTTGCCGGCGTACGGATGGGGCATGTTTTTGAAACGGCAAAAGAGTTTATTGATATGCCCGTGGATGAGATCGAAAAGCTGATGGAAAGTTCGATCCACGAAGTGCGCGCCGGGGCGCTCAGCATAATGGGAAAGTCGGCGGCTCAATCGGGCGCTAAAAAAGTAAGCCCGGAGAGGCTAAAGGAACTTTACGATCTTTACATCCGCCGGCACGACCGCATCAACAACTGGGACCTGGTCGACCTCGCGTCGCATTACGTGGTCGGCCGCTACCTGGCTGATAAGCCGCGCAAGATCCTGTACAAACTGGCGAAGTCGAAAGACCCGTGGGAGCGCCGCACGGCAATTCTGGCGACCGCGCATTTCATCATGAAACTAAAGGAAGTGGACGACACTTTTGAGATCGCCGAGATGCTGGTTGATGACAAGGACGAGTTTGTGAACAAGGGCACGGGATGGATGCTGCGCACGGCGGGCGGCGTGGACCGCGCGAGGCTGGAAAAATTTCTGGACAAACATGCCGCGACAATGCCGCGCATTACTTTAAGAATGGCGATCGAGCATTTCGATAAAAAACAGCGCGACGGGTATCTGGGGATGAAGAAAGGGTAACTAATGAAAATTGTGTGGAGCATTCTGGCAGTTTTGGCGGGCCTGGCGTTTATCTTTTTAACACACAGGGGCACCGACACATTACTGGAATATTACGAGATATTGACCCCGCCCGCCAAGGGTTTTCCCAACACGTGGATGCTGATCGGCGCGCTCTGTTACCGCTTCGTTTTTTCGGTGCTGGGCTGCTATATCACGGCCCTTTTGGCGCCGAGCTCGCCTGTGCTTCATGCGTGGATACTGGGCGGGATCGGTGTCGTGATAGGCATCATGGGTATCTTTATGGCGATAGGAATGAAACTCCCCGATATGTGGTACCCGGTCGCTTTAGTATTAGTTACACCGTTATGCGCGTGGCTGGGCGGGAAATTGGCAATAGGAAAGAAGCAGGAATCGGGAAGTGGGCAGTAGCAGTAGCAGTAGGAATAGAAAGAGGGTTGTAGCGAAGGAATTATTATGAGTAATGAAAATACTAATATCGCCGAGCGCGAGATAGGTTCGACACGCGTCTTTGACGCGCCGCGCGAACTGGTATGGAAAGTGTGGACCGATCCTGAGCACATCGGGCGCTGGTGGGGGCCGAACGGTTTCACGGTCACGACCAAACAATTCGAGCTGAAACCGGGCGGTTTGTGGCTATTCACGATGCATGGGCCCGATGGCACGGATTATCGCAACGAAATAACCTTTAGCGATATCGTCGAACCGGAACGGATCGAATACGATCACGGCCCGAGCCCGGTCTTTCATACTACCGTTACTTTTGAAGAAGAAGGTGAGCGCAAAACAAAACTTTCGATGACGGCGGTGTTTGCGACCAAAGCCGAACGCGACCGCACGGTGGAGAAATTTGGCGCGATCGAAGGAATGAAACAAACGCTGCAGCGCCTGGCGGATCACCTGGCCGAGCAACAGGCAGGCAAAGTATAATTGAAAGTAAAACTGAACTGAGATACACCAATACAATACAAGGAAGCTAAATAATGGAAGCGGAAAATAAAATAGCGACATCTTCAAAGGCAATGGTATGGACGGGCCGAATCGTCAGCATCCTGGCGATATTGTTTTTAATAATGGATGCGGTAGTGAAATTGGCAAAGCCGGAAGAGGTGTTGGATATAAACAAAAAACTCGGTTACGCCGAAAGCGCCATTGTCCCGATCGGCATCGTCTTGCTGATCTGTACGCTGCTCTATGCTTTTCCGCGTACCTCGGTGCTGGGAGCCATATTTTTGACGGGATACCTGGGCGGCGCGGTGGCGACGCAGGTGCGCGTGAGTTCGCCGGAAACAAACCATGGGTTTGGCGGAGAGCCTTTTAATATCGTCTTTCCGTTCATAATCGCGGCGTTTATCTGGGGCGGGCTTTATTTGCGCAATGCGAGGTTGAGGTCGCTGGTGCCATTCGACCGGGGCGCGTGAAATTAAGCGGATCGATAAAATTCTTGACAATAAATATTGTGAGTGTTAGAAATAGCCGAAAATAAGGTATGCAACCGGACGGAACGCTCGAAGGAAATTTATTCTTTTAAGATATTCCGGACTAATAATTTCTATAGGAGAAAAGTCTATGAAAAGAGCTCTTTTGCTCACACTGACATTTATTGCGGCTTTGTTCTTTATCAGCTGCGCCGGCGAAGCCGTTAACAATAAACCGGCTAACGCTAACACTGCGAATACCAACGCGGCGAAAACCACCGCCCCGGCGCCGACCAAGGAAGCGCTGATGGCGCTGGAAACCAAAGCTTTCGAAGCCTGGAAAAACAAAGACACCAAATTCTGGGAAGGCTTTCTGGTAGATAATTACGTCGGGTTGGACGAACACGGAAAACGCGTCGATAAAGCGGGCGTTATCAAGATGATCACTGAAGATAAATGCGAGATCACCAAGTCTGCATTTTCCGACGAACAGATGACACCGGCCGGCGCGGATGCCGCCATTGTCACCTATAAGATCGCCTACGAAGGCAAATGCGGCACGCAAACCTTGCCGCCGGCGATGTGGTCGACCAGTGTTTATGTCCGCAGCGGCGACACATGGAAGGGCGCGTATCATAATGAGGCCATGATAATTGACCCGTCCGCCAAATCTGATGCCGGAACCAAACCGCCCCCGCCGCCGGCCGAAAAGAAAGATGAGAAAAAGGCCGCACCGGAAACGAAGTCCGCCAATGCGCCCGACGATAAAACACCCGCGCCCGCCGAAGACCCTTATATAGCTGTGGTGAAAAAAGGCTGGGAAGCCTGGAAAAATCGCGACGCCAAAGCCTTGGGCGACAGCCTCGCCAAGGATTTTGTCATGATCAATCCGCTGGGCAGCCGCCTGGACAGCGCCGGCGCCGTGAAAGGATGGTCCGAGCAAAAGTGCGAGATCAAGAACGTTTCATTTGACGACGCCAAGAGCACTGCTTTTGGTAAAGACATGGCGATCGTAACCCTGAAGGGAAATGCCGAAGGAACCTGTGACGGCAAACCGGTGCCCTCGCTGATCGGGACCTATCTTTTGGTAAAAGACGGCGATAACTGGAAAGCGGCGATGATATTTGAATCGCCTGTAATGTAAGTCAGGTTTAATTAGCTGGTGCGAGAAACGCCGTAAGCTGTATTTAGTGTATTACGGCGTTTTTCTATCCGCTTCGATAACGGAGAATTGATTTGGATACGACGACGACGATGGCGGCAGCAAGCGACCGCGAGCTGCTTATAACGCGCGTTTTTGACGCGCCCCGCGAACTTGTTTTCAGTGTCTGGACACGGCCTGAACAGGTGACGCGCTGGTGGGGGCCGAATGATTTCACGCTGCCGGTTTGCGAAATGGATTTTCGCGTCGGCGGTTCTTATAAATATTGTATGCGCTCGCCGGAAGGTGAAGACCACTGGGTATGGGGCGAATACCGCGAGATCGACGAACCGGAGCGGATAGTTTTTACCTGGCAGCGCAAAGATCTGCAGGGAAATCTGAGAAGCGATTCGGTGGTAACCGTCACTTTTGAAGAGACGCAAGGAAAAACGAGATTCACTTTGCATCAGGGAGTTTTTGAATTTGCCGAAGACGGCGCAGAACATTACGGCGGCTGGTCAGAGTGCATGGACCGGCTGGAAATGTATGTCGAAGGCTCGACACGAAATTAGTCAGTAAATAAAATAAGGAGATCATAAAAATTAATGGCAAACATAAATCCATACTTAGTTTTTCACGATAAATGTGAGGAAGCGTTCGAGTTTTATCGCTCGGTTTTTGGCGGCGAATTTGCGGCCAAGATGCGTTTTAGCGAAATGATGCCCGACTCAGGCGACGAAGGTAATAAAATAATGCACGTCGCGCTGCCGATCTCGGACGGAAATGTGCTGATGGGCAGCGACAACAGCAATAACATGGGCGGCGCGCCGACCATCGGAAATAATGTTTCGATCGCCATCGGCACCAGCGACCGCGGCGAGGCCGACAAACTCTTCAGCGGACTTTCGGACGGCGGCAGCGTCACGATGCCGATGAACGACGCGCCGTGGGGCGACTACTTCGGCATGTTCACCGACAAGTACGGTTTTAACTGGATGATAAATTGCAGAGAAGCTAAGTAATAATAAGCAGAAGACTTTTGGGCCCGAATGTGTGACGACATACGGAATTTGTAACGAGTGTAATTAATATGGCGAATGAAAATCATCCTACTTTCGGCAATGGCAAGATCTGCTATCTGATGATTCCGGCGAACGACATATCCGCGTCGGCGGACTTTTACGAAAGCGTTTTTGGCTGGAATGTCAGAAGAAAAAGCGAAAATGAAATTTCGTTTGACGACGGTGTTGGCGAAGTGAGCGGTATGTGGGTCACCGGTGTCGAACCACAGCCCGACCTGGGAATCTCGATCCATATTATGGTCGATGATATCAAAGTCACCATGGAAAAGATCGTCGCAAGCGGCGGCAAGATCACGCAAGAGGTTGGCGCCCACGCACCGGAGATCACGGCGAAATTCAGTGATCCGGCAGGAAATGTTTTTGCCTTGTATCAAAGCCGCAGGTCGGAACGCTCACAAGAAACTTAAAGGAAGGGAAAAATTAAAAATTTATGAAGATCGCAATGATAATCGTACGCACATTGATGGGGCTGCTGTTTATCGTATCATCCGCACCGATGCTGATAGGTTTTATAATGGGCGCTCCGCCCCAGGAGGCGCCGGAAAATATGAGGCCGTTGATGAACGGGTTTATTTCTACCGGTTATTTTCTGACGCTGCTCAAATTAACCGAGCTGGGTTGCGGCCTGGCTTTCGTCTCCGGATATTATGTTCCGCTGGCGACCGTTATTATCGCGCCGGTGATCATACACATTTTCTTTGTTAATTTGATGCTTATGCCAATAGTGCTGCCGGTCGCGCTATTTTTGATCGCGGCAAATTGCTTCGTTGCCTACTACTATCGCGCCGCTTATGCGCCGCTCTTAAGGCCGACTTTGTAAGGGCTTTGTAAGGGCACTGTAAAAGAGGAAAAGAGAAATGAAAATTGCATATTACATTGTGACCGGATTGATGGCGGCGTTCATGGCGTTCGGCGCCGTGCCGGACATTCTTCAGATCAAAGAAGCGGTGGAAATCATGGATCAGCTTGGTTACCCGCCGTACCTACTGCCTTTCCTGGGCGTGGCCAAGCTGCTGGGGGTGATCGGCGTGCTCCAGCCATGGTTTCCGCGGCTGCGTGAATGGGCTTACGCGGGACTCGTGATCGACGTCGTCGGTGCTTTCTATTCGCATGTTTCCATCGGTGATGTGCCGTCGCGAACCCTGGGCCCGGTCATCGCGCTGGTGCTGATCTTTGGTTCGTATATTCTTTACCGCCGGGTTTTTACCGTGCCCCGAGAAATAGAGGCATGAGACAATAGAGTTATGTGTCGTAATATCAAAAATCTTTACAATTTTGCGCCGCCGGCGACGGATGAAGAAATTCAGGCGTCGTCGCTGCAATTCGTCAGAAAACTGAGCGGGTTTAACAGCCCGTCAAAAGCAAACGAAGAAGCGTTCGATATCGCCGTGGAAAAAGTTTCCCGCGCCGCGCGCGAATTGATCGACTCTCTGGTGACCAACGCGCCGCCAAAGAACCGCGAAGAGGAAGCCGCCAAAGCGAAAGCCAGGGCGGCGGAACGATACGGATCGCCCGCCGCATAATGGTTTGACGGAGAACGCTAGGCGTTTGAGAGAATAAGAGAGAACCACCCCCGTCACGCGAAGCGCGTGCCACCCCTCCTTCGTAAGGAGGGGAGTTTTTGGGCAAAAAGACAAACTAAGTTTGAACTCTGAACTGTTTTCTAACCACGAAACTCAAGAATCCAGAATCTAAAATCCAAAATCTAAAATCTAAAATTCAAACCCGGTCGCTACCGCTCCCGGTTCTGACCTCATTGCCACGAACTCCACGAAGCACGAGTAAGACCCGCTCCATAACTGTCGCGTTTCTGCCTTTTCGTGTGTCAATTTGACATCCTCGCATCAAAATTACACAATATTTAAAGTTTTATGGCTTCTAAATCCAAGGAAAATAAGGCAAATCAGGAACTTTCGCTCGAGCGCAAGATCAAGATGCACGAGGCGCGCGAAGGCATCATCAGCCGTTTGGCGCGGGATCTGCCGACAAATATCGACCTCGAACGGTTTCTGAATGTGGTCGTTTCGGAGATCGGCCGGATGATGAATGCCGATCGCTGCGATCTTTTACAGCTGGCGCACGGCAGCGACCTGCGCATCAGCCATGAATGGCGCGCTTCCGAAGACATTCCGCCCAGCGAAGGCACGACCATCCCGATCGACGCCGCCAAACTCGCCGAACAATTCGACCTGACCAAACCGATCCGCATCGATGACACCTCTGCCGCCAAGAACGCGACCGTGCGGTTTTTTACCAAGGCGCTGGAAACGCGTTCGCTGCTGGTCATTCCCATAATGCTGAACGGCAAGGTTTTCGGGCTGCTCGGATTGCACAACGTTTATGAGCCGCGCGTCTGGCTGGATGAAGAAGTTGAATTTTTGCAATCGATCGCGCGCGAGATAGCGACCGGTTACCAGTATACGCGGCTTTATGTAAATCAGGAGCAGGAAACAAAGCGCACCAACGCGCTGCTTGAGATCGCCAACATTCTCAATTCGCATTCCGATTTCGGCGAAGTGTCGGCAAAAGTTTTAGAGCGCGCGATAGAGTTGGTGGGCGCCGATTACGGGGCGCTCGGCGTGCTCGATCAGACGGGCAAAAAAATATCGCTGGCGTCATTCAAACAGGCGCCGAATGTGGAGCCTACGGCCGTGATGCAGATGATCGAAGAACACGGCCAGTCGCTCGATATCGAGCCGTTCCCGGCGCTCGGCGAAATTTTAACTTCGGGCAAAACGCTGAGCATCGTCGACACACAGCTTCCGTTTGCCGTGCGGCTGATATTTAACTCGCAGCTTAACGGCAAGGCCGCGCTGGTTTCGCCGGTAAAAGTGGCGGGGCAGTCTTTCGGTTTGCTGGGCTTTGTCTGGGGAACGGAGCGCGATGAAACCTTTGGCGAACACGACGTCGCGCTGGTTGAAGGTATTGCCGACCAGATCGGGACGGCGCTTGAACGCGACCAGCTTTCCGCCGAAGTGATGCGCCTAAAAAGCGAACTGCACCAGCGGCGGGACGGCAGCAAGCTGATCGGCCAGGCGAGCGGTATTCGCCGGGCGATCGAATTGGCGCTCAATGTGGCCGACACGCAGACCACTGTTTTGGTACAAGGCGAATCAGGCACGGGCAAGGAACTAATCGCCAATCTTATTCATTATAATTCCGACCGCAAAAATAATCCGTATATCAAATTAAACTGCGGCGCGATACCGGAAAGCTTGCTCGAATCGGAACTCTTCGGCCACGAAAAAGGCGCTTTTACCGACGCGCGCTCGCGCAGGCTGGGACGATTCGAAGAAGCCGATACCGGCACGCTTTTTCTCGACGAGATCGGCGAGATGTCGATGTCGGCGCAAGTAAAACTTTTGCGCGTGCTGCAGGACGGTGAATTTAACCGGGTCGGCGGCAAGGAAGTGGTAAAGACGGATGTGCGCGTGCTGGCAGCTTCCAATATTAACCTGGAGCAGGCAGTGGAAGAAGGAAAATTCCGGCGCGATCTGTATTATCGCCTGTCCGTGTTTCCCATCACTCTTCCGCCCTTGCGCGAACGCGCGGCGGACATCCATCTGCTGGTCCTGCATTTTCTGGAACTCTACAAGCAAAAGACCGGGCGCTTTGTTTCCGGCATCTCGAAAGAAGCCATGTCGGCGCTGGTAAATTACGAATGGCCGGGCAATGTGCGTGAACTGGAAAATGCTATCGAGCGCGCGGTGATCATTGCTTCGGGCCGCCAGATCGAAGCCGAGGACCTGCCGGAAGCGATCGGCAGAAAAGCGCTGGAAAATTCCGCGGAGACCCGCCAGGAGAGATTGCGCGCTTCGAGCGAAGGACGCTCTCTGAGCCTCGAGATCGAGGTGCCGTCCACCATCGACGAGATCGAACGAATGGTCATCGAAGCCACGCTCGATTACGCTAACGGCGACAAGACCCGGACCTCGAAACTCCTCGGTATCGGGCGGAAAACCTTGTACCGGAAATTAGAGGAATATTACGGAAAGAATGGAAATGAGCAGGCAAAAGCAGGGTTGAAGATGGATTTTGTGGATTAGTAAAGATAAATATAGGAACTGAATATGCCCACAATCTTCAGAACCAGAGGATACAGATTTTTCTTTTTTAGTTTAGAGGGAAACGAGCCGCCGCACGTTCATATCGAGCAGGCAGAAAAATTTGCGAAGTTTTGGTTAGATCCGGTATCTTTAGTCAAGTCAAAAGGTTTTCGAAGCAAACAACTTGCTGAAGTCCAGAGTATAATAGAAGAAAATAAGACATTGTTTTTGGAGAAATGGAATGGGTATTTTAGCAATTGAAGTCGAACCGCTGGCAGTGGACGTTACCTGTTCAGATGATAGCCTCCACGTCGTTTTAGCTGATGGGCGTGAAATATCCGCGCCGCTGGTTTGGTTCCCGCGCCTGCAGGAAGCCACTGCCCAACAGAGGAAGAACTGGCGTTTGATCGGCGGTGGGATAGGTATTCACTGGGAAGATGTAGACGAGGATATCTCCATTGAAAGTTTATTGAGGTTCAATTAACCGCACTGATTACTATTATCCCATATCAAAATTTTTAGCCGGCGTAAGATCAATCCGAACATTCCAATTTGTGTTCTACATCCTTGGTTGATGACGAATTAAACCTGCCCGCGAAATACAAATAAACTTTTAAAGAAAGAACCACCCCGTCGCGCTGGAGCCGAGCCACCCCCTCCTTCGTAAGAAGGGAGTTTGTACAAAAAATTTATTTTAATTGCCCACCTAATCTCTTTTCTGTTAGTATTTACGTATAGAAAAGTTTAGAAGTATTGTTCGGCAGCAGTGCCGGAAAGGATTTATTTACTATGGGATACGATAGAGATGAAGAATCGGGAGCGATGACCAAGCTTACTTACCTGATAATCGGCGGCGGCATAGGCGCCATCCTGGCACTGCTTTTCGCGCCGAAATCGGGACAGGAACTTCGTGAAGACATTGCCGACGTGACCCGCAAGGGCCTGGAAAAAGGCCGCGAGGCAGCCGGACACCTGGGCGAGGCCGCGGGCGAGTATTATGAAGTAGCCAAAGACAAGACCGGCGAGCTTTACAGTGCCGCGCAGGAAAAAGCCGAAGAATTAGCGGGACGCGCCCGTGAAGCGGCGGCACGCACGGCGAATCCGTTTACTGCCGCGGTCGAGGCCGGTAAGAAAGCTTATTACGAGGAAAAGCATAAAACCGAAGGCGGCGACACTGAAGAACGCCCGACCTACCCGGTAAAGGACCAGGACAGCGGAAATAATAACTAGCGAAGATTATGAATGCCAGTGAACCTATTTTTTGGATAATGATCGCCTCGATAGTGATCGCGATATCTTTTGTTGTGATCGCGCTTGCCGTAATATTTATCGCGATGCTGGTGCGGCGGGCGGTGCAAACCGTGCACCGCGTCGAGGAGCGTATTGAGCCCTTGATCGACAAGGTGACCATGATCGGCGATCAAGGCAAGGAAATGGCCGGGCAATTTAATGAAGTTTCCGGGCATCTCGCGTCAGCGGCGAAAAATCTCGCCGAATCTACCGAGCTGATCAAAGAAGAAGTCGCCGAGCTAAAAGAATTGGTCGGGCACACTGCTCTCGTCGCTAAAGATAAAGTTGCGCTGGTCAGCCAGACGATAGATAAAACTCAGCTTCAGGTGGCGAACACGACGGATTTTATCCAGGAACGCATCGTCCAGCCCGCGCGCGAGGTCGCCGCGATAATGGCCGGTTTGCGAAAAGGATTGGAAGTGCTTCTGGCGCCGTCGCCAAAACAGATCGACCGCGTCTATACGGACGAGGAAATGTTTATCGGATAGAGCGAAGTTCTAATTTTTGTGAGAATGCCCGGGCATTTTTTGTTTTAAATAAACGAGAAGATTAATTCGCAGGTCTGGAAGGGTTGCTTGCGCCCGCCGCCTTTTTTGTAATTGCCAGCTCTACCTAACCTTAAATAAACCAAGAGCGGGGCGCAAGCAACCCTTCCAGACCTTGAGGTCATTCACTTGTCTTATTTTCCTTAAACATCCGCGCCAATTCCCGTTTCAATAATTTACCGGTCGGGCCTTTGGGAATGTCTTTTAAGAAGCGCACGGACTTTGGGCATTTGAAATCGGCCAGGCGCTCGCGGCAGAAATTTATCACTTCGTCTTCGGTTACTTCAGCTCCGTCCTTTAAAACTATAAACGCCGCTACTTCTTCGCCGTAGAGTTCATCGGGCACGCCGATCACCGCCGCTGAAGACACGGCCGGGTGCGAAAAAAGAAGCTCGTCGATCTCGCGCGGGTAGATATTTTCACCACTGCGGATGATCATATCGGATTTGCGGTCGGCGATGTAAAAGAAACCATCGGGCGAGCGGTAGCCGATGTCGCCGGTATGAAACCAACCGCCCCGGAAAGCCTTTTCGGTCGCCTCTTCATTTTTGAAATAGGCTTTAAAGATATTGTCGCCGCGCAGGACGATCTCGCCCAGTTCACCGTCCGGGAGCGGGCGGTCTTCTTCGTCAAACACCGCCATTTCATTGCCGATGGGTTTTCCGCACGAACCGGCGCGGCGATCTTCGTCGGGCGGATTAAAAGTAGAGCGGCAGGTCGATTCCGACAGGCCGTAACCTTCAATTACAGGGCAGTTAAAGGTTTCTTCAAACTTTTTCATGACCTCCGCCGGAACCGGCGCCGAGCCGCACATCGCAAAACGAAGCTGCGCGGTGTCGAAATTTTCCGGCACGCCACCGGGAAATTTTTGCAGCAGCATCGAGAGCATCGTGGCCACCGAGCCGAAGGAGGTAATTTTGTAATCGGATATTATCTGCCAGAATTTTGAAGCGGAAAATTTCGGGCTGACCACGCTCGCCCCCCCGGCGTAGAGGGGCGTCATAGTAGTTACCGAAACCGCGTTCATGTGAAAAAGTGGCATGATGGTCAGCAGCCGGTCTTTTTCCGTATAGCAGAGCCACTCGGTTATCTGGCGGGCGTTGGCGATAAGATTGCAATGGGTGAGCAGGCAGCCCTTCGGCTTTCCGGTCGTGCCGCTGGTGTAAATGATGATGGCGTCGTCTTCACCGGATAATTCGACTCCCCTGAGTTCGTCGCTTTGATCTTTAGTAGCCGCAGAAACGTCGTCAAACATTATTATATTTTGGAGTGTCGGCAGCGTCTCACGCGCGGGCAGACTAAAGTCTGCGCTCCCAAGCAGCAGCTTCGCTTCCGAATTATTTACGACATACCGGATCTCTTCGGCTTTGAGTAAAGAATTTACCGGCCCGGCCAGGGCGCCGATCTTAAAGCAGGCGAAATAGGCAATGATGTACTCCGCGCTGTTGGGCATCAGCAGGCTAACGACATCGCCTTTGCCAATTCCATTTGCTTTTAGCAAATTAGCGGTGCGATTAACGGTTTTATCCAGCTCCGTATAGGTCCAACGCCTGCCGTCTGCTTCGGAGATCAAAAAAGTTTCGTCAGGTTTTTCCGCGCAGCGCTGTTCCAGCAGTTCGCGCAAGGTTTGTGGTTTTGCCATCGTCTGCAAAAAAATTCCAGGGGCTCAAAAATTGTAAGTAAAGCCGGGGATTAGTGTAACATTTCAGGGCTTTTTCTCATTAACAAATAGACACAAAGACGTAAGCGCTATTTTTCGTGTTTATTCAGTAGAACCGGCATCGCACTTTATAAGTGCGAGCGTTTTCCGGTTTATTGCTGATCCCTGGTATATAAAAATTTCCATTCGAAGATCGTTTAAAGGAGTTTTCTTATGAAAAGTAAAGGCAAATCGCTCGGGTATCAAACCAAATCCGGGTTTGTTATGTCGGAGTTTGAAACGCCCGATGTCCCTGATTATGTTATCGCGGAATTGCGGTATGAAAGCCCGGTGGCTTTTACCACCACGAAATTTGCCGCCCCGGCGGCGGCAAAACCCGAAGCCGAATCGCTTAATAAGATCCTGGAAAGATTTGAGATCGATAAAATGGGTTCGCATTTTCAGATGAAAATCGACGAGGTAAAAGAGAGAATTGCGGTCGCAAACGCCCTGCCGGTGGAACCCGATATAAAGAAATTTAAATCAAAGGGCGCTGACGAAGAATTCCTGAAAAGCGGTTTCGTGCAGATAGTTCCCAAGAAAGGCTCGGATGCGAAGAAGATCGCCCAGGCCCTGCAAAAACACGGTTCCGTTTGGCAGGCTTATGTGGCGCCAAGGCCGGTCCCGGCCAGCCTGAACGGCCCCGCCGCCGGGAGCCGTAACTTTGAACCCAGCCAGGGATATCTTTGCTCTGCTCCTGACGGTATAGACGCCATGGGCGTCTGGCCGCTGGCGGGCGCCAAGGGCAAAGGCGTGACGATCTGTGACATCGAAGGCGCGTGGAACCTGCGTCACGAAGACCTGCCGGCCGGCATTCAACTGATCGGCGGCAATATGCTTACCACGCTGGACTGGCGTAATCACGGCACGGCTGTCTTAGGCGAAATGGTTTCAGTCTCTAATCAATTCGGCACCGTCGGCATCAGCCGGGAAGCCACCGCGGTGGTCAATTCCGCTTTTACCAACGGTGTTTTTAACACGGCGGCGGCGATCACCAATGCGACCAGTAAATTAAAAGCCGGCGACGTGATTCTGATCGAACTGCAGGCCACCGGCCCGAACGGCAAATATGTCGCCATGCAATATTGGGATGACATTTACACCGCCATCAAGGCCGCCGTGGCAAAAGGCATCACCGTGGTCGAAGCAGCCGGTAACGGCAACGACAACTTCGACCTGCCGGTCTTTAACGGCACGGGGCTGCAAAAAGACAGCGGCGCGATCGTGGTCGGCGCCGGCATTCCCCCGACGAATTATTTTGACGTTGACGGTTTCGGCGCGCCATTCCCGGGCTATTCAAATATAGGCGTTCCACGCTCGCGCATCTTTTTCTCGAATTACGGAAAGATCGTAAACGTTCAGGGCTGGGGCTGGCACGTGAGCACGCTGGGTTATGGAGACGCGCAGGGCGGATCGGCCTCGGAAAACAACTGGTATACGCTGCGTTTTTCCGGAACTTCGAGCGCTTCGCCGATCGTTACCGGCGCGGTCGCCTGCCTGCAGGGACGCGCCAAAGCGAAAAACGGCGCGCCATTGACACCCGCCAGGGTGAGGAAGATACTTATGGATACAGGCACGCCGCAGCAGGCCGGGCCGGGAGTTCCGCTAACGCAGAATATCGGACCGCTGCCCAACCTGGCTAAGGCGATGACGCAAGTATAGGGTGACAAGTAAGCAATGATGCCCGCAGTACCATTACCGGAAGATTCCGGGATCAAAAAGTCCGTGGAAGTAAAATTGAAACCCGGCTGGGTTTTAAATGAGCGGCGCGATACCATAACGTCCGATAAGGGAGAGAAATTCTCCCTTAAAAGCAAGCTCCCGGAAAAGTGCCGCGTGGTCCATAAAATTCCGGAATTAGCCAAGGCCGATCCCAAAAAGCTTTCGAAGGAAGAACATGAACTGCGCCGTTACCTGCAGGTAATAGTTTCGGACGAGGGCTCACCCGAAGAATGCTTGAAGAGTATCGAGGATTGGCCCGGCGTGGAAAAGGTTTATCACACGCCGGATGTCAGTTTGCCTTAGCAGTATCTAAAAAAGTTGCGAAAGCCGCTCATCATGGGCGGCTTTTTGTATTTTAAGGTCCGCGCAGCGGACTGTAGAAAATAGCCCAGGGCTTTAGCCCTGGGTCTTGATCAATTTGAAGTGCTAGCCCTGAAGGGGCGGCAGAAGATTCTGCCGCCCCTTCAGGGCTGGATCGTTTTGGAATTCATATACCCAGGGTGGCGCTCGCTTCGCTCACTTACCCTGGGCTATTATCTTTGTCCCCGTTGGGGACTTTTAAGGATAAATTTTCAAACTGACCCACTGCCTTAAATTTCTCTTGGCTTATTAATATATGTAAGCTAGGGTTATAATCAACAAAAATATGACTGTCTATAAGAATTTTATCAACGGACAATGGGTCGAGTCGTCTTCGGAGCGAACCGTCCCGAATATAAATCCCGCCTGCACTGATGACATCATCGGTACGGTCAAGCTGGCGACGCGCCATGAAGCAAAAATGGCGGTGGAATTTGCCTGGGAAAACTTCAAGCGCTGGCGCGACACGCCCGCCCCGCAGCGCGGCAAAATACTTGCCCGCGCGGCGCAGTTGATGGAAGCCGATAAGGAAAACCTGGCGCAAATACTTACGCGCGAGGAAGGTAAGACGCTCGCCGAATCGCGCGGTGAACTCGGCCGCGCCATCAACGTGGTAGATTTTTGCGCCGGGGAAACCCGCCGGATGAACGGCGAAACCATTCAATCCGAGCTCCCGGCGAATTTTGCCTACACGATAAAGGAACCGCACGGCGTCGTTGCCGTCATCACGCCCTGGAATTTTCCGGTGGCGATACCGGCGTGGAAGATAGCTCCGGCGCTGGCGGCGGGAAACACGGTGGTGTTCAAACCGGCGACCGTCACCCCGGCGACGGCGGTACGCCTGGTAGAGATATTTACCGAGGCCGGCGTTCCCTCAGGCGTGCTTAATTTGATCCTCGGCTCCGGTTCGGAAGCCGGTGACGAGATCGTCGGTCACCCGGCGGTCAAAGCCATTTCCTTTACCGGTTCGACCGGGATCGGGCTGAAACTTTACGAGCAGGCCGCCAGGCGCGGCGCGAAGGTGCAGTGCGAGATGGGCGGAAAAAATCCGGTCGTGGTGCTGGAAGATGCGGATATGGACCTGGCGGTGGAATCGACCGCGCAGGGCGCATTCGGCTCGACGGGCCAGCGCTGCACGGCGACCAGCCGCGCGATCGTGATCGATTCGGTGGCTGATGAATTTGTGGCAAAGATCGTGGAACATGCTAAAAATATCGTGCTGGGCGACGGGGCGAATCCGCTGGCGCAAGTCGGCCCTTCGGTTGACGCGGGACAGTACAAAACGGTGCTGGATTATATTGAGATCGGTAAAGAGGATGGCGCAAAGCTGCTCTGCGGCGGTAAAAAAGCCGAAGGCGAGCATCTGGAAAAAGGCTACTTTGTCGAACCTACGGTGTTCGATCACGTCACGCCGGATATGCGTATCGCCCGCGAGGAAATTTTCGGCCCCGTCTTGTCGGTGCTGCGCGTAAAAGATTTTGAGGAAGCAATGGCCGTCGCCAACGACAGCGAGTTCGGACTCTCGTCGTCGATATTTTCGGGCGACCCTTCGCGCATCTTTAAGTTTGTCCACGAGATCGAAACCGGCATGACGCATATCAATTCGCCAACGACCGGCGGCGAAGCTCATATTCCCTTTGGCGGAACGAAAGCGACCAGCGTCGGCGCGCGCGAGCAAGGCTCGACCTCGCTCGATTTTTATACCGAGCTAAAAGTGGTCTATGTCGATTACACCGGCCGCAAGCGCGAGGGGAATTTGTATTAAGAGGTTAATTAAGATGAAAAATAATTATACCGCGGTTGTTAAAAAAGATGGAGATTGGTGGATCGGTTGGATCGAAGAAATTCCCGGTGTTAATTGTCAGGAATCGACAAGGGAGAAATTGTTAGAAAGTCTCAGAATAACTTTAGCTGAAGCACTTGAATTCAACCGCGAAGATGCGATAAAAAGTGCTGGCACTGATTATCAAGAAGAATTTGTTGCAGTATGAAGCGGAGAGATTTAATTCGCTATCTTCACTCCCACGGCTGCGAATTATTACGCGAAGGTGGAAGCCACTCATGGTGGCATAATCCAACTTTGAATAGAAGGTCTTCCGTACCTAGACATAATGAAGTCAAAGATAATTTGATTAAGAAGATCTGCAAAGATCTAGGAATTCCACAGCCCTCTAATAAATAGGAGAAGAATGCGTCCCTTTAAAACCTTAACCTTCCGAGTTTTATTTTTCAGTTTAATTTTATCTTTCACCTGGCAGCTGGTTTCGGCACAGGGCAAAGTCCCGATCACGCATGAATCTATGTGGCTGTTGAAGCGCACGGGCGCGCCGGTGCCCAGCCCGGACGGAAAATGGGTGGTGTTTTCGCTGACCGAGCCTGCTTATGATGAAAAAGAGCAGGTGGCGGACCTGTGGATAGTGTCGGCCGATGGCAGCGCGAAACCGCGCCGGCTGACTTCGACCAAGGCGGGTGAAAGCGGCACAACATGGTCGCCCGACAGCACCCGGATCGCTTTTTCGGCCAAGCGTGAGACCGACGAAGCCAATCAAATTTATGTGCTGAACATCAGCGGCGGCGAGGCCGTGCGCGTGACAAATATTTCTACCGGGGCGCGCAATCCGCAGTGGCGGCCCGATGGTAAAGGGCTTCTTTTTATCAGCAGCGTCTATCCCGGCGCGATGAACGATGACGACAATAAACGCGTAGCAAAAGACCGCAAAGACCGTAAGTACAAGGCGCGCGTTTACGATTCATTTCCCGTGCGCAACTGGGACCGGTGGATAGATGAAATGCAGACGCACGTCATCGTCCAGGAAATTGCAGATGGCGCTAAACCGAAAGATCTGCTGGCGGGAACAAAACTGGTCGCGGAAAAAGGCTATGGCGGGCGCATCGGCAGCGGCAGTGACGACATCGATGCGGTCTGGACACCGGATGGAAATTCGGTGGTATTTATCGCTTCGGTCAATCGCGCTTCGGGCGCTTCGGAAGACAATAAGATAAACGCCTACCGGATCAGCACAGGCGGCGGCGAAGCTGCGCAGATCACCAACGGCAGCGGCGAATACGGTCGGCCGACATTTAGCCCCGATGGAAAAACGCTTTACCTGACCTTTAGCCCGTTCGGAGAAAAAGTTTATAACCTTACGCGCCTGGCTTCGGTCGATTGGGCAAATCCGGGTGAGCCGAAAATTCTTACGCCAACTTTTGACCGTTCGGTCGGAAGCTTTGCCTTATCGTCCGACAGCCAAACCATCTATCTCACCGCCGAAGAGGCCGGCCATGAAAAAATTTACCTGATGGCCGCCGGCGGCGGCGAGGTCCATCCGCTGACCGAGCTCAATAACGGCTGCTACACGAATCTGGCGATCTCTTCCAGGTCATCCGTGCCGCAGCTTTTTGTTAACTGGGACAGCGCGATAAATCCGCCGGAAATATATGCCCTGGGTCTCGGGAATGAAAAATCGGGAAAAGCACTGACCAGCTTTAACTCGGAAGCTTTGGCGAAATGGGACGTCGAACCGGTAAAAGAATTTTGGTTCACCAGCAAGGCCGGACGGCGCATTCACAATATGTATGTGACGCCGCCCAGTTTCGATCCGAATAAAAAATACCCTTTGTTGGTGGTGATGCACGGCGGCCCGCACAGTCAATGGCGCGATAATTGGGGCCTGCGCTGGAATTATCATTTGCTGGCTTCGCCCGGCTATATAGTTCTTTTAACGAACTACACGGGTTCGACCGGGTTTGGCGAAAAATTCGCGCAAGGCATTCAAGGCGATCCGTTCCGCACACCCGCCGACGAAATAAATGAAGCGGCCGATGAAGCCATCAAGCGGTTTTCGTTCGTGGACGGAACCCGGCAATGCGCGGCCGGCGCCAGCTATGGCGGCCATTTGGCAAACTGGATGGAAGCGACGACAACGCGCTACAAATGCATTGTGGCGCATGCCGGTTTGGTCAACGCCGAAGCACAGTGGGGAACCAGCGACAGTATCTACGACCGCGAAAAAAATCAGGGCGCGCCGCACTGGGAAAAAGCGTGGAACGATCAAAACCCGATCAAGTATGCGAAAAATTTCAAGACGCCGATCCTGGTAACGGTCGGCGAGAACGATTTTCGCGTGCCGCTTAATAATTCGCTGGAAAATTTTGCGACTCTGCAGCGGATGAAAGTTCCCAGCCGGCTGATCGTTTTCCCGGAGGAAAATCACTGGATACTAAAAGCCGAAGACAGCCGTTATTTCTATACCGAACTGCACGGCTGGTTGAAAAAATGGCTATAAGCAAAGGCGGCTTACTGAAGTCGGGCAAGCCATGCTTTAAATGGCATTGTCCATAAAAACTTGATTCCGTCGATCTGAAGTATAAAAGCAGCGACTCTTGTTTAGTGCATTTAGTGTGTTTCGTGGTTAAGCTTAGTTTTATCATGCTTATAAAGTTGTAAGAGTTTAACCACGAAACGCACCAAACACACGAAAAACATCGTAGCTGTTCTGAAGCAATTGATAGCGCTAAAGGTATGCGCTGTGAAACAAAATCGGCGGCAGCCCGTTTACAATTCTAATTTCGGTAACGGTTTTCACATAATTTCATAGGTTAAGGAGAGGTTTATGCGCCTTAAAACAGGTTTTGTTTTCTTTTTGATAGTTACAATACTTTTTTCCGGCTGCCAGCAAAAGCCGACGGTATCAAATCAAGTGGCAAATTCAAATACGAACAGCACGGCGGCAAACGCCCAATGGGACACTTATGTCGCAAAATTTCTGGACGATTATTTTGCGGCAAATCCTTCGTTTGCGGTTTCTTCGGGCAAACACGACCAGGACGGCAAGCTGCCGGATTGGAGTGAGGAAGGCCTGAAAAAAGAGATCGACCGGCTCAAGGCTGAGCGTGATAAAGCGGCGGCGTTTAAGGACGAGCAGCTTGACGAGCGGCAGCGTTTTGAGCGGGATTATTTGATCGCGCAGATAGATAAAGACCTCTTCTGGCGTGAGACGGCCGATCAGCCGCACAAAAATCCCACTTTTTATTCGGACGCGCTCGACCCGGACGTCTATGTTTCGCGCGATTACGCGCCGCTCGATGTGCGGATCAAGGCTTACACCGCTTACGCGAAAAATGTTCCAGCCGCACTCGAACAGGTCAAAAAGAATCTGAAATTCCCGATGGCGCCGACCTTGCTCAAGATCGGCAAAACGACGATCGGCGGCCTGGCGGATTTTTATGAAAAAGATGTGCCGAAAGTTTTTGAAACGGTAAAAGACGAGCAATCGCAAAAAGATTTTACAGAGGCGAACGAAGCGGCGGCTAAGGCCATTAAAGATTTCGATAAATGGCTTGGTGAGCAGGAAGCCAGCAAATCCGGCGGGTTTGAGCTGGGCGACAAACTCTTCACCTGGATGCTGAAAGCCACCGAAGGCGTAGAGATCGACTTGCCGAAACTCGAAGAGATCGCCAGGCAGGACCTGAAAAAAAATCTGGATGCGCTAAAGGTCGAATGCGATAAATACGCCCCCGGTAAATCTCTTAAAGAGTGCAGTGAAAAAGCCTCGGCCAGTAAAGCCGAGGGTACGAACGTGGTGGATATGGCCACCAAGCAGCTTGACAGTTTGCGCAAATTTATCACGGACAACGACCTGGTAAGCATGCCGGGAACCGAGCAGGCCAAGGTCGGATTGGCCCCGCCCTACAAGGCCTGGAATTTTGCTTATATAAATATTCCCGGCCCGTACGAGACCGGACTGTCGTCGACCTACTACGTGGCGCCGCCGAACCCGACATGGCCCAAGAAAAAACAGGAAGCTTACTTGCCGGGCAAGGGCAGCTTGCTTTTCACTTCGGTCCACGAAGTTTACCCCGGACACTTTGTGCAGTTTCTGCACGCCAACCGGTCGCAATCGAAATTCGGACAGGTCTTTGTCGGCTACGCCTATGCCGAAGGCTGGGCGCATTACACCGAAGAAATGATGTATGACGCGGGCCTGGGCAAAGACGATCCGGAAATGCACATCGGCCAGCTGCAGGAAGCGCTGCTGCGCAACATCCGCTTTCTTTCGGCCATCGGGCTGCACACCAAGGGCATGACCGTCGAGGAATCGAAAAAGATGTTCGTCGAAGAGGGAATGCAGGACGAAGGCAGCGCCGAGCAGCAAGCCGAGCGCGGAACTTTCGACCCGGCTTACCTAAATTACACGATGGGCAAACTGATGATCAGAAAACTGCGCGACGACTGGTGCGCCTCGCGCGGAGGCCGCAGCGCGTGGAAACAGTTTCACGATCAATTCCTGTCATACGGCGGCCCGCCGATCCCGCTCGTCCGCAAGGCGATGATGGGCAAGGACGACAAAGGCTCTTTGTTCTAAAAAGGGAGTTTGAGTAAACGGTTCAGAGTTCGAGCTTCAGCTTGTCTTGTTTTCGAGATGAGCTAAAGTTTGAACTCTGAACTTTTTTGTCCGTGATACGACAAGAGAGAACCACCCCGTCGCGCAAGGCCGCGCCACCCCACCTTTGTAAGGAGGGGAGTTTCCTAAAGCTGTGGTGTTCGCATCATTCGGAATAGATAAAAGATGATAGATGATAACTGAAAGATTCGATCTATTCTCTATCATCTATCAGTTATCATCTATTCCGAACGACATTCCTTCTCAGCACCACAACTTTAGGACAACACCAGTTTCCGGAAAGCATTCCCTTATCACCCTATTTCTGCTATTATTTGCAAAGTTAATTTATAACCTGTCAGCATTTAGACCGGCTAGTTTCTAAACTTGAATTGCAATAAAGACACCGTCGCCGGACCTATCAGTTTCTCCGGCGCTTAGCTGTCTTTGGACATTAAAATGCCAGGATCACGTTTCCTAAACCTGCTTTTCTTTCACGTCATTTTAGGTATGGCTGTTTTGGCGCAGCCGGCAACGGACCTCCCCGCGGTCAAGCTGGAAGCCGGGAAACCGATCGCGCGCGAAATTAAGACCGGCGAGACACATACCTATTCGCTCTTTCTGGAAACCGGGCAGTTTTTGGATGCGGCGGTCAATCAACAGGGCATCGACGTCGTGGTGAAAATTCTGGCGCCGGATAACGGCCAGTTGATGAAGATCGATTCGCCCAATGGCCTGAATGGTGATGAGCCAATTGCGATCGAAGCCAAAACCACCGGAAACTATTACATCGAGGTCTTCCCGCTTGATGAAACAGGAAATAGCCCGGCGGGCCGCTATGAGATCAGGATCAATGAACTACTGACAGCCGATGTTTACGCCAAACGGCAGGCGGAAAGAAAAAGAAAACTACAGGCGGTGATAGCCTGGCTCAAGGGCAATGCCGCGCCGATCAAAACGGTTGAAGCCGGCAGCGGCTTTGATGACATGCAGCCGCTAAAAAAAGTTTTCAAGGACGTGCGTTTTGTCGGCCTGGGCGAAGAGACCCACGGCACCCGCGAATTTTTTCAATTCAAGCACCGGATGCTCGAATTTCTCGTGCGGGAAATGGGTTTCCGTGTTTTTGCGATCGAAGCAAGTTATTCGGCCTGTCAAAACATCAACGATTACGTGATGGGCAAAATGGACGACGGCGCAAAAGCCCTCGTCAGCCAGGGCTTCTGGACGTGGAACACGGAAGAAGTAAGGGCCATGCTGGATTGGATGCGAAAATATAACGCCGGCGTGCCCGCGGACAAAAAAGTAAAATTTGTCGGCTTTGATATTCAGAACAATGAAACCGGGAAGATAAAACTTCTGGAATATCTGAAAAGAGTCGCGCCTGAACGCGCGACGGAAACAGAAAGTTTTTTTAAGATCAGGGAGGGAGAATTAGGGTACAGCGTTTTTGACACAAGCGAAAAAGGCAAAGAAGGCACAGCGAAATTTAGAGCACTGGCAAGTCAATATAACGATCTGTTCGTTTTTCTCGATCTTAATGGGACGTCGCTCGCGGCTAAGTCCAGCCAGGCTGAATATGAGCAGATGCGTGAATATTCCCGCGTCATATTACAATTTACTTCCTCTTACACATCTCCGGCCAACACTATTTATCTGCGGGACCGGTATATGGCTGATAATTTTCGCCGCCTGGTGGAACACGAACCGGCGGGAACACGATTTGTTATCTGGGCGCACAACGGGCATATTTCAACCAATCAATTCGAGGGCCAATCTTTCGGTTCAAGTCTGCGGCGTTTTTACGGTAAAGATTATTACGCGCTCGGGTTTAGCTTCAATCAGGGGTCGTTCCAGGCAATGGGGCCGAAGGAAAACGCCCCGTCCCAATTTTCGCTGACACAGTTTACCGTAGGGACAGGCCCGGCCGATTCCGTTGATTGGTACCTGGCGCAAACCGGCCTGAAAAGTTTTGTAGTTGATTTTCGCGGGCCGAGAAAAAATGGAGAATTCAGCGAGTGGTTAACGGGCGAGCACCGGATGCGTTCGATCGGAGCGATCTATTATCCAAATCTGCCCGAGCTAAATGTCTTCGGGCTGACGGTCTTAGGCAAGGAATTTGACGGTTTGTTTTTTATCGATGCCGCCACAAGGGCGCGGCCGAATTCATCGGTTAAAAAAGACAGGTGAGCAATTTATTTTCAGTTTATTAACTCATGAGTCAATCAGAACAAAAATAACGATTTTTCTGAAGGAAGCAGAAAAGCACAGGGGGCTTTTCTCTCTCAGAAAAAAAGAGCTAAATTTTTGAACAAAAAAGAGGCAGGATCCAGTCTTTTTTTAGTCATCGATTGATTAAAACATCTCCCGGGAGACAAAATATGCCGGATTTAAATACCTTAAATAATAAGGTTACATGGTTAAGAGTTTCGATCATACTTTTATCCGTTCTTTATGGTGTTCTTCATCACTATGACGCCCTTCCGCATGGTGTAAATGAAGGTATTCTGATACTTCTGCTGTTTTTTCTCATGGAACAGTTCCTCGGGATCAGTAATAAGCTGCATGACGGGGACAAGAAGGATAACGAGCAGAAAAGGTTTGTCGAAGCTGAAAGAAATATCAATGGCCATCTGCTGAAAAATTTAATGGAGGAACTGAATCATTCGATCAAAATTGACGGATCGAATTTGATCATCAAACATTTTATCTGGGCACTTTACAGCTACACTAATTACTGGTCGCTGCTGGTTGAACAGCAGAAGAATAGCCAGGGCGAAGTAGCGCTTGAGTTACAGATAATTCATAGTTGTGAAATGGGGGTATGGATCGATCATCCTCTAACACAGCGATTTTTACAGGAGCAGAGAAAATTCTGTGAGTATGGCGGGAAGATCACGCGCATTTTATGTTCCAGAGGAGCGGTGCCGAAAGATAAAATAAAAGCAGCGGCAAAACAAATGATGGATATCGGAATAAAGGTTCGATATTTCGACATAGCATCATTCGATGTTAATCATTCATTTTCCTGGGATTTCTTAAGGACCGTGCAGAACGAGAACTGCGTAATTTGGAGCGCGTTTGGCCCCGGTATTGGCGGGCCGATCGAACTTGCAGTTTACACCAAGACAAGTGAGTATGAGGGAACCGATCTGAAAAGATTGTGGTCGGATATAGAAAAACATTCAGTTGAATTTACAGAGGGTCCATCGATCAATATCGGCTGAACCACAGAAAGGTCATTAGTAAAAAATGAGTCAACCAGAAAAAGGATCTACAGTTTCTGATGCGGTAAGAAAGCACAAGGAGTTTCTCTTTCCGGCGGTCGCGACCTATTACCAGGAGCCCATCGCGCTGGTGAAAGGCGAGGGCGCATATGTCTGGGACGATCAGGGCAATCGCTATTTGGATTGTTTCGGCGGCGTGCTCACGGTTAGCGTGGGGCATGCGAATCCGAGAGTAAATGAAGCGATCATTAAACAGACCAACACCCTGCAGCATGCCTCAACGCTTTACGCCAACCAGCCGCAGGGCGATCTGGCGGAAAAGCTGGCGGAGATCTCACCAGGCGATCTGAAAAAATCATTTTTTACCGTGAGCGGGACAGAGGCGGACGATACGGCGATAATGGCGGCCAAAATGGCCACCGGCAGGCACGAGATAGTCGTGCTGCGGCACAGCTATTCAGGCCGCTCGGCAACTGCGCTCTCAGCCGTGGGACACGCCACGTGGCGGCCGATTGCGTCTCAGGTGGCGGGGATAGTGCATGCGCGCGCGCCGTATTGTTACAGATGCCCGCTAAGCCTGACACCGGAGAATTGTGGTTTGGCTTGTGCTGAAGATGTAAAAGAAGTGATCGAAACGGCGACGACCGGAGAGATCGCGGCTTTTATGGCTGAACCTATTCTTGGTGTCGGAGGATTTATCGTGCCGCCTGCCGGCTATTTTGAGCGCGTCGAGGAGATCACGCGGCAGCACGGAGGCCTCTTTATTGCGGACGAAGTGCAGACGGCTTGGGGACGAACCGGTGATAAATGGTTCGGGATCGAGCACTGGGATGTGAAACCCGATATTCTCACTTCGGCAAAGGGGTTGGGTAATGGCGTACCCGTTGCATGGACGATCGCCACTCCTGAAGTGGCAGATAAGTATAGAGGGATAACATTTTCCACTTTCGGCGGTAATCCTGTTTCGTCCGTAGCCGCGCTCGCGGTGATCAAAGAGATCGAGGACAACGACCTGCGTACCAACGCCCGCGTGGTTGGCGATTACTTCCGCGGAAAATTGGAAGCGCTGAAGGAAAAATATCCGGTCATCGGCGACGTGCGCGGCATGGGATTGATGCAGGCCGTCGAGCTGGTCAAAGACCGCAAGACAAAAGAGCCCGCGTCCGAGGCCGTGCTGAAAGTTTTTGAGGAAACCAAACGCCGCGGCGTGCTCATCGGCAAAGGCGGCCTTTATGGCAACGTCATCCGCACCGGGATGATGCTCAATTCGACCACCGCGCACGTGGATGAAATGGTCGAAGCGATGGATGCCGGTTTTGCGCTTTGTTAAGAATCTTTGCCACAGAGAACACAGAGTTCACAGAGAAGAAAATTAACAGGGATAGACAGGATGAACAGGATAAACTTTCAAAATGTAATTCCTTCATTTCTTTTTATCCCATTTCATTTTCTGTCAGGCCGGCGGCGTCGGTCAAGGGCGATATCGTGAGCCAGAATTAAAAGTGATGAAGGCAAGAGAAACGGGCATCGATGAACGATAATAAGAGGGGGAAACTTACACGCCGGCAATTTGTGGGTGGAGCAATGGGCGCCGCCGCGGTGGCGAGTGTTATTTCCGGTTCGCCGGTTTCTGCGGCCGAGCGGCCTAATATTTTATTTATCCTGGCCGACGATCTGGGCTGGGGCGATCTCAGCTGTTACGGGCGGCCCGATTACCGCACGCCTAATCTGGACCGGCTTGCGCAGCAGGGGATGCGTTTTACAAATGCTTATTCGGCGGCGCCTGTCTGCACGCCCACCCGCGTCGGGTTTCTTACCGGCCGTTATCCGGCCCGGCTGCCGGTCGGCCTGGAAGAGCCGATCACCGAACGAAAAGAGCTGGGCGAACGCATCAAAACCGTCGGACTTTCGCCCGACCACCCCACGGTCTCGTCTCTGATAAAAGCTGCAGGTTACGACACGGCGTTGATAGGTAAATGGCATCTTGGCTACCTGCCTGTATTCGGGCCGCTGCGCTGCGGTTTCGACGAGTTTTTTGGGATCATGAGCGGCGCGGGAGATTTTTTTTCGCATACGGATATGATGGGTAACCCCGACCTTTTCGAGGGCGAAGTGCCGGTGGAACGCGTGGGATATATTACCGATCTGCTGACCAACAAGGCGGTAGATCATATTCGCCGCCCGCACAAAAAACCTTTCTATTTGAGCCTGCATTATACCGCGCCGCACTGGCCGTGGGAAGGCCCGAAGGATGAAGCCGTCAGCAAAAAATTAGGACTCGGCCCGGAAGCTTTCAGAAGCGGCGGCTCGTTGAAAGTTTATGGCAAGATGATGAAAAGCCTCGACGATGGCATAGGAAAGGTGCTTGACGCACTAAAGGCCGCCGGTATTGAGCGCAACACAATCGTAATTTTCACCAGCGACAATGGCGGCGAGCGATTCTCATACAACTGGCCGTTCACCGGCCAAAAAATGAGCGTTCGCGAAGGCGGAGTACGTGTGCCGGGGATCGTTCGCTGGCCGGGTGTCACTACAGCCGGAAGCGAGAGCGATCAACCCATCATCACGATGGATTGGACGGCGACGATGATCGCCGCTGCCGGCGCAAAACCGGCGCCGGAATACCCGCTCGACGGGGAAGACATTAAACTTATCCTCAGCGGCAAGCGCGCCCTCTATGACCGGACATTTTTCTGGCGGACGCGGACGCAGGGCGCTGTACGCAGCGGCAAATGGAAATACATCCGCGAGGGAAAGACCGAATCTCTCTTTGACTTGGTCGTAGACGAGCGCGAGCAGGCAAATTATAAAGACAGAGAGCCGCAGACGTTTGAACGCCTGCGCGATGAATTTAATAAATGGGAATCGGGCGTGTTGGCTTACCCGGCGAACTGAAGGCTGCGAAGAACCGACAAAATCCGAATTCGCCGGTCAAAGGCGACACACGTGAGCCGGAATCAAGATGTTTAAGCATTTATCAATAAAAGAAATCAGTGCCAGGGTGATCTTTTGCTCGGTGGTTTTGCTTTCTTTATCATCCGCTCTTTTTGCGCAGGACGGGCTCGTTGTAAAAACGGACGAGTTCATCAAGGCCGAAATGGAGAAGCAAAAAATTCCGGGCGTTTCGATCGCGGTGGTTAAGGACGGAAAGCCGGTGCTCGTCAAAGGTTATGGCCTTGCGAATGTCGAGCATCAGGTGGCGGTCAAACCTGAAACCGTCTTTCAGTCGGGTTCGGTCGGCAAGCAATTCACGGCGATGGCGGTGATGCTGCTGGTGGAAGACGGCAAGATCAGTCTCGACGAAAAGATCGGCAAATATTTAGGCAAGGTTCCCGACAGTTGGAAGAATATCACCGTGCGTCATTTGCTGACGCACACGGGGGGATTGACCGATTACACGCAGGATTTCAATCTTTGGCAGGATTATACGGAGGATGAGCTTTTAAAAAAGGCGCAAGCGTGCCGACCGCGTTTGCGCCCGGCGAGAAGTGGCAATATAGCAATCTTGGTTACCTGACGCTCGGAGTTCTGATCCACAAAGTGTCCGGAAAATTTTACGGCGATCTGCTGCAGGCGCGCGTGTTCAAACCGTTAGAAATGACGACGGCGCGCATCATCAGCGAAGCGGACATCATACCCAACCGCGCGATGGGTTATCGTTTGCAGGACGGTGAGCTAAAACATCAGAACTGGGTTGCTCCCCAGTTCAACACGACGGCTGACGGCGCGCTATATCTGACCGCTCTCGACATGATCAAGTGGGACGAGGCGCTGACCAGAGGGCGGCTGCTAAAAAAAGAAAGCTACGAACAGATGTGGACGCCCGTCAAATTAAACAACGGGCAGACATATCCTTATGGATTCGGCTGGGCGCTGGGAAATACAAATGATCACAAACTGATCGAACACGGCGGCGCGTGGCAGGGATTTAAGGCGCACATCGCGCGTTACCCGGACGACAAGCTGACGGTGATAGTTTTTGCCAACCTGGCGCAGGCCAATCAAGGCCCGTTGGCACACGGCATCGCCGCGATATACGAACCCTCGCTGGTTCTAAAACCCATCGACGATCCGGAACCGCAGGCGACCGCGCTGTTTCGCGGCCAACTAGTGAAACTCGCGGAAGGCAAACCCGATCTCGACCGCTTTACGCCCGAAATGCAAAAACTTATCAGCGGACCGCAGGACCGCTTTACTGTTTTTGTTAAGTCGCTTGGCGAAATAAAGAAATTTGAACTCTTGAGCCGTAAAGAGATGCCTGACGGAATTGCTTACCGGTATCGCGCCACATTTGCTGCCGAGACCGCGTACGTGAACGTGGTCAAACGAACGGACGGTAAGATCTCGTCGCTGGGTTTTCAGCCGGCGTAAAATAAAAACATTGACGCTGAGAGGCGCACTGCGAAATGTCCGCTTCGAGGCTTGCCAAGACAAAAAGGGATATCGTTAATCAGTTTAATTAAAAATAGCTATCAGGAACTTGGTCTATTAGTCTAATTGGGTTATCCATTACACCCACAGTTAAAGGAGAAAAATATGCCAGACAGCATCTTTATGGAGGGATCGAGTGAAGAAAATTATAACTTGGAAAATTTTTTGATTTGCCTTAGCAAGATCTTAAATGATGTTTATGAAGGAAGAAGGCTTCTTTTCCGCATAACATTTAGAAATTATTTAGAAAATGCATGGGAAGACATTGGACAAATTGAAAATCAGGACAACATGTCAGGGATTTTTTCGACCGTCTATAAGAATACTCGTAGGAATTTCCGCAAAAGACTTCATTCGGTAGGTTTAGAAGATGGAAGTAGTCAAAGTAAATTGAAACTACTGGGTTTTTTTGAAACCTATAATGAGTATGAGGCAAAAGCAGGTGTTTGGAGGCTAAAAGACGCTTTAGAAATAGCAAAGATGGTTTTAGGAAGCTTAGGAAAAGTTATTCCCGGGGTAGAAATTTTAAAGGAATTAGTTGAGGCAATTTTATTTGGAATTCAAAAGGCGGAAAGAGGTTCGCAATAACCTCTGGGTAAATTCTTTATGAAAACATTAATTAAAAACGGGCGTGTGGTGACCGCGGTTGACGATTACAAGGCGGATATTTTGATCGAAGATGAAAAGATTTCGGTCATCGGCGCGAGTCTGGATATGGAAGCCGATAAGGTGATCGATGCGAGCGGCAAGCTGGTGATACCCGGCGGAATCGATCCGCACACGCATATGGAACTGCCGTTTGGCGGGACGTCTTCGTCGGACGATTTTTTCACAGGCACGCGCGCTGCGGCGTTTGGCGGCACGACGACGATCATTGATTTTGCGGTGCAGTACAAGGGCGAGTCGATGATCCAGGCGGTCGATAACTGGCACGCCAAGGCCGAAGGCAAAACCGTCATCGACCACGGCTTTCATCTCATCACCACCGATTTTGAAGACGGCAAAGAAGCCGAGATGTATAAGCTGATGGATGAAGGCATTACCAGCTTTAAACTTTTCATGGCTTATCCCGGCGTTTTTCTGGCGGATGACGCGACCATTTTTCGCGCGATGTCGGCGGCCGGCGCGCGCGGCGGACTGGTCTGCATGCACGCCGAAAACGGCATCGTGATAGACGAGATAGTAAAACGCGCGCTGGCCCAGGGGCGTACCGCGCCGAAATACCATGCCCTGACGCGGCCGACCGTCGCCGAAGCCGAAGGCGTGCACCGCGCCATCGCGATTGCCGAGATGGCGGAATCGCCTGTTTATATCGTGCACCTTTCGAGCTCCGACGCGCTAAATCAGGTGCGCGAAGCGCGCGACCGCGGCATTCCCGCTTTTGCCGAAACCTGTCCGCAATATCTTTTCCTTTCCATTGACGATTACGGCGAAGATTTTAACGGCGCGAAATATGTGATGACGCCGGCGCTGCGCGAAAAATGGAACCAGGACGATCTGTGGAAGGGCTTGCGGACCGACGACCTGCAGGTGATCTCGACCGACCATTGCCCTTTCTGTATGAAAGAGCAAAAAGAATTGGGCAAGGACGATTTTTCGAAGATCCCGAACGGCGCTCCGGGCGTCGAATACCGCATGTCGCTGATCTATAACGGCGGCGTGGTGGAAAATAGAATTTCTTTGAATCGTTTTGTCGAACTAACTTCGACCGCGGCGGCCAAGATGTTCGGGCTGTTTCCCCGCAAGGGTACGATCGCCGTCGGTTCCGATGCCGACATCGTTATCTTCGACCACGAAAAAGAACACACGCTCACGCTCGAAGCGCAGCATATGAACGTCGACTACTGCACCTACGAAGGCAAAAAAGTAAAAGGAGCCGTCGAAACCGTTCTTTCGCGCGGCCGCGTGGTGATCGAAAACGGCGAATGCAAAGTGGACAAAGGCAGCGGACAATTTTTGAAGCGCGGTACGTGCGTATCGATGTGATACAAAAACAGATGTTGAAGCGCCGCAGCTATGCGAGTCTTTAATAACTCTCGTGTTTCTCGGCTCGACAGCTTATATTCGCTCCGCCGTCATGTGGACGAATCTTTTAGGAGACGTAATTATGAACCTCCCAATTTTTCGAAGTTGGATTATAAGCGGTTTGGTGTTGATGTTCTCGATTTGGGCTCCACAATCGATCGCGCAAACAGCACCGGCTCCGTTCCCGCAAAATCTTGTTCAGTGTAATTTGGAAAACGATCTACAACGTCGCCTCTATTACGAGTACGGAGCTGTATATCTTTCTGAACATGCGAAACTACCGAGGAGTTGTCGCTTCTTAAACGAAACTGAAATCGCTGAATTCACAAATCAGTTTAAGAATCCAGGTAATAAGTTTAGTTTTGGCGAATACTATTTGCAGCATGACGCCTATGTGTCATTAACTCGAGTCATCCAAAAACTTGATAATAAATTTGAACGCGTTGCCAGGAATAGTAATGGATCAACAACTGTGACTAGCGGTATTAATGACGACTGGGCGGTACGAACCTATGCGCAAACTCAGGTAAATTGGTTAAGATTGTTAATCGATAGAGGGTTTTCGAAAAATAATGGAATTCTAACCATTTCAATAGACAAGCTGATAGGTGAAAACTCTGGAGTTACCGGAAAGCCGCTAATGTTCAGCGCAGCTATACCGGGCGGCTCACAGCATCACCTGGGTTTGGCAATAGACGTAAATGATCCAGGTGGAAATGCGACCGAAGATAATAAATGCCGCAAGGAATGTGAGGATGCACTTCGAGAGAATCATTGGTATAGGACCGTTAGGTACGACGCCTATCATTTCACTTATCTTGGAATACCCGCAGATGAGTTAGAGTCAAAAGGTTTGAAAAGAGTGATCTGCGCGAATGTTCTCTATTGGGTTCCTAACTCTCCTTCCGATTACAAAGGTTATCCTGGATGGAATTGTCGTAAACCGCGACCAAATGAACTGAATGAACTATATTGACCGTGAATTTTCGCAAAAACTGGAACGCACCGAGGCGCGCGCTAATGCGGGCTTTGTCGATTCGCGGGCGCAGCTTTACCCGGAAAGCGGGGCGCAGTGGATCGAGGTGGCGGGCGCTTACGCGATGTTCGATGGTGTGGAGTCGCCGTGTACGCAGACGTTCGGGCTTGGGCTGTTTGATGAAATAGGCGACGCAGAGCTGGAACAGATCGAGATGTTTTTCACTTCGCGCAGCGCCCCGGTATTTCATGAGGTAAGCCCGATGGCTGACCCTTCACTTTTATCGCTCTTGAACGCGCGAGGCTATCAGCCCCTGGAATTATCGAACGTTTTGTTTCAGCCGCTGGAGCCGGGTGTGATAAATTCCGCGCCGATCAATGGGCAGATCTCGACGCGGATAGTTGCCGGCGATGAGATCGACATGTGGGCGGCAACGTCCGCCGGCGGCTGGGCGACCGAGGCCGACGGGCTCTCGGATTTTATGCTTACCTTTGGGCGGATCGGCGCCAACAGCGCCGGCGCGTCGCCTTTTCTGGCGGAATACGATGGTAAAGCAATTGCGGCCGGCATGCTGCTTATGTATGGCGAGGTAGCCATTTTGGCGGGCGCCAGCACGATCCCCGAAGGGCGAAATCTCGGTGCGCAAAATGCTCTGCTGCGGTCGCGCCTCACGTTTGCCGCTGAGCACGGCTGCACGCTGGCGATGATGGTCACCGCGCCGGGCAGCCAATCGCAGAAAAATGCGCAGAAGAATAATTTTCGCATCGCCTATACCCGGACGAAATGGCAGTTGAAAAATTAAATGTTTGAAATTCGCGAGATAAAACCGGGCGAGCACGAGTTTTTGTTCGAGATGTTATATGAAGCGATCTATATTCCCGATGGCGAAGAGAAATTACCAAGATCGGTTGTCAATGAACCTTATCTTTCAAAATATGTGGATGATTTTGGCAGACAAGGTGACCTGGCGTTTGTTCTGACAAACAAAGATCAGTTGATCGGCGCAATTTGGATACGTTTGTTTTCCGAAGAAGAAAAAGGTTATGGCTTTGTGGACGCATCTACACCAGAACTTAGTATGGCTCTTAAAGAGAGTTACAGGGGCAGTGGATTCGGAACGCAGTTAATTGAAACAGTTTTCAGCAAATTGAAAAATAACGGCGTTGAAAAAATATCTCTGAGTGTCGATAAACAAAATCGCGCTGTAAGGTTGTATCGCAGAGTTGGATTTGAAATCTTCAGCGAAGAAGGCACAGCTTATACGATGGTAAAGAAATTATGAAAACACTTGGCTTGATAGGCGGAACAACCTGGGTTTCAACGGTCGATTATTACAGCTACATCAACAAGATGGCTGCTGAGAGATTGGGCGGCTCGGCTTCGGCCGAGCTTATTCTCTATTCGGTGAATTTTGCCGAGATCAAGGCCTGGGCCGATGAAAGTAATTGGAAGGCGATAGGCGAACGCCTGTCGGACCTCGCCGCCAGGCTTGAAAGCGTCGGCGCTGAAGCGATCGTGTTATGCGCAAATACAATGCATATCGTGGCCGAAACGGTTCAGGAAAGTATCGGTATTCCGGTGCTCCACGTCGTGGATGCCGTAGCCAAAGAGATCGAAAAACAAAACGGGAAAAAAGTGGCGCTGCTGGGAACGGGCTTTACCATGGATAACGATTTTTACCAGAATAGGCTGCTGACGTTTGGTATCGAGACGATCGTTCCGGAAAAGCAGGACCGCGATTTTATTCATAACTCGATCTTTGACGAACTGGGCAAAGAAATATTCCGCGACGAAACCAAACAGCGATACCTGGAAATAATAGACCGGTTAAGCAAAGAAGGCGCCGAAGGTATTATTCTCGGCTGCACTGAAATCCCTTTACTTATCAAACAAGACGATTGCAGCGTGCCGGTCTTTGACACGACCATGATCCACGCAAAATACGCGGTTGATTTTGCGCTGGCATAAAGCGGACTGCCCTGGAATAAGTGGAATTCGCGGAGAGATATTATTCGAAAATAGATAAGAGATGATAGATAATAACTGAAAGATCCGATCTATCCTCTGTTATCTATCAGTTATTTCTATTCCGAATGGTATTTGACCACCACTTAGACACTACTATTAATCTTGACAATTTTAAGGACGAAATCATACTAAAAAAACAAAAAACCCAAGGAGAATACTTCCCTAATGTCTAACGTAAACAATGTAAGAATCATCGGCCCGGAAATTAATTTCGGCAATCTGACGGGCCTTGTCGGCACCTGGCAGGGAGCGAATGGCTTTAATATGATCGCGGTGCCGAATCAAAAAGGAGAATTTACTCTCCTGGTCGCGCCGTACACCGAAACCTTGATAATTAACGCCGTGCCGGCCACCACTCCCAATCGCGGACTTACGGTGATCGAAAATATTCCGACCCTGCAATATGCCACCACCATCCTGGATTCGCGAGACAATTCGCTGATGCACGTTGAATGCGGCTTCTGGGAATTGCTGGAATTCTCCACGCGAAACGCCGGTTTCGATATTTTCCGGATAGCGAGCGTGCCTCATGGCGATGCGATCGAGGCGATGGGCAATTCATTCGTCAGCGAAGGCCCGCCTGTGATAGATCCCGTGCTAAGCGGTTTGCCCACAGGCGATCTGCCGGACGCAAGCGGGTACACGGACGGTTACCTGTTTCCGTTCGAGTTTCCCGACTTTAACCCCACCAAGCCCAATCAAACTCTTATCAACTACCTTGCCCAGCAGGAGGCGAAGCACGGGCTAAAGGTTATAAAAACGACAACGCTTCAGGTCAGCACGCAAAACAAGGGCGGGATCAACAGCATCGCTTCGCTCCAGACCAACGCCAATCCCACGGAGTTCGACGCGATCTTTTGGCTCGAAACGGTCGAGGACGCAAGCGGCAACATAACTCAGCAGCTGCAGTACTCGCAGCGGATCATGATCGAGTTTCCGATCAAGTCCGATCTGTCCGGGCAAACCATCACCTGGCCGCACATTAACGTGAACAGCCTTACCAGGATCAGTTGATCACGAGCGGCATTTTGAAAAAACGGTTTTTAGAAGGAAGGACGATCAACGCAAGTTGTCCCTTCCTTTCGCGAATAAGCCTTAATGTAAAAAATTGTTCAGGTAGATTGGAAAACTATTATGAGCGAAACCATCCAACACGAAGACGGCCGGGTCGAACTCCAGCCCGAGGCCTTGCAGGAAATTTCCAGCAGCCCGCTGTACAACGAAGACCTGGCGCCGGTGGCGATAGAAAAGCGCAACTGGACGACGTACAACTATGCGGCGCTGTGGATCTCGATGGCGCACTGCATTCCGACCTACATGATGGCGTCGGGATTGATCTCCGCCGGGATGAACTGGTGGCAGGCGCTGATCACCATCCTGCTCGGCAACATCATCGTGCTGGTTCCCATCCTGCTCAATTCACATCCGGGCACAAAATACGGCATTCCGTTTCCGGTCTTTGCGCGCGCGGCCTACGGCACCTACGGTTCGAACCTGCCGGCGCTGATGCGCGCGATCGTGGCCTGCGGGTGGTTTGGCATACAGGCCTGGATAGGCGGCCAGGCTATACATATTTTCTTTAGCTCCATTATTCCCGGCTGGAATAATTTGCTCGGTGGCGAACTCGGCGGCCATACGCCGACGGAGTGGCTTTCGTTTTTGATCTTTTGGGGGATGAACATCTTTATCATCTACCGCGGCATGGATTTGCTCAGGCGCGTGGAAAATTGGGCGGCGCCGTTCGTGCTGGTGATGACGGCGGTGCTGCTGGCATGGATATTGTGGCAGGCCGGCGGCGTCGGGTTCCTCTTACACGAAGAAGATAAATTCAAAACCTGGGGCGAATTCTGGAAAATATTCGCTCCTTCGCTGACCGCGATGATCGGTTTCTGGGCCACGCTAAGTCTAAATATGCCTGACTTTACAAGATTCGGGCGAAGCCAGAAAGAGCAAGCGGTCGGGCAGGTGGTGGCGCTGCCGACGACGATGGTGCTGTTTGCCGCGATGGGAATTTTGATCACCTCGGCGGCAGTCGTTGTTTTTCCGGGAGTAAAGTCTTCCGAGCTTTGGGACCCGGTCAAACTGGTCGGCCAGTTTTCCCAGCCGCTGGTGGTGGCCATCTCGATGTTCACTATTATTGTCGCGACCCTTTCCGTGAATATCGCCGCCAATGTGGTTTCGCCCGCCAATGATTTCGCCAACGCTTTCCCGCGCTGGATCAGTTTCAGCACCGGCGGGCTGATCACAGGAATTTTCGGCATCCTTATCCAGCCCTGGCGTCTTTTGTCCGATGCCAGCGTTTATATTTTTGATTGGCTGGTAGGTTATTCGGGCGGGCTTGGCTCGATCGCCGGGGTATTGGTCGTCGACTATTGGCTGTTGAGGAAAAAGAATTTGGATCTCGGCGATCTCTATCGCACGGAAGGCAGGTATAAATATGCCGGCGGCTGGAACTGGCGCGCTGTCGCTGCCACGCTTCTGGGCTGTTTCTTCGCCTGGAGTTGGTGGATCGTATTGGCCGTCTACTGGTTTGGTTACGGCATCGATCTGAAAAGCCATCCTAATACGCTGTCGGAATATACAAAAGGAATATTCGACTATGCGTGGTTCGTCGGGTTTGGGGTATCAGGGGTCGCGTATTATATATTAATGATTGCATTGCCGCCGAAAAATACGGTTTCTGAAGAAGTATCGTAGCTGCTTTTCAGGAGCCTTTTGAGACTTTTTGGGTCATTTATTTTAGGAGAACAAAACAATGAGAAAAACTGGAAATATCGTGTCGGTAAAACTCCCATTGAATATATGGGCACTTTGTCTGGTTATTTGTTTATTGGCGGCGGGCGCCGCGGCGCAGTCGTTCCGGGGCAGGATACTGGGCACCGTGACCGATCCGAACGGGGCGGCGGTTCCGGGCGCGACCGTGACAGCTAAAAATCTAGGGACCGGTATCGAGCGCAGCACGATCACCGACGCGGAAGGAAACTTTGTCGTGACCGAACTGCAGATCGGCCAATACGAAGTTCGCGCGACCGCCACGGGGCTGGAAAGCGCCACGATCAGCGGCGTACTGGTCGAGGTGGCCGGCGACCGGCAAGTCAATATTCCCATGCATGTCACGGGCGGAACCCAAACGGTCGTCATCGCCGCGCAGGAACAAGTGGAAACCGCCAGCACCACGCTCGGAGGCACGATCTCCGCGCGGACGGTAGAATCGCTGCCGGTGAACGGGCGCGATTTCACCAAGTTTCTCGTGCTGGTGCCCGGCGCGGCCGGAGATCCTTCGGGGGCGACCGATTCGCCCGGTTCCTTTGGCCTTTTTAGCGCGAACGGAAGCCGCGGGCGTTCGAATAATTACCTGCTCGACGGAACCGACATGAACGACGGCTACCGCAACCTGCCGGCGATAAACGAAGCAGGCGTTTTCGGTACCCCGGCGACCATTCTGCCGCTGGAGGCCATTCAGGAAGTGGCTGTTCTCTCAAACTTCGAAGCCGAGTACGGGCGAAATTCCGGCACGGTGGTCAACATCGTGACCAAATCCGGCACCAACGATTTTCACGGGGCGTTGTTCGAGTTCATCCGTAACGACGTTTTCGATGCGCGCAACTTTTTTAATCCGAAGCCAGACCAGCAAACCGCCCTCAGAAACAACCAATTCGGGGCCTCTTTCGGCGGGCGAATCGTCCGCAATAAGACCTTCTTTTTCCTGAATTACGAAGGGCAGCGCGAGCGTGTCGGCTTAAATTCCACCGCCCGCATTCCGGACCCGGGCGAGATAGCGGCCCTCGGCGGCCCGACAAATCCCGTGATCGCCCAGCTGCTGCAGCGAAATCCCTGGGGCACGCCAAACCGCCCCCTGCCGCTTTTTGACGACACGGGCACGCCCAACTTGTTCGTCACGACCCGGGCGCTTAATGACGTCGACAGTTTTATCGGGAAGATCGATCATTCGTTCGACAAGGACAATCTTTTATCGGGGCGGTACTATTTCGGGACCAGCAACCAATCCTTTCCACTGGCCATTCAGGGGGGCAACGTTCTGCCGGGTTATAACACCGTGACCCCGACCGATGTGCACCTGATTTCCATTTCGTACCTGAAAATACTTTCGCCGAACAAACTCAATGAGGCGCGTTTCGGCTATAACAATTTCAAACAGGGATTTTTTCCCGAGGACAGCGCTTTCGATCCGCGCTCGATCGGCCTCAACACCGGCGTGACGAACGAGCGGGATTTCGGCCTCCCGTTCATTCGCATCAGAAACGACGCCATCGGCTCGATCGCTTCGATCGGCGCGAATCTTTCCGTGCCCAGAGCGCGAACGGATGTTAACTGGCATTTTATCGATAACTTTTCCTGGAAAATGGGAAGCCACGACGTAAAGCTCGGCTATGAATTTCGCCGCACGGACGTGGATGCGTTTTTCGACGCGGGCTACCGCGGCCGGCTCGATTTCGATTCGCTGGGGGATTTTCTCAGCGGCACTTTAAGCGGCGGACGTTCGGCCCAGGGCGACTCGCAGCGGCAGACCTTTCAGACGTCGCACGCCGCTTATGTCCAGGATATGTGGCGCGTCAACCGGAATTTGACGGTCAACGCGGGCCTCCGCTGGGATTATTTCGGAGTGCTTGGCGAAAAGAACGATCTGCTGAGCAACTTTGATATCACCCAGGGTTTGATAATGGTCGGCACCGGCGGGTTGGACAGGCTCTACGATCCCGAATGGAGCAACTTTAGCCCCCGCGCCGGTATTGCGTGGGACGTGACCGGGAAAAGCAAGACGGTGGTAAGAGCGGGCTGGGGTGTTTTTTACGACGCGTTTTCACAGGATTTCTTTGTCGGGCAGCTTCCTTTTAATACTTTTAATCCCGGCCCGGCGTACAACCCGGCAGGCCCTTCGCCGATCCTGTTTTCGTTTTCCACCATTCCGCAGATACTAAACAACGTCCCTATTTTTACGGATTATCTCGACTCGGACGTGTTCGCGGTCGACCGGAACCTGGGGACGCCGACGGTGCAGAATTTCAATCTGAACCTGCAGCAGGAACTGGTCCCGAACGTGGTTTGGCAGATCGGCTATGTCGGCTCGCGCGGGAGCAAGCTGTTTCGCTATCGCGATATAAATCAGCCGGTAAACCCGGCCGTGTCCACCGCCCGTCCTTTTGATAACGGCCCGTTTGCGCCGTCAGGCGGCACCTTCTTTTATGTCAATTATCTGGAGACGACGGCCGAATCGGATTACAACGCGATGCAAACGAGCCTCAGCGCGCGCGGGTTCAAAGGTTTTACGGCCCAGATAAATTACACCTGGTCGCACTCGATCGACAACGCCTCCGACGGGCAGGATTATGTGGCGAACGCGACCCAGCCCGATAACAGCTACCGGCCGGATTTCGAGCGGGGAAACTCGAATTTCGATATTCGTCACCGTTTCGTGGCAGCCGTCAGCTACGAGGTGCCGAATTTCAGCAAGCGTTACCCGCGGCTGGGCAGCGGCTGGCAGCTGAACGCGATCTGGACCTTAAGAAGCGGCAGCCCGTTTCACGTAAACTTTTTTGACGATTACAACGGCACGGGCGAATTTTTCCCGCGGCCCGACCTGATCGGCGATCCGTATGCCGGAACCAGCACGCCGGACAACTTCCTGAACCTTTCGGCATTTCAGGTCCCATGCACGCTGGACGGAAGCGGGGCCTGCCTGCCGGGAACATATCATTTCGGCAACCTGGGAAGAAATTCTCTGATCGGCCCGGATTATAAGAACCTCGATTTTTCGCTTTTCAAAAATACGAAAATAACGGAAAGGGTGAGCCTCCAGATCCGCGCCGAAGTGTTCAATATCCTGAACCGGCCCAACTTTGCCTCGCCGCTGCTTCCGGGCTTTTCGGTGGACGCGGGGTTTAACGGCCTCGACGCCGCCGGGCGCGGCCAGGGCTTTTTGCCGATCACCGTTACCCCGGACGTGGGTATCGGAAATCCTTTCCTGGGCGGCGGCGGTTCGCGCAATTTCCAGTTTTCGGCGCGGCTGGCTTTTTAAAAGACTCGGTTCGTATCAGCCACGAATGACACTAATAACACGAATTAAAGATTCTTATTCGTGTTATTAGCGTCATTCGTGGCCGTAATTATGATGAGAAAAATGAAAATTTTTATCCTGTGCTGCAGCCTTCCGCTATTTGTTTTGCTGTTTGAAAACGCATTTTGGGAAAAAGTGGCCGGCCAAACCGGCACGGTCACCGCCGGGCAGAAATTCAAGAACATAAAAGTCTTAAACGATATGCCGGCCGACCAAATGGGCAAGGTGATGAACATCATGTCGGCATCGCTCGGCGTGGACTGTAATTTTTGTCACATATCGGAAACTGAATTTGATAAAGATGGCAAAAAGGAAAAGGATATCGCGCGTAAAATGATCGCCATGACTTTTATGCTTAACAAAGATTATTTTGACGGCAAGCTCGAGGTCACCTGTAACACCTGTCATCAGGGGCACAGCCATCCGGTCTCGGCGATCTCGCTGCCTTCCGTGATTTCGCCGCCGCGAAAAACGTCTGAGAATGAGAATAAATTGCGCGTTGATACCATCCTGGAAACTTACGTGAAAGCGCTCGGGGGCAAAGCGGCGCTCGGCAAGATCAAGACCCGCGTGATAAAAGCCCGGCGTATCGAAGCCGATGGTAAGACGACCGAGACTGAAGACGTCTATCTGAAAGCGCCCAACAGATCGCTGATGATAACCGCGTACGGTAAATACCTGGTCACGGAAGGCTACGACGGCACTGCGGCTTGGAAGAGAGGCGACGGAGAAAATATCGCGCTCTATGCGGATGAGGCCGAGCAGATAAAACGCGAAGCGGAACTTTTCGATGTTTCAAACATCAAAACTATATACGCGCAGATGGTTTTTAACGCCACGGACAAGATCAAGGACCGCGAAGTTTATGTGGTAAGAGCGACTACAGCTGCGGGCCAGCGCGAACGGTTGTATTTCGATGTGCAAACGGGCTTGCTGGTGCGGCGTACGGCGTCTATTATGACGGTGCTCGGTGTTTTTCAGTTCCAGGTCGATTATGAAGACTACAAGGCGTTTGACGGCGTGAAAATTCCGATGACCACGCGCTGGTCGATGCCCAATTTAAGCTGGACAAGAAAGGCCCTGACGGTTAAAAATAATATCCCCATCGATGATGCTAAGTTTGAGAATAAGTAGTTTATTATGATGCGCCTGGCGGAGAGAAAATTAAAAACAAAGTTCGGAGAGTTTCGCGAGGTCCTTTATTACGACGGGAAAAAAGAATCTATCGCGCTGGTGATGGGCGATGTCGAAAATAAGGAAAACGTTCTTTGCCGAATTCATTCGCATTGCATCGGCGCGCACATTTTTAACAGCATCGAGTGCGATTGCCGCGAGCAGATGGAACTGGCGCAATTTTGGGTCGAACAAAACGGCGAAGGCGTGATAATCTGGCTCGATCAGGAAGGCAAGGGAAACGGCCACCTGGCGTTGATAAAAAGCACGGAGTATAAGCTGAAAGGCACGCCCCAGGCCGAGGCGTATGTCGCGGCTGGTTATGAAAAAGACGCGCGCAGCTATTTGGCAGCCGCGGAGATACTTAAAGACCTGAAAGTAAAGTCCATAACCCTTTTGGCAATCGACGAGGGAAAAACGGACCGCCTGCGCGAAGCCTCGATCGAAGTTTCCGGTATCAAAAAACTTGGGATAGAAGATGAAGAACTCTGGAAGGCCTTTGAAGAAAAACTCAGAGGCAATTATTTAATGACCGATCTGTGGAGAAATTATGTCAAGAATTATTAAAGGCGGGCTTATTCAGGCCCACAACCAGGTGGCGACGGATGCGCCGATCGAAGAGATCAGAAAAGGCAATCTCGATCACCAGATGAAATTGGTGGAAGAAGCGGCAAAACAAGGCGTGCAGATGCTCTGTTTTCAGGAAATTTTCACCATGCCGTATTTTTGCGCCGAGCAGCAGACGCGCTGGTATGAAGCGGTGGAAAAAATTCCTGACGGGCCGACCGTCAAACTGATGCAGGACGTGGCCAAGCAGTACGGGATGGTGCTGATCGTGCCGATCTATGAAGAAGAAATTTCCGGCATTTATTACAACTCCGCCGCGGTGATCGACGCCGATGGAAAATACCTGGGCAAATACCGCAAAACGCACATCCCGCACGTCAACCCCGGCTTTTGGGAAAAATTTTATTTTCGCCCGGGCAATATGGGTTATCCTTGTTTCGATACGGCGTTTGCGCGCATCGGCGTCTATATTTGCTACGACCGGCATTTTCCGGAAGGCGCAAGATGTTTGGGTCTAAACGGAGCGGAAATAATCTTTAACCCGTCGGCGACGGTCGCGGGACTCTCCGAATATCTTTGGAAGCTCGAACAGCCGGCGCATGCCGTGGCCAACGGCTATTTCGTCGGCGCGATCAACCGGGTCGGCACCGAGGCGCCGTGGAACATCGGCGAGTTTTACGGGCAGAGTTATTTTTGCGATCCGCGCGGCCAGATCATCGCCGAAGGCAGCCGCGACAAAGACGAATTGGTCGTCGCCGACCTCGACATGGACAAGATCCGCGAAGTGCGCAACACCTGGCAGTTTTTCCGTGACCGCCGCCCGGATGCTTACGGGCCGATCGTGGCTGATTAAAAACAAATGAAAATAATTATTAGCTTTATCTTTTTGCTGCTTTTTTCCGCGCTGCCCGCTTTTGCGCAGACCAACGCGCAGATCGAAAAAGAATTGATCGCGTCTCTCAAAGAGATAGAGAAATATTCAACCTACGGGACCGGTTACAACGAAGAAAAATTAACCGAAACGAACGACGCTTTTGAGAAAAAGCTGCTGAAATATACAAAGACCGCCTCAACGCTTGTCTATAAGTTCGGCGCGTTAGGGCGGTTAATGCATATCGCCACGTCAGACGACGGGAAATTCCGCATCTACTCTTGGGACATGGAAAACGGCGGTACGATGCACGATTACGCGCGCGTGTACCAGTATAAAGGCGCCGACGGCAAGGTCTATTCAAGAGGTGAAAGCGAAACAGAAGACGAAGAGGGCGGCGGGGGCAGCTTTGTGACGGATGTTTTTACGCTGGGCACAAAAGCCGGCGCGGTCTATATAGTTTGCTCGACCAGCATCGGTTCGAACATCGATCATTATCAATCGGCGGACCTCTACAAGATCGATGGCACCGCGATAGACAACAAGGTGAAGTTGATCAAGACAAGGTCCGGGCTGACCAGCACGCTCGGGTTTGAATACAATTTTTTCTCGGTGGCGGATCGTGAGGAACGCCCGATCAGATTGATCTCTTTCGACAAAAAAACAAACACGCTGAAGATCCCGGTGGTGGTCGAAGATAAGGAATTTCCGATCGGAAAAGTTACCAATAGAACCATTAGCTATAAATTCGACGGCACATATTTTGTGAAGGTCGGCTGAATCAAAATGCGCGAAAGGCAAAAATATTTTTCCGGTACGAAGTGGGAATCGGTCGTGGGTTATTCGCGGGCGATCAAGGTCGGCGAACGCATCTATGTTACAGGCACAACCGCGACGGATGAAAGCGGCGCGATCGTTGGGCCGGGCGATGCCTACGCGCAGACGGTGCAGGCGATCCGTAATATAGAAAGGGCTTTGAAAGCCCTGGACGCCGGGCTGGAAAATGTGGTCAGAACACGAATGTTCGTCACCGATATTTCGCGCTGGGAAGAATACGGCAAAGCGCACGGCGAATTTTTTAGTGAGGTTATGCCCTGCGCCACAATGGTTGAGATCGCAAAACTCGTCGACCCCGATATGCTGATCGAGATCGAAGTCGATGCAGAATTTTAAGGATTAGCCACAGAGTTCACAGAGAACACAGAGAAAAATTACAGGGATAAAAAGGATGAATAGGATAAGACGGCAGAAACACGACCGTTAGGGAGTGTGTAAAATATCTAAATAACACACTCGCTAACGCCCCTTGTCTCCGCCCGCGAAAACATTATGTCGATAACACATCATTCACCGCTCGATATTTCGCAGATCGAGAAAAACTTTGCGGAGATCAACCCGGCGCTGACCGAGGCCGAGGCGCTGCACGAAGCAAATCGCTGTCTATATTGTTTTGACGCGCCCTGTATTCATGCCTGCCCCACGCATATCGACGTGCCGTCTTTTATCAAAAAGATCGCCAGCGGAAATCTGATGGGCTCGGCGCGGGTGATCTTTGACGCCAATCCGATCGGCGCAACCTGCGCGCGCGTCTGCCCGGTCGAAGCTCTGTGCGAAGGCGCATGTGTGGAAAAGACTCTGATCGATAAACCGATCGAGATCGGACGATTGCAGCGCTACGCTACCGATTACGCGATGGAAAAGGGCCGTCAGATCTATGAGAAAGGCGAGCCGAACGGAAAATCCGTCGCCATCATCGGTTCCGGCCCGGCGGGCATTTCCTGCGCATCATATCTCTCACGCCTCGGTTATGAAGTAACCGTTTTTGAACGCAAACCGATGGCGGGAGGATTAGATACATACGGCATGGCCGAATACAAAATGCCGCAAAAAGTTTCGCTCGATGAAGTCGAGCACGTTAAAAAAATGGGTGTGGAATTTAGGACCGACACTGAGATCGGGAAAGAGATCCCGGTCGCGGCTTTGCTGGCCGATCACGACGCGGTGTTCCTGGCGGTCGGCTTGGGCAGCACAAATCATTTGAACATTCCGGGCGAAAATCTGGACGGCGTGTATGACGCGCTGGCGTTTATCGAATACGTGAAAACGCGCGATTGGAAAAATGTACCGCTCGGCAAAACCGTAGCGGTGATCGGCGCGGGCAACACGGCGGTAGATGCCGTGACACAGGCGAAGCGCTTGGGCGCCGAAAAAGTGATGATGATCTATCGCCGCTCGCAAAAAGATATGCCGGCTTACGATTACGAATATGAGCTGGCGAAAAAAGACGAGATCAAATTTCATTGGAACACCGTGCCGGTTGAGGTCGTCGGTGAAACTACGGTGACGGCGCTGCGCTGCAGATTAAATTCGTCGGACGAAACAGGCGAAACATTCGACATCCCCTGCGAGATGGTGATCAAAGCCACCGGCCAGCAGAAGATGCGCGGTTTTCTGGCGGCGGCGGGCGTGGAAACCGATGAAGGCGGACGGGTTAAGGTCGATCCGGAAACGATGCAAACCAGCAACGCGCAGATCTTTGCCGGGGGCGATTGTGTCAACGGCGGGCGCGAAGCGGTCGATGCTTCGCAGATGGGCAAACTCGCCGCGCAGGGAATTCATCTCAAGCTTACGGGAGAAAAAATTAGCTTCGCGGGAGCAAAGGTTCCCGTGGTGGAAAAATCGCCCGCACACTAAGTAGGTTTAGATCTTGTACCGGAACAGGTTTAAGTGAATTTGCGAATGAGGAAGTGCAAATGAAAAAAGCAACATACCTGATAATGGCGGTGGTCCTGGTTTGCGGGTTGGTTGGCGCGGCCAGCGGGGAAAAACTCACTCTCGGCGCAAGGTTTCCGATAGAAAATTTGCCCAGTGATAAAAAGCCGGCCGATAACACGATCGTCGTTTTCATTCCTTCGCTCACCTCTGACTGTGATTATGCAAGCATGCTCACCCAGTCGTTCTATTATTATTTCGACCAAAAGCTGGCCTTCGAAGGCTTAAAGAAATCCCCCACGACCAAAATATTCCTGGTCGTAAAAGATAAACCCGACGAAGCTAAAAGCACCTGGAATATCCTGGGCGGGATGAATGTCATCTACGACGAAAAAGGGGATTTGTTTTCCTATTTCGAGGTGGGCCAAACGGCGGGAAAAAATGCCGACTCGACCGTCGTTCTGCTCGATTCGAAAGACGTTATCGCGCATATAGACAGGGCTTATCGCTCGCAGGGCGAACATCTTAAGCCGCTGGAGAATAAGTTAAAGGAACTCAACGGCCTTTATGAAAAGGTAATTCCGGCCAAAAAAACTTTGAAGGTCGGCGACAAGGCGCCGGATTTTCGCGTGAATGAAAAGGAGATGCTTTCCGATCTGCGCGGCACGGTCGTCCTGCTTTCTTTTTACCCGGCGGCGTTTAGCGGGAAATTGCCAAAACCCGGCGAGATATACGCGCTGGCAATCAGCCCGCTCTTTGGCGGCGCGCAGGTGGAGACCTGCATCGCGCAAATAAAAGCCATCGACCGCGTTCCTAAAAAAACACCGAAAGAGCCGCGGCGGATCATGATCTCGAGCTCGACAGCTTCTATTTTGAATAAATGGAAAGCGGTCATCGGAACGTATAACGTCGAGTACGCGAACGACCCGGATTATTCGGTCTCGTCCCAATATTTCAGCTACAACCGCCAAGGTTATAATAACCGCGTCTCGGTGATCGTCGATCAAAAAGGCAAGGTCGCCTACATCGATCCGGATTTTAATTTTAACGACGAAGCGGTGCTGAATGAAAAGATGTATGAACTGGCCAAAAAAGACTAGATCGAATTTCACCGGAAAAACTGTGCTGCGTGAAGGGTCGATGATCGCGCTGCGCCAAGTTTAATATAGATTACTGATGTTGTATCTCAAAAGTTCTTTTATCATAGTTTTACTAACCGCCTTGCTGACGGCGCAGACACCTGAGTCGAAACTGATCGACTCCAACCAGCTTTTGCGCGACGATCAGATATTATCGGCAGACGACATGGAAGGACGCGAGATCGGTACCCCGGGCGGCGTTAAAGCGCGCGAATACGTTTTGAAGCGCTTCAAGGAAGCCGGCTTGGAACCGACAACAACGGGCTTTCTTCAGCCATTTACATACAAAAAATCACAAGGAGCGAATGTCTTCGGCATTATTCGCGGTGCCAGATATGCGGATAAATATTTTTCGATCACCGCACATTACGATCATCTCGGTATAAAGAAAGGATCGATCTATAACGGAGCTGACGACAACGCTTCCGGTACCGCAGCGATCATAGCTTTAGCAACGTATTTTAAAAAGCATCAACCGGATATTTCGCTGATCTTTGTCGCCTTTGATGCAGAGGAGGCCGGTCTTGCCGGAAGCAAAACATTTATCGCCGAACCGCCGATCAGGCGAGAAAGTATCGTAGCGAATATTAACCTCGATATGGTCGGCCGAAACGATAAGAACGAACTATATGCCTGTGGAACGTATCACTATCCGTTTTTAAAGTCCTATCTGGAGAAGATCGCCGGGGCTGCAAAGGTGAAATTATTGCTTGGTCACGATCGCCCGGAACAAGGCTCTGACGACTGGACGCTTCAATCTGATCACGGTTCTTTTCATCGTCAAAATATACCGTTTATATATTTCGGTGTTGAAGACCACAAAGATTATCACAAGCCGACCGACGATTACGAGAAACTGGACAAAGATTTTTTTGTGCATGGTGCGGAGGCCGTCCTGGAAACTATCAAGCTTCTTGACTCGCACGCCAAAGATATCAGCGCGCACAGAAAGTTGGAAAAATAAATGTGGCAGATCCGGGTATAAAATGGCTTTGCCTATAAAGCTGAAGAAGGCTGCCACGAATAACACGAATAAGAATCCTCAATGTTAATGAAAAGAGCTTCGCCAGAACGAAGCTCTTTTTTTAGTAATGGTGTAAATCCGTATTGCTAATTGCAGCCGGACCTTTCGAATCA
>DASYKT010000003.1:0-2216 GCA_035995185.1 Pyrinomonadaceae bacterium
GCAATATTGCGCACCTGGCCGGTCAGGTTGCCGGCCATCATGTTCACGCTATCGGTAAGATCCTTCCAGGTTCCGGCAACGCCTTTCACGCGCGCCTGGCCGCCAAGCTTGCCTTCCGTGCCGACCTCGCGCGCCACGCGTGTCACCTCGGCGGCAAAGGCGCCAAGCTGCGCCACCATCGTGTTAATTGTTTTTGCCGTGTGCAAGAACTCGCCACGCAAGGGCCGGTCCTCGATTTCCAGGGCCATTAATTGCGAAAGATCGCCTTGCGCCACGGCGCCGATCACGCGCGCCGTTTCAGAAGTCGGGTGGACAAGATCGTCGATCAGGTTATTGACCGACTCGACCGAGGCCTGCCAGAAGCCGTCGACATTGCTGAGCGTCAAGCGTTGACCCAGTTTTCCTTCCTTGCCGACAGATTGACTGAGGCGGCTGAGCTCACCGGCCAGCCGTTCGTTCATTTCAACGACGTCATTGAAAGCGTCAGCTACTTTTCCGGCTATCCCCGTCCACTCCGCGGGAAGGCGCACGCCCTGCTGGCCCTTGCGCAGCGCGGTCAGGGCATGCAGCAAATACATCATTTCGCTGCCGATGTTTACGACGTTCAAATTATCCTGATCTTTTATGGCGGGCTCACCTGGCATAAGAGCCGGGTTTATCAGGTCGGCATTTAAATTATCAACGTCTGCTGCGTTTTGACTTTTGGCAGGCGGAATCTTGGCGGGTTTTGGAGCCATGGCTAAAGCCCCTTATTTCTGCAGAATAAAAGAAGTTTGAATGAAAGTGCTGCCACATCGCCCCCAAAAGCAGACTCATCAAATTCAGCAGATCGAAATCCGGATAAAGCCACGATAAGGTTTTTTATAAAATGTTATAAACGGCGTATAAAGAAAATGAATTTATACCGTTGGTAATTGGACTTAGCTTAGACTCGCAAAAGCAAAAAATGGCGTGATATTTTAGTGCATAAGCTCCGTTCTACATTTTGTGTCGATAAAGGTTCTTACTTCCATATGGCATTTTTATGCCGCTCTTCGTTAAAGCGTGCAGAACCCTATAAAGCATTAAAGGTGAAAAAACATGCCACGTTTTCAGCTTGAACCGGACGATTGTGAAGCCCTGCCGCTTGAACAGAAGACTTTGGTCAGCGTTCAGAATTCATCCTGCATGATGAAATTCTAGAAAAGACAACAGGATACCAATGTGAAAAGCGGGCGTAGAGCCTGCTTTTTTACATTAGCGTCTTGTTTTTGAAATTATATTTTCCTTATAATCCCTTTCCAGTTTTATCTCGCTCCTTTACCGGCGAACTCCTAATTTCTCCCTGCCAGCAAATGGCTGGCTTAATCTCAAAGGAGAAAATCATGAACAACCAGCAGAAAAATCAAGGCAATAACACCAGCAAAACAGGAAGCAAGGATGAGGACGCAAAAACCAAGTCGTCTTCTTCCGGCACCCGTTCGGGTTCTGGCTCGAACCGTTAATAGACTGAGCTTTTAAATCAAGGGCGCGCACGGCGCGTCCTTTTTTAATTTACCCTTCACAGGAATAAAAAAACCCGCCAGCGAAACCGCTGGCGGGTTATTGCTTGCGCCGATAATATTTAAGCGCCGTTGTTCGCTTTTAGTTTTTGTACGTGTTCGAGATGGCTTTTGAGGGTTGGCAAAGTCTGCTCGGCGAATTTCTTGACCGAAGCGTCATCGCCATTCATGGCATAACCGCTAAACAGGCTCACGGCTTCCTTGTGCGCATCCGTCTGCATGGCGATATATTGCGCGTCAAAAGTTTCGCTTGAAGAAGCTTTCAATTTGTCAATGAGATCCTGGTGGGTGCTATCGAGATCATCCTCGATTTTCGCATCTGTTTTCGTGGTCGATAAGGCGGTTTTCAAGGCCGAGCCGGCTTTCATATGATCGTCGATCATCTGTTGCGCGAATGTTTTGACGTTTGGATTGACCGACTTTTCCAAGGCAAGCTTGCTGGAATCGATTTCAAACTTATTGGCAATCGAAACTTTCTTGACAAAGTCGGGTGTCGATATAGGTGCGGCCACCGCCAAATTGACTGCAGCCACAAAAACGGCGCAGACAAGCGTAATGGCCAGAAAAATAGTTCTTTTCATGCTGTTCTCCTCGCGGGTATTGGGAAACTACCGTAAAGCTATCAGCCCGCGCATAAGTTTACCGCATGCGGCTTGGCTGGATTTGTAAATAACC
>DASYKT010000004.1:0-55232 GCA_035995185.1 Pyrinomonadaceae bacterium
ACTTATAACCGAAAACGTCCGCATCTGAGCTTACAGATGAACACACCGGACGCTATACACAAGAAAGCCTGCGCGGCTAACCACACAGACTTTCTAAACTACAACTAAAAAGTGTCAACCTATTTCAGGACGACTCAAAGATAAAGGGAGGGTGGTAATGAGAAGCTGCAACGACCATCAAGGGGCCGTCAGAGGCCCCGGGCGGCAAAAGCCCCCAGCCGCGGAAAAGACAGATAAAACGGGTGGAAACGATAGACAATGCCTGAGCGTTTAATATATTATATCAGGATAAATTCTTAAACGATTTTCGTTCATTTTTACAATTAAAGCTTTCTGACTCACTTCCGTCATTTTTCTGCCGATTTCAAGCCGGTATGATGAACGAGATTTGTACACCAAAAGATCTAGAAGGAGCCTGTTTTTTATGTACACCAAGTGGAACCACAAAGTAGTTTTTTTGCTGGTCGCAATTGTCGCATTTTCAACACTTGCGGTTACTGCCCAGCAAAAGATCTGGTCTGTAAATAATGAAAACCGCGCTCGTATGGCCACCGACAAGGCTGTTGCGAGGCAATCATATCCTAACGAGTTCAAATTATTTAATTTGAATATTGACCCCTTAAGGGAACAGCTATTTTCCGTTGTAGACGGCCGCATGAATTCAACCTTGATCTCGCTGCCTAACGCAGACGGAAACATCGAGTATTTTGAGGTATATGAATCTTCCAACTTTGAACCGGACCTGCAGGCTCAATTTCCCGAAATTCGGGCTTATTCCGGCAGAGGCGTGACGGATAGATACGCCACTTTGAAACTAAGCATTTCCCCGCAGGGAATTCAAACCATGGTTTTCAGGGTCGATAAAGACAATGAGTTCATTGAGCCCTATTCGAAAGACCATACCGTTTATTCCGTGTTCAGAACGAATCGTCAGGGCGGCGGCCTTCCGTGGGCGTGTTTTACCAAAGAACATGCTGCTGATGAAAATCCGCTGCTTCCGGATACCGGCCTGCAGAAATTCAACCTGCTTCCGAATACGGCGGCACCGGAAAACTCTGACGGCGTTGTGAGAACCATGCGCCTGGCCCAGTCCAATAACGGCGAGTATGCGGGCTATTACCTCGCGACAACTGCTTGCACGCCGGCTGACAAGGCTCTCGTACTTGGCGGCTTTAACGGAACGCTTGCCCGGGTTAATGGCGTTCAGGAAAAGGATCTGGGAATACACTTTAACCTGATCGCCGGCACGACCGCGGTTATCTACTGCGACCCGGCGACCGATCCCTACGGTACCAGCATCGGTGGCTGGAATGCGGCGCTGCAGTCTACTTTGAATGCCAATGTCGGCGCGGCGAATTATGACATCGGCCATATGTTCGGCGCTTCAGGCGGCGGCGGAAACGCCGGTTGTATCGGCTGCGTTTGCAACGATGCTAACAAGGGAAGCGGTATCACTTCGCCGGCCGACGGAATTCCGCAGGGCGACAATTTCGATATCGACTATGTGGTTCACGAAATGGGCCACCAGTTGGGCGCCAACCACTCTTTCTCATGGTCGAACGAAGGTTCGGGCGTGAATATGGAAGTCGGTTCCGGCATCACCATCATGGGTTATGCGGGTATCACTTCGCAGGACGTAGCGCCGCACTCGATCGATACTTTCCACGCGGGAAATATCGCGCAGATCCAGAGTAACCTGGCGAGCAAGACCTGCCCGGTTTCGGTGACCATGACCGCAAACCATAAACCGGTGGTCGCGGCTGTTCCTAACGCGACGATCCCGATCACAACGCCGTTTGCCTTGACGGGTTCGGCAACCGATCCGGAAGGCGATCCGCTGACCTATCAGTGGGAGCAGGTGGACCAGACGACCACGAGCGGAAACGCCAGCGTGGCGTCGCCGACCAAGGCGACCGGCCCGAACTGGCTGTCATTTGTCCCGACGTCTTCGCCGACCAGAACTTTCCCGAGATTGTCGACGATCCTGTCAGGTTTATTCGTAACCCCGACACTGCCCGGCGGTGATGCGATCGCGAACATCGAGGCCTTAAGCTCGGTTTCGAGAACGTTGAATTTCAGATTGACCGTCCGCGACAATAATCCTTATGTGGCGGGTGTCAAAACCGGCCAAACGGATTTCACCAATACGACCGTTACGGTAACCAATGCGGCCGGCCCGTTCAAAGTCACCTCGCCCAACACCGGCGTTACCTGGAATGGAAATTCGAACCAGACAGTGACCTGGGATGTCGCCGGTACGACGGCGAACGGCGTCAACGTAGCCAACGTCAAGATCTCGTTCTCGAGCGATGGCGGCCAGACGTTCCCGACCGTTCTCAAGGCGTCAACGCCGAATGACGGTTCCGAATCGATCCTGACGCCGAGCGTCAACAGCTCGACGAACAGGATCAAGGTCGAAGCCATCGGCAATATCTTCTTTGATATCTCCGATGCGAACTTCTCCACCACGTTCGCCCCGATCCGCGCCAGGGCCGACTTTGACGGCGACGGCAAAACCGATCTTTCGCTGCATCGTCCGGCTGAAAGCGCTTTCTATCTGCTGCGGTCTACCGCGGGATTTGGCGGAGCGATCTTTGGAAACCCGACCGATGTTCCGACACCGGGCGACTTTGATAACGACGGCAAAACCGACATGGCCTACTATCGCCCGGGCGCATCAGCATTGTTCGCGGCGATCAGAAGTTCGAATGGAACGGTCGCGGTCCAGTCGCTGGGAACCACCGGCGATATACCCGTGGCCGGAGATTACGATGCCGACGGTGCCACGGACTACGCGGTCTTCCGCCCGTCCAATAGCACCTGGAACGTCATCCGCAGCAGCGGCGGCAGCAGCAACCAGGCCTTCGGACAAGCCGGCGACATTCCTGTCGTTGGTGATTTCGACGGCGACGGCAAATGTGACACGACCGTTTATCGCAGCGGAACGTGGCTCTATCTTCCGTCCGCTTCGCCGATCAACCCGGTAGTAATGGCGTGGGGCCTGGTAGGCGATCTTCCGGTCCCGGCCGATTATGACGGCGACGGCAAAGATGACATCGCGGTCTATCGCCCGTCTAACGGCGTCTGGTATATAGTCAACTCCAGCGGCGGAATGGCCTTCTATAGCTGGGGCATTTCAACCGACATCCCTGTACCGGGAGATTACGACGGTGACGGCAAAGATGATATCGCCATCTATCGTAACGGTGTCTGGTGGATCTATAACCCGACCTCGGCAAGTATGACGCTTGGGTATTTCGGTGTCGCCGGTGATAATCCGATCCCGAGATACTACCAACCGTAATTGACCCATGATCGATGCGGCGAAGTTTCGCCGCACAGGACCAGGCTGTCGTTTCTAACGGCAGCCTTTTTATTTTTAGGCGGTAAAATTGTAAAGAGGTTTATAAGGACTTAAAATACAAACCTACGGATCGATATGGCCTCATTAAAATTATCGGGCATTTTATTTCTCGCACTGGCGATCGTCTTTTGCAGCACGCTCGCGGTCGCGGCGCAGTGCGATAGCGAAACCGCAAAAATAGCGGCTTTAATAAAGATAGGCGAAGATGACGGCAAAAAAACTCCGCTGATACTTATCCACGGGCTCCAGGGAGTAGAAGGCCGCGGCGATACCGCGGTTTTGGACGATTATTGGGGCGCGTTCGTCGAAAAGTTCTGGAAAACCGATAAAGTCCTGCAGTCCAAGTACGCGCTTTACGCCTTTCAATATTGCAGCGACCGGGTAGACGTGTCGGCGATCGGCGCTGAACTCGGAAACCTGCTGGATTCCGAGCTCGCTGACCGGGAACACGTGATCCTGGCGCACAGCATGGGAGGTCTCGTGGCCACCTCTTATATGAGTGAGACGGTCCATGCCAGCGGAAAATGGAAGGACCGGTCCGGCGGAGACACTACTCTCGGCCTGATCACCCTGGCCACCCCGCACCACGGTACGCCCGGCGCTAATTCGCCCAAGACGATGGAAAAATATATTCCCTTGCTCTACCGTCTGTTTTACCCGCGGGCAAATAAACTTTTCTGGGAATCGACCCTGGGCAAGGCGCATCCGGCGGTGGGCAATTCAGCGCTGCCCAATCGCTCCGATCTGCGCTGGGACAATTACGATCTGAAATTCGCGCGGGCGCCGGAAGATTCCCCGAGTGACATCAACACAAAACTCTACCGGCGGAATGAGCTGTTTAAAAAATACCATAACAAATTGATCGCCTACGCCGGCCACCTTCCGCAGGTCTTTTCGGGCATCGACACCTTAGCTGCCTTAGACGATATGATCAAGAGCGGCAGCGTCGTCACCAAAGAGAACAAGCATAGGGTGCTGGAAATGGCCAACTACTTTTTTGTGAACGGATTGAGTAACAGCTTTAAGGTTACCGACGGCCTGGTTCCTTTTGACAGCGGGTTATTTTGTGTTTCCGGCGCCGCCGCGACAAATGCCGGGCCACGCAAAAATTATATTTGCGATCTAAGTGTTAAAGTAAGACGCTTCGAGGACGGAGCGAAAGCGGGATCGGTTCCTAAGGGCGAATACCCGGACAAACTTACGCTCAGCATATTTCGTTCGAAAGAAGGTTTCGATCATTTGGATATGCTGGAAAATATCAATGTATTGAAATTTGTGGCCACCGATCTGAAAAGTTTTGTGACTGTCAAAGCGCCGCCGGCGGCGGTCAAAGGCAAAGCAAAGAAATAAGCCGAAATAAATTTAAGCCTGTTATGAAATCATACCTGATCGTTTTTACCATAAGTTTCTTTTGTTTATTTCAGGGGGCTGAACAAGCGATCTCTCAAAAACCCCGAACAGTGCTGCCGGATTTTAAGAGAACGGCAGAACACAGGCTCGGCAGGAAAATTTCATCAGTCTGTGCCGTGGATACTGATGAAACGGCCCGGCGTCTTTTCGCTGAATATGGAGCTGTTTTTATCGCCGGCAGTAAAGTCGCCCTTCCGCCAAAGTGCATCTTTACCGGCGAGGACGATCTGGGGCAATTTCAAGCCGCCGCCGGCCTGAAAACGATCATCCTCGATGGAGTGCCGATAACTTTACAGGGGCCTGCCATGGGCGCATTATTAAAGGCCCGGGAAAAGGCCGCCGAGATGGGCTTAAAGATCACGCCGCGCGGCGGTTCATTGGCCGGGGGACGTTCCTATGCGGACACCCGCGCACTTTGGGACACGCGGTTCCTGCCGGGGCTGGATCATTGGGTAAGGAAAGGGAAGCTGAAGAAAAGCGAAGCCGAAGCGGCCAGGCTTTTATCGACCGAAGATCAGGTCGCGCAAGTGCTGGAGTGGGAGGAAACGCGCCAGGTCTTTTTCAGCAAAGATCTTTCCAAATCCATTCTTTATTCGGTAGCGGCCCCGGGCGCTTCGCAGCATAATTTTTTGCTCGCCTTCGATGTGCAGCAGTTCGCTGACGAAAGGGTCCGCGCGATCATGGCTGAATTCGGCTGGTTTCAAACGATAAAAAGCGATCTGCCGCATTTTACATACTTGGGGCGCGAAGAGAACGAGCTTCCTTACTTCGGCCTGAAACAAGTTGTTATAAATAAACAGAGATTTTGGATACCCGACCTTAAATAACATGCCGTTAATATTCCGCCAAATATTTTTTCCTGCTCTGTTTTTGGTTGGCGCCATTTGCTTGGGCAGCTGCTGTTCTGAAAAAGCATCCAACTTGTCTTCTGGGGGCGACAATAAGAACACTCCTGTGAGTAATGGAAAAACGAACGCCCACGCGAACAACAATATGAAAAACGATAAGTTCATTTCGCACCTGCCCGCCGGTTTCAATATTCCTTCCGATGAGACAGGCCAAATATTGTTGAAAGAATACGGGGCGGTTTTTGTCGCGCAGGGCGGAGCGGTGGCCCCTAAAACGGTGATCTTTAAAGACGAAGCGGAAGTGAGTGCGTGGCAGGCAACGGTGCCCGTTTCAAAAGACATTATCGGCGGGATGCAAACAGAATTACAGACGCCCGCGATGAACGCCCTGAAAGAGGCCGTAAGCGAAGCGGCGCAGAATAAACTGACGCTCACCCCCCGCGGTAATGACGCAGCCAGCCGCAGTTATACCGAAACGGAAGAACTGTGGGAAAGCCGGGTAACGCCGGGATTAAAGTATTGGACTGACAAAGGGAAGTTGGATAAGAACGAAGCTGCCAAAATAAAAGCGCTTTCGCCTTTTGAACAGGTCACGGAAATATTCAGGCTGGAAAAACAGGGGATGTTTTTTAGCAAGGATCTTTCCAAACCCATCATCTATTCCGTCGCGCCACCCGGCGCGTCACAGCATCTCTCGATGCTCGCCCTTGATGTGGTCGAAAACGACAATCCCAAAATTCGTGAAATAATGGCGCGGCATGGCTGGTTTCAAACCGTCGTTTCGGACCTGCCGCATTTTACTTTCCTCGGCGTCGCGGAAGACAAATTGCCCGACCTCGGATTAAGGAAAACCGTCAGCGGCGGGCGTTCATTTTGGATACCGAAATAAAAGCTTATTCGGATGGCTTTGTTTAGCCGCTAATTATACAAAATAACACGAATTAAGATCCTTTATCCGTGACTTTATAAGCAAATCTATCAGGAATCCAAAGTTTCCCGCACCTTGCGGGCGAGCGCGTCCAGGCTGAAAGGTTTTTGAATAAAATTCGTGCCCTTCGCGATTATTCCGTGCCGCACCACGGCGTCGTCTGTATAGCCCGAAGTGAATAGCACGCGGATTCTGGGATATTTTTGCATCAGTTTTTCCGCCAGCTCGCGGCCGCCCATCTGCGGCATGACCACATCGGTCAACAGCAGGTCGATCTTAAGGTCCTGGTCTTCGCACAGAGCAAGCGCCTCGACTCCATTATCCGCGTCGATAACTTTATAGCCGCATGATTCCAGCGTGTCCCTGCTCAATCCGCGCACCAGTTCCTCATCTTCTACCAGCAGCACTGTCTCAGTACCTTTTTGCAATCTTGCCGGTGGCTGGGATTTCTCAGCAGCACTTTTGACCTCATCCTCAACGCGGGGAAAATAGATCTTAAAGGTCGTGCCTTTTCCGACCTCGCTATAGACCCAGATGTTTCCTCCCGATTGTTTGATAATGCCGTAGACCGTGCTGAGCCCCAACCCGGTGCCTTTGCCGACGCCTTTGGTCGTGAAAAAAGGCTCAAAAATATGAGGCATGGTTTCGTCGTCTATACCGGAACCGGTATCGGTGACCGCCAGCATCACGTAACGGCCGGGCATGACACTGATATGCTGGCCCGCATAATTTTCATCGAGATCTATATTTTGAGTTTCGATGGTTATATGGCCGCCCTTGGGCATGGCATCGCTCGAGTTCACCACCAGGTTCATCAGCACCTGGGAAAGCTGTCCGGGGTCGGCCTTTATTTTTCCGGCGTCGGGGTCGAGCACGGACGTCAGCTGAAAGTCCTCGCCTATGACGCGCTGGAGCATGGCGCCGGTTTCGACGATGACCTGGTTCATTTCCAGAACTCTTTCCTGTAATATCTGCTGCCTGCTAAAGGCCAGCAGTTGACGGGTCAGCTGCGCCGAACGCTCACCGGCTTTCTTGATCTCTTCAAGATTGCCGCGCAGGGGATCGTTCATTCCCAGGCTGCGAAGGGTCAGGTCGCTGTACCCGTTTATGGCCGTCAGCATATTGTTGAAATCGTGTGCGACGCCCCCGGCCAGCCGCCCGATCGATTCCAGTTTTTGCGCCTGCCGCAACTGCTCTTCGCTTTCCTCCAGGGCCCTTTCCGCGCGTATGCGCTCCGTGATATCGGTGAACGTTCCGACCCATTGGCGAAAGGTCCCGTCACCGTTAAATACGGGGATCCCGCGCACGGCAAAATGACGATAGGTTGCTTCTTTGGTCAGGATACGGTACTCCATATCAAAAGAGGCCTTATTTCCATAGGCCCTGTCCCAGGTGCTTTTAACGAAGTTCCGATCGTCAGGATGAATGAACTTGGCGCAATCGCCGCCACGGCATTCTTCGATCGGCTGGCCGGTCAGGGCCGACCACCACTCCGGCAATTCTTCGCTCTCGCCGGCTTCGTTGATAGACCAGACAAATTGAGAAGTGGCTTTGACGAGGGCGCGGAATTTTTCTTCCGATTCACGCAGAGAATTTTCCGCCAGTTTTCGCTCGGTGATATCGGTCAGCGCTCCGACCCATTCGCGGATGGTCCCGTCTTTCTCTAAAACCGGCGTGCCGCGGGAGACGAAGTAGTGATAGGTATTATCACCCACGTTCAGCAGGCGATACTCGTCTTTATATTTTTTCTTATTTCCAATAGCTTCCCGGAAATTTTCCACCGCCCGTTCGCGGTCATCCGGGTGGAGATGTGACATCCATTCGGTCATCACCGCTTCATTGGCCAATGTCTGCAATTCTTCTTTAGGGCTGTGCGCGGTTTTCAGGTTGCCATCGGCATCCGTCGTCCAGACTATCTGAGAAACGGCGCTGACCAGCGAGCGAAAACGCTCTTCGCTTTGCCGCAATTCTTCCTCCGCCTTTTTGCGCGCGGTGATATCTCTGACCGTGCCCACCATCCGCAGCGGTTGATCTTTTTCGTCGTAATTGACCTTCCCATAGTTTGCGAGCCAAATGGTTTCACCGCTCGGCTTGATAAAGGGAAATTCGATCTCGAAGAGCGTATTGTCCGTGACGGCCCGGTTAGCGGCCTGGCTTAAACGTTCAGCATGGTCAGGGTGCACATAGCGGATGAAATCGTCGAACATGCCGGCAAAATTTTCGACGCCCGCTATTTGGTAGCATTCGGGGGACCAAAAAACGTCATTAGTTACTATGTTCCATTCCCAGACGCCCATGCCGGCGGCCGTCAAAGCCAATATAAGACGATTTTCACTTTCTCTTAGAGACTCTTCGGCTTTTTGCTTAGCCTGGCGGTTCATCACTTCCTGAGTTTCGCGTTCGATGGCGGGGATCAAACGGCTCAGGTTGTTCTTCATCATGTAATCGTTAACGCCCCTGAGCATCGCGTCGACGGCGGTGTCTTCACCGATAGTTCCGGAAATGATGATGAAGGGAATATCCAGCTCACTTTCCTTTAACACGGCAAAGGCCTCGAGGCCGCTGAAGTAGGGCATTCGATAATCGGAAATGATCACATCCCACGTTTGCGCAGAGAGCGCCGCCTTCATCGTTTCCGCGGTTTCTACTCTTTCCGAATAAACTTCATACCCGGACTTTTTAAGATGGCGCTGGATCAGATCGTAATCATCGATCGAATCTTCTATGTTTAATACATTGAGGAATTTCATTTGAATGGTTTTTATTTAAACGCCTTTATTAAGTATCAGCCAATAAGTGCCCAATTGGCGGGTCGCCTCCATAAAGGCATTAAAATCAACCGGTTTCTGGACAAAACTATTAGCGCCCAGATCGTAGCTCCGGATCACGTCTTCCTGCTCGGAAGAAGATGTCAGTACCACGACCGGCATGTATCTGGTGCGTTCATCAGTTCGGAGCTGCTTTAAAACCTCGAGGCCGCCGATCTTAGGCAGCTTTAGGTCCAGCAGCATTAGCTGAGGCGTCATGGTTACATCCCGTCCTTCGTATTGCCCGCGGGCAAACAGGTAATCGAGCGCTTCGACGCCGTCGCGCGCCACCACCACTTCATTCGCGATGTGATTCTTTTCTAACGCCCGCAGCATGAGTATCTCGTCATCCGGATTATCTTCCACTAATAAGATCACCTTAGTTTCCATTTCGTGCCTCCTGACCAGACAAAGTAAAATAAAAGGCGGTTCCTTCTCCAACCCGGCTTTCCGCCCGAATATTGCCGCCATGACGGCGGATCACGCGCTGAACGGTCGCGAGTCCGATACCGGTCCCGTCGAACTCGGCCGTGCTGTGCAGGCGCTGGAAGGCTCCGAAGAGCTTATCGGCATACGCCATATCAAAACCAGCCCCGTTATCGCGAATAAAATACTCGGCGCTGTTTTGTCCGAATGAGATCTCCGAGCTATCGCGCTTGGAAGTAAATTTCCAGGCGTTGCCGAGCAGGTTTTCGAGCGCTACCCGCAGAAGACGTTCATCTCCGTAAACGGTCACGCCGGGTTGAATATCGAATGTCACGCCGCGTTCGGGCTGGCTTTCCCGGAGCCTTTCGGAAATTTCAGTCGCGACCTGGCTTAGATCGACGGTTTCACGGACAAATTCCGTCCGCGTGATACGCGAGAGTTTAAGCAGATCGTCGATCAGCTGCGCCATGCGCTGGCTTCCCAGGCGCACGCGCGTCAGATAGTTTTGCCCGTTGGCGTCGAGGTTAGCGGCATAATCTTCCAGCAGGGCCAGGCTGAAACCGTCGATCGCGCGGAGCGGCGCGCGCAGATCATGAGAGACCGAGTAGGAAAAAGCTTCCAGCTCTTTATTGGCCGCCTCGAGTTCGTGGGTCCTTTCGATCACCCGCTGCTCCAGCGTTTCATTCAGTTTGCGGATCTCGTCGCCCTTGCGCTTGCTGTCTTCGACGTCGGTATTGGTGCCGATCCATTTAAGAATCGTACCGGCTTCGTCCATGACGGGAACGGCCCTGGTCTTGAACCAGTGATACTCTTCATCAAAGCGGCGGATGCGGAATTCCACGTCAAAGATCGAGGCCGTTTTAACTGCCTGGGCCCACGCGGCCATGGTTATTTTGCGATCGTCCGGGTGAACCTGTTCGATCCAGGCAAATCCCAATTGCTCTTCTGCCGGGATACCTGTGTATTCCAGCCATTGCGGGCTGAGATAATCGCAGCTTCCATCGTCACCGCGGCAGGTCCAGACCAGCTGCGGAAGGCTTTCCGTCAGCTCGCGGAATTGCCGCTGGCTCTCGACAAGTTTTTCCTGGGCAAGTTTACGGTCGGTGATGTCGTTGGCCAGCACCAGCCTCGCCCGCCGTCCTCCGAACATCAATTCGTGAGAGGTAACCTCGACGTCTATGATCGATCCGTCTTTTTTGCGGTGCTTCCAGACGTCGGCGCTGTCGATCTTTTCATGGGTCGCCGCGATATTTTTCATTAAAGCCGGAACATCTCCCGGAGGACGAATGTCCTTGATGTTCATCGAGAGGAATTCCTGTCTGGAAAAGCCGTAGTAAAACGTCGCCGAATCGTTCACGGCCAGGAAATCGAGAGTTTCCAGATCGTAGACCCACATGGGGAAGGGGTTATTTTCAAAAAGAAGACGGTATCTCGCTTCCGATTCGAGTATTTCTTCTTCGGCCTCTTTGCGCTTTGTTATGTCGCGATAGTTTGTGACAATAGCTCCGACCGCAGGGTCCTCTAAAAGGTTTGTCGAGATCCCTTCCAGCCACATCCAATGCCCGTCTTTATGCTTGCGTCTCCAGATCCTGGAAATAGGCATACCGGGATTTTTCAGGAGATCTTCCACGGTGCTCTTAAGCAGAGGTAGATCGTCGGGATGAGTGTGCTCGACACCGCTTCGCCCAAGCAGTTCTTCCGGCTCGTAACCTTCGACGTTTTTTACGGAGGGGCTGAGATACAGGATCTTGTTGTTTTGGTCTATCAGCGCGATGCTGTCCGAACCGTGTTCGATCAGGGTGCGAAAACGGTGTTCATTGTTCTTGAGGGCTTCTTCAGAGCTTTTACGTTCGGTAATGTCGTTGATAGTGACCACCGCCAGGAGCGGTCTGCCATGATCTTCGTGAACTAAAGTGCCGCCGTAATTAAATATTCGATAATTATCGCTCCCGATCTTTTGGATCTTTATTTCTACGTCATGCAATTTTTCGCCGCGCAGAACCCGCGTCAGCGGCCACTCTTCTAACGGGATAAGGCTGCCGTCCATGTTTTTCAGTTCGAAAATATCCGCGAACCGCTGTAAATGGAGACGGCACTCGTCCATGGAAGTGAAATCGTGCATCTGCAGGGCAGCGCGATTGAAATGCATGAGATTGCCGTTAAGATCGGAAACCACGATGCCTTCGTTGATATTTTCAACGATAGTTTCGAGTTGGGCCTTGCTCTCCTGAAGCTCTTTCTCGGACCGTTTTTTCTGGGTGATATCACGGGCGATGGTGGAAGCGCCAACTACTTTTCCGTTGGCGTCCTTAATGGGAGAGGCGGTGATGGAAACGGTGATCCGGGAGCCGTCTTTTTTGACGCGCTCTGTTTCAAGGTGTTCTACTTGTCCACCCAAGCCAAGCGTGGTCAGGATCATTTTTAGCTGATCGGGATATTCGGGCGGGATCAGCCCGGAATCGGATTGCCCCAGCATTTCTTCCATTGAAAACCCGTATATACGGGTGGCCGCGGCATTCCAACTGGTGATGGTGCCGTCGGTCGTTTTGCTGAGAATAGCGTCGTCCGACGTTTCTACGATGGTGGCTAACTGCGCCAATCTTTCAACGCTTAATTTGCGCTCGGTAATATCGAGACAGGTCCCGATATACCCGACAAATTCTCCTTCCGCGGTAAAGCGCGGCACGCCCTTGTCCAGTATCCAGCGGTACTCTCCGTCCGCGCGCCGGAGGCGATATTCCATTTCAAACTCGGAACGCTTATCGAAATTTGTCCGGTAGATCTTCAGGCATCGGTCCATATCATCGGCATGAACACCTTCAGCCCAGCCATTTCCAAATTCCTGCTCGATCGTGCGGCCGGTAAATTCCAGCCACTTTTTGTTGAAATAATTACAGAGCATGTCCACGCCGCTCATCCAGATCAGCACGGGTGCGGTATCGGCCATAGTGCGAAAACGCGCTTCGCTTTCGGTGACCGATTCTTCCGCCAATTTGCGCTGGGTGATGTCGTTGCGAATAGCGACATACTGGTAAGGCTTTTCTTTTTCGCTCAGAAAAGGAACGATCGTCGTATCGACCCAATAGTAGGTGCCGCTTTTGGCGCGGTTCTTGATCTCACCTTTCCAGACCTTTCCGCTCGCGATCGTGATCCAGATGTTGCGGATAAATTCTTTTGGATGATAGGCGGAATTGATTATTCGATGGTCCTGGCCGAGCAGCTCTTCGCGGCTGTAACCTGAGATCTCGCAAAATTTATCGTTGACGAAATTTATCTTTCCGGTCTGGTCCGTGATGGCGACGATCGAAGATTCATCCAGCGCATAAGTGATATTTTCCAGGTCTTTGGCGGATTTGATGACCGTCTGTTCCGCCCGCTCGCGTTGAGAATCGGTGCGGTCAAGCGATAAAGCGGACCGCCAGATAAGCAGGGTAAGAATAAGAATATTGGCGGTGGCAAACAGCGCTATGCCGAAATCGTTTTCGTAAAATCCCGATTGCTCGCCTTTCATTCGCACCCACCTGAATAAAAAAGGAAGGATCACGGCGGCGGGCAGCAGGCGGCGCGCTAAAATACCGCCCAGGCTGTCTTTGAGAATGACCATTGTCAGGCCGCGGTTGCCGCCCGAAAACAAAAAGCCCAGGGCCAGCACGATGAACGAGATCGCGGCATTTAAAGCCAGCACGGAGGAAAAAGCCACCTGGGTGGGATTTTGAAAACCGAATACATAACCGCTGATGGCAAACAGCGATACCACTCCCATAAAAAGCGCGATCCACTGACTGGGACGGAAACCCTTTTTTGTTTCCACGTTTATCAGAAATAACGCCGGCCCGATGAGAAAAAAATTCAAAGCTTCCGTGAAGGCAATTCTTTCCGACCACTGCAGGTTTTGGGCGATGGCCCGGTCGATGCCGAGGTCCCACAGAAAAACATATTCGCTTAGAACAGAGGCGCCCAGAATGGAGACCGCGCCAGCCAGTGTGTATCCGATAAGGTGGCTCACGGTGCGGACGTATCCGGTTTTATTTCCGATCAGGAGCGCTAAAGAAGTTCCGCTGAGAATGAAACCAACGGCGGCGAGCGGTTTCATCGTGGGCAGGCCGGGCATGATACTTTTGAGAACGGCGATGTCCTGCCACCAGCCGATGAGAACTAAAACACCCATCAGGATCGCAAACGCGCAGGCGAATCCCGGCAGATAATTTACGACCGACAGATCGTATTCCCGCTGCGCGTACGCACCGGGGTCTATCGTGCCGTGAATATCGTAAGGATCGGCGCCCGGCGATAATTGATAATACCGCGCAGCATTTTCCGATTTTTCGGTCATGGAAGATGGCTCCTTAAATAAAACTCTTTGCAATCTCCGCACCAAAAAAGACGGAAGGTTATATTTAGGATCGTAGCGTTGGGACTGTGAAGTTCGGACTTTCTACCGGAAACACAAAAGCTGCGTTAGCACAGTAATTATGGGGTTAAAAGAGACTAGTCTCACATCGATCTGGGATACGAATTATCCTTGTCAGCTTTTAGCAATTACATACAACCAATATGATCGAGTTTATTTATTCAGAGGATGTAGCAAAATTCCCCGTATAAATGCTCATAACTACCTTAATGCCCCATAAGCAACACTACCAAAACAACCGTCACGAGGCTTTGGGAGAAAGCAAAGATAAACCAATACTCAATAATTACCCTCTCAACCGCAATAGTCAAGAAAAAAATCGACTTATTCCGGTGTGGCACGTCTCTTGCAAAATGCCGCGTGACGCCGGTCTCACGGCCGCAAGCGTCGAAATTTAACATTCCCGCGAAAAATACTACAGCGTCCTAACTGTAAGTCCTGAAAAAGAAATAGATACCGACAATATTGCAAAGGACTGAGCTCCCGCTCTTTTAGACCTGAAGCGATAAAGGCACCCCCGCAGTGATGCGGGTCCGCAAAGTTAAGAGTCTCTAATCCGAGATCGTCTAGCTACCGAAATGAGGTCCTATGAAAAAAACTTCCCCTTTACTTTTAACACTTGTACTTTTTGTTTTAGCCGGAGCTTCGGCACCAGCCAAAGCACAAGCCGTCGAACCGTTACTGATCTCCGGCGGAGATGAGAGCGCCGGAAGCAAAACCGGCAGATATCTGGAACAGGATGTTTTGGATCTGATCAATAAAGAGAGAATTGCGAATAGCTTGCCGCCGCTCGTCTGGAACCAGAAGGTAGCGGATATGGCCCGCCAGCATTCAAAGGATATGGGTTGGAATAATTATTTCAATCATCGCGGGCTGGATGGCAAGATGGTCACCGACCGCGCCGAAGCGTTCGGTATCAATTGGCAGATGATCGGTGAGAATATCGCCATGGTCGGCGGATTCAGCGACCCGATCCAGCACGTCGTCGAAGGCTGGATGAACTCGCCCGGCCACCGCAAAAATATTCTCGAACCCCGTTGGAAAGAAAGCGGGATCGGAATATTCATTAACTCTAACGGAACGTACTATTTTACCCAGGTTTTTGTAGTAAAAGACTAAGGTCTTCTACCGCAAGTTTAGGTTGTTCCCCCTGCGCCCCGCGCTTTTGCCGGATAACGAATTTTCAGAATTCGCCGGCAGCGGGGCATTTTTTATAGCAAACGGATAAATTGAAGAAAATCCGGGAGAGGCTGGCAATGTTATTTCTGCGTGATATAATCCCGTGTGTGAAAAGCGACTTCCACGCATTAGTGATAGATGATGAGCCGCAGGTGAGCGGTTTTGTGGCCCAGGTGCTGCGTACGAACGGTTGGATCGTACAGGAAGCCCGCAACGCCGAGCAGGCTTTTGATCTGCTTGGCGAACGCGATTGGCAGCTTGTATTTTGCGACGTGGTTCTGGGCGGGCCTGACGGGTACGAGGTGCTGCGCTCTTTTTCCGAGCGGCAGCCAAAGGCCCGTTTTGTCCTGATGACCGGGCACGGTTCCGCGGCCGGAGCTTTGGATGCCACCGCCATCGGCGCTTACGATTACCTCGTAAAACCCTTTACAATTGAAGACGTTAACCGCATCTCGAACATGGTCCGGGACCGGTATCAGAGCCGCGTCAGCCGCCGGTCGGTTACCGGAGAAACAACTTCGGAAGGTTATGTTTCCGACATTCCGCTGATCGGCAAGAGCCCGAAATTCGTCGAATGTCTCAAGATGGTGGGCCGCGTTTCCGGGACCAACCTTCCGGTACTGATCGCCGGCGAGTCCGGGACAGGTAAGGAAGTGGTAGCGAAGGCCGTGCATCATCGCAGCGTGCACGCCGGAAATGCTTTTGTGACAGTTAATTGCGGGGCCATCCCGGTAGAGCTGATCGAATCCGAATTGTTCGGCCATACCAAGGGTTCCTTTACCGGCGCCGATCGCGAGCGCACCGGCCTTTGGGAAGAGGCCGACGGCGGAACTATTTTTCTTGATGAAATTACCGAGACAAATCCGCTTTTCCAGGTAAAACTTTTACGGGCGCTGCAGGAAGGCGAGATCCGACGGGTCGGTTCGAATCGCACCGTCAAGGTCGATGTGCGGGTGATCGCCGCCACGAACCGCGATATCGAAGAAGAAGTTAAGAACGGTCGCTTCAGGCAGGACCTGATGTATCGCCTGAATGCCGTGACTATCCATCTGCCGCCTCTCCGCGAGCGGCGCGAAGACATCCAGCTGCTGGCAGAGCATTTTGTAAAACAAGTACACTCGCCCGGTGCCCAGGCGTTAAGGTTCTCATCCGAAGCGCTGGGGTTCTTGGAAAATTACCAGTGGCCGGGCAATATTCGTGAGCTTGAGAATGCGGTACTGCACGCCGCGTCCATGAGCGACGATGTTATTTATCCCGAACATTTATCCGCGCAGATCCGCGGTGCTCAAAAGTCTTTAAGAGTGAGCGAAACTCCCGAACGCATTCTCCCGGACGTTTGGCCGACGCTGAACGAAATGGAAGAAAAGTACGTCGACGAAGTATTGTCACATACGGGCGGTAATAAACAGGCGGCCGCGCGGATCTTGAACATCGACCGCAAGACCCTCACCCGCATCATATTTCGTTCCAAAAAAGACCCTTCAGAATAAAAATTTTTCTCCTCTACCAACCGGTAGAGGAAAAATGCCTCAGCCCCGAGGAAAATTAGTACAGCGATTTTCTTCTCACCTAAAACCTTTTTGATAAAACGAGACTTTTTTGGAACTTTAGGTGCCGCGCCGCGCTGGCATAGGAGTTGCACAAACGTTTCTGCCGAACACTTGAGTTTGGCGCTTTGTCTTCCCCGAAATGTCTACAGAAATACAAAAAAAATCAACGGTCCTTCTCGTAGGCGAAAGTCTGAAAGAGCAGGAACTGCAAAAGGCAACCTTCAGTCGTGCCGACTTTACGGTCATAGTTGCCGACAACATGCGGGAGGGCTTTTGCCTGGCGCGCCGCCATCAACCTGACGTTATCGTCAGCGAGTTCGATCTGCCGGGAATATCGGGCCTCGAATTGTGCCGGATGGTCCGCGAAGACATTTATCTGCGGGCAACTTCTTTTATATTTGTCGGCGAATCGTATCTCTGCAACGCAAAGATATCCGAAGCTTTGACCGCCGGCGCGGATGATTATATTCCCGCGCATTTCGACACCCAATACCTGCTGGCAAAGATCAAATGGATGATCGATAAAGGCTCATCGAGCAAGAATTTAAAGGATTATTTCGAGACGGTGCGTTCACGGCACCTGCGCATTACCAGCGTGGTAAAAGAGACCTCGGTGTTAATGCGTGAACTCGATTCTGAATATAAGAGCGACGACGTTTCAAGCGCGAAAGAAGTGCAATTCCCGATGGGCATCAACGAGCGGATCGATCTGGGGATCGGCATGATCGGGGCCATTGCCGACCTGGTCGAAGAGCAGACCAGGGCCTGGGATGCGGTATTGGAATCGCGGCCTCTGGAGCATATTCACGCCGCGTAATAAGGTCTAAGACGTTTGCTGGGCGACCAGCAGGCGGGCGAAATCGGCCACCGGCACCGGCTTGCTGAAAAGATAACCCTGCCACTCATCGCAATTTAATCGCTGTAGAAACTCTAACTGTTCTTTGGTTTCGATGCCTTCGGCTACCACCTTCAGATTCAAGGTATGCGCCAAAGTAATTATTGCTTCTACCAAAGCCGCATCGTCGGTGTTATTCGTGACATCGTCCACAAATGATTTGTCGATCTTTAGGATATCTATCGGCAGCCTTTTCAGATAGCTGAGGGAAGAATAACCGGTCCCGAAATCGTCAAGAGAGATCTTGATGCCCAGCTGCCGCAGTTCGTTTAAGGTGCGGACAGCCACTTCAGGGTCGTTCATTATTGCGCTCTCGGTGATCTCCAGGTCCAGAAATTTACAGTCGAACCCGGTCTCGTGCACAATAGCGCTCAGCCGTTCGGCGAGATCGGGCTGCTGAAATTGACGCACCGAAATATTGACCGACAAACTGAGGTCATATCCCTCGTCATGCCATTTCTTTCCTTGCAGGCATGAGTCGGAAAGGATCCATTCGCCCAGGGGAATAATGAGGCCGGTCGATTCCGCCAGCGGTATGAATTCAGACGGTGAAATAAATCCGGTATGAGATTGGTTCCAGCGGATCAGCGCCTCCATTCCGCTGATCTTTCCCGTGGCGACATCTACTTTCGGCTGATAGTACATTTCAAATTCACGCCGGGCCAGGGCACTTCGTAAATTGCTCTCGAGCGCGAGGCGTCTGAGAGCGTCGGAGTTCATGCCGGTAGTGTAGAAATAATAAAGATCGCCACCGCCTTCCTGCGCCGTCAAAAGGGCCGCGGCGGCATTTTTCAGCAGGGCCTGCGCGTCTTTTCCGTCATCCGGGTAAAAGCTGATGCCGATACTTGCCGTGATAAATACTTCGCTGCCACCGGTGTTATAAGGTTTTTTAAGCGCGTTGTTTATCCTGTTCGCTATCTCGGCAGCTTCTTCGGTGCTGGCAACCTGCGGAAGCAGCACGCCGAACTCATCTCCTTCAAAACGCGCCACGGTCGTGTTCTCGCTCACCTCGGAAAGCAGCCTTTTCCCGGCGGCTTGCAAGATCTCATTTCCGGAATCGTGCCCCAATGTATCGCGCACTTTTTTGAACCCGTCCAGCGAGACAAAGAGCAGCGCGATCTGCTGATTTTCCTGCATCAGCAATATCGCCTGTGAAAGACGGTCTTCAAAGAGAGTGCGGTTCGGCAGCCTGGTAAGCAGGTCGTAATAAGACAGGTAATTTAATTCTTCCGTCCGCTTGCGCACCAATTCTTCGAGGTGGTTTTCGTATAAACGCTTGTCCCGCAAGAGATTATGATGCTCAAGCGCGCGGTCGACCGCTACTTTTACGTGATCGATATCGAAAGGCTTTTTTACATAATCGAAAGCTCCGCTGCGGATCGCATCGATGGCGCTGTCGATGGTTTGATTGCCGCTGAGCATTACGATGACCGTGTCGGGCGAGAGGGCAAGAAGCTGCGGGATCAATTCGATACCGGTCATGCCGCCCATGTTGATATCGCTCATTACCAGGTCGAAGGTGCCGCTCTTGAAGATCTCAAGCGCTTCTTCGCCTGAGCCGGCGGTTTGACAGACGTGTTCGGGTTCCAATATCTGGACTATCAGGTCACGGACAAGCGGCTCGTCATCCACAACGAGAATGTTAGGTTTAGGCTCAGTATTACTTGCCATAGGTTCAAAACCCACTTTTTAGGTTTAGGAGGAAATCAGTGTGCGATTTTTTAGCCCTATGTTGTTTTCCTTAGAATGTTAAAACCATTGTGGCAATTTTCCCGTCCTCGTAAAAGAATCCTGTCTTAAACGCCACATCAAAATGACAATGCCTAATGTTTTTAGGTGTAATTAATACATAAACCTTTGTAAAACAATAGTCAATAGAAAATCAGCGCAGCGGCACGCCGGTTGCACTAGCGATAGTGCAGCCAGGTCTCACGCGGCCCGGTTTGTTTCCCCAAATCATTACCTAAAGCTTGCACCCGATCTTTACTCATCTTCCAAGTTTCCAACCAGTTATTCCCCCCGGAGCACCAGGATGAGATCAAACAATTCGTTCCATTCGCGCATCACGTCTTTTTTTACCGCCTGCCTTTTAATATTTGCTATGACGCTGGCCGCCACAACAACAGGAATGCCCAACACCGCTGCTATATTGGCCGCGGCTGCTTCTGCTGCGCCTGTTCCTTTTCCCGGCCCCGCGCCCCGGAACGTACCGGCGACCGTCGAGATGGAAAACTTCGATCGCGGCGGCGAAGGCATCGGTTATCACGAAGTCTCGGGTAGTGCCGAGAGCGGCATTTATCGAAACAGACCCGTAGAGGGAGTCGATATCCAGGCCTTTTCCGGCGCCTCAGGCGGATTTGTCGTAACGGAAACAGCAGCCGGTGAATGGCTCTCTTATACGATCTTTAACGAGGCTGCCGGCAGTTACGAATTAAGCGTGCGTTACACGTCGGAATTTCGCGGCGGAACTTTTCATATTGAGATCGACGGCTTAAACGCGACAGGCGCGATGACCGTGGCGCCGACCGGCGTCGGCTTCCGCTCTTTATTTAAAAAGGTCGAGCTAACCGCCGGCCAGCATACGGTCCGCGTGGCAATGGACGGCAACTCGATCGGTTCCCCGAGCGTCTGCGATCTTGATTCGATCACGTTACGGGCGCTAAAAACCCAGGCTTCTTCCGCAGTGAAAGCGGGTACGCTTTCCGAAACTATCTCGACTTTTTCCGCTGCATCTTCCGCAACTCACATCTTCCGAGGGTTATTAAAATGAAAAATTTTCTTCTCTTATCTTTACTCTTAACATGCGCGCTTGGCGTGGCCGCACAAACGCGTCCTCGCTATGTTTTTGATAATTTTTCTTCGGGAAAGATAAACGTCGAAAGCCCGGCCAAGCCGGCCCCATCGGCAACCACTAAAAACCCAGCCAAAAAGCTGGTCAAGAAAACCGTGCAATCCGAAGCCTCTCTTAATGCCGGTCTTAAAAACAGCGGGAAGGGAAAAGCGCAGCTTGCTTCAAACAGATCACTGAACGGTTTTACGACCGGCGATGACGAGATCGATGGTTTTATTCTCGATTCCTGCGCGCGCTATGGGGTCGATCCGCTTTTGATCTACGCGCAAATGAATCAGGAATCTTCTTTCAAACTTCGCGCCACTTCTTACAAAGGCGCGCGCGGCCTGATGCAGTTGATGCCGGCGACGGCGGCGCGTTTCGGAGTTACCAATATCTACGACCCGCAACAGAACATTGAAGGCGGCGTGAAATACATGCGCTGGCTGCTGAACACTTTTAACGGTGATATCTCGCTGGCGCTGGCCGGCTACAACGCCGGTGAAAATGCGGTGATGAAATACGGCTGGGCGATCCCGCCCTACAACGAAACTCAAAATTACGTGGCCCGCATCAGCGCCCGCTATCAGAGCCTGCGCGGCGGAAGCGCCCTGGTTTCGCTGGCGGCAAAGCCTTACCCGACACCGGTAAAGACATACCCGGTACCGGCCCCGATCCCGGTCGAAGAGAAAAAGCCCGGTTCGATAAATATCGATGAACGAGCGGTCTATGCGGTCAAAACGCGCGACGGAAAAACCCAGCTCGTAACCCAATAAGTTTGTAAACAGTGTTCTCCATCTGGTCCTTCGGACTTCGCGGCTGGTTAAAAACCGGCCGCTTTTTTGTTTAGTATTTTAAGAGCGGGCGCAAGCGACCCTTCCTGACCTGAGAGGTGCTCAAACTGAACTATTAACTTTTGTGAACTCTCGAAAGATAAATATAAAGCCTAATAAGTTTGCAGTCCGGAAGGGTTGCTTGCGCCCGCTCTTATGAGCTATCAAATTAGTTAAAATTTGGAAGAGAGCTTATTGCTCAATCTAGGCGTCCAGTAATTCCCGGACTTTTTGAACCATGTCGTTATAGGCGAACGGTTTCTGAATAAAGTTATTGTTGATCTTGATCACGCCTTGTTTTAAGACTTCGTCATCGGTATAGCCGGACATATAAAGTACTTTTATATCGGGACGCATAAGGGTCAATTCTTCCACGAGCTGGCGTCCGGAAAGATTCGGCATGACCACGTCCGTGATCAGCAGGTCGAATTTCATATCGGGCTGGTGGCAGAGTTCCAGCGCTTCCGCGCCGTCGCTTGCTTCGATGATCGTATAGCCGCAGGATTTGAGTATGTCCCGGCTTAGATTCCGTACCAGGTGTTCATCTTCAACCAGGAGTATGGTTTCGGTGCCTTTATGAGTTTGTTCAGGCAGGCTGGTGGTTTCTAATACTTTGAGCTGCTCTTCCACTCGCGGCAGATAGATCTTGAAGGTTGTCCCGCTGCCCAGCTCGCTTAACACCGAGATCTGCCCGCCCGATTGTTTGATGATTCCGTACACGGTCGCCAGGCCCATTCCGGTGCCTTTGCCCAGTGGTTTGGTGGTAAAGAACGGCTCGAAGATATGCTCCTGCGTTTCTTTGCTCATTCCTTCACCCGTATCCTTAACGGAGATCATGATGTAATCTCCCGGGTTGGAAATGTTTCCATGAATATCGCTTTGCGCTGACAGGGAGACGTTGCCGGTCTCAAGAATAAGCTCTCCGCCCTGGGGCATTGAATCACGGGAGTTCACCGCCAGGTTCAGGATGACCTGGGTCAGCTGGCCGGGATCTACTTCGACCCGTCCCAGTTCGGTCGCCAGGTTCGTGACCAGTTGAATGTCTTCGCCGATCAGGCGTTTTAGCAAGGTGCTTATTTCGGTAACTTCGTAATTGATGTCCAGCACTCGTGGTTTCAGCATTTGCCGGCGGCTGAAAGCAAGCAGCTGCTGGGTCAATGAAGCCGAGCGTTCGCCGGCTTTTTTGATCTCTTCGATATGCTTTCGGATCGGGTCATCGGCGACCAATTTTCTCAGGATAAGATCGCTGTAACCGTTGATCGCGGTAAGCATATTGTTAAAGTCATGGGCGATTCCCCCGGCCAGCTGCCCGACAGATTCGAGTTTTTGCGCTTCGCGTAACTGTTCGGCCTGGCTGCGCTCCTGCTCCAGAAGCCTGACGTTTTCGATCGCGTTGGCAGCCAGATTTGCCGCCATTCGCATGGCCGTGGCGTGTTCCTGCGTATAAGCGTCTTCTTCGTAGGCCTGGACTTCGATCACACCCACGGCATTTCCCATGATCTTCATCGGGGCAATGATGGTGGAGTGCGGTTCGCGCGGGTCTTCGTCATAACCCAAATATACCGTCGTCGGTTTTTTCTGGGCCGCGACCTGATAATCGTTCACGATCGTCACTTCGCCGGAAGCAATAGCTTTTCCGACCATACCGCTGCCTACATGCACCGGCCCCAGATCGGAAACGTCTTTTTCGTTGCCGTTGTACCACATGTAGATAACTTTACGAGTGCTTTGTTCCTTATCGTAAAGCGAGATGAACAAACCTGAGCAGGGAACCGATTTGAAAGCAAAATCAAGGATGGCGGTAAAGATGGTTCCCAGATCGCGGGCGGCGCCCGTTTCCTGGGCGAGCGTGGAAAGCCTCTTTAACAGGTGGTCGTATTCGCGGATGGCACGTTCATTCGCTTCGGTAAGCTGGATCGCGCTTATTTTTAACTGCTCTTCGTCCAGCTTGCGCTGGGTAATATCCTGCGAGGTCGAGCGGATGCCGATAATATTGCCTTCCGCATCGTAGATCAGCCGGTCCTCTTTCAAGACCGAAACCAGCGACCCGTCTTTTCTGATAAGCGTGCGTTCGACCGGGTGAAGCGGCGACTTGCCGGCCAGCCGCGCCAGGATCATCTCGCGGTGATCTTCCTCTACTACCAGTTCCCAAACGTGCAGGCCTTTTAATTCTTCGTTCGTATAACCGAGCAGCATTTCCTCGGTATGATTGATACGGGTAAAACGTCCCCTGGTGTCGAGTTCGTGATAAGCGACCGGCGCGTTGTCGAACAGGTCTCTGAATTTGGCTTCGTTTTCCCGCAGCGCTTCTTCAACCGCTTTGCGTTCGGTAATATCCATATTCACACCGACTAACCGCAGTGGGGTGCCGTCATCGTTATAAAAAACCTTACCGGTAGCATTAAGCCAGCGCACTTTTCCGTCAGCACGGATAATGCGAAATTCGGAATCAAGTACCCCGCTCGTCAGCGCTTCTAAGTTACTGTCGTAAATTCGTTGACGATCTTCAGGATACACGTGCGAAATCAATTCTTCAAAAGTTTCGCCCAATTCACCGGGGCCAACGCCATATAAACTTTCAAGCGCCGGGGAAGAACTTACCCGCCGGGTAAGAGGGTCAAATTCAAAGCTGCCGACGCAGGCAACCTGTTGTGCCAGCGTGAGATGCTCGCGGCTTTTTCGCAATTCTTCCCGCGATCTCTGTACTTCTTCGCTGGCCCGCTTGCGCTCGATGGCGATGGCTATCTGGTCGCCGGCAGTAGCGAGAAGTTCGAGGTCCCTGTCCGTGTAAACGCGCGGGTCTTCATAATGCTGCACCACCAGCACGCCAATGATATCGGACGGTGACCGCAGGGGAACTCCCATCCAGATCGCCGGCGGGGTGCCGATGAGCTCGATCTCCCGGCGCTCCATTAATTGTTCTATGTCCCATGCGGACAATAACATAGGGCGGCGTTCACGCATCACGTAAGCCGTTAGGCCCTTACCGAGTTTTTGCGGCGGCGCCACCTCATCGAATTCGTCGCGGCAAAAAGGTATGTGCAGAAGCTCGGTTTTTTTATCGTAAAGCGCGACATAACAGTTTTCCGCGTAGAGCACTTTTTGCAGGGACAGGTGAATATGCTCAAGCAGCTCATCTAAATTAGAAGTAGTGGCAACCCCTTGAATTATCTCGAATATCACCAGGGCTTCGGATTCCGCCCGTTTGCGCTCCGTCACGTCGCGTCCGATCCCCTGGACGCCGACCGGAATCCCGTCCTGTTCCATCAGGCGGGTATTTAACTCGAGCCAGACAATACGGCCGTCTTTGGTAATTATTTTTAGTTCGTAAGGTTCGGTTTTTTCTCCGGCGACCTTTCGCATTATCATTTGCCGGGCGGATTCCAGAAGCTCCGGGGCTACAATTTCTGCAATATTGGTGTTTAGCGCTTCTTCGCAGCTATAACCTGTAATAAGCTCTCCGGCGCGATTAAGAGAAGTAAAATTTCCCTTCAGATCGTGGGTGTAGATGAGATCGTTTGCGTTCTCATAAAGATCGCGATACTGCTCTTCGCTGATACGAAGCGCTTCTTCGGTCACTTTACGCTCCGTTATATCGCGCGCAATGCCCTGGATTGCAAAGGGCGCCCCGTTCCTGGTTATTATTCTGCTGTTGACCTCGAGCGTTATCCTCTGCCCGCCTTTGGTAATACATTCGACTTCGTAAGCGGTATTCTCTCTGTTTCCCCGGGTTTTTTCCGCCATGCTGCGGCGGATCAAAGGAATATATTCGGGCGCAACGATCTGCCCCATGTTCATTGAGTTGATCTCATTGCGGGTATAACCGAATATGTGCTCCGCCGCCTTGTTGAAGGAAATATAATTTCCTTTCAGATCGTGAACATAAATAATATCGTTCGCGTTTTCAAAAAGGTCGTGGAAATCGGCTCCGCTCTTTTCGAGAGATGCTTCTATTTGGTTAGCTTTAAGGTCTTCGGTGGTCATTTGTCGCTTTTGGCGAGCAGGCGGCGGGATATCAAAACGGGAGATTTTGATAATTTGGCGCACTCTGCCCAAACCATCACTTTCTATAATGGCAAATACCGTGCCTCAATTTCGCTGAACTATCTATTCGAAACAAAGCGTTTAGATTTATTCACAAAAGCGCTCTGACAAGGAAAGGATGTTTTAAGGACAAATATCATCACTCGATACCGTACAGTAGGGGAAAAACTCCCCTTCTTACGAAGGAGGGATGCCCGCAGGGCGGGGTGGTTCTCTCATAAAGGTCTCTAAATGGGAAATGAGGTCAGAACCGGGAGCCGTAGCTACCGGGTTTCGGTAATGTTTAATTAAGAGATGCAAAAGAGTTCGTTAATCATTAGTAACTGATCACTAAAAAACAAACCCGGCCGCTACCCCACCACCCCGTCAGCCGAAACGGCTGCCACCCCTCCTCGGGCAGGAGGGGAGCCTACTCCGGTTCTGACTTCATCATAACGGCCATCGTTTTAAATTAAAGATCACCAAAAAACAAACTTCTCCAAAATCCTTCCTAACCAAAACGAATTGTTATCGGTAATAATAGTCTGGCGGCATTTCTGCCTTCGGTAACTCTCATGTTCCGCTGATCTTTTCAAGCCGCTTTTGGATACTTTCGGAACATTGCGAGTGATTTTTACGATTTCCGGAACATTTTTGGAACAGGTGGTTCACTGGCACACGCTGGAACAGGGTGTTACACCTAATGAGATTTTTCTCGCCGTTTTTCATCGTCACGAGAATTTGCTTATGGAATCAGATCTCTTTCGGCGGCGGGCAAAGCTGACTATCTGCTTAAAATAGTGTATTTTAAGCTCACGCCGCGAGAGTGATTTATGTCTTCTGAACTGAAATTAAACCCTTATGCCGTGCTCGGTGCGGAGGCCGACGAAACGGGGAATTATTGCATTCTGATAGCCCCCAAAATAAATGAAGGGCTTCAGATCCTGGGTGTGACTGAATCCGAACGTCCGGATCTTTACCGGCTTCTGGCCGAATTATCCGGGGTCGGCCTTGATCTGCTCGATATAGAAAACGACCTCGACAACGACGCGCGCGAGCTTTTGACCCGGTCTGGAGTTCTCGTCACCGCGGAAAATGTTCCCGAAAAACCTCTCTTTTCATGCCCGCTCGATGGCATTGAGATTGGCGCGGCCAATGGTATTAACGCGGCAAACGCAGCGCAGGTAAATCCTACTTTCAGATTCGAGCCTTTTGACCTTTCCAGTTTTCGGGCCCTTATTGCCGACAAACATTTTTCACCCTATTTGCCCACCGCCTGGATAAAAAGCGCCGGAACCCGATTGGACCTGGGATATTGGCTGACCACCGAGCAGGCTTCGGCCGTTTCCCAGCTTCGCGCCGGCGGGCCGGTTCCCGCGGATATCGACCCGGACCTGCGGGCGAAACTGGCGGCCGCCGAAATAATCATTGAGGCCGATTCTTACAGCGAAAAGGAAAAAAATGCCGCCGGCCGGATCGAAGAGGCAAAGAAGCTTTTTTTACAAGACAAATACGCGACACTCCGGAATGTGATACCCGCTCCGCACATACGGTCGATGCAGGCGTTTTACCGGGCGTATACTGCGCAGGGCTTTATGCCGTTTGGCGATTCGGTCGTGAAGCGCAGATTCCGCCAGGCGAATGAGCCGCTGGCAAGATTTTTTCATCGCAGCCTGACACCGCTGATGAGCAAACTGGTCGGCGCTGAGATCAAGCCGTCATATTGCTACGCCGCTTCTTATCGCGAAGGCGCCGATCTCAGGCCGCATGTCGACCGTGAAGCCTGCGAATACAGTTTTTCTCTGCAGGTCGATTATGAACCTGAACCGGCCGATGGTATTTCTCCCTGGCCGCTTTGGCTTTCTACCCGCATATTGTACGAGAACGTCGAAAATGGGCACTCACTGGAATGGAGCGATTGTCCGCCGGATGATAAAACCGAAAGATCTATTCTCCTGGGTAACGGTGATTGCCTGGCGTATAGAGGGCGCGCGCTGGCGCATTACCGTTACGAACTGCCGCAAGGCCATAGATCGACCTCTCTCTTTTTTCATTACGTTCCGCTGGATTTTGACGATGTCATCATCTGATTTGCACAAAAGGGAGTTTTAGGATTCTATAAGTAAGATGAGGCCGGCCTGGAAACAATATGTGATCTCGATCGTTGCCATCGCAATAGTCACATCGATTCTCGCTCCTTTTGCGTTACAGATAAATACCACCACAATTGCGCTTGTCCTTCTGCTCGCGATCCTGTTCCTCGCAACAGCCTTTGGCAGCCGTCCGGCTTTTCTGGCTTCGATACTGGCGGTTCTGAGTTTTAACTTCTTTTTCCTGCCCCCGCTCCATACATTCACGATCACCGAGCCGCAGAATTGGATCGCGCTGGCGGCATTTTTGATAACGGCGCTCACGGCCGGGCAGCTTTCGTCGTACGCGCGGCGCCGCGCTGATGAATCTGAAAAACGCCGGGCGGAAATTGAAAGGCTCTATCTCGAACTCCAAACGGTCTTTGAGCAGGCCAGCCAGGCTGAAGCATTTCGGCAGAGTGAAAAATTGAAATCTGCGCTGCTCGATGCCGTGACGCATGACCTGCGCACACCGCTGACCTCGATCAAAGCATCGATCACTGCCTTATTAAATGACCGGAAAGAAGGTGTATTGGGAGAGGAAGGGCAGACTGAATTTCTGGAAATAATAAACGAGGAATCCGATCGGCTAAATTCTTTTATCGAAGGAATGGTCGCCCTGGCGAAGATCGAAGCAGGCGCGATGCATTTGCGCAAAAATTGGAGCTCGGTGGAAGAGATAATAAATAACGCGCTGGACCGCGTAAAGAATCATTTGGAAAACGATCGGGTGACCCTGGAGCTTGAAAATGAACTTCCGAATGTTTTGGTAGATGCGGCGTCGATCGCCGAAGTCGTTTATACGCTGCTCGATAACGCCGTCAAATATTCGTCTGCGGGTTCAAAGATCAGGGTGTCGGCGCGGCGCGCCGGCGACGAAAAGGTTGAAATATCGGTCGAAGATAAAGGCCGTGGAATTCCTGTTGAGATGCGCGAAAGGGTGTTCGATAAGTTTTCCCGCGCCGCCGGTAGCGATATACACAACACATCGGACGGCCTGGGACTGGGCCTGGCTATCGCGCGCGGCATAGTAGAATCACAGGGTGGAAAGATCCGGATCGAGGATGGCAGAGACGGCTTTGAAACGCGAGTCGTTTTTCTGATACCAATAGGAGATGAGTGATGTTAAATTTTACGTTGCCACTAGCTTTAGCTAGTGGATCGTTAGGATATAAAAAAAATCCGGCTTTAGCCAAATAGTATGCTTTCGGCTAAAGCCTTACAAATGCTTTTTTGCTATCTCCACTAGCTAAAGCTAGTGGCAATTTAATAAATTACCGTCAATGGGTTCACAAAAAATACTTGTCATAGATGACGAACCGCAGATAACGCGGGTGCTGCGCCGCAGTCTGGCCGCGCATCGTTACGATGTGCGGGTCGCGGCTGACGGTGAGGCGGGCCTCGATCTATTTCGCGACTTTCAACCGGACCTGGTCATTACCGATCTTTCGATGCCTGAAATGAACGGGATCGAAGTTTGCCGCGAGATCAGAAAAGTCTCTGCGGTTCCGATCATCGTTCTTTCAGTAAAAGGCGAAGAAAAAACTAAGGTCGAAGCGCTTGATGCCGGTGCGGACGATTACATTACCAAGCCTTTCGGAATGGACGAACTTTTGGCGCGTGTCCGGGTGGCGCTGCGCCGTGCGCCGAGCGAAAAAGAAACTTCAAAACTCGAGGCCGGCGATTTCCTCATCGACCTGGCTACTCACCGGGCATTTGTCCGCGGCCAGGAGGTGCATCTTACTCCCAAAGAATTCGAACTGCTTTCTTATTTTGTCAAAAATCACGGTAAGGTGATGACCCATCGCAGTTTACTGGCTGCGATCTGGGGCGGAAATTTTACCGAGCAGACCGAATATCTGCGCGTTTTTGTGGGCAATCTGCGCAAAAAGATCGAGCCCAACCCGGCTAAACCCACTCATATTCTTACCGAACCCTGGGTCGGATATCGTTTCGATCCCGCCTCTTAAAATCTTTATAAACTTTTTATAAAACCTTTACCCGGCTTTTATACCGCCGCTCGTAATCTGTTTATGTAGGGACGCTGAAAAGGAGAGTGTCCGATAGGTTATGAGGGAAATGGTATTGCCAAATGTTCTGCCCGCCGAAGATGAAAAAACGGCAGCCGCTACGCTCTGCAGAAAGCGAAACAGATGGCTCATCGGTTTTTCTGTCAGTTCTATCGCCGGAGTGTGTGCCGGTTTGACCGGTTTGGCCATTAGCGCGCTTTGGGCGCTGGGCTTTTTACCGGCCGCGCCCGATCCGGACCGGTTAGGAACCTGGCTGGTCGCGGCCGCGTTTCCGCTGCTGATCCTGGCGGCACACTGTTTGGACAAAACTGCCGACGTGGAAAAATGCATCAAGGCCATTTCCTATCACCGACAAAACAAATGAAGAGCTACATACATTTTACATTTTTACTAATCCTGATCGCGGCGAGTATGGCGAGCGCGCAGCAGACCATTTTTAACGTTCCCACCACGGACGTGATGGACCCGGGCAAAGTCTATATCGAACTCGACGCCGGTTTTAAGACTAACGATCAGACGGCATTAGGCAAATTTTCCAGCTTCGTTCCGCGGGTGGTGGCCGGCGTCGGCCGCAACGTCGAAGTCGGGTTGAATCTGAACGGAAATATCCAACCCGGGCCGGATTCGACCACGCTGGTTCCCACCGTCAAATGGAAATTTTACGAGAACAAAAAGAAAGACATCGCGCTGGCCGCCGGCACCAATTTTTATATTCCGGTTCGCAACCGCGCCTACAATTTTGGCAGCTATAGCTACGTCGAGGTCAGCAAAACCATAAATAAAACACGCCTGACCGCAGGCGGTTACGTTTTTAGCAAGAACGTTGTCGCGCCGAATGCCGTCCGCGCCGGCGGGCAATTCGGTTTTGAACAAACCATAAACAAAAAGCTTTCTCTTGCCGCCGATTGGATCACCGGCCGTCATGCGAGTGGCTATTTTACGCCGGGTGTGATCTATAAACCGCACCGACGAGTAACCACGTATTTTTCATATTCGATCGGTAATGCCGATGCGAAACAGGGGAATCATTTTTTCCTGTTCGAGCTCGGTTACAACTTTTAGGGAGACATATGTTGGACATAATTCTCAGTTTATCGATAGTCGTATTTTTTCTGGTGGCAATAGGCTACCTGCGCTTTTGCGCAAGCTTAAGAAAAGGAGGATCGGAGCAATGAATTTGGAAAGTATTTTAGCGCTGATCTTTTCGGTTTTGTTGATGGGTTATTTGATCTACGCGCTGTTAAAGCCGGAGAAGTTTTAATAGCTTTGAGTCCCCACGGGCTCAAAACGGGAAACAATATGACTACCAACGGTATTTTACAAATTTTATTTTATCTCGCGGTGCTGACCTTGCTGGCCAGGCCGATGGGTATCTACCTGCTGCGCGTTTATAACGGCGACAGAACTTTTCTGGACGTTCTCTTTAAACCGGTCGAGCGCGTTATCTACAAACTTGCGCGGGTCGAATGGGCGCAGGAGATGAACTGGAAACAATACGGCGTGGCGATGCTGATCTTCAGCATGGTCTCATCGCTGGCGCTTTATTTTATCCAGCGCGTGCAGTTTTATCTGCCGCTCAATCCGCAAAGCTTTGCCGCGCCGACGGAACATTCATCGTTTAACACCGCGGTCTCGTTCGTTACCAATACTAATTGGCAAGGCTATGGCGGCGAAACGACGATGAGTTATTTCACGCAGATGGCTGGGTTGACCATCCAGAATTTTGCCTCGGCGGCGGTCGGAATGGCGCTGGCCGTTGTGTTCATTCGCGGCATAGCGCGGTTCGAAACGGAAAAGCTGGGTAATTTCTGGGTCGATCTGGTGCGCGGCACTTTGTATGTGTTACTGCCGCTCTCTTTTCTGGCGGCGGTGTTTTTTGTTTCACAGGGTGTGGTGCAAAATCTCAAGCCTTACGATGTTGTGAATACGCTCGACGGCGCGCAGCAAACCATCGCGCAGGGGCCGGTCGCTTCGCAGCTTGCCATCAAAATGCTCGGCACTAATGGCGGCGGTTTTTTCAATGTCAATTCCGCGCACCCGTTTGAAAATCCCACGCCGTTTTCCAATTTTATTCAGATGCTTTTGATCCTGATCATCCCGGCCGGTTTTACTTACACGCTCGGCCGAATGGTGAAGTCGCAAGGGCACGGGTGGGCGGTATACGCGGCGATGATGTTGCTGCTCATGGCCGGTACATTTACCGCTTATTGGGCGGAAGCTCGCGGCAATCCGCTGTACCCGGCAAACGTCGACCAGGCGGTCGTGGGTGGGAATTTCGAGGGCAAGGAAACGCGTTTTGGTGTCGCCAACTCTGCTTTGTTTGCCGCAGTTACAACCGGCGCATCATGCGGCGCGGTCAATGCGATGCACGACAGTTTTACGCCGGTCGGAGGGATGATACCGCTGGTAAACATCATGCTCGGCGAAGTGGTCTTTGGCGGCGTCGGCGCGGGAATGTACGGAATGCTGATAATGATCATTCTCACTGTTTTCATCGCCGGCTTAATGGTCGGGCGAACGCCGGAATATCTCGGTAAAAAGATCGAGGCTTACGATGTGCAGATGGCGATGCTCTATGCCTTGATCTTCCCGCTGATCATTCTCGGATCTGCGGCCGTCTCGATACTTGCGCCCGAGTGGGGCTTGGGTTCGCTCAACAATTTCGGGGCGCACGGCCTCTCGGAAATAATTTATGCATTTACTTCGGCCACGGGGAATAACGGTTCGGCTTTTGCCGGTTTAAGTGCGAACACGGTTTGGTACAACACCACTCTCGGCGTCGCCATGCTGATGGGAAGATTTTTGATGATAATTCCCACGCTGGCTATAGCGGGGAATCTGGCACAAAAGAAATTGATCCCACCCAGCCTGGGCACTTTCCCGGTAAATACGGCGATGTTCAGCGTGCTGCTGATGAGCGTGATCCTGATCGTGGGCGCATTGACGTTTTTCCCTGTGCTAAGCCTTTCGCCGATACTGGAGCATTTCCAGATGATCAACGGACAGGTATTTTAAGAATTTTTAGCCACAGAGGACACAGAGAAAGAAATTAACAGGGATAGACAGGATGAACAGGATAAAAACAATTCATAAGAAATTCTTTAACATCTTTTTATCTCCTTTATCCTGTAAATTTTCCTCTGTGATCTGTGGCAAATAAAAATATGAAAAAAGAAATTTCAATTTGGGACCGAAAAATAATCACAAACGCATTGAGCGACGCGGTTAAAAAGCTCAACCCGCGCACGATGATGAAAAATCCCGTGATGTTCGTGGTAGAAGTGGGCGCTGCGTTCCTGACCGTGAGGTTACTGGCAAATTTGTTTGTGCCGGGCGCGCAAAGCCATTTCGGATTTGAATTGCAGATAACGCTCTGGCTTTGGTTCACCGTGCTGTTTGCCAATTTTGCAGAGGCAATGGCCGAGGGGCGCGGCAAAGCCCAAGCCGATACTTTGCGAAAGGCGCGCACCGAAACCACGGCGAAACAATTCCGAACAAACGGTGACATGGAGATAGTAAACGCGACGGATCTGCGCAAGGACGACGTGGTGCTGGTGTCCGCCGGCGAATTTATTCCCGGCGACGGCGAGGTGGTAGAAGGCGTGGCGTCGGTAGATGAATCGGCTATCACGGGTGAAAGCGCTCCGGTCATTCGCGAATCGGGCGGCGACCGTTCGGCTGTCACCGGCGGGACGCGCGTTTTGTCTGACTGGATAAAAGTGCGGATCACTTCAAACCCCGGCGAGACTTTTATCGACCGTATGATCGCGCTCGTCGAGGGTGCTTCACGGCAAAAAACACCTAACGAGATCGCGCTCAATATTTTGCTGGCCGGGCTGACGATCATCTTTTTACTCGCGGTCGTTACACTTCAGCCGTTCGCGGTTTATTCGGGAGCGCCGCAGACAACCTTTGTGCTTATCTCTCTGCTGGTCTGTCTCATTCCCACTACGATCGGCGGTTTGCTTTCGGCGATCGGTATCGCGGGGATGGACAGATTGGTGCAGCACAACGTCCTGGCAATGTCGGGCCGCGCGGTCGAAGCTGCGGGCGACGTGAACACCTTGCTGCTGGACAAGACCGGGACGATCACGCTCGGCAACCGCCAGGCGACGGAATTTATTCCGCTCAAGGGTGTAGATGAAAAATACCTTGCCAATATCGCGCAGCTTTCTTCGCTGGCAGACGAAACTCCGGAAGGCCGTTCGATAGTGGTGCTGGCAAAAGAAAAATACGGGCTGCGCGGGCGCGAGATAAGCGAATTGGCGGCAACGGCGGAATTTGTTCCTTTTACCGCGCAAACTCGTATGTCCGGGGTGAATCTGGACGGGCGCGAGATCCGTAAAGGCGCGGTCGATGCCATCGAAAAATACGTAGGTAATAACGCCAATAATGGGAGCAATGGAGCGCCGTCTTCGGCCGAGCTTCGTTCCATTGTCGAAAGGATCGCGACCGCCGGCGGCACGCCTTTGGTCGTGGCTGACGGGCAAAAGCCGCTCGGCGTTATTTATCTAAAAGACATAGTAAAAGGCGGAATGAGCGAGCGTTTTAATCAATTGCGGCAGATGGGAATTAAGACCGTGATGATCACCGGCGACAACCCTTTGACCGCCAAATCTATCGCGCAGGAAGCGGGCGTGGACGATTTTCTGGCGGAGGCTACGCCCGAAGACAAAATGGCTTTGATCAAACGCGAGCAGGCCGAAGGCAAGCTGGTAGCAATGACCGGCGACGGCACAAATGACGCGCCGGCCCTGGCACAAGCGGACGTAGGCGTGGCGATGAACACCGGCACACAGGCCGCCAAGGAAGCCGGGAATATGGTCGATCTGGACAGCGACCCGACCAAGTTGATCGAGGTGGTAGAGATAGGCAAACAGCTTCTGATGACGCGGGGCGCGTTGACTACTTTTTCCATCGCTAATGACGTGGCGAAATATTTTGCCATTATCCCGGCGATGTTCGTGGCCACATTTCCGGTGTTGAATACGCTCAATATCATGGGATTGAAAACGCCTGAATCGGCGATATTATCGGCGGTCATCTTTAATGCGTTGGTGATAATCGCTCTGATCCCGCTGGCGCTGCGCGGCGTCAAATACCGGGCCATGTCAGCTTCATTGCTGCTGCGTCGCAATTTACTTTTATACGGGCTGGGCGGCATCGTCGCCCCGTTCATCGGCATTAAAATTATTGACATGATAATTACGGCAATAGGATTGGCATAAAGAAATTAGCCACAGAGGTCACAGAGAGCACAGAGAAGAAATTGACAGGGATAAACAGGATGAACGGGATAAGCGGGACGACAAATATTATTTGGAATTTTCTTTTCCCTCTGTGAACTCTGTGGCAAATAAATAAATTTATGAAAAACATAATCACAAGCATTTTAATGATCTTAATTTTTACTGTTTCGTTGGGCTTTATTTATCCGCTGGCGGTTTGGGGAATAGCTCAGACGATCTTTCCGCACCAGGCAAATGGTTCGCTGATAAAAAATGACAAAGGCGAAGTTACCGGTTCCGAACTGATCGGGCAAACATTTACTTCGCCCGGTTATTTTCATTCGCGGCCTTCGGCAGCGGGAAATGGCTATGATGCTGGCGCTTCCAGCGGCTCTAATCTCGGTCCGACCAGCGAGAAATTGATCGATCGTATAAAAACGGACACCGAAACGATACAAGCGGAAAACCCGGCTCTGTCGGTCCCGGCTGACCTGGTGACCACGAGCGCTTCCGGGCTCGACCCGCACATTTCTCCGGCCGCGGCAGAGTTTCAAATTCCCCGCGTGGCAAAGGAACGCGGCATTAGCGAAGCGGATCTGCGGCGGATCGTCGCGCGTTTTACCGAAGGCCGTCAGCTCGGATTCTTTGGCGAACCGCGAGTGAACGTATTGTTACTGAATCTGGAACTGGACAGATCAAATACGGAATGAGGAATGAGGAATGAGGAATGAGGAAGGCGGAGTGTGGAAATGTTTAAAGAAATAGATCATGGTTCTGGATTCATCATTCCGAATTCCGCATTCCCCCTTCGCAATTAAAAAGAATGTTTGTCGACACACACATTACCGATATACCCGAGCGCAAAGACAAAAAGCGCCTTTCTCCGGAGTTTTTTCTCAAGAGAATGGAGGAAACCGCGCGGGCAAACTTGCGCGTGTACATCGGCGCGGCCGCCGGTGTCGGTAAGACTTACCAGATGCTCGAAGACGCGCATCTGTTAAAAGATCAGGGTATCGATGTGGTGATCGCGGTGGTAGAAACTCATGGCCGGGTCGATACAAAAGAGCTGATCAAAGGCCTGGAAATAGTTCCGCCGCGACGGATCAAATACCGCGGGGCCGAATTTGATGAAATGGACCTGGACGCGGTTATCGCGCGAAAGCCGGCCGTCGCGATCGTCGATGAACTCGCGCATACCAATCTGGAAGGATCAAAAAATAGAAAGCGATACGAAGACGTGCAGGAGCTTTTGGAGAACGGCATTTCCGTCATCACTGCCGTCAATATCCAGCATATCGAATCTTTAAATGACGTTATCGTTCGTACCACCGGCGTTCAGGTGCGCGAGACCGTGCCCGATTGTTTTTTCAAACGCGCCGATGAAGTGATCGATGTCGATGTTTCAGTTGACACTTTGCGGACCCGGCTTCGCCAGGGAAAAATTTATTCGGTCGAAAAAATCGAGCAGGCTTTGAACAATTTCTTTCGCAAGGGAAATCTGGCGGCCCTGCGCGAACTAGCCCTGCGCCAGGTGGCCCAGCAGCAAGCTGCACAGGACCACGAGTACCGCGAAAGCGTCGGATTGGAACAAGCCGTAATTCCCGAAAAGGTAATGGTGTGTATGGCTTCGCGCGGAAGCGCCAAAAAGCTTTTGCGTACCGGCGCGCGTATCGCCGGCCGCTTCGCCAATGACGACTGGTTTGCCGTATATGTCGAAACCCCGGACGAAGACTTCGGCCGCATCAAACCCGAAACTTATGCCGTGTTGCAGGAAAATATCAGTTTTGCGCGGACGCTCGGCGCCAAGGTCGTTAAGTTAAAAGGGGCTAATGTGTCCGATGCCTTACTGAATTTCACCCGCGAAAATCAGATAACCCACGTGATCTTCGGCCAATCCGCGCGCACCCGCTGGGAAATATTCTGGAAAGGCTCGATCATTAACCGCTTTCTGCGCGAAGCAAAAGACTCCACTGTCCATGTCATCCCATTAGAAAAGACTTGAAACCGATCGTTTAAGAAGCGTAAATATAGATAGATAAATAAATGATCTAAAGGCGTAAGCGAAGGTTATTCGCCACTAATTACACAAACAACACGAATTAAAACATCTCTATTAGTGTTATTTGGGGCTTTCGTGGCCGTATCCGTGACCTTATAGGCAAAGCCCTTAAGATATAAAGAATATTGGAGCCGGTGAAGGGACTTGAACCCCCGACCTGATGATTACAAATCAACTGCTCTACCACTGAGCTACACCGGCTTAAAGGCTATCTTCAGGAAACAGCAAACCAAAATACTACAAAATAGGCAGTTAAAGCGCAAGTTTGGCCTATTTTTAGCTGAAATTGAAAACTTTGACCGTTTAACATCAAAAATAAGTGTTGACCTTTATTTAACAACATAATATTCTTATAGATAGCCTAATAGGAGGTTTCTCTGCCTCCTTCGATTTTCTACAAGGTTTATTGTTTATCCCACGACCAAGCAAGCCAAATAAGGAGATTTTCTTGAGTATGCAACGACTTGCACTAAAATATTTAGTATCGGCTATAGCCGCTATTTTCCTAACCTCAATGGGTATCATTGCCCAGAATCCGCAAGGCACCCCGCCACCGACAGTGATCTATAATCCGGGGACGCAGAATAACTTTGTGGCAAAAGGCAACAATCTTTACTGCGCCGGATTTATTCAGACCTCAAAGTTCGAAACCGGCCTTGAGATCGTCGGCGGCGACGAAGAAGGCGAAACCCGGCTCTACGAGCAGGGCGATTACGTGTATATCAGCGGCGGTTCGGCCAACGGCGTAGAGATCGGTGACGAATACACGATCATACGTCCGCGAGGCAGAATGCATTCGCCGTTCTCTAAAAAAAGAAACCTGGGTGTGTACGCTACGGAAGTCGGGTTGTTAGAGATCATCGACGTTCGCCGGGAAGTTTCCGTGGCCAAGATCACGATGGCTTGCGATAACGTATTGCTGGGCGACCTTCTTAAGACGAGGGAAGACCGCGTCGTACCGGTAAAGAGGGCCGATGAAGTGATGGACCGCTTTGCCGAGCCTAATGGCAAGAGCGTGGGCCGCATTGTGCTGGCGCGTGACGGGCAGGAATCCGTCAGTAAAGATCAGATCGTTTATATCGACCTGGGCGCTGAAGATAACATCAAGACCGGGGATTATTTCACCATTTACCGCAAGCTGGGTAAGAAAGAGATATTTCCGTTCACCAACAACGAAACCGCTAATTCCAAAGACCTCGGTTATGAAAGTTTTCATTATCGCGGCGGAAAGTTTTCCAACCAAACACCGCGCAAAGGCGGCAGTGACGGTACCGGAGATGTGGTTACCACCGATAAGGCCAAGTCGGGCCGCCCCAACAACCTTAGGAAAGTTGTCGGAGAAGTGGTAATATTAAGCGTCAAAGAAAGAACCGCTACCGCTGTTGTAACGAGAGTCATTCAGGAGATACATCCCGGCGATTTCGTTGAGTTGCAATGATACAGGTCAGCGGATCAGCTTAGGAAAAAGAGAAACGCAGCTTTCGGGCTGCGTTTTTTATTTGGTGATGCTTTCGGAAAACTCCAGCTTGGCGTCTTCAATTTTTTTTTCCCGGTCCGCGCGGCGAAAGAGCATAAAATATTCATACATCGACCAGCAGGCCGTGATCACCGAAACCCACAGTGCCGCGCGTCCGACCAGGTAGCCGAAAACCCGCCAATCGTTGCCGGTCAGCGAGAGAGTGGTCAGGTTGCTAAAAGCGGTCTGCACTTCCGGAATTTCCCAGAAAAGAAATGTCGGCATGAACTGGCCGAAATTAGAAACCGGCGGCGTGCCGGCGGCGCCGGCGATAAGCAGGCTTACGACTGCCACGCACTGTGCCCACATTTTTACTTTTCCGATACTTCTGGCAGAAATTATTATCCCCTCCGCAGCGGCGACCGATCGCAATCCCGTCACGGCAAATTCGCGCCCTAAAATGATCACCACCGCCCAGGCCGGGGCCAGGTGTTTATCGACCAGCACCACCAGCGCCGAGGAGATCAATAACTTGTCCGCCAGAGGGTCGAGCAGCGCACCTAATTTCGAGACCTGGTTTCGCCGCCGCGCCAGCCGGCCGTCGAGTATATCGGTCAGCGCCGCGATCAGAAACACCACGATACCCAGCGCATAGCGGTGGATCCCGAACCACTCTTCCGAATAGGGTGTAAGCAGCACCACTACCAAAAGCGGAACGAGAAAAATGCGCATTAATGTTAAATAATTGGGTAAATTCACAATATATCGACGCGGTATTTAAGTTTAGGTTTTAAGCGGTCAAAGTGTCAAGATGAATCAGCTATCGAAAGTGTCTTAATTTGCCCTGAATTAGCTTCGATCAGCGTGGAGTGGAACATGTTCCAGCGTGTGCCAGTGTTCCACCTGTTCCAAAAATGTTCCAGAAATCTTAAAAATGAGATGCCATTAAACAAATCTCCCAAAACTGTAATTGAAAACTCCTTTTCAATATATTGACAGCGTCTTTTTACCGGAATCTTCAAGACTGCCACTGCTAGTCTACATTCGCGAGAGAAGAAAGTTCCACCACCGCTTATGGCATTTAACCGTGGTTTGTCAATAATTGGTTTTTTTGCACGCTTTAAGCAGTCCGCAATTTAATAATTCTCTCTTTCTGTGCCGCATCCTGAAACGTGACAGTGTCCGAATCCAAATTAAGACACTGCTCGGAATCGCGGATCAGGGAATGAAAATATCGGCCTCTGGCCAAAGTTTGAAATTGAAGCGTTTCTTCCGATATTAAAACCTAAAGAGTGGAAGCAATAATGCGATAAGAACAGCAATATTATGATAGTTTTTACGCAGGCATTCGTGATACTTTTATGTTAAAAATACGGGCAAGCCGGTATCAAAGCGATCAGACCGTACATCGATCCAATCTTAGGCCCGGAAAAGGTCTTATTTTAGAGGGGCAAATAATGAACAAAAAATTATTCTCATGGCGCTCTGTAATGATCTCGAGTCTGACGCCGTGCGTTCTTATCGGGATGCTATTTATATGCGCAGTTCAAATCAAGGCGCAGCTTGATCCAACGTTCGGAACCGGCGGCATCAGACAGCTAACCGATACCATCGACCGCCTGACCATGGCGGTTTACGGATTGCCCGACGGAAAAGTATTGGTGGTATCCAATCGGTATCCCAGTCAAAACTTCGATCTTATCAGGCTAAACGCTGACGGAAGCAATGACGCTACGTATGGCACCGGCGGCGTCGTTTCGCTGCCAAACGTATTCCAGGCCGGACAGTTTGATATAAAAGGAATCTATGCCGCTGCCCGGCAGCCCGACGGAAAAATAGTTTTTGTCGGCACGGACATTAGTCAGGCGCTGATCGCCCGATTCAACGAAAACGGAACACTGGATACGAGTTTTGGCGGTACGGGAATCGTGCGAAAGACCCCTATACCAGGTGACCTTAACCCGCTGCGTTCCGTGTTAATCCTGCCAGATGGAAAGATCCTGGCCGGAGGTGAAGCTTTTAATACCGGCCGGCAGTTTTTCTTCCGATTCAACTCCGATGGAAGCGACGACACTACGTTCGGAAATCAGGGCTTCGTGGATAACGGTGACTTAAACGGCGGGCCATATATATTGGCGCGGCAATCAACCGGTAAGATCATCGCCAGGATAGGGGCCGCAAATACCGGCAGGATCAGGAGGTTTAATGCCGACGGTACAGTAGACAGCACCTTTACCACGACGAACAACTCGCGAATTTCGGTAGCAGTGCAGGCGGATGATAAGATCGTTGTCACCTATTACATCGTAACTTCTGAAACATACGGAAGAACAAATAACGACTCCCTTGTCACTCGCTTGAATGCGGACGGAACGTTAGACACCGGATTCGGTACCGGCGGTACCGTAGGTCTCATCTGGGCGCGCTACATGAATGAAATGCCCACTGCGTTAAGGATACTACCGAAGGGCGAGATCCTGGTGGCCGCGGGAACCGACATACTGCCTAGTATGAACAGGATCAAAGGGAGTACCGCCGCGTTCGCCAAGCTGTCTTCGGATGGCACTGTTACCGGACGTTTTCTTGCGGGGGGCGCTTTTGCGGCGGGGCTCGACGAGAATATGGCAGTAATGCCGAACGGCAAGATCGTCTTTGGCGGTGGTACTTATGTTTCGTCCGGAACCCCAAATTTTAGGCAGCAGATCTCTCAGATCAGCGGTGTTCCGATGGAATCCTATAAATTCCGCGCCGTCCCACTGGATATGAAATCCGCCTACAACGGCTTTACCGACCGCGTGGTTTTCCGTCCGAGCAATCTCCGCTGGTATCCGGGAGAAATATTCGGCGAGCTGACCGACATTCGCGTTCCCGCCGATTACCTGGATAAAGGATACGATTCTGAATTTGCGATATTCCGCCCCAGCACCGGCATCTGGCAGATCTCGCCGCATCCCAATGGATTACCGGTAAATCTGGTTACGGTCAATTGGGGGATGGAGGGCGATATACCCGTACCGGCAGACTATGACGGCGACGAGAAGGCCGACATTACGGTTTGGCGTCCGTCTACCGGTGTTTGGTATGTCAGAAGGAGTATAGATGGCGTTATGAACGCGCTTCAATGGGGCATAACCGGCGACAAGCCCGTTCCGGGAGATTACGACGGTGACGGCCTCGAGGACTTTGCGGTATTTCGCCCGAGTAACGGCGTTTGGTATCTCTACAAAACGACCGAAGGAATGTCATTTATATATTTCGGTTTGAACGGAGATATTCCGGTACAGGGCGATTATGACGGCGATGGAAAAACGGATATCGCGATCTGGCGTCCGTCAAACGGTGCGTGGTACATCATGAATAGCGGGAACGGTACGTGGAGCGCGATGAACTGGGGATTGTCGGATGACAAAGTCGTTCCGGGAGACTATGACGGTGACGGCAAGTTCGACATTACGGTCTGGCGTCCGTCGACCGCACTTTGGTACGTCTTTCAGAGCAGCAACCAAACGATGAGCGTATCTTCCTGGGGGCTTAGCACCGATCTCCCGGTCGGAGCTAAGAACTAGTAAAAATGCCCCGTTTAACGACGGGGCATTTTTGTGTTTAGAGTTATGCGTTTACGCGTGATCGCGCCTGAAGCCGTAACTCTGAACTGCATTATTCGATATTGAAATACTTGGCTTCCGGATGATGCACGATGATCGCTGAGGTCGATTGTTCCGGGTGAAGCTGGAACTCTTCGCTTAGTTCGACATCGATGCGTTCCGGATGCAGTAGCTCAAAAAGCTTGGTTTGGTCTTCGAGGTTCGGGCAGGCCGGATAGCCAAAGCTAAAACGCGAGCCCTGATAACCCTGGTGAAAAAGTTTGGCCAGCAGCGGCGAATCTGACGCTGCGATACCAAGCTGTTCACGGATCTTTTTATGCCAGAGTTCGGCCAGCGCCTCGGCCGATTCGACCGAGAGGCCGTGAAACAAAAGATAGTCGGTATAATTGTCAGACTTGAAAAGCTCCATCGCATATTCACTGGCGCGGCGTCCCATCGTGACCAGTTGAAAAGCGACCGCGTCAACTTTCTGCGAATCTTTCGACGCAAAATAATCCGCCAGGCAAAGATTTTTTCCGCCGCGCTGCTCAAGCGGTTGGCGCGGGAAAGTAAAGCGCAATTTCTCGGTCTGCTTGTCTTCCTCGTAAATGATCAGGTCATTGCCTTCGGAGTTGCAGGGAAAATGTCCATACACGACCTTAGGCGTCAACAAATTTTCGCGTTTGGATTTTTCTTTGATCTCGGCGAATTTCGGGTAAACGATTTCATCGAGAAGCTGCTGGTAATCTTCTTTCGTACTCTTGCCCTGCTTGTATTGCCACTGGCCTTTGAAAAGGGCAGTTTCATTTATAAAAGAAAACACCTCGTCGAGATCGACGTTTTCGACTACCTTCGAACCATAAAAAGGCGCGGCGGGAATTTCTACATTCGTCGAAACTTCAGAGCGGGTAGTATGCGTAGTGTCGAGATTTTTTCGAGTAGAAACTCGCGCAGCCATCTTACCGAGCTTGGCGTCTTCGCCGACGAGGTCTTCAGCGTCTTCAACGGTCTGAATATCGTCTGATGATCCGTTGCCATTGGTTGCAGCGGCTTTTGCTTTTTCCGCGATCTCTGCGACATTGCCGCCCTTGGTCACAGCGTCCATAGCATGCAAGCCGTCAAACGCATCGCGCGCGTAAAAAAGCTGGCCTTCGTAAAGCGGTACGAGGTCGGCGTCCACGTATCGCCTGTTCAGTGCCGCGCCGCCCAGAATAACCGGTACGTTGATGCTGCGCTCGTTCATTATTTCCAGGTTGTCGCGCATTACCAGCGTCGATTTAACCAGCAGCCCGCTCATGCCGATCGCGTCGGCCTTTGTTTCTTCGTACGAGCGCAGAATGTCGTCGATCGGCTGTTTGATACCGAGATTTATGACCTTGTAACCATTGTTGGTCAGAATGATATCGACCAGATTTTTGCCGATGTCGTGCACATCGCCTTTGACGGTCGCAAGCACCAACACGCCTTTATTAGAGCCCTCGACCTTGTCCATAAAAGGTTCGAGGAATTTCACCGCGGCTTTCATTGATTCGGCCGATTGCAGCACAAAGGGAAGCTGCATCTGCCCGCTGCCAAAAAGATCGCCGACGGTTTTCATTCCGTCGAGCAAAATATTATTGATAATATCGAGCGGCGGATATTTTTCCAGCGCTTCTTTCAGGCTATCTTCAAGGCCGATCTTTTCACCGTCGATGATGTGATGTTTCAGACGCTCTTCGACCGGCATATTCGAGATGTCGGGCTTCATCGACTTGGTCGTTTTGCCCTCGAACATCGTGGTAAATTCGCCCAGCGGGTCGTAGGTGCAAATGTCGCCTTCGAATTTGCGGCGGTCGTAGATCAGTTCGCGCGCGACATCGATCTCGTGTTCGTTAAAACGATTGAGCGGCAGAATTTTTGAAGCGTTGACGATCGCCGAATTCATCCCGGCTTCGACGGCGTCGTGCAGGAAAACGGAATTGAGCACCACGCGGGCCGCCGGGTTTAGGCCAAAGCTGATATTTGAAACGCCGAGGATGATATTCGCTTCCGGCATTTCTTCGTGGATCTGCCGGATGGCGGTGATGGTTTCTTCCGCGTTCTTGCGGTCTTCCTCGATCCCGGTCGAGATGGGCAGCGCCAGCGGGTCAAAGAAAATGTCGTGCGATTGAATGCCGTATTCCACCGCCTGCTTAAAGGCGCGGCGCGCGATCTTTATCTTATTTTCCGCGCTGCGGGCCATGCCTTCTTCATCGATCAATCCGATCACCACGCCCGCGCCGTAGCGTTTAGCGAGGTCCAAAAGTTTTAGAAAACGCGGTTCGCCGTCCTCGTAATTGGTTGAATTTAAGAGAGATTTGCCGCCGGCATGTTCCAGGCCCGCTTCCATCTTTTCCCATTCAGTGGAATCGAGCATCAGAGGAATTTTGACGTTCGTCACCAGCCGGGAAGCAAGTTCATGCATATCGGCGACGCCGTCGCGGCCGACAAAATCCACGTTGACGTCGAGAATGTGCGCGCCTTCACGCTCCTGCGATTTGGCGAGCGAAACCAGCCCGTCCCAATCTTCCGCTTCCAGCAGGTCGCGCATCTTTTTCGAACCCGAAGCGTTCACGCGTTCGCCGACGATCAGAAAAGAGCTGTCCTGTATATAGGGCTGCTGGAAATAGATCGACGAAGCCGAGGGGATGAGTTTTGCACCGCGCTGTTTCGGCGTGATGTGCTGCATCTCGTCAACCAGATTTTTGATATGGCCGGGCGTAGTGCCGCAGCAGCCGCCGACGATGTTGACCCCGAAATCGCGCGCGAAATGAATGACCTGGGCGGCAAAGCTTTCCGGAGTTTCGTCATAGTGCTGCGCGCCGTCTTTTACCTCGGGCAATCCGGCATTCGGCAAAACGGAAACGGGCAGCGGCGAGTTTTCGCAAAGATAGCGCAGGCTGTCCGCCATGTGCTTCGGCCCGGTGCCGCAGTTCATTCCTATCACGTCGATCGGGAACGGCTCGAGCGCGGTCAGGGCGGCGCCGATCTCCGTTCCGTTGAGCATGGTGCCGAAAACTTCGATGGTGACCTGCGCGATAACGGGAAGCCTTACCTTTTTCTCTTCAAAAAATTCGAAGATAGCGGCCAGCGCCGCTTTTGTCTGCAGCAGATCCTGGCAGGTTTCGACGATGAACATATCCGTGCCGCCGTCATACAGCCCGCGCACCTGCTGTTCGTAAGATCTTTTTAACTCCGGGTAGGTAATGTGACCCAGCGTCGGCAGTTTTGTTCCCGGGCCCATCGAACCCGCCACAAAACGCGGCTTTTCTTTGGTCGAAAAATCATTGGCCAGCTTTTTGGCGAGGGAAGCCGCGAGCCTGTTCACGTCGTAAGCTTTTTCCGCGATGCCGAATTCGGTCAGCACGACTTCGCCGCCGCCAAAACTATTGGTTTCGATCACGTCGCAGCCGATCTCCAGAAAACTCAGGTGAACTTTTTCGATCGCTTCGGGTTTGGTGTAAAGCAAATTCTCCGAACAGTTCTCAAAATTCGGGCCGCCCCACTCTTCGATAGTCAGATTCTGCCCCTGCAGAGCAGTGCCCATCGCGCCGTCAAAAACGACGATCTTATCTTTTAATAGATCTAAAAATGAACTCATTTGTGATATTTAACTTTGCAACTTCGCCTTGCCGTCCAATTTTTCTCTCAATAATTCGCGAAATCTTGCCACCAAATTCTGATCGGCAAAAAAACGTTTCGGGATCGTATAAAATATTTTCTTTTCGGGAAAGAAAATAAAATCCTGTTTGGTTTCGTAGATCTTATAAAAGTCTTCCCAGGGCATCTGGGCTGAGGATGAATCTCCCGCCGATTCCATTCCTTCTTCGTTAAAAACTACTTTTGCCGGCTCAAAGATCTTTTCTATTCTTTCCGCCTGCCGCGAGATGCCCCAGTAAAAAACCGCCAAAACCAGCAAAGGCAAAATAAGTAAGAACCAGAGCACGATACCGGGCGGCCGGCTGTTGATATCCGTGCTGAAAAACGCCGCGTAGAGGATCGGGATGCCGACCAAAACCGCGACCGCGATCGTTATCGCCAATCTCTTCCAGCGATACCAGATCAGCACGCGGCGATAGTCTTTAGCGGTTGCCAGATACTCGACTTCGATAATTTTATTCTCCACAGTGCCAAAACTAAAAAACCCTGTGCTAAACAACACAGAGTTTTCATCAAAATGATTTGTCTAACTCAAAGGCTGTTTAGCGGTTTATTTTACGTGGTCGCAAGTCGCTTTAACTCACCACATTTGAATTCAAAAGTTTAATATAAGCTGCCTTTTTAGTCAAATTAAGTATGGAAAACTGGATTTCCATAAATTTTTCTTATAAAAGGCCGCAAGAAAAATTTCCGGCCCCCGTTCTCTAGGGTGAGCACGCAACACCGCTTAATAAAAACAATCAGGAGAATAAAAAAGTATGCGTAAACTAATTATCGCTTTGTCATTCGTGTGTCTTCTCGCCCTTGGAGCGATGCCGATATTCGCGGCCCGGCCGCAGCCGGTCGACCTGCGGGTGATGCCCTGGCAAGGGCCGGCTTCGCCAATGGTCAACTCGCCGTATCAATACCGGGTCACCGTTAAAAACATCGGCGGCACCACGGCGGCGAACGTAAAGGTCATCGTCGATCTTCCGCTGACGAATACCAGCCCGACGAAATATATTCTGGGTAAGCTTACCGGCGTCGATCCGCAGAAATGCCAGGTGATCTCAAACAAATTGCAGTGCAACCTGCAAAGTCTAACCCAAAATCAGAGTAAGGATTTTACCTTCACCTTCGAGTTCCCGGTTTCGACCCGGACATTGAGTTTTAATGCGACGGCCTCGACCACTACCACGGGCGAAGTTGCGCTTTCGAACAATCAGCTAAGCAACACGCCGGTTCCTGCCTATGGAACTCGTCAGATCACGGGTCCCGTGAATGTTCTGGTGTCACGCTGCACGGGCCAGAATTTGAGTTCGTATTATGAGTGCGAAGTTTCGCCGGGTTCCGTTACGACCGTGATGTTTGCACTAAACGGTGACCAGTCGATCTTTCATGCCGACTATGGCGCCGTCGGTTTATGGGATCAGTTTGCTTCGACCCAGCAACTGCACATGCAGTTAATGGGCGGAAATTCGATCGCGGATTTTAACGGGTTCTCGACGGGCACGAATTGCTTCGAAGGGCTAACTACGTTTGGCCCGAACAGTCCTTATGTAAGCCCTTACAAGGTTTGCATTCAGTAACCCCCCGCAGAAAATTTTTCTGCCGAAAAACCGCTTCAGCGATGAGGTGGTTTTCGCCTTTAAAAAATCTCGCTTTCTATTAATACAAACAAAAAAGAATTTTCACCACAAAGGCACTGAAGAACACGAAGCGATCGGAAGAATCGCACAGCGGCGGTCAGGAAGTCTCCAGTGGAAATTGTCGGGTGCCTCTAAATCCGGTCAATGACAATTTAAGAGCGGGCGCAAGCAACCCTTCCGGACCTGAGAGGTGTTTCGGCTTTGAAGGTAAATATAAAAACTAAATAAATTTGCAGTCCGGAAGGGTTGCTTGCGCCCGCTCTTAGAAGCTTCAGATCAGTTCATTTTAATAGACAAAAGGAGAGTTTATAGGCAAGCCATTATTTTTTATCGAAAGCTTTTGAATAAACACCCTGCTTGGCCTGGCGGCAGATGCGGCGCACTTCCCGGATGGACCGGTAGCTATCCCGCAATACACTCAATTTAGAGCCTGCCACATCATTCCAGCGCACCGGCACTTCACTTAACCTTAAACCCGCCATCCGGGCGACATAGAGAAACTCCACATCGAACCCGAAACGGTCGATGGTCATGACATCCAGCAGCGGGCGGAATTTGCTCATGTTGAAGGCCTTGAATCCGCATTGCGTATCCCAGAAAGGCATGCCGGTCGATTGCTTGACGATAAAATTGAAAACTTTTCCGCCCTGTTCACGGCGCCAGGGCTGGTGCGTCCCGATCAGCGAGCGGTCGAGCGCGCGCGAACCGAAGGTCAGGTCGTATTCACCTTTCTTGATAGGCTCGACGAGCTTTGGCAGTTCTGAGATGGGCGTGGCCAGATCGGCGTCGGAAAAGAGCGCGATGTCACCCCTGGCGGCGAGCAAACCGGTGCGGACGGCGTAACCTTTGCCGCGGTTAGGTTCGTAACGAATGACCTGGGTATCGGCAACAGTGTTTGGAGGAAATTCGGCAAAGGCCTCTTCGGCGACCCGGGCGGTATTGTCGTTTGAACCGTCGTCCACCACGATAACTTCCGCGGCCGGAACATTGGTTTTTAGGTATTTAACGATCTCGCGCAGTGAATCGCCGAGACGGGCCGATTCATCATACGCGGGAACGATTATCGACAGAGGAAAACCCATAAATAAAGCCCAAAAACCATCATGCGTTTAATGGGCAAGAAAAGACTATCATTCTTTCTAAGCTAAGCCAAAGCTATGGTATATTTCTCTTAGAGTTTGTTTAAAATGAGCTGAAGCACAGCTGAAGAAGTAATGAAAAAAACATTTTGGATATTAGCGGTCGGAGTCATTTTTTTAGGCGCAATTGCCGGAGGCCTTTTCGGCCGCTTGCCGATGCAAAGCGAGCCCGGGATCGCGGGCGATTACCAGGAAGCGTTGACCCTGATAAGCAATAATTACGCCGGCGCGGTCAAATACGAAAATGTGACCGAGGCTTCTATCCAGGGGATGCTTTGGACGCTCGATCCTCATTCTCAATTTTTCAACAGCCGGGAACTGCAAAAATTATACGAAGACCAGTCGTCGCGCTTTTACGGGATCGGGGTTTCGATCCTGCAGCATCGCAATGGCGTCTATGTCCAGTCGGTGGTGCCGGACACGCCGGCGGAGAAAGCGGGGCTTCGTTACGGCGACCGCTTTTTAGAGGTCGACGGGCAGGATTCCTTGAAGTGGACCAGCGCCGAAGTTTCAAATAAGGTCCGCGGCGAACGCAATACTCCGGTCAACATCAAGATCGAACGCGCCGGGCAGGCCCAGCCGATGGACTTTCAGATATACCGCGACGGTGTGCCTTACCCGTCCATTCGCGAGTATTTTATGCTCAAGCCCGACACCGGTTATGTCGGTCTGACGGGCGGGTTTCAGGAAACCACCGCGGCCGAATTAGACCTGGCGATCGCCGACCTGAAAAAACAGGGAATGAAACAGCTCGTGCTCGACCTGCGGGGAAATCCGGGGGGATTGCTTCCGCAGGCGATCGAAGTTTCCAGCCGCTTTATCCCGCGCGGGCAGGTGATAGTTTCCGTTAAAGGCCGCACCAATTTTATGGAAGCCAAGGATTACCGCGCGGTCTCCGACAAGGCGGAAGATTTTCCGCTGGTAGTGCTGATCAACGGCGGCACGGCTTCGGCCTCCGAGATCGTGGCGGGTGCGATACAGGATTATGGACGCGGCCTGGTAGTGGGCAGCACCAGCTTTGGCAAGGGCCTGGTGCAAAAAGTATTTCAACTGCCGATGAGGACCGGCCTGACGCTGACCATGCAGCGTTACTACACGCCGTATGGCAGATCGCTGCAGCGTGATTATTCGAGCGGCTCGATCTATGAGTATTACACCCACAACGCATTTGCGGAAGAAGAAAAAAAGGCCGCGCCCACACCGGAAAACACCCCGGAAGGACAGCCGGTGCAAACCGCCGGAGGCCGGATGTTTTACGGCGGCCGCGGTATCGAGCCCGATCTGAAAGTACCGGCGCTGACTTTTAATACCTTGCGTACACGGATCGCCGAAGAAGCCTTCTTTTTTGTCCGCCAGGCGGCCGCCGGCCAGGTTGCCGGACTGGAAAATCTCCAGATCGAAAAACAAAAGGCCGGACACACTTTGCTGCCGGGTGATTACGAGATCAGCGAACATATTTTTTCGGCGTTTCGCGAATTTATTTCCAAAGACAAGGAAAGCGGCCTGACCGCCGAGCTTTTGGAGAAAGAGTTGAATTTTGCCAAACTCCGCCTCAGGGATGAGCTCGTCACGGCCGCTTATTCGACGGAGATCGGTCAGCAGGTACTGCTCGAACAGGACCCGCAAGTGCTAAAAGCCATCGACTTGCTGCCGGACGCGAAAAAGCTCGCGGAAAATATTAAAGGGAACCGGCAAATAGGCTAAAGCTTTATTCTTACCATTATTTTGTCCATAATAGTCTTTAAGGCCAATGTATAAAACTATCGGAATCGTTACCGGCGGCGGAGATGCGCCGGGCTTGAACGCCGTTATCAGAGCGGCGGTCAGGACCGCCATCAATCAATACGAAATGAAGGTCATCGGTATCGAAGACAGTTTCGAAGGGTTGATGGGCGAACCGCGCACGATGAAGCTGACCAAGAAAGCCGTCAGCGGTCTTTTGCCAAAAGGCGGCACTATTCTCGGCACGCGCAACAGCGGCCATTTCGTCCAGCATCAAAAGGACGGCAAGGACGTCTTTCCGGAAAAGCCGATAAAAGAAGCGCTGCAGAATATGGAAAAGCTCGGTATCGAGGCGCTGATCGTGCTGGGCGGCGAAGGAACGCTGGCGATAGCCGAGGAGTTTAACCAGCGCGGGTTTCCCGTTATCGGCGTGCCGAAAACCATCGATAACGACCTGGCCGCGACGGAATTGACCTTCGGTTTTATGACCGCCATCGATATCGCGACCGAGGCGCTTGACCGCCTGCATACCACCGCCGCTTCGCATGACCGCGTGATGATCCTGGAAGTGATGGGCCGCAATACCGGCTGGATCGCCTTGCATTCGGGACTGGCCGGCAGCGCTGACATAATCCTGATACCGGAAATACCTTTTTCGTTCGAGTCATTGATAAAAAAGGTGAAAGAGCGGGAAGCGAGCGGTTCGCGGTTCACCAATATCGTGATCGCCGAGGGCGCGGCCGAAGTGGGCAAGGGCGAGATCTACCAGGATTCCGGCAGCAAGGCGAAAGTGGCGCGGTTAGGCGGCGTCGGCGTTTATGTCAGCCAGAAAATAGAAGAAATGATGGGTAAGGAATCGCGCTGTGTGGTTTTAGGCCATTTGCAGCGTGGCGGCAGCCCGAACGCCTTTGATAGAATGTTGGGAACAAGCTTTGGCGCCTGCGCGGTACGCGCGCTGGCTAACGGCGAAAGTGGAAAGATGGTCGCGCTGCAGTCGAACGAGATAATCACCGTGCCGCTTTCCGAAGCCATCGCCAACGTCAAGACCGTAAAACCGGACGGCCAACTGGTGCGGACAGCGCGCGACATCGGCATCTCTTTTGCCGCACCGCGCGAAAAGAAGCTTTAATATTTTTATTTATTGAACGAGGAAAACGATTTGTTTGAAGAGATAATTCTAAAACTGAAAACCGAGTTAAAGGAATACGAGACGGAACTCAACGTCAAGCTTCCGAAAGAGATCCAAAAGGCCCGCGAATACGGCGATCTGCGTGAGAACGCGGAGTACAAAGCGGCGCTCGAACGCCAGGCTTTTGTGCGGGCACGGCTGGAAGAACTCAACCAGCGCCTCAATGACATTCTTTCCATCGACGTCAGCAAGATCCCGACCGACCGCGCCGCCTATGGTTCAAAACTGGTGGTTTATGATGTCGATCGCGATGAGAAGGTGAATTATAAATTGGTAACTTCCGAGGAAAGCGACCCGGACAACGGACTGATCTCCACGGTGTCTCCGATCGGGCAAAGTTTTATGGGCAAGGAAGAAGGCGATGAAGTGGTAGTCAAAACCCCGCGCGGCGTCCGTAAATTCGAGATCATCGAGCTAACCACGATCCACGATCAGTAATTTGTAGCGCCGCCGTCTCGGCGGCAGTCCTGACGGCGTCCCGCCGTCGGATTTGTACGGGCGGGACGCCCGCACGACAGCCAGCGGGACGCTGGCGCTACATCCGATTTGCCAGGGCATCTGCTCTCCCCGACATTTTCCATTTACTTTCTTTTTTTGCAGAAGACTCTTGCGTAACGGCGAGAGTTTTTTGTTTTTCCGCAGCGTGCAGCACTGCGGCGATCAAGGCCAGGTCCTGCGCGGTTTCATCAACCTTTTTTTCGGTTTGCTGCTGCCGTTCGTTAAAACGCGAGATAAATCCGGTATCGAGTTTTCCGGCGAGAAATTCCTCATCCTCGACGATCGCGCGAAAGAAAGGAAGCGTGGTCTTAATTCCATCAACCGTATATTCACGCAGCGCGCGGCGCAGGCGTCCGATGGCTTCTTCGCGGTCCTTGCCCCAGGCGGCGAGTTTCGAGATCATCGGGTCGTAGTAGATAGAAACTTCCGCGCCTTCATAGACACCCCCGTCGTCGCGCACGCCGTTACCCTGCGGCAAACGCAGCCGCGTGATCTTTCCCGGCGAAGGAAGAAAATTGTTATCCGGGTCTTCCGCATAAACGCGGCATTCGATCGCGTGGCTGTTCCAGTTAATGTCCGATTGCGCGAACGAAAGTTTTTCCCCGGCGGCGACATTGATCTGTTCGCGGACGAGGTCGATACCGGTGACGAGTTCAGTTACCGGATGCTCAACCTGCAAACGCGTGTTCATTTCCAAAAAGTAAAACGAGCGGTCTACATCGGACACAAGAAATTCCACCGTGCCCGCGCCGACATAATCGACGGCTTTGGCAGCCAGCAGCGCGGCCTCGCCCATGCGCGCGCGCAGGTCGGGGTCGCTTATCGGCGAAGGGCATTCTTCGACCACTTTTTGATGACGGCGCTGGATGGAACATTCGCGCTCGCCGAGATGGACATAATTTCCGTGCGTATCGGCAAAGATCTGTATCTCGATATGGCGCGGGCGCATCACCGCTTTTTCCAGATAGACCGAATCGTCGCCGAATGAGGCAAGCGCTTCGCTCTGTGCCGTCTCAAAGGCCGACTTTAATTCGCCGGCATTTTCCACCAGCCGCATTCCTTTTCCGCCGCCGCCGGCCGAAGCTTTGAGCATTACCGGAAAGCCGAATTCTTCCGCCGTCTTTAGCGCATCGTCCGCGGAAACAAGCGGCTCGGTCGTTCCGGGGACGACCGGAACACCGGCATTGATGGCGATCTTGCGCGCGCTGATCTTGCCGCCCATCGCTTCCATCGCTTCGGGCGAAGGGCCGATAAATGTCAGCCCGGCGGCGCCGACCTTTCGTACAAATTCCGCATTTTCCGAAAGAAATCCGTAGCCCGGATGGATGGCTTCGGCGCCGCATGCCCGCGCGACCTCGATTATTTTGTCGCCGCGCAGGTAGCTTTCGTTGGAAGGCGACGCGCCGATCAGGTAAGCTTCGTCGGCCATCCGCACGTGCAGCGCGGCCGCGTCGGCTTCGGAATAGACGGCCACGGTAGCGATGCCCATGTCGCGGCAGGCCCGTATCACGCGCACCGCGATCTCACCTCGATTGGCGATCAGGATCTTTTTGAACATAGAAGGAAAAGTTTAACCAGTATTTAAACTTTCGGCAATTTGAGGACAACTATTCATTTTGAACCGGGAACTATTATCAACCGACAAAAAAGTTAGCCGCGAATTACACAAATAACACGAATTACAAATTTCTTTTCGTGTGTTTGGTGTGATTAGTGGTTAATAATTCACCGGTTAAGATCAAACCACCAATTACACGAAAAGCACGAAATAAACCATTTGTGTCTTCTAGATAATGATGGAATTTCCGGGCTGGGCAGGGTCGTAGCGGACGGTCACTTTTGCGCCGGGGGCATAACGTGCCCCGTCGGAGCGCTGCTCGTCCGTGAGCTTGTCGGAAGATTCGTAATCGGCGCCGCTCACGCAATAAATAAAATGAACGAAGTCGGCAGTCGGGTCATGGTCGGCTTCCAGAATGGTCCCTTCGGTTATGCGCCCGAATTGTTTCAGAAGCATACGGCGTTTGAGCTCAGGATCCATCCTGTCTCGTTTAAATAAACTAAAAAGTCCCATCTTTTTCTAGTCCAAAATAAGGGGCGGTTTCTTATATCGGGCGCGTAAAGAATTGATCGCGCCCAGCACCGCCGGACGCTTGATGATGCGCGCTTCCAGCGGACGTTTTCCGGGGATGTCTATCATTATCAAACCGAGCAAAATAGTCAAGATACCCTGGCCCGGAACGCCGGGAAGGGAAAGAACGATGCCCAGCAATACCAGCAGCACCCCGAGGGCATTTTTCAGGATCAAGGCCCCCCATCGTACATGCCACGAACTGCCCGGCAGGAATTCGCGGCTGTGCGTTTCACTAAAATAATTCGCCGGTATCTTTACCATTACCACCGCTACCGCCAGCGTGCTTATTGTCAGCGAGGCTAAAAATAGACCGACTCCCAGCAGAATATTGCTCCAGGTAAGGGTTGAGTAAAAATCAGAAAGCCAATTCATATTAAATGACACTGTGTCACAGATAAGGTTTACGTAATTTTTGCGCCCGGTGTTCTCCTGGTTTTTCTAGGATCTGTTCGGATTGTCGAATTTTTGCATTTCCAGCCAGGTATAATGCACGCGGTTAACGAACGTCCACAGCGAACCGATAGCCAGCACCCACAGCACCGCGGGCATCCGGTAGGAAAGATAAGGCCCAAGTAAAGACGTAGAGCTCAGCGCGCCAATGATAAGAAGCACGATACGTTCCGGCCGCTGCAAAAATCCCACCCTGATGTTTCCGATCGACCCTTCGGCTTTGGCGGCCGTGTAGCTGACCATGACGGAGCCGATCATGCCGACGCCGGCGAGAAAAACGTTAAGCAGGGAATGCTCCGGGCGGTTGGCGGCGTAAAACATCATCACGCCCAGAAAGATAACCATGTCAGACAAACGGTCCAGCGAAGAATCCAAAAAAGCGCCGAATTTGGTGACGTTTCCGCTTACCCGCGCCACACCGCCGTCAAGCATGTCGAATAAATTTGCCACGAGCAAGGTAATGCCCGCCCAGAAAAAGTGCCCGTAACCGAAAAGGACCCCGCAGGCTACGTTTATCAATACACCGATAATGGTAAGGATATTCGGGTCGATCTTGAGATAGGCCAAGCCCGCCACCATCTTGTTGATGATGTACATCGCTCCCCGGCCTATACTGGCACCGACTTCAAGCAAAGTTTGGCTTCTCCGTGTTAAATCGAGTTGATAACGCTAAAAGGGAATGATAGGGAGCAATTTCAGCTATTGTCAACTTGTCGCGGAATAACAGCCGGTCATCTGGAAGTTCAAGTAGATAGAAAATCAGACAATATGATCATCATCAAGGTCAGGAAGGGTTGCTTGCACCCG
>DASYKT010000005.1:0-211294 GCA_035995185.1 Pyrinomonadaceae bacterium
AGCTCGCCCTTTTCCACTTGCGAAACCACCCCCAACTTAAAAGCCAGTCCATAATCTCGCTGCGTTCGCTTAACTCTTTTATTAACTCTCGCTTCCATAAATAAGTCGCCTTTCTGTCAACTCATTTCAGGACGAGACAAAACATAAAATAAAAAAGACCGCCGGGTAGGCAGCCTTTTTTGCCGGATCAATTTGATGACCGCGGCGAAGTGGAAAGAATTTTTCTAACCTGTCCTCGCCGATTTTATTTAGAGAACATTCGTCAAGGTAGCAGTAGTTTTTCTTCCGTTCGTATACTTCGTGCGGGAGGAAAAATCCAGGCTTCCCGTTTCTTCCGGTTGGACGTACTCATAGCCGTCTTTACCGCCGAGGATGCGAAAGCGCGCCACTTTTGTTCTGCGCTCGGTAATGTCTCCGGTCGTGCCGTCAAAGAAATCGCGGACCGTGCCGAAAGAGATGTCTCCGTAAAGCGAACCGACATAATTTCCATTGCTGTAGATCATCATTGTCCAATAGCCGTTTGAGATCAAATCACAACCCGGCTGCGATCCGGCTACCGTGTCGTACGAAACCGACAGCGAAGCGGAGTTTATGTGATCGTCGGAAGTCAAAACAAAACTTTTGCCGCGCGGGATCTCCCATCCGGTAAAACTTGACGGCACCCCGCTTATGTTTCTGGGAGCGATCCTGATCTGGCCATCCAGCACGGTGCTGCCGGGATTGCCTTCGTTGAACATAAAATTGGTGAAGCTCAGCGGCGAGGTACTTGCCGCCGGGCCGACCGCCACAAACTTGAAGTTGAGCAAGGTCCCGGTTCCGGACAACGGATACGCGCCGTATACGACAACTTTCAAAAGCCCGGGCGTATTGGGATTGAACACGGCGCTCAGCCCGCTGCTGATAGTACCCGCGACTTCCACTGCGTTAGCTTGCGGCCGGATCACGGAAGGGTTGTAGTGCAGGTCGAACTGGTAAGCAATAATTCCCCGTCCGGTGGTGTCGGACACATTTAGCGAAACGTTAAATTCGCTTCCGACATCGACGGTGGTGGTCGGCGCGGTGACCGAGATAACGGTTTCCGTAGTAGAGAGATTTGCCTTATCAAACAAAACAGATAGCGGCTGGTCGGATTTTTCTGTGAAGGTGAGCGATTGAGCTAGCGGGGTGCTAACCAATAGTGAGGCTACGATGATCAAAAAGATCGTTTTTTTCATTGTTGTTTTCCTTGTTTTGTACTGGTGGGGAACCGCAAAAAAAGCCGCGCGTCCGGGGCAGGAACTGCAACTGTCATACCAACAATGTTAAATTCAGTTTATTAACACAAAAGCTTTTCTGTAAACGCTGTAAATAAAGGAGAAAAGTGCGCCAGATTTTATTCTCAGCCTGAGATGTGGCCCTTAAATGGTGCGTCTATCCCTTAACGGGTATTTTCTACCGGGGCGAAATGTCCGTTTTTTGACGCTCCTTTATCGCTGGCCAGGTTTACGGCAACTGTAAAAACGATTTAGAAAATTTACCGGCACCCGCTTTGTTAACTTCCCCGCCCTCCGAAACGTTATAGAAATATTAAAACAGCTCAACTTACTCAAAACTTACTCATTTGGGAGGACGTATGGTTCATTGTGGTTTTTTACTTAGATGTGCGGTCTTTTTGATGTTACTGGTGATGTGCGTGGGTTCGTGCCTCGCGCAGGAATCTCAAACGAAAATTTTTCTTGATCACCTTCGCCGCGGCGAGGAAAGGTCGGCCGCAAAACAATGGGCCGAAGCTATTCCTTTATGGAAAAAGGTCGTACAGATAAATCCCGTCGAGGGCGAATTCTGGAATAAACTCGGCGAGGCCTATTACAACAACAAACAGTTCGCCGAAGCCATCCCGGCCTACAAGCAGGCGTTCGAATTAGGGAACGGCCTCCCCTGGGAAACGGCCTATAACATCGCAAAGTGCTACGCCCGGGCGGGCGATAAAGAGCAGGCGCTGCGATGGCTGGAAAAATCTTTTGCGATGGGGTTCCAGTCGTTGACGCAGGCGCAGGCCGATCCCGATTTCGGGTCCGTCAAAAACGAGCCGCGTTTTCGCGCTTTGACGGTTTTCGAAGATACGAGCAAAATGTCGCGCGTCGAAGGTTGGCGATACGACCTGCAAATTCTCTCGCGCGAAGTAAAACGACGGCGCTACTACCCGTTCAAAGATATTTCCGAGACGGAATTTGACAGAAATGTAAAGGAGATCTCTGCCGCCGTCCCAAAGCTCACCGATATGCAGATCGTCGTTGAAATGATGAAACTCATGCGCAAGGTCGGAGACGGGCATACGATGTTATATGCCTTCTGGGAGCGCCCCGAATTTCTTCAAACAATACCGGTCGATATGCTTTTCTTTCGCGAAGGGCTGTTCATCACAGCGGCCGATTCGCGTTACACGGACCTGCTTGGCGCACAGGTGCTTCGTTTCGGCAGCCGCACCATAGACGAGACGATGAAAGAGATCGATCCGATATTAAACCGCGACAACGAAAGAGGCCCGCGCATAATGGGATTGATGCGGCTGCGCGAACTTCCGCTGATGCACGCGCTCGGCATTATCCCCGATCCCGATAAAGTCTCTCTAACCATTCGCGATATGCAGGGCAAGATCCGCACCGTGGAATTACCTGGCGATTCAGGCGTGGCTACCAGAAAACTTTGGGACGGCTTGCCGCCGAATTGGAAAGCGCTGCATGACACGCTGCCGGGTCCGCTTCCGATCTATTTGAAAAATAATAACCGGGACTACCGGTTTGAATTTATCCCCGAAACCAAAACGGTCTATTTTCAATTCAACCATGTGCGCGATGATCCGCAGGAGCCGTTTTCGGAATTTTGCGATCGTCTCTTTAAATACATCAACGAACACGAAGTCGACCGCCTGGTCATCGATCTGCGGTGGAATCCGGGTGGTGACACCGGTCTCACGCCGCCTCTTATCCGGGCGCTTATTCGCAGCGATAAGATCAATGTGCGCGGAAAACTGTTTGTCATCATCGGCCGCCGCACATATTCCGCCGCGCAAAATGTCGCTACTTATATTGAACGCAACACAAACGCGATCTTTGTCGGCGAACCGACCAATTCCAGCCCGAATTTTATCGGTGAAGACGACGCTTTTGAGCTTCCCTACAGCAAGATCATGGCCAACGCGTCCGCATATTATTGGCAGAGTTCGTGGCCCTTTGACTATCGCACGTGGATCGCTCCTCTTTTGTATGTACCGCCCGGTTTTGAGGATTACCGGACAAATCGCGATCCCGCGATGGAGGCCATCCTTTCTTATAAGACAGGTCCGTAAAATTTTGCGGTTTCCTGTTTCAGGAGAAGTTATATGATGCCGACAATACAAATGGAATTGGTGCCGATCGTGGTCATACCCAGTCTTTGCCTGATGGTCGGGTGGCTGGCCTGGGTAGCGACGCGGACCCGGTATCTTCAAACCAAAAATCAGATCGAGCTTAATAACCGGCTGGTTGGCAGCATCAGTTCGGCGCAGGACATTTTGCTGCTTGCGAAAACCAAAGAGGGCCTGCGGTTACTAGAAACAATCTCCGCCGAGCGCCCCACCACCCGGGAAGAGATCGTCCGTTCCGTCAGAAGGGGAATAATTTTCATCATGGTCGGCGTGGGGGGCCTTTTACTGCGCGTGATATTCCCGGAAGGTTACGGAGTTTTCATTGTCGCCAGCGTTTTGGTCGGCATGGTCGGCGTGGGCACATTGGTTTCATCTTTCGTCGTTTTCCGTATGTCCAGATCCTGGGGCCTGCTTCCGCCGGCTGAGCAGCACACGCTCGACAGCGGCATAACTCCGCGGAGTTTATTCAAATAAGAGATCTGAAAGGCCAGTCGGAAGTTCCGCCAATGGACGAACTGACATTCGAGATTTTTTACCGGAAGACGGCACGGCAGTTGTGGCTGTACGTTCACCGGGTGTCGCTTGACCCGGCCCTGACCGATGATATTTTACAGGAAGCTTATTTCCGGCTTCTTCGCGCACCTTTAAAAAGCATGGACGATGCGCAAACAAGATCGTATTTGTACCGGATCGCCACCAACCTGTTAAAAGATCACTGGCGTAAACAAAAGCGCGAACAAAAGACGCTGGCCGAAAATGATCGACAGGCATTTGTGACGGTAGATCATGCACAGCGTCAGGATATCGAAGCGGCGTTTGAAAAGTTGAATCAGAACGAGCGTTCATTGCTTTGGTTGGCCTATGTAGAAGGGATCCTGCACCGCGAGATCGCTCAGATACTAAACTTAAGCGAGCGCAGCATCCGTGTTTTGCTTTTTCGGGCGAGACGCAAAATGGCCGGCATCCTCCGCAAGGAAGATCGGGACACATAAAGGTAATTTTATGGACAGTTCAATATGCATATATGAAAGTAAGGTCACGGAGAGCACGCTCTCCGGACAGTGGAATGATGAGCTGCAGGAGCATGTCAAAGACTGTCTCGTCTGCCGTGATATCGTCGCGGTATCGGAAGGCTTGAATACACTTGCCGCAGCCACGGAACCTACAGCTTTACCTAATGCTTCTTACATTTGGCATAAGGCGCAGATGCTCGCGCGGCAGGCTGCGGAAAAACGCGGAAAGCGCATGGTTTCCGTTATTTGGGCCGCGACCTGTTTGATCTTTCCTTCCGCGCTGGTGGGATGGATGATTTTTAATAGGCAGGAAATGCAAAGCGAGATGGGAAGTTTCAGGGCCGTTGCCACCGATCTCAGCTCGAATGCGATATCCGCCGCGCCGCTGCTTGTCTGCCTGACGATAGCTTTATTTGCGATCAATAGCGTGCTCACTGTGCGAGCATTCCGGTCCGGGCGCAAGTTCGATAAGAAATAACAATTGCACTCTACGGTTTCACTTATATCGGCCCGATAAATTTTGCTTGAGCTGCCTGGGCCGCGATCGCCTCACCCGGACATTCTCTCCCTCCGCCAATCCCGAAATTTTTCTCCTAATAAAATTTAAGATTAATTAATAACGATTTATTTTTTTTAAGGACTTTGTAAGACGCCCTGCCCTAAACTCTGCCTAACCGAAATTATCTAAATTTGTAAATCTGCCGAATCTTAAAAAAGTTAAAAAAGTCATAGGGCAAAAGTTCACCAGATAGGTAAGCATGGGTCAGTCTAACAACCATAAAAGAGGAGAAGTATGCCTAAAAAGAATAAGCCTTTGAGCAAATCCGGTGACAGAAGATCGATATTCCTAAAGATCACATCTGTCTTTTTGATAATTTCTATGCTGGTAGTATCCACACCGGCAGCGCCCGCCGTAACCCCCGGGCTGATCAGCGGATGGTATCAGGACCTTCGTTTTTCATTTTCACACAGCTTACTAGCGGCGGTTCTCACGCCGGGAGCCGGCCGGGCAGTTATTAAAAACGAAGCCCCTAAACTGGACAATATATCTGAGATCCAAATATTTCCCGGTTCGGTCACGCTGGTACAGGGCCAGCAGATGGCATTTTCGGCCGTCGGTTACGACGCCAAAAAACAGCCGCTGAGCGGGATCAAATTTTCCTGGACGTCAAAAGACACGGAGCACGATCTTGCAGTGCGGCAGATGGTCGATTCCGTATTCAAGGCCAAAAGCCCCGGCACCTTTATGGTGACGGCGGAATATAACGGGATCAGCGGTTCGGTAACGGTTACCGTCACCCCTTCAAAGGCTCCCCCGCGTGAAAAAGCGCATCTTTCCGAGCTGCCGCAGCGCAAGATATCTTCGCGTGACCAGGTCAGCGCGGCCGGCAAAGGCGGCCCCGCGCCCGAGAGCGTCCCCGGAGAGTGGGGCGATGGTAACTACCCGTCTTCGGACGATCCGGGCAATCTTCCGGGCGATCCTCCGGGACATCCCGTCGACGACGGCGCCGGCAACGGAAACTTCAGTTTTTCAGCGCCGCTTACTTCACTTCCGGGCCGCGGCATCGACGTGAGTTTGAATATGACCTACAACTCGCGCCTCTGGAACAAATCGGCGGTAGGGGGAGCGGGCACGCACGAAATGACCTATGACATCGATCACGGGTTCCCCGCGCCGGGTTGGTCGCTCGGCTTCGGCAAAATGGTGGACCTCGGCGCCAGCAACGGCAGCATGCTGATCGACGCCGATGGGACCAGGCACGCTTTTTCGGGCCAGGTGAATTTCGGCGGCAGCACCGCTTATTTCAGCGGCCAAACCGCCGACGGTACTTTCATCGATTACAGCAGCGTCAGGTCCGCTACCAACGGGATCATCGAAGCATACGCATGGATGTCCAACGGGACCTTTATCAGTTACGGCGCGCTGGGAAGCGGTGCGGTCTACCCGGTGTTCATCACCGATCCTAACGGCAACAACATGATGGTGACCTATAAAAATAACCAGGGGCCGGAGATCGAGACGATAACCGACACCATGGGAAGGGTTATTACTTTTAATTACGATTCTTTAGGCAGGCTGATCAGCATCCAGGCCCCGCGCATGCTGAATCAGGGTTCTCAATATGGCCAGGGCACGACCCGCACGGTAGCGATGTTTCACTATCGCGAGCTGACGCTTGGCTACTCATTCGCCAACGGATATATCCCGGTCGTGAGAGATTCGACGCCGTGGGCGCTGGATTCGATCTATTATCCGGCCAACCAAACCGGTTACTGGTTCGGCGGCGCCGATCCCAACGGTTCGGATTATTCCGGCTACTATTCTTCGTACGGAATGCTGACCAAATTCACCCGCCAGCGAGGAATGAGTTGGCAAACGGGTTCCGAAACACAAGGCGTCATCAACTCCGGACAGATGTCCAAACAATCCGAATACAACTATCCCCTGACCACCGCCAATCAATCGCCCCGGACGGACGGCGTAAATCTCACCGATGCGCCGAAATACACCACCATGTCCGAAAACTACGACGGTATGGATAACGGGCCGGCGGTCACTACTTATAATATTCAACAAAATAGCACTCCCAGAGTCACGACCGTGACCCGCCCCAATGGAACTGTCAGCAAACAATATTCCTACAATCATGCGGGCTTTTTCGAAGACGGTTTGGTCTATCAGGATGAAACCTATGTTCCCGATGTCAACAATAATCTGCAGCTGGTGGCCAAATCGATCGTCAGCTGGCAGGAAGGCGCTTACCATACGCCGCGGCCTACCCAGACCGATTCTTATGATGAGCTGAACCTCAAAACGACCACCACATACGATTACACCGGCGGAAACTTTAACCAGGCCCTCAAATCGTGTGAATACGACAATGCCGGGGTCAAACTGCGCTGCACGTTGACCGAATATGAGAACGGCACGCCTTACATAGGCGGCCTCATAAACGGCATCTACTACGCGGGCAGGCACGTTTTCAACCTGGTAAAAGCCACCGGGACCGAAAACCCGGACGGCTCCAAAGCGAGTTGGACGGCTTATGAATATGACAACTACCAGGCCAACCCGCTGGTGAACACTCCGGGAGTGATCTATCACGATCCCAGGTTCGATCCCTATACGACGCTGCTGCAGGACGGGGAGTGTACCAACTGGGTGCCTTATGAATGCGGAGCTCCGCCTTACGATCCGATAACCTGCTACTACTGCGACCAGTGGGAACAGATCAGTGTGTTCGACCCGGGCACGAATGCCAGGGGTAACATAACCAAAGTTACAACCTATTCCAATGCGGCCGCTCTAACGGGCGCGTCGGAGGAAACGCGAACCTACGACATCACGGGTAATCTGCGGACGGAATCTACTTCCTGTTGCCAGTTGACCAGTTACGATTACTCTACCGCTAATCAATATGCTTACCCGGAATCGTCAACCCGCGGGGCGGGGGACCCGAATGCGGCCGCCAACCGGATAATGACTTCCACGGTCTACTCCTATCAAACTGGATTGACCCTTCAGGAGACCGATGCCAACGGGAATCAATCAACCCTGAAATATCACCCGGACGCCTTGCGGGCGACAATTAAATACGCCGCAACCGGCTCAACGACGTTTTTTTCCTACAACGACACCGCCATGACGGTCACGGAAGAGACGCTAGATGTCAGCTCAGCTTCAACCGGCAAGACCATCAAGTACGTAAACGGCGCGGACATGATAAAACGCGAAGACACCCTGGCCCCGAATAGTGCCTGGGATATCGTCGAAACCAAATACACCAGGATGGGCGAGGTCTGGAAAAAATCGCGGCCCTATCGCACCGGCGATACTGTGCAGTGGAGTGAAACTACTTATGACGGGCAAGGAAGGGTAACGCAGGTATCGGAACCCGACGGCAGCACGGCAAAAGTATTCTATAACGAAAGCGCGCGGCCTGATTCGGCTTCGAGCCTGCCGGGAAACACGGTGAGAATGGTCGATCCGTGGGGCCGTGAACGCTGGGCCCGGTACGATCAGGCAGGAAAAATGGTGGAAGTCGTGGAACCGAACCCCAACGGTAATGGCACCGTTTCAAATTCGGGCAGCCTGGCGACCAAATATACCTATAACACCCTCGGCAAAGTGACCGAGATCGAACAGGGCGTTCAGCATCGTTATTTCAAATACGATTCCCTGCTCCGGTTGACACATCAGAAACATGCCGAGCAAACCGCGACTCTAAACGACGCGGGCGCTTATGTCGGCTCGGCAAGCTCGAACGCGCATTGGAGCGAAGCATATACCTATGACAACCGTTCCAATGTCACCCAAAAAACGGATGCCCGCGGCGTCAGGGCAAACTATGTTTATACCAACAGCTTAGGCGCACCGGACCCGCTTAATCGTTTACAAGTGGTCTGGTATGACATATCCGGCCCGCTGGAGCCGAATCTGACCGTACATGGTGCTCCAGGTGTCACTTACGAATACGTGACCACCGGAGATAAGATGAGGATCCTCAAGGTAAGGACCGACGGCCTGCTGACGGAAGATTTCGCTTACGACGGCTACGGGCGGCTCAGCGATCTGTCGGAGACCGTAGACTATCGCACGAATTATCCGATGGTCTTCAGTTACCTTTACGATTCCTTGAACCGGGTGACTGACTTGCGTTACCCGGCACAGTACGGCTTGACCGGAAACCCGCGAAGGCTTGTTCATCATACTTATGACATAGCCGGCCGGGTCTCGGGCATGGCGGTCGACGGCCAGCAGAGGGCCAGCGATCTTACCTATAACGCCAATGACGATCTGACGTCGATCAAGGTAGGCACAACCGGTACCAACCAGATAACGGAAAGCTATACCTACGACGCGCAGAACGGATATCTCACTAATCAAAAGGTTCAGAGAAACAGCCAGACGCTGCTCGATCTGAGCTATGACTACAATCGAAATAACAGCGTCGGGAGCGTGAACGGCAAAACCGGCCTGATGACCAAGGTCATCAATAATCTGGATAACAATAAAAATCGTGAATACGAATTTGATGCTCTCGGCAGATTGACCAAAGCCAAAGGCGGAAACAATCTTTCACAGCAGCAATACGTCTACGATCGCTATGGCAACAGGACGAGTGTAACGGCCACCGGCGTGGCGGCTGACAATTCTCCTATTCCCCGCGATGGCCACGATTCTCTTGTCTATGACCAGACCAATAACCATGTGGTCGATGCGCGGGTTGCCTACGACGTCGCCGGCAATCAATCGAAGGGCCTGCCCGGGGCCGCCAAAGGTATCATCTATGAATACGACGCGGCGAACAGGCTGGCGGCGGTCAAAAAGAAGGACGGCAGTAACTGGGAGGCATTCCAATACGGACCGACTAACGCCCGTATAATGTCCTACAATTACGACATCAATCAACTGACCATTTTCGCCAATAACGGCGGCCTTCAAATGGCGGAGTACACCGAGTTCACCGCCCAGACACCGACCTGGACCAAGAGCTACAACTTCCTGGGAGAAAACCTGTTTTCTACCTGGACGCCAAACGGGCAAGGCGGAGAGGTCATCGAGTACGATCATCCGGATAAATTAGGCACGCGGCTGATGACCAACCAGGCCACCGGCTCGAGTTTTGAACAGGCAAATCTGCCTTTTGGAAACGCGCTCAACGCCGAATCGTCCGGGTCTATAAGCAGGCGGTTCACCAGCTATGAACGAAGTCCGCAAACGGGTCTGGACTATGCCATCAACCGAACGTACGACGCGCTGCAGGGCCGCTTTACCCAGGTCGATCCTATCGGCGCAAGGGCGAGCGATCTGCAGATCCCGCAAACTCTGAATCTCTATAGTTATTGCGGGAACGATCCGGTAAATCATACCGACCCCGACGGATTATTCTTCGGCAAATTCTTCAAATGGCTCGGTAACGTCTTCAAGGCCATTATGAAGGCGGTGTTGAAGGTAATCATAAAGGTTGTTACCTCCATCCAAAGCGGCATAATGCAGGTGCTGAGGGTAATAGGCCAGATACCCATAATAGGGCCTATATTACAAACGATCCTCACCCTCGCGTACCTGGCATTTCTGATGGTAACGGGCCAATGGGTGCAGCTTGGCCTGACCCTGCTGCAGATGTTTCTTCAGACCTTTATCGACGGTATAATCGGCGTGGTGACGGAGTCGATAAAGAGCGAGGTGGCTAAACACGGCTTCTTTGTCGGATTTTTCCGGGGCCTTGCCAAAGGCTTCAAATACCTCGGCCAGGCGCTTCTGGGAAGAGGTATCAACGTGATCATACCCATCTACGGTTTCTTCTGCGGGCCGGGCTACGGCACGGACGGGCCGTCCGCTAACGAAGATCCGATAGACGACCTGGATGCGGCTTGTAAGGCGCACGACCTGGAAATGGCCAGGATCAAGAGAGAAATATCCGATCCTAAAGAAAGAGCTCGGGCCAGGCTAAAGGCTGATCTGCTCTTTATAAAAAGAGTACTGTTCAGTCACGGAAATAATCCCAGGGCTGTGATGTACAGGCCGTTTGCGATCTTTACGTTCTTATGGCTCAGGATACTACCCGGCGCTCTCAGGAGTCTGTAGCGAGCTCCTAAGCCAAACTGAAAACGGCTGCCCGATCAAGGCAGCCGTTTTTTTATTTGAAATTTTCGATCATGGAGATCGTTTTCACTTGTTTTTGTTTACTAAAATAGATCGTCCTGCCATCGGGCGACCAGGCCAGGCCGGCGATGTAGGTTGTCGGCTCCACCTCGGCGGTTATCTTGATATTCGCGCCGCCTTTGATCGACATGACCCGAATGTGGTCCTGCCCGTCTTTTCTCGCGGTGAAGGCGATGCTGCGGCCGTCAGGCGAAAGCCGGATATTGTTAAAATATGCCGCGTCGATCGACGTAAGGTCCCGGGAAATATTTTCCGCGGAGATATATTGTAATTTCACTTTTACGGGTTTAGCGATGGACTTGCCTTCCGGGACCGCGATCAACAGGTCATTGCCCGACCAGCCGATCAATTTAAAGGCCGCTTCCGACGAAAATAATATTACGGAGCTTTCGCCGTTCCACAGGTCTAGGCTGGTAATTTTCTTTCCGTCTGATGCTGCCTTGACCGGGCTTGAGGTATAGGCGACGCGGTTGCCGTCAGAAGCGATGGCAGGGCCGTAAAAGCGGATATTTTCATCGGTGTTTTCCGAGATCTGCCGGGGTTCGCCGTTTCCGTCGGCAGCAGCCTGCCAAACATTCCAAAGTCCGTCTTTTTTTGCGCTATAAACCACGCGGGCGCTATCGGGCGACCAGCTGTAATCCCTTACCTGCGCCCTGTTATAAGGCACCTCGCTAAAGCCGGCGAACCAGACCCCCTGGGTCGTCAATTGCCGCACGTCGGCCCCGCTCTTTTCCGCTATCCAAAGATTGATCAGCTTGTCGGCGTCGCGCAAAAAAGCCACTTTACGGCCATCCGGCGAGAAGGTCGGCGAGAATCCTCCCGCGGCAACATTTATCTCCTGGGCGTCATCCATCGAATGGACCCGGATCGAGCCTTCCAGCAAATGTTTGGATTCGGTCGTTGCCTGAAAGACAATGCTTTTACCGTCCGGTGAAACATCCGGCCAAAGTTCGAGACCGGGATCGGATGTGACGGGCGTTTCGCCTTTTCCGGTGGCGTCGGCCATCCACAGATCGCTCTCTTCCCTGGCCTGCTGGAAAAGTATCCTGCTGCCCTCGGCCGCCACATCCCTGATCAGGGTATCGCCGATGCCGAGATTTATCTGCTCAGTTCTTTTTTCATCCAGATAGGCTATGCACGTTTGAAATACCCCTTCGCGTTTGGAGTTATAAATTATCCGGTTGCCGTCAGGAAGCCACAGCGGATACTCATCGCTGGCTTCGTCATTTGTGACCTGAACGGCCGGGCCGCCGCCTATCGGGATCACAAAAATATGCAGGCGTTCATTTGGTCCGGCGGAATAAGCGATGCGGTCTTCAGCGGGCGAAATACTAAAAAACAGTGCCCGGTTGATTGAATCGAAATCAGTCAGTTGAGTGGTCTGCCCGGAAGCAATGTCGAGCGAAAAAACATTAAAACGCTCTTGATAATAAATTTTCTCGCCGTTCTTCGACCAATTTAACAGGTTGATGCCGGCCCCCTCGAAGGCCTTTATATATTTAAGCTCGCCGCCGGAAAACGGCATCATCCAGATCGCCTTTTGATTATCGCGGTTGGATAAGAACGCGATCCGCTGGCCGTCTGACGACCAGATCGGGTTGTAGTAATCCCACTTGCCGTCAGTGACCTGATTGGGTTTGCCGTCGGGGGCCTGTTTTGTCCAGATATTACTCTGCCCGTTCCTGGTCAGCGAATAGGCGATCATCGTTCCCCCGGGTGAGAATCTGGCCCCGGTGTCTTCTTCGCCCGCTTCGGCATTCCACGATATCAGCTGCCGGACGCGGAGCGATGCCAGCATGATCGGCGAAGCCTGGTTTCGATTTTGAAAACCGAATTTCCAAATGGCCGCCGCCCCTGCCACCAGGGCCAGCAATACGCCGGCCGTTATCAATTTCCGGCCTAACAGCCGCGAACGAGCCGTAACTGCCGGGCCGGTATCCGGAGCGCGGGTGTTGTCGATCGCCCCGGTTTCTAAATTGCCAGGTCTTTCATTTGTCGGCACGGCAAGATTGCTTCCGGTGTCCGCGGTGGCCCTTGCGAGAAACGGCACCGACGCCGTCCCCCGTTTGAAGTTTTCGAGATCAAGCAAAAGATCTTTGACGGTTTGATAACGCAAGTCCGCTTCTTTTTGCAGCGTCTTTCGCAGGATGCGGTTCAATTCGCCGGGCAATTGATCGACGGGTGAAGGTTCATGCGTCAGGATCGCGGCCATGGTATCGCTCGCCGTCTCACCCTTAAAAGGCGGTCTCCCGGCCAGCATTTCATAAAGCACCACGCCAAGGCTCCAAATATCCGTCCGGGCGTCTGTCCTTTGGCCCCGCGCCTGTTCGGGTGACATATAGCTGGCGGTCCCCATGATCATTCCGGGCGTAGTGTGTAATGCCGTTTCGCCCTCGGTGTCGACGGTTTCGTCTTTTAAGGTGAGCTTTGCCAAACCGAAATCCAGCACTTTCACCAACGCATCGTCGCGTATCATCACGTTTTCGGGTTTGATATCGCGGTGAATGATGCCGAACGCATGCGCGGCGGCAAGAGCGGCGGCGATCTGCAGGGCAATGTCTAAAACCTCAGGCAAGCTGAAAGGTTTGCCGCCGCTGAGGCGGGCGCGTAAGGTTTCGCCTCTGACATACTCGGAGGCGATAAAGTTCATCCCTTCGTGCTCGCCGAATTCGTGGACCGTTAAAATGTTCGGATGATTTAGCGCTGAAGCGGCGTACGCCTCTTGTTCGAAACGGCGCACGCTCTTTGTGTCATCGCTGAGAGAAGAGGGCAGCATCTTCAAAGCGATCTTGCGTTTCAGCCGCGTGTCTTCGGCCAGATAAACTTCGCCCATTCCGCCTGACCCCAGCATCGCGATAATTTTGTATTGAAGGATATTTTTACCGATAAGAGATCTTTGCGCGAGGATTACTTCGGCTACTTCACCGATGGCGGGTTTTTCCAGAAATTCTCCGGCCTCTTCCGAAGCGGCGAGCAGGGATCCGACTTCCCGGCGCAGTTCTTCGTCACCGCCGCAGTTTTCTGCCAGGAAGTGCGGGCGTTCATCACGCCGGTGTTTCAGCGCAGCTTCATAAAGCTGTTTGGCTTGTTCCCATTTTTCCGGGTTCACGTTAGTGAGAGCGATCTTTTCTTTAGGTTTTTAATTCACGAAATAACCAGGATTTTGCCATGCTCCAATCGAGGGCGGCGGTAGCGCGCGAAATGCCCAGGGCGGTAGCCGTTTCCTCCAGGCTGAGGTCGGCAAAATATCTGAGTTCGACGACCCGCGCCTGCCGCTCATCCCGGGCCGCCAGCCGCGTCAATGCTTCGTCCAGCGCGATCAGATCGACGATCTTTTCTTCCTTCCCTGCTATTTGCAGCGCGTCTTCGAGCGGCAGCGCGACATTATTGCCTCCGCGTTTTTCCCTCTTTTGGGTCCGGGCATGATCGACCAGAATTCTCCGCATGGCCTGGGCGGCGATGGCATAAAAATGCGTGCGGCTTTCCCATTCGACATTTCGCTGGTCGATCAATTTTAAATAAGCTTCATGGATCAGCGCGGTGGTCTGTAGAGTGTGCCCCTGCCGTTCGCGGCGCAGGTAGCGTTTCGCTTGGCGATGCAGTTCGTCATAAACCAGCGGCATAAGGTCGTTGATAACCTCTCGCCTACCGTCATTCCATTCCTTCAGCATCCGAGTGATCGTATGCTTTGCAGACCCGGGTTGGTTCATTTTCGATGCCATTATAACCCCAAAGTAAGGAGAATCAATCAAAAAACCTGATCGCCTGCAAACATAATTCCCATTTCGGAATTTTTTTCAGACGGTTTCGGGCCCGGTGTCGCGCTAGATTAGTAGAGGCATTTAAATAAGCGATTGACAACCAGATTTTTCAAAAGGGTTTCGATCTCGAACAGATCGCGACGCTCCGGATGGATTTCATCCTCGTCCAGCCGGGCGAAAGAATCGAAAAGTTTGAACCATAAGACGCGCCGGCTCTAATAGGTGGTTTGGCGGCGTTGCTTGAGCGGATGCGGCGACAGCAAACCGTTTAGTCGAAGCGTCAACTTAAATATTCGGAGAAATATTATGGCTCTGTTGTCTATCCGCAAACATAAACAAAATAATTCATTCAAAAGGAGTAAGAAAATGAAAAAACCCACACAATCAAGCAGTAAACCGCAGGTTACTGAGGAAAAGTACCCGACCGGTAAACCGCAGGTTACGGAAGGAAACTACTCGCAACTTACAAAACAGCCGGCATATGCTGTGTACGCGAGCGATGATGCCGGCAATGATATTCCCGGAACGGCGCCGGATATCGCGGTGCACATTGCGCTGTCGGATACATTCGACCCGAACAAACCGATTCCTCATTTGAGACAGAAAAAAAATTGCGAGCATATTCGCGTTACGCTGCGAAGTAAGGAAGCGGAACTCGCAAAAATCCATAGATTTGAATTAGGGCCTGGCGGCAAACCCATAATAAACGAAGAGTGGTTAGAGCTAAACAATCTCATCCAGAGAATCCGTGTATCTCTGCAGCAATGTGAGCAGAACCCTCTAACGAACGAACCGTTTCTTCACGTAGCCGTAATCCTGTCCAAGCCTTGACCAAATTGATGACTTTATCCTTTGGCAGCATAGCGTCAGGTTTAGAACCGGTCTGCGTTCACAACCACTAACGGGCCCGCCCCGTGGTTGGAGCCCTGCGCTGAGTAAGAGGTGAAAGGCCTCAAAAAAAATTACAGGATCAAAGCCTCACTTCAAAAAAGTGGGGCTTTTTTTCTGACGATCTTTCGCGCGCATTTAACTTCGATCTTTTTCAGATGGTTTCTCTCCGGATGTCGCGCTAGTCAAGTAGAGGCGAAACAAAAACAAATAATAATCAAGGGAGAATACCCAAACGTTTTTGCCCGGCCTTCATAAAATAAAAGGAGAAAAAATTATGCTTAATCTTAAAAATTCAAGTCCCACACCTAAACTATCGCACCTCTTGACCGGGGCCCGGTCTATCGGAAAAACACGCCGGGCAATTGGCGGTTTATTATGCGCTGCGCTCCTGCTTTCGCTCTTCTGGAATGCCGGGCCGACAGTGCAGGCCGATGCGCTGATCACCAATGTCACGGCCGGCACAAATCCCGTTTCGGTCACGGTCAACCCGATGACGAATAAGATCTACGTTACTAATAAAGACAGCGGCAATGTTACCGAGATCAACGGCATCAACAATCTGAGGGAAACCTTTGCGGCCGGCACGGCCCCGGTCGCTGCGGCGGTCAATCCCAGGACCAATAAAACATACGTCATCAATAATAAAAGCGACAATATGACGGTGATAGACGGCATTCGCGGCAACCCGGTGCAGCCCCCCGTCAAAGTCGGCCTGAATCCTATCGCGGTCGCGGTCAATCAGGTAACCAATAGAATTTATACTGCTAATAACGGCGACGGAACCGTGACGGTGATCGATGGAGCGAGCAATGGCCGGGTGGCGACCATCCCTGCCGGCAAAAGCGTCTTTGATGTAAAGGTCGACCACTTTAGAAACAAGGTCTACGTCGTCAATTTCAGCGACTCGACGGTAACGGTGATCGATGGGGCGACCAATCTGGCGGTGGCGACCCTCAAGGTCGGTTCGCTGCCCCTCATCTCCGCCGTCAATCCGAAGACGGGAATGGTCTATGTCGCTAATTTTAACGACAGCAGCGTGTCAGTGATCGATGGGTCCAAAAAAATTCCATCCGTTATTGCCACCGTCACGGGCCTCAGAAAACCCGGTTCCATAGGAGTTAACGAAACGACCAATAAGATATATGTCGCTAACTCAGCCGGTGGAAATGTCACCGTCATCGACGGGGCCAGCAGCGCCGTGGCGGCAACCGTTGCGACCGGGGCAAGCCCTTTCGCAATAGCCGTTAATCCGCTCAACAATAAGATCTATGTGCCCAATCATGACAGCAACACGGTAACGGTCATCGACGGGGCAACCAACGCGACAAAAAACTTCGCGACCGGCACAGCCCCGAGCGCCGCGGCGGTGAACCCGGCGACCGGCATTGCCTACATCGCCAATAGCGGCAGCGGTAACGTGACGGTGCTCGATGGAACGATGACAAATTTCGAGGTCGGCCAATTTCCCAACGCCATGGCAATCAACGAAGCGGCGGAACAAGCTTATATCGTTAATCAGAACAGCAATAATATATCGGTGATCAGCGGCACGAATATTCCGGCATTTATCACCGGCGTAGGCGCCGGCCCATTGGCCGTTAATCCGGTCACCGGCAAAGTTTACGTTATTCCCAGGGGAGGCAACAGCCTGGTGGTGATCGAAGGAACTAACAATACGGTTGCGAAAACCATTCCTATTCTGGGCCCGACGGTTGATGTCGCGGTTAATCCCGCGACCAATAAGATATACGTTACCGGCAGCAGCGGAGTGACCGTGATCGACGGTTTTGACGATATACCGGTGGCCAGCGTTACGCTGGGACAGGCCGGAGTTATGGCGGTCAACACCGTGACCAATAGAATATACGTTACCTGGCTAGAAGGGGTAGACGTGATCAACGGGGCGAATAATACCTCGGCACCTATTACGGGCGCCGGACCTCAATTTGCCATGACCGTCAATCCGTCAACAAACAAGGTATACGGCCTGGGCGCAAACAAGAGCGTGACCGTGATCGACGGGGCGAGCAATTCGGCGGCGTCCATCCCGCTCAGCAAAAATCCGTTTGCCATGGCGGTCAATTCTTTGACCAACAGGATCTACGTTGTCTATTTGGATCAAAGCTCGAACCTGACTGTGATCGACGGGCAAAATAATTCGGTCAGCGATATTATCCTCGGCGAGTTTGCCAATACCGTCACGGTCAACCCGCTGACCGATCGGATCTATGTGACCAATTTGGTCAGCAAGACTTTGAGTATGATCGACGGCACGAACAACTTTGTCACAAAAACGGCGCTCGATGGAGGTCCTATCAATCTGGCGCTAAATACCACGACCAATAAGATCTATGTCGCGATGCGAAACACTGATCGCGTGATAATGATCGATGGGGCCGGAAGATATGTTCCGAATTCCCGAAAGTAGCCGGAAGTAACTAACCAACCCGGGCGGAAGGGATGGCAGGCTTAAATAGCGGTCATCCCTTCTTGATTTGAACCGCTAAAGATCATTTCAAACCCCGAGAGTGTTGCCTCGAAAACAACCTTCCGGATCGCGATCAAAAATATCACTTAAAATTCCATATTTTTTCAGACGGTTTCTTTCCGGATGTCGCGCTAGTTAACAAAGGCGAAAAGGTCTATAAAACAATGGACTAGCCCCTGGCGAGTCGCCCGAATGGCAAAGTGATCGTCCGGCAGATCGAAAAATAAACCGGATGCGGTCAACGAGCCGGGAATTAAATTAAAAAAACAGGAGAATAAAAACCATGGCAAATGAAACTACAGACAAACGTTTTACCGAAGCGCTTGAATCTATCACTAATGTCGTAAACACCGAACTGACTTTGATCGACCTCGATGCACAACTCCAAACGGAGCTTCCGGAGGGAGAATTCGCGGCCAGAGACAAAGAGCTTTTCCTGGCGAGCGTGAGGTCCAGTTTAGAAAGAGTGATCTCAGACATTTCCGACATAAGTAGGGAGAGATGGCAGAGAGTCGAAGAAGCCTTTTCCGATCAGTTCCCGCCCAGCTCGCCGGAAAAATCTGAAGCGCTCGGCGGAGAAACGCAGTGCCCTCCCGGATTTATCAATGTTGACGGGATCTGCGTTCCGATCTAAGTTCGAGTTCTAACTCGGAGTCGGATCTGAGCATCTGAACACAAAACACAAAGGGCTGCCTAATTAGATTAGTAGCCCTTTGTTATTGATTTTTATGGTGGCCAGGGACGGGGTCGAACCGCCGGCATTAAAATTCCGCGTATCCGCCGAAGGCGGCAAAGGCGGCCCAGTAGTAAGGCTGGCGAAAACGCTCGTCGGGCGATTCGATCATTTCCAGTTGAGCGCGGCGCAAGGCAGCCGTCGTTGAAAGTTTTCCCTGCCGGCGATAAAAATGGAATCTCTTCATTAATTCGGCGGTCGCCTTCGAATCGACTCGCCAGTTACTGGCAACAACCAGCGGAACGCCGGCCGCGAGAAAAGTTCGCGAAAGGCCTACCAGACCTTCGCCGTTGTAGTATTCCTCCACGCCGGTTTGGCAAGCCGAAAGCACCACAAGTTTTGTTCTCGGCAGACTCAACCGGCTCAACTCCGCGTTGGTCAGCATCTCGTTCGCCGGATCGTTTTTGTCCGACGCTAATATCAGGCTGGAGCTCAAAGGTTCGCCTTTCCTGATGACGTAATGACCGGCAAACTGCACGATCTCGGCGTTTGGAAGAGCCCGCACAAAGGCAGATTTAGTGGCCGCCGGACCGATCAGCTTTTGCGGTCTCAGGTAAAGTTTGGCAATTTCCAACGCCTCATTTTCGGCGGCTGAAAGCTCGTTAAGGTCGGCAAATGCTTTTTTATCGAAATCGGGATTACCGACGCTCAAAAGGGTTTCGTTTTTATTTACGGCTTTATTCTTCGCGCTATGTGTGCAAAGTAAAAAGATATTCGCGCTCGGCGCGTAAATAAGTTCGAACTTGGATAAAAAATAGCTTCCCGTTTTTTCGATGAGGCCCGCAAAAGGCAAATCGACAAGGATCTTCTGCGGGATCAAACAAACGATCTTGTCCGGATCAAGCTGGCCGGCGATCGGGTCGATCAACAGCGTGTAGAGTTCCGCGGCCAGCATATCGGCTTGCGCCTGTTTTGCTGCGTCCTTGAGTCTTACCAGTTGAAGATATGTGCGTACTTTTGCATCCAGCTCGTCGGCACCGATGGCTGATGGCACGACGACAAATTTGTCTTTGGTGACAAGGCATATCAAGACTTTGTCTTCCAGCACGGCAAATTGCAGGATCTGCACGTTTTCCGGCATTTGATGGCGGATCTCCTCCAGGCGAAGCGGTTCGTCACCGCCGAAGTGGGCGTTTATTTCACTGTAATCGCTATCGGGACGGGGATATTTTTGCAGCCAGTTAAGCAAGGAGCGCGCGTTGGAAGTTTCCAGGTAATTGTATGCCTGTTCGTATCTTCCGTGGGCAAAGCTGTTGGAAACGGCCAGATCGTAAATAGGCTGCTGGTTATCGAAAAAACTCACCCGTTCCCATTCACCGATAAGGTCTTTCAGCTTTGGCATTTCCCTGCGGTAACGTTCCGCCAGGCCGATGGTAATTCCAAGCTGCTGTTCTATCCTGTCGTCGTCTCCTTCAGCGGCGTAGACGAATAATCTGCCCTTTTGAATCTCATAAAGACTGGGAACATGCGGGGATTCCGTATTTTCGATGTAGCTATAAGCTTCATCATACAACTGCTCCGCCTGCGAATAATTACCCTGTTTTCTCTCCAGATTGCCGGTTTCCAAAAAAGTTTTTGTTAAGACCTCTTTTCGTCCCGCCTCGTCCCGCATATCTGCCGTATCTTGTTTCACTTTGTCGAACAATTGCCTGGCTTCATCGAACCTGCCCGCCCGTGAAAGCGCGATCCCGGCGTCGATCTGGGAGTAAATGTCATACCCGGCTCTCTTCTCATCCTTCAGCAGCCGCATATTTTCCAGCGAGACGGCTTCAGCCAGGTTCAGCATTTTGGCGTTAGCCAGCAGTTCGATCCCGTCACTGTAATTCCTCCATTTTTGCCGCAGGCTTGCTTCCGGTGCATCTCCATTCTCAAAAACGATTTGCAGATATTCCAATGCTTCTTTATTCTGCCCGATAAAACTGCAGTGCCGGGCCATTGCCATCAGGATCAACTGAATTAACAAAGAGTCGTTTATCTCTTTCGCGACATCGAGACTGATCTGGAAATTGGCCTTGGCCTCGTTTTGACGCCTGACAACCCTTTGCGCGGCAGCCAGCCAAAAACGCATGGTCGAATGAAGCCATTTGTAATTATTTTTCCGGCAATATTCAGCCGCCACTTCCGCTACCGGGATACTTTCATTGACCCGGTCCGAATTTGACAGGCAATAAACGATAAACAATTCGCTCAACCTGGCTTCCCAGGTATCGCCGACCTGTAAAAAGGTCGCCCGGGCGCTTTCAAATTCTTTCAATGCCAAGTTGAAATCAGGCCTGATAGCTAATTCATAGCCTTTTTGCATCGAAGCCTGAGCATTTTTCAACAGATCCAGGTCCCGCTCCGAAACCGTCTGGTAAAAAGCGGCGATGTCGCTGCCAAACGGATCCCCTATCGCTTTTTTTTCCAGTTCACCCGCATAGACCAGCGCATGTAAATATTCATCCCTCTCATTAAGCGGGGATTCCACCAATGACATGGCAAGCTTTTGCGGTAGATACTTTTTTACGATCAATTCCCTGTTGCGGCTTATAATCTGCTCTGCCCGGACATCGTTTTTTTCCCGAAAAGCGGTCAAAAAAGCTTTTTCGACCTGGTCCCCTGTGAAATTCTGGGTTTCTTTTAATTCCAGTTCCCGGAGATGCTGCCTTGCTTCTTTCGCCCAGTCCGAATCCGGGTCGAGTTCGAGGTATTTTTGCCAGGCCGCGATCGCCTCTTTCTGCAAAAAGCTTGCTTCGCGATTCAACGCTTTATTAAAATAAGGTTCGAGTAATGTAGGGTTTAACTCGATGGCTTTTTCGATATGCCACAGGCTTTTATTGTACAACTCCGAGCCTTTGCCATCTTTTTCAGCCTTCGCTTTTTTTCCGGCCTCGAGCAGAACGGCGCCCAGATCGCTGTGCAACTTCGCGTCCATCGGGGCAAGAGCCAGAGCTCTTTCAAAGTATCCGCTCGCTTTATCGAAATCCTTTTCCGCCAGACAAAATTGCCCCAATGCCTGCCAGGAAGCGGGCGTCGGGTTTTGGACCGTGGCTAATGTTAAGAGACCAAACGCTTTATCACGCGCGAGCGTATCCGTCGCGTCAGGCTCGCCGGCGCCGCGCTCATCTGTTAAAGAAGCGTAATCGAAATCCGCTATTCTTGGTTCCAAAGAACGCTGCCCTTTATAAGCGAGATGTAATTGCGCCAGCCCCATGTCCAGCGGCGACTGGAAACTTGCCAACCGCCAGGTGCCAAGACCCGCGCAGGCGACGATCAAAAAAACCATCGCAAAACCCAGTGTCCGGGGCGAAAACACTTGCCGCCACTCGAAAATTCCCGTTTTTTCGTTTGAGAATTGTCCGATGGGCTGTGCTTCGGCTTTCATAGCATATCTTCTGAGATGCGTTATCATCTTCACCCGCTGTTTTCTTTGGGGCGAACAAAGATAGAATTGCTCGAAACATCTGCGTTGGGATTCATCCAGATTGTTATCCAGATAATCCTCTATCAGTTTATTTTCGGCGATGAAAATTTCTTCGGCAAAACTCTCATCGAGAAGCATGTTTCTTTCAAGCTCGCGCTTTTTTGCTTTGTCGTTGAGAGTGCCCAGCAAAAATTCCCTGATGACCTTATGCCCTCTTTCATTTTCATTCATTTCCTTTATTTCTTGTTCCATTACAATATGCTTTAAATCGATAAAATCTTTCAGTTGCTTTTTGCGACCACGCAGTTCGTAACGCACTTCTCCAGGCTGGCCCGGATCCGGAAGATCTTTATATGCAATGCATTAACGGTAATGCCCAGTTTCGCCGACAGGACCTTGCGGTATTCGATCTTGGCGTACCCCGCCTCTTCCCGGTAATAATCAAGTACCAGTTTGCGCTGCACGACGGTGAGGTTTTCAAGACAGCTCTCCAGACACGTGAATGCCAGATCGTCATCATCGTCCTCTTTACTCTCGATTCCGTTTGATTGATAAGAATTAAATACCAGCAGCTCTTTTTTCTTTTTCTCTTTACGCAGCCACTCGAGATAAACCCGGTGGGCGACGCCGTAAAAATAAAGCACCGGCTGGCCGACATAGCTTTCGATCAGCCGTGGCGATTTTTGCGCCACGCGATCGATCGTTTCGTCAGTAAGCTCTTCCGCGTCACAGCAGCCGCGCACCAAAAAAACCTGGATCAAACTCGCACGAATTTTTTCGAACTTTTGACCGGCTATTTCAGGGTTGGGATCAAGCCATCTAAGGAGCGTGTCAAAATGCTCTTTTGTTACTTCTTTTGTCATTAAAGGGAGCCAAAAATAACTTTACCTTTCGTGGAATTAGATTTTTACGGAGAAGCAAACTTTCTTAAACGTAAGAGAAACATGTAAAACTGACGGGGGAAGCTCTTCTTTTTTCTAATTTTTTTTCTAGTTCAGTACATGTTATTCCTACCGCTATTACTCGTCAAGAAAAATGTGATGAAAGATTTCGACGGAAAAATCCATAAAAATTGAAAACAGTTTCCATTGACCGATCCGAAAGGACGCGGTTCGGGAAAATTCCCGGACGTTCGGCCGGTTTTTTTGATGAGAGATATTGCCATTGCTGTTGCCTAAAGCGCGATAACCACGTGTTTTAAAGAGTAGGATCTATCGCAAAAAGTATCCCCCGGCAGCATATCTCTGTGGCAATTTCCATCACGTTGCCGGTCAGGCTTATCGCCGGCCTTAGAAGGTAAAAAAGTCGATGATAAATAGCTGAAAAAAATAAGTGAGGCCGCGGGAGATTTCGGATATTATTTTTAGTTCCCCCCAGCCTTAATTAAACAATATCGCGGCGCTTTTTTCTCCGGAAAGCGCGATCTTTACTTATCTCTTGCCAAGGACAAAATTTATGGAATCCGGTGAAATTTCTAAACAGATCAAATTTGCCGTGGTGATGTACGGGGGCGGGTCGCTGGCTATCTACATCAATGGGGTAGCGCAGGAACTGCTGAAAATGGTACAGGCCACCAATACCAAACCAGGCACGCTTACCGGAACGAGCATCATTTACCGCAAGATCGCCCTCCTTCTTTCGGACAAGAAAAAATTTGACGCTCTCGCCCCGGAAGAAAAACGGATCGCCGCTCTAAGCGCCGCAATAGCTAAAACACAAGATGCTCAAGTATTAAGCACTCTAAAAAAAGAGCTTGAAGATGTCTATGACCAGAGAATGGCCAAACTTTTGCAGAATATCTCGGTGCGCTTTGTGATCGACGTTTTGACCGGCAGTTCAGCGGGCGGGATTAATGCCATCTATCTTTCAAAAGCGCTGGCAAGCGGCGCAAATATGGATGAATTGCGTGACTTGTGGATGACGCAGGGCGATTTTCGCGTTTTGCTGAACGACAAAAAAAGTGTCAGGGATAATTCCCTGCTTTCCCCGCGCGAACCGAAATCTCTGCTTAACAGCCAGAGAATGTACCTGGAATTGCTCAAAGCCCTTCATGGAATGGACGAACAACCTGTTAAAGGCGCCCCGATGGCTGACGTTCTTGATCTTTTTGTAACCTTTACCGATTTTCAGGGGGTTCCGCTTCCGATCTCCATGTCAAACAAACGGATCCTTGAACGTCGTCATAAGCAGGTTTTCAATTTTCGTTATGACGAGGCTGATAAAATAGACGATTTCGTTCCTGGGAATAACCCGTTCCTGGCGTTTGCGGCGCGTTCAACATCGGCATTCCCGCTGGCTTTCGAACCGATGAAGCTTACCGACATCGACGAGGTGTTAAAAGTTTCCGGCCTTAATTATTCAGATAGATCCGATTCAGACAAATGGAAAGCGTATTTTCGCGATGTGGTGGACGAAACCGGGAAATCCCTCGAATGGAAAGACCGCTCTTTTGTAGACGGAGGGGCACTCGACAACAAGCCCTTTAGTTATGCCATAGACACGCTGGCGCAGCGTGAGGCGACCGGAATCGTTGAGCGTAAGCTGCTTTTTATCGATCCTTCGCCCGAAGAATTCAAGCCTGAAACCGCCGGGGACAAGCCGGATGCGCTGAGAAATCTGATCGGACAGGGGATCGGGCTGCCGCGCTATGAAACTATACGCGAAGACGTGGAGCAATTGAGAAAACGCAATTTGATCATTAACCGGGTCAAACGGATCACCGCGCAAATGGAAGAAGATTTTGATGAACAGAAGCAGAAGGTAGAGTCGAACCCCGAGATCATCTGGTCGGAGGTCGGTTTAAAAGAGATCCTGAAGTTTAAGGGGCCGGCCTTCCTGCTTTACTATCGCCTTCGCATCAATTCCGTAACCGATCAAATAACACGAATGGCAGGCAGCTATTTACGCATCGACGAGGAGTCGAATTATACCTCTGTAGTGCGCTGCCTGATCAGTTTTTGGCGTGACGAAAACTTTAAGAAAGATAAAACTGACGGAAAAGAAACGTTAAATAATTTTCTATATCTTTTCGATGTCGATTATCGCTTCCGGCGCCTGCGCTTTGTTATGCAGAAGCTTGAACTCCTGATGAACTGCAGAAAGAACGTTTTTGAACAGCTCAAAAAAGAAATTATTGAGGGCGAACAATCTGAAAAAGAAGAATCCGATCCCGACCCCGAAAGCATGTCTGCGTATAAATATGCCCGGATGTATAAAAAAGGTTTTATGAAGCCCTCTACGGCCTTGTATGAGGCGTTCCCTTATGAAAATGAGTATAAGAAAAATGCGTTGGCTTTCCTTGAAAGGTTGGAAGACAAAGACGGGGAGAGAAAATTTATCGGGGACTTAATGCATATTCAGGAGCGGTTTAACGCCACCTATTCCCGCTTGCGCCGGGAAGATAATTATGTGCAGGAAGGAATGAATAATTCCCGGCTCGCCGAACGGCTATCGACAAGCGATCATTACAAAACGATCCCGGAAAAACTGGAAGATCTGAAAAACCGTTTCGGTGATATTGAATATGTTTTACGTCTCTTTGAGATCGACAAACAAATAGCTGAAGCCGTAGTCAAATCCCGAAAAAACCCTGAAACCGGCGACAAAACATCCGAAAACCTGCGGGAGCTCAAAGCTCTGCTGGAGGCGAGAACAGCCGAAAACATATTGCCGGATGATAAAAAATCCGCCTTGAAACGGCTCTCGCTGGATGCGCTGGAGCGCATAAACAGGGAATTAAAAAAGCGCAGCGACGACTGCAAGCCGGTCTCTGAAAACAGTTCCCACTCTCTTTTGGATGAGATCTTCGAACCGCCCTACAGGGATGACATAATGAAGGCCTTGAATGCGGCCGGTGAGAGTCTCGACCGGCTCTACGGCCGAAGCAATGACGTTTCTTCCAAGGTTTTTTTAGGCGCCGCCAGCGACAATATGAAAAAACTTCTCGGCATTACCCCGGCCAATGATGCCATGAGCATGGACGAATTGAAGGAAGAGATCGGAAAAGACGCAAAAGTCGAAGATCCCGATTATTCATATTTCATTCGCGCATATCTAAGAAGCTATTATTTACTTTTTGACAACTACGACCAATTGAGTTTTCCCATTTATTTTGAAACCTCAGTCGGCGAAGCGGTCGAAGTAGACCTTGTCCGGGTCAGCTCGCGCGATGCTACCAGCCTGATAAACGAGGGAGAGAGAAAGGAAGATCGCCGCAAACTTGCCGGTGACTATCTTTATTCGTTCGGCGCTTTTTTAGACGCGCGCTGGCGCCAAAACGATATTATGTGGGGCAGGCTGGACGGGGCAGAGCGCTTGATCGAAACCCTTTTGCCGGGCGACGACTACAAACTTCAACGAGACCTGCTGATCCGTGAAGCTAATGAAACTATCCTGAATGAGACCCTGCTGCAAAATGCGTCCAACACTTTCAGCGCCACTGTTTCAAAAGCCCTGACATATGCCGGAGTCGAGGCCATCGACCAGCAGTCTCCCGCCGATAGGCTTTTCAAAGGACTGGACCGCAATGAGATCAGTTCGGGACTGCTCACCGCTCTTAAGCAAAAACTAAACCCGGCCACAATATGCGACGATGTGAAGCAGGGTTATGAGGTAGATCGCGTTCTTGAGCCTCAGCCCACACTCCAAATAATTTCGCGCGCTACCCAGATCGGCGGAAAGATATTAGAGGGCATCGCGGATAAACAGGCCCAGGCGGGCAACCGTCTCCGGTGGATAGCCAGGCTGGGATCGATCTTTTGGGGATTGGTTACCGTTGCCGCGCCCGGTTCGATGGCCAATTTATTTTTCAATTATTGGCTGCAATTGATCTATTTGTTCGAAGTTGTCGTTATCGTCGGTGCTACCTTTCTAGCCAACGCGGCGGTACAGCAATTCGGGATGATTACTCTCGTGTTGACGGTCGTTCTGAATTTGACGGTTTTAACGCTTCACGATCTGATGCGGGAGAAAAGTGTCGTTCGTCTGCTGCTGGCATTTGCCGTTATTTTGATGTCGATTTCGGCCGCCCTGGGAGCTGTCTTCATTTACGCTTTTGTCTTTAACTCGAAGGTTTGGCAGCAACTCCACAATTGGAAAACGGGCCTCGAAACCGGGGGGTGGGACGCTTATTCTAAACTTCTTTTTATCGCGATCCTGGGTATTTTTGTGGCCGCGTTGTTCGGATGGCGAGAGGCGAGAAATCAGAATATCAAGCCGCTGGGGCTCATTATCCTGCTTTTCACTTTGGCAATGATAGCTTCAGGCGTGGTAATGGAGAGCTATGTCGGCAATCTGCGACAGCCTCCTGGCCCGGTAATAGTCCTGGAATTTGCCGGTTCAAGAAGCGCTCTTGAAAAGATCGTTACCCCGACAGACCTGAAAGTTGCGGAAGCCGATAATATCGTAAATTTAAAGACCGCCCTGTTTATCGATTCATTTGTTTTTATTCCGCTCTATACGCTGACGTTTCTGCTGCTGGCGCAGCTGCTGGCTTTTCGCCGCGCCGGCGCCTTAAACACAGAGAGCTTTTTCTTCCTGTTGAAGTTTCCAAAATGGCGGCAATACCTGGATGAAAATGCGGGTAAAATCGATCCCGAAAAAGTCCGTCTTACCTGGTGGGAAAAAGCCGTGTCATTTACGATCTTTCACGCTCAAAACATATGGAAAAAACTTTTTCAAAAACCCCAAATTAAAAATCAAAATTTTTTGGGCAGGACTCCCTGGTACTTTCAAAGAAATTCGGTTTGGCTGGCGTGGATTGCGGTATTTATCATTCTTGGCGCGGCGGTGGCCGACGGTGTGGAAAATTATCTTTCTTATCTCATCCTGGACCGTTATGCTGCCCAAGCCGCGTCCGATTATTGGTATCCCTTGAAAACAAATGCAGCGATCCTTAAATTCTCTTTGATCTTTATCGGGTTGTTGATCCTGTCGCTTATTTGGTATCGCCCGTTTAACCGCTTTCGCCGACGAAGCGATACTTTTTCCACAGATGGACGATCTTTGATCCACCAGGTTTGGCTGCCCTTACTTTTTATATTGTCATTGTTGCCGTCTCTGATAGGGATAACTTTACTTGCATTAGGGCATACATTCACGATCAATTATATGTACATTGTGCTGTTGCTTCTATTAGGCATAGAGCTCATCGTCGCTGCGACTTTAATCAAACTTGACCGTACATTTATGAACGATTTTTGATCTATGTAATTTGGAAGAGAGTTTCGCCGGCGTCCGAGAGAGTTGCTGAACGACCAGGTCATTCCACTGTTGTTCTTGCATTGGATACATATTCACATGTTTACCCGTTCCCTGCAAAAAGATGTGACGGACGAACTTGAAGAACATGCTTTTTAAAACGGGTAACGGCGTTTAGAATTTTGTTGCATACAATTGGCGCACAAAAATCAGGCAAGAGTAGACTTCTTAAAAGCCTTAATTAACCTTCTTCTGGAACAAAAGTCACTAATTCATCTGACAGCGGAAAGCAGTATTCAAGCGCGGGGTTCCGACATGACAATCATATATTTGGCGAAGGCGGAAGTCTCTTTACAGATTTGAGCAACACAAAAATTCATCAGTTCCGTTTTTTTGCGCCGTTCTGAGAGAAGGCACCTCCCCAATTCAACAAGTCTCGATCTAACGCTGCCGGACAACAATTATTGATTTGTCAATTGAAGATCTCCAGCGGCGTTCACCAAATAAGCGGAAAATTCTATCGGATCAACATCCGGAGACACAGAATGGGTTTTCCTGATAAGTGTTAAAATTTCATTTGGAAGTGTTTCTTTTATCGAAAGAAACTCAGTCAGATTTTCTTTATTATCATCTATCAATCTTACTCGGCGGTATTTCCCAGTAGCGAGGTATTTGGTAACGATCTCCTTTTTTTTCCCCGCTACAGTTCCGGCTTTCAGGTTGCCGGAACGCTCGACATACATTCGTTTGGAATCGATGTCGATACCATATTTTCTGAAGGTGTTTAAGAATAGGTCCTTGTTGTCAAAATCACTTCGTGCCGTTAAAAATACGATCCGGCTTCCTTCGGATTTGGCCGTAATCAGGCTGAGCATTTTTTTAAGCCTTCTGATGACCGGCATTATCGGTTTGGAAGTTTGTAAAAAATGTTCCGCGTCTTTGAACTCCTCGAAATCGTATGATTCGCCTTCTGCTAATGTGTCATCGTTAAATTGCTGATTATCCAGGACACGCACTATCTCTTCATCTTTTAATACTTTTATTTGAGCAAAGGTGTGTAAGATCGTCTCGTCAATATCGAAGAAAGATATACCGTATCCGTAAATGTGCGCCGGGATATCGTACTTTGCTTTTTCTTTTGTCTTAAACAGCCCTGACCCGATAAAATCTTCCTTGTTTTCGGGCGCGGGCGGGCAAAAATAATAACCGCCTGAGATGGTTTTAAGCACACCCTTGGCAAAAAGCGCGTCTATTCCCGTACCTTTTTGCGGAAAATCGGGATTCATCTGCCACATATTGGTAACGTGTTCGAACTGCTGCAGAATGCTCTTCATATAGGCGACAAAATGCAAACCGTTTACCGCCTTACCCTCTTCATCCACCCCGTCGAAAAAAGGATATCCGCGTCTGAGAAAACGCCTTTCCAGATCGTTGACCCCAAAAAGATCAGGTGTTGACCTCCTGGGCTGTACCTTTCTTACGTGCGCATTCAAAGGGCCGTCCGACGCATCTCTGGGGTCGGGATAGACGGGCGTCAGGTTCTCGATTCCTTCGGACTGCCGTGACAGCGGCTTGCCTGATTCTTTTTCCCTTCCGATCGAATGTTCCTGCTCCTGAGTCGAGAACGCTTCCCAGACCGGCATCATTTCACGTATTTTCCGGTAGACCATGTAAGAGCCGCCAATGCACCACCACGGCTCGCCGCAGTTTTCATCGACAAAAACGAGTTTCTCTAAATCGATTCCGACGCGGACATTATCGATCCCGTCATTGAACCGCAAAAACTCCCGCTGATCCGGCCGGCTAAACCCCTGCTGAATGTCCACGACCTTGAAAACTGTCCTGGTTTCAGGCTCGCCGGTCTCTTTACAAAATGTCTTGTTGATATATTCCGCAATGTATCTTGAGATAGCGACATTTACATATGGGTGATCGCTGGCAACCGAGATGATCAGGTCGGTCACGCTCTCGGAAGGATCATATTCGTCGCCGGGAAACGACGGAACGATTTTAAGATATTTGGGTCTTCGAAAGCTCAGCCCGTAGCGATCGAAACCCAACCGGTCTATAAATAGCGTCGGGCCGAAACCGATCGTCACGGTGACCCGATATGATTTAGGCACGTGGCCGAACTCGAGCGGCCTCAGATGCTTGCGCGACGGTTCTTTTTCCATCGCTTCATAGGCATATCTAGATAATAATCGGAGAAGCACCTGTAGTTCTTTCGCATCCCGCGCAAACACGTTGGCCCTGATCAAAGCAAAATTGCTCTGGAGATCGACCAACCCCTTGTAAAGATTGTAGTCCGCAGAGTCTTCCAATTCCGGCGGAGGGAGCAATGGGTAATGTGGGTCGGATATTCCGCTTTGATAAGGCGGGTCGAAAAACGGCAGCGGCTTCGGTAATGTTTTGTAATCGTTCATAACTATTTATGAAATAAATTGAGGTCTCCGTTTGTGCTGCTCCTGGTGCATCGGGAATAGCGTAATAAAAAATTCGGTCCACCCGCCCATTCTTACCCTTACCAATTCGTATTCGTCGGGATTGTTTTGAGCGGCCGCCATCGTTTCCGGATCGGCCACAGTGATGGTCAGCATATTGCTGCCCTGCCCGCCGGCAAAACTTTTCAAAATATCGACCAGCGAGTCCTCATCGAAATTTTCGCCGATATTGAAATCCGAAGGCGCTCCGTCTGAAAGTAAGTTGACCGCATCGTGGGTATAACTTCGCAGTCCGTCCATGAATTTTACCGTGTAGCGGTGAGACGTGTTTCCATTGGTTTCAGCTACCGGCTGCTCGTCGGAATAAAGCGGGGCCGGCGAAAAATCAGAAGCGATCGGGTCAAAGGCATAACGTCCGTCCGGAGTAGCGCCGACGAAAGATCCCCCGAAATTATACTGCTCGAAAGTACCGACGCCCGGCGCGAACAGGATCTCGAAATCATAATCCTGCTCACCATAGCTTTGCTTTAATCTTTCCCAATCAGCAGAGTGCACCGGATGGTTTTTCGCTTCCTGGATGCTCTCATAAAAGCGGTCTATCAGTTTCCACGCCAGCTCGTCGACTTCCACTACTCCCCGACCGAATTTCGGGGTACGGATACATAAAGCGCGTATATCATCAACCTGCGATTTCGGCAGCTTCAGGCCAATAACATCCTTATTCCTGCCCCAATTCGAGCGCAGGCAAGCCACCAATTCCTCGAGCGTGAAAAGTTTTTCATCAAAAACTAATTTTTTAATGATGTATAACGAGTCTGCGGCAGTGCTGATTCCGGTCATCAAAGGTGAAAATAGGCGATATCGCGCGCCTCCTCCAGCTAAATCCCGGCCCTTCTCCAGGCAGCCTGTGACCATTGCGGAAAGCAGCGGTGACGGAGACACGTTTTCCTTGATCCCATACTGGGTCAAAATACCTTGCAGAAATTTATGGCATCCCAGCAGGAGGTGTTTTTCCAGGATCTCCCAGAATTCGTCGAAGCTTTCGATCCGGGCGGCGGGTTTCGTGCGAAAACTCGATTTGCTTCCTCGCAGATAAGTTGAACCCGAAGCGCCAAAACCGGCGCCGCCATTCAGAGCTTTTTCCAGCACGTCAAGCGCGCTAACAAAGCCGAAGCTGAATTCCGTTTCACCAGCAAAGAGAGTTTCATAGCAGCCGTCACAAGCATAGTTTCGCGCGCTCTTCAATTCTACGAAGCCTCCAGTTTTGCTGTGAAGAGCGGGCACTATTTTATCATCGTTCATTAAGATCGGGTGTGCACCGCCGCTCAGGATCGCTTTTGCGGCAGACCGCAGCACGCCAACATCGGTTTTGGAGTGCACCCTGAGATCCAGCGTGGGGCTATTGAGCGGCAGTCGCCGTGCTGCCTCCAGGCACATAAAAGTGATTTCGTTTGTCGCGTCTTGGGACTCGGCGTCGTTATCGGCCTTTATGCCGCCTATAGTCACCTGCTGCATCCATTGATTGACCAGAGCACCCTGATCAAAATTACTCGCCGCGCCGGTTCCAAGCAAAGCGCCATCGGAAGATGTAAATCTATCCTCGATAAACCTCTTATTTAATACCACCTTTTCATCCAGCTTTATCCAGAAACAATCGATCGCCTCCTGCGCCTGCGCCGGAGTTAATCTGCCTTCTTTGATGTCATCAGCGTAGTATTTATAAAGTATCTGGTCTAGTCTGCCGATCGACACTATCTCGCCGGTGAAGTGCAGCGCGCAGTGCATGATATAGATCGTTTGCAGAGCTTCCATAAAGGTTTCACAGGGTTGTGCCGGGCACTTTCTCAGTCTCTCTGAAATTACCTGTAGATTCTGATGCTTTTCATCGTTCGCGGGAAATTTCGCCGCGGTGTCTTCGGCAAGATCCGCATAGGCATTGACATACAACAGAACGCCTTCCAATGCCTTGATCACTGACTGGTAAAAACAATATTTTTTATCGCTTAGGTTTCCGATGCCTCGCTGTTTTTCCTGGCAGATATTGAGTATTCCAATGATCCCGTTATCGAGTATAAATTCGTGATCGGGCACGATATGGCCGAAAGGAGACCATTCATTTAGATACCGTAATTCCCAGTAAAGTGTTTCGTCATCGGTAAGGTAACGCATCAATTCCTTACCCTGTCCAACGGAATAAGGCGGAAGAGTTCCCACGATCAACTCGTCAGGGTCGATCTCCATACTGCCGGCTTTTTCCCGCGCATCCGGGTCGCCGATAATCTCGAACATCTTTTTTATAGCAAGTCCTTTGCGTTCGGCTATGGACAGCGACCTGGTTTGCTCGTCCTTATAATATTCGAATAAATGCCCGAAATGATCCGTTTCAAACCATCTGTGCTTTGAGCGCCATTTCTCAAACACTTCCAGAAGCAGCCTGCATACTCGCGCCGAGGGTTTATCGGGATGTCCTTCCGGTAAGTTTTCGAGATGCCGCCAGTAAGATAAAATATTTTTGTGCATCATCGGGTATGTTTTGTAAGTAGCAGGTCGCGGTATTTATCGCCTGGATTGCTACTGCAAATTAAAGCTGAGCCTGCTTCCAAAAAATCTTCTGTCTTTGGCCCAGACGTCAATGGATCAATTTCCGGCAAAATATTCGCGTTCCTTAGCCTTTACCGAATCCTTTTCATAGTAGGGCAGCCGCCAGCTATCGTCAGGGGCCAAAAATACGTCATCGGGATTCGGCAACGCTTTTTTTAGATTGGCCAACTCGCGGAATTTGAAATGATTGTAAAGGCGCATGAATTCACCGAGATAAATATCCGCAACCCGGGTGTCCCCGCGTATAACCAGCATGTTCTCGTCATTTCTTCTGGTGGAAGCGTCGCTGAAATTAGCAGAGCCGGTAATGACTATAGGATCGTCGCTCAGCGGATTTATGAGCATATATTTAGTGTGAATGAATTTAACATGGTCATTAAGGTCTGACAGACGTTCTTTCATCCACTGGTCAAACTTGTTTTGCTCCAAAATACTACCGACAGCGATACAGTTATACTTACTGGCCAATAACGATTCCATGTTTTTGTCCTTGCTTTCCAGTAGCAAGTAGCGCAGGTAATCCTTGGGTTTAGACAAGATCTGTTCGAATTTATCGCTAACGCCGAAAGCGGCTGTCAAAAACACCGCTGTTTGGGCAGCGTCCATGCGCTGTGCATACCATTCCAAAGCCTGCAATGTCGGCCGCGGGCTAAAGATCGCGATTGTCGAATTGGGCTCGGGAAGATCGTCCGGCACAGGAAAATTTTCTTCATTCCAGGGGCGGATCTCATCGTTTTCAGGCTTCCTGTCCATAATCGGGTCGGTGCTAAGTTTTTCCCAGTATTTCAGATATTGGACGGCCACCTCCGGATCACGAACGATGTGCCCGACATTAGAGTGGCCGAAAATACCACCGTCAGTCATGTTGGTCGAGCCTGTCCAAACCTGCTCCGGTTTGCCGTCTTTTAACAAGATGATAAATTTATTATGGGAAATGGCCTGCGGGTTTGCCGTTCGCTCGGTACAGATGCCTTCGATTCCGGCCTTGTCGATCGCTTCGCGGTTTGTTTTGGCAGGATCGAGCTTACTGTTTTCCGGCTTGGCCTCATTTATTACCTGCCGCGCATCAAAAACGACCTTTACGTCGGCGCCGGTTCCGGCGGCGTCTCCAAAAGCTTTGACCACCGCCCCTTGGTTAAATTCATATACCGCGGCCCGCAGACCGTACTCCGATCCATTGGCCTGTTTTATAAAATTCAGCAGTGCCCGGAAAAGTCCGCGAGAAAGCCAACGCCAGGCTTCGCGATCGGGCACCTCTTCGGGGCGTTTGTTGCCAAATTTGCGAAGATATGCCTGCGATCCGGCGACGCCACGGTTGAAGTATACCGCGTGCGTTCCTTCATCTTCGTTTTCCATTTGGATCCTGACACTCACCGATTCGCCTTCCTCGAGATTGCCCGGCTCACCTCGCATAGCTACAATGCGGTACGTATATTCATGATTTTTTCTTATCGTGAAATCGCACCACATAAAAGTTTGAAGAGGGTGTTGTTCAGTGGTAACAAATTTGCCGGACGGGGGCGGCACACTATCTTTAAATATCCTGAAACCGGCAAGCCAATCTCGCTTGTCATCCATACTATGATCGGTTCGTTCAATAGCAAACCCCAAAACACCGGCGCTCGCATCTTCTTCCATATCGATCCCGAACAAGACAACATAAGAACCTGCTATAGCGTGAACTGAAAGCGGACCCTCTTTTTCCTTTTTTCTCATAAAGTTTTCGCCATAGGACCGCAACAATCAAGCAACCCTTCTTGATGATCCTTAAAAAAACAATCATGCGCTCTATTAACATTTGACAGCGCAACACGAACTTTGATGTCTTCATTCAGGTTATCAGGCACTTCAAATATGTAAGCAAATAAACCTATTTGCGATTCTTGAGGTTTCTGTCCGCTTTCCTGAATGGTTTTATCGATTATTTCGTTGATCTCGATGTCGTGTACATTTGGCTCGTCTTTACCATAGTTTTTCGCATTTCTATGGACAAAATTGTCGTACCAAACGTGATGTTCCTTATCGAAGGCGCTACCGTCAATACAAGAATTACAAATATTAGTAGATAAAATATTAGCGTCTTTTCTACGTTGCCGGATTTGACTCATTGTTTCAGAGTGGGGGTGCTTATATCCGTTATGGCGTCCGGCAGATATTCCAAGATATGTCATCCCATCATCTGGAATGATTTTTTCCCAAATATAGGAGCTAGAAGAATTTTTTGAGCCATGATGGCTCACTTTGATGAAATGAGAGTCAAAGCTTCCAAATTGTTCGACAAAAGTATTTTTTTCGTATTTTGCTAAACATCTTTCCCAGATATCTTTCTCCGTGTCTCCGCCAAAGAGTAAATTCACTTCTCCGAACTTTATCTTAAGAATATGCGAAAGAAGATTCTTTTCCACTTTATTCTTATTGTCTTTAACTTTAAGTATTTCTTTTACCAGATCTAAATTAAGATTGTTAATATAACTATCGAGCTGGGTGCCCAAGGGGCCCATATTAACCGCCTTAACCTTTTCCAATGAAAGTGGTAACGGCCTGATTTCGACAAGGTATTCACCATCACCCACATCTTCGGTTTTATAGCGCTCTGAGCTAAACCCACCTGACTTCCACTTATCAAAACCTTCAAAGAACGCATCGACGCCGTTATTAAATCTTTCCACGCTTAAATTAACTTTAAGACGCTCTTCAAACGAAAAGGTGTCAATTATTGAGTTAACTTTTTCTCTTAAAAAACTGCTGAATTGAGATCTGTCTCTGGCCGCCCCGAACCAAAAATCGCGAATAAATATTCCATTGCGATCAAACCATCTTATCGTCTCCGCAATCCCTTTCACATGGTCTTTATCCGTGTGAGAAATACAAAAGAACGAGATCGTTATCTTTTCAAATTCCTCTTTCGATAATGTTCTTTTTAATTCTTTGAAGTAACTTAAACTCGGCGGTTCGGCGATCGCGGTCGAGCTTTCATAATGAAAATCAATGATCCCGTATTCCATTGTCGGAAATTTCAACAGGATATGATCTCCTTGTCCCACATTGAAAAGAAATACTTCTAATTTATCAGTAGGAGTATGGATGGCTTCTGTGGTAATTGTTTTCATAAACTCTTAAGTGGGCTCAATATGAAAGGCACTTCCACCTATGCCCGGGTTATAGATCGTGTATTCAAACACTGAATCCAGATCGACATTGCGGTTCTTCAGAAATTCCGCGCCAAAGGTCTCTTTTCTGACCACGCCCTCCGGACAATAACTTTGTAAATTGACGTGGGCTACTCCATTCTCCACGGCATCGACCCTGCCTTTGTATATATCGAGAATTTTCGGGAAATCATAGGAGTGAAATTCTTTCAATAATTCATAAACGTCTTCTTTACTGTGAATTTGATCGTCTACGGCCTGTGATAAGCCTTTAAACAGGATCTTCTGACTTTCAAAAATGGCTTGGTCACCCAGGCCTTTTACCATCTGGATCACGTCATTAACAGTTGCCTGCCCTTCCAAATATTTTTTGCAAACCGTTTGGGTAACAAAATACTTATGAATAAAACCGTGTGTTTTAGAAACTGCATCCTCGCTAAAAACGTCATTAGCTCTTATTTCCAGGCTTGACGACTTGTCAAGAACCGACTCCGCGCGAAACTCATTCTTATCAACGCTAATGAAAAATGCATTTTCCGGGTTATCCGTAGTGTACTTATCGCGCTGCTCGATTTCGGCGTCACTGGCATTAAAGTAGGGAATATCCATGTTAATGCCTACCATCCATGAATACTTTCCAGCTGTCCAGATATGCTGTCCGGCCTTGAGTGAATTGATGACCTTTTTAGCGTAATAAGCCTGTATCTCGGCCGGCAATGAGTCTGTAGTTTTATGCAAGGGCTTTGTTATGACTTCCAGTTTATGATTTTTGTCCAGGAAATCCAGAAAAAATTTGTCGGGATCCCCCTTCTGGGGTTCAAGTATTTCAAAGTTCTTGCGGCCCAATTGCTTAACGGCATTTCTTAATTCCGCCTTAAACGAACTATATAATCCGATTTGAATCCCTTTATTACGGGATTCCAGCATCTGTGCCAATTCAACGCCTTTGTAATAGTCGGCTCCATCGATCTTAATAGAATTCTGCTTGTTATTCCCGACCCAGTCACTTAGGTTGTTGTCGATGATCGCGCGACGGAATCGCTTATCCCGGATAACCTCAACGCACTCGTTGATCGAATCCGGGGCCACGATATTGTCATAATTTCTATCTCGCAGATATCTAACGATCTGCCCCCTTCTCTCGCTGTAATCTTCAATATATAAGGTCAGATTTTCTGCCTCTTCGTTATATGAAGAAGATCTTTTCATCTTTGTTTGCGCTGGCATAAAGAGTAATTCCCTGTCTTATTTAAACTTCTTTGTTTGGTTTCAAATGGTCGATCGGTAAAATAATTGTAAAAGTGGTTCTACCGTCCCTTGTTCTACCCCTGATACTTCCCAAATGATTAACTTCAATAACGTATTTACTCATCGATAATCCTAAACCGCTGCCGCCCACCTTATCGGTGATATTAGGCTGAAACATTACATCCTTGATGTCGTCACTTATTCCTTTTCCATTATCGACAATGTCGATCCTTATTTTCGAATTTTCAATCTCGTTGAGCCTGATGGCAAGTTCACCGCGCTTTTCCATGGCTTGAGAGGCATTCTTTAATATATTTAAGATAGCTAATCCGATCTGAGATTCATCGCAGTCTATTATAATTTCCTTGCCGGGAAACTCTTTAACAACATGGATGAACTTCTTCGATAGTTCAGGCTCCATTATGTCAAGCTGCTGTTCCAGGATCGCATTTATATTTTGATCCTGAAGCACTGTTTTTTCGGCGGGGGCGTACAACGATTCTATTTCGAAAAAGTGTTCTTCCAATCTGGAGATCGGATTTTTTAATTTTTCCAATTCCACCCTTATGGACGATTTATTCATTTTCTTGTGGTCATAATCGTACGGATCATCGATCTTTTCGATCAGTCTATTGTAAAAAGAGTGAATGGTGTTGAAAGTTTTATTTGCATCGTGCAGCGCGCCTGCAATCAAGGCTTCGGCAAGCAAGGGTTTCGTCAATCGCAGATTGTTTAGAAGAAACTGTCTATTTTGTTCAAAAACCAGTCCGTTGTAAATACTCCCGGAGGCGAATGCGGCAAAAGTTTCAATGACTCTTCTGATGTCATCATTAAGAGCTACTTCATTTCTAAAATTGATAAACATGACACCGACCGGCTTAACATAATTCGCGGTCTTGTGAACCAGCCTGATCGCCGCTAACGATTTAATATTTTCTCTATCCCAGAAATCTTTTTCAAAGTAAACTTTTCGATAGATCTTTGAATGACTATTGATATAATTTTTATATTCAGATTTGTTATTAAAAAACTCGCTTCTTCCCCTGAGAATGCGTTCTGCGAGTTCCACATGAGAGTTCTTTTCGCTTTGGAATAGTCTGATTATTTCCTGATTTCTAAAATCCCCTTTATTTGAGTAAGTTACGTCATTGAAAAAAACCTCCACTCCATTATTGCTTTTGTATAAGATCACCGGGTCCGCGTTCAAGAGGTTCATCGCCGAGTCGGTGATCGTCTGTAAAGTACTATTTAGATCATTTTGTGTGAACGAATCCGAAATTTCTCTAAAGGCGTGTACCAAATTGTGTATCTGTATCGATATAAGGCCTTTAACCGAGATCAAATTCAAAAAATTCTCTTCCTCGTAAAAGAGCGGACTCACCCTGTCTTTAAAGTAGATATTTATAAAACCAAAATGTTGATGCTGGGTTTTGATGGGTTTCCGCAAAAGTGTCTTCAGTTTATTTTTATTACTATATTTTTGGAACAATAGATATTCCACGTCAGTACTGCTGGACTCAAGGTCGATGATCTCATATTCCTTTTCCAGGTTAACCTTATCGACGGATAAGGCCTGCGCTCCAAATTCTCGGCAGCCTGATTTCAGTTCGTTAGAAGCATAACTTTGCGCAAATTCATCCGAATCATTCCTAAGCCAAATACTGATATACGGGGTTTCGAAATAGCTCTTAAGCATTTGGATCAGAGGCTCCATCGTCTTTTCAAGATCCGTGACAGCATTATCCGGCGTAACTAAAGATGCGACCGCATTATGGAACTTCTTCTCATTGTAGGCGCTCCCGATCTTTTCAGTAATATTCGTAATGATCGTCTGAACGACGCTATTAAAATGGTCCCCCTTCTCACCAAACAGGAATAAATGCCCTACCGCAGTGTTGTTAATATTAATATCCGTGATTTGCATTGATTGGATATTAAAAAGTTTATGCAGTTTATCCGTAAGCCCGCTCTTGTTTATTTGTAAATGGCCGCCGGAATCAGAATTTTCTTTTGTGCAATCGATCAGGGCGCTCTTGATCAGCGCTTTTTCATTCTCATCGATCTTGCCACCTTCAAATATAAGATCCGTGGCTTGAAGGGTTTTATGTATCGGAACTAAAACAATGAACCCTAGATTCGCATGAATTAAGGTACTGGTAGATATTAGAACCGCCTGTAAATAACCCAGGTGATCGTCCTTACTCAAATCCTCGCAATCTTTAAGTAACCAATCGATCCGTTTCTGCACTTCCTGCTCAAAAAGTCTTCTATAAGATTGCGCACAGCCATCCAAATAGATATTCAACTCGCCCTTTTCGATCTTGTCGCTTAGCTTGGGATCTTTTGTGTCAGGGTCAATGTCTTTTATGTAATACCCAACCTCAATAATTGCTACTACGCTATTCTCACTTTGCTCACTCTCCGTTAAATTTAGTACCGGGATAAAAAACCGGTTAAGATATTGATGATTATATTTAATATAGATCTCGTGATTTAAGGGCGAGGTTTCAGAAGTGATGTCTATACTTTCGTTATTTAATTTTTCACCGCGGTTATGAATTATCTCTTTGCCCTTTACTACCTGGGCCATAATATCGTGGTGATCAAACGGGATCCCTCCACTCCATACCCAATTTTCCGGGTGGTCAATGTTATCGTTTTCAGTGATTGAATCCTTATAAACTATTTTTTGCGTAAGGTAGTTCACTTCCGAAAAAATCGCATAATCAAAGTCAAAAACCTTTTTATTTGTCAGGTGTTCTACAACTTTTCTTGAAAGTTCGTCCTGCCCCTTAGAATTTGACATGGATTTGATCAATTCCGGCAAAGAATTAATACTCTCCAAAGTTTTATTTAATTCGATGACATTATCTTTAAGCTTTTCGTTTACGTGATTAAGATCTATGTTTGCAGTATTAAGCTGTTCATGGGCGTAGCGTCCGGTTCTTACCGAAATAATATATAGCCCGAGCAGGATCAGGCATTTTGCCATAAAGGACGCATAAAATCCGATTGGCGCAATTACGACACCCTTCAGTCCGAAATATAGGGCTATTGGCCACCAAAGCTGAAGCAGCGTCCAAATGAGCCAGCCTAAAAGAATAAGATAGCGAGCATAACTATTTTGAAGTGAATATTTATGGATCGAAGTTAACTTGAACATATACAAGCTAATCAATAAAAATCCAAAAAAATTAAATAAATAAAGAGGGTAGTTATCATCTCCCCAGCTAAACACGCTGAGCAAAAAAAGTGCGACTGAAAAAAGCGTGACAGTAATGTATGAGATCCCTTTCCAAGAAACGATAATTTCACTGATGGTTTCAGGATGGCTACTGTCATCAGTTTCATCTCTTGAAAAATATAATCGCGGCAATGACTGTATTAAAAAACAATAAGTGTTAAGTATATTGAATAATAAAATTGAATATATAAAAAACGCATGAGGCTTAACATCTCCATTTGAAATGGCGGCATCCGGAGACATGATGTGAAGGATGAAATAAACAAAATTGAATAAAAACCCCAACGCAATAAAAAACAAAGGTCTTTTTTCATTGATCGTTCCTCTTATCTTCCAAAAAACAAGAAAACTTTTTTGTTTAATCCCACTGGCAATTGTTGAATTAATTGTAAAGAAGAAAATTAACGCAATTATAGGCAACTGTAGTGTTAGGAGCATTAATAAGATAGTGTCTTGGGATAGAGCCTTCATTTTATATTAGGTCACGACGAAATAAATTCGAAACCTATTGCAACCACGCCTTTCCTGTTTAAACAAGTTGCACATAACACAAACTTAACTGAAAAGCACTCAGCTAAAAACTATATTACTAATTTAGTGGTATCGGGAGCCGAAACTTCAGTATCTTTGGAAAAGGCCATTAGTACTTATTGGAAACTGATGAGACTTGGGCCAATAAGGAAGTTTAGACAATGCCAGAATGTGCCTTTTCTTTTTATTACGTGTGGAAAGCTAACATAAAACAATTTCGCTGTCAATAACAATTTTTGTTGCATGTTGTGAGTTCAAATCAGCTAATAGCCAAAAGATTTCTCTGTTGAATGACGCTTATAAGTAAAACAAAAGTGCTCATTTTCCCACCAAATCACGTATTTTGATATGACTTAATTAGACTATGTTTGTGCCAGTGGTGGAATTCCGCTAATCCGTCATTCGAGACAGAATTCGTTTAGTTAGATAAGGTGTCAGCCTTCGGAAGGCTACCATTCTGCCTTTAGGAAAAATCCTACATTTAGGCATTGTTCAAGTTATCTCACCAAGCCGCGCTGTGGAGGAACACTGGCTGATTCGATTTCCGGAAGTTGTTCTAACTGCTGCACTACTTCATCAATGTCCGCCTCATCATTCACATAAGTATTTACCATCCGCCTAATGTCTGGATGATCTGAGTTTGGAAGGAGATATAAAATTTTATCAACATCCTTCCACTCGTCGATTTCTTGCAGGACGCTTTTTTGCTGCTGCAAGGAAATGCCTGATTTAAACATCACGGATATTGAACGCATTTCAATTATAATCCCAGATTTAACTCAAAAGCTTTAACAAGTTCAATCTGCCCGCTCCGAAATCTGGACTGAATCGATTTCCGTTCATACCGGGCACTGGATCGGCAGTGTTCATTAAGCTGCTACGAACGTCGGCCGGGCTCATTTTTCCCTTATTCGCGATGAGTAACGCCACGGCGGCGGTTACATGCGGAGTCGCCATTGAGGTGCCTCGCCAGGCATCGTATTCCGTTTGTCGAGTTACAGCCGCACCTTTTACAGGCCTTCCCGGCCCGTGTACGGCGGAAAATTTTACCTGCCCGGGGTATGTCGGCAAAGTCGACCAGATCGAAACGCCAGGCGCCGATATCGTAATGTGATTCCTTTACTTGAAAAATTTGCAACCGAATCATCGATATTTGTAGCGCCGACGGCTATGACTCCCCGAATTGCTGCCGGGTATGATATGGGATTTCCAGCCTGTCGATCATTCCCCATGGCAGCTACCACAGTAGTCCCATTTGCCAACAAATTATTGAACAAATTTTGTTCATTTGGATCAGGTTCTCTTGTTCCTCCGATACTCAGATTGACCACATCCATTCCTTGGGATACACAATCAGCAAGGGCGCGATGATACATCGGAGTATCGACAAAATAGACAAATTCTTGAGGAAGATTCTTCGGATTTGGATCCTCCAGGTCGTCGAATATCTTCCAGGCGAATAGCTGACAGTCGCAAATTCCATTGATTCCGACGTTGTTGTTAGTATTGGCAACGATCGTGCCGGATACGTGGGTTCCGTGCCCGACTATGTCTTTAATCCCCGATGCGCCGGGAATGTCCGGATGAGCAAAAGTATAACCTGCAACCCTTCCTTGGAGATCGGGATGATCCTCATCAATGCCGGTGTCAAGAACAGCTACTTTAACACTGCTCGCATTAGAAAAATTCGGCAAAGCTCTGGCTTGTTCCCAATTTATCTTTTGCAGGTTCCACATAGTTGATGCCGGCGGTGGAACTGCGGCGATGCCCGCTCCCGCCTGTGCCGCCGCTTTCCGAACAGTCAGGTAACGCACCGGTACTCTTGAGACAAATTCGATATTCGGATCATTGGCAAGGGCAACTTGTAAAGTGGAAACGTCTCCGTCCCTCTCCATTTCCACCAGGCTTACTCCTCTATAAGGTCTGCGGCGCTGGAATGGTAAGTGATGCGGCCATAATGGACATCGCCGTATTAGGAACCGAAATCACCGGTTGAATATTGTCATTCCGACTGAAACACCGGGAGTATTCAGCGAACTGATGTCTAACCCTTCCGCCATCGCCAGCATCCCCGCCAATGGGCTCTGCGACTCGCGCACTTTTACGATCAACATTCCTTCGTGATATTTCGGAATTTGCTCATTATTAGACAGTTCTCCTATTAACATATTTCCCCCATTTATATTTAGTTATAAATTCGCTTGAGTCTGAATTTGAAGCGGAGATTAGATACTAAAGACGGCTCGACCTGGTGTACTTAACATAACTCTTGACAACACTTGAATCGACGATTTTCCCGTCATTGTCGAAAACGTAGTAATAAGCGATCGACCCGCCACTAAACCGGATGCTGCTGCCGCCGCGAAATATGTCGATCAATGGACTGCTTTTGATCCGCAAATTCCCGCCGGATTTGGCATTTTTGATTTTTAACCAGTAAATTCCATTGGCTTGCATAGAATTCAGTATTACCTCAGTCCTCATGTAATCCCAGAAAGTAATATTGGTAGGGGATTTTGGAACCGCCGGACTTTTTTCAACCTTCTCAACCACTGTTGTGTTGGGAGGAGCACTTGTCGTAGTAGTAGTGGCCGTATTTGTTTCCAAGGCGGCAGGTGAAACTATCAACCCAAGCTCGGTTTTCAGAGCGGTAAAAGTTGCGTCAATATTTGCTTTTGGTACCGAAATACCGGTGCAGCTTCCGGCGAGAGCGAATTTTGCCTCCGCCTTGGTCAATTCACTGACCAAAACCGCTCCGCTATTGGTAATGTCTATAAAATCGAAATTCGAAGCAAACGGATTACCTAGAGATATACCTTTTTTAGCCAAGCTGGCGCTCAGACTAGCCCAAACGGCCTCTTCTTCAATATCAAATTCTTCTCCACTAATAATGGTATCTGTTTTAAACAAAGGTAGTGAGCTCAGAAAAATGTTGGCAATGCCGCCTATGGACGGCATGAACGCCGGACCTACGCCCCCGACGGCCGGGCTGCATTTTACATATTCAGTATTTATCAATTTCAGTTGCTGAATGAGCCTTTTGTAAGCTGCAACTTTGGCATAATCCGACTCGCGGAAAACATATAATTTGCCGATTCCTTTTTGCAAAAAGATTTTCCGCTACCTGATCTGATATCTTGCCATTGCCTTATAGGCCTGTATTCGGGATTCGATAAGATTCCCTTCAACTTCGGTGTTTGCCTTTAAAAGGTCGGCATCGGGAATCGGAAACTTGGCCTCGAGTTCCTCTTTTTTTGCTTTGGCTATTTTTGCTCTGGCCTCAGACTTGTCGACTTCATCTTGCAGGGATTTAGGCTTGGTATCGGATTGAGCGATCATAATGGAAGAATTTCCGGTAATTAAAATCGCGGCGAAAAGCACATAGATTATTTTTCTCAGCATGATTTTTCTCCTTTAAAAAGTTGCCCTTCATACGACCGTAGCCCTCTGGACAACACAGATCCTTTTCAAGAGTTCAGAATCTTCACGGGGTCCTGCGCGGACTGAAGAAAGAACGGTTTTGGCGTCTTCCATCTTCTTTTCCATCGACGCCTCGTTCTTTAAAGCTATTCCTTTTGCGCTGATCGCGGCATCGGTTTTAGTTGCTTGGCGATCTATCTCTCTATTGAGAGAATCCTCGGTTTGTTGAGCGGGCAGCCGCCCGAAGTAATAACCGATGATGACGAAAATAATGGGCTGCAGTTCTTTTATTGCTGTTGTGGACTCAAAATGCGTTGGGAAAATAAATGCCGCGGCATATAAAAGGACGAAGATAAGCGTCAGGCTGATCATGACCCAGCTTTTAAGCGAATCGGCCATTGCGATTGGCGGCGTCGGAATTTTTGGATCGTCTATATTCGGCATAAAATCCCCTATTATTCAAAAAATCTTAATTTTCACTTCAAATGCTGACTTTAATCCTCGCAATTTTCGACAAAACTATTGCAAATTCATGAGAATTCAAGTTATAAATACGTCAAACATTACAGATGAACTTTTTAATCCGGTTGCGCGTAAAAATGATTTAACCGTTCATTAGTTAACGAACCATTTCGATTCGTTAACTATCATTCCTGTGTAAAATTTCACGTATCTGGAAAAGAATCGATATAGTTAAAAACGGAACACGATATGACCTCTTCCCCCGACATAACCCAACTATTGATCCTGTGGAGTGATGGGAATCAGGAAGCATTGGAGAAATTGCTTCCCTTGGTCGAAAAAGAACTTCGACGGTTGGCTCATCATTATATTCTTCGCTTTAGACCCGGTAATACGCTGCAGACCACGGCCGTGATCAATGAGGCTTATATCCGGCTGGTAGATCAGAACCGGGTTCAGTGGCAGAACCGCGCTCATTTTTTTGGCATTGCTGCCAGTATGATGAGGCGCATTTTATTGAATTATTTACGGGACAATAAACGCCTCAAACGCGGCGGGAGAGACACCCCGATTTCCTTGTCTGAAGCAATTATCCTGTCTCCGGAAAAATCTCGCGAAATTATTGCCCTAGAGGATGCACTATGCGGCCTGGAAGCCATTGATAAACACAAAATGAGGGTCGTTGAGTTACGTTATTACGGCGGATTAAGTGTTGAGGAAACGGCAGAAGCATTAAAAATTTCCACTATTACAGTTATTAGAGACTGGAATTTTGCCAAAGCATGGCTGGCGCGAGAGATCAGGAATGAGTAAGAAGTACTGGAACCGGATAGCTGCGATCTTTAATGCCGCTCTTGACCTGTGCCCCGAAGAGAGAAATATATATCTTCTTAATTCCTGCTCCGGTGACTTTGCACTGCTAAGTGAAGTGGAATCATTCCTTTACGCTTTTGAAAAAGGACATTTTTTTAGATGAACCGGTATTCGATCTAGGTCTAAATGTCCTTAGCAACCAATCCTCAAGAAGCCTTTCCGATTCTACGATCGGGTCTTATCAGATCCACGAAAAAATAGGAAGCGGTGGTATGGGTGAAGTATACCGGGCAGTAGATACAAAACTAAACCGCGTTCTCGCTTTAAAGTTTCTGACAAATCTAGATGACGACAAATGGGCTGAAAAGCAATTCCTAAAAGAAGCTCAAGCCGCAGCCATGCTTGACCATTCTAATATATGTATCGTCTATGGAATAGAAGAATCCGAGATGCATAACTTTATAGTTATGCAATACATAAAAGGAAGAACACTTGCTTCCGCCTTTCAAAACACTAACGCCCGCGCGCGGTACAGGTCTCGAGCCGGCAGTGAGTGTTCTCTGAAATAGTTATGGTAACGGGGATCTAAAAACCCGAGCTGCGGTGCAACACGTACATCAATTTGATTTGCAAAATTGAATTTACCGAGAGAGATATTTGGATCAGTTTCGTAAAAACCAATTCCAATTAATTATCCAGTCGCTCGCCAAATTATAACGTCCGCGGAGCCCCCCAATACCAGTTTGTAAAACCAGTTCGCTGAGAGTGGGAGTCGAAACCGTCGAATTAATATCAAATAGCCGGTTCCAGTTATATACATCCCTGATCAGGCTGTGCCCGACACGAAATGCCGCAACCGAAAATTCCAGCGGCATAAAAGGATTTTGCGGATTTGGAAAGTAAAATTTATTACCGTTCGCCAGTACATCGTTGAACACTATTTCTTTCACGATTCTGGGCAGAAAATCATGCAAAACTATCCATTGATAGTGCGGATCGCGATCTCACGAGCTTTATCGAAGCGGGCCGTGTTATCATCTCCTCCTAAACTGGCAGCTATCGCATTATGAAATTTTATGAACGCAACTTGTGTTTGAGCTACCGGTAGAATCGCATCATTTCGGTTATCTACAATGGCTGCCACGGGGCTATTTGGGTACCTGGGCAAATCGTTCGGAAATCGGTCCGTTATAGTGTCAATCCGAGTATCGTCCCGCTTTAAGAGTGAAGGGGTTTTTAGCAAATCCTTTCTTACTACTTCACCGGGCTGGGGAGGCTTGTCAATCCCATAAATAGTTTCCAGATCGAAAAAAGGGCTTCGCAGATTACTAATTGTGGACGGATCTATTGTTCCTCCGGGAAAACTGTCTCTGTCAGAATCAAGTGCAATATCATGATCGATGAACTGGGCTAGATAGGTATACCCAGCCGGGAGGAGGTTAGGCCTTGCAACTATATTTTTCTCTTCACACATAAATTGCGATAACAGATCCAGATCTCTATCGCTTGAGGCTGAGAGTCGAGGATTTGCAAACATATAGTCGTACCTGAAAATTACTACCGAGCGCACTTCCGGATTTCTTACCGATTTTTTTTGAATTTACTGCCGAGATGTCTTTCATAATCTTCTCTAGTGCCTCTTTCTTAATGGATAAAATGTGTGTTTGCTCCACCGTCCTGTTTTGCGATCGGCTTTACGATCATCTGAAAATGTAACCCAACACAATCTAAACGCACCAAAAACCGATCGCAAACTATCAAGTTAAAATTTTTGCTCGGATCCTTCATTTTGTTTCGGATTTTTATGTGAGAACTGTGAGAGATTAGTTTGATGGAATTCTACATATGGAAACTTAAATTATTTACATGTTGGAGTAGTGTTCCACTCACTTTGTGTAAGTGTTGCGAAACTACAGTGCAAGACGATATAGATAACTCAGAATTATCAATGCTTCCTCGAATTTCTCTTGGCATTCATATCGGTCATGACAGAGGTGCGGCACTCGTACGCGAAGGTGAGTTAGTTGCACAAATGTCCGAAGAAAGACTCGACCGGATTAAACATTCTAATTCTCCTAAATTGCCTTACAAATCGATTCGGGCCGTATTAAAAATCGCAGGCACTACCCCTGACAGGCTCGGATCTATCGGGCTTAGTTATACCAATGTCGTTATAGCAGACATAATCGATCAATTAAGTGATGAAATTCGGGAGTTTCTGAATCTGCCTGATGTTCCTATTTATGGTATCGGACATCATGACTGTCATGCCTGGTCTGCCTATTACACTTCAGACTTCAATAATGCATTAATACTAGTTGCAGACGGGGCCGGAGATATTATTGACAATAAATTAGAATCCGAGAGTCTCTATGTAGGTAAGAAAAATCACTTGAAGCTAGTTGAGCGCCGTTTACAGGACTTTGGGAATTCTAGAATAGACAGACGAAATTCTTTTAATCTGACTTATATGAGTGAAGTTGACCGCGTAAAACAAATAAGCTTGGGGAGAAAATATGAACAGTTTACATACTTGATCGGTTTTGGACACGGCCATGCAGGCAAAACAATGGCATTGGCCTCTTATGCCGATCCTTTATTCAAAAAATCTGTTGAACCTTTTAATGGCCTCGATTTTTCACTTACGTTCGATGACGGGTTAGTTGAAATTGATAAATTGTGGAGAAAGTCAGGCGAACCCTGGCATCGTTTTATACACCATAATTCCCAACAGATAGCGGCTGCAGGACAATATATGCTTGAGGCTTATGCTTTGCAGTTGGTGAAGAAAATTCTTCTGCGACGACAAAATAAAAATCTTTGCGCGGCTGGAGGCTTGTTTTTAAATTGTCAATTAAACCAGCGAATTTTAAAAGACACTAAGGTAAGTAAGCTTCATGTAATTCCGTCCGCCGGAGATGACGGGCAATGCGTAGGAGCGGCACTGGCGGCCTTTGCGCAGGAATATGTTTTTCCCAACCGCAATTCTTCAGCGCTGCCCTATTTAGGTAAAAGCTATTCTGATCGGGAAATAGAAAAATCTATAAACCATTTTAAGCTGCGAGCAAAATACTTAAAGGATGAAACTCTGACAAAACAACTTGCCCGTGATATTGCCGGTGGCTTGGTTATTGGTTTTTTGCGCGGGCGATCAGAAATCGGGCCCAGAGCCCTATGCCATCGAAGTATATTGGCAGATCCTCGTAGAAAAAATATTACTAAGAAGTTAAATTTACTTAAGCGACGCGAGCTTTTCCGGCCCTTTGCACCGGTTGTGGTTTCCGAAGCTCAATTTACTTATTTTGATCTAGCTCAAGATTCTCCTTACATGCTGCTAGCGGCAGAAGTGCGTCCGGAATATAGAAAAAAACTTCCCGGGATAACTCACATTGATAGTACAGCCAGAGTTCAATCAGTCGCTAAAAACGCCGAACCTTTTGTTTACGGTCTTTTGAAAGCATTCGAGTCGGAGACCGGATTTCCGGTTTTAATCAATACATCTTTTAATATTGCCGGCGATCCTATGGTGGAAGCACCACACGATGCAATAGTTACTTTTCTTAATTCCGAGATAGATATTTTGGTTATGGAAAACTATTACATAAAAAAGAGAAAACGTCCCGCAGTTAAAAAATCGGAGTAAAATAGCCGCCCTCTGCAGGATACCGAGGCATTTGAAATTTAGAATTGCGGGGCCAAAATATCGGCTGGCCTTTACCGGCTTTTCTTACTAATTCGAGACCCACCTGTCTGTCTTCGAGAAAATCATTATTATAAGAACTAAAAGTGGTTTGCAGTATTTCAAGACCATCGCTGTCATAAAATTGACTAAAGAAACGGATGATATTACTGATCGCAAATGAATTGGGATATAGGCCGTCCCGCGCTCCCAGAAAGGTCAGCCCCCTTCTTTTGAGGCGCTCAAGGCATGACTGAAAACGTCTCCGGGCATGGTCATCCGGTTGGTACTCGTCCGCCAGATCGATCACTGCCGCCAAATTATCAAAGGCCCAATCAAAAAGCCCGTTTCCAAACCGTATTGAATTTGCCTGCCCCGACTCGATGTAATATCGGGCAATGGAATGACGTTCGGAAGTATCCTCATAGTAATTAAGCGCCAATGTCGCAAGCAAAAGCTGTAACCTCATTATTGAATCTGAAAAATTCTTTACGGCCGCGTCCTGTAACATATCGCGTGCTTCATCCATGACCGCTTTTATTACGATCGGGTCGCGATGCGAATACAACCCTTCAATAATAAGTTCCGTAAGCCTATTAAATATAATAAATCGTTGGATTTGTACCTCTTTAGACATGCTATACGCTTCTGCAGCTTGTTTGCACGCATTTTTCTTTCCGGAAAACAAACAAGAAACTGACTGTGTGATCAAATGCGCGGCCAAAAGCTTCTTATCTTTCTCTTCCGCCAGGTTCACATTTAATCTTGCCTGACGACCGTAAAAACGCACTAAAGCGGCGTGATTCGTTTTTCGGTAATATTCCTGCAATCGATCATATAGGTCAAACTTTAGTTCATACCAATCGGCAGGATTTTCTTCCAGGGTGGCCTCTATTTCTAACATCTCCTGTAATGCCAGGCCGGTCTTTCCCATATTTTGCAGCGCATGTGCCCGAAGTTGCCGTACCGTTAATTTTTGTCGCAATCCGTCAGTTTCTTTTTCATATATTTCGTCGAGCATCTGGCTTGCTCTTGTGCACACATCTTCAGCTACAACGAGCGGGAAGTTGTGAACCCCCATATAGCTATACGCTAAAGGGATCTTAGCGATTTCATTGTGAGGAAGTCCCGTGAACTTCGTCGTCTGAAAAAGAGCCGGGAGGTAGCTGAAATATAATTTATTTATTTCTTCGGAACTAAAATTAGTAATTTCTCTTACGCGCTCCCATATCTCGGTCAAGCAGTTAAACGCATTATCGAATTCCTCATGAAGGTAGTATGCTTCACCTAAATCGAATATGCTCAAACTTTTGGCGATCCCCGGGTTAGCTAATAGATAGGATGAAAGTTCTAAGCTATTTGCAGGTTCTCTGATTATTTGGCGTAAATAGTTCAGTAAATTCTCGTGTGCAAACGTTGCAATATTGTTCGTAGTATCCTCAGCGATAAACCGCCGTTCACACAATAGGTTCCAGACATCCTCGCCTTCTTCTTTTCCGTCAAAAAATCTTCTTCGAATTTCCCGGTCCATCACGAATCCGAAGAAAGATGAAACTATCAGAAATTTATAAGCTAAATCTCCGTTTGGTGAGTTAAGAAGCGAGGTCAATCGCTGGGAGTACAACTCTTCAACAGTTTCCGGCAGACCTTTTCGCCCGGAAAAAACTTCCGGGTTTAATATCCCTACAGTTCTGAGCGATAACAGTTGGGCCAAGCTGGAGTCCAGCAGGTATTGCAATATTTCTACTATTATAAAAGGATTATTTTGACCTAGTAAATGAACACGCTCCACTCCGGGATCAGGAATATCTACTACCACCGAACGGATCAATGTTCTCGCGTCATCGTCCGTGAAGGGGTAAAGGCTGTAACAAGCATTCTTCAGATTTCGATCATTCGCGATTTGAAGAAATGAAAAATAATCTTCATTTGGAAATGTGTGATCGTCTCTTCCGGTAACGATCAAGACAAGGGAGTTCTTGCAAACGGGCGAGTTCAAGAGTAATTTCTTAAAATCATCTATCACGTCTTTACTCGCATGGTGAAGATCTTCAAAATGAAGCAATATGGGATGGTCTATTTTGGCGATATTGTCGATAGAATTGTACAATCCGCCAATCTCCGGGGAGTCTGATGAATATCCGACGCCGAAGGCTGCAAACAGATCATCAAACGAAATGTCCTCCAGGTTTCGGGTAAAGTGATAAGTAAATATTTCGTATTGTCCATTTACCAGAGGTTTTAAAGCCTCTTTAATGGTTCGTGTTTTGCCAACCCCGGCTTCTCCCTGAAAGCTTATTAAAAGGAAGCCGGAATTGCCTTCTACGGACGTCCTGATACTTTGAGCAATTCGTCTATGTTCTTCTCCGGTAAAATCAGGTTCGAAGATTATCTCACGATTGATACGCGACACGGTTATACGGTGCGACCGTCCGTTCACCGTTAAATTGAGATCAAGATCCGCCGAGGAGTCGAATTCATTTCGATTAACCGTAAGTTCGATCGTCTCTACTCCACCTGCCTCGATAACCCTTTCAATACTGGTTTGATTGGCGGTCCATCTAAGGTCAGTGGCTACGCCAACTCGCAATAATTGACTCTCCGTTGAATAATTATTGACAGCCAGATAAGCTTGGACAAATTGTTTCCCGCTTACTACGTCGAGTTCCGACTGACAGCTGATCCCCAAAGAACGCTTGTTAATTTCCGGTACAATGGAAGGCTCCGGAAATCTTAATCCCAGCTCATTAGCTTTTGAGTCAAGTTCACACGCACGCATTACTTCATATAAACGGCGGCGATCTACCAGATGAAAAAGGCTATTTCGTCTTTGCCATTCCTTCTGGGCTCGATATTGGCAATATGGAGTTAAAAAAGCATTTGTAACCAGAATATATGAGGACGCTTCGAAATCTTTGTGTTGACTGGCATCGACGATAAACTCATCATCCAATCTCTCATGTTCGGTTGATTTACATTCAATATAAACGACGTTTCCCGATCCATTTATCGGCTGCTTGATACGGATGCCAAAGATATTTATTTCTTCAGAAAAATAGACTTCAAAATCCCTGCCCTCATCGCCCGTAACCCTTGTTCTTATCACTTTTACCCGTCCATCTTTCGTTGCCACAAAGTTTTTCAAATAGCTATGGATCAGATCTTCAAAGGCCGTGCCCCTACCTTTCGGGATACTCCATGTAAAATTATTTTGATTTTCAGTTAGATGAATTGTCCGCATCTTTGTCAGGAATAATGATAAAGATAATTCTGAGTTATCTATATTAATTTTGGAATAAAGCCTTTAATTTCACACTAACTCATCTTGTTGCAAGTTAGATTGCGGATAGTATGTCTTAAATCGGAAAATTTCGCAATATTTTCAACAATGTATAATTCTTATTTCTGCTCGACCACATTCAAATCTTAATGATGAAAAATTGATAGTTATTTGAACTCTTTTGGTTATTAGTCCTTTATTGCTAATACTTAAAAATTGTCGGGCTCTCGATATTACTAAAGCCTAGTTTATGGACTCCTCCCTGTTAAGTATAGGAGCGACTTTGTTAGATGCATATCAATCAAGCGAGCAACGAATTCCTCGAAGGTTATTTTTCTACAAACGAACGAAGAACAAAAACACAAAACGCTTATCATTCCGACCTCAAACAATTTCAGGCTTTCGTTGGCAGTAAATCTGATTTCCTGTTATTACGAAGCAATGACATCGAAAAATGGGCGGCGCATCTAAAACAGAAGGGTTATTCACCAGCTTCGATTCGCCGAAAGATGGTTATCCTTAAAGTGTTTTTTACTTATTGGGTAAGACAAGGAATATTGTCGGAGTCTCCTTTTTGGCGAGTGAAACTTAGTTTTGGACGTATAGTCCAACTTCCGCGCACTTTAACTGAAGGAGAAATGAAGGGGCTTTTGGAACAAGCACTGCAGAACTATTCATTATTAAAAGCTGAAGAAAACGAAGCTGGCTTCATTAAAGCAAAGTCATCCTCGCGTAACTATCGTTTTCTCAGAAATCTGGTAATTCTGGAGCTAATGTTCGCCACTGGAATACGAGTTGGTGAAATATCCTCAATTGATATGAAAGATTTCCATCCTAAAGAGGCCATTTTCAAGGTTCATGGTAAGGGAGGCAGAGAAAGACTCGCTTTTATTGTTGACGAATGCGCTATCGAAATCTTACGTGAGTATATATCTGCAAGAAATCAGATCGAAACAGCTTGTCCAGCGCTATTCCTGAATGCGGCTGGTGGCCGTCTATCTCCACAAGGAATCGCTAATATGCTAACCCAAATCAGGCAAGATAAGGGGATTGACCGCCACGTAACTCCACACATGCTGCGTCATACTGTAGCGACATTACTTCTCCGCAATGGAGTCGATATTCGTGTAGTTCAGGAGTTCCTAGGACATGCCTCTATTGCTACCACTCAGCGTTATACTCATATCACAAAGGAGCATATGGTTCGCGAGTTAAGGCACCGTCATCCTTCTTTTAGCTTTCGCTCGGGAAGTCCTTTCGGCCAAGGGCAGCCCGATGCGAACGGTGTGCTTAATAAGCAAACATGATCTAAGTAAAAGTCACGCTATTTTGGGAGAGCATAGTTAAGGCCTTTTCTGTGAATATCCAATTTTTAGCTCAACCCCATTTAAGTGGGACCGAGCTAAACTTGCTGTTATCTTAGGGAAATGCCGACTAAAAGTTTTCCTGGTCCATACTTCCGTTTATCGATTGTAGTATTTGTTGCGCGATATATTGCTGCTTGGGCTATCAAAAAGGCTCGCTTCTAACGAGTCTTTTATTCGCTTCTTTTCTTTCGAAGAAGTACTTGCCATTAATCTATTGATGACGTTTTTTCGCGTAGAGGGAGCGGAAGAATTCAGTTTTCTCCAAAAACATATCCCTGTTTTTCAAAAAAGAGTCGACAAAGATCTGTGAGATAACCCGAGAAGACGGCTCATCATTAGCTTTTACAGAAAGGGCTAGCGCTTCGGCTATAATTGTATCTCCTTCGCTCTCTTAACTATTACTTTGCGATTTGTTTTGTAATCACTGCGGATAAGGCAGAGCAGATAGGAAATCTTCAAATTCATCAATTTTCTCTCCGCCGGAATGTTATTTTTAAATTGCGAAAGAGCGTTGCTCAAAGCCCTCTCAGGTGTTTTAGAATTTCGTCATTGGAGTCGATGTTCATTTGCTCAAGGTAGTTTCAGAGAGACTGGGTCATGCCACTATCACGCTCAAGCTAGATGTTTATTCTCATGTTTTACCGACCATGCAAAAGGACGCAATCGAACAATTGGAACGGATGATTTTCCGAAAAAGGTGTCGCTTCTTAAAAGTTGGCACACAATTGGCACAGAAAATGAGAAGGGCTACCGTAATGGTAGCCCTTTTTTATTGATCTTATTGGTGGCCAGGGACGGGGTCGAACCGCCGACACGCGGATTTTCAGTCCCCATAGAAACCATTCTTAATTATGACGAATATTCAAGTTATACCCTTTCCGCTCACTTTATAGACTATATTACTGACTATTGCGCTTATTTTTCTCGATTTCCTTAATTTTTAATTTATAGACTATTTTCGTTAGTATTTTTAACTTTGTCAATAAACCTATTTCAGCTTTTATCGTCGGCATTTTGTAAATGAGGAAGCTCCCATACTTATCTTTACTTACTCTAATTTGGTGTTTATTCTAACTAGAATATATCTTCTACCTGCACACTAAGTACCGTCTTTTTAGCCGCAGAAGGTATGTGCTGTTTCGGCAGAATTCAATCGTGATCCGTGTCTTTTACTTTTAACTTAATTTTACTCGTATATGAAAACACTTTCCGATCAAATTTATATCAAGCAACTCCGGCAAAAATTGTGGGCGAATGGGGGAACTGGACGCGCCGCGATGATGATTGGGTCTGGTTTTAGCCGCAATGCCGATGCGCTTTCACCTAGAACTCCGGCTTTTCCATTGTGGGTTGAATTGGCGCAAGCAATGGCGATTGAATTGTATCCCACGACTGCAGATACGAATGCGAAAAAGGATCCGCTGCGACTCGCGACTGAATACGAGAGTGTATTCGGTCGCGACGCTCTTAACTCTTTAATTGCTCGCGCGATTCCTGATGCTGATTACAAACCGAGTTTATTGCACAGAATGCTTCTTTCGTTGCCATGGTCAGATGTTTTTACAACGAACTACGATACGCTGCTCGAACGAACTTTGCCAGACATTCATGACCGCAAATACGATATAGTTTTAACTCCAACAGATCTGCCCGCTTATGTTAAACCGCGCATAGTCAAATTGCATGGGAGTTTTCCATCGCATCTTCCGTTTATTATCACGCAGGAAGATTTTCGCACTTACCCGCGCGAATTTGCGCCGTTCGTTAACACTGTGCAGCAATCAATCATTGAAAACGCTCTCTGTTTAGTCGGATTTTCTGGCGAAGATCCGAATTTTCTGCACTGGACAGGCTGGGTACGTGACAATCTGGGCAAACTCTCGCCGCCGATTTACCTTTGTAGCTTATTTGAGATTTCGCCATCCGAAAGACGCGTGTTGGAAAAACGCAATGTTTTTCCGATTGATTTATCCACTGTTATCGAAAAAAGTGAGATTCCCGATGATAATTTACGGTTCACTAAAATACTTGAATGGTTTTTACTCGAATTATGGAATGGCGCATCACTCAATAATCTTAATTATCCTAGGCTGGAACGACGAAATCGCTGGACGTCCAGCTACGGCGTTCCTGCTTCCAGCGATGACGCCGAGCCGGAAAACGATTTGGGCATTAAGCATCCGAATGGAATCCATGTAGAACTTTCAGAGGGCGAGTTAAGAGAGATTCAAAATCGCTGGCGTATCCAGCGCAAGGCATATCCGGGCTGGGTCATTCTTCCGGCTGACAATCGCGAGCGACTTTGGCAATATACAGAGTATTGGATCCATCCTGTGTTACGTTCGCTCGGCAAATTGCCTCCTTCCGAAATTCTTTCTTTACTTTACGAACTTAATCAACGACTGGAAAAATGTTTGCTGCCTATTCTTAGTGATCAGGCAGAAAAGAACCGGCAAATAGTCTCGCGATTTAACCCGTTTCCCGCATTTCTAAACCAGGAAGCCGAATTTCAGCCAAATAATGCTGCCGGACTAACGTTGAATTGGGGTCAAATCAGCCGCGAATGGACCGAATTGACTTTTGCTTTGATGCGAAGAGCGAGAGAGCAATTTGATGACGCAGAATTTCACGAATATGTCGAAAGGCTTCGAAATATAGTCCGGCAAGACGAGACTTGGGAGGCCCGATGGTTTTACGAGCGGTGTTTGTTCGCCCTTTTTCGACTCGACCATGAAGAAGCTCGAAAAATCCTACTGGAATGGGACAAGAATTTGGGGAATTCCTTCTGGCACGTAAAGAGGGCGGCGATTCTGGCGGAGATCGGTGAAATCGAGCAAGCCGAAAATTTGGCCGAAGCAGCCCTGTCCAGTATCAGAATGCGTCAACAACCATTCGCGCAGGATTACACGTTGTTAGCGCAGGAAGGATGGACGCTCTTATTGCTCAAAGGGATCAAAGACAATAGCATTTTAATCGGCAACAAAGCGGTTGGAGAATATCGCGATCGTTGGGAGCAACTAGCAGTTTATCATTGTAATCCGTGGATCGATCTTGAAAACTTTGAATTAAAAGTTAAAAACCTGGATCCGCGTCCGAAACCAGCACGTACGGTCGGCAAAGGATTTTTACCCACGGAAGAAACCATCAGCTATAGTTTGATTTCATCGAGCGAACTGGAAAAAACACGCCTTGCCCTTTCTTTTTTGCGGATGTTTGAGGAAGCTGGCCTCCCATTTCGTTCAAATCGAGTGCTGAATTTTTCTGAGGCAGTTACAAACGCAGCTATCTGCCTAGCAGATTCCGATCTCGAACAAACTATTAGCACGATTATTCGCACGGAGAAAACTGATGAGATAAATAGGTGGTTTCAGTATCATCATGTAGCCAATTTGTCAGAGACTTTAGTTAATCGCTTTTTCGATTTGTTTTCCGCCTCGTTCCTCAGAGCGATTGAGAGATACCAGCAATCGCTCGGAAATGAAGCGTTGCAGGAAACCGCCTTGCGTCGCATCAAACTATTTGCTGAGTTGATGTCGCGACTTTCCCATCGCCTATCCTTAGTACAATTGGAAAGAGTTTTTTCATACGCCGAACAGATCTACGTGCATCCGATTTTCACTAATAATTTTTGGCTGCACGAATCTGTCGCGATTTTATTTAAGAGAGTTTTGGAAGCGATGTCGTCGGCGGATATTTTTACACATATATATCGATTACTATCGTTACCACTACCGACGGAGGGTGGATTTCAAGTCGCCCAGCCGCAAACGTGGAGCGATCCGTTCGAGCGAATTCGTTGGAAAAAAGATTTCAAATTACCTGAAGGTCATGACCGCTCTACTTGGGATCCTGTGATCGAAAATCTGATTAGAATCATTAGAAGCGGCCCCGCCGAGGCAAGAAAACGAGCTATAATTCGCTTAGCAACACTTCATGAAATAAAGATTCTCAATGCGAATGAGACGACAGAGTTTGCTCGTGCGATCTGGTCACGGATAGATCCTGAAACACGTTTGCCGGTTGAAACGAACTTGGAAATGTCGAGCTTACTGTTATACCTGCCGAATCCTGACACCGAGGAGACAAAACAATTACTTCGCAATCATTTTACAACGAGGGATTTTCCGCGAGCTATACACCGTCATATGAGTGGAGAGGGACAAGAAGTTTTGAGCGTTGGAATCGGTACGGGCGCGAATTCCCTTTTTGAAAACATTATCAGTCTTACCCTTCAACCTTACTCAGACCCACAAGGACAAGAAAAACTTATCGACTGGTCGGAAGCAGAAACGAAGGACTTTCTGGATAAAACTGTCGCGCTATGGGATGAAGAAAAGCCATATTTAAATCGATTCTCAGGACGGGAAATGGCAGATGATAATGTCCGACATCATTTTCTTCAGTTAGCCGATTTTGTCGCGCTAGTTCTACTGCCTCGTTTAACCTCTGGAAATGCGGATACAATTGAGATAATAAGGAGGGTTTTGGACGAAATGCAGGCGGCAAACCTCTTTCCGCTCTCAGCCCTTCCGCTCAAATTATTCATTGTGCCTGAAGAAGCAGATGAAATTTTCTCTAAAGTGTTAAAAGGGTTACGGTCGCTAGATCAAGAGCAAGTTAGAGACGCGGCTCACGGAACGCGTAATTGGCTGTTTTACGCGCAAAAAAGTGGGCTAGCAGAATTTCCCAAGGAACTGCTGAATGAGCTTATAAACATCGCTGTTTTACGTCGGCAGCCTGGACTACTTTCGGTTATTAAAATTCTTGTTTGGATAGCTAAGACAGTGCCAGAAGTTTTCGATGAAAGCCATTTTGCGCATTTAATTATAGTACTTGAATTTCTCAGGAGCGAGATATTTTTCACGGATTTTCTTGAAAGCATAGAAAATCAAAACATTGAGGAGAGTGAGCGAGCTGCGTTTCAAAATGCATGCCGGCAGTTGGCGAAAGCGATAAAACAATTTTATGAAAATAATGGTGGATTGCTGCCGGACACCATGAATTTTTGGTTTACGGACGTTCAAATGTTGAGTTGATCAGCTGTTATAACTTAAACGTCGCAGGTGTTGTTAAAAATTCGATATAATAGTACTAGTTATATGCTATTTAAAGTCCCGTGATCGGATTTAGAATAGGAGAAAACACTATGAAAATACTTTTCTCTTCGATGATTTTTGCTGCGAGCTTATCGTTTATTTCGTGCGCCTCGCCCGTGGTTAATAATAATTCGAATCTTGATTTAGCTGTTACATCACCTCCAAGCTCACCGCCCGTATCACCTACGCCCTTAATAGAAGAACCGGCTCAAACCGAAGCAATTCCTTCAGACGATTCAACCTCCTTTGAAGAACCGTCGACAAGTCAGAAAGTCGCTCAGGAAATAGCGAAGCAGCTGCCGGAACGCGACCCGGTCGTGATTCTTCCTACCCGCGATGGGAATTTAGATGCGTCTGAAGAGTCCGAAGAGATGGCTGAAGAAGTTGCCGAGCAGCTCCGAAAATCGGGATACACAGTACAAACCCGCCGCGCAATGAACGTTGCCAGCGCGATCAACAAAATATTCGGCCGCTCTAAGGGGATAAGAGGTCCTTCGATCGGAAGACTGGGAACGGCACTCGGTCTCGGCGCAATAATTCTCGTCGGACTGGCAAATGCAGATGAGAATGAAAAGAGCGTGACCACATCTATTTATACAAATAACCGTGGTGTGTTTGAAGAAATTTCAAACTCCAGCCTTAAGACAAAAGACAAAAGTGCCGCTTTTCAACAAAGAACTTCTCCCTGCACAGAAAATCTTCTCACCAACGGCGATTTCGAAAAAGACTGGGAAAAAGGATGGAATCGGACATATTCCGATATAGACGAAGGATCCAGTGTAACCGAAGTGATCGGGGCGAGCGGCAGCAATCTCCTCCATATGCAGCACAAAGGATTAGCGAGCGTTTCTTTGCACCAAACAGCCTCAGTTCCCAAGGGACGCATTTTTTTCCAGTTTGAATCAAAATTCGTTGCCCGGGAAGGGCCTATAGGCGGGTTTAGCGGAACCGGCACGGCCGGATTCACTATCATATTTTTCGACGCGAATAAAAAGTATTTAGGGTTACTGTGGGTTGGAAGTCATAAAAAGAATATATTTGAAGATACCGGCCTGGTAGGTGTTCCGCAAAGTCCCCAGAGTACTAATAGTGCTGCATTCATCGCTCTTGATAACGATCGCAAGGTAAATGACCGGCTCGAAATTTCAAGGATCGCGAGAGACAGGCTTGGTAAATTAGATCTGAGCAAAATCAAATATGTGGCAGTAAGTATTTCTGTCGGAGCAACACATCAAAGCGCGAGTGCCGAGGCTTGGGTGGATAATCTCTCGTTAGAAGTTTGTCAATAAGCCCGGTGTGAAACTCATCGCATCGCCTATGAATTAACCGATATAATAACCACTTTCACAATAATAAAAGGAGCTGCGTTATTGACTTGGCTTGTGAATTAGAACGATTTATGACCGCGTTTCATTAGAGAGGCGTCTGACAATGACGAATAAGGTAAAGCAACACGACTGAAATACACTGTTAGCAGATTACTTATAATAAACTCGAAATATTATATATAATAATTTTTTATAAAAGCGGTAATTAGGGTCCACGAGAAGGTCAGACTTTAACTTCCATATTATGGACAATGACGATGCTACGAAACAACGGGTAGTCGAGTTGTTAAAAAGCCGACAAGCAATTTTGTTAGTTGGTGCTGGTAGTAGCAGTTCTCTTGGTTATCCAACCTGGAGACAACTGGTTGAAAACTTAAAGGTGCGGTTCACACCTCAACTCGAAATACAAGATGAATCGGAACCCGAGTTTGCTAGTAGAATTGTTACAAAAATAGCTCAAACCGTCCAAATTGAATCTTATTACAATTTTTTACAAAGAACTTTTGCACCATCGAATGATCGGCGGTTATTCGATGAATTTCACCTGGCACTAGTTCAGCTCGGATTCTGTGGCATCGTAACTACTAACTACGATGAGGTCATAGAATATGCGGTTAGAAATGTCTACCGCTCTGAAATAGGTCCTTATGTTTGTGAGTCCATCGATCTATGTGATGATAGCCACAATCTAGTTTTTCGTTTCTTACGTAGCTTATCAACTTATTCAAAGCCCTCTTGGATCTTACATCTTCACGGACACCACCGAAACCCCAAAAAGCTTATTTTGACTAGTGAAGATTATAAAAAGCGTTATGGAGAGGAACCTTCTTACGATGCCAGTGGCAAACCTCAAAATATGGCGCTAGATTCTTTACACAGGAGAGTTCTTTGGACAGTATTAACAACCCACCCAGTGGTCTTTGTTGGATTTAGCCTTCATGACCCCTTTTTTACACACGTATTACAAATAGTAGGACGCGATTTCGGACTTGGCTCTGATTCGGAACATTTTGCCATCATGCCATATAGTTCCAGCGATCAGAATTTGGTAAAAAGCGAACAAGAACAAATCACGAAAATCTTAAATGGTTACAATACGATGCCAGTTTTCTATCACGCGCCCGATAACAATGGAACGATAAATCATGATGGTCTAGGTAAACTAATTATGGAATTAGCGAAAAGCATTGGCCTTCCTGTCGTTAGTTCCGGAATAAGCGATCTCAATCGACGAATGTTAGAACTATAAAATGAAAATTCAACGAGAAAAATTAGAAATAGCTTTTTCTGAATTTGCAACGAAATCAGGTGGAATTGTTATCGGTTCCCCCGGTGTTGGTAAGACCTATCTTCTTAAGAATTTCTCAGACAAAGCGGAAGTTAAATTCAGCATTATTCCTTTATATCTTCCGATTGACAAGCTTGGAGTAGAAAATGATGCGCAATTAAGAGCGGCTCTTAACATTGAAGAAAATTTTATCGATTATCTTAAGAAGCACGACTCCAAGAATCCGTCAAAAAAAATCTTAATTATTGATGCCTTTGATGCCGCTCGCTCAGAAGTGTCTAAAAGATATTTTCTTAATCTAATTAAGCAAGTCTTAAAGAATCTTCAAGAAACATGGAATGTGGTGGTGAGCGTCCGTACTTATGATGCCACGAAATCGCAAGAGCTTCAGGATATCTTTCCTCGCGACTATAGTAATACTCCATCGCAAGAATTCCAGACATTCGCGATTTCTTGTCAGCATTTTGTTATTCCACCTTTAAATGATGATGAAAGACAACAAGCCGTAAATTCTATTCTCCATCTTCCACGGCTCTTTGAAAGCGGTTCGATCGACTTTAAGGAATTATTAAGAATCCCATTTCACCTTTGGCTAGCTGAAACGATACTTCGCATAAATCCGAATTTGGAAGAATTAAGTAGCGTAAACTCAGAGATTCAACTTCTGGGGTATTTTTGGAAATATCGAATTAAGAACGATATATCTGCCGAAGATCTACTCGGCTCACTTTCAAAAATCACCAGAGCAATGGTTACTGCAAAATCTTTATCTATACGAAAAGATGAAATCTATGAAATTGGCATTCAACAAATTTGGGACGCTTTGATGGCTTCGGAGGTTATTGTATATACCTCTACCGATGAACAACGCATAACTTTTCGCCATAATATTCTCTTTGATTATGCTGTTAGTATACTTTTGATTGAAGATAATCTCCAAGAATTTGTTAATTTCATAAATTCCGATCCATCTAGACCATTATTCCTGCGACCTAGTCTTAATTACTATTTCACCAGATTGTGGTACGCAAATCCAGAATTATTTTGGACGATTTTCTGGGGGGTACTACCAAATGACAGCCTTCATGTCCGCTTGTTTGCGAGATTATTACCACCAACAGTAATAGTTAATGAAGCGCGACAAATTTCAGAATTACAACCCTTGGTTGAAGCGCTAACTTCTGGAGAAGATTTAGCAAAGGAAGCTGTATTACGGGTTCTTCAAGCATATAGAATGATCCGCCCTATGGATGCACGAGCCGGAATTTGGTTTCTATTTTTATTAGCGATCTCTCAACACCTTAGCCACAAATTTGCCTGGGATCTGGCAATCCTCACGAATGAATTCATTGATATAGTCCAGTCTTACAAAAATAGTGACGCATTAAATATCTGTGGCGAGATTGCGCGGAGATTGTTAAATTGGATTTGGTTAAATCGACTCGAAGGAGACAAAGCCTGGTTCGATAATCTTGGATATGTATGGGCGATACCCATGGTCGCTAAAACTTATGAAACCGATATAGAGTCTTCCAGACTGCTATTAAGAAAAGTATTTGAACTTTTAGCAGAGCCCGGTTTTCCTATCAACTACTTTTACAGATTGGCCGACCATATTGAGTATGTTTGGGATTACTCTCCTGACCTTGTTGAAGATATTTACTTGAATGTTTTTACTCACCAGGAATCTAGTGAGGAAAAAACGCAATTTGGCACGGCAGTTGTACCGATGACCAGTACAAGGCGACAGGATTTTGAAATGTGCCAATACGTATTGACACAAAAAACTTCGGCTTATGTTAAAGCCAAACCTCGATCTGCCGCTATGACGATACTACGTCTCCTTAATCCGGCTATCATTAACGAACGTCTTTTGAGATATGAAATCGCAACAAAAGAAGAGCTACCGATATCGGAATTTTTGTTTCGCGGCGGACAAGCTAAATATTTAGCTGACCGTAGCTATTTCTGGGATGGTTCTTATCGAGAGGGTCCGATCGAACTGGCGGGTCGCTTATTTTCATTTATTGACGGCATAGCATCCACAAAAGAAAGGATAGATGACCTGGAGCGAGTTTTAGATGTGTTTAGAGATTTCGCAATTGTGGCTTTCTTTTGGAAAAGGCTGATTGAATCCGGGACGCGGTCACCCGAGTTTTTCTCTTCATATTTAATTGAATTATGTATAGCTCCTCCTGTTCTTCGAGGTCCTGACACTTCACCTGTCATAGAAGAATTTATCGCCGCGGCTTGGCCTGATTTTTCAGAATCACAGCGTCTTGAACTTGAAAACTCAATTATGACTTCAATCAAAAGCCCTGATGAAGATGACGAAGACCTGATTTACTGGAAGAAACGCATGATAGTCCGTATCCCCGCTACTTTGCTGCAAACAGAAGAAGGAAAAAATCTTAAAAAGGAAATGGAACAGAAAGGAGACGTTCCTGCCCCTAGAGCACCAAGAGGATTTAGTTTTTCGTCTACTCCGCTTACTGAGGAAATGTGGCTTGAAGACGAGGGCGTTGATTTAAGTAAAACTCAAAATAATATATTGCTTAAATCGAGCGCTCCTCTGGCCTCCTTCTCCTCTAAATGGCTAAACGAAATTGCCAGTTCGGAGGAAATCGTAAATATTCTCGAAAAAGCAAAGGAAACATTTTCCTTAATAAAAGAAAATGACTCTGCTGACCATCAAGTTCTGGAAACAGCCTGGACACATTTAGGCTCATGCGCGAGCGCGATGAGCCATGGCATTACTGATAAAGATTCGGAAGAATTCAGATTCTGTAAAGAAATCCTATTGATTTGCTCTAAACACCCTTCTCCTGTAGCTTCTGCCGAAGAGGATGAAACCTATACATCAGCGGCTTGGTCCTCTGCTCCTCGCACGGAAGCCGCGCAGGGACTGCCCTGGTTAGCCGTACAAGGCCCCGACGATGAAATATTTGAAGCCATTGAACTTCTTATTAATGATCCTAAACCGTCGATACGTTTTTTGATTGTGAGTGAATTATTCCGACTTATCTATAACTTACCGGATAAATTTTGGAAATTTGCCGAGTATATTGCCGACCATGAAAAGAACAAAGTAGTTCAGGAAGCTTTTTTTCGCACATTGAGCTATATAGCTATAAAAGATGAAAAACATACTGTAGCAATCATGGATAGATTCTTTAAAAACAGATGGTCTGATTTTAAAGAAATTCAAATCTGGGATACGGCAATGCCAACGATCGTTGGACTTGCTTTAGCGCGGGAGAATACTTGGTGTATTCAAACTATCGATATGTTTCTGACGGATCCAATTGAAAAAATATCTCCCTTGCACAGCGCAGTTTTTAATGCTTTATCATTTGTACGGCCTGAAAGGTTCAGTGATCCTAAAAATCTTCCGGCGACCGATCGCGCCATCCAGTGGCTCAAAAAGGTAATAAGTATACTTTCGGTTAATATTAGAGAGTCTTTAACCGCCTCACCAAATATGCAAAGGGATGAATATGAAAAAAAAGTTTACAGGTTATACAAAGTTGTCGATGACCTAGTTTTGCGTCTCTATTTTGCCGCCAAAATTAAAGATGAACATTTACAAGAAAATGAGGAACAGATCACCGAACTCCAGAGAGAACAGTATTACTTTAAAATCAAACCTTTGCTTAACGAAATTTTAGTTTTTGCAACTGATAAGAATCAAGGCTTATTTGCGCCAACCGCATACCACTTCATGCAATTACTGAGAGGAGTATTGAAATATGATCCAAAAGACGTATTAAATATGGCAGCAAATGTAGCCCGTTCAAGTGAGTCCTCCGGCTATTTATTCGATTCCATGGCAATTAGACAGGTTATTGAAATGGTCGAGTTAGTGCTAGCTGATTATAGGTATGAAGTTAGAGAGGGCCGACCGCTCGAAGACTTAATGACCTTACTGGATTTCTTTGCCAATACCGGAGCAGCAGAAGCGCTGCGGCTAGTTTGGAAACTAGATGAAATTTATAGATGAGCATAATTGAATATTCTGCTTGATATTTTAAGAATTTTTTATGGATAGTTATATGGACCGTCAAAACATCGAGTTGCGTGAGAGTGTTAAATCTTATGTAAAGGCCGCAATTAAATATGCTCGGGAAGTAGCGGATGCGCAGTCGAGTGATTTTGAATTTACAACATCAAGTCTGCTTTTTATCCGAAAAGATTTTGACAAAATACCTGAATACCAAAGATGTTTTCAGCGTTTTGGAAAAGATCCGGTAGTTTTTGGTCAATTTAATCAACTAACCGGAGTGGGTTTTGCAAGAAGTCGTTCTTGGCCGCTGGAGACTTTTATGCTTCACCTGCCGCAATTACTTGGTATCCATAATGAAATATGTGAGTTTAATGAAGCATTTTTCGAGGAGGGATATTCTAAATTGGAAGAGACTTTTTATAATGATGAGATTAGCTTCGAAGTCATCGCCCCATTACAAGGACCGAAGTTCAGTGAGTTGATTAAGCTGGAGGATAATCTTGAAATTTGCCTAGTTAATGTAAAAGATCTAACACCTATCATCGATAACGATAGTATAAAAAGGAAAGATAAGGTAAATCTGCTTGATCTGGAAACATGTTGGGCAATTCGTACGTCCTATAAACTTCCCAAAATACTCGGAGATAACGAGGACGATCGGGAAAAAAGGAACCAACAAGATAAAGAAAATGAAGAGAAACGAGAACATGCAAATGAAATTGTCGAGCAAGTAGTAATCGCTTTACGGCTTTATAGTTATTATACTAATCGTTTTAGTGATATTTATCCTGCTACTATACTTCATCGGGCCAGGTCGCTTCTTTTTCCTCAGAAAAAAACATTTCGCATTAGATACTTTCCCGATTTTTCTTTTACCTGGGATTACAATAGTGAATTCACAACAACCTTTCAGGAATTTTGGTATTCGTTTCGAGCAAAATCGGTTATCGAACGCAAGTTTATTAGTGTCGCAGCGAGAAGATTCAGCTTTGCTCACGAGAGATATAATTCGCAAGATAAGATAGTCGATCTGCTGATAGCTGCTGAAGCGCTTTTCTTGTGTGATCAAGGTGGAATAGGTGAACTTAGATACCGGTTATCTTTGCGGGCTGCGTTTTTTCTTACCGATGATTCGCAAACTAGAAAGCGGATATTCGCAGATTTTAAGACCGCTTATGATTTGCGTAGTAAAATTGTCCATGGAGGTGAAGTTGAAAAAGATTTCTTCAAAATTAAAGATTCTGAAGAATACGGAATTGATGGATTTGTTAAAAAAATTCAGTTGTATATTTGCTGTGCTATTTATAAAGCGATTTCGATTGCCAATGAGCCAAACTCTCCAAAGCACCTAGTCGATTGGGACGAACTTGTTTTTTAGCTACTTCGTCTAAAACTAGAGTATTTCTATTTTACCTTAATTCTTTTCCTATTTCTTATGACTGGGACTGAAGCAATAGAAATAAGTAACTTTCTCTCTCCAGGTTTATTGTACTTTTCGAGTTTATCATTTTGCGAAATGGTATTTTTATTTAGCCCTTTTGCCTTTGTCACATCATCCGCATAGATCAAAAGATCACACAAAGGCTTTACTAACTGCGTTAGATAATCAACCTGTTGCTGCAATCTTTTGAGTTCCTTATCTGACATTTTCTTTATTTGAGCAGCTGGGGGTGATTGTTTATAAAACCATTTTTAAAATGAATACTGCTATAACTAATCCGCCCATCGTACAACTGCCAAGAGCGAACAAAAATATATTTGTACGGATGTCCCTGCCGTTGATTTCTTCTTGAACTTGTTCAAGTTGAGCGGCGAAAGCTTTGTTTTCTTTCCATAATTTATTGTTTTCGTTTTGTAGAGCCCGAGCATCTTTATTCAATCCGCGTATAATATCGTCCTGTTTCATCATTAACTTGGCCAAGTTGCCAATTTCTTTTTCATGATCTGACTCGCTATAATTTTTTATACTGTGCTCAAGTTCCGCGATTTTCCCCCTGAGCGTTTTGATTTCGACCTCTTTGGCCTCCATTTGAGTCAGTGCATTACGCAGTCTTGTATTTTCCTGTTGTAGAATCTTGACGCGGCTCTTGACTGTCTCTATTTCTCTTACTTGCAACGAGAGTGCGGCGCGGCTTTGATCTTGAACGCGCTGCCTCTCGCTCGCAGCTTGCTTTTCCAAACGAAGTGTTACGACCTCGGCTTTTAGAAGTTGATTTTCAAATTTGAGATCATCCATTATGCCAATACTAACGCCTCCGATTCTTCAATTTGTACTTCCTCGAACACCTGAATCTCTTCAGTTTCGTGTTGATCTCTTACCTTCTCTTCCACCGCATCCATTTCTCTTTTCTCGGAATAATCTACAGAAGCTCTTTTCGCCAATTCCTCGCCGTATGCGCGACCGGAACGCGCGGCAGTTTCGTCATCGTAGTTTTCTCGAATAACTTCGACCGCCTTCTCAGGAGTAATATGGGCAATCTGCGTCAGCATCATGACAGATGAGCCGTCACTGATTTTAGTTCCATCAGCTCCGAACGCTTTGTTATCTGGGGTAATTAATCCAACTAAAAGGCTGCGCTTTTTCTTGTCCACTAGGGCTAAACCTTGGGGAATTTCAAAAGTGTCCACGTTGATTAATTTCGCCGCTTCTATTAGTGGTATATCAACTTTCTTCTCTAGTTCGCTGTTCAGCAGTTCTGTTGTCTTTTGGAGCACTTCTCTGGCCCGGTTCTGATTGATTTGCAGTTGGCTGATCTGCTCCTGCGATTGATCTAACATATCTAGCTTTCCGTAATACTTTTGAATCGTCTGGTGCTCAGCGATACTCCCTTTGACACCTCTTTCCAATCCCAGGGGCTTCATGGTCTCGGCAAACTCATCTTGCAACTTGGAAAGCTTTTCGCGGCCGCCCAAGTGAGCTTTCGCGTTCAACTTTCCTTTCTCATCAAATGGCACGGCAAAGGCCGAAATGTGAGGCGTGCTTTCATCCATGTGAACACAAGCCTTTATGAACTTCATTCCCCTACTTTCGAGTTTGTCCATAAATTTCTTACTTTGCCGTGCGAAGTCGATAATCTTAGTTGGAGACGAAAAATAGTCCGGGCTCGCGGTCATCAAAAATTCCACGCACTCTACTGAATCGCTTCTTGGCTTACCACCAGCTTCACCGATGTGGTAATTGACCAACTCCCGAAGCGATTCACCTTTCTCACCGATAAGATAGATGTTCTTATCGGTACGCGCCTTGTCCGCATTAAGCGTCTCGCGCTTACGGTCGAGATGGCTATCGGAGGAGGAAACAGCTGAACCTTTCAGCTTTTCCGTGCGCAAGATGGCATACGACATAAAATAAAATCTCCTAAATCAATCATCCTTGCTTCCCCGGTAGGGGTGAACGTACCTGCAGTTTGAGCGTAGCGAAAACGAAAGGTGTAGTGAGTACACTTAAGCATTTCTAAATCCATCGGCAAGCCGATAGATTTGGAATGCTTAAGTGTGATCTCAACGACATAGGTTTCAATTAACATGCAAAAAATCATCGCTACGCAGACACTTTTAATCGGCGAACCCTTCAACATCCAAGACGCTCCACTGAAGTATCTAAGTTACATCAAGCGGAATTCAATAATTTTACTGGTTACCCTTGATCAAAATTCCGACGAAGCTTTTGTTTCAGGACAACTAAGCGACTTCCAAAACATCACGGGTTAAAGATGCCTGAGTGTAAGTTTATTTTTAGGAAAAGAGAGAAGGCATCAAAAAATATTTCTGTAAGACTCAAGCAAGTTTTGACATAACGTATTGGGCAGAGTTTACAAGCACTATGAAATAATTTAGCCAAACCAAAGTCTTGACATTTTATATCCTAGAATGCTGGAAATATTAGGTCAAGCTTTTTGTTTAACATATTTATACGTGGAACAATATATAATGCTTTTTGATTAATTTATCGACGAAACCATTATTTTCTATAGACTATTAGAAATTAATGTACGATAACTAATTGATGAAGGAAATCCAGAAAGACTCAAACCGGCCTGAAAAAATAATTTATTTCATTAAACTGGCAAATTTACTGAGAGAAAGAACTGAAGCACTAAAGCACGAAATCGTTACTCCGACGACAATTAGACGAGTGTTGAGGTTCGAACCTGAAGAGGAACATTTAATAATGGTAACTCGAGATGATTATGTAGAATATATTTTGAAAGGATGGAAACAATTACCTGGAGAAATAAAAAAATATTTATCTCATCATATTGATAGGATTGACTTGGAATCAAAGGAAGTAAAATTTAGACTGGAAACACTTATTGTAATTTCCGAATTTTTAGACAGCATTTCGTGGTTAAATGAGGAAATCCATTACACAACTTATCCTATTAACCATAAAATGGAGGTTTCTGCAGAAGCCAAAAACAAGGGTACATCATTTGATCCTTTTGCACTTGCTAAAAAAAATATGTCGGCGGCCGAACTCGCTGATTTTCCAAGAACATGGATTGTAAAAGTACATCTTAAGATTTTAAGTGAAGAGTATACCTACTACTTAAATAAATCATTGGAGCTTTCAAAGCATCGATTTTGGCTTGAAAATGACGATACTATTAGATTCACTACGTCGCCTCTAGTGGATCTTTTAGAAGGAATTCAGATAAAGAGAATAAGAGGATGCAAAATATGTCGTGAAGTTTTTTACGCAAAAAGAGAGGACGCTTGGGCGTGCTCTGCAAACTGCGCTAACACGCTGAGACAGCGAAGGTGGTCAAAAAATAAATTGAAAGCGAAGAAGTAGCGTGTGGCAATAATAATCGGTAAGGGCGCGCTTTATAAGAAGTAGCACAACTAGTGCATTAATGTTGAAGCCGTCTTTAGTTTTATGAAACGAATATTCAATTCCCAACTAACCCAACAAAACCGAAACGGCAACGGACAGCAAAATTCTAGCCCGTGTACTGGCATATAATCTGACCGTTGTTATATGGCCTAGCTGTATTTTGTACACTAGTCAAAGTAAATTGCACGCTCTTCTAATCGGGTCTTTTGAGCGCTTTCAAGTTTTGATCTCTCGCGGTCAGCTTTCTCAAATATTTTACGACTTAGATAATCGGCGAATATACTTTGCAAACTGGCTACTTCTAGCTTGCTTATATCCTCATTTAAATAACGCGCTACTTCCATATCTCCATGTTCTAAAATACAAAGAAAAGAGCATAACTCATTTATTCCATTTTCTTTCCATAGCGTATCTCGGTGAAACTTTAATTTCTTACGCTTGTTCTGATTCTCCATAGCCATGTCTGCTGCTTTTCTGACAAGGAATTCTTTATCGAAACGATAATTTGATATCTGACTTTCATCACTATCCCAATACCCTAATGACTCGACTGCACACGATCGGGTCCATTCATTAGAAGCGGGCCAAGCATTTAAAGACTCATGCACCTTCTGACACAGTACTGGATTCAAAAAACTTAATCCGGAAAGAGCGCCATATCTAAGCACTGGATCCGAGTCAGAAATCAGATGAGCAATAATTCTTACAAAGATTCCCTGATCAACTTCGGTATTAGTCGACAGACTTCTTAAAAAAGGTCTGATTTGTTGGCGACTATTTTTGGAAAGTCTGCCGTTCACAAGGTGCTCACATATAAGTTCCAGGTGATCATTTTGAGGATTTTTTAGCATTCCTTTGATTAGGAAGCTTTGGCTTTCATAAAAACTAATAGGCTCTTCAAGGCTTTGCTCAAATTTCTTCCTTATTTCCGCCTTATGTTCCGTATTTGATGAAAGACTTGCCAGAGCTTCTGAAAAATACGGAGTAACAGCTACATGGGCTTTTTCCAGTGCTCTTAATATTTTTATCGATGATTGTTGGCCAAAGCGAGTCAAAGCATTTACAAATAATTGCACCGTCGTTTGTCCGTATGACTCCAAATCTGAGAACGCTTCTTCAATATCCAAAATGGCTTCCTTCGCGCCAAGTACGCTAAGTGCCCTTGCAGCGTACCCTTTTATATCGTCTCTTACTTTACGTCGTAGTATTTCTCGTAAGGGGCGAACTGATTGTGGGGACTGGGTCACACCCAGAGCTATCACAGCGGTCAGCAGCAGCCAACCATCTTCGCCATTTTTCACTATAGTCTCAAACAACTTTCGGTGTTTTTTAGGTTCATACCGTGCCAAAGCCTCGATACAAATTGCTCGTCCAGTAGAGTGATTTTTTTCGTTGGCGATTAGCTCCTCCAGGGATGATGGCGAAATAACATTTCGAATTAATAAAGGTAATAAGGTTTCTTTCGGAAAGTTAATTGTGACCCCGTCTGGATTTTCAGACAAAAGATCGATGATATAGTTTGCACTTTTTTGAGTACCGCAGGTACCTAAAGCGCGTAGGACTGAGTTTTCTTCAAAACTTAAACTATCTTGATTATCCGCAGGTCTGTCTATGTGCCCTAATTTGTCAATAAGCATTGATTCAACACCGGCATCTCCAAGAACCCAAAAATACAAGGCTAGTTCACGCGTGTTAAAGCGCGGAGCTTCCGGCAATAGTCTCACCGCCTCAGTTGCAAAGTTAGAAACTTTACCTTTAATAAGAGGTCGCAGATGCGTAACACTATTCAAGCGATCTCCGAAGTCTTCATCACGATTTTGTGGAAGGATTTTATCCACATATAGACGCGCAAGATTATTCCCTCCATTTATAAGTTGATTACATGCAATTGTTAAATGTTCTAAAGAGTCTGGATGCCAAGCCTCCTCTAATAGTTCGTTAAGGTAAACGAGACTTACGCTTGTCTGAGATGTCTTTAAAAATTGCAATATAAATTCCAAAACCGCATCGTAGCACTGAGTAAGATTATGTTTTTTTACAAATTCGGCGACTCTTGAAGGTTTTAGATTGTCTCCGGCCGCAAGACTTTTTCTTAAGATGGGCTCAATCAGGCTTCGCGCTGCTTCTCGGTTTATCTTAAGTAAAGCAGCAGCTGTTTGAGTAAAAACAAATAGATTCTCCAAATTAGATGGATCTAAACCTGTCAAAATTTTCTTTAGGGCATCAAAGGCCTCTTCATGAGGAATTTCAGCAAAGAATTTTCCGGCGCGTATTAATATCTCCAAGTCGTCACTCTGTAGAGCTTTTATAGCGAATTGGATTTGGGTATTGTCACGAAGAGCAGCAGACGCCAGTAATAGGCTTCGAAGTGTATGCGTTTGTTTCTGATCAAAAGCATCCTTAAACTGCTTTGATACACATTCTGAAATACAACTATCCAGGTAGCCAATGCTAATAAATAACCATATAATTTGCGATCTAAGCTTATCTGGTAAATCAGTACCATCTAAAGCCCCCATAATAGAATCAATGGCGGAAACACCGATTTTACGACATGCCTTAAAGACCGCATCTTGCACATAGTCGTTTTCGTCATTTAATAGTGGAAGTGATTTAGAAACCAGCTCGCTCAATCTATACTCGCCGACCAATCGGACGGCTAGCTCGCGTGCTCCGGGATGCAGGTCGGTAAAATTTCTATCGATTAACTCATTATTCTCAACCGAATATCTGACATTTTCAGCCGCTTCAAAGTATTTCCCATACCATCCCTTATTTTCCTTCTCTTCCTTAAGCAGCTTAAAGATAAATTCGAGGACCGAAGGCTTCATTAGCTGAAAGTATTCGGAGTAATGATGGTGGGAAATTAAAGTCTCAAGCAGCGGCAATAAGGCTCTTCTTTTTTCTTCAGCAGATTCGCTCAACCGATCTATTAGGGCAATAGCTGCATCTTTGACCGGGGTGTAGGACCACCCCTCATGAAGCCAGGACGAAACTATTTCAGCCTTTTCAGAAGGTGTAAGACATTTAGAAAATTCCTCTTCTAAAACGAATGACAATAAATAGGCTCCGGCGTCCGTAATACCAAATGAAACCATTCTCTGAGAATCGGATCCCGACTGCTCCACTAACACTCCACTCTTTATGAGATTTGAATATACATTAGATTCATTATCCTTCCGTACTTCAAACCATTTAGGAAATTCTGTCTTCAAATCCTCTATATTCACTGCGAAGTCTCGTACTTGCTTTGCTCGGCAGAGTTTAACGAAATCTATGAGACCTGCTCTAATGTCGTCGTTTATATCTGCAAAGCGTACAATTTCTTCAATGCATTTTTCTAGTCTTTTTTCAATCAGGCCGCTCCAAGTTTCCTCTTGAACTTCTTTTATTTGACCGGCTGCAAATAATGCGGCGTAGTGCTCGAACGTACCAGGATGCTTTAGTAAGCTACGTAGAGCTTTAACGTGCCAATTTGAATTGCCCAACTGATTTTTTTCAATCAGTAGCTCTGTTGCTCCTATCTCCTTTAGCGCAGCATCCAGTTCAGAATTAGTGAACTCTTGGATTTCATATCGCACTGAATCAACCAAGGAGTCACTTTCCAGATTGGACGTGATGTTATAAAGCGGGAGAATTTTTTGTTTGAGAAATTCACGGAACTGATTATCTCGACAGGAAATAATCACTTTAACGCGAGACTGTGAAGTTCGTAGTAAAGACTTATGAAGAAAACTCAGTTGGAGAGCAATGTGCTCAGGATCCGCAATTTCTAACCCATCAAAAATTATAAGTAGTTTTGAACTGTCAGTTTCTTCAATTTCGGGAGTTACGTTGTTCCAGTTTCCGATTATTTTTGACCATTCAATCTTATCCGGTGGATTGGATAATTGCTCTCGGATTTGATTAGTAACATATTCCAATGAGAAGTATCTATCCGGCAAGATCCGCAACAATAGAACGTTTTTCCCCTCTTCGAGTAATTGCCGTGCCTCGGTTGCAAGCGCAATCGATTTTCCGACCGCCGATGCTCCAATCACAAATGCGTATCTTATATTTGAGTTAATAAACTTCGTGACCTGATCGCGGAAAGTATTTCTAATGATAGTTTTTCGCGAATTAAAGGCTTCAATAATTGAACTTTGAGTAACAGCTTTAAGAGCGTTACATACATCTTCAAAGGTAAATGTTAGCTCTCCAAAATGTTCTTCAAGAATCGCCTCAACCTTTCGCATTTCCGCTAAAGGCAAGTGTTTGATCTTCTTAAGAAGGTCCGTCGAATCTAATATATTTTCTTTTGAACAGGAGAAATTACCCTTAATAATTGTTCCCCAAGTTGTATCCTTATATGTTTTTTGCTTTCCGGTAAGATCGTAGAAGAAAAATTTGTCGTAATCCTCATAATGCCTTTCTTTAACTATCGATGCCAATGACTCCCTAATCTTCTTACTATTGACATTTGAGCTGATCTGAAAGGCTACTCGCGCTTCGCCATCTCCTAAATCGAGTCCCGGAAAATCTTCTTTAATACTATTTAGGTTAATTAGATTCTCAAGCCCGTAGATTATGGATAACAAAGGCCTAAGGATATTCTCCGCTATGGAATTCTTATCAAGCAACCCCATAGCATTATCTTGCTTAATTTGAACCGAAAATTTGTAAAAGAATTCATTAATTCTTGAAAGAGATTCTTGTTGATTCATATTAACGCTATCGCTTCAGTTACTAATTCTTATCCTGCCAAAGTTATTACTGTAGATACGAAAATACATAACTTGCAGACGAATAACCTTTCTCACATATTAAAACAAAATCTCTAGGATGTTACTAATAAACACCGGTAGATGATTTTCTGTAGAATTGTAGAGTTACTTAATAAATACGAAGACACAAAAAAGCTGCCCATAAGACAGCCCTTATATCGATTTAGAAATCAGGGTTTATATGTCGTTCATAGAATCCGTCGAATCCAGGTTTTCTATAGGTCAGTATGCTCGTTAACAATCCACTTAGATATTAGGTTTGTCATTTGACTCCTACTCTTTCTTCCGCCGAGTTTTGGACTTATTTAGATTAGCTCGGTCATTTTTAACGTTAAAAGGCTCTCAACTCTATCTTCCTTTTTCTGAACTCAAATGCGGTCAGAACCAGTACTACGAACATAAGGCCTGTACTTAGAAAAAACCAAGGTTCCCAATAGGACAGTCTAATCCATTCGTAGGTGAAAATTGGAAATACGCCTGCGCGAATTTCTTCCGCTTCAACTCCGGTCCTCGTTTCAAGGGCCCTTACATAGAGCCAGAAATTACAAAGTAACGAGACTGTGAGCAAGATAAGAGATAAAAGGTTAACAATACGATTTTTCGACCAGACAATTATTGCATTCACAAGTAACAGCGACGCAGAAAAAACCAGCACAATCACACTTGTTGCCAAACTATGAGGTCCGACTCCGAAATGTAGCGTCATCAGATTCATATCACTAATTGTCGTGGTCAATATATATACTGCTCCGACACTTTGAATAATCGCTGCAAGAAGCAATGTTACTCGTTTCATTATGGATACCTCAGACTCTCATACTAGTAAATTATTCTACCATCCACATGCGCTCCTAATAGAACCATATGCCGGATGTGCTGTAAGATCGTCTCCGAAAGGCGTATACATCCAACCCCCTGGCGTCCTCGACGCGCCTGCCCCGTGAACTTTTTCGTGGTTAACTTTATAATTTAAGCTCCCCTCCCAACGAAAGTCGGCATAGTCTCTTAGATAAGGAAATAATCCTTTACGACTGACGAATACTCTCGGATGACCGTCAACTGTTTGTGGTTCCACTTGACCCGTATTTGGATCTGCTTCCCCGCGATAAAAATAATTATTACTCGCCGTGATAGCATCCGGCGAATAGTTAAAGCCATTTCTAACGGTGTCAGCACCGGTTTGAGTAAGGCCGAGTTGGGCAGCAGCAGATGGATCATTTTTTGTTCCATCCAATTGATCTTTCGTGCCAACAAAAAGTTTTAATCGCACTGGGTTTCTTAATCCATTACCAATAAAAGACTGCGTGCACATTGGATTGTCATTGGTACTATTGAGCGACGTTTCTATTTGGTTTCTCTCCTCAGCCGTTAGTGAATTGCCTTCTAAAAAGGTTACTCCACCATTATTTTCGACCGGCGGATCTGCAACCCCCCTGACGTAAATCATAAGACGTTTTCCTTCGGGATCATTTCTTACGACACTACCGATTAAACCTTGATACTCTTTCATATTAGTGCTGCCAAGCACATACTCAACTCCGTTGCCGTTTGCCCAGCTTTTATACTGGAATTTTGGATTATGTTTCATTTGCCAGTTGTAATAATCATCAGGCATCCATACAAAATGCCCATTATTATCCGTAAGCCAAATTAGTCCTGATGGATCAATTCGTTTTAAAGGATTATTGCCGACATATACGTATCTGTTAAAAGTTTGCGGTATATCCGGTTTTCCGCTCATTAAAAGAGGATCTACAGCCGTGAACCGCCCATGTTTATTCAAATAATATCTTGCCTCGGCAAAGTCTAAGCCGGTCTCTTCATCCCGGGCATAACCGGTAAATTTCTTTCGTATTTGATCTCCATAACCATATTTTTGTTCCACTGTACGGTTAGGTGTTCCAGCTGTTAATTCTTCACCAAAAGGCATAAAGTCTCGCCGCGAGATCAAGTTTCCATTTTTATCAGTAATTATGCGCGGACTTCCAACTACATCCGACGTGGTGTAATTTATTGTGGGATTAGAAGGCAGCTTGTTGGAATACTCGGCAATAAGTTTTCCCAACCCGTCATAGACGAAGACCACTGTCTCCTCATCTGCCGTCCCTTCAAAAGAGACTTTTTTGACTCTTTTACCACCCGCATCGTAAAAATAGCGTCCTTGCACGGCATTGACATTATTCGTCACCAGAGTCTGCTTGTTTTCCCCATTGAAGGTAAAGTTACGTCCTTCGGCATCGCTGGTAAGGTTTCCATTAGCGTCATAGATATAGCCCTGTCCGCTAACAAAACGATTACTATTGGGATCAATTGCCGGCAGAGTTTGGTTGTTGATTGTTAACTGTTGGCCTCCGATGTTTTGGCTAAAGCCTATTCGATTGCCATATTTATCGTGACCAAAAGTTTGGATCCAATTCTGTTGACCATTTGTAGTTTCTGCGGCTTCAGTGAGCCTATCCAAATGATCATATTTATAAGTCTGAACAAAACTTGTATTTGGCAAAGTGATGGTTTGCTTAGCAATATCTCCGGTGTTCTGACTTCCATCAACACCGGAATTGACCGTCAGTGCGCCATACTCATAGTTCACACGCCAAATACTCGTATCATTGATGCCTAACCCAAGGCCCACTTGTAGCAGCTGTTGGCTGGCATTATATTGTGTGGTTTCGTAAAGACCATTCCCCAATCTTAGAGAAAGAACATCACCAGAAGCGTTAAAATTTAAATCCGACGTATATGTTCGATCATTAACTACGATTCTAGAAAGAGCACCATCCGAGCCAAAAAAATTTCGTACGATTTCACCAGAAGGATATTTTTCTTCTACTAATTCGCCCGTAAGATTGTACTTATAACTTGAAGCATAAACCTGGCCATCTGTTACTTGTTCACTGGAAAGCAAGCGGCTAAAACTATCGAACTGCGTGTAGCGATTTTCTGAAATAGAATTGGATATTTTAGTTAGTTTACCTTTAGCGAAATTTATCGGTTGGGACAATCCTTTGCCATCATAGAAGCATTCAACTTGCGGTGTGCCATCTGAGTACACTTTTTTAATGGTTCGGCCAGCACTATCGTAAGTATTCGTTATTGAAGTGTTTTTTGCATCTACCGTTTTTACGAGATTACCCCCAGTATCGTACTCAAATCCGGCACTCCACTGATTGTTTTCGGCATTGCCCGTAGTGTTTAGATTAATATTAACTTCTTGTTCAGGTTGTTTTACCCTAAGTAATCTTCCAAAATTGTCATAAAGGAAATAACGGTTCTGGATTCCTTGCTGGATTCTGACCATTTTCCCTTGCAGATTGTATTTGTAATAGGTTGGTTGGCTTGGATTGTCTATGGTGCCAAGCTGATTATTGTTGTTCGACTCATCGACCCTTATCAGTTGGCCAAGTGCGTTTATTATGGAACGCGACTTTCTGGCTGCAGCATCTGTCGTGGTAGTCGCTAAACCAATTTCTTCTGTGGTTGAGAAATTGAATTCACTAAACTTTTCGGTGTTATCCGGTGATTTGACCTTAAAAAGTCGCCCGGCAGAATCGTAGAAATTCTCCGTCCAGGAAGGAGTTTCGTTTGATCTGTGAGGGCTGCTCACTTTTTTAATACGCCCCATACTGTCGTATTGAGTTTCAACCAAAACATCTCCTTGATTGTCCGTAGTTTGCGTCTTTATAATTCTGCCAACTTTGTCCCTAAATGTTGTAGATTCCGCCCAATTCAATTCATCAATTTGTTTACGAATCTTCACCGTTTGATTTATATCGTCATAAATCATTTCCGTAATTGGTGCTATAAAATTTGTCCCGTAGTGCTTGGTGGGACGTTGAAGTGGATCGTTGTAATCGGTTTGAGTAATTTGTCCGTAATCGTCTTTAACATATATAGACAGACCAGTGGTGAAGTCATAGGTCGTTTCGACGGAAGAGGTCTGGTCCGTGCCGTGACCGCTGTTGTCCGGATCCGGCGCCGAAGTAATTACTTTAGTTGGATAAGCAAATTTATATGGTTTTTCCGTCGAATCCTCGTATATGGTTTCCGTAAAATGCGGGAAAGCGCTGCTCGTATCCCACACTTTTCTTAAATTGCCAAACTTATCATATTCGAACCGCCTCGAAACCCATGTTTCCGTATGAGTGACCGGATCTTTTAGCAGCTTCCTTGTAAAAGTGACATTGCCTCGAAGACCGGACTGCGGATCTTGCCAGCCCGTGGGAGTAACGTCCGGCGAAATCAGATAGAACGGATCGTCATAAAAAAACTGTATTTTAGTAAGCACATCGCTGGTATTTGACGGATCCAGTTCACGAGTCTCTAACGGCAGTCCGATTATGCCTCTATCGTGGTACTGTTGGCCGTAGGAATAGTCGGTTTCTTTGATTGACGCGATCTTGCCCGCAAACCAACTCTCAATAGCGTCCCAATCCAGAACTTCCTCATCAACGGAAGTTTTATTTGAAATAACCGTGTAATGGTAGTTTTTTTGTCGTTTAGTATTAAGATGTGAGAAATACGTTGAATCGACCCCGACATTTTCATCATAGTCGGTCTCATTTAACGTAGCTAAAGCAGCATTCGAACTCGGTTCGAAGGTTATTGTCACACTTCGTTTTAGTCTCGGATCGCGCCTACCCAAGCCGCCGTCCTGAGGTTCTGCTGTGACCCAATCATATATCGTTCTGGAGCGGAGAACTCCGTTAGCGTCTTTTATCCGTTCCTCTTTAATAATCCCGCTTCGCGGATCGTCAAAACCGAACCCGGAATCGACGGACTGATAAAAGAAGCGTTCTGTGCTGGAGCCGTCTGGTGCCGTGGTCACATTTTCCGTATAGTTCCAGATTTGTTCGTTCTGAGGAGTCCCGTCAAAGCTCACATATCTTTTGGCTACGCCGCGGTTGGATTGTTTGTAGACTTCCATCGCCGTAAATCCAATTGGTTCTACATAACCATATTCAAAACGTTCGTAACTACCAGTTGGATAGGTTATTTTGGATATTTCACCATACACATTGTATTTGAATTCGTATTTTTTGCCGTTTGGTAATACAACTTCAGAAATGACCGTGGGATTAAAATCAGCAATTTGGCCATTGCCGAAAGGAGCCGCACACATTCGTATCGACCTAATATACCTAGTTCTGTTTATTATCTCGTCCTGTAACGGCAAAGGAGACTGATTTTCAAATAGATGTGCACCGGTGACTTCATTACCCGTTGGGCTATCGCACGCATCGGGTCCGTAGTGTAGTGTTTCCGCGTGTGGATCTTCTAAGACTTCGTCTAGGTTAGCCCATGTTAATGAGTAAGGGATTTCCTGGTTATTTATTCCTTTGACGTGTAAGTTCTGAGTTTCAACATCGCGGTGAAACGAGAGTGGGGATCCGTTAAACGGATTTTGAATTTCCCTTCCCATAGTGTCCATCCATTTACCATCAAAGCTGTAAGTTGATTTATTTCCATTTACATCAATGAATGTTGGTGGCCGCAGTGAAGGGGATTGGCCATCTTGGATATAAGGAGTAAATAAATACCTGCTGCCATCGGGGAAATATAAGACATCTCTGATTTCTTCGCCGGCGACTTCGCCTCTTACGAGTCGCAATCCGGAGCTATCAACGGAAAGATAGATTCCGGCGACGCTGTTATAGCATTCTTCCGGTTCGTGTTGACAATTAAATACCTTGTCGCTCTTGCGAAATTCGTGACTTGCGCCATCAGGAGTTACTACGGTTAACCGCTGAACGAAATGGGGCACTTGCGGTACCGGTGCATTAGTGGTCGGATTAGGCGGAGTCCAAGGACCGGGATCACCCGGGTTAAATACCGGCCCTCCGAAGGCACACTCAAAATTAGAGTCCGCTGGGGCAGGATCACACATTCCCCAACTTCCGCAATTACAATATTGAAAACTGTGCCATGCTAGGCCATCACATCGAGGGTCGTAAAAGATTTGAGGTTCAGACCAATAACAACCGTCATCAACGATATTAAAGGGATTTTTAAGCAACCCCGAAGGAATTTGGTCAATATAGAGTTCTCCAAATTCGTTGTAAATTACGGGTTCGTCATAAATGACCGCAGGTTGAAGACTGCTCGTCCAACCAGAAGTAGATTTTTCTGAGAACATCGCTCCGACTTCAGTGCTCTGATAAACCAGATAATCATAGCCTTGCATACTAACTTGTGTGGTCTGCGAACGTGTATTTATTAACTTCATATTCCAGATCTTGGAAGAGTAATTCAATACGAACGGCTTGGAATTACCCGCTCTACCCGGATAGTTGGCAATTGGGATCGATAGCTCCATCGCACGTGTGACCGGATTTACTCTGACGGTAGATTTGAGAGTTTGGTCAGCTTTATTTTCTGTAGTCTGTGTATTTTGGGCTGCGATGCTTGAAAAGACGACGAACAGAGTCAATAGGACTCCGAAATACTGATTGGTTTTTGTTTTCCACCAAAACACTCGATCAACTCCGTATAAATTCATAACGTTTCCTCGCTCAAAGTTTCATCGACTTAGTACCTTCTGCTCTACTTAATATCAAATTCCCTATCTTCTATATTTACTCGGTACAGGAAGGTCGCCTGCTACTCCCCATTGCTCTATACGAGCTTGTCCGTCTGTGCTCTTACGAATGTACCAATAACCGGTATATGGTCCCGACGACCGCCAGACAGCTATATCTGTTTTTCCATCTGCGTCGTAATCTGAAGGAACTGCAAAATCGATCCCATCCCCCCAGGTTATTATTTGTACCTGGCTGTTCGAACTTTGCCGAATCCGCCAATTATGATCTCCGTCTTTACGCCAGGTGGCATAGTCCGCTCGTCCGTCCCCGTCATAATCTGCCGGAACAGGCTTGTCACCCATAGCGCCAAGGTTCTGTATCAAAGTCTGTTGATCGGAAAGCGAATAAACCCAAAACGTAGCCGTGCTGTTGCGCCAGATAGCTGGGTCACTCTTTCCGTCGCCGGTAAAATCTGCCGGGACTGGTTCGTCGTTATTAGCTCCGAAATTAAAAGAATACATTTGAGAATTGCTGCTGTATTTGATTTGCCAACCGCCTGTACCGGGATTGAACATCGCGACATCGGTCTTTCCGTCACCGTCATAGTCTGCCTGGGCCGGTTTATCATTCTGTCCACCCATAAACTCGGTGTAATGAGTTCCGTTGCTGCTGCGATAGATCCACCAGGTGCCGGTGCCGCCAGTCAGCGGACGCCAGATGGCGAGATCGGTTTTGGTATCTCCATCGTAATCCCCTGGCACTGGCTTATCACCCGACATCCCCCAACCGGCAGCGAACTGTTGTGAGCTGGCACCGCCCAGGCAGTACCAAACCCCACTCGAAGGTCTCCAAACCGCCAAGTCTGAAGGCGCAGGTGTATCAACCCCCGCGTCCTTAACAGCCAGCAATCTGCTTCCGGCATAGATATATTGTTTTGATAATGGTAGAGGAGTTGGAGTTGGTGTGGGTAATGGTGCCGATACAATCGGGTTCAGGCTGGCAAGAAAATTTTTACTATTGCTTTTGGCAGAATCTTCCAGATATTTCAGTCCTGCGCCTGTTATCCCTACGGCTAAAAAAATACTTAAGCCAATTATCCACCAACGGGCCTTTGAATTATTGAATCTGTTTACATCGGGATTCAATTGATCGAAGTCTTTAGATTCTGTTTTGTCTTTTATTTTTTTGTTAATGGACATAGCTTTATAGGAGCGAAAATCCTACTGTTTGAAATGATGAGAGGCTTGGAAACTTTTATAAAAAAGCTGGGAATTCCAAGCGATAAAAAGCAATACGATTGATGAAACAATTTATTTCACCTTAACTGTCCTGCCCTTGGCTCGTTTTTACGATTGACCGTGTTATAAACTACGAAGAAATTATTGTCAATATAAATTGTTTATTCGTAATTATCTCTTTCACATTTAAGGCGTCATTTGTTGCTAGATGTTATTACTTTCAAATCAGTTAACGGTATGTAGCTCCAGGTTATTAGACACCGCATCTATGAAATTGGTTCCTGTGTTACCTGTCATCGATCGGCTAACTCACATAAAAAATTTGAATATCTTCTTCTGTCTAAATTCAGGCACTCTACAATTTACTTTGGAAACTACTCGTTTCTACCTAAGTATTTTGGCGTATATTTTCCTCAAGTTCCTTTTCCTCGCGTACAATTCTTTCGGTGATTTCATGCCGATTCGTGAATACATTACTGAATAATCCGATGATCTTTTCTTCAGTCAGAAGTTCATAGTCCTCAATACGAATGCTTTCGTTAAATATTCGACAATTTGTACATGTTGGAAATGTGCCGAATACAGTAGTGGCGACGATATCAATAGAATATGTACTGTCTAAATGTATTTGAAAAAGAAAGCTTGTATTCTGCTCTTGAATTAAAATCCGTCCTCTGCTTACAAAGCCCCTGGTCTTTACTATTTGGAAATAAGGTTTTAATTCCGCGGTGATTTTATTAAGGGCCGGCATTGTGCCTTGATTCAACAATCGCGATATATCATCCTTGCTTAGTTCAAAACGCTTCGCCCTTTTCCGAGTTCTTTCATTCTGCTCTAAATGTTGCCTTAAAGATGCTAATTGATCCATATATATGAAAAACTGTCTCGAATGACTTTGGGAGCTTTGCGAATTTAGCGAAGCTTTCAAAGTTCTCGTGTATAATGACGAGTTAATTACTATGCTTCGGACGGTAACACTTACTTCGTGACACCGTTTGCCGAGATCACCTTTCCTTTAGTTTCTCCGGCAAAATCAATAATCGACAACATACTAAATACCATCGTATTTAGTCAAGGCGAGTTTGCAGGTAGAAGACTTTCATCAGGAGGATTTATCTGATGGGAGCCAAGAATCTACGGCCAAAACGTTTAGCGGAAAAACTAAAAAAAATTAGAAGTAATTTGAATTTATCTCAAAATGACCTTATTGAGAGGATGGGTTTTGCTGGCATAATCTTTCAAGGCAACATTTCCCAATATGAACTGGGCCGACGTGAACCGCCATTGCCCGTACTTCTAGCCTATGCCCGACTTATTAAAATTAATGTGGATACATTAATAGACGATAAGTTAAAGTTGCCTGGTCAATAGCAAACGCCTCTGTCCTGAAGCAAATGCTATTTCGCAAAAGCCAGGATCTCAAAAGACTCTCTCAATCTAAAATCCCCTCCTGTATAACCGTAACGACATATTCGCGATGCGGATTGAATGTGCGCCCTGTCGCTCTTCGGCCAAAAAGGAGCGGTTAATAAAGGTTTTACGATAAACAAAGAAAAGCAAGCTCGTTTGAGACTTGATGAGCTTCGCCATTTATATATATTCATCGAATGGATAAAAGAGTGGTTTGCTAATTGGACTAACATCCAAAAGTTCAAAATCTTGCTAGGGAAGAAAGGACGACTATGTTATATTTCAAGGGACAATTAGTATTTTTTATATCTCTAATATAGGAGGCTGAATCCGTGGGAAAACCCAACTACTCTCAACTGCTAAACTGGCAGGAGTGTCAAGATTTCACGGAAATCGGGACAGAATTAAGATCAGCGCTTGACCTAGTAGAAAAGGTCGACTTTACCATGCTCAAACAGAAGCTAGGGCAAGAAAAAGGCTGGTCGGCTGAATATCAGGAGGAAGTCGAAAGTCTTTACAGAAATTTTCTTGCCTTAAATATTATCTACCCAGATAGAAAAATCTGTCCTACAGGCCCTATCGACGAATTTTGGCACGCGCATATTCTCGATACGCATGCTTATAAAAAAGATTGTGATTTACTATTCGGCCATTTTTTGCACCATTTTCCTTACTTCGGAATGCGGGGACCCGATGATTATGCGGACCTGCAAGGTGCTTTTAACAATAGCCGTGAACTATTTATTCATCATTTTGGGATAGACCCATGCGGAGGTGAAACTGAGGCTCGCGGTTGTTCGCCTCAGCGTTGTCCATGAGTGAAAAGTTAAGGATCATTGCAGCATCTCCCCTACAGCCACTTGAAAGCGATACAACCTTAGAAAGTGCTAATAAAATTTTTTGGGCAAATCTGATAGGGCATATAAGAAAAGACACTTATATTCCTTTCGAAAAAATACTTGATATAGGCTGTCATCATGGCGGCTTGCTGGAAGAAATAGTAAATGTATTACATCCCAAAGCTGTAATAGGCGTCGAACCTTCTTCGCATTGCCGCGAGAGGGCACGTTTTCGTCTTCAGAATGTCGCCGCTTCCGTTCAAATGCTTTCACCTGAGCGGTGGAACGAGATCCCAACGGCGAGCATTGACTTAATAACCTGTCACGAAGTTCTTCACTTGATAAAGGATGTTGACAGTTTATTTCGACAAATATCGCGAGTGCTCCGTCCTGGGAGAGAGGCCTTCATAGTAGTAGGATGCCATACTGAAAACCCACTTTGGGAGCGTTGGAGTCTGCAGCTGGAGAACGAGGGTCAAACTGTTTTCAGTCGCTCTCCGTTTGAGATATTAGAAGTAGCTCTTCACAGCGGGCTAAATGGTGCTCTACGTCCTTTACGAAGAGATGGATGGATAATTTATGATCCTGCTCAAGCCGAATTTAAATACGATTCTCTCACCGAGTTGCTCAATCATCAGTACCGCTATAAGCTGCTTTTTCGCTTTAATAAGCCGTGAATAATCTTGCCCCTCCGGTTATATTTGTACCACCGAAAATCGTCGAGACATTAGAGTCGCTCTCTTCGCTCCCTAATACTCTGGAAAAAATGGAGCAAGAAGCGAAGGATGATTTTGCAGGATTTCCTTTGATATCTTCAAAAGAATGGCAGGAATTTTCGCGAGAAATAAGCCACGCTTACCAAGGCCGAGATCACGTAATTTTAAAAGGATTGCCAGCAAGCCGCAGCGGCGTTACGTTACTTGTCATCGCACGCACGATTGGGAGAGATTTTCGCACTTATCGCGGCGGTCAAATCGTTAAGTATTTCAAAATGTCTCCATGGACCCGCGAACTTTCTCATACCACACGCGAAGGAGAATTTCATACCGACTTAAACACGGAGACCTTTCCTCCAGCGCTCACAGCTATGCAATGCTTCGAACCGGATCCTGGATCCCCCCTGTATGGAGTCAGCCGAGTAGCACGTATGAAGGATATAATTGCCTTTTTGGAATGTTCAAATAATTTGGAAACACTTGATTTTCTAAATGTAGTCGAAGTTAACATGTTAAATGACCGTTCGAACTTTATGTGGTCGGGACAAATCGTCGGAAAAGATTTCATACGTTATCATCCGGAAACATTGCGGGCGGCAGAGCGTCGCTACGGGAATGCTATGACATCGCTTGATGAACGGATTGCCGAGATTGCACGGGCAGCATTCGAAGTTTCTTTTCCTTTTATTTTAGAAGCCGGAGATGTGTTGTTGACCTCAAACCATCGTACGCTTCATTACCGAGGCGAGTGTTCGGTCGCATTTGAAAATTATCCGACGGAATTTAACTCTAGAAGTATTTTTATTCTCCACGCCAATAAGGAAATGATCGCGTAATGGTGAACAAGATTGAAATTGTCGGAGCTAGCACCAATAACCTTAAAGCGGTGAGCTTAAATCTACCCTTGCGCCAGGCAACAATGATTGTCGGTGTTTCAGGTTCGGGAAAAAGCTCTCTTCTGGCTAATACTCTGGCAGTGGAGGCCAATATTCGCTTGCGCCGCTTTCTCAATATTTCACAGCAACATCTAGGCGAAGAGGATGTCCATGCGTTTATTAGTGCTTTGCCGCCTTGTGTGCATTTCGGCCAAGGCTCTTTCCGGGCTTCTCGGCGCACTACGGTAGCGACGTCCAGTGGTTTACTGGCATTATTGCGCGCTTATTTCCGGCGCTACTCGGCACCCTGGTCTGATGAAGTAAGTGATTTTGTGCCATCGCCTTCACCGTTCAGTTATAGCGAATGGATAGGAAATAACTATACAGGTACACTAACGATTTGGGTCGTGGTCGAACGATGGGAGCGGAGCAATGGGGTTCGGGCCATCGGCCTTTTGCGGCGTCATGAGATAAAGAGTGTGCTTATCCGTAGTGAAACCGATAGGGGCGATAAAGCAGGTTTGGGACGGGAGATTGAGCTTGACCGCTTCCGACCGTTGGCCGATAACGTAAAACATCTAATCGAAGCAAAGATCGGAAGTTATAATGTAAAGAGCGATTCTTTTGAACAATTATTGTTTTTATTACAAAAGTCCTTCGATATTGGCGGAGACGTTATAGTGGAGTTTCATCAAGGTAAGGACCTTCCGGATGAACTTCAAAGTGACCGAGGTATATTGCTCGATAGCGCAAAGCATTGGGTTCATCCCGACGTAAAACTGCCATTTGCCCGCCCTTCCAATGCATTGCTTTCTTTTAATGCGCCGTCGAACCCTGAAAGTGGTGCCTGTCCGTCTTGCCAAGGCTTAGGGCTGCAGCGCAATGTTTCTATCGACAAACTGATCGTTAACCCGGGATTGAGCTTGCATAAAGGCGCAATATCACTTTGGACCGAAAAAAATTACCGTCATGTGAACATTCAACACGAAACCATAGAAGGCTTACGTGAGCTACACGGGTTTTCGCCGGATGTCCCGTGGAAAACTCTCAGTGAGAACGCTCGGCACCTTATTCTTTGGGGCTCAGGTGAGGAGGCAATCGCAGACATTGATCTGCGAACCGGCCGCAAAGTAAGTACTCGACGCCGATTTCCAGGTTTCATAAATGCAATTCTTCGGCGCGCAGAAGGACAAGGACACTCGGCGAGCGCGCTTGAAAAATTGACGACCGAGGGTCCATGTCAAGAATGCAAAGGCACGCGCTGGTCTCGTGAAGCGCGCGCACTAAGATTAGGTAAGTGGAGTCTTCCAGTTTTGCTGCACTTCGGATTTGAAGAACTTTCCTTACTTACAATCCCTGCGGGGAAAATAGAGCGCGGCTTGCCTGATCAGGCCCACAGTCTAGCTGCTGTTTTGCATACCGCCGCCGAATCGTTCGTCTCGGCCGGGCTGGGGCACCTTTCGGGCGAACGTGGAATGACAACACTTAGTGAAGGAGAAAGCCGGAGATCCCGGATAGCTGCGCTCTTGCGAGCTGGGGGAAACGGTCTGGGATTGCTGCTCGACGAACCGGCTCGGGGGCTTCATGAAGAAGATGTCACGCGTCTTTCTTCGGCTCTCAATGATTTGAAAAAACGTCACTCACTGGTAATAAATGAACATCGCCTGTCCGTTGCCCAAGTGGCCGATAAAATTATAGAGATCGGACCCGGCGCAGGAGATAAGGGAGGGCGTATAGTGAATATCGGCAGGCCCGACCAGATATTTAAACCGGCTTGGTTTCCTTTGATTAAGCGTTCTAGGTTGCCGACCGAATCCCACAGGTCCTGGCTTACCGTCGAAGGAGCGCGAATTCACAATATCGAAAATATTACATGCAGAGTACCACTTGGGCGGATGGTCAGTATCACGGGCGTGTCTGGATCGGGAAAATCAAGCTTTATAAGAGGCGTCCTTCTTCCGGCACTAGGTCAGGAGATCTCGAAACATGCAGAATTCGAGGAGTTCATACGGCCGGGTGGAGCTTGGAAAAAGATATCCGGCACCAAGAATATTAGCTCTGTCCTTGCCTTGGAACCGAAAACTCCCGGGATTCAGCGACGCAGCACCGTCGCTACTCTACTAAAGATCGCAGAAGATCTGCGACGTGTATTCAGCCAAACAAGCGAAGCCCGCAAGGCAAAATTATCCGCAACTGATTTCGGCTGGAACGCGGGACTAGGAAGATGTCAGACCTGTCTCGGTTTGGGAGAAATCGAAGACGGGGAGGATAGATGGACACTTTGTCCTCATTGCGGCGGATCGCGTTTCGGAGAGGAAGTACTTGGAATAAGAATCCATGGGTCGAACATCGCTGATATACTCGCGCTATCTTTCGATCATCTGCTGAGCCATCCTATTACCTCTTCGGTGGCCTGGAATGCTCTGTTTGAACAGTTGATCGCGTTGGACCTAGGCTATCTTACTCTAGGAAGACGGATTGACAGGCTAAGCGGCGGTGAATATCAGCGGCTCAGAATCGCTATGATACTGTCTAAGCAACGCCCCGAGGGACTTATGCTGGTGCTGGACGAGCCTTCCGCCGGTCTTCATCCGCAGGACGTTATGCGTTTACTGAAGGTGTTGGATCATATAGTGGCGAAGGGACGTAACACCGTCGTCCTGGTCGAACATAATCTTGACCTTATCCGTGCTAGTGATTGGATCATCGATTTCGGTCCAGGTGGGGGCCCGGATGGAGGTAAAATCGTTGGCGAAGGAACCGCGTCTCGGGTCGGCCGCTTAAAAACACCCACCGGACGGGCATTAAGCGGCAAAATATCCATCCGTTCATCTTCTGGAAAACAAAAAAACGTCAAGAACGATAACAGATTCGTAAAAACCGAGGCATCGGCCAAAAGTGGGAAGCAATGGCTTAAGAGACTTATCGGCGAAGAAACATCCGCTGAAAAGGTCGATCCCATAGATTTCGAGGGGCTAGAGGTGGAGTTTGAGACTAGTGATAAGATTAGGCCTTATGAAATTGGCGGGTTGGATGTTGAAATTGGCCGCCTTCTTCTCGACGAGGAACAAGACGATCTTAAACAAATTGACGAATTGGCCCACCTATGGACGAAAATGCCTTCCGCACGATTGCTGATCAATCCGCTGATAGAAGAAATGCGAATTTGGGGATTTGAGTTGCCGGCATCTGTGTTAGATACGGTCCGTAAGCGGCTCAAAAATCTTGGTATAGAATATGATTTTCCTGTGAAAAGAGGAAAAGGCTTATCATCAATTCGGGCTGCGGGAAGACGCTTCCTACCGTCTTCTGATTCTCCGAACGAAAAAATCAATTGTATTCGCGACGCATTAGCAGTAGGAGGAGGATACGTAGAGTTAGCCGGGGAAAGCGGACTGATAGCTACTATTCAAAAACGTAAGCTTGCGCTCGAGATCCCTGCCGTAGCTCCTCTTTCTCCATCTTCCGCTTGCCTAGTAAGATCACATTCTAGTGGGCGATGCCCTTGCTGCACGGGTGAAGGCGCGGTTCCGATCTTTGACGAAGAACTTGTTATTGCAAACAGAAACAAAACGCCCACAAGCGAGGCCTTTTACACGTCCGAGGCCTTGGGTTTACTGCGCGGAGTTCGTCGAAATACGCTTTTACCGTTTTTTAATCGTATGACCGACGAAAACCTTTGGCCGGCGGAGCGCTCATATTCGCAACTCAAACCAGACGAGTGGGCGATCCTGATGCATGGATATTGGCGTCGGCCGGGTCCGGGAAGTTTTCTGAAAAACCCCGCTGCCGAACCGCAAGAGGTTGGGTCATGGTTACGATGGAATGGTCTTTTTCGCGCGATATTCGATGAAATAGAGAGAAGTAAAGCCAAGGAATGGGTACGCAGAGTTCAGCGCAGTATGAGCGTTGTTGAGTGTTATGTGTGCTTAGGAACCGGTCTTCAATCGCACGCCCGTGCTGTTTTTCTCAACGGATGTTCTTTCTTCGATCTAATTAGAAAAGGCACTGTAGAGGACCTAATTAAAGCCTTGGAAGAATTTCCGGTTCAAAATACGCGCTCCAAAAAGACGCGCGCAAGGATTATTGAATGCCTTAGACCATTACAGCGGGCTGCCCCGCGAGCTCTGTTGCGGGAACCGATCAAAGATAAGAAAATACTACTTGCTGTTTTTGAACAAACTGTGCAGAAAATGACTACTCTCAAGGTTTCTCGATAAAATGCTATGAAATATGCATTGTTCAACCAACTTGCTCATCGCTATGACTGGCATACCCCGCCGCATCACTATCAAGATGACCATTCATTCGTGTTGTCGAAACTGCCAAAGCCGCCCGGCAGAATTATAGACATGGGTTGCGGCACTGGCGTATTTCTGGAAAAGGCCTTAGCTGCAGGGTTTAACGTGAGCGGATTCGATGCTTCCCTGGAAATGGTACAACTGGCAACCAATCGTATAGGCAAAGATCGTGTTCAGGTCGCGCAAATTCAAGACTTTGAGGAAAACGCAATTTATAACGGCATTGTTTCACTGTGCTGGTCCTTTAATTACATACATACATTTACGGAGGCAAGTGAAATTTTAACCCGGTGTTTCAACTCGTTACTTCCGGGTGGTCGATTAATTCTGCAACTCGCCCATGCTGCAAATGTCTCCGGGATACTTAACGAAGACCGGGAGCCAGGTCCGAAGGGACAACCAAACGACGTTATGTTTCTTTACCGGTTCCGGCAGGTTCCCGAGCATTCCGACCGTCTGATAGCTCAATATGTTTACGGTTGTAAAAGCGAAAAAGAGTTACTATTTGAGGAACATCAACTGGCTGTTGCGGACGTAAAAAGGCTAGCGGCGGAGGCAGAAGCCATTGGCTATGAGCAGATCGAACTTCTCGATTCTTGGAAGGGTGAACCTTTCAAGAATTCGATAAATGTTTTTTTATTGGCTACCCGACGCTAAGGCTCCCGTTTCAAAATGAGAATAGAGTTTTTGGACAAAGCACAATCCGGCCCTCCGTCTTTTTTCTTTGGGGCCGGTTACTGTTTGTTCCAAACGATCGTGAAGACTGAATCTGTTATCAACAATTAAAAGCGCTCCGGTTGTTGCTGGCAGGATCTCGCTTACCTGATCGGCGGTGTCTTCAACCACAGCAATGATGTCGCGAATCGGTTTGGACAGCTCGCCGAAATGAATCTGGGATCCCTCCATCAGTGCCCGCCCGTAAAATCGCATCTCTATTCGGCCCCTGATATTTTTTTTAACCGTGCTAAAAAGCTGAGCTTTGCCCGAATCGTTATAACCGAAGGGCCTTGCCTGGTGAGCAAGTTCAGCTAATAGCTTTCTTCCGCTTTTCGATTGCCGAAGTCTGGTCACCATTGCGGTTACTGATGCTACCTTCCAAGCTCCGCCCAGCGGTTTGATCGGATCTTCTCTTTGGATCCAAGAAAGGCTTAAATTCGGCCTTCTTATTAATGTCGAAAAATCATTGTGCCATCCGATGGCGCTGCGACGATCAAAAGGCCGCCATCGACCCGCCGAGAGAATCGGCTGGGTTGAGATTATCGGAAGATTCGAATTCATTTGTGCAGGAACAAATAAAGGGCCTAATGATCCGGCGGCTTTAAGTAGAGGTTCGAGAGTATCGACATCCATACAAAAGCCTGGTTCGTAATAATAGCCTTTTTCTCGTAGATCATTTATTACTCGCATCTCCCATGCCCAGTTGTATATATCTTTTTTCATACTGCTATGGTGGACTTACAGGACGCGGCCAACCTAAAAGATTTATTCTTAGTTTTTCAGGTCGTATATTTTTTACCGGAAGTGTAAAACGAGATTCCATCCCAGCTTCACGTGCGTTATCAAGCCATCGCATAGCCTCTTCGTGCGAACAACCTTTTAAAATCATGGCATCAAAAAGTAATTGATACTCATGTGGCAAGGTCGTCGCAAATGTCAGTGGATCATCACTTCCAATCGTAAGTGAGAGAGGCGAGACACTATCTTCAGGGATAAGCGGTCTTAGCCTCCATAAAGGATGTTCGATGAAATTGCCTAAATCTCCGATCAAAAGATTCGATGATGGATTGACTTCGATCGCCAAACAGCGGCTACCTACTTTATGACGCATTCCTTTTTGAAGTTCCTGTAACGCCCCTTCCTCGTGCTTTTGGCTAAAGTCAATCGTTTGTGGAATTCTTCCTCTACGCCAGACCATGTCATCCGTTAGATATTTTCCCAATAATTTTCTGTCGGTACTACTTTTTTCCTTCGATTCATTAGTTTCAAATCGAGGCCTGTCCGGGTATCCCTCACCTTTTAATCTTTTCTCATCATATAAATTATAGACAAAATCCATCAGCTCTTCCGGCGATATAAGATCATCGAAAATAATTTTTGCAATATGCACCATTTCGGTTCTCACATAAGCCAATCGCTCGCTACTGACAGGGATATTTTGTCGCGCGTAACAACTCCATTCCCAGATCAAATCGAAAAGGCGTTCTTCGCTGGAAACGATTACTCGTCCGGCTCGCTTACACCACGAACTGGGGTCGATACCAAGAGCTAAGGCATGCCCCAATCTGTCACCTTCCTGCAAGTTTAAGTAAGTTATTGCTTCATCAAGTCTACGCAGGCCCGTTAATAAGTAAACAAAATCTTCGCCAGCATGAATACTGAGACGCGTCGGCGGAATGTCAAACTCACCTCGACGCTTCAGTTGTTGAATTGCTTGGTGGGACGCATCTTTAACCCATCGAATTAGTGGTGCCATTACCCAAATGGGAACCCCTGCCTCATCGGTACATAGGTCAAAGCCGCGAACGGTACGCAACGACATAGGGTATTTCTGAAAAAGATTAACCAACGCTTGCGCATGCTGTCGCTGCTCCATATAAAAACGCGCAAAACGAAATCCTATCGGATTGCCCGCGTCCTTCCCCAATTTTTTATTCTTGGGTCTTCCGGGATAAGAATGATCCAGACCGTAAGCATTTAATTTGCCCTTTTCCCAACCTCCTCCACGTTTTCGAGAAAAGTGGAATAGTGCCCCTACTTCCATTCTCGGATATTTACTATTTTCTTTTATTAACGTTTCCACTTCGTCTTTGCTTAGAAGTTTTTTAGGTTGCCAGCGATCTGACCTTTCTCGTGAATGATTAATACTTTCTACTTTTTGCACTTTCGCCAAGCATTCCGTTACGCTCGCCTCGGTCCCGAGCCGCACCTCAAGCGAACGCAATCCTAATTCCTTGCCGCAAATATGAGCAGCCGTGTGTATAAGAATTTTTTCTGATATGTTTTTTCGCAAAGGTTTGATACGGGAGAAAAAGCGCACGAACCATTGCAAACCAGGTGTCAGAGGTCTCTGAACCACGTGCCTGTAGACCAGACATCGAATGCGGATCATTTGCCAAAAAAGAAGAGCGAAATCTTTATCGCTATCACATTGCTCAAGGTACTTAAGAGCTTTTTCAACAAATAAAGTCTCGGGACTATTTCTCTCGGTTTCGCGCCATCCCGTTATGCGGGCGAGAGGATCATTCAGATAAATATCACACCGATTCTCTGGTTTGTATGTCGCTCGCAAAAGATTTTTTTCGCTATTACGGCTAAGGAAAATATTCGATTGTCTGTTGAGTTTATTATACAAAGCTCGGGCTCTAGCGAATCTTTTTCCCATTCTTTCCTCAGGGCCAACAGGAGATCGTTCTCCAGGTAATTTTCCCTGCTTGAATTGGGAGGTAATCGATTGAAAGCGGACTTGCTCTACTATATCCAGTCGAGAATCTGGCCGAGACAAATATATGTCTTTGACAAAGGTGGAAAAGCTGGCTGATTCGTTACGGGAAGATTTATCAAAAACGTACTCAGCCAGTATAAGCCTTACTATACAGCTATAAAGAAGCCAAAGTCCTAAACGCTTTCCCTGTCTAAAATCGGCACCCACACTTTCGAAGTCACGATGGCTGCTTTCCGATCTCGTAAACTGGTACATTAAAGAAGCCCAAGCCAATGAAAAATCCAGCGCAGCACCGAGATGAAGATGCGTTTCGGCAAATCCTTTGTCTTGTAGCATCTTCTGCATTACTGGATGGAGAGGAAAATGATGCGAATCGGGATCAACCACGCCGCGCACGGTTCGCAGAAAATCAGGTGGCAATGCTCGACACAGCCAACTCCAACGCAACCTTGCCTCAGGAGCGCTCATTTCAGTTTGAAAAGTATACGAAGGGCTTACCGGAATTCCGTACGGATCAAGGTAATCTGCTGCCAGACGCCTCACATAACTGACTAATGGAACCGGTCCGGTGTCGGTTTCATTTCCATTTGAACTGTTAAACCAGAGCTTATCCCGAAGAGTGATCGCTTCGTCCGGCGTGACAGAGGGAAGATTTTGAAGTATATATCTCTCGGCCCCCCGCCAAAGATTATCATCTTTGCTCGTCGCGGGATTTAAGGAAGTTATTCCGTTCCGAAAACTAGCTTCCGAAGCAATAGGAAAGGCCCCCAGCTCGGCTTCAATGTGCTCAAATGGTATGTTGGCTAAACGCGGGGCAGACATTCATCTTCCTTATTATCAGAGATAATCCCTTGATATTTATGCATTTGACCTTCCCATTTCTCCATCTGCTCATTCTCCCTTTCCTTATACTGGCACTCTATTTGTCTTTTTTCTTTACGAAATGAATTAAAATATTCATGAAAATCCTTTCCTTTAGGGTTTTCAGCAAAGAAATCTCCGAACCATTTGTCGCTCCCCTTTGAAAAATCTTCAAACCACTTCTCTTTTTCATCTAGAAAAATAACCTTGCCCGATAATCTCCAGAGAAACAAAAATTTCTCAATTTCTTTTTCTTCACCTAGCCACTTTAATCCCATATTCCAGATGAAGAGGAACCGATCGAAATCTCTAAAAGTGAAAAACTCTGGAACAGGAAGATGTTTGTATCCATAATTTTTTTTCTTTACAACAATCCACCCTGGAAAATATTCCGTGGGATCATGGATTAAACTTCGTCCTTCTTCCTCCCCTTTTTCTTTCTCATTCAGGGCCTTATTTGGTTTATGAACATACATTTCAAATAGATTCAAAAATCTGTGGATAGCATCCTTTTTCCAGGATTTCCCATGTTCTGTCAATTTTGCCGCATCACCTGAGAATTCCCATTCATTTAATTCTTTACAGAATTTTTCAACTAGATTTTTCGTTATACTAAGTGGATTCCAAAGATAGGCCAAATCATGTAACAAAATGAACCATGCCGCCGGACGGGGAGGCAGCTTGGCATAAGGATCTTTTTCCAGCTCTTTCTCTTTGCGCCTCCCGTCTAGCCCCTTTTCGGATGTTTCAATCGCAGAAAGTTTCCATGAATGATGTTTTCTAATCCAAAGCCGATCCTTACTTTTTACTTCCCAAGTTTGCTTTAACGGCTCCAGATGCAATTTATCCATATTTAAAATAAGTTCCTCGGGAGAATAAAGCCTTGTTGGAATAACACCTTCTAATATTTTCTGTTGTCGTTCATCTAAAAAATTCTGCTCCTCCCTGGCAAGATCTGTCATTTCCATGATAGATACTAGAAGTTGCGGCACCTTTTCATCACTTCTAACTTTCTCTTTATTTGCTACGAATCGGTCCCGTTTCTTCTGAACTTCGTTTAACATAGCGCCGAAATCCAATACCTCGCGGGGTGTGGCGTCGAGGATCTGAAGAGCGGTGTAAGCCGACCGCTGTTTTTTTAATGCTCGCTCACCGGGAGATTCTCTGACTTTTTCCTTCGCTTTATTGCTCTCCTGTCTTTTTCTCTCTTTTTCCTTTTTTTCTTCTCCTGATATTGCAGGAGATATAAGAAATGATAAGATATTTTCCGGTATACAATTGTCAATTTTGGTATCTGCTACAGGGTTTGTATTTACCTGCTTGTGAATATTGTCTTCTTGGTTTACTGCTTTTTCTGACTTTTCAGATTCCAATACCGGATCGTCTAACTTCACCACTTTCATCAATTCCTCGAGGGGAGTGCTTTCATTTGCTTTTTTATTTTCATCTTCTTTTATGTGAGCATAAAATAATTCAAACTCCAATGCCTCAAACCAATCCATTGGTTCGATAACGTGACGTTGCGCAGGAGGTAGCAGCTTTCGTAAATAGCGTCCCCGAAGTTCTCGTGCTCGTCTCAGCGCCTCATTGAGCCGCTCCGATTCGTTATGGAAAAGTCTGCTGCCTGCGACTGCTGTCCAATCCGCCAGAGATTTTTCCATAAAAAGGGCTTCGACAGTTTTAATATCACCCATCACCAGGAAAAATAGCCGTGGAATCGAGATCATTCTGAGCAGACGAAGTAACTGCAAAGAGGCAGCCGGCTTTAGATAGAAGTCATCAACTGGAAGAACGAAAAGGGTCTGCTTTCCACAATCAAAACAATCTTTTTCGGAGAGCTTATCAAGAGCATCATTTAATCGTTTATTTACCCCGAGCCGGGCCCGTTGGGTCCGCATCACTTCTTCGGAGTAGGTGTCCGGATCTAAAGCAGCGGCACGAGCCTGCAGATTTCCTTCCCAGGCAATTCCAATGTCAGTGGCTAAGTCTTCTAAATCTTTTATAGCGTCTTCACAGGGGCTGGAAATTGATGTACTAGAAGTGGAATTTTCACCTGTAAGCTCTTCTATCAATCTGATTAAGACTCCGGCTAGCAAATTTTCCCCTTCCTCGCCGGCGACTTCCAAATCGAGCGTATCTAACCATCTGATACTTTTTAATTTCGTCAACAAGTTCGGGTTTTCATATTCATCGCCATACTCTTTCTCCGAACTTATCATTTTTCTCAACGTAAGATACAACGTGCTTTTTCCCGTACCAGGCTCCCCCGAAACAAACACGATTCGGCTGGCACGATTCATGTCAATACCATCATTGTTTTTTTCACCTTCAGGGATACTTTCCAAAGCTCCAGCTAAGATCCGGATGATGAAATCAAGAGCTTTCTTTGCTCTATCGTGATTTTTATCGTATGGAACCGGTCGGGCTTCAGGACGAGGATAGATAAGATTATCTGTCATTCGTGGGACTCCTAAGTTTTGTTTTTATCAGCCTCTTGTTGTTTTCTCATAGACGGTCTTAAAATGAGGCACTGTGAGAGACTGTACTTCTTTATTTTTGATGGATTTTAACACACTTTTAACATGTAAATTCAATTATAAATAAAAATGGAAGGCTATATTTAGTGAGTTGATACAGAACCGGGTGGGAGATATCTAGGTCGCAATACCATGTGGAAAGAGAAGCAGCCTTATGTCTAGAATAGTAACCTATAAGCATTCAGACTAATTAATTCTTAAAATTATCTCCCTGGAGAAGATAATTTCCTATTGCCGGAATGTTTTTACGATAATATTCGACATTTTGAAAAGAAGTCGCGTCCACTTTCTTCACATCTGACATGTAACTTCCATCCTTGGAATTCATTACCTTAACACCGGTTGTAACTCGACTTGAAACAGAATTAATTTGACTCGTGTTAAAAAGTATAACCTTGTTGATATTACTAATCGCAACTAAATCAAGATCATTTTCGAATAATTCAATAAACACTAGCGGCGACTCGTCACTGTGCGCATTGCGAAGTTTTCGTCGATTAAATTCTGTCTGATAACTTTCTAGGCGTACCTTGCCTATTTTGCCGTTCGTAAAAGCAACTATCAAAAATTCCAAATAATTCTTCGTACCGGTTAAGTAAATTATTTTTTCATCTGGTTCAAAGTCTATACCGTCAAGGATCTGGGGTGTAGAGGTGAAACCCTGGTTTTTAACTTTATATACATTGAACTTTGAAGTGAAAACAAGAAATTCTGAAATACTTGAAAAAGACTCTAACCCGGAAACTTTAAAATCCCCTTCATCACCGAGGAATCCCTCTCTAATTTCGACAAATTCAGAGTGTCCATTCTCAAATAACTCTGAGTGCGAATGTGAGGGGATCGCCGGACCATTAGCAAATTTAGCAGACGCTAATTCCTCGTTAATAATAACCGGGACTTTATATGGTTCGGATTCGATTTCATTAAGACTACTGGGTCCGATCAAATCCCACAAGGGTTCTAAAGATTTTCTACGATCTGAATAATATTCTCCGCCTCTTATCCGAAAAAATTGCCATCCGCATCTTTCCAAAACCCGCTGTCTCATTAAATCATTCTCGTATTGCTCGGTACCATGGAATTTATCGCCGTCGCATTCAATAGCGATTTTCCTGCCATTAGGTAGAACAGAAACTAAGTCAATACGATATTTTCCACGGGCTACTTCATATTGAGGTATAACTTGATATCCTTTTGCTACAATGTCATTAAAAATATCGACTTCAAACCAACTCTCAAACGGTGATGGTTGTGTTCCCATTGTTCGGCGAATCTGCTGCTGGGTTGGGATTTTCTGGACGCTGCAATTAAGAAAATGATCAAGCAATTTATACCGTAGGTCATTGTTATTACTTAAGTCCTCGATCTGAATCGAATGGAAAAGCCAAATTTGCTCTTTTGCCCTACTTACTGCTACATTAAATCGTCTTTCATCTTCCGGTTTTACCAACGGCGCTCTGTTATGATTATGTGCCGTTACTAAACTTAGAAACATCACGTCTCGCTCATCTCCTTGAAATGCAGCAGAATTTCCATATTTGATATTTCTTTTTCGATACTCTTTTTCATCAATCTTCTTAAGAAGAAGATTATTTATTAAAGCTGCCTGAGCATTTCCCTGCAACGCGATAATTCCAAACGTTTTGCCATCATATCTCTCATCTAACGATAACTCCGTTATTTTGTCAGCTATCGCCTGAGCTTCCACAACGTTGATTATATTTTGATACTGACCACTGGTATATCCGGATGAACAAAATACATTCTTTAAGGGTTCTAACCTGTTTTCCAAATACTGTTTTAATGGATATAAGCCTTTACCTTCAGGAGCGTAAAAATATTTGTTTGAAAATTCTATTATCTCAGGCATGCATCTGAAGTGTTCGCGCAAAACAATAAGGCCGGCACAAAATAGTTTCGCATGATCAAAAAAGCTGAAATTAGTGTCGTAGTGATCGGCAAAAGGAATACCTTGTAAGTGTTGATTTATGTGGGGAGTCATTGTGTTCGCGTCCACACCTACATACTCCGGCGATGTTTGTTTGTCGTCTCCAACAATAATTACGTTCTTAGATATATACAATAGAAAAATTGCATCCGGACCAAGTTGGCTTGCTTCGTCAATTATAACGTAATCATACATTCCCGCTTCTGGGTTAATTGTTTCTGCAACCTTATAAAGAGGCATGATCCAGCATGGGATGGAATCTTTGCATTGCTCCATATGTGACTGAGCGATTTTGCGAAACTTTAAAGCTCTTTTACCTTTACCAGTCTTGCCAATCTTTCTTACCGCCATTACCCAAGCCTCGAGATACTGACGCAAAGATCTATTGCTCTGAAGATTTACCAACACATGCAGCCACGCTTTCCTGGTGGCCAGGCCTTCAATAACTCTTTCCCGTTCGTGCTCAAAATCATCTAGTTTAGTAAGAAGTTCTTCCTCAAAGTCAGCTCGTAACATTTTGGACACTGACATCTGGGCGTTTCTAAAACATAATGCAGCTTTAAGATTATTAATTTCATTTCTGTCGAGGATGCCTAGGATAATATCGCCAAGCAGGAGCGGAAGATGCTCCTGTAACGTCGATTCAAATCTCTTAAACTCCCGATATTTTTGAGCGTCGTTTCTAATTTCTTCAAGCTTCGAAAGATGCAATTCATACTGGTATATATCCAATTGATTAAGATCTGTTGATAGGATATTTGAAATAATGTGTGAATTCGGCAATCCAAGATGTTGTAGTGTATCTGAAAGTTTTTCTCGCAGGAACTTTTCTTGTTTCAATAATAGGTTCAAATCAACACGTTCAACTAGTTCCTCAATTTTTGCACTATCTGTCGAATAAATTCTCACGTTCGAATTTAATTCAATATTAGCCTTGATCTCAATTGATTGCTCAATAGCCTTAATTAAAGTCGTTGTCTCTTCTTTAAGTGCCGTATAGAAAGTTTCGAAATGAAGATAATTCTTTCGTTTATCTTCTGGTTGTAGTTCCCAGATATCAACGAGTCGTTCGAAAGTTTGCTTAATTTCTAAATCCTTGAGTACAGCTTCAAATTCGGTTATGGAATCACAGTCACTGCCGTTCACTTTCACTTCGGATATGAAGTAAAGCTTTTCTTTGATGTCTTTCGGAAGGAGTGCCTTCTTTAGGTTAAAAAAGATCCCGGCAAGGTAATTTCCTTCATTTAAATATTCTAAAAGTCGTCGAGCGTCGTTCTTTAATTGAATTAAACTTTTGTTGTTCGGGTACAAAATTTCTATGTTCTGATCTAATTCTCCTAAACTCTGCTTTGATAATTGGCTTAGAAGTTTATCAGTTTCAACTATTCTCTTTTTCCAATTCGAAATATTAAGTGCGTATTCGGAAATCAACTTTGACTTACAAGGTACGGTATTTTTCTCAATCGAAATAAATGATTCCAGAAGAGACTTTAAATTCTTTTTAAGATCTACCAAATTTGAACAATCAATGAATTTATCCATTCCGGCAAATTGTCTCCGCTGCTCGATTTCGCCGGTGACTTTGCGATAGATCTGGAGTTTCTCCACGGAAATAAGATTTTCTTTATTAGGAATAAATCGATCGAAGGCACTGCAATCAAGTTTTTCATAATATTCTAATTGACGGACATATTCTTTGACTTTATTAGCAATATCGAAATGTTCTACTTTACAATATGAATCCTGGAACCACTTAAAAACCTCAGCGTCCGTTTCGAGACGTTCAGCGATTTGTAGAAGTGTTCCTTGATATACTTCATTGACTACTTGTTTCCGAGTGGATTTTTCTTTTATTTTTAATAATTCATTTGTTGTTTCCGCAATCTGTTCGTTAAATCGAGATAGATTCTTTTCCAAGTTTTGTATGTGAATATTAGACTCCGGAATATTGCACGCTGCAAGCCCTTCGGTTATAGCGTTTACACTTGCTTCCATATCCTGAATGGATAAAGTATCTCCACCCATTAAAGTAACAGCCAGATTTCGCGTCTCGGTCGGCAGTTGTTCCTTTAAAACACTTAAAGCCTGTTCTTTTTGTGCGGTAACAAGAATCCTCTTACCTTGAGCGAGAAGATGACAAATTAGATTAGCAATCGTGTGAGACTTACCGGTCCCTGGAGGCCCTTGCACCAAAACTTTGTCGTTAGTTTGTGCTCTTTGAACTATTGCAACTTGCTCGTCATTAAACTTTTTCGGGAAATAAATAGTGTTGTTATTAGGTTCATCCAAAAGGAGTGGAGATGAATAATGGCCACCAACAACTTCGTCTTGCTCTTCATAGTAACCAATAAGATCATTGAGAGAAGGGATATTTATATCATCCGCTTTTCTCAAATCATCAATGATCTTTTCATAAAGCGCAGTAAAACTTCTTGTATTTCTTTTTCTTAATAATAGTGCAGGCGAAAAAGAAATTATAGGCTTCTTTGAGATCCCTTTCGGCCTATTGCTGTCTTCATTAAATTCTCCGTCGCTGTGACAGCGCTCCGCAAACATTCGAAGGGCGTCCGTAATATCTTTATCAAAAAGGTCATCGACAATTCCCCTCTCCTTCAAAAAATCGACAACGATATTTTCCGCATCTATGATATTTTGGGATTCAAATTGATCAACTAAATCAATTATCGCGTCCTTCTCAATTATAATTTTGCTGTCAGTGCTGGGAGAAACCGTAAGAAAGGATTCTCTCTCCGAGTATTCAAATGATATCTCTACTTTTGCAGTCAACAGATGGCGATATATGTGCGGACAATTATCATCCTGCTTATAATTAAGTAAACCGATTCCTACTACTAACTCATATTCTTCTCCAAATTGCTCAGCTTTATTGAATATTCCGAAAAAACGTTTATAGATACTACTGAGCTCTTGGAATACGGACAATCTGGCCTGGTAATCCGCTGATCTTGATTTGTAATCGATCAAATCTTCAAGCCATTTCGTTTCGATGTATTGTTGAAGGTCATCACGAACTTGGGGAAAGTCATCAAGCTCAAGGATCTCTCCATTTTTAGTAATAGTTGTATTTAAGATGGGAATATCGTTTTCGCTTAAGAGACTCACAGGATTTATCCATTCGTCTAATACCTTGCTCAGTTTCCGAAAACTTGGTTCAATCGGTTCCCCGGCCGGTTTTCTTATTTTGATCCAATATTCAGATTCTTCATTAAAGTCTGGAAAAGTAATACATTCGAAAAATGGACTTTTTAGAATTTCCTCAAACCACACTTTCTCAGGATATTTACCTTCGGAAACTTCTATATTACGAACAGGGTTATCTCGAATCTTTGAGAACTCGCATAAGTAACGGAATATTTGAAGATATTTTTCCTTTTTCATGGTTGGATTTCGAGTAAATGTCACTGAAATTTGTGAAATTTTAACATATTTTATGTAATCTCAAAGGGAACTGATGTAATCCAATTCATCTTTGGTACTTAAGAAACTCAAATTCTATCCACCAATAAAGATAGAAATAAACAATATGAGATTAGGATACAGTTTATTGCTTGGTGAATTCATCCATTCGGAGATCATTAATTATGTTGACTGCAAAGCGTTTCAGATTGTATGCCCTTCTTGCAAAGAACCGATATTCAAGGTTGTGCGCGATGCAAATCCTTTGACCGTTCATTATTTGTCTCATTATGAAAAAAATGTGGTATACGACGCAGATTGCGAACTGCGCGTTAGCGGCATTTCTAACGATGATATTGAAACAGCGAATAACGGGTCGCGAGACCAAAAACTTAGATATTTTCTAGGCGTGTTGAGAAATGCGGTCTTAACCACTTGTTATGATCTTGATGGAGGGAAGAAAGCGGAAAACTTTGCCAGCAAAATAAGACGCTCAAACGCGTTAAAGAAATACCGAAACTTTGTGTTTTCAAGCAATAGGGAAGTATTTGCATCGATGCCAGAAGAAGAAATTACCAAATACTTCGATGGTTACATCGATGACATAATACAAATTAGCGGCAGTTTTACTCCTACTGTGTTTTCGCTAACGACTCAAAAAAAGATTGCGCAGGACATTTGGCTGCATCTTTTATCTGCTAAAGCAGAAGAAAACTTTATGTTTTTATTCAGTCACGCGTATCTCACTCTTATCGCACGTTTTGAAATTGCTCATAAAGAACGCGGAATACTAGAGTATGAGCGCATGATTTACTCCGCGATGGAGCGAATGTTTGAAACAAATACCCGAGAATGTGATGAGATACTTAGGGGTATAGCTCGAATGCCGATAGGCCCGCCGTACGCTATCGAAGGTTCAAACTTGTTTCGTAAAATGACATCGGAGATTGAACATGAAATGCTCGGACTACTCCTTCAACTTCCCTATTTTGAAATGATCAAAGAGGCTCAAAACCTTTTAACTGCCGCTAATAACTCTGGCCAACAAAGAAGGTTCTAAAGTTTCAGCCTTCGTTGCAACCAAACTTAAATCGGGACGAATTTCCGTTTTTTTGGCCTGAATTACGTGATCTATTTGTGAAACAGACTTTTTCAAAGAAACGGGGCGTCGTTGCCATCCGGAATTCGTTCGTCACCAGAAAATATATCGACGGCAAAGGCATAGTCCATTGTGTTAATTATTTTCGGCACGCCATTCGTGACTTTGAATTTAACAATAGGTTTTAATCGGTTGTTATTAGCAATTTTTTTAATTAAATAAGCCTTGTCGGAGTTCGTGGTATTAACACCACACTTTGCAAGAATCTCGTTGGTCTGCTTAAAATAATTCTTGACTTTTCCTTTCCATTCCTTCAATTCACTTGCACATTCCCTTGGTGGTATATTGGCGAGATAATGAGGAAGAGTTATGCGGTGTTTAGAAGTAATTTCACCTCTGTGTGGGCCATCGGTCACGGTTAATTCTATTATAAATTCGCGACGTCCATAGTCTAAACTTGTTTGGCTTCCCACTATATCTGTCAAGATAAAAGCCTGACCAGTGTAATCACCATCAGGCAATATCTGGTATTTTCGACTATTTTCTTTCATTGTTTTAAGATCTCCTTTTTATCTCGTGCTTCCGTATAAATGAGGAAGTTGACTCGAAGTATTAATATCTTGATAGAAACGCTAAAGTTTATTCTGATTATCGTCGACAAAAGCGCTTAAGCGATTACTGTTGTCTTGAATGGCGGAATCTATCAGGTTTAAATAGCGTAAGAATGTTTTTATTTGAGAATGTCCTGTAGTTTTCATCACTTCAGTATGCGGAATTCCAGCTCGAATCATACGTGTGGTCGCAGTGTGTCGCAGGTCGTGAAAATTCAATCCAATGATATTTGCCCTTTTACATGCGGTATTAAAAGAGCGATGGATATTTGTAAGGTTCCATATTTTCGCGGTTTTATTAGATCTGTCTTGCAATTTGGTCAATTCATATTTTACACGAGAAGTCATGCCAATTTTTCGGGTTTTCTGAGTCTTGGCATTATAAAACTGAACCGTAATTATATTAGCGTCTAGATCAACATCCTTCCAGGTAAGCGTCAAAATCTCATTCATTCTCATACCTGTATCCACCGCGATTATTATCAAGGCTTTCAAATGCTTCCTTTTTGTTTCGATTTTTGTTTTATATATTTTCCCATTTCGCGCTACTTCGATCGTTTCAAATTCGTTACAACCATCTAATAAATTCTTCTCTTCTTCAAAGGTGAGAATTCTATCTCGTTCAACCTCTGCAGCACGGTTTATAGGAAATTCAGGTATATTTTCAATTACCTTATATTTCAATCCGCGCTTGAACATTGTCTTCATTAGAGCGAAATCCCTGTTCAGCGTAACAGTTGAGACGTTTTCTTCATCACGCCTAAAAGACTGCCATTGGCGGATATCCAATTCGTTAAATTGTGAAATCCTTCTTGAGCCAAAAAACTTACTCATTTTGGATATCTTATTGGCGGCGCGCAAATAATCTTTAGATCCTTCAACCTTTATCCCTTTCTCATATCTAGGAGCTTTCAGAAACTCTTCCTTATACCAATCAGCAAACTCCTGAAAAGTAATATCAGAACTGAGAGAATGGCCCTTTTTCAGTTTATTTAGCTCACTCAAAGCCCATTGACGAGCTTCGGTTTTATTAGATACCAGCTTTCTTTTTTTCTTATATCTACCAGAGGGTTGACGCAAATTAACCACAGCATAGAGCTTGCCGTCCACCTTTTCACAATAATCTCCGTATCTGGAACGTTTCTTTTGGGCCATATTCTTAGTGACTATTTAGTGACTATTTTTAATAGTATTACATCGACATTCTAATCCTATTAACTGAAATAGAAAAGCCGTAACCTTACGGCTACGGCCTATTATACTAATTTCTGGTGGCCAGGGACGGGGTCGAACCGCCGACACGCGGATTTTCAGTCCGCTGCTCTACCAACTGAGCTACCTGGCCGCACCTCTATTACCGGAGGCAAGTTTTTAAGTCTAATAAAACAGCCCAATTGTGTCAATTTTGGAATAGGGATTGTGTCCGATCGCAATGATTTTGAAAGATCAAAACGGATTCTTGCCAAAATTTCCCTCTCCTTGCTCCCTTAATTCGTAAATTTACATTAAGAAAGGCCGCGTTGATTTCCTTTCAACGCAGCCTTAATCAGATTTCCGGATCTGTAGATCGACCTCTACATCTCGCGGGGGCTATTGATTTGTATTAGGATTCGGCGCGCTCACGGGCACGTCTCCCGACAGGCCCCATTGCCTGATAGCAATACCGGCTGTGCTCTGGTTTATATACCAGGTGCCGTTCGACGGACGGAAAACCGCCTGATCGACCTTTCTATCTCCATCATAATCGGCGGGCTGCGGTATGTCTCCGGACGTTCCGAAGGTAACATACTGCGGCTGGCCCGCAGCGACCGAGCTGCGGAAGATGTACCAGGTGCCGTCGCTCGGACGAAAGACCGCCGCGTCCGCTTTACCGTCGCCGTCATAATCACCCGGCACGGGAATATCGGTCGCCAGTCCCCACAATATCTGGTTCACGGATTGAGAATTTCCTCCGCTCTGCAGCATATTCCACAATCCGTTGCTGGGCCTATATAGAGCCAGGTCGGTTTTGCCGTCGCCGTCATAATCCGCCGGAACAGCCTTGTCGCCGGCGACACCCACGGTTTGCGAGACCCAAGTGCCGTCAGAGCTTCTCAGCGCCAGCCACAGGTTATTAGAGGGGCGGTAGATCGCCACGTCGGTGATGCCGTCCCGGTCATAATCGCCCTGCACCGGAACGTCTCCCGCAACGCCCCAACCCTTCAGGCCATAATTAGTATTAGGATCGAGCGAAGTATACCAGCTGCCGGCGCGGAAAACGCTGACATCGGTTGTTTCGTCCCCCGTGTAATCTCCCGGCGTCGGAATGTCGCCGCTAGCTCCGTAAGCGTTAGTGGACGTCACGCCGCCTAACGTCGACGTATAGAACGTTCCCTGAGCGCCGGGCCGAAACACAGCCAGGTCGGCGCTGCCGTCATTAGCAGCATCGAAACCCGGATTGCGGCAGCCGTTTGTTTCGTACCGCTTGAAGCTGTAACTGGCACAGAAAGTGCCTGCGTTGATGTTGTGTACCACGATGAGATAAGTAGCGCCGTTCGGAACGCTAAAGCTCATCGAGTTAGTAAGGTTCGTTCCCGTGCTCAAACCCGGATCGGCAATGACGTTGGTCAGGATGCTTGCCGGGTTGTAACTGGTAAGGTATGCCGCCATGCTGATCTGATTAGTGGCAACTCCGCAGCCGGTGGCGTCAAGGTCCACCTGTACGCATTCCGGCCCGCCGGATGAATTGGTGAACGAGTGTTGATGCGAAAGATAGCTCCCCGCCGAGGTCGTCTGCGGCCTGTTGAGCAGGCAAGTTGTGCCTCTGCCGTCGCGAAACATACGGGTGGTCTGCGCCGTATCGGCGGCGCTGATCGAACCCGTTGACGTCGTCGGAGGCCCAAGGCTATTACATTCACCATTACCTAATGCCACAATGGTATTCAAAAGAAAAAAGGTTATTGCCAGCTGGCACAAAGCTACAGCATTGCGTTTGGTAAATACCGTCATACTTGTCCTCCTGAGGGTTTTTTTGCATTGTATCCCAGTAGAGGCGGTAATACAACGTTTTTAAAATCCCGTAGTGCCCCGCAGCGCGGTGCTTATCAGGTAACCATTCGGAATAGATGAAAGATCATAGATGATAGCTGAGAGATCCGATCTATCATCTGTTATCTATCAGTTATCATCTATTCCGAATGGCGAAGAAGCCGTTGATCTGATTAGACTTTAAAAAAGATAATGCTCTCAGATGAGAGCATTAAGAATCTTTATCCGGATCTTAAATCTTTATTGATATTTAAGAACGGTACCGCCAAATCCGACGATCCAGCCGTTATTGGGACTGACGAAAAACACGCGTTCGAGCTTGTGCATCACCCCGCTGCCGACGCTGCTCCACACCCGTCCCGCGCTTTGCGTGCGAAGAAGGGTCCCGTTCGCGCCGACCGCCCAGCCTTCATTGGCGCTGGTAAAATTCACATCAAAGAGATCGGCCGTGATCGCGGTCGGCTGCGGCCGCCATGATTTTCCGCCATTCGTGGTCGCGAAAATTTTGCCTTGTGAACCGACCGTCCAGCCGTTTCGCCTATCGGTAAAAAATACCGAGTTAAGTTTGGTTTCGGATTTTCCAAAAACGGTCGAGATATTCCAAAGCTGCCCGCCGTCTTCCGTAAAGAGGATCGTTCCGCCGCCGCCCACCAGGCATCCGTTGAGGTCGTCGCTAAAGGTGCCGTCCATCATCGCGAAAACCGTCGGCGATGTGTGTTTGAGCCAGGCGTTTGCGCTGTCTTCCATTGAAAAGACCGCGCCGCCTTCCCCTACTGCCCAGCCGCGCTGGTCTTTACCAAAGAAAAAATTTACCAGCATCGGCGAACCCGCGCCGCCGATCTCCACTGCATCCCAGGTCGCTCCCCCGTTTGAAGTTTTCATCAAATATGAAGGCGCGCTGCTGCTTAGCTGATAACGATTGCGTTCGGCCAGTACGACGCCGTTTTGCTCGTCAAAGAAATAGACGTCCCGGATGGTATCATCCGTGCCGGACTTCAGTTTGTCCCAGGTCGTGCCGCCATCGGCGGTCGCCAGGATGGTGCCGCGGCTGCCTACGATCCAGCCTTTTTGCTCGTTGAGAAAATAGACGCCCTGAAACCAGGCAAATGAATTCACTTTCTGTTTTATCCAGCCCGCAAAAACGGATGGGCATAAAAACAGCAAGCAGAAAACGAGCAGTAATATTTTTTTTGAGCCGCGCATAATTTTTTGCTCGATAAATTCCTAGAAACCGCCAAAGACGCGGGCAAAGCTAAAGATGGAAAACACCTTGAGAACACCGTCGAGTTTTTTCATCATATTTCCCTGGACCACGACTTGGTCGCCCGGCGAAAGAAATATCATGTCTGCTTTTCCTTTTTCGATGCTGCCGAGATTCACGTTCTGCGTGACGAGTTTTCCGTCGGTCCCCATGCGGATGATAACAACGTTCTTCTTACTTCCCGTTTCCGCCAAACCGCCGGCTTCGCCGATAGCTTCATAGATGCTGATGCGGCGGGTCATCGGTTTGATACCGGGGCTGCGCACTTCGCCCAAAACGCTGTAACGCGCGGACATCGCCTTATCCAGTGTGACCTGAACTTTGGGTTCGATGATGTATTCGTCAAGTTTTTTGGTGACCTCTTCGGCGACCTCTTCCACGGTCCTGCCGGCTACAAAGACGCCTTCCTTGATCAGCGGATAAGAGATCCTGCCGGTCGGCGGAACAGTCACGTTCATTTTGCAGTAATTCGGACACTGTCCGAAAACTTCGACGGAGATCACGTCTTCCGGCCCCAGTTTGTAATCCCGCATGATGCTGTTCGTGTACATCGTGGTGATGTAGGCATCTTCCTGGACTTCTTCAGGCGTCTGCGGGTCGTTCTTGACGCCCGCCTCCGGTGTCGGCGAAACAATGGGCCCTGCCGCAACAGTCTTAGCCGCAGCCGGCTTGTCATCTTTTTTACCGGCCTTTAATGACGGCTGTGCCAGCGCCGGAAGCGACAGCACAAAGATCCCCACGAAAGCGATGATTAATTTCTGCAATATTCTCTTGATCTTCATAATTACAAACTCCGGAAATACTCCCCAGATGTCCCATTGTCACTAAATAAAACGCCTATTAAGCCTGCTAATCCACAAAAAAAGGAGCGAGATTCTTAAGTAGCGCCAGCGTCTCGCTGGCTGTCGTGCGGGCGTCCCGCCCGCGCTCTCTAAACAGGTTCTGACGGCGAGACGCCGTCAGGACAGCCGCCGGGACGGCAGCGCTACATCCTACCGCCCGCCCTTACCGAAGAGCACGATCTTTATCGTTTCGAAAATTATTACCAGGTCCAGCGCCAGACTCTGATTTTTTATGTAATACAGGTCGTATTGGAGCTTCTGGCGGGCATCTTCCACCGACGCGCCGTACGGGTATTTTATCTGCGCCCAGCCGGTCAGCCCCGGCGTCACCAAATGGCGGTGCTCGTAAAAAGGAACTTCCGCGGCGAGCTGCGAAACGAAATGTTCGCGCTCCGGACGCGGGCCGACAAAACTCATCTCGCCTTTGATAATGCTCCAGAATTGCGGTATCTCGTCCACGCGGATCTGGCGGATGATCTTACCGATGCGGGTGGCGCGGTCGTCATTGTCCGTTGCCCAAACCGGCCCGTCTTTTTCGGCGTCGATGCGCATCGAACGGAATTTGATCACCTCGAACGGCTTTCCGTTCTTTCCCATCCGTTCCTGCCGGTAAAAGATCGGACCCGGCGAATCCAGTTTGATCAGAATGGCGGTCAGTATCGCGATCGGCAGCGACAGGACCAATCCGATAAATGCGAGCGAACGGTGCACTGTATCGCGGAAAAAATCCGACAGGCGCGTGTTACGTTCGCGGCCGTCAAATATCAACCACGACGGACGCAGCATATCCAGGTGAACTTTTCCGGTGATGCGTTCAAAGAACGACGCGCATTCTTCGATATTTACATTACCGGCCAGGCTCATCTTCAGTAACTCTTCGGTCGGAAAATTTCCCCGGCGCTCGCGAATGGCGATGACCAAACGCTCGACGTTCTCACTTTTGATGATGGCCTTCAGATCGTTCGCCGAACCGAGATATTTTGAACCCGGCAGCGAAGCATTGATAGGTTTGCCGTTTTCGCTGACATACCCGACCACGCGGTAACCGGCGTCGCGGCGTTCCTGGATGGCGCGGGCGGTTTCATAAGCCGAATTTCCCGAGCCGACGATCAAAACTTTTTCACCGATGTCCGGGTGGCCGGTGAGCATATGGAAAAATATGCGCCACGCCAGCAGAACGACCAGCACCAGCGGCAGCGAAATAACTGAAACACCGCGGCCGATCAGCAGGTCGGGAATAAAATAGAAAAGCAGCGCCAGCAGCGCCCAGGCTATTCCCAAAGCCTGCACCAGCCTGAGCATCAGCTCGCGGCGGTTGTTCATTACCGTAAAATCGTAGAGGTCGTAGAAGTAGAGCGCGAGGATACAGAAAAACGCGGCGAGTCCGATCTTCAGCCAGCCGTTTCTTTCGTCCAGCTGGTAGTGAGCTCCCCACGCGCCCAGCCGCAAATACAAAGCCAGCAAGACACTGCCATAGACAATGGTTGCTTCGGCAATGATCAAGCCTACTGTTCGTGGACTAAAGCGGGTTCCGCTCATCGATCTTCCTCAAAAATAAGAGGAACGTGGGGGGCGGCTGTGAGGTTAGCCTTCCGTTCTCTTTTTATAATAGTATCCGTAAGGGTATTGGCTCTCTTTGAGCTCGTCTTTGCTGTTGTTAAGAACGACACCGAGCATGCGGTCGCGGGGAAGCTGTTCCAGCACGCGGTCGAGGGCGGTGTATTTCGGTTTGCCCGCGCCCACTACCATCAGGGCGCCGTCGGCGTGATTGATCAAAACCGTCGCGTCGGTAAAGATCGCCAGCGGCGGGGCATCGACGATCACGTAATCGAACATATCGCGGGCTTCGCGCAGTATCTCGCGAAACTTCGGGCCGGAAATAAGCTCGGCCACGTCGCTGCGGGCATCGCCGCCCGGCAGCAGGTGCAAACCGGCGGGCTGCAGGCGAATGATCGATTCCTTCAAAGTCGCTTTTTCAGCCAAAATATCGGAAAGGCCGCGGTCGGTTTCTATCCCGAGATAATCCGTCAGGCTGGGGTTGCGCAGATCGCTGTCGATCAGCAGCGCGCTTACTCCGTCGGTCTGCGCCAGCAGCCAGGAAAGATTGAGCGCCGTTACGCTCTTGCCTTCGTTGGCGCCGGTGCTGGCCACCACGATCGTTTTCAAGCCCTTGCGCTGAGTTTTATGCAGGATATGCGTGCGCAGGCTGCGGTACTCTTCGCAATAGTTTGAAAGCGGCTGGGTGATCGCGACTAATCTGGGTTCGACGCGCTCGATCTCCACATTCCACGAACTGAATTCGGGGAGTTTTTTGTGTTCTATCGAGCGCATCGAACCAACAGCGTCCAAAGTTGCCCCGGCAGGATCGATCCTGTTATCGAGGAGTGCCATCCCTTTAGCAGGCTTGGTCTGCCCATTAGACGCTGAAACTGGTGAGCCTATTTTAATTTCACTCTGAAACAATTCGGGCGCTGCGTTGCGGCGGCCGTTCTTATCGAAAGGGACAACTTTCGCGACTGTTTCAGAATGCTGCTCTAATATTTCGTGCGCTTGTGATTGTTTCTGCAGCGCTTTGAGAATACTCATATTCTTTAACTACTTCTTAGTAGAAGCCTCCGATCTCTTCGATCTCCAGACTTACTTCATCTTCTATCTCTTCGAACGTGTCCTGCTTGGCCCCATTACCGTTGCCGTTGCCGTTGCCATTTGCGGCCGCGCCCGTCACAGCCTTCCCGTTACTTTTCCCGTTACTTTTCGTAGCAGATTCGACCCGGGCCTGGGCTCCGCCCCAGAGTTCTTCGCGCGCTTCGGCTTTCATGACCCTGGCGGAAGAGATGTGTTCCGATCTTTGTTCCTGCGCGGCGAGCGCGTCCCTGTCCGGCAGCAGGTCGAGATTTTCGGCGACCTGTTCGATGATCTGGCGGCCGATCACCTGTTCGCCCGAAGCATAGCCGGCGAGCAGCGCGTTATCGCAAAGATTATTGATCTGGCGCGGAATACCGTCCGAACACTGGAAGATAAAATCCATCGCGCCCGGCGTGAAAATATTCGGCTGGTCCGAACCGGCGATCAGCAAACGCTCCGTTATATAGCGCTCGACTTCTTCGACGTTCGGCAGCGCGTGCATATTGCAGCGCAGGGCCACTCTTTGCTTGAGCTGGCGCAGGGCCGGTTTGTTGAGCACTTCGCGAAGCTCGGTCTGCCCCGTCAGGATGATCTGTAAATGCTTGGCGGTGTCCGATTCGAAATTGAGCAGCAGGCGAATTTCTTCGAGCACGTATTCCGAAAGCTGGTGCGCTTCATCGATGATCAGCACGGTGCGCAGGCCCCGTCGATGACGGTCGTCCAGCACGCGGCCCAGCGTCGTCAGCAGGTCGGATTTGTTGCTCCACTCCTTGATGCCGAGCATCTGCGTCACGTGATGATAAAACTCATCTACCGACAGGCGCGGGTTAAATACATAAGCGGCCAACACACTCGAATCCAGCCGGCGCAGTATCCAGCGCAGCGCTGTCGTCTTACCCGTTCCTACTTCGCCGGTCAGCACGATCAGGCCTTTGGCATTTTCCAGGCCGTAATAAAGGCTCGCCAGCACCTCGTTATACGAGGGCGTGAAGACTATGAAACGCGGGTCAGGCGTTAGTGTGAAGGGCAGGTCTTCTAAACCGTAAAATTCTTTATACATAACGTGTTCTCTCTTCTCTTAAAAAAAACCTTTCGGTTATGAAACCATCCGGTCAAAAACTTTTGAAAATTGCAATATAAAGATGAGTACCGGCACCGCTGCGGTAGCCATGGCAACTCCGACTAAAACTCTGACGTGTCCGGTGCGGCGCTGCCAGGCCATCTCTCGATGGGTAAGCAGCGGCGGGATCACGGCCAGCACCGGCAGCCCGGTGTAATGCTTGGCGTCATCCAAATTCTGGACCCTGAACAAACGCGGGATCTCAAAAATGCCCGCTAAAAATAATCCGAAGACGAGGCCGATGATCGCGCCCAGCGCGGTCAGCATTCCTTTTTTCGGTGCGACCGGGTACTGCGGCAGATTGGCGGCGTCGACCACCTGGATGGTCTCGCCCTGCGCATTGTTCTCCACCTGCACCTGCGACTCCGCGTCCTGCATCTTTTTGACCAGTTCCTCATAGTTGGACTTTGAGGTCTGGTAGCGGTTATTCACGCCTTCGAGCGCAACTCTGACGCCCGGGATGGTGTTGATGCGGCTTTCCATGCCGCCGATCTGAGCGCCGGTCTGGGCGATCTCGATATCCTTCTGCTGGATGTCGCGCTCGTTGCGCAGAAGCTGGCTTTCGATCCGCGATTTCTCTATATCGAGTGATTTGCGCTGTAATTCCGTCTTTCGCGCCACGCCTACTTTGGCGTCTTTGGCATTTTCCTGGCTGGCGACTTTAAGAGTTTCGATCTGCGCATTTACTTCCGAGATCTCATTTTTGGTCGCCAGCACCAAAGGATGTTTGTCGCGATATTCCTGAAGCTGATTTTTTAGTTTGGCTTCGAGCTCGGCTTTTTTCTTGGCCATTTCCGCATAAGCCTGCGATTTATAAACATCGCCCGAGAGCTTGGCCGCTTCCTGCGCATCGTTCTGGCCAAAATCTTCGAGCAGCTGGCTCTGCCGGTTGGTCGATTGCAAATTGTCGTTCAGCCGTCCTCTTTCCGAGATCAGCGAATCTTTTTCTTTCGCCAGCGAATCGCGTTTTTGGTGTAGTCCCGCGAGCTGCGCCACCAGCGCCTGCGAAGAATCCGGCAAGGTGTCGATGTTCTGCGACATTATGTCGAGGCGTTCTTTTTCGATATTGTCGAGTTCGGTCTTCGACTGGCTTAATCTTTCATTAAGGAAGTTTTTGGTCGCTTCCGACATATCGAGCTGATTCTTCATCTGCTCGTTCACGAATTTGCTGGCCAGCTCCGCCGTCACGGCGCGGGCAGCCTGCGGTTCGCGGTCGCGATACGCAATGCTGAATGCCGCGACTTCTTCCTTGTCGTTTTTCTGCGGCTCGAGCACGATCGCCTTGCGCATTTTGTCGATCAGCAATTCCATCGGGAAACCGGCGATACGTTCGTTTTGATAGAGATTGTATTTGGTGATCATCGGCTCCAGCGTCGAGCGGCTCATCACTTCCTGGTTGAGCGTGGTCAGGCGCTGCGAAAGATCTTCTTCTGTCAGCGGGCGAACGACCGACGCCGCAATGGTAGGCGGTTTAACCGTCAGCACGCTGCGCGATTCATAGACGTTCGGCAGTTTCCACACGACCCAGGCCACAGCTAATCCCACGGCCAGTGTCGGCAAAATGATGAACCAGACACGGCGACGGAACATCCCCAGTATCTCTCCCACCGATCTTTGACGAAATTCAACGCTCATCTCTTTCCTCTCACGTTCAAAAACGTTCCCTTATAAGGTCTCCAATAAACTTTTGGCATTCTGCGCGTCGTTGTTGCTCAGACTCTTTTCATTTCTCAGCGCGATCTCTACTTCCTTGCGCGCATTCTGTTTGTCACCCTGCGCGGCCAGGGCAATCCCTAAGCGAAGGTTGTAAGCCGGGTTGGGCTGCTTGCCGCGCGCGGCGGACTGTGCGGCTTCCATCGCGACCGCTTTTTTCAGGCTTTCTATCGCCGGGCCCTGTAATCCTTTTTTGTGATAGACCCAGCCCAGCGTGTCGTAAAAGGCCGGGTTGTTCGGCACTTTTTGGACGGCTGCTCTGGCAAACTGCAGTGCTTCGTCCATATTTCCCTGCTCCGATTCCGAAATGACCCACGCCAGGTTGTTGGCGGCGATCGGCATTTCCGGGTTCAGTTCGAGGGCCTTGCGATAATTGTCTTCGGCGGCCTGCGAATTGTTGCGGCCGTCTTCCAGCACGCCGATCAGCGTGTAGGTCGAAGCGTCGCTTGGACGGATCGACAGGATCTTCTGATACTGCTCAAGCGCGCGGTCCACCTGCTGTTTATCCATCAGCAGCGAAGCATAGGCCGAATACGCCGGCAGATAATTCGTATCTATCTCAATGGCCCTTAAAAATTCACCTTCGGCGGCGTCGGAATTTCCTTCGGCGGCATAGGTCTGCGCGTTAAGAAATATCAGGGCCGGCATAAGTTTTGTCTGCTCGCCGCTGTCCTGCATCGCTTTCGCTATCCGCTGGCGCGCGGCGGCAAATTGTTTCTGGCCGTTCATTACGTTGATCAAGCCGGTCAAGGCATCGAAATTGTCGGGTGCCAGCGCCAGAGCTTTTTCGTAAAGCGCGTTGGCCTGCACGATATCTCCTGTCGCCAGCGCCAGGCGTCCCAGGTTCATATGTGCGCCCGGTGAACTGGGCGAAAGCTGGCGGACGTATTCCAGATCGCTTCCGGCGGCCGCAAAATTTCTCATCTGTATGCTCGCCAACCCGCGCGAAGTGATCGCCGCGACATTTAATCTTTCGATCTCCTGCGCCGAGGTCTCATTGTTGATCGCGGGGTCTTTTAGCGCCGCCATCAATTCATTCGACTCGCTAAAAGCCTTGTTCGGTTCATTGGCGGCAAAGCTGGCCTGAATTTTCAGCAGGCGGCTGGCCATAAATTTCGGGTGATAGCGTTCGAGATCGCTGATGTAGGTACGCGCGTGATCGACCTGTCCGGTGCGGATCTTGGCGTCCGTCATATAAAACAGCGCTTCTTTGAAATTCGGCGCGCGGCGTAAAACTTCTTCCAGGTCTTTAACGGCGAGGTCCAGATTGCCTTCGCGTAAATTCATCCGGGCGCGCAGCATCAGCGCCTGCATATCCTTTTCATCGCGGCCCAGCAATTCTTTGACCTGTTCCGCCACCTTCTCCATCTGGCCGCGGTCGAGATATATCTCGCTCAATTGATAACGGGCAAAAACGAATTCCGGCGCGTCGGCCAAAATGCCGTTGTAGACATTGATGGCGTCGTCTTCCCGCTCGATCGCCATGTAGAATCCGGCGAGCGAAGCGCGTGCTTCGGGAATATTTCCCTGCACTTCGACCAATTCTTTGTAAGTCTGCTCAGCCTTATCGTACTGATTGTGGTTGTAGTAAAACTGCGCCAGCAATTCCCTGGCTTCGAGATTGCCGGACTCTACTTCGACCGCTTTTTGATATTTTGCTTCGGCGTTTTCGGCACGGTCCGTGAAATCAAAATACTTGCCGTATTCCATGTAGACGGCCGCCGAATTCGCGTTGACCGCGATCGCATTGTTTAAGGTCTGTTCGGCCTTTTCGTTCTTCTGAGCTTTATAAAAATAGCGTGCGGTGCTGAGATATGTTTCGATCCGGTTCGGGTCGAGCGAGATCGCGTAGTTCAAAGTATTCTCGATGTCCTGCTCCGGCTTTCTTTCCGCCGACTGCAGGCCTGCCTTTAAAATGTGGCCTTCGATGAAATTTTCATCGACCGTAAAAATACTATTGAGCAGCTGCTTGGCCTCTTCCACCTGCGGCGGATTATCCATCAGCAGGTAAGTGCCCAGGCGGGCGCGGGCATCCAGATGTTTCGGATCTAATTCAACCGTGCGGCGAAGCTCTTCCTTGGTTTCCGAGATGTAACCGGAACCTTCATAGGCGCGGGCCAATCCCCAGTGTCCCGGGGCGAAATCCTTGTCAGCCTGAATGGCCGAGCGAAACTCCAGCGCGGCTTCCTGAAATCTTCTCTTTTTCAGGTAGTCTTCACCGCGGCCGATGGATCTTTCTTTACCGCCGAATAAGCAGGAAGTTAAAGATATGGCAACGATCAGCAATATGATCGTCTGTAGGTATGGTTTAAATGGTTTAACGCGCACTTGGCACTCACTATTGAACATTTTTTCAGGTCCTTCAGTTAAAACTGTGATCTTTACCGGCTGCCGGGCAATGACTTCCGGTAAAGACCATTAAATTTATCCTCGCTTTTTGCAGCTTGGACAAAAATTGCAAAAGCATGAAGGGAAATATCTTTTCAACCACAAACTCTTTGCTTGATCTGCAAAAAGTTACCGTTCTTTCTGGCAATGAGAAAAAAGGGCCAATAAGGTAAAAGTTTCAGAAAAAATTTTTAACGTGGTTTGTTGGATTTAATTCGTGTTATTAGCGTAATTCGTAGCTAATATTAACGAGATTTGTTGGATTTAATTCGCGTTATTAGTGTAATCGTGGCTTGGATCTAATTCGTGTTATTAGTGTAATTCGTGGCTAATAAAATCCGGGTGAGGCTTTTACCACTCTCACAGTTAATATAAATACCTAATCCGGCACGTATTCCGATATCGATTCGGCGGCCTTGCCGGCCAGGTCGATGGCGGCGTCCATGGCTTTGCTTTCTGAGTCGCCTACCGGGGCCATTACCCGCACCATTGCGCCGTCTGAGCGCCGCAGTAAAAGGCTGTCCCGGATCGTGTAAAGCTTGTCCTGGAACTCGCTGGCGACCGCCCGGCCGCGGCCCTGGTACCAGTAAATGAGCACTTCCTTGTATTTATCGCTTTCGATGATGTAAACGTTGGCCTGAAACGACTTGCCATTGGAAGTTTTGATGTCGATGACCTGCGGTTTGCCCAGCGTCCAGCCCGATCCGGGCAGGCAGTTCAGCGGGCTATGGTACGTAGCGCCGGTCTTTTGCGAAGAGTAATAACCGATATAAAGGTTGCTGCGCCGGCCGCCCGAAGCCGTGTAATTCCTCATTACATAGTCGCTTGCGCGCAATACGTTCTCGGTTTCGGCATTAAAACGCTCGTCCGCACCCTCCTGCCGCCATTCGCCCAGCTGTTTGGGAAATTCGCTTAGAAGCCGGCGCGAGACCTGGGCTTCGCCCGTTTGCTCAAAAAAGTTTACGAAGAGCCCCGCTGCCACCAATATTGCCAGCAAGATCCAATAATTCCCTCTTTTTGAGCCGTTAAGCATAACGTTTTCTGGTCCAGATCCCGAAACTGAAATTTAATAGCCAATTGATCGCTAAAAGCATCAGGATAGCGGCCAAATACACCAGCCACCCGGCAAAATTATGCGAAAAACCCTCGGCCGATTGGCGTCCGTAGGAATATGTCAGCCATCCGGTGAAGGCCACGCGCGCGGCATTGGTCACAATGGCTATCGGCACCGCCGAAACCATCAGGATCAGGATGCGCCAAAGATCGAGATCTTTTAGATAGGAAAACAAGCTGCCCACCTGCTTATTACGCCGCGTGAAATATCCCAATACCAGCGCGATCGTAACCAGGGTCATCAGCGAACGAATACCGCTGCAGGCCTCGACCACTTCCAATTTGACCGTGCTCATCGCGCCCTTCGGTAGTATCTCGATGATATTTCCTTCTCTTACCGAAGGAATTTCCAAAATCTTTATTCCCCAGATGGCCAGCTTTGAGGCGACCGTCTGCAGCGGAAAAGCGATCTGGTTAAAAATGATGCTTGGGATCGGGATCGCCAAAAACAGCAGCAAAAATGGCACCGCCAAGAGCTGCAAAACCTTTTTACCCCAGAAATAAACAACGATCCCGGCCAGAATTAAGAGGAGCGAAAGCCGCTGCGCATAAAGTTCCGCGCCCAGCGTTCCCGCTGCCAGCATCAGCAGGGCCGCCCCAATTGCCGCGCCGCCCAGCCAAACCGCCGGTTTCTCGATATAGGCCTTTAAATTGTCAAACTCGATCCAGATTATGTAGGCAAGCAGAAATGGGATCAGCAGCCCGTGCGAATAGTTTTCTTCGAACCACCAATCGCGCCCGAGTTTTGTCAGCACCGAAAAATACAAAAATCCCAGCGCCAGGGCAAACGCACCCGCGAGCCATAAGCTGCCGGTTAAAGTCTTGTTTGATTGTATTGCCGGATCGTCCATTTTCTGGAGACTTTGGGAAGACACAGTCTACGAGTATTAAAAAACGAGGAATACACGGAAAATTCCGCGCTTTTGAGTACCAGCATGATAAACCGCCCAAGTTGATCACCTCAAGGTTCGGACCGGGAGCTGTAGCGACCGGGTTCTTAAAAGCTCCCCTCCTTACGCCCATGCTATCGGGGTCGGGTGGCGCGGCTTTGCGTGTCGGGGTGGTTCTCTCTTGTCAGTAGCGTCGGCGTCAGCCGATGCGTTCTTGTCGGTTTGTTTGTTTTATCAATTGCCACTAGCTTTAGCTAGTGGCTCAATTCAGAAAATAGTTTTATGGACTTTAGTCCAATTATTCGGCTAAAGCCGGGACTATTTTTTTATTTGCTAACCACTAGCTAAAGCTAGTGGCAATTTAAAAGCACGGGGTGTCTTCCTTGTTTTTTTCGCGTATTTCGCGGTTACGGTCTTAAAGATTTATTAACCACGAATCACACCAAACACACGAAAACAAAACCAACTCTTCAAATCCTCTATCGTCACGCTTCATTCATTCAGTTATGATCGAGCTCTGTTTGCGGTGTGCAGGTGAGACCACACGGTTTGGCCTGTGCACGCCGGGCATGCTTGGCAGCCCGGGAGGCGGCGTGAACTAAGGGCCGCTGCTTCTGAAAGTCATAGCGAACCCGTATCGTATGCTTTAGCGCCCTGCGGGCAAAACCCTGTATTTAAAGCTATCCTGCGTCCTGTTCGTGCCGTCGGGTGAAAAATTAATTCGAGCCAACCGCTGCGAGGCCTGTTCCCGCCTGATTTCTCCTCGCATGTCGCATTGTAAAACCAAATGAAAAACGGCTAAGCGTGAAGTACAGTATTCGGTTCTCCGCCTAAAAACCACGGAACCGCTGCCGCGCCGCGGTGAAACGTCGCCGCGAGTGGACACCCGCCGCCCCAACAGACCAGAAAAACAGTTCAAAAGAGTTCAGAGAGTCTAGAGAGTCCGGAGTCCGCGGAGTTTAAGAGAATCGTGTTTTCACGCGCGACTCCCTAGACTCTCTAAACTCCCTAGACTCTCTGGGACTCTCTAAACTCTACAGACTCGATGGACTTATTCTTCCCCGATATCCTCATTCCAGACTTCGGGGTGTTCCTTAATATATGTCGCCAGCATTTCGATGCATTCCGATGAGTTCATATCTATGACTTCGACTCCATTCTCGCGCAGCCAGTCGATGCCGCCCTGAAAGTTGACCGCTTCACCGACGACCACCGTTCCGATGCCGAACTGCCTGACCAGCCCGCTGCAATACCAGCACGGCGCGAGCGTGGTTACCATTATTTTGTCGCGGTAGCTGCGCTGGCGGCCGGCCTTGCGAAAAGCATCGGTCTCGCCGTGCACCGAAGGATCGTCTTCCTGCACGCGGCGGTTATGTCCGCGGCCGAGAAGTGCTCCGTCTTTATCGAACAGCGCCGCGCCGATCGGGATGCCGCCTTCCGCCAAACCCTGCCGCGCTTCTTCGATCGCCGTTTTTAGCATCTCTTCATATTTTAATGGGGTCATAAATTCTCCAAATAAAAACGGCTTGAGTATAACCCAAGCCGCCGTCATTTGTGCAAATTTTTGGTAACTATGGCGCTTCGTATATCAGCCAGGCTTTTTGCGTTTTGCCGCCCAACTTTCCGCCCAGCAGCGCGCCGCCGAACAAACCGGCGCTGCCGGCTACCATGCCGCCATAACCGCCCTGATCGCTATCGCTGCTTGCGGCATTGACCGCGCTGCCCAGCAAGATCATGCCTCCCAGGCCGCCCAGCACGCCGCCCAGGATCGATCTTTTCTTTTTACCGACATAAACCCGTTTTATGTCGTTCTTTGAAATATCCAGCAGCTTGCCGCTCTTTAAGAGTGACATTTTCTGCGCGTCGCCCGATGCGAATTTACCTTTTATCGTTTTGCCGTTACGGGTTTCGACAACCAGTCTTTGATCTTTTGAAAGCGCCTGAATATTTTTCCACCTGTCGTCCTGCGATCCATTGTCTTGTGACATTGTAACGATCGAGGATATGAGCATTAAACCAATTACAAAAAGAGTGCGTTTCATTAACTTCTCCTTTAGGAAAATTTTACGATTGCATTGCGGGAGATGGCGTCGCCTATTAATTCGTTTATCTTTAATTCGAACTAATTTACAGCAAGTGGCCTTCGTGTATTTCGTGTGTTTAGTGGTTAATTTCCGGAAGTTTTACCACGAATCACACTAAACGCACGAAATGTATTGCTCATCAAGACAATCTTTTTCTTATGGGCAACGCCGCCGCAAAATTTTGATCTTACCGGATCTCGTATATCAACGCTTTTTCTTTGGTGCCGCCGCCCACGCGCCGCCCGAGGATCGCGCCCCCGACCGCACCCGGAACCGCTCCGGCAATGCCTTCTAATCCGTCACCCTGTCTATCGCCCTGGTTATAGATGGCCGTGGCGAGAAATCCACCGACAAAAAAACCGCCGACGCCGCCGATGATCCCGCCAAGATGAGATTTGCCCTTCTTGCCAAGATAAACCCGCCTAACATCACTCTTGCTTACGGTCATCGTCTTGCCGCTTTTTTCGAGCACCAGTTGATCGTCCGCGGCGGATGCGAATCTCGCTTTGATCCTTTTTCCCTGCATCGTTTCAACGATCACCCGGTGAGAATCCGGCACCGATTTCACATTTTCCCAGTTGTTAATCTGCGCGTGGGAAGCGGCAGTAAGACACAAAAGCAGCCCCGTGATAAGAAGTATGCCTTTCATAAATTTAACTCCTAAACAGTTTGTAGGTTTCCAGACATAGATGCGATGCGGCCGAAAATTCAAAGGTTGTCCCGGCCTACTGTGTCGCGGCGTAAATATGCTAGTCTGTAATTAATATGCAAAACTTTCAGGCAGGCGATTTTCTGCTTTTTCAGGTCGAAAGCGGTTACGGGCTTTTACGCGTTTTAGCGATGGATGAGGGAGACGGCGGCGCTCCCATCTGGCACCTGGCCGCTTACGAAGAGCTTTTTCTCGACAGCGAAATGGCCGACGGCGCGGTCGCAAATAATTCTTTGACGATAAATATTCCGCACATCGCCCTGACCAATCGCGCTTTCGAAGCGACCCAGGTGGCCAAGCTTTCTTATCGCGAATTAACCGGTGGCGAACTCGCGGCTTATGACATATGGGTCGCCGATCCTGGGCATGAGATTTCGGACACTTCTATCAGATTGTTGCTGGGGTTGAGATAGTATGGAGCGCGTTTAGGCGGCTCTCTCGTCGATCGCGTATTACTTCCTGTCAGTAGCGTCTGCGTGAGCAGATGCGTAAAACGAAGCTAAACCGCCTAAAGGCGGAACTCAAAACAGGTTCAATCTTTCCTTAATACCGCCGCAAAAAAACCATCGGTGTTATTACGATGTGGAAACGTTCGCAAATAACCTTCTTCAGTTTTCAACTCATCCGCAATGTCAGGAATGACGATCTTAAACTCCGTATGTTTCCTTAAAAAATCTTCGATGATGTTTTCGTCTTCTTCTTTTTCCAGTGAGCAAGTCGAATAAATAATTCGCCCGCCTTTTTTTAGCGCCTTAGCGGCGTTCGTTAATATTCGTTTTTGCTTCTGTGCCAGCTCCCCGAAATCTTCCGTTTTTAACGACCACCGTATCTCCGGGTTATGCCGAATCGTACCCGTCCCCGAACACGGTGCGTCCACCAAAATACAGTCAAACGTTTCCGCTTCGAATGGCAAACTCTGCACCGCGTCATATTCAAAGACTTTTACGTTTTCGATCTGCGCTCTTTCCAGGTTTCTGCGCAAAGTCTCGATCCGACGCGGATGCAGGTCGCCCGCGGCGTAAAAAACTTCAGCTGCTAAAGCGCCGCGCTCCTGCGCTTCATTTATTATCTGCGTCGTCTTGTTTCCCGGCGCCGCGCAGACATCCAAAAAACTCTCGCCTTTTCTTAACTGCGCCAGGTGCGCCACCAGCTGCGAAGCCTCATCCTGCAGCACGATCTTTCCCTGCTCGGCAAATTCGTAAAGAGTTTTATTCGGCTTCGTCGCTATAAAACAATTAGGAACAAGTTTTGATCCTGCAAACTCGGCCCCTGACGCTTCCAATTCCTTTAAAGGCGTTTCATCATTCGGCCTGCTCAGCCGAAAACTTGTCTGCGGTATTTGATTATTTGCGCGGGTGAGGTTTTTGGTTTCTTCGAAACCAAACTCAGAAACCCATTTTCGGATCAGCCAAGGAGGATGCGACGCAGCGATCGACAGCTTCTCGAGTTCGTCAGTTATTGACTCAGTAGGATCGAAACTTGCTTCCTTCGCGGCCCTGCGCAGCACCGCGTTAACAAAACTTGCCGCGGAAACCAGCCTTTCCTGTTTCACTATCTCGACGGATTCATTTATCGCCGCGCGCGCCGGTATCCTCGTCATAAAACGCATTTGATAAAGCCCGAGGCGCAGCGCAAGCTGTACCGGCAGGTCGAGTTTGTCCAACTTCTTGCCGGTGAAATGTTCGATGATCTTATCTAAGAAAAGTTGGGTGCGAAGAACGCCAAGCGTGAGCTCGTGGCAGAGGCCGCGGTCTTCGGCCTTTAGATCGGCTTCATACAGCGGCAGCAGTATCGAGGTAAAAGCCTCGTCTTTCTCTACCCGGCTGAGAATATTGTAAGCAGCCCATCGGCCTGGTGAAACTGTAGCAACTCGCGTGCGTGACATCTGTTTATTCTAACCGAGTTTTTCGCCGGCTTGCATTTTTACGCCGTTGAGCAGGTCCCGCGCGCTCATCCGCTTTTTGCCTTCCAGCTGTACTTCAACGAATTGAAGTACAGTTCCCTCACCGCAGGCGACCGTAATTTCGTCTCCCTCGGCTTTAATAATTTCGCCGGGTTGTTTATTAGTGGCTTCCGGGATTGCCTGCGCTTTCCAGATGATAAGCCTTTTCCCCTGGTAAAAAGTGTGCGCGGTCGGAAAAGGCTGAAAACCTCGGACGCGGTTGTTTATCCGCTCCGCCGTCATCGAAAAATCGATCACGCCATCTTCTTTTTTCATTATCGGCGCGAGCGAAAAATCTGCGTGGTTCTGCGGGGTAGGATGGATATCATCTATTCGCCGCAAAGTTTCCGAGAGCAGATCGGCGCCGAGTGCGGCCAGGCGGGCCATCAATTCAGGCGCCGTTTCATCCGGGGCGATCCCGGTTTCTTCCTGCAGCAAAATATCACCCGTGTCGAGCCCCACATCCATCTTCATCGTCGTCACGCCGGTTTTTGTTTCGCCGTTCACTATCGCCCAATTGACCGGCGCGGCGCCGCGATATTTCGGCAGCAGCGAAAAATGCACATTGATCGCACCGTGCGGAAAAGCATTAAGAAATCCTTCCGGTAAAATGCGGCCGTAGGCGACGACGACGGCGACGTCGGCAGCATGTGCGGTAAAGATCTCCAGGGCTTCGGGAGTTCTTATTTTCGTCGGCTGATTGACGGTTAAATTGTGTTCGAGAGCAAAATCTTTCACCGGCGGCGCGGTCAGTTTATTTCCGCGCCCGGCCGGGCGGTCCGGCTGCGTATAGACGGCCACCACTTCATGCCCGTCCAGCATGATCCTTTCCAAACTTTTCACCGCCGGCGGCGGTGTTCCCATAAATACAATTCGCATAGGTTATAGGTTCATTTTCAGCAAGTATAGTTTATTACACTTAGACATTTGCTGCCCGCTGTACCGAAAGCGGGCCGGCCGATATCTTCTTCGAAAAAGTTCTTGACTTAACAATTTGGCAGGTGTAAAAATTGATTATTGTCCAAATTCCTTCCTTCAGTATGCCCGGGTGTGAAAATATAACCGGCTTCTTTGTATTTTAAAGTATTAAAAACGCGAATGAGTGCCGGTTTAGAGAAAAAAGGGGGGAAGAAAATGAAAATGATTACGTGCGCGTATATTCGAATCACAGCTTTAACCGGAGTTATTTGCGTAATTATCCTGTGGTCGAATGGTTTGAGAGTTGTCCAGGCATCGGACAATCTCGATCCGACGTTTGGTACCGGCGGACGGCAGATAGTACAAATTGCAGTCCAGCAACGAGATTTTGCTAAAACTGTGGCCGTCCAGCGCGATGGCAAGATCGTCGTCGGTGGCGAGCTCGGCGATTTCTTACTCGATACAAATGTTTCAGTGCTGACGAGGTTGAATCCTGATGGATCGTTAGATCCGGGCTTTGGAAATTCCGGCGTTGTCACTAACCAGTCACAGATCCACATGCCCGCTCTTGTCATCCAGCCGGACGGCAAGATCGTCACAGCGGCTACCACGACAGCCGTTGGGGTCAATTTTGATTTTGCGGTGATCCGTTATAATTCGGATGGGACCCTGGACGAGTCGTTCGGCAGCGGCGGCTATACCGCAAACGGCACCGGCACAGCTCAGTGGATACTTCTGCAGCCCGACGGCAAGATCGTTCTTGTCGGCTTCATCCCGTTGTTTCGTGACGGCAGCGACTTTCTTCTCGCGCGATTCAATGCGGACGGCACACCCGACGAGACTTTCGGGACAAATGGGCGGGTCCAGACGTCATTTACATCGGGTCGTTTCAGCGCGGACCAATCTTATTCAGCGGCGCTGCAGGCGGATGGAAAAATAGTTACGACCGGTATCTCCGGCGGGTTTTCTACTCTAGTCCGGTACAATCCAAATGGAAGTATCGACTCTGACTTTGGCCTCGGCGGTTCGGTCTTTATTCCGAATTTAGGCACGGTAGCAAGGCGAATAATTATCCAGCCTGATGGAAAGATCGTGATCACGGGGGGTGGCTTCGTAGTCGCGCGATTCAATTCGAATGGTACAAGCGATCAATCTTTCGGCAATTCAGGAAAGATCGAAGGCGGCTTCGGTCCGGGAAATGGCAGCGCAAAAGACATCACCCAATTGCCGAACGGGCAGCTTCTGGTGGCCGGAAGTGTGCATTACAGCAACCCGGCCGGCACCGACTTTATGCTGGGTCTCTATAACCCTGACGGAACCCATGACCCGATGTTTGGAACCAACGGTTTCGTAATATCCGAATTTGCGGGTATCGAGGCCTTTTCCATGGCCTTGGACCCGAAAGGAAAAAAAGCGATCCTGGCCGGGGATATTTCCGAACCGGGAGGAACGTATGTCGATATTTCCGTCGCGCGATTTCTGATCCCGCGTTCGATACGCTAAAAATCGCCAGCTTGGAAAGCAAGTATTGACAAACACTCGACCGGAAACTTAAAAAAAGCCCATCTCTTAAAATGAGACGGGCTTTTTAATATTAAATCCGGCGACTACCTGCTTTCACTTTAAACGCAGCGCATCCGCCATCACATAAAAGGTCCAGTTCTCTTCCATCGAACCGCGCACCAGATAAGCATTCACACCGGTAGCGAATATCGCTACGTCTTCGCCGCCGTGAGTTTCATTCCCGAGCGGGATTGCCGCTTCCTGCAAATAGTCCGGATTGGTGGTGTCGACCCCGATCAGGTTCGGACGCCCTTTAAGGATGTTGAACGTGCGCGGCTCGACACAGCATTTCTTCGGCCCTTCCGGCTGATCGTTCGAGGCGCCGGGATAACCCCGGCCATTTGCGTAACTAAGCGTGGTGAACGGCAGCCCGAATTTGTCCCGTTTATAATCCGGTTCGGGATCGCCAAAATCGTCCATCTCGCGGATCAGCCCCAGAATATTGTTTCCCCGCATCGGATATCCCTGGATAACCAGCGTGTGGCTGTGATCGGCCGTTACGACGATCAGCGTCTCGTCTAAATTTACTTTTTGCAGCGCGGTGCGCACGGCATTCGAAAGCTCGATAGTATCCGTCAGCGCGCGGTAGGCATTCCCGTTGTGATGGGCGTGGTCGATGCGCCCGCCTTCAACCATCAAAAAATATCCCTTCTTATTTTGCGAGAGCAGGTCGATGGATTTCGCGGTCATTTCCGAAAGCGAAGGTTCGCCCGCGCGATCTTTGCCGATGTCCGAAGCATATTGCATGTACGAAGGCTCAAAAAGCCCGAGCAGATGCTTTGTCTTTTTTACGTCTATCGCGTCAAACTGCTGCTTGTTCCAAACGTACGCCGAATTTTTATATTTACCGGTCCATTCTTTGGCCAGGTCGCGCCCGTCCATTCTCTCGCCCGTGCGATTTTCATATTCAGGGTCCTTTATCGTCTGCGGCAAAAATTTTGAGCGCCCGCCGCCGATGGCGACCTCCAAACCGTCACCGTAATTAAATTCGATCAGCTGCCGGGCTATGTCGGGAAATTTGGCTTCGTAGGCATCCTTCCGGCGATTGAGAATATCGCGGTCCGATTCCCAATCGCGATCGGCCGTGTGCGCGTAGCAGGCGCCGGGCGTGGCGTGCGTCAGCCGCGCGGTCGAAACTATCCCGGTCGAACGGCCGCTTTCTTCCGCCATTTCCAGCAGCGTCTTGGTTTCGTTCCCTTTGACCGTTTTATAGTCCGAACGCCTGATGTTTTGATTGACGGACAGCACACCCTCGTCGGTTTTTACGCCGGTAATGATGGCGCTCATGGTCGGGGCCGAATCGGAAGTTTGCTGGTTCGTGCTGTAGGTTTTAGACAGCGCCGAAAACGGAAAATTCTCAAAGCTCAGGCGGTTTTCTTCACCGCTTTCACCGCGCAATTGGCCTTCTAAAATACGCGAAGCTGTCAGCGTGCTAACCCCCATTCCATCGCCGATGAAAAGTATGACGTTTTTCGCTTTTCCTTTACGGATCTTTTCTTTTTTAGCCCGTTCGATAGCATTCCAACCGTCCTGCCGCCAGGTTTCGGCGGATTCCGCACGTTTCATCGGAAATGGCGGCTGCACCGTCTGTCCCAGCGAGGTAAAAACCAGGACTGTCAAAAGTAAAAAACTAAGAGAGCGCAAAAGTACTTTGTTCTTTTTCATATGTCCAGTATCGAAATCCGCGGCTGGGCGTATCCAAAACTCCCCTCCTTACAAAGGAGGGGTGGCACGCGCTTCGCGTGACAGGGTGGTTCTCTCTTAGGCTTTAATTTATCCTGGCCCGAAGAATTTAAACTGAGCAGAAAGAACCACCCCGCCCTCCGGGCACTCCTCCTTTGTAAGGAGGGGGGTTTCAACGATTGCCGCAAAATTAAAAAAACTTAGTGTTAAGTTTCGCAAAGAATCTTAACACTAAGTTTAATAAGAGCTTAGATTTGAGTGAAGTTATCTAATAAGCGCAGTGGTAATTGCTCGTCTCAAGAACCTTGACCCATTTTCCGGCGTTGTTGTGATAGACATTAAAAGTGCTGCCTTCAAAGCCCTGCCGGTAGGTAAAGATATCGCTCTTTCCGTCGTTATCGTAATCGAACGTATCGAGCAGCAGTTCGTGATACATCCCCTGGTCGATATCCTTGATATCGCTGCTCATCACATCTTTCTGGCTTACCCGTTCAAACGTTTTAACGCCTAAAACAAATTTCCCCGCACTATTTTTATCGGCGATGAGAAAAAGCAGCGCCCGCTCGGTCGTACTGGTATTAACATAATACGATCCCACGATCTCTACTTTGCCGTCCTTGTCAGCATCGATCGCGGTCAGGTTTTGAAAACGCAAAACCTTTTGCGCGGCTGCGGAAACTTTCTGCTTGGTGAGCTCGGCCCGGACAAGCGTTTCGATCTCGGTTTTCTCCGCCGCTGTCGGTGTCCGCCGCACGCCGGACGCAGCCGTTTTCGGCAGCGTGTTGGTCGCCAGGGCCATTATATTGCCTTTCAATTTGGTTTTGAGCGACTGGACCGTGACCTCGGCAATATTCTTTCCGCAATCCGATTCCGCGTTGTTCGATTTCACTTCAACCTTGCCGGTCGAAACACCGCCGAAGATCAGATCGTATTTCGTGCTTGCCGGGTAATAGAGTTCGGAAAAAGCTTTGAGCTGTTCGGGAGCGGCATCTCCCCCGACCGTATTGACCAAATGCCCGCTTTCGATAAAAGCGATCGGCTCGATACTGGTACCGTCGCCCATCACGGCAAAAATTATTTTGTCTTGTTTCGCGGGGGCGACAGCTTTAGTGCCGATGCCCACGCCTTTCTGCGCAAACCCGGCGGCCGCGCACAATAAAACTATCGCCAGAAGAAATATTTTTTTTATCATTCGTATTAGTTGTTCTTTCAGATCTTTTGCGAAACTGATTTGCCCTGCATGAACTGCAGCAGGTATTCGCGTCCTCCCGCTTTCGAATCCGTACCGCTCATATTAAAACCGCCGAAGGGGTGAACGCCGACCAAGGCTCCGGTGCATTTCCGGTTAAGATAAAGGTTTCCCACGTGAAAATCACGCCGGGCCTGTTCCAGCCGTTCCTGCGAAGCGGAGTATACCGCACCGGTCAGCCCAAATTCCGTGTCGTTCGCGATCTCCAACGCGTTTTCATAATCGCGCGCCTTGATGACGGCCAGCACAGGGGCGAAGACTTCCTGCTGTTCGAGTGTGGCGCCGGCTTTGACGTTGCCTACTATCGTCGGCTCGATGTAAAAACCCTTCGAATCGTCGCCCTTGCCGCCGGTTAGGATCTCTCCGCCTTCATCCACGGCTTTTTGAATATAGCTGAGCGTATTGTCAAAGGCGCGCTTGTTGATGACCGCGGCCATGGCGGTGTCGCCTTCGGTCGGCAGTCCGACCTTTATCTTTTTGGTCAGCTCCACGACTTTTGCCATCAGCTCATCATGAACTTTTTCATCCACGATCAGTCTTGAACACGCCGAGCATTTCTGTCCCTGGAACCCGAACGCAGCCTGCACTATTCCCATAGCCGCCGAATCCAGATCGGCGTCATCCGCCACGACGATCGCGTCTTTGCCGCCCATTTCCGCCACCACGCGCTTGATCCAGAGCTGGCCTTCGCGGGTTTTTGCGGCCTCTTCGTTAATGTGCAGCCCGACCTGTTTCGAGCCGGTAAATGAAATAAAGCGCGTTTTCGGATGCGTCACCATCGCTTCGCCCGTTTGCGAGCTGCCCGAGATAAAATTGACCACGCCTTTTGGCAAGCCGACCTCTTCCAGCACCTCGATAAATTTCGCGGCGATCATCGGCGAATCCGAAGAAGGTTTCAGCACAACCGTATTTCCCGCCACGATCGCGGCCGAAGTCATCCCCGCCATAATGGCCAGCGGAAAATTCCACGGCGGAATGACGGCGCCCACACCCAGCGGAATATATTCAAACCTGTTGTCTTCACCCGCCAGCGGCGTGATCGGCTGTTTTTCCGCCCAGCGCAGCATCTCCAGCCCGTAAAATTCCAAAAAGTCGATCGCTTCGGCGGTATCGCCATCGGCTTCCGCCCAGGTCTTGGCAACTTCAAAAACCATCACGGCGGAAAATTCATGTTTGCGCTCGCGGATGATCTTCGCGGCTTTGAAAAGATACTCGGCGCGTTCGGCCGCCGGCACGTTCTTCCACGTCTTAAAAGCTTCGCTCGCGGCATCGATCGCCTTATTCACCAGGTTCTGCGCGTCCGTATCGCCCTCGGAAAAAACTCCGACCACCTGCGATCTTTCCGCCGGGTTAAAGCTGGAAAATTTACTTTCCAATTGGATCTTTTCGCCATTGATAACGATCGGATATTCGCGCCCCAATTCGCCGCGCACTTTTTCGATCGCCGCGCGCATCGCATCGGCATTTTCCTGCCTGGAAAAATCGGTAAAAGGTTCGTTCCTAAATTCTTCTAAAGTTCTCTGTGTTTGCATATTTAAATATCCTTATTAATTAAGCAGCCTCAAGCACCGTCATACCTTTTGGTTCCGGTAAAGGCTCTCCATCGTCTTTATAGATCTGAATTACTTCTTCTACGACTTCGATCAATTCTTTAAAAACTTCAACGGGGTCGTCGCCGTGAACCCCACCGTATGTTAATTCAGGACACATGCCAATAAAGCAATTATCTTCATCGCTCCAATAGACTATTTTTTTATATGGATCGAAAGTCATCTCGGTAAAATATATTCTACCTTAGAATCTGCGCGGATGGCGAGGAATGAGGTCAGAACCGGGAGCCGTTACGCTTAGAATATATAGGAATAATAGAATGAGAAGGCATTGTTACCGCGGCCGGAATTGCCAAAGTTGTAACCTGCATAGACCGCCATTTTGGGGTTTATCGCATAGCCCAAACCTGCCGCGGCATAGCCGAAGCGGTTTTTACCCGAGTACCAATCCGCTAAAAAGCTGAGTTTTCCCGTCAGCGGCTGTTCATAACCGAATAAAAAGCCCTGTTTGTCTCCAAAATCGCGCTCCGGTTTGATCATGCGGTAATAGCCGCCCGTTACCCGCGCGCCTTTGAGCACTTTGACCGTCTTGCTGGCAGTGGCATAAACCATCCCGTAGGAACGCCTGCCCGCCGGTTTATTCAGCGGCACAAAAAGCCAGGCCCCGCCGGAAATGGCAAATCCATGCTTTTCATTCTTATATATGTTCCATTTGGCGTTGGCCTGAAATTCGTAAGGGACGCGGCTGCCGTTATGGGTATAGAAGAAATTGGCGCCCACCTCGACCTTTTTGCTCAACCCGTAAACCATTCTATATCCATAAGTTTGGTATCCGCCGTTACTGTATTTATCAAAATGGGCGATAAAATCCGCCTCGACCAGGACGCGCTTTTTCTCCATCGTATCGGTCGAAGGAATATTAAAAATGGTGGATTGGGCCGCTGTAGTTTGCACGCAAATGGCGCAAAACAGCATTAGTAGCAAGGATTTGGCTCTATACATTTCGGGTACGCTCTCCGTCGAAGTCAATTTTTTACCTGATATTTCCGGTAAGCCTAGATACGACGAATCAGTCCCATTTTCCGGTTTTTTGTTCTGATATGTCTTTCATATGCAATTAATTTCTCGTTGACATCGCCCTTTTGGGAGAGTAAGCTCTCCTTGTTCTTGCTTCCACTAATTCGTTGCTCTAACAGTTTGCAGGAACTTTACTTCCACACTTCGAAGGAGACCAAATGAATAGAACATTTAAAGTACTCGCCCTGGCAGCGATCCTGCTGGTAGTCTGCCTCGTAGGCGTCGTTATAGCCCAAACACTCAAATCGGAAAAACAAACCGCGGCGCTGACGGACGAGAAAACGACCTTAATTGAAAGGATCCAAAAGTCTGCCGATCACCCGCTGCGAATTAAAGAGGACGCTGACGCTCCTCTGAAAATACTTTCAGTCGGGGTCAAGGAAATTTCTCGTGACGATTATCAAAAACTTACCGGCAAAATAACGGAATTGAATTCCGTTTACAGCGTTCCGGAAGCTGCTCTGCAAAATACTTCGGATAAGAAAATAACCGGGGTGTTTTTTATCACCCGCGACCTTTCCACCAATAAGCTAAAAGGAATGATGATGAAAGATGTTTCGATCGGCCCGGGGCAAACTTTTAACATCAAACGCGGCGGGGCGGTCAAAGCTGATCCACTGACCGTCGCTGAAAATGACGGCACCCTTAGGGAGTTGACCAAAGAGAGTATGGCGAACGAGAATTACTGGCTGCCGTTTGCCGGCGTCGATCAACTGCAGGTAAGCGTCGTCGTCACATTTGCCGACGGCTCGAAATGGTCTAATAGGGGAAGTATCAATTAAGGTGACTACGATCTAACACTTATCGTTCATCACTCACCGCTAATAGTTAGCTAATCCCATTTTCCGGTTTTTTGCAGTTGTCTTATTTTTTGCCTGGCGAATTGGCGTTTTAATACGGTCATCCGGTCGAGAAAAACAATGCCGTCGCAGTGGTCGGTTTCGTGCAGGATACAGCGCGCCGGCAGATCGTCGACATCCAGTTCGAACAAATTTCCCTCGACGTCCTGCGCCCGCACGATAGCGCGCATCCGCCGTTCGACCTTGGTATAAATTCCTGGAAAAGAAAGACAGCCTTCTTCGCCGTATTGTTCGCCTTCGACATGGATGATCTCAGGATTGATCAGCGCGTATTTTTGAGCAGGGTCGTCTCCGCCGGAGCAGTCCATCACAAACAATCTTTTCGAAACATCCACCTGCGGCGCGGCCAGGCCAACACCCCGCGCTTCGCGCATGGTTTCGAACATATCGGCGACCAGTTTTTTCAAGTTATCGTCAAACTCGTCTTCGCCGACCGGTTTCCCCACCGTCAGTAATACTTGTTCCGGGTAATGAACTATTTTAAGTAAAGACATAGAGAGTAATGAATAGATTATCACAGGCAGATGAGGATATAAAAAGGTAGCGCCAGCGCAAAATCTGACGGCGTCTCGCCGGCGCTACAAGAAACGCTTAAAGTTTTTGGGTGCGGGATTTATCGTATAGCAGGTCGGTAGTATTTTCAGTAATGCCGGAAACAGGCTGCAAATATCCTTCGTCGAGCAGCTTTCCGGTATCTTTTGACGCGGCCAATTCCTTTTCCATGTTCACATTTATTTTTTGCTTCTTGTCTTTGAGCATTTCATTAAAGATCACGTAGGCCAGTAAGAGTGTGGCAAAAATAATGAACGCGATCATAAAGATCCCGGTCATTACGTTACCGGCCGGGCCCGGGATGATAAGTTTTGTGATTATGGTGTAAAGAAGCGCGCCGACGCCCATTACCAGCACCACGCCGAATCCGCACATCGCGAGGCTGCCGAATTTCTCCAGCATCCGCTGCTGTCTCGCCAGGTCCGCTTTTCCCGATTCGGGAAACTGTTCGGTCAGCGATTCCGCAGCCTTTTCCAGGTTCAAACCGCAGGTGCGGCAAAACTTCTGGTCGGTACTGTTATTGGCTCCGCAGTTAGGGCAAAACATATCTATCTAACTGAACGAATTTTATTATCTAGTAGTTCCGTAAAGAGTTGCGATAATTTTCTCTTTTTGCTCGTAGCGTGAACAGACTCAAATACGGTAATGAGGTCAGAACCGGGAACGGTAGTGACCTCATAGCCACGCGCCCGCTCTACCCTTTGTGAACTTTGCGTCTTCAACTTTGCGAGCTTTGCGGTTTTCTCTTTTTACTTGAGATTAACTCAACTGAGCCCCATCCTAAGATCATAATTTTCTAAAAAGCTGCCGACATCACAAAAGTATTCTTAAAACTTTCCGGCAGATAAATAATAATATTTGTGCGGCAATTCCGCATTCGCGGGCCTTTAACCCTCGGACGATCTTTTCAAGCCGCTTTTAACCGGATTTTGGATACTCAGGAACATTTTTAAGATTTCTGTTCCAAAAGCGTTCCAGGTGTTCCACTGTTCCGCTCGCCGGGTGGAACGGAACACCTCGCGAAAATTAATAATTCCGTAAAGAGGTGCGGTAATTTTCAAAATTTGCCAGCATTTCCGGCAGGCTGTCGCCGCCGAATTTCTCGCGCATAGCATTTGCCAGCACGATCGCCAGCATTGCCTCGCCGATCACGCCTGCCGCCGGAACGGCCGTAATGTCCGAACGCTCAAAAGCCGCCAGCGATTCTTCCTTGGTGTCGATATCGACCGAGCGCAGCGCTTTTCTTAAAGTCGAAATAGGTTTCATATAACCGCGCACGCGAAGCTCTTCTCCGTTGGTCACGCCGCCTTCTAAGCCCCCGGCATTATTGGTCAGCCGCGCGTAGCTTCCGTCTTTATAAGCGATCTCATCATGGACTTGCGACCCCGGCACCGTAACGTTTCGCACGCCCGTGCCGATCTCTATCGCTTTGACCGCGGGTATGGAAACGATCGCCTGCGAAATACGACCGTCAAGTTTTTCGTTCCATGAAGTATATGAGCCTAAGCCCGCCGGCAAGCCTTTTGCGACAACTTCAAAAACTCCGCCGAGCGTGTCGCCTTCTTTTTTCGCGGCGTCGATAGCCGCCATCATCTGCGCTTCGACGCTGCTGTCCGAACAGCGCAGCGGCGCATCGTCCGTCACGTTACAAATTTCTTCCCAGCTTTTTTGCAGCGGCGCTTCCGGAACACCGCCGAGTTGAATGACATGACTGCGAACATCGATACCAAAATTTTCCAGCAGTTGTTTTGCCAGCGCCCCGCAGGCGGTGCGCGCCGCCGTCTCCCGCGCAGAAGCTCGTTCAAGAACATCGCGCAGGTCCGAAGCGCCAAATTTCATTCCACCCGCCAGATCGGCATGGCCGGGCCGCGGGCGCGTTACGAGACGCGGATTTTTCGGTCCGGCTTCAGCGGGATCAATGGCTTCGACCGACATTATCTCTGTCCAGTTTTGCCAATCCTTATTTTCTATCAGCAGTGCAATGGGTGATCCGAGCGTTTTTCCGTGACGAACACCGGAAAGGATCTTCACTTCGTCCTTTTCGATCTTTTGCCGGCCACCGCGCCCGTAACCCTGCTGCCGCCGCCAGAGCTCGTGATTTATTTTGCCGATATCGACAGCCATGCCGTAAGGCAGTCCTTCGACAATGGCAACCAATGCTTGCCCGTGAGATTCCCCTGCCGTGGTAAAACGAAAAAACATATTATTCTGCTGCCGCTTTTCGCCGATTTAGCAGCGGCCTTAAAACTACCAGAGCGACGCTGGTTAAAATAAAGATGGCCCCGAAAAACGTTTGGATATTCAGTTTTTCGCCCAGCCAGAACGCCCCGATGATAACCGCCAGCAGCGGCGTCACCAGCGAGATCATCATCGCCCGCGTTACGTCCATATGCTGCAGCAGCCAATAGTATAACCAAAAAGCGACGATCGAGCCCATCACCGCCAGATAAAGTACGCAAACCACGGCGCTCACCGTCCAGTGAAAATTAAGCGGGTTTCCTTCCCGCCAGAAACCGAAAACAGAAAGCGGAATGATGCCAACCACCATTTGCCAGAAAACCATATTAGCCGGGCGCGTCCCGGTGCCAAAGGCTTTGGTCAGCACACTGGCATAGGCCGCGCAAAACGCGCCGATCACTACCGCCACGCTCCCCCAGAAAGCTTCCCATCCGCCCAGGAACAGTTGGTCGTTGAAAATGATCGCCACTCCCAGCATACCGATCAGGATCGAAGCGATCTTTAGAAACGTTATTTTTTCACCGGGAATATATATTCGACCGAGCACGAGGCCGAAGGCGGGAATAGTAGTTTGCAGCACGGCCGCCAAACCCGAGGTTATGTATCGTTCGCCCCAAAACAACAATCCGTAATTAACAAAAAATTGCAGGATGCCGCTGGCCGCGATGACCAGCCAGTCTTTTCTTGTTTTAGGCGTTTCAACCTTTGTCCACAAAATAACCGGCAGCAGTATCAGGCACGCCGTGATAAATCTGAGCGCGGCAAAGCTGACCGGCGGCAGATCGTCCAACCCGACCTTGATAAAGATCCAGGTGGTGCCCCAGATAAGACAGAGAATAAACCAGACAATCAAAGGTCTCATCTTTTTAACAATGCGAAACTTCTTTATAATGCGGAACGCAGAGTGAGGAATGAAAGAAGGCATTCCTCATTCCTCATTTCGCATTTCGCATTCTGACTTTACTTCCTCTCATAAAAACTCAAACACGAATCGCCTTGCTTTAGCAGCCGCCAGCGGCGCAACTCGCCGACCAGATCGGGCAGTGTTTGTTTCGCGTGGTGTTCGGCGATCACAACTCCGCTTTCCGATAAAAGTTTGCTGTCGGCGTCGCCGAATTTCCTCAATACATCCTGGTAATCTTCCGCATAGGGCGGATCGTAATAGACGATGTCAAAGGTTTCCGCCGATCGCGATAAAAACTTTTCCGCATCGCTCTGGAAGACTTCGGTCCGCTCTTCGGGGACCCCCAGATGATCGAGATTTTCCTCGATCAACGCGCAATTTTTTCGGGAGATATCGACAAAAGCGGCGTGCCTCACCCCGCGCGAAAGCGCTTCGATACCGACCGCGCCCGATCCCGCGCACAGATCGAGGAAGCGAGTTTCCTCGCCGATCCTCGGACTTAGAATATTAAAAAGGGTTTCCCGCAGGCGGTCTGAGGTCGGACGGGTTTTCCCGTCAGGCGGACTTTTTAGATTTCTCCCGCGATACTTACCGGCAATTATTCGCAAAACGAATATAGTTTATCGTTTATTTTCGTAAAAACTAAGCGCGGTGTCGGTTTCCGGCACGTTAATCACCCGAAAGCGGCGAAGGATACCCATTTTTTCAGGGAAAAACATTTCCGTATGATGCGCCACCACCAGGATGCCGCGTTTTTTCTTGAGCGCCACTCCCCTGGAGAACATCTCGAGCACCTCATCGTAGTTGGCATCAAAGGGCGGATCGAAAAACGCGATGTCCCAAACGCGGTGCCGTTTCTTCATTTTTTTCAGAAAGGGCACTACCTCGGTTTCAACCACCTCACCGTGGCCCTCTTTGATCCCGAACGTGGTCATATTCTTTTTGATGGCCGTGCACATCCGGGCCGAACGCTCGACAAAAGTGCCGAGCAAGGCTCCCCGCGAAATGGCTTCGAGCCCGACCGAGCCGCAGCCCGAGCAGAGATCGAGAAAGCGCGCAAATCTCGTCCGGCGGTAAAGCGTGGAAAAAAGAGCTTCGCGGACCCGGCGCGCCGTTGAGCGCATTTTTGGCGAAGGCACGGTCTGCAAGTCTTTCCCTTTATATTTGCCGTAGATGATCTGCATTTCCGGTTTTGGACCGGTGTCATTTTCTTCGTTTTCACGGGGTGCGAAGAATTGTTTTTTTACGGGGGTGAAGTTTTTTCTCGTGTCGAACTTGCCTGAGAATTTGTCTTTCGCTCTTTGAAAAATTTTTTTTCCGGTGAAAGGCTTTGAGGGCGTTTGTTCGGTGTAGCGACGGTTGTTCATTTTAATACCTACACTTTACTTTTTATCTGACCTTAGAGTTATCCCGCAGGAGAGGGATGATTTTTTATTACCAAATTACAAAGTGCCAAAAACGCACAAAGAACTGCCATGTTTTGTTTGAGCTAGCCTATGCAGGATTCGCCGAAAGACTAGTGTGTATATTTAAAGGTATATTAAATTCCGCGGGTTTTTTCAATACTTTTTTCCGCGTGAAATTTCTCACGAGAAGAATTTTGCAACATTATCAGCCTATTCCGGCGAGGTGAAATTTCTGCTGTTTTTGAATTAATTTAATAAGTCGTGTCTTTTCAGCAGTTGGGGCGTCTTTGCTAAGGTAGTACTCAGCTTCTTTTCGCGCGGCTTCCAGTATCTCCAGGTCACGCACAATATTTGCCACTTTAAACATTTCCAGGCCCGATTGGCGCGTTCCCAGAATATCTCCCTGTCCGCGGATCTCCAGGTCTTTTTCGGCGATCTTAAAGCCGTCGTTGGTTTCTTCCATTATGCCGAGCCGTTCTTTTGCGACGGCGGTCTGTTTATCGCCGGTCATCAGCACGCAAAACGATTGGTCGGCGCCGCGCCCGACTCGTCCGCGCAGCTGGTGAAGCTGTGACAATCCGAACCGCTCGGCATGCTCGACGATCATCAGGCTGGCATTCGGCACATCGACGCCGACTTCGATCACGGTGGTCGAGACCAGTATATTTACCTCGCCGGAAACAAACCCGTGCATCACCTCTTCTTTTTCTGCCGCCTTCATCCGGCCATGAACGAGCCCGACCTTGTATTTCGGAAAAACTTTATCGCGCAGTTCTTCAAACATTTTTGTCGCGGCTTTCAGATCGAGCTTTTCAGATTCTTCTACCAACGGGTAAACGACATACACCTGCTTGCCGGCGTCGATCTCACGCTCCACGCCTTTATAAACTCCCCGGCGCTGGTCTTCGCCGACGACAACCGTTTTTATCGGCGTCCGTCCCGGCGGCAGTTCGTCGATCACCGAAGCATCCAGATCGCCGTAGATGGTCATCGCCAGGCTGCGCGGGATCGGCGTAGCGGTCATCACCAGCACGTCAAGATTGTAGCCGCGCCGCTGGAGCTCGGCTCGCTGCAGCACGCCAAAACGGTGCTGCTCATCAACCACTGCCAGGCCCAGATTTTGAAACTGCACCGTTTCCTGGATCAACGCATGCGTACCCACCATCGCATGGATCTCGCCCGCGGCCAGTGCTTCCGTCAGCTTTCTTTTCTCGCCCACCTTGAGGCTTCCGATAAGCATTTCGACGCGGTACGGGGTGTTTGCCAGCAGCCGTTTGATATTTCGCGAATGCTGCTCGGCCAAAATTTCGGTCGGCGCCATCAGCGCCGCCTGGTAACCGTTTTCCATCGCGGCCATCATCGCCATCACCGCCACGATCGTCTTTCCGCTGCCCACATCACCCTGCACCAACCGGTTCATCGGCGCGTCTGATTCCAGGTCTTCAAAGATCGTTCTGATGACTTTTTTCTGCGCGCCGGTCAGCGTGAATGGCAAAACCGCCGCGATATTTTCCTGTACCTTTTTGGGTATTTTTATCTTTGTGCCTTTGGGCTGTTTGGCCCGCTCACCGCGGCGGTATTGCAGCACCAGCGACACCCAGAACAGCTCGTCAAAGATCAACCGCAAATGCGCGGCGCTTCTTGCTTTTGCATACTCGATCAGTGAAACGTTTTCCGGCGGGAAATGAATTTCCTTAAGCGCCTGGTAACGCGGGATAAGATTTTGCCGCTCGGGCAAACCGGCGGGAAGTTTTTCCGGGATAGACTTTTCATCCAGCTTTGCCGTAACGTCATGCATTATTTCCCGCATCCGCTTGGTCTGAAACTGCCCCAGCTTTCGATAGACCGGGACTCGCCGCGCCACGTGAATGGCCGCCAGCTCCGGCGTCGCAATATCTTCATCGAGCGATTCGTCCGAAGCATCTGAAGCATCTTTCGAAACTTTTACCGGCTTCTCCTGTGGCTTTTCCGGCGGCTCATCCGGCGCAAAGAGGCTTTCCAGCAATCCGCCTTCTACCACTTTGGCTTCGCCGGGCAAAATTTCCAGTTCATCGGGCTTGTTCAGTTTTAGCGAGAAAGTGTTTCGCCGCGCGTCCCATTCCCAGCGGCCGTACGCGACAAAGCGGATCCCCCGGTCAAAGCGCTCCTTGTAACTATTGATGATCGGCATTGCCGCCTTGCCCGAGAGGAACCACCAGATAACCACAGGTTTGTGTTTGCGTTCAGCGTCGCTGGCCGTGATCTCAAAAATATAAAGCGAAGGCTGCCGCGCCGAGCGGTTCTTCCCTACCTGAAAGCCGCCCGACACGCGCACATAGAGCTCGACCGAGCCTTCGAAACCGTCGTACAAGGAATCTATCGTGGTGAGATTTGAGCGGTCTTCATACCGCATCGGCAGGTACATCAACAGGTCTTCGACATTCGCCTTGGCCGAATCGTTCTTGTCGGCAAAATTCGCGACCGCGCCGGCAAGTTTTTTCCCGGCGAAAGCCGATAATTTTGCCACCCCGTATCTATGAAGTTCCTGGATGGGAGTTTCCAAAGTGATCTTTTCGGGTGCGCTCATTCATTGCCGATATTATCACATTTCATATCGTCCTGAAGTAACGCCGCCTCGAGACGGCTGTAGCGCCAGCGTCCCGCTGGCTGTCGTGTGGGCATCTCGCCCACACATTCAAAACCCTGACGGCGGGACGCCATCAGGACGGCCGCCGAGACGGCGGCGCTACCGGAAATCGAAAAAAAGGCTGCGTGGTCAGACGCAGCCGCAATTTACGCTAAGGGAGAATCCTTAATATCCGATCATTTCTTTTTCGCCGCCGGCTTCTTGGGCGCTGCTTTCTTTGGAGCGGCTTTTGCGGCCGGTTTGGCCGGAGCTTTTTTAACCGCCGGCTTGGCAGCAGGTTTAGCAGCAGGTTTGGCGGCGGGCTTGGCTGGCGCTTTCGTCGCCGGTGCCGCGCCGGCCTGTCCGACCGTAGCCTGGCTGTCACGCAGCATTTTTTCAAAAGCGACGGCATAACCGGCGATCAGCGCGGCTTTATCCAGGCCATTAATGATCTTGCGCGAATTCGTATAGTCGCACTTGGCGCCTGAAATGGTGTCGGCCAATTTCTTGCCGGTAAACGTGCCGTTGCGCATGCCGTAAGACATTATCTTGTAGGCAATGGCGGGATTTAACGCCAGCGCGGGATTGGTCAGCAGCTGTGTGCCCAAGCCCAGCGCCGCGCCCAGATTCTTGTAATTAAAATCCCAGGTAAGCTGTACATAACCGCGGCCGAAATAGACGTTATTGTAGGTTTTGCCGTCGATCACCATCTTGACCGGGCTGCCGTACTTTCGTCCCTTGCCCTTGCCGAATTCTTCCAGCGGCTGGTACCGGTCGGCGCACTCGTGCTTTACCGTGGCCAGCATATAGGCCGCCCAGCGCACATCCGTAACGCTCGCGTCCTGCTCGATACCGGTCAGCAGGCTGTCCAATCCGTTGACCTGAGTTTGATTAAGGGCCCCGTATTTTTTTCGATAGCCGCTAAAAAAATTCTCCCGGTTGAAAGCTAAATTTGCCATTTACACGCTCCTTCAGAACATTTTGTAGGATATTTGAGAGAACTTGTCTCTGATTATTTATTAGACGGAAAATGCAAAAACTTTTGCGAAGCGAATTATTCGGTCTTGAGGGAAAACGGGTTGAAATCCGTCCCGCGGTCGTAATAATCTTCGTGCTCTTTTCGTTTGAGAAAAGCCACGATCCGGTAGGTCAGAGGCGTAGCGACCGCTTCCCAGCCTACTTTGAGCAGATAGTTGCTCCACATTACCTGGATAACCTGCTCCGTTGACCAGACACCGAGAAAAGCGACCGGGTAAAAGATCAGCGAATCGATCGCTTCCCCTCCGATGGTCGAGCCGATCGTGCGCATCCAGAGATTTTTGCCTTCGGTAAAGATCTTCATCTTTGCCAGCACGAATGAGTTAGTGAACTCTCCCGCCCAAAATGCCAGCAACGAGGCAAAAACTATCCGCGGCGTTTGCCCGTAGATCGCTTCCAGCATTTTTTGCGTGTCGGGATTCATCGTCGGGCTCATCGGCAGGGTTACCACCCCCCAAGCCATAAAAGACGCAAAGATCAGCGCGCCGAATCCCGCCCAGATCACCCTGCGCGAGCGCGCGTAGCCGTAAACCTCCGTCAGAATGTCGCCGAAAAGATAGCTGATGGGGAAAAACAAAACACCGGCGCCGAAAATGAATTGCCCGAAGAATGGCAGATTAATAAAAGTAACCTTCTGCACGCCGATCAGATTCGAGCACAGCAGTACGCAGACGAACGCCGCCATGATCAGGTCGTAATATTTGTACTTGCGGTCGCTCATCGGGTTTGTTTAGTGTGTTTCGTGTAATTAGTGGTTAGAAAGATCGTTTAACCACTGATCACACGAAATGCACGAATGAAACGTAAAGAAGCCTGGTAATAAAAATGGAAGCCGAATGTTACTCAGCTTCCATAAGATATTTCATTTCGGAAATAAAAACTAGTTCAGCGCGGCTTCTGCCTTTACGCAGTGCTCGTTAAAAGCGCCGGCCAGAGCTTGTGCGATCACCTGCGGCGGGCGGCCTTCGATATCGTGACGATTCATCATGAACACGAGTTTGCCGTCTTTCAGCAAGCCGATCGAAGGCGAGGTCGGCGGATTCGGTGAGAAGTATTCACGGGCCTTGTCCGTGGCGTCGATATCGGCGCCGGCAAAAACGGTGATCACTTTATCCGGTTTCGATTCATTCTGCAGCGCCATCGCGATCCCGGGACGCGCGCCGCCGGCGGCACAGCCGCAAACTGAATTTACGATCACCATCAGGGTTCCCTGGGTGTTTTCAACCGCGCTGATCACATCTTCCGGTGTCTTGGTTTCTTCGATCCCTAAATTGCTCAGTTCCTGACGCATTCCGTGGATCATTATTTCTGGATATGGCATATATATTAAACCTTTCAAATAAATCTTTATTTTTTTATAAAGTATTCCTTTAGGTGCTGTTAGTCAAGCGGAACACCTTATTTTTCTGATGCCATAAGCTGTAATTCCCACGGTCGGTCAGGCATTTTAGGAGGTAGTTCGTTCAGCAATATCAACGGTTCATCGGCATTATTGTAATAACAAAGATAATTCCCGTTAGCGAAATTGATCTTTATACCGGCCGTATGCTCATTTGGGCCCAAAACGTGCAGACGCTCAAACCCGATTATCCTCGCGTTTTCCAAGACCCTCCATTTGCTATCGTCTGTCAGTATGACCCGCGTGTTTTCCTTCTCGTCGAAAACCGAGGCGGTAGATATATTTCCATGGAGGCTCTGCCCGTCAGGATAAGGCATGTACAAAAGAAATGTCCCGTCGGAAAGTTCGATCTCAATTTCGGGCCAGAAACATGTTTCAATCTTTCCTGCAACATCAAGATCATACATATAGCGACAGATCCGGGTTACTTCTTTTCCCAATAGAGGCTTAACATAAATTATCTTGACAGTGTTTTGTTCCATAACTACTTATTATAACTAATGCGGACCCGTTTACTTCTCTATCAACACTTTTGCCCCGACCGGCACCGCTTCATACAATTCCCTTATCTCTTCATCATCGAGCGCCATGCAGCCCCAGGTCCAATCTTTCGCCGTCCCACCGCCGTGAATATAAATTTCGCTGCCGAGCGGAGTATCCTGCGGCGGCATCCGTTTTTCATTGATAGCCGCGACGATCGCGTCATATTGTTCCCGCGATATAAGCCCGGTTTTTAGCCCTCGCTCGGCGTCCTCCATGTTCGGATAGCTCAATCCCAAACCCAGGGTAAATTTGCTCTGCGGATTTTTGACCGCGACATAAAATTCGCCTTCCGGGGTTTTGCCGTCATCGCGTTTTTCTTTGTCGCCTTCCGGAGCAAAACCAAGCACGATGTCATAGGTCCTGGCCAACCGGCCATCGTCATAAAGCAGCAATTTCCGCTCGCTTTTTTTGATAATTATCTGTGCGTTTTTCATTGGAAACGAGATGGGATATTTTTCGTTATATAAAAATAAAATTACGAGGCCGCCGAGAAGCAAAAATAAACTAGAGATCCTAAAAATCCGGGTCATTTTGTGATCTCAAGCACCCGAGGGTCGTCTCCCACGCCCTCTATCCTGACGACTATGGTCTTATCCGGCAGGTTGTAACTGCCTAATCTTTCGGCCCATTCGATTATTATCACGGCTTTTTCATCGTTCAAAAGGTCTTCCAGCCCTACTGCAAAAGCAGCTGAGCCGTCATCCGCCAGCCGGTACAGATCGATATGGTAAACACGCAGGCGCGCCTCATAGCGGTTCACTAGCGTAAAACTCGGACTGGTCACTTCGTCTATGTTATGCTTAAGGCCTTTCAGCACGCCCTTGGTAAAAAACGTTTTGCCCGCGCCAAGTTCACCGCGCAGCAAGATCATTTCCCCGCCTCTTAGGTCTTTTCCCAGCCATTCGCCCAGTTTGAATGTTTCTTTTTCCAGGCGGCAGATAAATTTTTCAGTCGTGTTTTCCATCGGATATTAAACATTAAAAGCACGCGCTCATTAGCTACTAATTACACAAATGACGCGAATTAAAGATTTTTATTCGTGCTATTTGTGATATTCGTGGCAGTTATCAATGACTTACCGATCAAGTTATTTCTTTTATTGCCTCGCCCAGACAACCGGCCACATCCGAGGCTGTCATCGTCCTCATGCCAAATTCGCGCGCCGCAATGTCGCCCGCTCTACCGGCAATATACAACGCCGCAACCACCGCTTCAAAGGTTTTTTCCATCTTTAGCGCGCCCGGGATGTTTTTATCCAGATTTCCATAAGTTTGCGCCAGAAAGCTCGCGATAATGCCGGTTAGCGTATCTCCGTTACCGCCTTTGCCCAAACCTTCATTTCCGGTCGGATTTATCACAACTTTGCCGCCAGGCCCGGCGATCAGTGTCCTTTCGCCTTTTAAGACGAGGATCACATGATGCTTTTTCGCAAAGTCACGGATCAAACCGGCTCTGTCAGACAAAACAACCTTGTCTTCGGTTCCGAGCAGCCGCAGCATCTCTCCCTGATGCGGGGTAAGCACCAACGGGAGTTCATCGGAGCCCTGTAAATTGAAGGGCGAGAGCAAATTAAGCCCGTCAGCGTCTACAACTAATGGCGTGATCCTATTTTCTACGATCTCGCGAACAAACTGCCGCGTCGGATCCGCGTTCGATAACCCGCAGCCAACCGCCGCAACGTCGACTTTTTGGCTAAATTCGAGAAATGCACTTGCCGCTTCGGCGGAAAACGACCCGTTTTCGGTCTCAGCCAACGGCAAAGACATCGCCTCCGGCACAACCCGTTCGGAAAACGCGGTCTGGATGGAAGCCGGAACGGCGGCGGTAACCAGCCCCGCCCCGCTTTTTACCGCCCCGTTAGCGCACAATACCGCCGCGCCCGAATAATTTCGCGAACCAACCCCCAGCAGAACGTGCCCCCGGGTCTTTTTGTACGACGAGGGCGTAAGTTTCGTGTCTTCGAGCCACTTCCCGGCGTCGCTATCGTCCGCCAGATAAAGCTCTGACGGCGACTCATCAATGAGTATTTGTGGCGATCCGATGTCTGCGATCACGAGTTCTCCGTTCAGACGTGACGCGGGAGGAAGGACATTGGCAGCCTTTGGCGCGGTAAATGTCACGGTTAGATCGGGTTTCGCGGAATCGCCTATAAGCTCCGCGCGGTCGGCATTAAGCCCGGATGGTAAATCTATCGATATCAGATACTTACATCTGTCTTTTTCACGTAAATTATTAATTAAATTTACCGCTTCAAGATACAGGCTCTCCAGCGGCCGCGTAACTCCGGTCCCGAGGATCGCGTCCACGATCACATCACACGTTTCCCGACTTTCATACCGCAGTAGAATGGTTTTTCTCAGTTCGTCGGCGTTTTCGCAGCAGTAAAAGATCAGTTTTCGCTGTTCATCCGTTACTTCAATATTATTATTGTAAACTCTTAAATAGTTAAAGTTATGCAGCGCATCGCCTTTTGTGTCATCAACGTTGCCCAAGAGCACCGCGTACACGCTTGCGCCCGCGTCTGACAGTATCCTGGCCAGTGCAGCGCCATCGCCGCCGTTATTTCCTTTGCCGCAAAAGATCAAAACGGACCCGCCGCTCACCGAACCGCCCAGTTTTTCCATGACCACGTTAAATACAGCAGTTGCGGCGCTTTCCATCAGCCTGAGCGAAGGAATGCCGAATTTTTCCGTGGTAAGCCGGTCGACTTCCCGCATTTCGGCAGCTGTGAGCACTTTTTTCATTAGTGAGATGGTAGAAAAAGAGCCGCATTTGGTCAATGACCATTGCGGCTTAATATTTGAAGAAATATGTTCTCTCGACGAAGAGGAAAGACCTCCGGCCCGGCTGTTTGAGTACTTGCCGCCCCCTTGGGGCTGCTTAAGTTCTTGCCGCTACGCCTTAATTCCTTTTCCTTCTACGTATAAATAACAAACGGCTATTGGCTGTTTATTTCCAAAAATCAGCAATTATTTTCCATTTTCCCGAAAAAGTTTTATCAGCGCCTTTTCCTCCGGCTCATAATCGGCTTCGATCCGCCGGATATACCTGCTGTTACGGGGACGAAATTCGTCAATGGTGACCCCGTTTTCGTATTTCTTCAAAATAGCGGGATGGATGTATGAACCCCGGCAAACCGCGGGTGTGTTTCCCAACTGCTCAGCCACAGTCTTTACCGCCTTAACGATGTTCTTTTTGAGCTCTTGTTCATCGTCAGCCTTGCCCATCTCGGCCAGGGCGATCGCCGCCAGAAGAGTTCCGCCCCAGGTCCGAAAATCTTTTGCGGAAAATTCCGGCGCGGTTACCTCTTTTAGATACCTGTTAATATCGCCGGGTTTTACCGGCCGCGCTTTCCCCTCTTCATTTACATAGTGGAAAAGCTTGCGCGCGCCTCCCAGTTCTTTTAACTCTTTCATCAGGGCGGCCAGTTCTTCATCGACCAGCACTTTGCGGTGCTTTATATGGCTTTTACCTACATAATCAAATACCAGCTTTCCCTTCCGCCCGACTTCCAGATGCCTGTTTTGCAGCGTAGTGATCCCGTAGGTTTTATAATGCCGCGCACTTTTTTCCGTGCCCACGCGCAGATAGAGCGAATTTATTAACCGCATCATGATCGCCAGCACTTTTTCGCGCGGGAAACCGTCAAGAGCGATATGTTCGTTGGTCACTTTACGCAGCTTCGGCAAGTACTCGCCAAACTTTTCGATCTTGGCGAATTTTTTGCGCTGCTGTTTTTCGGCAAACCTGGGATTGTAAAGGTACTGGATCCGGCCCGTGGTATCCATTCCCACAGCCTGAATGCTGCTGGACGGCGCCGGCGAGATCCTGACAAAACGCCAGGCAGGCGGAATCACCAGCGATCTTATTCTCTCCAGCGCTTCTTCTTTGACGATCTTTTTACCGCCGGCATCGACATAATGAAATCCGCGTGACATCGAGCCCTTTCGCTGCCACCACTTCGCCCGGCGCCCTTTAGCGATCATTTCCCTTGCCTTTGCGGTATCGAATTGAGGCTGTTTCGCCGCCATTGGTTCCCCCTTGCTCAGTATTTAGAAATTCAAAAGTATATTAGCCGCTATTGGAAGGAAAGTGGGTATTAAAAGATGCCAATAAAGCAAAACCCGTCTTGTTAACGGTTGAAACCCGCTGATGCACGGTTCGTCACATTTACCTTTCGTGGCCGGCGGATCTTGGTTAATTTTTAGCAGGCTCAAAAAAAGAGAGAGCCGAACAGCATTTAATTTTTCGGAAAACTTTTGATCAGGAGAAATAATCATGAATAACAATAAAATTAAACTTTTAGCGGCAGCCGCAATGGTGATCTTTACGCTGTGCCTGAGCGCAGCGGCCCAGGCCGGCGGTGTAGACGACCCCTGCCGGCAGTTCATGGGAAGCGGCGGGCGCTGTCAGACGATGGGCAGCGGCGGCAGGATGAGCAGCCAAATAGTGGGCAGCGGGGCTCGTGAAGACGCCTGCCAGATATTCGGCAGCGGCACCAGTCAAGACGCCTGCCAGATACTTGGCAGCGGTGGCAGGATAAGCGACCAGGTAATGGGCAGCGGCGCTGCAACCGGCGGCGGCCAAACTGCTGAAGACGGTGGTTATCTCGGAAGCGGCAACCGCTCCGGCTTGATCGGGAGCGGTACTGCTACCGGCGGCGGACCGGCGACCGAAGACTGCGGCGGCCTGATCGGCAGCGGCACTTTCACAGGCTGCAGAAACTCCGGTGAGAGCCTGTCCATTTGGGATTGGCTGCGCAGCCTTTTTGAATAGCAGCCGGGGATAAAAGGTTTAGTTAGAGTGGGGTTGCCCATAAATGCGTTTATATTTAAGTTCCAACTAAGATGGCGCGTGACCTTCGTGTATTTAGTGTGATTCGTTGGTTAAATTCCGGAATCTTTACCACGAATCACACTAAACACACGAAATATATCGCTCATCAAACAACCTTGTTCATTTATGGGCAACGCCGGTACTAGCCGGCAGCCGTGTTTCACTTTTTGTTTCACCGGGGGTGAGACGAAGTGAAACACCTGAAACGTTTTTGCAACGCTGTTTTGGGAATTTTGGAATTCAAAGAACGGCGGTCTAGTGACGGCGGGAGACCGCGCGGGTAGAGAATATCTGAAGAAGCATTAAAGGTGAAGAACGGTTTTTGTCCGAGCGAGGATTTTTGTGTCATTAGCGGCAAAAAAGACTCGAAACCGCCAGCCTCACACGAAACACATGAAAAAGAATTTTCTCGGCAAAGGCACCGCGGAACACAAAGCGATCATCCCTTCCCAAAGTTTCATATGTTTCACATTATCAGGAATGCGACGCCGCTTCACCCCTTACCGGCAGTCCTGCTTAGGTAACTTTTTTTACGCGAAATATCATTTTAAATTTGGGTAGTGTCCTAATCTTGTGGTGTAAATGAGGCAGAACAAAAGAGTCGGTTTCGGAATAGATCAAAGATGATAGCTGATAGCTGAGAGATCCGATCTATGATCTATGATCTATTATCTATTATCTATTTCGAAGGGTAATACCGTACCGACACTTAAAGGACCGGAACCCAAGAAAACACATGAAACAACACGGACAAAACAAAAGACCAGTTACCATCGCGTCGTGTTAATTTCAGCTCCGTTAGGAGCGGTATATTTATAGAATTGGCGGAGAAAAAGAATTGGTGAGCTCCTTTAGGAGCGGCAGATATGTCGTTCCTATGGAACTCATTTAATTTTTATACGCTGTTTCTACAAATATGACGTCCCTACAGGACTTATCACAGCTAATTTAGCGCGAGCAAGTCGCGCTTGCCGGCAAGATGCCGGCGCTCCCAGGTTTACTGCAATATTTAATTTATCTGCTTTTATAATGAGCAGGCTTTAGAAGCAAAGCTTCTTTTTTTCGTCACCTATTTCCTCTGGGCGGTGTCTTTATAGTGACGTTTTTAATTTTGGAGCATCGAAAGAAAATCAAGCGGACACATTAACACCATGGCGAAAGATCTATTTAGGCTTTCAACCCGTTATAAAAGGCCCGGCCGGAAATTTTGGCTGACTGCAGGTTTGATCCTGGGTTTCTACACTTTTTTGGTGCTGCTTTTTCTCCCGCAGGTCTTTCTTTATTCCCTGGAATCGCCGAAAGCGCCGCCCTGGTATACTTTTGCCTGGCGGCTGGCGATCGCTCATTATTTATGGGCATTGCTGACGCCGCTTGTTTTTTGGCTCGGCGGCCGCCTGCCTATCGAGCGTGGAAAGCTGCTTCGTAATTTGAGCCTTCATTTTATCTTCAGCCTTCTTTTCGCCGCTTTTCATACCATCGCCTACCAGCACATTGCGGGTTTTTTTGACGGTGACGGTTTCGCCCAGGTCAACACCGCACTTTTTCGCAGCCGCGCGGTTTTTTTGAATTACGTGACCAACGGTTTTGTTTTCTATGCCGGGATCCTGGCCTTTAACCAGGCGGCAAATTACGCCGTTAAATATCGCGACCGTGAATTTCGCCTCCAGCAGGCAGAGCTGGCGGCTTTAAAGACACAGCTTCACCCGCACTTTTTATTTAACACGCTAAACGCCATCTCGGCGCTGGTGTATGTCTCGCCGCCCGCGGCCACCGCGACCATTTCGCAATTGAGCGATCTGCTGCGGCTGACGCTGCGCAACAATAAAGCCCAGGAAGTTACGCTCAAGGAAGAGCTGGATTTTCTGCGCAAATATCTTCAGATACAGCAAACGCTGCTGCAGGAGAGGCTGGAAATAATCTGGGGGATCGCGCCCGAAACCCTCGACGCACTGGTTCCGAATATGCTGCTGCAGCCGCTGGTGGAAAATTCCATCAGGCACGGCATTGCTCCCAGGGAAGACGGCGGGCGCATCGAAATTTTCTCGCGATATGCGGGCCGCGAGCTTTTGCTCGAGATCAGGGATAACGGGCCCGACCTTGTCTCGATCCCGCAAAACGGCCTCAGCGGGTCGGGTGGAATCGGCCATGGTGGAATTGGTTTGCTAAATTCCAGGATGCGTTTGAAACGCCTTTACGGTGAAGCGCAAAAATTCGAATCCGAGGCAGTGCCCGGCGGCGGCTGGCGCGTGAGCGTGATCATACCTTTTCGCGAAAATACATTGGGAGGAAGCAGTAAGTGAAGATCCGCACATTGATCGTTGACGATATGAAATTGGCGCGAACGCGTCTTAAACTCTCGCTGGCGCGCGACGCCGAGATCGAAGTCATCGGCGAATGCTCCAATGGCCGCCAGGCCGTGGCGGCGATCGGGCAGCTTGATCCGGAACTTGTTTTTCTTGATATCCAGATGCCGAAAATGAACGGCTTCGAGGTTGTCGAAGCGGTCGGGGCCGAACAAATGCCCGTGACGGTATTCGCCACTGCCTTTGACGAATTTGCCTTGCAGGCTTTTGAAGCGAACGCTCTCGATTACCTGTTAAAGCCGATCGATGAAGAGCGCCTGGCCAAAACCGTCGAGCGCGTCAAACGCCGGATCAGGCAAACCGGGCCGGGGCGTCTGGATGAGCGCTTACTGCAATTACTCGGGAGCATGCAAAATAAAACGGAATACCTCAAGCGCATTCCCGTCAAAACGGCGCAGCACACGGTTTTAGTATTAACGGAAGATATCGATTGGATCGGCAGCGCGGGAAATTATCTTGAGCTTCATGCCGGCCAGGATGTTTATCTGCTCCGCGAACGGCTTCACCAGCTGGAGCAAAAGCTCGACCCCGAACATTTCATGCGAATTCATCGTTCGGTCATAGTCAATATCGATCGCATCAAGACCCTGCATCCTATGTTCAACGGCGACCAGGTAATAGTTTTACAGGACGGGACAAAACTCAATCTCAGCCGCACCTATAACCAAAAACTTCTCGCGCGCATATCCGGTTAGTTTATTTTTCAATTCCAACTAGGGCGTGTGTAACCTTTAGTGTATTTCGTACGGTTCCCGCAGATCACTTTTAATCGAACTCAGCAATATGACGTTCGACGTCACCACGAGTAACCTCCCGGCGCAATCCGGCCGGAACTCTTTCAAGAACCGTCCGTCTGAAATTTGTCCACCACCGGTGAACATCATCATGCACGAGCATTGGCATAGGCCGCCACAACTCAGAACTCTCCCGGCCGACAAACTCTAAGGGAGGTTCGTGATGCACCGTCCACGGCTCGCCGCTCTGCATAGGCCACCGATGCTCTTGTCCTTCGATAGTAAATCGGCGAAAATCAACTCCCTCTTGCGCCGACCGCCGATTGATCATATCCATAGCGTCGCGAAAAGGTTCAGACCACTGATTACGATCTTTCACTGCTTCCAGATACTGCCGGTACATATCATCGCCCGTTAAGATCCTTGCGCGGCCCAGCGAACGCGGCGAAGGGCCGAGATCCAGATCCATGTGCGGCATTTCACCGACGTAATCGAAGAAAGAGCGTCTTTCGGCAAAATGTTGCTGAAATTCTTCGCGTCCCAGTAAATAATCCATCGGGCAGTAGAGAGAACCAATACGGCAAGCCGCTATTGCTTCGGGCAGCTGCCGCGCGCGGGCCGCCGCCAATTCAGCCTCCTCTGCCGCGCTCGTGGCCGGCCGCGAAGCCTCACCCGCCGCTTCTTCTGCGGTGCCCAGCGCCCGTCCCGTTCCTTCTCCACCCCGCGTGGCGTCGGCGGCGCCTTCGCCTAACCGGGCGGCTTCGGGCAGAGCTTCGGCGACGGCATGTTCGGCAACGGCGGTTTCGCGGGCGGCTGTCCCGACTCCGCGGCTGGTTAACAGCAGCCGGCGAAGCGCGGGAATATGTTCGATGGCTTCCATGATCGCTCTGCCCAAAGCGCCGCTGACATGGGCGCCTTCGCCCAAAAGCGCCGAGCCGCGCGCCAGCCATTCCTCCGGCCCCAGAAACAGGGCCGCGACCTCAAAGATAATGCGCCCCATCACTTCGCCGACGGTTTCGCCTTTGCTAAACATGCCCCTGGTCATAAATTCGCCATTGAACCAGCGGCCTGACGCCCGGCCCGCGATCTCGCCAAGCTCTTCCCCGTGGACGAGCATGAACGCGGGGTCGGCGATCAAATTTCCGACCAATTCAACTATCGCTCCTCCGATCTCGCGCGCCCGTTGAAACTGCCGGATCTTGTTGCTTTGGTATCCTTCGGGATCCGTCGCGTAATTCCATGCTTCCTGTACGCCCATCCGCGTTAATCCGCCGATAGATGTGCTCTCCGCCAGCTCGAGGATCTGCACCAATCCGGCCAGCATGTCCCAGAGTCCCTTAGCCGCTCCGACCGGTACTCCCACGTTGACTCCGCTTATAAAATAGATCGGATGCGCTCTGATATCGGCGTCGAGACGTTGAAACACGTCACGCGGCAATTCGAGAATGGCGCCGGCTAAAAATCCCAACGTAAAACCCACCGCAAGACCCGGGTCGTCTCCGGCGTTGCCGTTCAACCCCGCGCGTTGAGATTCAGCTTGTCTTCTTGTTATCTCCCTCGATGCATCAATGCCCAGGCGGCGGGCAAAGTATTCACTCTCGAGAGCGAGCAGGCGCGTATAACGTTCTCCGTCCTCGGAATTGAGCGGTTCAAATTGGTCGCTGACCGGCGCATCCGGATTCATCGGAGGCAGATCAAGGGCTTCGCGCAATTGCGCTATCTCCAATTCCATCGCCGTGCCCGACATTGAAACGGTAGAAACGGCAGGAGTGCCGGCGGTACTGCTTTCGGCAGGTGAAGGAGCCTGATGAGTTGGAGAAGGCGCTGATGAAGTTTGTGGCCGGCTTCGTTCGCGCGTCACCGGTTCCGGACTTCGTGAAACCTGGGGCGCCCCGGCTTGCAAAGATCGCCAGGCGGAAATAACCCCGCTCCCGCTGCCAGCGCCGAATTGCTCGTCAAGCAGCAGCCTCAGCGGTTCATAATTGTCCGGGTCGGTTAGATCGAGGCCCGGTGCCGCGTCCTGCAATTGCCCGGCGACGCCTTGATCGCTAAAAACCCGCGGCATACTTTCTATTACTCCGGCCAAACGGTCCAGCCGGGGGTCGCGGTAGCGGGCAATTCCGCGACGCGGCGCGTGTACCGCCACCGGATCGCCGTGCGCAATATTTGCCGCAAAGGCATCTCCGGCCAGGCGCGCTTCGGTTTCCGCCGGTGACATATCGGATTCAAAGCCATCGAACGAGTTGCCGCTGGAAGGTTGGAGCGTATGGGCGATCTCGTGGGCGAGCGTCTGTTGTGTTTCGGCGCGCGAAAGATCGCTTTGATCACGTGAAAGAAGAATATGAGGGCCGACGGCAAGGGCATGGGCCCGGCTTTCGGCCGCGGCCGTCGCCGCCGGACCGTCGTCGTGCAGGCGAACATGGCCCAGATCGGCGCCGAAAAAGGATTCGGCTTTATTTTTTAGCGATGCGGGCAGCGCCTTACCGGGCCGGCTTGCCGCGGCCTCGACAGATTCGGGAACCCGCTTCGGAGCTTCACCGGAGGCTTTTCTTCGAACAGGCTGTCTCTCAGAGACCGCTCTACCGACATTGCCTTCTTCAAGTTTCGCTTTTTGTGAGGCTTTCGGTCCTGCCTGGCACGAGGGACATCCCCCGCCGCAGGCGCACGATGCTTTGCGCTGTATCGTTAAGCCGTTGACATTATTCGATGCAGCAGAATTTTCAGGATACTTATCATGCGATCTTGCCCGAAAAAGAGTATTACCGGCATTTTTTGACTCTAACTTTAGAATTCGTTCCGCCATTTTCCTGCCAGTACTTTAGTTTTGGATATAATGTTTTTCTGAACATCTCTCAATAAATCAATTTTTTTAAATAAGCATTACAAATATCGTGATCATTTTGAAAAAGAACTAAGAAGAATACAAATATCTTTTCTTAAATATTTATGGATAGAGTTTGTTCACTTCAATATCTACCTCCTCTACTGCATCAAAGGGAATTCCTTTGTTCGAAAAAATTTTGTGCAAATTTTGTTTTTCATCTTCCATAAAATGGAACAATAAAAAAGTTCCATAATCTCCGCTTCTTAAGATCGTACTTCCATCTTCAGCAAGTAATCTTAAACTTTTTATATAATTAAAAAATAAATCAGTCTTAATTTGAGCATCTGAAGAAAATGCTTTCAAAACGAATTGTTTCTTGCCTTCATCTAACTTACCTTCACAAACTGAATAGCCGCTGGAATCGTTTTCCTGCTCCATTAATTCAGGAAAAGCCTGATAAAATATATTTCTGTTATCATCTTTTTCCAATTCCTCCTTGTCGAATTGAATTTTAAAAGTTTTACTGGCGCCTAAGGCTATTTCGAGCACAATTTTTTTTGACTCCTGTTTTTTCAGCGGATCAAGTGTAAACTCATCGTGGTCTGTATTTAAGTAATTCATATTTAAGTAATCATGCTAAAACTAAAGCTAATACCAACACAAGGGCCGCCATGATAGCTTCCGCTATCAGGTATATCAGGTATGATGCGATAAGTATAAGCGCTAAAATAGCCAGAGCTTCCAACACTTGTCCGAGCTTTTCTTTTATCCATTCCTTAATTTCTTCCATAGACTCCTCTAATTCCTGTCTAGAGGCATAACATTTCATTTCACAAAAACGGGAAACGCTCTCATAAAAGAAAACACACATCTGACCAAGCTTATTGGTGGTAACGCCTATGTGTACATTGAATAATTGAGTATGAGGGCTCTTTTTGATCAATTTAGCTCCAACATGAGGAACATAGGCTTTCACGCATCCCCCGACAAAATCACCATCATCCACATCGAGAATCAGCATAAGGTCTCCAGGCAAATTTGTAATATCCTTCCAAATTACTTTTCTTGCAATTTGGTCCTGTGCCGAATGTGTTATTGGTCCTCCATAACTAATGTTGTCTGAATCCGGTTGCGAAATTCTTTCCGGTCTTTGTTGAACAACATGTGTCAATTCATGCGCCAGCAATCTTTTTCCCGAATCGGAATTTGTATTGTATTGCCCTGAGTTAAAAACAACATGGTTACCTGATGTGTAGGCAAGCGCATTAACTGAACTTGCACTTTTAGCGGCTTGATCATTGTCGTGAATTCTTACGTTGCTGAAATCGTAATTGAAACGAGGCTCCATATATGCGCGCGTATCCGCATCCAAAGGCTTGCCGTCCGTACTTAAAGCATCCGGCACGATCGGAGACGCAAAAGAAATTGAATCACTTTGGATCTTTTTCCTTTGTACGGAATTTTTTATTGGAGAAAGTCTGCTGGAACCCGGCGTTTCCATCCGCATTACCTTATCAGCCATCCCATCGGCTTCTTTTTCGTACGCGTCATCCGGCTGGCTGATCGACAAGTTTGAACTTTTCGCCTGGCAGGACGGACACCCGCCGCCGCAGGCGCAGGAGGCCTTGCGCTGGATGGATAAACCCGAAGAAGCAGGAGTATAAGGAAGCGGCGCAATTTCTTCAGGCTTTCGGCCGTAAGCAGGATGGTATTCTTTTTTGTTTTCCGCGCTGCGGATAGACGATGCAAAGATATCCATATTCGTTAGCCTCCTTTATATAATAACGATCGGTCTGCTTTTATTAACAGCAAAGCCGGACCGACGTTATTTACGTTTCTTCGGGGCCGGTTTTTTACCCGTGCTCTTTGCAGGCTTAGCTTTTTCCTTGGCCTCTTTCTCCTTAGCTATTTTATCTTTAGCGTCCTTTTCCCTGTCTGTTTTATCTTTAATTTTTTTATCCTTATCTTCGGGCCGGTCCGGCGGAAGATCGTCGTCTATGCTGCCATCCGGAGCAGCGCAATCACCCCTACCTAATTCCGAGTCGACCGAGAGTTCTATCCGGTCGGACGATCCCTTCATCAGAGTAAGCTTTGTATCTTTAAAGACCTGCTTCTTTTTATCTTTCGAAACTCCCATAAATACAGCCGATATGTTTTCGGGAATTTCTTCGACCCGGAGTGAGAAATACCCCTTCTTGTCGGTACAGGTATATCCGAGTGCCCTGTACCAAACGCCTTTTTCATCGTAAGCGGCAATCGTCACGCCCTCGACAGGATCTCCTTCTTCGGTACGAACAAATCCGTCCACGGCCCATCCACTTTTGATCTCGGGAAAAGGCGTAGATGCGGCGCTGTATTGCAGGTAACTGTCCCTGGTTTCAGCCAGGCTGACTTCCATTCTCATCGCCATCTTACTCGCACGCACGTCGCTCTCCCCGTACATAGTTGTATACCGCTCGTAACCCTGTTGGTAACCGGTATACCTTGCTTCCTGGTATTGGATCGTCTCCTGCCACCGCGTCTGTTGATAACTTTCCAGGATCTTTATATTGACCATGGGATCCAATACATTTACCCATCCTCCGGGCTGTCTGGGCCACCTTCGACATATCGTGTCCATTCTGTTATCGAATATATCTCCAGAAAGCGGTTCGATATCGGTCAGGTTAAATCTGTCCAGATAAAGCGGCTTGGTGTGATAGCTATAAGGCAGGAAATCTTTTTCAACCAGTATGCAATGAGTCCCAATATTGTCGGTGGTTATATTCCGATTTGCCGCGGTGAAAGCGGAAAGGGGAAAAGGGACACCCTCCTCCTGCGAAGGTGTGGTCGCATCATCAGTTTCGAGAAAACGATTGTCATTGACCCGGCAGGATCTTCCGAAGACATAAGTGTTGATCACGGGAAACTTCAACGACTCAAACTTGGGAATAGAAGTTTCGATCAACCGGCAGCTTATCTGGTTGCTGTTAAAACCGACGTCGTTTGGGGTAGCAATAAAAATAGAAGTAACCGATATTCCATCCTGGCCGGCCATACGGTCCTGATAGCACTGGTTGTCGGAAAATAAAAAATTACTGTCCGTAAAAGAAACCTCGGACGCGCTGCGAGTCGGAACGGGGACCTGCGCCGTCGTCCCGAAGACAAACTCGCCGGTTTTTTTAAGCATTCTTTTACCGGCCTGCACCTTGGCTGCCTGCGTTCTTTTTACGAACAGGTATCTATATTCTTCAACGGCCGGACGCATCAGAACCTCCAGCGCATTAACCAGCGCTTCCCTTTCGAAAATAATAACGTTACCGGCCAGCGCATCCGTCAACTGAAAAGCCAGCTTGGGGGTAAGCTTCCCGTTGGAATGCATCAACTCCATTAACAATTCCACGGGCTTTTCAGGCGGCGCATTAAAAGTCGTGAAGCTATTATTCATAACCGACACCGGCCCGCTCGCGCCCAGCGTCAACGATCTTCCCATCGCCACAAGAACGACATTTTCATGAATTTTCGCCGCCGGTACGTTTATGGGCCCTTCAATAAACGGCCCCCGGGCCAATAGCGGCTGCCAGACGTAAGACACGGACGCCTCGTGCACCCAGATGCCGCCGCGGGCGCCCAACCCGATCGGCCTTCTATCCGCCGCTTGGTCGTTTATACCGGTCAGTATCGGTCCTTCAATATGATTGCGCGAAATGTCCAGCCCGATGGTCTGAATAAGGTAGATACCGCAGACCGGATCAAGAAGATCGCGGCCATTGCGGATCAGAAAATTGTCCCGAACGGTAAGATCTTCGGTAGCGGCGAGAGCGATCGCGCCCCATCCCATCCAGCTCAGCATGTCGTCGGGAACTCTCACGTTCCTGTTCAGGCACAACTCAATACGGTTTTCCACGATCGTCAGTCTCCTGACGGAGATCATTTCGGGAAGCTCCCGCAATGTAAAAAAATCTTCCTCGTTGGCCTGCTGGGGCAGGCTGATAAAGCCGAATACGCTAATGCCATTGCGCGCCATATTAAAAATGCGATTCGATTGGATCAGAATGTCTTCAAGCGCCGGACCTGCGCCGATCCGAGTGTCCGGACCCAACTCGTCCTTCTTAATGTAACCCTGATCGCCTACGGCCTTCATGACGTCATATTCCAAGTTGAGAACAAATGCTTTTTTCCTGCTCGCCTTGATACCGCCCAACGATATGCCGTTTCCGGCGCCGTTGACGATCAGGTTATCCACGATCCGGACGCGCTCCGAACCGCCGCCGATATGGATCCCTCCCATTGAGCCATTGACCGCGGTAAAATCAGCCGGATCGTTTGAAAGTGCGCTCTCCGAATCTATGAACTTGAGCGGCAAAACGCGTATTTCATTTCCCTTGACCAGCATGTCGTCACCGGTGAGATAAACTTCCGCATACAAGTCCTCCAGAGTTATCGGGCCTTGCCCATACTCCTTCATATAAAGCACGGAATCGGTAAGGGTCAGAAACTGGGCATATTTTGCCCTGACCGCGCTGCCTTTGCCGGCGGTAACGGTAAGATGAGAGAGAGTTATATCTTTAAGATATAATTCACGGTTTGTATTTTCCGCCGTTCTTTCTTCACCGGCAAGAACGATGCCTTCGCCATTCACTTCGATCGACACCGATTCAAGGACGACGTTTTGAGCGTACTCGATATTGACGCCTTTTTCCTTCGCTTTTAAAATATCCAGCAATTCGATCGTAATATCGTAAGCGTGTTCGATATTGAGGCCTTTTCCCCCTGCGCTTACCGACATCGATTCGATAGTGATGTCATGAGCGGATACGATATCGATGCCCCCCGCACCCGCTTCAAGAGACAGCGATCCGAGTGTGATATTCTCAGCGGATACGATATTGATGCCTTTTCCGACAACGTTGATATCCAGCGATTCGACGATGATATCCTGAGCGGATTTGATATCGATGCCATTTCCGGCCGCGTTGATATCCAGCGATCCGAGCGTGATATTTTGCGCGGTGTCAATATTGACGCCGTTTCCATTTGATTGTTTGATGTCCAGCGATTCGATCGTGATATTTTGAGCGCGGGCGATATCGATCGCCGGTGAGGCTGTAGCGTTTGAAATTATCGTACGCTTTCCGCAGCCTTTGATAATGATGTCATAGCGTCCGAGGATACTGAGATTCTCGTGATACATTCCCGGTAAAACACAGATCTCGCCGCCTTTATCCCGCGGCAGAGCGTTTATCGCATCCTGGATCCTGGTGAAATCTCCGTGGGTATGAATGCCGTCGCCCACGCGGTATGTGCAGCAGGTTTTAAGTTTGGTCAGGGGCTGAAATATTTGGCGGCAGTCGTCGATCGCATCTACCTCGATCACACTATTCTTCCAGAGCACCTCGGCCAGCGGGACGCGATGATAAAAGATCCCTTGCGGAGGAAGATTATCGACTAATTTTAATGGATTGACGATACCGCCGGCACGCACTTCAAACGTCCAGAAATCGGATGGCAGGTATTGTTTTTTATTAACTCCCGCGCCTTCGGTCTCAAACTGAAGATGAATGCCGAGCTCATTAGGCAGTTGTTTTGACGCATTGAATTCCGCAACCGATTCGATGCCGTTCCAGAGGCGGAAAAATCGCCTGCCTTTTGACGGCTTTCCCGGTATCGCCGTACCTTTAAATACGTTAGCCGCTTCGGTGTCATCGGGCAGATCGAGCATGTTATCCGAACCGAGAGTCGCTTTGGCCCCGTAGATCACCTTCCAGCAGCCAAGATCAGCGTCGAAATCGAGCGCTTCGAGATAAAATTCGCTCAGTCCTGAATTAAGGATCGCATTGCTGTTGCCGAAGATCTGTACCTTTTTATTATTAAAATCAAAGTCACCGGTTCCCACCAGCCCGCCATTGAACTGCGACCATTTAAAATAAGTTCCGCTATTGGTATCCGCTATCTCGATCCGGTAAAGATTATGTTCGAACCCGGTGTAGCCGCCGCTTTCAACGACAGGGCAGGGATCGGCGGTCGTCGTATCGGCTTTAAGTTCGGCCGTCAGCTTTCCTTTTTTGGAAAAGTCGTTCTTAAGAAGCGGTATGATCGAATCGCAGGTGTCGCCGTCTGCCATGCGATAGAGGCGCAGCCGGAAAGCAGCCTGCACGCGCTCTGTCGTATCGACTCCGCCGAGCGCCGGTTCGATCAGAAGTTCCGAATCCTGGAATGCGTTCAACTCTTCCAGCCAGGTTTCCAGGATCACGGCATCCCGGTGGCCGTTCATAGGCTGTAACGGCGACCCGAGATAGGTCGCGGTACGGATCAACAAGTCATATTCGCTCAGATCGGTTTCGCCTGGTGTTGGGATGGGTTCGATCTCGCCCGGATCGCTTCCTTCGACCCTGGTCCCGCATACATTGCAGAACGTCGCTCCCGCCTTAAGCTCGTTCTGGCACTTCGCGCATTTTTGTTTCCCCGAAGTCACAGGAGCGATCCTGGTTTCACCCGAATCGGCCTTTCCCGAAAACGTATGAACGATTGCATCTTCGCCTGGATCGGTTTTCTCCGGAGGAAAAAGTTCGACCAGCAGCCCGTCCGCCCAGACACGGCCCGGCTTAAGCTGGATACTTGCTTTGTCTCCGGCAATGGCGGCCCTGATGACCTTAAAACTCAGCGGCACTTCCGCCGGAACGGCGGCCACCCCGGCGCCGAACGCGTCGCGCGCCGCAGTTTCCTGCCATTCGCCTATGATCTCGGTATGCGCGTTCCAATCGCGGTCGAGCAAAACGCGGCCCTGCTGGTGAAGAGTTCCTCTAAAGTTTCGAGAACGATCTTTGTTCCAAACGGAAAAATCACCTCTCATAGGTTGCCTCCTTTAAGTTACGGGGATCAGGAGCGGTCTGATCCCAACCGGCATAAATTCGCGAAATCTGATCCTCAAATTGCGCCACTTGTGCGCTTCTGACAGAAAATTGAAAGCCCCCATTTGATCTACTCCCGGCCCTTCCTCCAGAATGCGCGGATCGCATTCGAGCGAGAGTTGGCAATAGCCGGGTTCCCCGAAAATTTCACTGGTAAAGATGAGCTTGGCGTCAATACCGAAAATACATCCAAAATTCGTCGGCAGGCGGTTGACGCCATAAGCGCGGTGGTCGAGTGTATCGTCCGCAAAATAGCAAAATTTCAAACAGCCAAGCTGCTGGTCAAAAGCTTCCAGTATCTCTTTGAAAATGCCCCCGCTTCCCTCGATGCTCGCCACGCGGACACGTCCCAGGATGGTCACATTTTGTATGGTCGTGGCGCCGGCATATCCCGTCGCGGGGTCCGTCGCACCGGTGATGGCAAAAGGAACATCTCTGCGCGGCTTGTGGCCTTCGGGAGACACCGTCAGCGGGATCGATGCGACGATCGAATCGGAAATGCAAAGCCGGTAGCCTTCATCGGTAAGAATGGCGCCGCTGATAGAAAACTGCATTATTATTTCGGGCGTTTGCTTAAAAGTCCGTTCTTCGTTGGCATCGTCAAATCCATACCCGTTCTCCAGCTTGATGCCGGAAAGCAGCGTCGACGGCAATGGCGCCCGCGGTTTGGGATCGGTTTTTTTGTCGATCTTTTTGACGATCTTTTTTTGTGAACCAAGCGGATCGAGCGTGCAGTGGATGAGTTCGATCTTGCCCAATGCGGCACGGGCAATTAACGGCAGCTGTGCGCCATATCCTGCTGCGCGCACAATATAAAGCCCTTCAAGCCGGACAAATAAATTTTCGATCTGCGCGTCAAGCTTTGCTTGTTTAGTTCCATCCGCGTCGTATACTTGTACCGGACGAAAAGCGAGCGGATCGCCCAATTCAATGACCGGGCGCTGGCCGTCCGCCGCCCGGATGATCAGCGGAGCGCCTAGTTTTATACTTAAAATACCTTTTTCATTGACTACATCGGCAGGCGGAAGTTTAGAAAGATCAAGCCGGTGCGTCATGCTATCGGTGATCTCGATCACCGTCGGTTCGGTTTGCAAGGCAATGCCCGCCAGAGCATCCTGGAGGCCGTCGGCTTTTTGCAGGAAATTTACTTTCTTGAATATAACGGTCGGCGTTTGGTTACGATCGAATTTTTTTGGCAGCGCACCGTAAGAGATCGGATGCGCGCCCACCGGACCGGGAGCGCCATAAGTAAATGTTACCAGTAGATCATCCCCCAGAGACTTGGCCCGATCGTCGTCGGAAACGCCTATGCAAATACGGCCGCGGTCGGGATCGATAGCTATCTCGCGATCGGCCAGCGGCGGATTAAGACAGTGTTCCCATCTGCTGAGGTCCGCGCCGCGTATGGTCCAATGCCGTCCCTTGGTTTTATGGGGCCAGATCTCGCCGCCAAAACGCTTGCTCGGCAGATGCAGTTGAAGGCCGACGTCCGTTATATCGATATCATCCAGATCGGTCCCGATCTCATCATAGGATTCGACCGCCAGATATTCCTGCGGGGCGGTAAACGATGCGTCGGTAAAAAATTCCAGCGGCTGAGGTGTCGACGAAGCGAGGGATTCGTCGTATTTTTCGGCAATGTCGTAATCGGAGATGCGCTGCACCGGCATTGGCCCCGGCACATGATCGGCGCTCGAAACGCGGGGCGCGATCGCCGAGAGATTCAGGGCATCTGTTCCCTCACGCGAATTGCTGAAGAGATCGAAACGATTCGTATTAAATAAATTAACGGGCCGGCCTTTGGTCGTGTCGAGTTGGATCGGGTTTATATTTACACGCGCGACCCGCGACGCCGCTTCGGGGGCCGACGTTAACACGTCGGGGTCAGTGGTCACAATAAACACTCCGGGTTTTATCGTTTTGATACGATAAGCTTCCAGCCGCCAGAGATAGATCGCCAGGTTCGGCAGATTATAACGGACCTGACCGGTTTCGTGAGGCCTGACGTCGGCCACGTGCGCAAAAGGATCGAAAGGAGTATTGAGCTGGGCCAACAGCGAAGGATCGCGAAGATTGATCGTACCGCCCCGGATCGGCGCTCCGCGGGGAACGCTAAGAAACGAGTAAGGCGGATCGCCGCCTTCATCGGGCCGCTGGTGATTAAGGTGCTGGTTCCAGACCATGTTTTCCAACAACTCAACGCAATGAACTCCCCATTTCGTCAAAATAAATGCAAGCAATTCGACGGCGCCGAGGGTTCCCTTGCGGCGGCGGAGCGCAATTGTGTCGGCCACGTCCGCGCGCAAGGTCCACTCTTCGCCGGAAAGCTGGCCGGTCCCTAAAAGATCGCCGATATAAGGAATGACCCATTCGTCGCAGGTTTCGATAAAAAGATCGTGATAAAGCGATTCTATGTTTTCATGAATAGCGGAAAACATATCCTCCACCGGTTCGAGGTAGCTGCGAAGCTGGTTAGCCGCGGCCGGTTCGCCGTTAGTGAGATATAGTGTCGGGAGGTCTCCATCCTTTATGCGGTAGATCTCCGGCAGCCTGCGATATAATTCGACGGATCTTTTGTTTATCATCTCAAGCTCCATTCTCCGCCACCCGTCTCAGGATGAGATGGTCGTTATAAAGACTTAGAACCTGATCGGAACCGCAGGTCACCGCCGGGCTGAACAGCGGCACCGGAATCATCAGTGGTGGCTGAGGCTGAGGCGGCACCGGGAGAGTTTTGGGTTTATCCGAACTTCCCAGGGGAGCGAAGAGGAGAGTTTTCGCCCAGAGAACGCCTTCCACATTCTGGACCCATCCCTCGACGGAAGAAGCGTATTCTGCCGCGCCGAATCGCCTGCGGCGGAGACTGAAAAGGCCGGTCTGATCTTCATCGCTTGTCGCCAGCCCGTAATTTACCCCGAGCGCAAGCCGGATCGCCGGCGCGACAATATCCTCGCGGTAAGTCGGTTGGAGCGCGTATTGTACTGCCACCCATGTGTACAACCGTTCGCCCTCTTTGACCTCGACGGGAAAGCGTCCGGCCCCGCGCTGCGTGTTATAAGAGCTCAAGGTGGTGCCGACGCCATTAAGTTCGGAGCGGCGTCCTGCTTCCATCAGAATGGTGACAGCCACCCCGGGAACGTTTTCCACCAGCTGCCAGGCGACGGATGCGGAAGCAACTCCCGGAATGGCCAGCGCCTCGAATTCGAAATCGTTAAGGCTTACGATCCGGCCCAGACTCTGAACCTTACCGGGTGCGGTATTTCGGGCATTTTCGGTGTCCTCGGGCTGCGCGCCTCCCGTTACGTCACCCGGCATCTGGATCTTGTCCAGATTTTTGAGCTTGGCCGACGCCTGAACTTTCGTATCGGCTTTTAGGGGGCCGTAAGCGCCGTCGCCGACCCGGTAGCGCGCGGTCACATTTTTTGTTCCGCTGGTAAGCCGCGCTCCGGTTTTGCCGTCGCCAAATTGAACCCAGCTATTGCCGTCCGTATCTTCGCGGATGATATAAACATTCTCACCCGGATCACGCCCGAAGAAACTGTCGACTTTTTTCCAGAGCCGTCCATCGACATAAATTTCGGCCTCGGGAGTTTCCGTCGGTGTGTTTGCCGTAACGATGTGATAGGTCAGCGGCGCTTTTGGTAATTTGAAATTCTGAAATATCCGGGTGGCGTCGCCATTACCTATCGAAGTTTCCGGGACCGTTTTGCCTTCGTTGGCGGGCGCAAGATTTCCATAGATCGTATAGACGGGATCCTGCTGTGGGAAATTCACATAATTGACGGATTCCGACAGCGTTATCCGATGAAGGCGCGGGTATATTTCGTCATCGGAGGTAAAATCGCCCGGCACTCCACTAACGTCCATCAGCTTGGGTGCGGTGTCTTTCTTTACCCTCATTATCCTGCGGCCGTTTAATATTTTGACCTGCGATGCCGTGCCGTAAAAATTGAGCGCATTACCACTGGTATTTCCGATCGGGGTCCTGGCCGCCCCGATCTTCAGAAGCGGACTGGTCACTTCGTAAAAAAGCATGTCGTCGATGTACATGAGTGGATCATCGGCGCTTGAGAAATAGGACTCGACGGACTGCGCGATCGGAACGGAAAATCTGAGCCGGCTGACCGTTCCGCTGATCCCGCCCCAGGTCTGGGTAACCGGATCTATTCTCTCTATCGCGCGAATGAGCGTCAGAAAATCCGTTGAAGGATTATCTTCCACGCCAAATCTCGCCCGGATAACGATCGGCACATTGCTCGGAAGGTCCTGCACTTCCAGTTCAAGCGGAAAATCGCTGCTTGCGATCGGCGGTTGGACCATATCTTTGAACTTTTCCGCGACCGGGCGGGTAAACGGCACACCGTTATACTTAATGGTCGAAGTAGATGTTTTCGCTACCTCATCAACCACTGTCTTAACCGGCTCCTCAGGATCCGTGACGCGCGCCGGGCTGTTATACCCGAAATGATGAAATGGCCTTCCAAGCCGGTAGGCGACAATGTTGGCTTTGTTATGGAGCGCCTCCGGCCGCGGTTTCAGAATGCCTTTGACCTTGAATATCTTCGCGCCGTGGAGTTCGCGGATAGAATCTACGATGACTATCTCCGCGTCTGTAAGACTAAGAGGCTCAGCTCCCCAATCCTTATCCGATTCGCCGATCAAAAGACGGTCTCCCACCTTGATCTCAACCGGCAGCTGATATGCTTTAGGCTCTTCGATCTCAAATTCGTAAGTGAACTTGCCAGGCACCTCAAGCGGCGCATAGAGATTGAAACTGCTCAACCACGGATAGGCGATGACCTCCTTGGTGGTCTCGAATTCCGCAGGTTTCGCAATATTTTCCAGCGTGGCCTTGAGCGGGAAACCGGCGGGGACTACCACGGGCTCGTCTTTTTTGATCTCGAACGCAAACATGGCTTCGCCGCCGACGGCGGGGGAAAGCCGGTATCCCAGCAAGCGGACCAGGTCGGAGACGCTTTCGCGCCATTTGGCGGTTCTCAAAAACGCTTCGTTGGCATATGTATCCTGGTAAAACGCCAGGATGTCACCGAGTATCGCGGCGCCTTCCAGTAAAGCGACCGCAGGATCGTCAGGCGTGCGGTGTGTCCAGTTCAGCAGCTCCGGTGTCCGGTTGATCTGATGAAACAGGTATTCCCGGATCGAACCATAGGTGCCTATTCGATAATTAAAATGGCTCAGGGACGCGCGATTATCCTGGCTGACGCGCCCTGCCGGGCTGCAGCAGGGACAGCCGTCTCCGTGAGCGGAAGAAGGCTCGGTTCCGGGACGGCGGGGGAAACGCAAAGGCGTCGTACAATCATTTTTGCAATTTTCGTCGCTCACTGCCTTCCCCCTTTCACTTCAAATTTGATGGAACCGGCTTCCATATTATTGGGATCGTTATCGACGCGGATTATCTCGTTCGGCGCCACCTGCGTCAGCGATTCCCCCGGCGGAAAGCGTGAATTCCATCGCTGGATCGAGACACTGACCGTTTTGCTGATACCGCTCTTGCTGACACGCTGCCCGATCGTGTGGTCGACGCCCTTTACCTGAAGCGCGCGGCCGATGATCTGGCTCGCATAAAGTTTTTGCCCAAAGGTCCAGAGATCGGGATGGAAGAATCCCATGCGGCCGTCGGGTGTCCACCCGGAGGAAAATTCCTGCTCCAGCACAAAACGAATATCTTCCGGCCAGAAATCGGGCGCGGCGCAAAGTTTGACAACGATCTCGAGCGGGATAAAGACCGGCGGGCGGATCTCTATATCCTCGCCGATCAGCCGGACCGCATTGAGATAAGAAGAAACTTCTTTTCGCAGCGCGGGAGAAAGCTCGGTGGTCCCGACGGGATCGATCGTCACCCGCACCGTTCGCCAGTTGCCGGTCCAGGCATACGCGGCGGTCGCCCGTGAGACATCTTTGATCTCCCGCGCGCGCTCGACATAATCCGCCAGCGTCACCGCCCGAAGCTGGCGTTGGCGGTATGCTTCGGGAACGCGGCGAATGATCTCCGCTACCGGTTCGCGGTCCACCCCGTCAATGACGTCGAATGGATTCCAGCAAGTTTTGATCGTCAGATCGGGTTTTGCCGCGATAGACTTTGCGTTAAAGCCCACGATCGAATCGGAGCCGACATTTCCTTCCAGCGGCAGCCCCGCCTGATAAGTGCATTCAACGGTGGCTCCATCGGGGAGTTTCATACCGTTCTTGCCGTTTCCGAATCGGAGTACGCTGCGGCGGTTCTCGTCCGTTTCGACGACAAAATGATCGCCGTTTTCGGCTGAATCGTCGCTATGGATCAGGCTCGGCACTTCATTCCAGGTATCCCTCTCATCGGAGTCCTTATTTTTGATCCTGACTTCAAGCGTGGAGACCGGCGGCACATCGCCGCCCCGTGTTGTCTGTTTATAAGCAAGCGCGACTTCGGGCAGGCGGCAGAGCGTTCCCCATCGCGTGCGCTGGTAATGCAATCTAAGCGGGTCGTCGGGGCTGATCGGCTTGAGCGGTTTTTCGTTGAGTTCAACGCTTTCGTCTTCAAAGAGGACCGTTTCCATCCGGCCGTGGAATACCTTGACCAGGTTCCCATGAAAAAGCGAAATGTTTTCTACTTTGCCGTTGGCCGTTTCCTTGCCGTCCGCCGGACAATCGACCGTAAAGCAATAGTCATGACGGAGCTTATCGGCTTTTTCCCAGCGGACGCGGACAAACCATTCGCCGGTGATGGGATCCTGCAGGGCCTCGGCCCCTTCCCGGCCGGATTTCAACTGCAAAAGCTGCCGCTTTGCCGGGTCGCGGCCGGCGCGCAAACCTGTTTCCGGGTTGAGGTGTTCCTGGATAAGTAAATATTTGATCTTTTTTTCACGGATCAGTTTGCTGATTCTTTTTGCGTCTCCCTTTTTTTTCGCCTCGACCAGGGTTTTCGGATCGTCAAGATACAACGTCTCGTAAAGTTTGAGATCGGCGCGCGTGCTGCCCGCCTTAAGCGTGGTGATCGTATCGCTCCAGGTATAGATGCCTATATTGTTAAGATATTGGTGAACGGTCTGTGGTTCGGAATGACGGGAGGTGAACACGATCAAAGATTCCGCTTGTTTGTCCGTGTCGCCGGAATTTTCACCGGACCAGACTTCGAGCCCCTCATTAAGTTGAAACTCTTTGGCCCCGCTGTCTTTTTCAATTTCCAGCGCCAGCCAGGTCGATGCCTGGCTTCCCTGATGAATGTGATAATCCATCAAACGCGAATGGCGGGCGATCGATACGCGTTTCCGGGCAGAGGTAATAAATGCCTCGTTCATCACGCGGTCCTGGTAATCGCTCAACTCATCGGCCGCCGCACTAAAAAGCTCAGCCAAAACCATGTCCAGATCGGTCTCGCTGGTGGGCTCCCATTCGGGAACGCGCTTCATCATGGCCGCGATCATCGTCTGGCGAAACGAACCGTAATCCTTGGCCAGGTAATCGATCGCCGGTTCTTCGACAGGAGGCAGCGCCTCTTCCCATTCCGGTGCGCAATTGCTATTAAAGCAGGCGGGACGAAATTTAAATCGGATCTCGGAAAACAGCGGATCGAAGATCGCGTCGCGAATGCACAAATTACTTACCCGCAGCGTGTAGGTCGAATAATCGCCTATGGGGGTAACGATAAGACGCAGCATATTCCTGACTTCATGAATTATCGCGGCGTCGAGAGGTTTGCCCGACGAATCGACCTGTACTTGTCCCAGCGCGCTTCCGGCGCGAACGCGCACTCCGCCGGAGATAGGAAGTAGATTCTTCGCGCTTGTAAGGTCATTTTTGTACCTGTCGGCGATCTTCGTCAGATAAAGGTCGTTAAAGAAGTAAACCTCGAGTTCGGCGATATCGTTATCGCGGTCGACCTTAACGACGCGCACCAGTTTGATACCGTTCGGTGAACCCGGTTTGGACGCCTCGCTCATCGCGCGGGCGCGTTTGGCCAGCGGCTCGGGCCGCGCCAGGTCTCTTAAAGGTTTTTCCTGTTCGTTATACATTCGTCAGTCTCATCCGCCGCGCTGAAATCTGAGAACGCGGGAATCCTGTGTGCCCGCCACGCTGTATCTGATATCTACTAAAATTGAAGCACCCTCTATCTTGACGTCGATATATTCCAGCTTGACGCGATGGCCCAGCCAGCGATTTATCATCTGCGTAAGATTTGCCTTGGCGATCGAACCGGTCGCGTCATTGGCCGCTTCGAAAACCAGCCGCCGCACATCGCCGCCAAAATCTACCAAAAAAGGACGTTCACCCTGATTGGTCAGGATAAGCTGGACCAATTCGTCACGGACATGATCTTCCAGGGTCTTGACGGTCTCCATCCGCCCTTCCGCGCTGACGCGAAAAGGAAAAGAAAGATGTTTGCCGTTTACAAGTCTCATTTTTTGACCCTTTATTCTTAAGTCGCCGTCGTCTTTGTCTGCGTCTGCGAAATTAGCGCAATACCCTGCACCGCCCCTTCCGGGCTGCTGCATTTACCGATGCTTGATTGCACCAAAACCTTCGTGCCGTTGCTTTTGCACATCACCGCTCCCAGCGTCCATTCGATCTTGATGCAGGGCGAAGGCTTTGGCCCCGGCAGCGTAAAGGGACAGCCCGCGACGGAATGAACGTCGGATTCAAGCAGCGCGGGCGAATTGTCGACCTTCATTTTCGTGTTCGAAGTGGTCAGTACCGCGCTTCCGCCGTGCATGCATTTGATCTGGCTTGATGTTGTCAAAATATATCCCGGCATATTTTTCTTAAGGTCCCGCCTTTACCGCTCCGTTGCAGATATCCACACCACCCGAGGTGAGCTTGACCGTACTCGATGTGCTCGCGGCCACCGAAATATCGCTCGAGGTTATCTTGATCGAAGGCGCGGTCGACGAAGCCCCGACCTGCAGCGTGAGATCGTCCTTTGTCAGCTTGATGCTGGTATCGCCGATCTTGATCGTAATGTCGCTATCCGTCATCGTCATTTCCGCGCCGTCCGCGTGGAGCAGCGTTACCTTGTTCGCGTCGTCGTCAAGCAGAAGCTTGTGCCCCTTGGTGGTGATAAAACTTCGCACGAGCTTGCCTTTTGGTTCGGGCATCTGGCCCTCCGCCCACCGGAATCCCGTCCATATCGGAAGCGAAGGGTTTCCCGCCTCGAATTCGATCCAGACACCGTCTTCGGGTTCCGGGATCGCCACAAATCCGTGCTTGTCGCCGGCAAACGGGCTACAGGGCCTTATTGCTTCAATGACTTGCTCGCTGCCAAAAATTTCGGGCACTTTCGCCGTTATCAATCCCAGGTCGTCGCCTTCCAGAACCTCCACGACGACGCCGCGATATTTTCCGAAGAAGTGATTTTTTCGCCACTCTAAAAGTTCGACCAGATGATCTTCAAATTCCACGTCTGCCATCAATAAATGTCCGCCTGTATATTAAAAGCTGCTGCCAACGCCCCGGCGGATGCCGCCGGCGCGGGCGCCGAAGCGCTGGTCGAAGCCTCGGGTGAAACCGAGTTGCCGCGCATTGAAAAACTTTGAGTGTATTCCGAGCGTCCCAGCGTGTGCGTAACTTTAAAGATCACATAGCTGCCGCTGTACCGGCTGTTTGAAAGCCGGACCGGGACCCTTTTATAGGGCTTAAGGACCGACGGGTAACAGGATGGGCGTACGCTGCCCTCCGCGCTGAGCGTGAAAGACGATGTCGCCGCCGCGCGATTCGACGCCTCCTGGGGATCGGTGTGATCGCTATTCCCCGGAGCAAGCCGCCGGTTACGGGTGGTTTCCTCGCTTACCGCGGTGGCCGGTTCGCCTTCCGCAGGCGCCGCCGCTTCGGATCTGCCGGGCCGGGGCGAATTGTCGCTCATGTTGAGCGATGGGCCTTCAAAAGTCGCCAGCCGGTTGGCATTTTGCCGAATAGAAAACCCGCTCATATTGCGATTGGGGCCTCCTAAAAAAAGCGGCGCGAGTGTTTCGTCGACTTCTGTCGGCAATTGTTTGAAAAAGCATTCGCTGGTTCCCTGGGAAGCGCCGGGCAAAACGTACGCGTAGAAATCCCGGTTGCGCGAGGCAATATAACGCAGCGCGTCCATCGCGGTTCCATGCTGATTTTCTATCACTGTCCTATCGGGTGGCGCCGGGATCACGTCTACTACGGGCTCGGGAAGCGAGGCCGATTGGAATAAAGCTTTGACGATCTCGGCGGCGGATTGCCCGCGGAAAGTAGCAGACACCTCATTACGATGAAGCAGGACGGAATCGTCCTGTACCATCAGGGTTACCGCGCTGAGGCCCGGGCTCGCGTTATAGTCGGGCTCTTTGCTCGTAATGAGTCCGTCTATCAAGGGCGTGAATTCCCCATTGCCGATACGCGCTTCGACCCGGATGCGGTTGCCTTCATGGTAAGCTGCGGCATCCTCTTTTTCCCAGTGTCCGTTTTCGTCGACACATACCGGGATCTTAATCCGCGCTTCCCAGACATGCCCCACCTCCTGCTCAACCACGATCTCTTCGATCGCATCAAGCTGCTCCTGCGTAGCGAGAGTTGTGCCGTACCAGACTTTGAATTCCTTGTTCATCGTTTTACAGATCCGCGCTTAATTTTCAGGCACCAGGATGTAGCGTACTTCCTGTTTTGCGAGCACGTTTTCGGGCGGCTCTATTTTCACCAGGTCGTTTGCCTCGAGTTCCGTATTGGAATCCGCTATGTGCCAAAATTTGGTCCCGTCCTTATATTTGCTGTGCGCCATAATATCCAGCCGGTCGGTTCCCTTGACGTCTTTTAAATTTCCCGGCGTATACGGCAGCCGGCGGAGTTTGACGACATTTACCGTACGGTCTTTATCGATTTCCGTACTAACCACGGGACTCTTTGCATAGCGCGAATTTGGATCGAACATAAATAAACCTCACTAAAAAGGAATCAGTTCCACGGCTTGCTCGGCCGTGTTGGCCAGGTTCGCCATCGCCTGCGCATCTTTTGCCATGTTCGAATACGTCAGCGCGCCTTTGCCTACGCTGTCGTCCGAACAAGTGTCGACGGCATTGACCGACATCGATATAGAAACTTCCGCCTGCACCGGGTTAAGTAAAAAATCGTACTGCTGCTCATTGATACTCATCGATTCAAGCACCACGGGCAGAATGCGGTAGAGCCCCCAGACGAAAAGTATGCGGGGATATTTTTCCCGCGGGATCACCTGCCGGGCATCGCCGGCCGCCGGGGTGGAGTCGCCGGTCAGCGCAGCGCCTATTGCCGCCAATAAGGTGTTAGCCGGATGCACCATTTTTTCGAGCGCGGCCAGGCGAGTTCCGACCCCGAAGATCCTGGCCAGCACTTTGTTATCACCCATCTCATCGGCCGCGCTGAATTTCGCCGTGAGCGTGATCTTTTCGACCGACGGTTCGCCCGCCTGGGATGTCTCGCGGGACATCCCCGAGGACTGGCGCGGCGGTATCTGGATGGCCCGCGTAAGCGATTCGGGATTAAACTGGAATATGACGATATTAGGGATCGGTCCCATAAAATCCGAGCCGTATTCGATCAATGCTCCGCGCATTAAAGCCATCTTTACCTCCTAACCGATCTTTTTTATTATTTCCATCGCGATAGCGGCCGCCGCTCGTTTTTGGATCTCGCCTTCGCTGCTGCCGGACGCTTTTATTTTCCCTGCTGAAATTTTGTCGATCCTGATCGAACCCCGGCGGTGACCCACCGCATCGGCAATATTTTGCAAAACTCCGCGGCCGACGCTGGCGGCCATATCCTTCATGCTGCCGCGCGTTCTGTTTGAAAGCCTGATCTGCAAATTTCCTATATGTATCCGGTTCTTCGCCATTTTATTTTCTAGTCGAGTTCTGCTATATCCCGCGCATAAGGCCCCAACTGGTCCGGGCTGAGCGAGCGGTTGATCTTGTCATATTCGCGTTTGACGGCGATCAGTATGTCTTTCATAAAAAGCTCCTGGCCGCTGCCGGGCGCGTGAGCCGATTGCAAACTGGCATTGAATACTATCGAGCGAATATGCCCGCCCGAAAGGGGAAACTGCCTCGCCAAAAATCCGATATCGATCTGCGAGTTTTTCGCCACTGACGCCGGTATGACTTGCTGCCAAATATCCGCGCGCTGCGCTTCATCAGGCGCGGGGAAATCGATAACGTGGCGAATACGCCGCAGGAAAGCCTGGTCGAGATCGTTTTTACGATTGGTTGCCAGTATCGCCAGCCCTTTAAAACGCTCCATTCGTTCGAGTAGGTAGCTGACCTCGAGATTTGCATAGCGGTCGCGCGAATCGTTGACATCCGTTCGCTTACCAAAGCAGGCATCCGCTTCGTCAAAAAAGATCACCATGTCCGAAATTTCCGCGGCGTCGAAAATACGCTTGAGGTTTTTTTCCGTCTCACCGATATATTTATTCACCACTTGGGAAAGATCGACCCGGTACATAGGCAGCTTGAGCCGCTGCGCCATGACCTCAGCCGCCATCGTTTTTCCGGTTCCCGGAGGGCCGGCAAAAAGTACGGTGATCCCTCCTTCATTCCAGGCGGTCGCGGTTCCCCACTCGTAATGCACCTTTGTCAGCGACTGCATCGCGGCGAGTTGCTCTTCAAACTGGATCGCCTGCTTGTTCGGCAATATCAGACGTTCCTTGGCAAAACGCGGCCGGACCCGCGCTCCGAGTTCGCCGATATCGAAATTCAGCTCAGCGCGGCAGGCGGCGATAAAATGATCTTCCGTCAAATCTCTCGTCAGATTTTCCGGCAATGCTTTTAACTCCAGGCAGATCTGCCGGATGGTTTCTTTTTCATAGCGAAAACGCCGCGCCATTTCCACTAGCTCTTTCTCGTATTTTCCGGCCGATTCTCCAAAGCCTTCCCGCCAGGCGGCGAGACGCTGTTCATAAGTAAGAGTCGGAATGTCCACGATGGGAAGCATCAGGTTCGGATCGATGTGCCTGACCTGGCGCCGCTCGGAGATGACCATCAGCAGCGTGACCGGAATAGAGATAAGCGGAAGCCCTTCGTTACGTTCACGGCGGCGATCGGGATCGTCAAAAAGCTCGTGAGGAATAAAAAGATCGCGGTCCATAAGCCAGCAGAGCGTGGCCAGCATGTTCAAATAATCCTGGTTCCATAACAGTCCCGGGTCGCCGCAATATTCCCATAACGAGCGCTTGCCGGGCCGCGAAAGATCGAGTGCCATCCGGCGGAATGCCGAGCGGGTATTGCCAAATAACGGCACCACGCGCAAGCGGGCTGCTGCTTCGGATTTCAGGCGGTAGGCAATTATCCGGTTTGCTTCCGAAAGCTCATCTCCCTCTTCTTTTTCCGTATCGAAAGAAATAATTCCCGCCGGCAGCACGCCGTGGCCGGAGAAAAGCGAGCGGGCCACCATCGAAGGCATAGTGAGAGGCTGCTCCCAAAGGGTTTCAGGATATTGCCGCTGGGCGACGGCGCTTCGCCTGAGCAGTCCGAAACTAAACAGGGAGTGCATGGGATCTGAAAGCGTCAGGACATCGCCCGGATCGTCCCACAGGCGCTGCACCAGATGCAGGTTTGGATAAATACGCGCCGGATCGTTGAGACAGGCCCCGATAACCGCGCCAAGACTGGCGTCAAACGCCGAAGCCAGCACCAGCGCCAGCGTGAAGGTCGAGATATCGTCAAGCCCCAGTTCATTCACCACCCAGCTGAACGAGCCCCGGACAGGTTCTCCAATTTCCGGGGGAGACGCGTTAAGCTGTTCGCTCAAATACCCGGCCGCGACATTCTCTGTAAAAAAATGCTGCTTTTCCGTCCAGTGGCGCGAAAGATCGAGCGATTCCGACGCCCGGTCGATCAAGGGCGGAAGTTCACCCGAAAGCGCCGGGGCATCATTGCCGCGCTCGTGCCAGGTCCATGCTATCTCGCGGCGAATACGCAGCGTTGCCTGTCGCATCCAATAATTTGCCAATTCGTCATTCGCCCGCAAATTTGGCAGGAAAACAACGGGATCGTTTTTTGCGGTCTGAGGTTTCATGGTTTATCCAGGTGTATCACCGGACTCTGCGGCGCCTGTTGGCCGTTCACGAGTAAAATTATGTTGTAATCCCCTCTCTCGACTGCGAGATTTCCAGGATCCGGGGGCGGCGGCGGCGCGGGCATCACCAGGCGTATTTTTGTCTGCCTTGGCGCGGGATCAGGCGAAGCAGCCAAAGTGTCGAACATATTCGAAACTGCCCCATTGCGGTAAAAGGCAAGCATGGCATCGTCTGAATCGGAACCGAGTAAAAGCCCGGTGAGTTCAACTATCGCACTCGCTTTGCTTCCGGTTATCGTTACCTCGTCGTCAATGATCTCAGCATTACTTATGGTCGGAACAAGATTGCCGACAACCGCATTGCTCTTTCGTTTTTTGCCGGTTCCGGGCAGCGTTTGGACCACGGTCACAGGATGGCTCCCGGCAGAAATTGTGCTGGCCGCAATGATCGACGGATCGGTGCGGAAACGGAGTTCGTCAGGCCGCTGTAAAGTGACCGGCAATTCGACCGGGCCGAGCATGACCGAAAGGCCCGACAGGTGCAGATCGGTTCCGAGAATAGTTACCTCTTCACCAACTTCAAATCCCCCTGGCTTTAGTTCTTCGATACGGGCGCCCATCGAGGAAATAACATCGATACCAACCTTTGGCGACACCGGCGGTTTTGTATGGTCGACCCCGACGGGCAGCGAAAAATCTCCCGGCGCGGACGATGCGATCATCACCGGGCGCACCTGGAAACTGGCCGATAGGCGGATCTTTTCATCCGGTCCCTGCATTAATTTCGCGACCAGGTCCGAAGGCGCTTCGTCGAAAGTAATGTGCAGGGGGCTCGGATTGGGGCCAAGCGCGTCGAGGATAGAAGCGGACAGTGCCGGCTCAAGTCTGAGCAGGTCATCGGCATAAAGAGCGCGGAGTGCGACACCCAAATGTTCATGGGCCCTTTCCGAATCACTGTCGGCCGCCGACTCAAAGGCGGTCAAAAGATATTTCAAAACCAGCCAAAGCGGAGGTTTCTCTCCTTCATTAAGCGAAGTGTTTTTAAGATATGGATCGAAGGTTATTTCATACAAGAACAGGTTGAGATGCGGATTGGAATTCGCGCCGCCGGAAGGCCGCCCGATGGACGTAGTGATAGTGCTGATCGCATCGATCCGCGCTTTGAGCAAAGCGCTAACGGCCCCGATCGCCTTTGATGTATCTGCAAGTGCCATTTTCTTCTAAAGGTAGCTGCGGCTAAGACGCGAAGACCCGCGCCCGGCTTCCTGCCCTGTATTTCTATCGCTTCTTTCCTGCGGATCTATTAACGTTTTTTGCGGGGGACTTTCTTCGTTTTCGATCACGACACTGATCGTTCCTATCGACAGTTCAAAGCTTTGTTCTTCTAACGGTAAATATCCGGGATCGCGTTCGCCCGCGGCCCTTTCTTTTTCGATATCTGCTCTTTCCGGCTCCTTTTTACCGGTGATCGTTATCACCCCGGGCTCGGCGTTCGCACTTGTGAACTCCCGATCGTCCGCAAACATTTCACTCGTATTTACTCGCGTAATTTCGATCGCATGCGCCACGTCGGTCGCCTGTGCTGCTTCAGTCCCTTGTGCCGCTTTGATCGCTTGTGCCGCTTGCGATCCTTGCGATTCTTCGGTCTCCGACGGAGAGGCGGCCGCCCAATCGATCACTTCCTGAAAAACTATATTTTGAATTTCGGCAGCGCTGAGATCGCGCCGTTCGATGATCTCGGCCGTTTTCGCAAAATATTGGTTTTCATTCGCCTTTACCGGCGCCTCGATCTCGATCACGTTTAATTCCGGTGTGCCTGGCCCTACCGGCTCGGCCAGTGAGGTTAATTCCGAAACAATAATGTCAGCCGCAATTTCCTGCTTGGCGTTACGCGGACTTTCCGGCGTATTTTTCGCATCCGCCGTTTTTTCTATTATCCTTCCCGGCGTTTCTATTTTTCCCGCCGGCATTTCAGCCGGAGCGTTTTCCTCCTGGCTGACCTTTTTAGATAAAACCCCCAGCTTTTTTTCCGGAACTGATTCGGGAATTGATCCCTGAACTGATTCCCGCATTGATTCCTGGGCTGATTTCCGCCTTGGTCCCGTTACGGATTCAACGACGGGATCGGCGATGCGGACAACTAAGTTGGCCGGAGCGTTTTCACGAACCTCAGGATCCTGCTTCCGCAACTCCTGATTCTTGAGCTGCTCTGGCGGCAAAAAGGGTTCACCCTGCGCCGCCGCGCGGGGTCTATCTTCGGACCTTTGTTCAGGACTTTGTTGAGGACTTTGTCGGGATATTTGTTCGGACACATCCGAAACTCTTTCAGCTTTTTCGGATGAAGATACAAAAACCGTTTCCTCACGGTCGAGCGGAGCCGGCGATCCTCCGGCGCGAACTTTTCCGGTCCCGGGAGTTTTACTTTCACCCGAAAAACGGATTCCGCTCTGCCCGGCGATGCGTGAAAAATAGCCCATTACTTTCTTACTGCTCCTATCAATTCCAGATACTGCTTTCGGCGCCAATGTGGCACGCTGAATATTTCCTTCTCGTTCCAGTGATAATGCGACGCCAGCCGGTGGATCATTATGACCAACTGACTTTGTGCGCGGTTCAACATACCAAGCGCGGTCTCCATCAGGTCTATCGCGTATTTATTGTCTTCGCCGCACTCCCCGCAGTTCACGCTGCAGGTAAAATCAACCAGCGGGTCTGCTTCCAGCATCGCCGCTTCGATCGCGCTTAGATCTTCCGGCTCGATGTTTTCTATTACCTCCTGACTGACCGCCAGTGTCTCTGTCAACTCGGCCGCTAACGACCGCTCGTTCCTTACCACAAGGCCAGCCCACAGCTCCTGATCACGCCCCGTAGGTTTGCGAAACTCGAGACGGCGTCCTCTGATATCCAGGCCGACTACTTCGACCTGGTCGGCTTCGCTTTGAAGCATTGAGATCTCTTGCAGCGTCAATTCCAATTCGATCTCTTCATTGCACCCGGCGCATTTGAAAGGAAATCCGAGCGATGTCTCAGGCCCGCCGGCTGCCAATACCAGCAGGCATTCGATACGTTTGCCAATGGAAAGTTCGCGGAAGAAACCAGCCGGCAAGACCCCGGCCGGATCGACAATGCATGATTCGAGCAGATAGGTAGCCAGCGCGGCCCGGTCAGCCGACGAAAAGTCCGCACTAAGATCGGCTTCGGATATTCCGAACCGCCGCAACCCGGCATTTCTCACCGCGTCGTGACGGCCGGAACTCAAGGAAAACTCCGGCAGCGGGATCAGTGCACTTGTTCCCGAAAGAATATTCATGCGCTAATTCCCCGTTACTAACCTTGCGGTACGTCGTCTGCTTCGTCAGGTTCCTTGGTGTCTTTATCGCGGTCCCAACCCTCGAGTTCGAGTTTCAGCGATTCGATGGCGACCGCGTTCGCGTTGGCATTAAGCTCCGGCATCGCCGTGTACTCGCTGACCCAGCAGTCATATAAAAAATACCTGTAAACCACATGGCCTTTTTCGTTCATCATTTCCAGTGTCAGGTTTCTTTTATAATCCCTAAGATCCATCGCCGTATCGCCCGAGTAGGGATGAACCCGGTTGGCCCAGGCTTCGAACTCCGCATCGTGGGTCAGCCCGCGTTCGAGCGTGATCGCATCATAGCTGGTGCGCCCCGGTGATTTATGATCGGTGCTGTTGTCGCCGCCGTCACGATGTTTTACCACCTCGGTAGTTCGCTTTAGAGCGCTGACCTTGCTGACGCCCATTATCGTCTGGTTGGTTTCGCCGAATTTCAGACGAAATTTAAAGTTCTTGTACGGGTCGTACCTCTTAGCGTTCTTGACAAATCCTTTAGCCATTTCTTGCTCCTTTTAATTTGTTTACACATCCGGTATCTGCTGGATCGAGATGATCACAAATTCCGCGGGTTTGAGCGGCGCAAAGCCGACAATGATATTCACGATACCGAGATTCCGGTCGTTCGCCGTGGTCGTTTCACCGTCACATTTAACAAAAAACGCCTTGTCCGGCGTCGACCCCTGAAAAGCGCCCTGCCGGAAAAGCCCCATCATAAACGCATTGAGATTCATTCTGATCGTTGCCCAGAGCGGTTCGTCATTCGGTTCGAAAACGACCCATTTCGTCCCGCGAAAAAGCGATTCTTCGAGGAAAAGAGCCAGCCTACGGATCGGAATATATTTCCATTCCGAGCCGAAGTCGTCCGAACCATCGAGCGTCCGCGCGCCCCAGTTTACTATGCCGTTCGGGAATTTCCGGATGCAGTTGACACCCAATTTATTCAGCACGCCATTTTCGTTATCGGTCAGATTTATTTCGACATCGGTAACCCCGTTTAAGGTGGCTTCGGTCCCGGCTGGCGCTTTCCAAACACCGCGCTGCGAATCTGTCCGGGCCATCAACCCGGCGATCATACCTGACGGACCGATCGGTTTAATGATCCCGGCATCGCTATATTTAAGACGCGGGTAAAAGACCGCTGAATTCTTTTTGCTGACCCCGATACGAAAAGTATTGACCGCTGTCGCATCGGCCGCCGGGTGATCGTCATTGGTCCAATCGGTCGGAGCGTCGAGGAGCAGAAAGGCCCGGTGCGCTTCGCAATAAACGCTGGCCGCACTTTTCACCTTCAGCAGATCGACCTCGGAATCTCCCGGCAATACCATCAGGTTAAAAAGGTCTACCGTATCGAGCGCATAAAAGCCCGTGTGAGCGATCGGGTCTCCTTCATATTCTGCTTGGCCCGGAGCGCTGCCGTTACTGCCGTCGATCCCCGTCAATTGATAATCGCTGGTGGTTATATTTCCCAGGCTGTATCGTTGGGTGTTTTGCACGAATCCCGCGGCTAACCCTACATCGCCCGCAGTCGAAGTGACCCCGTCTTTCATCCCAACGGTAACTTTGTCGTTGATGGTGCCGCCTTTTCGTTTAAAAACCAGGTGATAACCCGAAAGCTCCGCCGTGACCGGAGAATTGACATCGGCGTTTACTGCCTGCTGTATTTTCCTGAGTTTTTCGATCAACCCGGAATTGCCGCCCGCGGCATCGACGAAATTCAGGTCGGCAGCGGATTTGGTTTTCAGATCGACGAGGATGGAAGTAGAGTTGACGATGACCGCCGCGAGTCGTTCCTGCCTTAGCACCGAAAAAGCATCAAGGCCGTTTAGTCCCGCAGTAAAGTCAGCAACATTCCCTCCGGCAAAATATGTGCCGTTTGCCACCGGCCGGAGACTGCTGAACCTGGCAACTTCGATTCCGCCGTTATCCACTCCCAACATCATCGGCGCGGCAAAGTCATTCGAGCCGGCGCTGCGAATAGTAACATTGGGCGCGTCCTTGAAATCGAGGGTAGTTGAATCGGCGGTGATTCGCAGAAGAGCCGCTGAGGATTTTGCCAGGTCCGGGGGCAAAGGGGTCAAAATATCGAAACTAACCTTGACCTTGATGCCCGGCAGCACGGACGCGATCGCAAAGTTGATAGTGTCTTCGATCGGTTTGGTCAAAGCCGCCATGTTCGCGACCGGATTCGGCGGAATAGGTATTCCGGCCAGATCGACGTCTATATCCTGCTTTCCATCCAGGTTGATCTTAAATTTACTTTTTAACTTAGTCGCGTCTCCGCCGTTGGCCGGGTCATTAACATCCGTCATAGCGCGAAGAGTGTCAGCTACACTTTTCAGCATAGGCGCAAGCCCATCAGTGCCGTCCGTGCCGATAAAGACACTCCTGCTCTGAGAAAATCCTGGCAGAGCAGCGTTAAGAACAGCCGCGGTCACCGCAGATTGGAGATTGATCAGCTTGGACGACTGTGACACAAAGGCCGGGGCGAATCTGCTGGAGCGCGGGTCCATCGAAAGGTTCAAAAATACCTCCGTTTTTTGAAGTACTCCTCCCGTCTCCTGCGTAACCTTGAGATTAAAACTATCGTCCTGGTTGGTGGTGTTGTAATCAACCTCTAACTTTACATCTTGCCCCCAAGTGCCGGGAGCTTTTGCCGTGGCCGTCAGAACATTGGTTTTGGACAGGCTTTTAAGCGTAACGCTTGCCGCACCGGCGCCTTTGGCCAGCCGCACTACGTAACAATCGGTTCCGCCGTTGGCAAAAAATTGGTTGACACTTGCGCCCAATTCGCTTGACGGGTGTCCGCCGCCGAATTCGCGCAGAAAATCCGAGTAACTCACGCACCTCACGGCTTTGTTTATCGGCCCTTTTTGGGTGCGCCCTAAAAAGGCGCCTATTGATGTGGACACACCTGTAATGGTCCGGACACCGCTTGGAACTTCCTGGATATAAACCCCCGGGTAAGTTGGTTGGATCGGCATGATTTCCTCCTAAAGGTTATTTTGAAAAGACAGAAATACTGTCTTTGCCAATACTCGTAGTAATAAGCATTAAGCTTGGGAGCAGGGGATGCTTTAAAAATTATCAGAGAGGGAGGTTGCCAAAAAACACACTTGCTTTAACAAGATATGTTGACAACTAAGTCTCTGCCTGGCTTAGTTAAAAACCTTTTCTCCGCAGTAACTGTGTAAAGTAAATGGAAGTTTCTGGAAAACTTTTCGAGGGTCCGCTTTTGCCGTGAAGTTAAGCAAAATCGTTACCACTTTTAAGGCTCCGACTAAGGAACAGGGCCATTAAAAACTCAGAAAGGTCTACAACTCTACGTATCTGTGAGCGACACTATAATATAAAGTTTTTTAAAAAGCAATATTTTTCGCTAAAGGGAGCGCATTTTGAGGTGAACTGCAAAAAGGTACCTTGCGATACCCCTAAACTATTGAATTATTGATACTTGAAAGATTTGAATGAGGTGGGAATTATACAGATAACTTATATCCAGCGTGTAAAACCCAAAAAAAATTGTATGCTCCCGGCGCGATTCGAACGCACGGCCTACCGCTTAGGAGGCGGTCGCTCTATCCAACTGAGCTACGGGAGCACAAGTTAATTTTGGATTTTGGATTGCCGACTTTGGATTGTCAAGTTTTTAATCGTCGTACTTCAAAAGCGAAAAGACTTCCCTGTCGCCGAACTTCTGTCTTCCGTTCAGGAACGTAAGCTCAACGGCGAATGCGACTCCGGCGACATTTCCCTTTTGCTGTTCTACCAGGTCGACCACGGCTTTGGCAGTCCCGCCGGTCGCCAGAAGATCGTCCACGATCAAAACATTATGTCCTTCGCCCACCGCGTCTTTGTGCATCTGCAGCGTATCCTGCCCGTATTCCAGGTCGTAAGATACGGAAACGCATTCCGCCGGCAGCTTATTAGGTTTGCGCACCGGCACAAATCCGGTTCCTAAGGCGATCGCCATCGGCGCGCCAAAAATAAAACCGCGCGATTCGATACCGATAATGGTATCGATCTGTTTACCTTTATATTGCTCGACCAGCGCGTCGATGGTTTGCTTCAAACCGTCGGCGTCTTTTAATAAGGTTGTAATATCGTAAAAATTTATTCCGGGTTTTGGAAAATCCGGCACTTCACGAATAAGTTTTTTCAAGTGTTCCATCCAGTCAATTTTGGATTTTAGGTTTTAGATTTTGGCTTTGCTTTTTTGATCTGCGACCCAAAATCCCCAATCTAAAATCGGCTCACCTTTCTATTCTAAATGCAGAATATAAACCGCTCGGTTCGATCACGATCTCTTCCAATCTATCAATCTCGGAATATTCCGGCCCGGTTGCCAGGTCGTGTTTAAAGGCTTCCACAACGTCCGCCGGGGCTTCCACCAGCGCTTCGACGCGCCCGTCCGGAAGATTTCGCACATAGCCCCGGACCTGGTGCTTGGCCGCCGCGCGCTGGGCAAAAAACCGGTAACCCACGCCCTGCACTACTCCGCTGATCAAAAATCTTCGCGCTATTATCATTTTCGAACCTTGAATATTGTGCTTATCGCACGATGTTTTTGCAACCGAACGAGTTGACTATTCAGGCATTTACCAAGAAAATGTTAGCAGCTAAGTTATTTGTTTCCAGAAAATTCATGAAACACCACGGCCGCAGGATTTCTTCAGCCCTTTATGCGTTCACGATGCTGTATATCGGCGCGGTGCTGACTGTGTCTGCCCAGCAAAGGCCTTTGCTGACCGAGGAGGTCGATACCGTTCCGGTCGGTTCGATCCGGTTCGCCGCCGGGGTCGATTTTATTCAGGATGCCAAATTTCCGCTGTCCGGTTTAAAAGGCGACCTGACCCGTGTCGGCGTCATCAATCTGACCATCGGCGTAAACACCAATATTGAATTTCAGGTCGAAGGCACTCTGCAAAATTTCGTGTCGATAAATTCTGCGCTAAGCCCGTCGCCGATCCCGCTTTCGATGCCGCCGGGTTCCAATTCCGCTAACGATTCGGGCGATTTCACTATTTCGACCAAGATCAAGCTGCGCAATGAAACAAAACTTCTGCCAGCACTGGGATTTAAATTCGGCGTTACCTTGCCGAATTCCGACCAGGCCCGCGGTATCGGAACCAATCAGGTGAACGCGTTCGGCAAAGTGATCATACAGAAAAAATTCGGCAAGCAGTATTCGGACAAACAATACTTCGCCAATGTTTTTGCCAACGTCGGACTGGGCATTATGCCTGCGCCGCTCCAAAGTTTCACCCAAAATGATGTGCTGCTTTACGGCGTCGGCGGCATATTCCGCATCAACAAATCGATCAACTTCGCGGGCGAGGTCAATGGCCGCGCCAGCACGCGCAGCGGAAATGCTCCGCTTGGCACCGAATCGGTTTCCGAACTCCGGCTGGGCACGCAGATCAAAGCCTCCGGGCTGCGTTTTGATACGGCCGCCATCATCGGGCTTGGCAGATTCAGCCCGCGCTCCGGCATCACCTTCGGCGTCACTTACCAAACACCCAGCATTTTCACTCCGGCAAAATAAAAAGATGCGCGCGGTCGTTCAAAGAGTTACCCGGGCAAGCGTAACGGTTGACGATAAAATCATCGGGCAAATAGGAAAAGGCGTGCTTGTTTTGCTCGGGATCACGCAGGCAGACACTGAAAAAGACGTCGATTACCTGGTGGAAAAGATCGTCAATCTAAGGATCTTCGACGACGAAAATGGAAAGATGAATCTTTCTCTTTCCGACACCGGCGGCGAGATCCTGGCAGTTTCGCAATTCACTCTTTACGGCGATACGCGCCGGGGCCGGCGGCCTTCATACATCGACGCGGCTGCGCCGGAACGGGCCAATGAACTTTACGAGCTCTTTGTCAGCCGGGCAAAAAATTTCGCCCGGGTCGAGACCGGGCAATTTCAGGCGATGATGCAGGTAGAATTGGTCAACGACGGCCCGGTGACGATCCTGATAGACAGCACAAAACTTTTTTAAATTTCATAAATGTTCGAAGTCAGAATTTTCAATCCTTTTAAAGGCGGAATGGACACGATCGCCACTCTCGCGATCTCGTCTCAAAGCGAAGCCGCTCAGCGGGCCGAGCAGTTCCTGTCTTCCAACGGCATCAAGATCGGCGAGATCGTCGCCGAGGGTTCCGAAGAGCGCCATACGATAATCGGCCTTCCCGATCAGGAATCGGTCGCCACCGATAATGGCGGATTTTGGTTCGTCGCAAATCACGTCTATTTTATCTTTAAAGCCATAAAAGAAGAGTTGGGAATTAAGGTCGATTCTTTTGTCGACCTCGGGTGCGGCCCGGGAAATATTCTGATCTGCGCGCGAAATCTTTTAGGCGCGACGCGGCTGACCGGTGTTGAGATCGATATCGCCCTGGTTGAGCAGGCCAAACGTAATACAGAATCGCTGGGTGCTGAAATTACCGCCGAGATTATCCAGGCCGACCTGCTCGAATGGAGGCCGGCCGTCAACAACTTCGATATGGTTTACGCCTACGACCCGATCCGCGACCTCGCCATAAGACAAAGATTTCACGACAGGCTGGCGGAGTGGCTCCGTGACGGCCAGCATGTTTTTTATCATCGCATCGTGGGTGAAATGCCGGTCTGGCTGGAAAAGATAGACATACCGAATTATGATGTTCCTTGTCTTTACACCTTTGCTAAAAACAAGGTCTGAGAATTTATATCAGGAGTTTGCCAAAAGTTTACATGTTCAAAAAGATCATTCTCATCACACTCAGCATATTTTTTGCCGTTCTATCATTTTCCTGTAACCAGGCCGGTGATAAGAGCGCCCTGCCGAAAAACGACGCCAGCGGCAAACCGCCTTTCACAAAAGACGCCAAACCCGTACCCGACTCTGAGGTGGCGGTGATCGAAATGGAAAACGCCGTGTTCGGCAAGGTTACCATCGAGCTTTATCCGAATGTCGCGCCGAAAATGGTAGAGCGTTTTAAACAGCTGATCAAAGAAGGCGCGTATGACGGCACGGCCTTTCACCGGATCAACGAAACGGTCGTCCAGGGCGGCGATCCGCTTTCCAAAACAAATGATCCGAAGGTTGGATCGGGAAAATCGGGCAAGCCGAACGTCCCCGCCGAATTTAGCGATATTCCCTACGAAACGGGCATCGTCGGCGCGGCGCGTTTAGGCAATGACATTAACTCACAGGATTGCCAGTTCTTTATTATGTTAAGGCGTGAAGCGCAGTTCGATAAAAGCTACACCGTCTTTGGCAAGGTCATCGACGGAATGACCAACGTGCGCACTATCAGCGGCGTAAAACCAAAAGAAGGCGAAAGGCCGGTCGAACCGGTCAGGATAAAGACCGTTACGCTTCAGCCGCACCCTTGAGTTTTAGGGTCGCAGATTTTTATGGTATCTTCCCTTTATATGCTCGCGTAGCTCAGTGGATAGAGCGCTCGCCTCCGAAGCTAGAGGTCGCTGGTTCAAATCCAGCCGCGAGTATTTTTTCTTTTCCCCGAATGCTGATAATCAACCGCGACAAGGCGAACATCATCAACACACCTCACGGCTCTGAGATAAGGCCGCTGATGGACCGCACCACGTCCGCTATCGAAAAATGCAGCCTGGCCGAAGAGATCCTTCCGCCGGGAGCGGCCGTCGGCAAACATTTTCACCGCGAAACCGAAGAGGTCTATTACATCTTATCCGGAACGGGCGAGATGACTGTCGGCGAAGAAACGGCCGAAGTTTCCGCCGGCGACGCCGTTTATATTCCGGTAGGTAATGTTCACACGTTAAAGAACACCGGCAGTGAGCCGATGAAGATCATGCTCGTCTGCGGCGCGGCGCATAGTTTCGACGATTCATTTCCCGTCGCGGACGAACAGGTTTGATCTTTTTTAATAGCTTTTGTATTAGCCACTAATTACACAAATAACACGAATAAAAGACTTCTATTCGTGTTATTTGTGTAATTAGTGGCAGATATCTCGACTTTAATTTAATTTCTGCTGGGAAAAATGCCTTGCATGCAGATGCAGAAATTCACTGCCAGGTACGGCGGCACCGTTCCGAACGACTGGCCGTTTCCGGTCATCCCGCACTTTACGCTATCAACGGCCATTGTCGAATCCGTCGGCGCGTTGGTATAGATATTGGCTCCGCCTAAATTATTCGCCGCCGGCGTCGAAGACAGCTTGGTGGCCGAGCTGGCGCTCAGCGACATGTTGTGGCTGTGCGAGGGCATGTTGCCTATGGTCAGCGAGACCGATTCCGCGCCCGCTATCTGGCCGAGGACATAGGGAGCCAGATTCGTTCCCTGCCCCGCGCAAACCGGATACCGGCTGCGAAAATCCGGCAGCGCAAAGGTGGTCACTCCATCGCCGCCGTAGGTTGTGCCGATCAAAGAATAGAGCGCGGTATTCTGTGCGATCAGCAACGTTGCCCCGTTACAAGCCGCCCAATATTTTGGCACAAAGTTAAATGCAAACATCTTGATAGTTCCTATATATTCGTCTTCCATCGAGAAAGCTCCTTTTATTTTTGAATTAGAACAACTCCACCGCCCCGCCTTGTCTCTTTCTAAAGCCCATAAAAATACCGGGACAAACCTTGATACTCATGCTTCGCCAGGGAGCGGCATAAACTCGTCGATTCGTCCCGGTATGGGTTTCTTATTTCCGCGATCCGTTCGGACGCGAAAACTTTATCAATTATCTTAGTTCCTGCTCGGGTATATTCCTTCCAGTGCGATACACCAGTTCAGCACCAGATATGGCTGTAAGAGCGATATCGGCTGGCTGCCGCCGTTATTGCCCACCTGACCGGTGATACTGCCCGCCGCCAGCACCGCATCTGCCGCACCGCCAACATATATGCTCGCTCCGCCTAACAAATTACCCCCGGGCGTGGGAACGACCTTTGTCGCGGAACTGGCATTTAACCCACCGGTGTACGGATGGTTATGGGCCGGCATTTGATTAATGGTGATCGTCTCTGATTCAGTACCGCCCACCTGGCCCAGGTCGTAATTGCTTAAACCCGGTCCCTGGCCTGAGGAAAGGGCAGTCCGCCCGCGCAGATCGGGGAGCGCAAAAGTTGTTTGGCCGTTGCCGCCGAAAGTAGTGCCCAGCAGTGAAAAAAGCGCTGTATTTTGAGCTATAGGCAATATCTGTCCGCTGCAAAAAGCCCAGCCTCGCGGTGAAAAGTTATACGGAACCAACATTAGCTGTCCTATGAAGGGTTCTGACATCGGGATTCTCCTTTAATGTATTTCGTTTAGAAAAAAACTAACCGTATTGCGACGGTTTACCGGACATCAGATCCCGGCTGTCGGCAGGTAAAAAATTCTTCCGGCCGGCGGCCAAAATGAAGATGCCCAAATTGAGTGCTGTACATTATAGCCGTAATCGTCGCAATTTAGAAAGAAGAAAATGACTTCCTTGGTACTCGGCTGCGGCGGACGGCAAAAAAAAGGGAGCGCTACGATCCGCGCTCCAAATGTTTTGTTCTTCGAGGGCTAATGTTTAATTTCTGCTGGGGAAAATTCCCTCAACGGCAATGCACCAATTGATGACCAGGATAGGCTGCCTGTTTTCGTGCGGTTGGGTATTTCCGCTCCCGCCGATCGAAGTGGGATCCATCACCGCATCGAGAGTAGCATTGGTAAAACTTTCCGACGCACCGAAATTATTACCGTTCGGCGTCGCCACGAATGTTTGTCCCGAACTGGCCAAGAGAAGATGAGGATGAATTGGTATTTGCGTACTTAGAAGAGTAACGCTTTCAGTTCCGGACGCCTGTCCCTGGTCATAGTTGCTTAGACCCGGGCCTTGTCCGAAATGAAGCCCGATCCTGCCGCGCATATCCGGGACCGCGAATGTGGTGACGCCGTCACCGCCGTAGGTTGTTCCCAGCAAGGCAAAAAGGGCCGTATTTTGCGCTATCGACATCAGCTGCCCATTGCAAAAAGCCCACCCCCGCGGGGCGAACTGGAAACCGAACTGTTGTACCTGTCCTAAAAATTGATTTGACATTAAATTTCTCCTTTTAAGAGCACGGTTTTCGACACTATCCTTAATTTAATACGGATGATCGCAACCGTTCCGTTGAGCTTTTTAGCGTTGCTCCGACGGATCTAATTTTTCGTTTAGTTCCTGGAAGGAAATATTCCATTTATGCATATACACCAGTTCAGGACCAGATATGGCTGCATGTTTTGGTGGGGTTGGCTGCCGCCGGCAGTCCCGATGGTTGCCGGATCAAGGACCGAATCCAGGGCGGCGTTGGTGTAAATATTCGCTCCGCCGAAATTGTTAGCGGCGGGCACGTTATTCAACTTACCACCGGACGCGGCATTCAGGGCATGGGTATGCGCCGGCATTTCCGTAGTGATCAAGGTCACCGCTTCCTGGCCGGCTTGTTCGCCGATAGTGTAGTTACTAAGTCCGGGTCCCTGGCCATAGTGCATGGAGGATCTTCCCCTCAGGTCGGGAAGCGCGAAAGTTGTCTGGCCGTTGCCCCCGTAAGTAGTTCCCAGCAAGGAAAACAACGCTGTGTTTTGGGCGATGCTCATGATCTGCCCATTACAGAAAGCCCAGTTGCGCGGCGCAAAATTAAATCCGAACGCCTGTATCTGTCCAATATAACTTTGTGACATCAGAATTCTCCTTTAAATATTCGGTATGGAAAAAAGTCCGGAGTTTCGAGTGCGGGAAATCCTGAAACTCAGCAAACAAATTTGTATCTGGTGAATCAGCCAAAAATATACACTGCCCGACAATTATTTGCAAGCAAAATTGCCCTTCCATCTCCGCTTATTTTTTCTAGATTAGTAACTTACGGGCTTTTTGGGATGGTAAAACTATCCTTCTAAGCTTACAATGCTTTTGTTTGCCTCCCAGCAATAGGAAGGAGCATATTTTATGGCTTTAACACGGCGTAAATTTACGCAGGTGGCTGGCGCGGCAATGGTAGGTATAGGTTTTGCCGGAGCTGCGTCCCGGACATTTTCACAATCATCAAGGCCCGGTGGCCTGTTTCCCGTCACCGGCGAAGCAGCATCCGACATGCTGATGAGTTTCAACAGTGAAACTTTCGCACCTTATGTCGGTACTATCTTTCGCTCCGGCCAGAGCGGATATTCATTTCGCCTGGCTGAGGTCGTTGACCATGGGCGTTCCAAAGAAAAACGTTTCGGTATGGCCGGCGAGAGTTTTTCCTTATTTTTCCGGAGCGTGGGCCGAAAGAATGTGCCGCAGGACATTCATACCTTTGAACACCCTTCGCTAGGAACGTTTTCATTATTCATCGCCCCGGTCGAGCGCGGCGGAAAAACCTACGAAGCCGTGATCAACCACTCATCGCTTTTATGAATCTCAGGCCGGGTCCAGGAGTTTATTGAAGACCGATTCGAAGATCACCCCGCGGCTGTCTTTGCCGACCGGTACAATAAAGATCTGGGTTTGGCCTATTTTCTCATTTTCAAAAGCGGCCATTCCCTGCACGATCGGGGTGTCTTCCGGGGCCGTGAAGGTCAGCACATAGGTCCGCTGTCGGAATTTCTCTATTTCCGCGGTAACCTCGATCAATTTCATGGTCACTTTGTATTCCGGTGAGAAACTGAAAACAAAATCAGTGTCCACGCACTCCGCGTACTCATCCCTGGTAAATTCTTTTATCATAATTTTTCGTCGGTGCTTTCCGGCTGCCATCGCAAAAGGTAATGCGAACCGGTGTCCCCGATAAAGTCCATTCCTAAACGTTTATAAAACTTTATCGCCTTGAAATTAGTCACTAATACACTAAAGTTAAGCGGCCTGCTCGATTCCTCGGCTTCCCGCATAAGGCCTTTGAAGATCATTGCGCCGATCCCCTGGCTGCGGTGATCGGTCAAAATGGCGATGTCGATGGCGAAAACCTCTTCATCGCTTCGAGTTGTCATCAACCGGCCGACCGGCTTCCCGTTAAAGAGGATTATCTCATGCAGCGCGTCCGGGTACTGCGCCTCGTACTGAATCCTCTGAGCATTATATTGCATTTCTATCAGCGCTGCCGTCTGAGCTTCCGGCATTCCCCACATGGCAGCGTCCTCTTCGCGTGTGCTGGCATAGAGCTCTTTAAGGAACATTTCGTCGTCCGGCATGACGACCGGGCGCATTAAAACCTGTTCCGAAATAGGGGTATCTGAACCGTCTGTCATAAAAATTTTAAATTTTCGTGGAAAACCGCCGCAATTGATAATCTTTATATAACCGTGGGGATTATGTCACATTTTTGTGGCCCGCCCACAATTCCTGAAAGCGAAATTATCGAATTTTCGCTCAAGAAACCTTAATCGATAAACGCACCCCCGCAGTGATGCGGGTTCGCAAAGTCGTGAATCTGGCAAAGCCAGATAGTCTGACCACCGAAGTGAGGTCCCCGATGCGCAGCATAAAACTCGTTGTATTTTCCGCGATAGCATTTTCCTGCTTATCCCTTAACATTTTCGCCCAGAACAGTTTCTCGTTAAACCGGGAGCGTTTTGTCCAGCCCGCTCTTAAGAACTACTCCGATCCTGAGCTGAAAGTTCAGTACAATCTGGAGAAGATCGTGATGGAGCTGATCAACCGGCAGCGCGCCCAGCAAGGCCTTTCCGCACTTAGCTGGAATGAAAAAGCGGCCCAGATCGCACGCCTGCACAGCGAAAACATGGCGCATTACAAATTCTTCAGCCATCGCGGCCTTGACGGCCTGATGGTAAACGACCGCGCCGACAATATCTCATTGGACTGGCGCGCTATCGGCGAAAACATCGCTTATAACCGCGGTTATAACGACCCGGCCGAATTTACCGTGCAAAGATGGATGGATTCGCCTGCGCACAAGGACAACATCCTCGACCGGCGCTGGAAGCAAACCGGTATCGGCGTCATAACCGCCCCGGATGGCACTTACTATCTGACCCAGGTTTTTCTGCTGGATTAAGCTCCGCTCAAAACGCACTTTATATCTAGGCGGCGCCTCAGGGTGCCGCCTTTAAATTGCCACTAGCTTTAGCTAGTGGTTGAAGAGCATTTTTTAAACCCTTGGGCTTTAGCCCAACTTACCGGAATTCGGCTAAAGCCTGACCGATCTATCACTTTTTATCCACTAGCTAAAGCTAGTGGCAATTTAATATCAGAATCTAAACTCGCTAATTACGTATAACGTATAACGTATCGCGTTAGCTAAGTCCTATTTTTCCTTGACAAAAAGCCGGTCAAAAAGTATTGTCAAATCGTCTCCCGCAGGGTTAAAACCGGCTTTTTTGGTGTAAATGATGAATCGTGCACGTTTGATCTATCAGTTACTTTTTCTCGTTTTTGTTTTTACAATAAGCGCCGCTGTCGCTTCCGCTCAACATTCTTCCGACAAACGGATCAGGATCAAAGCCACCGCTCAGATCGGCCAGGCCGCGGAACCTCCGCGCTGGGGAACGATCGCCTATATCGAGAAGGAAATATTCCGGTCGGTCAATTATGAGCGTGCCCTGCAGGGCTTAAAACCGTTAATATGGAACGATCGGGTGGCAAATATGGCCCGCCTGCATAGCCGCCATATGGCTGACCAGCACTTTTTCAGCCACCAGGACAAAGACGGTTTGATAGTCAGCAACAGGGCAACCAAGGCCGGGATCACCTGGACCTCGGTCGGCGAGAATCTGATCTGGTTCTCCGGTGCTTCAGATCCGGTAAAATACGCCGTCGATAGCTGGATGGATTCGCACGGGCACCGGATCAATATTCTCACTAAAGGCTGGAAACAAACCGGCATCGGCGCCGTGGTAGCCCCTGACGGAAGCTATTATTTAACGCAGGTTTTCCTGTATTGACCACAGATGACTGAATCATTCACGCTGCCGGCCTTTGCCAAAATCAACCTCTTTCTTCATATCCACGGGCGGCGCGAGGACGGTTATCACGAGCTTTGCACCGTTTTTCAAACCATTTCCCTGCATGATTCGCTTACTTTCGGGCAGTCGGACGATAACGCTATTCATCTTACCTGCAACGACCCGTCGGTTCCCACCGGCGAAAAAAATCTCATCGCCGCGGCAGCTTCTCTTCTAAAAAAAGAATTTAACATCGATAAAGGCGCCAATATCCATCTCTCTAAACGCATCCCGTCACCGGGCGGCTTGGGCGGAGGGTCATCGGACGCTGCGATTACCTTCATAGGCTTGATTAGGTTATGGCAGCTAAACATTGAATTTGCACAGCTTAAAGACTTGTGCCAAGAGGTTGGATCGGATGTGGCTTTTTTCCTTTACGGCGGCACCGCACTGGGCGCCGGGCGGGGCGGCGATATCACTCCGCTAGCCGACTTTAGGGGAGACAAATTGCTCGTTGTCACGCCCCGGATAAATGTCGCAACTGCCGATGCCTATTCACTTTTAAGCCTGCCGTCCTTGACAATCGCCGACTCAAATCGTATTCTCAAAATTTGCCATAATGAGGCTGAAAGGCTTCTGAGTGAGCAATCAGAGCTTCGAAACGATTTCGAAGGAGTTGTTTTCAAATCAAAACCAGAACTGGCACGGGCAAAGGATTCCCTTCTTGAATTAAAAGCAGTAAATGTCCTGATGTCAGGCAGCGGGGCGAGTTTTTTTGCTTCTTTCGCAGACGAAGCAGCCCGGCAGAATGCTTTTGCCACGCTGAAACAGGAAACGGATTGGCAGGTATTTGAAGTGGAAACGGTTTCACGCCGGCGTTATCTGGATTCGCTGGGTGCGTGTTCTGATATTTTGCAGCAGTGATTTTAGGGGTATTGGGGCGTAGCCAAGTGGTAAGGCACCGGTCTTTGGATCCGGCACTCGTAGGTTCGAATCCTCCCGCCCCAGCCAGCTTAAAGAATATGACGGGCAACTATGCCGCGAATTAGAGTTGTCCGTCATTATTGTTGTTGTTGCCAATGCTTATTGGCGCTAATTAATGAGTGGGACGGGCAATATAAAGGTTTTTACCGGTAACGCCAATATAGAATTGGCGGGCGAGATCTGCCATTACTTGAATGTCGACCTGGGACAGGCAAGTACGGAACCATTTTCCGATGGCGAATTTAATTTTTATATCCAGGAAAACGTTCGCGGCTCTGATGTTTTTATTATCCAGTCGACCTGTCCGCCCTCGGACAAGCATCTGATGGAACTGCTGATAATGCTCGATGCATTTCGGCGGGCTTCGGCGGAAAGGGTCACGGCGGTCATTCCTTATTTTGGGTATGCCCGTTCGGATAAAAAAGATCGTCCCCGCGTTCCGATCGCGGCCAAACTGGTGGCGAATCTGATCGCCACGGCGGGCGCGCACCGGGTCTTAACGATCGATTTGCACGCTTCGCAGATACAAGGGTTCTTTGATATTCCTGTTGACCACTTATACGCCGCGCCGGAATTGGTCGGCTACTACAAGGAAAACCCGGTGGACAACCTGGTAGTGGTCGCCCCGGATACCGGCGGCGCCGAACGCGCCCGCGCTTACGCGAAACGTTTGGACGCCGGGCTGGCGCTTTGCGACAAACGCCGGGAAAAAGCGAACGTGGCGGAAGTAATGAACGTCGTCGGCGATGTCGACGGCAAGAATTGCATCATCATCGACGATATGTGCGACACCGGCGGTTCGCTCTGCAAGGTCGCCGAAGCGCTGCACAAAGCCGGGGCCGCCAAGATCCACGCTTGTTTTACGCACGCGGTATTATCGGGCGAAGCGGTTGAACGCCTGGATAAGTCGTATATCGAAAAAATAGTTATTACGAATACGATCCCCTTGAGCGAAAAGGCCAGGGCGTTTGAAAAGATCCATGTGACCAGCGTGGGAAGGTTATTGGCAAAAGGAATTAAATCGATCCACGAAGAAACGAGTGTTTCTTCCCTGTTTATTTAAATATTTATTTAGGAATTTATTATGGCAGAAAAATTTACAGTTAAAGCGCAAGTCAGAGAAGGCCGCGGTAAAGAAGACTCGAAGAAAATGCGCCGCGAAGGCCGCATTCCCCTCGTCGTATATGGCGGCGGGCAGGATAATGTCGCGATTACGGCGTCGTTGGCGGAGCTGGCGGCTATTCTTCGCTCTGACACCGGCCCTAACAGCCTGTTTTCTCTCGAGATCGAGGGACAAGGTTCCAGTGATGTGATCTTTCAGGACCGGCAGGTCGATCCTCTTCGGGGACGCTTGATACATGCCGATCTGCGGCGTTTTGCCGCCGGTGAAAAGATCGAGGTTACCGTGGCGATCCACACAGTGGGCCATGCCGCGGGCTTGAACGAAGAAGGTGCAGTGCTTGTTCAGCAGCTTCGCGAAATTAAAGTTCTCTGCGAACCGAAGAACATTCCCGAGACCCTCGAAGTCGACGTTACTTCGCTTGGCCTCGGTGATTCGCTCCACGTTTCCGACCTGAAATTCGGTGAAGGCATCGAAGTTCACGAAGATCCTGAAACGCTGGTTGTCACGGTCGTTTTCGTTGCCGAACAGAGCCTCGAACCTGAGATCGTAGCCGGTGCCGAACCTGTCGTTGAAGGCGAGGAGAAAGCTCCTGCCGAAGGCGAAAGCAAGGAATAGCTTTTACGCACCCGCTAACGCAGGCGCTACTCTGACGGGACATTATGGACGCGGGCTCGGAAAATTGCTGGCTTATTGTCGGCTTGGGAAATCCGGGCTTGCAGTATGAAAAAACCCGGCACAACCTTGGGTTCATGCTCGTCGATAAGCTGGCTTCAGAGATGAATGCGGCGGTAAAGCGCGAGGAATGCAGCGCGCTCGTCGGCCAGGGTGAATTTGAAAATGCAAAGGTCGAGCTGGTAAAACCGCAGACCTATATGAATTTGAGCGGCGAGGCCGTTGCCTGCTTGTTAAAGAAAACGGGGCGCGTCGCTTCTATTGAAAATTTGATCGTCATCAGCGATGACCTGGCTTTGCCGTTTGGCAAAATTCGTTTGCGTCCCGGCGGTTCGGCCGGCGGGCACAACGGCCTAAAGTCGCTCATCTCTTCCCTGGGAACCGACCGGTTTATCAGGCTGAGGATAGGCATCCAGCCTGAGCATCCGCTGAATGACGCCCGCAAGTTTGTTTTGGACCCGTTTTCCAAAAACGATTGGGAAACGGTAGAACAAACGCTTACACATAGTGTGCAAGCGCTCGCTTCCGTCATTCGCGACGGAATTGAAAGATCGATGGCGGTTTTTAATTAAACCGCTCTATATTTAACCTTCTTGCTTCGCGCAAAAGACGCGAGGCTGGATATCCATAAGGAGGATACACTTGGCAGAAAAACGTACCTACGAGGTGGTCGCCATACTCGGCCCCACCACAGCAGAAGACTGGGTCTCCACCTTCAATAAAAACGTAACAGAACTTATCGAAAAATTGGGCGGAACGGTAGTGAACGTCAACGATATGGGTGTGCGCAAGCTCGCTTATAAGATCGACAAATTCAACGAAGGCCATTACCTGATATTTGAAGTCGACGGTTCCGGACAGGAAGTCGCCGAAGTCGAAAGGCGTTTTCGCGTCAACGACAATGTCATTCGTTATATGACCATTCGTGTTGACCTGCAGCGCCGCCGTGCCGAAAAGTTCAAAACGCGCCGCGCAAACCGCTTGGCCAGACGCGGCCAGAGCGCTGCGGCCAGACGGGCTGAACGGGCCGAAAGCCAGCCTGCGGCTGAGGAATAAACCGAAATTTATTGAGGGAGATCAAATAATATTATGGCAGAGAGAGAAAGAGAAAGCGGCGATATTTATCGCCAGGATATAAACAGCGATTATATTCCCAATGACAGAACGGGAAAAATGATCAATCGTCGTCCCCTGCGCCGCAAAAGCTGCGGATTGTGCCGGGACAAGATCGATCTGATCGATTACAAAGATATTCATATGTTGAGAAGTTTTATCCCGGAACGCGGAAAGATCATGCCGCGCCGGATCTCAGGCAATTGCGCCATTCACCAGAGAATGTTGGCCACGGCTATCAAGCGCGCTCGCAGCGTCGCTTTTATTCCGTTCGTTGCCGATTAATAAATAGGAGGAAAAACATTATGTCTACAACAACTGTCCTCCTGCGTGAGGATGTCGATAATCTGGGCGGGCGCGGCGAAATTGTCAAAGTAAAGGCCGGCTATGCCCGTAATTTCCTGTTGCCGAGAAGTATGGCGACGCTCGCCACCAAAGGCAACATTAAACAGATCGAGAATGAAAAAGCGGCCCTCTTAAAAAAGGCGTCCGCGGAAAAAGCTACCGCCGAATTGCAGGCCGACCAACTCAAAGACCTTTCGCTCAGCTTTGAACGCAAAGCCGGTGAAGAAGGCGCTTTGTTCGGCTCGGTTACTTCGATGGACATCGCCGAAGCCATCCAGGCCAAAGGCTACGAGATCGATCGCCGCAAGCTGGTGATGAAAGACGCTATCAAGCATACAGGCGATTACACCGTCGGCTGGAAGCTTCATCGCGAAGTGGTCGTTCAGATCCCGGTGACCGTTACTGCCGAAGGCGGTGAGGTCCCCTCAGCCGAAGCTCCGAAAGCTGAAGCTAAGGAAAAAAAGGCTGAGAAACCGGCCGAGGCACCGGCTGCTGAAACAGTTGCTGAAACGGCCGCTGAATCGGTCGCCGCAGCGCCTGAAGCTGAAGAAAAATCTGAATAGATTTCTTTTATTTCAGGCTCAAATCGGTTTTGTAGTTTAAAATTCGACTTGGGCCTGAAACTGCGTTAAAATCCGCAAACTGGCTTATTTTTGATCAGGCAGTTTGCGGTATTTTTATCCTCAATTTCGGCTGTTATTAAGCCCGCTCATTAGTTTTCGTACAATAATTTATGGCTACACCTGGTTACGAGACCCGCGATCAATTCCTGGAAAAACCGCTGCCCAGCAGCACGGAAAGCGAGCGCGTGATCCTGGGTGCCATTCTGTTGGACAACTCGCTGGCCAGCCAGGCGATCGAGCTGCTAAAACCTGACGACTTCTATTCCCTTTCGCATCGCCGGATCTTCGGCGCGATCATTTCTCTTTTCGAGCGCGGTTCAAAGATCGACCCTATCCTGCTCGGTGAAGAGTTAAAAAAGGAAAGCGCGTTGGAATCGGTCGGCGGAGTTTCCGCCATTACCAATCTCACTTACGGCTTGCCGCATTTTTCCAATATCACGACCTACGCCAAGGTGGTTCATGACAAATCCGTGGTCCGCAACCTGATCAAGGCTTGTAACCAGATCACCAGCGACGCGCTGACCGAAGAAGACGACGCCACCGTCATACTCGACCGCGCCGAACAGATGATATTCGCATTGGCCGAAGAGCGGACCCGCCAGGGCTTTAGCCACGTAAAACCGATCGCGCACGAAGTGCTGGAAAAAGTTCAGGAGTTTGCCCGCCGCGAAACTCACGCCCTGACCGGACTGGCAACCGGTTTTCGTGATTTCGATTCGGTGACCTCGGGACTGCAAAAGACCGACCTGATCATCATCGCCGCGCGCCCCTCGATGGGAAAAACCTCGCTTTGTCTGACGCTGGCGCAAAACGCCGCGATCTTTGAAAACGCCGTGGTCGCGGTCTTCTCGCTGGAAATGTCAAAAGAACAGCTGGTAATGAGAATGCTCAGCTCCGAAGCTAAGGTTGATGCGCATCGCTTCCGCAACGGCTTTTTGACCACCGACGAATGGGGACGGTTGGGCGGCGCCATCCAAACGCTTGAAAACGCCAAGATCTATATCGACGACACACCGGGAATTTCCGTGCTGGAAATGCGCGCGAAATCCCGCCGGCTGGCATCGGAACAAAAAAAGCTCGATTTGATCATCGTGGACTATATGCAGCTGATGTCGGGCGGCAAGCGGATCGAATCCCGCCAGCAGGAAGTCGCCCAGATCTCGCGCGAATTAAAAGGGCTCGCCAAAGAATTGAACGTTCCCGTCGTAGCCCTCTCGCAGCTTTCACGCGCGCCCGAAGCCCGTACCGATCACCGCCCGCAGCTGGCCGACCTGCGCGAATCGGGTTCGATCGAGCAGGATGCGGACGTCGTCGCCTTTATCTATCGCGAGGAACAATATAAACCCTCGGAAGAAAATATCGGGCAGGCCGAAATAATCATCGCCAAACAAAGAAACGGCCCGACCGGCACGATCCGAATGGCCTTTATCAAAGAGTTCACCAGGTTTGAAAGTATTTGGCAGGGATAACTATTCATTGTTAAATGGCTTTGCCTATAAAATCGACATAAATTCAAACATTTCCTGGTTTTGTTCATGTCGTTTTCGTGTTATTTCGTGGTTATTCTCTTAAAGCCGCAATAACAGCGAATTCAAGACTGGAACCACGAACCCACACGAAAAAACCTAGCCGGGCCATTTCTCAATATTTAGTTATTAATTGCTTTTTGAAACATTAATAAATAAGATTACGACTCTAAAACCAAATTTGTCTCGAATAATATTGTGGCGATCAAGGGTAGTTGGGTAATTTCCATATTTGGAGACTGTTAAATGAAGTGGCTAAAACGCATTTTATTGGTTCTGATCGTATTAGTGGTCATATTTTTATCTGTTGGTTTTATTTTACCGGCTCATTATAAAGTTGAACGAAGCATCACCATGAAGTCCGACCCGAATAAGGTCTACCCGATCATCAGCGATCTGAAGACCTGGAACAGCTGGACCGCGTGGAACGACAAACGATATCCCGATATGAAAACGAAATTTTCCGGTTCGGATTCGGGACAGGGCGCAAAAATGGATTGGGACGGCAAGGACGTCGGCCAGGGCGCGCTCGAGGTGACCAAAAGCATTCCTGCCGACGGCATAGAATATACGCTTAGTATCGATCAAGGCCAGTTCCAGTCTAACGGGGCGATAAAAATGAAATTGACGGGCGATGGCCTCGAAGTCACCTGGATCAACGAAGGCGATCTGGGAATGAACCCGCTAAATCGCTACGTCGGATTATTGATGGATCATTTTATGGCCCAGGACCTGGAAACCGGTTTAAGAAATCTCAAGAATGCTACCGAAGTACATTAGTAACTATTAATTATTAACGATGAACTATTAATTGTTCTTCGGAAAAACAGATCAAAATTTTCAGCTCTTGTGCGTTTTTGACAAGGGCTGATTTTTTTGTAATGCTCAATTTTTTGTTACGCGCTAAAAAAATAATGGATAATACCACGCCGCAATACAGCTCCACGTACAATAGCCGCCCGACCTGGGCCGAGATCGACCTGAATAACCTGGCGGCGAATTTTCACGCCACTAAGGAATTTGTCGGCCGCGATCTGAAATACATGGCGGTGGTCAAAGCCGACGGCTACGGCCACGGAGCGGTCGAATGCGCGCGCCGGCTGGAAAAAGAAGGCATCGATTGGTTTGGCGTCGCCTTGCCCGAAGAAGGCGTCGAGCTGCGCAGTTCCGGTATCCGCAAGCTTATTCTTTGCCTGGGGAGTTTTTGGGAAGGGCAGGAAAACCTCCTGTTAAATTACGATCTTACCCCGACCATCTTCCGCCTCGATCTGGCCGAACGTTTTAATAACGCGGCCAAAGCACAAGGTATGATGGCTGACGTTCATATCAAGATCGACACGGGAATGGGCAGGGTCGGCGTGCGTTACGATGCCGTCCGCGAATTTGCCGATAGATTAAAAAGTTTTGAAAATCTTCGTGTTGACGGCTTGATGACGCATCTGGCCGCGGCTGACGACCTGAAACAAGATCCCTTTACCGACGAGCAGGTTCGACGATTCAACGAGTGCGTAGATATTTTTCACGAAAAAGGTTTTCATCCTTCATATCGTGACCTGGCAAATTCGCCGGGCGCGGTCGGGCATCCGAACACCCGGGGAAATATGGTCAGGATCGGCGGCATTCTCTATGGACTTGGCGGCGACATTTTGCCAAAGGAAATTGCTAAGCCTGAGTTAAAACCGGTCTTATCTCTTTATTCCCGTGTCGCGCTGCTAAAAACCATACCGGCGCATGAAACTCTGGGTTACAGCCGGACGTTTGAAACCGCGCGCGATTCTATCATCGCCACCGTTCCGATCGGTTACCAGGACGGTTATATGAGATTGCTTTCCAATACCGGCCGGGCGTTGGTAAATGGCCAATACGCTCCCATCGTCGGGCGCGTCTCGATGGATTGGATACTGGTGGATGTTACCGATATTCCGGATCACAAGCTCGGTGATAAAGTAACGCTGATCGGTGAAGAAAACGGCAACACCGTCACCGCCGAAGAGGTCGCGCAAAAAACCGGCACCATTTCTTACGAAGTGACCTGCGGCATCAGCGCGCGCGTGCCGAGAATTTATATCAATTAATTTGTGTCCGGATTTCGTGTGTTTCGTGCGCTTCGTGGTTACGTCTTTTGTCGCCTTTTATATGAACCGGAAATTAACCGCTAAACACACGAAACGCACTAAAAACTATCATTAGTTTAACGATAATTATGCTTATAAAGTCAGCACAAGATGAAATTCAAGATTTTTTGACCGACGCCAGCAATATCAAGGGCGGCAGCGTTGATAAAGTAATCTTTCCCGAAAGCGCGTCGGAGATCGCCGAAGCACTGCGCGAAGCAAATAAAAATAACACCCCGTTCACGGTTTCCGGCGCGGGCACCGGGCTGGTCGGCGGCCGGGTTCCTTTTGGCGGCATCGTCCTGGCGATGGACAAGCTAAACCGGATCAAAGATATTTCGGCCGAACAATTTTTTGGCGTCGTCGAAAGCGGCGTTATCCTGGGCGATTATCAGAAAGCGGTCGAGGCAAAAGATCTTTTTTACCCGCCCGACCCGACAGAATGGTCCTGTCAGATGGGCGGCACGGTCGCTACCAACGCTTCGGGTTCGCGTAGTTTTAAATACAGCGCCACGCGCTCCTGGGTCAGGCGTTTGGAAATTGTTTTACCTACCGGCGATACTTTAAATTTAAAACGCGGAGATCGCAGTTTCGACGAAAGCGGCAAATGTTCGCTTGAGCTTTCGGATAAAAAGATCGACCTCAAACTCCCTACTTATCGCATGCCGAATACCAGCAAGCACGCCGCGGGTTACTTTTCCCGGCCGGGCATGGATCTGATCGATCTTTTTATCGGGAGCGAAGGCACGCTCGGCATCGTCACCGAAATTGAAACTTCCCTGCTGCCAAAACCGGAAAAATATCTGAGCGGAATAATTTTCTTTACCGATGAAAAAAACCTGCTCGAATTTGTCAGCCGCGCCCGCGCGTCGTCTTATGAAAATCGCGCAGCTAAAAATAAGAACGCGGTCGATGCTTCCCTCTTGGAATATTTCGATCGCAACTCCCTTGATTTTATTCGCGATAAATTTCCCCAGGTACCGGAAAATATGGCCGGGGCGATCTTTTTCGAACAGGAAACGACCGAAGCGAACGAAGATGGGCTGCTAACGCTTTGGAATCAGCTTCTGGAAGAAACCGGCGCCGAGATCGAAATCTCGTGGTTTGCCATCAACGCCGAAGACGCGAAAAAAATGCGCGAATTTCGCCACGCCCTGCCGGTGGCCGTAAATGAATGGATAGTAAAACACGGGCAGAGAAAAGTCTCGACCGATATGGCGGTCAGCAATCAGGAATTCCCCCGGCAGTTAAAGTTTTATCAGGATACGTTAAAAGAGGCAGGATTGAATTACGTTATCTTCGGCCACATCGGCGACAACCACGTGCATGTAAATATTTTGCCCCGCGATGAAAGCGAAGCGCAAAAGGCGCGGCACATCTACGGACGCTTTATCGCGCGCACGTGCATCGTCGGCGGCACCATCTCGGCCGAGCACGGCGTCGGAAAACTGAAACGAAAATATCTTAACGTAATGTTCGGCGAGAGATTCTTAAATGAAATGATCGAGGTCAAGAAAGCTCTTGACCCCAAATTCCTGCTCGGACGCGGCAATATGTTTGATGTCCTCTGATTTTCGCTTTTTAAACCACAAAGACACGAAGTACACAAAGAAAGAAATTATTACCGATTTATTTCTTATTTCTCTTTGTGTACTTCGTGTCTTTGGTGAATTCGCAGACAGAAAAACCAGTCGGTTATCGCCCCGGTTTCTTTACCAGCTTGGCTTTGATCTTGGCCACCTCGGTGTTGTCCGAAGTCAGATTCAGCGCTTTCTGCCAGTTGACCCGCGCCAGGTCAAGCTTCCCTTGTTTGGCGTAAACGTCACCCAGGTGATCGAGCGCCGTAGCCGATGACGGATCGCGACGATTCGCTTCCTTCAAATGCTTTTCGGCCTCATCGTAATTTCCCATCTTGAAATAGACCCAGCCCAGGCTGTCGAGGAATGAAGGATTTTCCGGCTGCGTTTTGACGGCCTTTTGCGTCATTTGCAGAGCCTCATCCAATTTTTCCCCGCGTTCGGCCAGAAAATATCCCAGGTTATTAAGCGCCGTGGCATTTTCCGGTGTTTTTTCAATCAGGTCACGCAGAGTTTTTTCCGACCCTTTATAATCACCGGCGCCGTTTTGCGCGGTTGCCAGTGTAAGCAGAACTACTTGTTTCAGATCTTCGCTTTGCGCCAGCGCAAGTGCGGTTTGGGCGGCATCCACCGCTTTCGCTCCCTGTTTGACCTGAGAATAAAGGCCTGAGATCATCAGGTAATTATTGATGTCCCGCGCTGCCGTCTGCGGTGAAGCCGCGATCTTCCCTTTATTCACGATCTTGGTCCTGATCAATGCCACTGCCTCTTCGACGCGGCCGAGGTCGGTAAGAATATAGGCTTCCTGATAAAAGTATTCGTCTGAAGATGGCGTTTTCTGGCGCAGCGCGCGGACCGTGCGAAGCGCTTCGGCCTTTTTGCCGGTATCGCGCAAAAGTTTGACCAGCTGCAGATCTGCAAACGGGTCGTCCTTGCCCAGAAGAGTTCGCGCGCGCTCTATCACTTGTTTGGCCTCTTCGATCCGCTGGCCGTTCTTATGCAGTTGAACTATTCCCGACAAGACCTGCGTGGCAAAAAATCGCTCACTCTCATCCAGCACCGGCGTGCCGTCTATCCCCTGCGACTTGAGGGCCGCCTCGTAAGAGGCTACGGCTTCCTTGTCATTCCCCATGTCGGCGTAAGTATCGCCCAGCGTAAGCTGTAATTTCGCGGCCGACATTTTATCGTCGGCCTTTTCAATGCTTTTACGCAGCGTCTTGATGGCTTCGTCGCCCATTCCCGAACCTAGCTGCACCCCGGCCAGCGCCTCGACCAGCGAGACATTTCCGGGATTGGCATAGACCGCTTGCTGTAATGATTGAATGACCTGCGCGATGTTTTCGCTATCGGCTTTTCCCAGCGCCTGTTTCAGCACTTCAACCGCTTCTTCATTTTCCGGCTCATCGGCGATCTTTCTGCTGATCACATCCAAAGCTTCCTTGTCGCGCCCGGCTTTTAGCAGCGCCTTCGCCAGCCGCAATGATGCGCCATCGGGCGAGAGGTCCTGCCCGCCCGTTGCGCGGCGGAAAAAGTCGTATTCAAAACGCGAGGCCGGCGGCACGGAACCGATCCATTTATTAAGCGAATCCAGTTCATCGGCAGCGCGGTCCAGGCGGTTATAAAGCTCGCTCAAATAGGCCCACGATTCGGAACCGCGCGGATCAAGGCGCGCTACTTCTTTCCATTCCGCGATGGCTTTATCCACAAAAATTTTATCGATGTTCACTTCGGTCAACTTGGCTTTGAGCGTATATACGCGGCCGAGCATACGGTGCGCGGCAAAGCTGTTCGAGTTGATCTTTAAGGCCATCGCGGCTATCTTGACCGCTTCGTCCAGCGTGCTCAGCTCGGCTATCGCGTTATAGGCTTCCGATAAAGAAGGGTCTGATTCGACGGCGTTTTGAAAGGATTGTTTCGCCAGGCGGATGTTCACGTCGTATTCGGTCTTGGTCTGCGACCGTTTGGCGGTTTCCAGAAACCTTTGGCCTTCGAGCAATTTCGCGTAGGCTTTTTCCCGCTGCTCGCGGCTGATCTGGCCGCCGGCCTTACTTAAAGCGGTTTCCAAAACCGTCGATATCAGCGGTGTCGGCGATGCGGCCGGGCGCGGCGTAGGTTGAGGTGGAGGCGGGTCCTGCGCTATAACGCTCGGAACACCAGCGGCCGCGAGAAAAACAAAACCAAAAAAAATCGAATAACTTTTCTTCATCTATACCTCTTTAACCCGTGCCGCCTTCTCACGGCGGCGATAACTCATAATAAACATGATCAGTGATATCGTCACCGCCCGCAGCGCGTCAAACTTATCCCCGCTTAAAAATGCCGTTACGGTCCCGAGAACGATCACGAGTATCGCAAAAACTCTCAGCGCCAGATGATTTACCCTGCCCGCGCTTCCCCAGAGGATCATTGCCAAAACGGCGATGGCTACGATCACTGCCCACGACACCATTATCCAAAGGCCATCGATGCGCGTCGGCTTTACCGTCGGACCAAGCAGCAGCCACGATAAAACCACCGCGCATATTATTGTCAAAATGCCGAGCCAGGAGATCAGCCGTGTCAGGCCTCCGACATTAACTTCACGTTCGGTTTGATGTAATGGATTCACAAATAGGATTCCCTGATACTTGGTCCGATAGGCCAAATATCAGGGAAATTTTCGGTCGTTTTATTTTTCCGGGTTAGCCGCCGGCGTTTTGTTAGTCACCGCGGTCAATGCTTTAGGGATCTGCGAGTTATTCAATTCGCCCAAGTTTTCGATCACCGCGTCAATGAGTTCGAATTTCTCTTTATCGAAATCTTTGGTCATCAAAACGCCGTTCTTATCGATGGTGAGTTCATAACTGCCCGTCAATTCATCGGTAAAATTAGCCCAGAAAGATTTATTTGTCGGAGGCTGCCGTTCTAAACCTTCCTTGCTCGGTTCCGGGATCTTTGCGCCCATCAGGTCCAACTGCTGCTTGGCTTTTTCCGCGTAATCGCCATTCGGATAATCCTGCACTATCCGCTGGAAATAGCGCGCCGCCTGATCGTTTTCTTCCTCGGCCTGGTAAGTGACCGCGAGTTTAAACAAAGTCTCGTCCATCCAGCCAAACTTGGGATATTTATCCAGGATCTCACGGTAACGTGACTGGGCGCCTTTTAAACCATTCTTCTTTTGCTCGATCGCTCGCTTGTAATAAAAATTGGCTATCCAGAGATTGTGCAGGCCGAGGTTATCCTGTACTTCGGACAACCGCGTTTCCGCCTCAGGCCGCAGCGTGCTGTTGGGATATTGCTGCAGAAGTGCTTTTAAGCGCTGCTCGGCTTTACGCGCGCGGCTGGCGTCGCGGTCCGGCCGGCCGATCTGCCGCATTTCAGATTCCGCGATCTTTAACAGCACGCGGTCCGCCAGCGGATGGGTCGGGAAAAATGTCAGCCAATCCTGGTAAGCGGCAGCCGCCTGGATCAGATCGCTGGTCGTTCCCTGCAGATAAAATGAATCGGCGATCGCCAGCTTGGCCATCGGCAAGTACGGCGAATCGGAATAGGTCGTGATGATGGTGGTGAAAAGCAGCCGTCCGACTTCGTGGTTATGCTTGCGCACCTCGCGCGTGGCGACGATAAAGAGTTCGCGATCGCGCCCCGGGGTCACATTACCCATCAGCTCTTCATATTCATCGGTACCGCCGCCGAATATGCCGAGGAATTTTTTCTTTTTCTTGACCTCGCGCGGATCGCCCACACGGGAAACGGGGTTGCTGCGGGCCGCCGCTGTTTCCACCAGGGTCGCGTCCACTCTGGTCTGCAGGTCCGCGGTAGAAGTTTCGAATTGATCTACATCGCCGGATTCGTATTTCTCGGAACGGTCCATCTTGCCCTGAAGGTTACTGATCTCCGAATTCAAGGAATCGACTTCTTTTTCCAGTGATTTAAGACGGGCCGACGGCGTATCGAGCGCGGTTTTATCGTCTTTTTTACCTTTGTCGTCTTTAGCGTCATCTTTCAAACCCGCCAGCGCGCCCTCGATGGAACGGTGCATGGCGTCTAATTTTTGACGCATCACCAGCAAACGCTGGCTCGGTGAACCGCCGTCCGGCTTGCTTTGGGCAAATACCGGCAGCGACAGACAAAAAACGATAATTAAACCAAATATTAAATTGCTTCTGCGGAAAAGCATCTTTCTCCTCCTAAAAAACTCCGCTTTGATAAATTCAAAACTTCTTTTATTAAACCCACTGTATCGTAGCTTCCATTAAACCTTTTACGGCCCCGGCCGGGTCGCCTTTGCCGAATACCGCCGAACCGGCGACTATTATTTCCGCTCCCGAAGCGGAGATATCGCCGATATTGTTTTCATCAATGCCGCCGTCGATCTCTATTCGCACGGGCAGCCCTTTTTGAAAGATCATATCTTTTAGCCGCCGCAGTTTATCCACCATCGTCGGGATAAATTTCTGGCCGCCAAAACCCGGGTTGACCGACATCAGCAGAATAAAATCGGCATAGGGCAGCGCTTCTTCCAGCGTCACCAGCGGGGTCGCCGGATTGATCGCCACACCGGCTTTGGCCCCGGCTTCCCTGATAGATGTCAAAGTGCGTTGTAAATGAGCATCGGCTTCCACGTGAACGGAAACCATATCCGCGCCGGCTTCGGCAAACTGGGCGGCATAGCGGCCCGGCTCTTCTATCATCAGATGCGCGTCAAGGGTCAATCCCGTGGCTTTTCGCAGCGATTTCACCACCGGCAATCCGATCGTGATATTCGGCACGAACTTGCCGTCCATTACGTCTACGTGAATGACCGTTGCGCCGCCTTCTTCGACGGAGCGAATCTCCTCGCCCAGCCGTGAAAAATCTGCCGATAAAATTGATGGCGCTATCTCAATCATATAAGAATCCTAAATCCAACATTAAGTTGCCTTTCGCGTTACCGCCACCCTAGCCTGGGGTCCGGCGATTACGCGTATCCCCGGCTCCGGCAGGCGACTTAGCCGGCGTCTTTGCGGGCGCGGGTTTAGCCGTATTGGCCGGGGTCGTGCTCCGGTTATTGTTCTTATTGTTGGAATTATTGGCCGGATTAGTGCCTTTCGAATTATCGTTTCCGCTGCCCGAATTTTTATTATCGCCCGCCGAATTATTATTCTGATTACCGCCGGAGCCGGTATTGGCATTCACGTTGGTATTGGCCTTTTTAGGGTCTTTTTTGGGCTTATCTTTCTTGGTTAAAGCAGTGTTTACCGGTTCGTTATCGTTGGTTACAGGCTGATTTTCGTTGGTCTCTTTCTCGACCTCGACCGGAGTTTCGTCGCCTTCCGTATTGGCACGGCTGATCACCACCAGGACAAGCTGCCCCGTTTTAACGGTTTCGCCCGGCCGCGGAAGCTGCTCCAGGATAAGATTTGGCGCCTCCTGGCTGTATCTGGTGGCCCTTTTCTTTATCTTTAAGCCCAGTGAAGCCAATTCTCTCTCGCTCTGGAGATAATCTTTGCCGACGATCTCAGGCACCTGGACTTCCTGTCCCCGGAGAGAGAAGATCACGACCCCGAACAATCCCGCCAGAAAGGCCCCCAGCAGCGCAACGACGATCAACAGCCGGCCCACGGCCGACATTCCCGTTTTTATAAAACTCACTTAGATTGCACCTCGAAAAAGCCCGAACTAGTCGCTGATTCAGCCCTGATTTAACCAGAGAAGTCTAACATTCTATTAGATGCCAGTCTAGCGGCTGTTTGTGGTTATTTAACCGAGTTTTCGGCGTTTCATTTCCTGATTGATAAGGTCTAATTCGCGGCTCATCTGACCGGTGATGGCGGTATTTTCCTTGGCGCGGCGGATGAGGTAAGGCACGGCGTCTTTGACCGGCCCGTAAGGCACGTATTTTGAGACGTTATAGCCCTGTTTGGCGAGAATATAAGAAAGATTGTCGCTCATCCCGTAAAGCTGGGAAAAGAAAATGTGCGGATGGTTTTCCGCAAGCCCTTTTTCGCGCATCTTTTGCGCCAGCTTATAGACGCTGTTCTCGTTATGCGTACCGGCGACAAATGCGGTCTCGGCGATATTTTCCAGGCAGAAGTCGATCGCGGCATCGTAATCCCGGTCGGTCGCGGCCTTGTCCGGCTGGATCGGCGATGGATAGCCTTTCTCTTTAGCTCGTTCGCGCTCTTTTTCCATATAAGCGCCGCGCACCAGTTTTGCGCCCAGAATATAACCCTTTTCCTTGGCGTGCTGGTGCAACTGTTTTAAGAAGTCCAGCCGGTCGGTGCGGTACATCTGAAAGGTATTAAAGATCAGCGGCCTTTCGCGGTTAAATCTCTCCATCATCGCCAACGCTAATTCGTCGATCGCATTTTGTGTCCACGTCTCTTCGGCATCGATAAAAACCGCCTGGTCTTTGGAATTGGCGTATTCGCAGATCTCTTCTACCCGCCTGCGGGTCCTGTCCCACTTTTCCCGGTTCTCCGGCTCGAGTTCTACCTTCGAACTCACCTTCTCCAGAGTGCCGAGCGGCCCCAGCCCGGTAACCTTAAATACCGAGAACGGAAGTTTCTGGTCGCCGTTAGCGCGGGCGATGGTCCGCTTGATCTCGTCTTTTGTGTGATCGAAGACCGCTTCCTCGGATTTGCCCTCCACCGAATAATCGAGGATCGTGCCGATATGCGCCTCGCCCAGCTTTCTGATGGTCGGTTCGCATTCTTCGATGGTTTCGCCGCCGCAAAATTGTTTGAAGACGGTCGACTTGATCATTCCCTGGACCGGCAGGCCAAGCGACAGCGCAAACTCCGTCGAGGCCGTGCCGAAATCGACCAGCCAGGGGGAGTTCATCATCTTGAACAGCCAATATTTTTGTTTAAGCTCGGCGTTCGACTTATCGGCAAACGCGGTGACGGTGTCGTGAAAATTAAGATCGAGGTCAGTCATTTGTTATTAAGTCAATAAACGAAATATTAACAAGAATTTATCACATAATAACTTCGCACGAAATTCTAACGGATCTTACGCCGGCATTTGGTCAGTTATTCGGCACAAACAAAATTCAGTTCTAAACATTCTGTCGCCAACAATTTTTATATATTTAAATATTGTCATGTACTTTATTTCCGTGCATAATACTGCAAATCCTCTTGCAATATATAAAAAAGGACAAAGAAATTTCCCATACTACTATTGATAACTAGGAATTATCCGTTT
>DASYKT010000006.1:0-38652 GCA_035995185.1 Pyrinomonadaceae bacterium
TCGATCTCGATTACCGGGCCTCGCGGCGGACCGACGAATTCGGCAATCAATTTAAATACAAAGCAAAAGTAAGAGATGCGCAGGACGCTCAGCTTGGCCGCTGGGCCTGGGACGTGTATCTCGTGCTGCAGCATTGAACAAGTGAAAAGGAGATTGTACCGGCTGAACCGTGGGAGCGCTTAAATAGCGGGTTCGGCCCTTTCTTTTGTCCATCAAACAAGCTGATCCGACCTGGGTGGGTTGTACCAATCACCCAAATCTTAAAAATCGTCTCTTCTCTTTTTCGCTACGAATACGATAATAATTGTGTGAGCAATTCCTCCAGGACGCGCCCGGCACCGCGGGAGGATGAGGATATCCTGAAAGAAGAGGATATTCTCCGAATGTAAGAGGAAATTGTTGATCTTTGGAAAAACCGATACTTTAGAAAGATTTCTGTTCCATTTTCGTTCCAGGTGTTCCATTGTTTCACCCCGTTCCAGGGTGGAACACCGAAACAGCATCTCCCCACAGCTCCTTACGAAGACTGTTAGCCGCTTTGAGATCACATATTACCGAAATGATAAATAATGATCCCCGACACTTTGACCGGCTTCCCATCGAGCAGGGTCGGGGAAAATTCGGATTTTGAAGCAGCTTCTTCGCTGACGCGCAAAAAATTGTTGATGCCGCAAGTGGCTTTTGCGCTGATGACGTCGCCTTTTTCATCGATCGTAACCATTACGATCACAAATCCCGTTGCGCCATTGGCCGGATAAGGAGGCTTTACCAGCCGGATGGCTTTGCCGTTGACGACACCGCCGGATGAAACTCTGGCCGCCCTGTCGGCCTGGCTCGGCCCGCGGGCCTTGGAAAAGACGTCCCATTTCCTCGCCATGTCCTGCAGCTTGTTGATGCGAAAGCCCCAGTGATAAAGAAAACACTGGTAATATTCCAGGTCCTTCCGTTCCCATTTTTCCTCTTTGGTGAGCGCTTTATCGCTTATCTCGATCGCTTTCAGATAAGCGGTGTCCGCCTGCTCGAACTTATTTTCCATCCGGTATACATTGCCCAGATCTTTATAGGCAGCGGCGATCTCCCTGCTCTCCGCACCGTTCGCCTTTGCCCGCAGCTCGATCGCGTTGCGGTAGCACTGTTCGGCTTTCTCGTATTCCGCCTTGTCATAATATGCCAGGCCAAGCCGCTCCGTAACTTTGGCTATTGCGGCGCCGGACGCGTCCGGCCTTTTTTGAAAGCCGTCCAGGACCCTGAGAAACAACTTTATGGCATCGCTTTCACGGCTTTTCGCCAGGTATATTTCAGCCAGGTTGGTCAGCGCTATCAGAGCGTTAAAGTTTTCGCCCAGGCCGTTATTGTCGATAACCGCCTGCATCTCGATCCCTTTTTGCAGCGCCGCGTTGAGGTCCTTTTGGGTGAAAAACTTAATGATCTGGTTGTTAAGGCTATCGATCTCCGCCATTGCTTTTTGCTGAGCGGGAGTAAGCGCGGAAACCGGGCCTTTTACGGGCGTCTGCGACAGATATTGAGTTGTTAAGATGAGTAAAAGAAAACTAAGCAACAGAAAACTTCTCATATACATTCACTACTTATTTTTTTGGCGGCCTGCTCGGCCTGATCTCGACCTTGCTCGGCAAGCTGCGCGGGTCATGTCCGATAAGATCGATCACTACGCGGGCGATATCGTCAGGCTGAAGCTGCCAGGCTTTTTCCTCCGATACCTCGTCGCCGCCGAATTCGGTATTTACGGAGCCGGGGCAGATCAGGCTGACCTTAATATTATCATGGCGAACTTCCTGCATCATCGCCTCGGTAAAACCGTTAAGCCCGAATTTCGAAGCGTTGTACGCCGCCATTTTCGGGTGCGCATTTTGCCCGGCGAGCGAGGAAATATTGATGATATATCCCCCGCCGCGTTCCTTCATCAGCGGGATCGCATAATGGCAGCAGCAAAATACTCCGTAAAGATTTGTGTCGATAACGCGGGAAAATTCTTCCGGTGTGAGTTCTTCGACGGTCTTTCCAAAAATTCCGACCCCGGCATTGTTTATCAAAATATCCACGCCGCCGAAAACCTGGCGGCATTCATTAAGCATTGCTTCGACGTCGCTCGTAACGGAAACGTCGCAGGTAGTTCCTTTGACCTCGCCGAGCGGCCCCAGTTTTTCCAGCGCCCGGGCGAGAAGGCCGGCGTCCCGCCCGCAAATAAATACCTTTGCGCCTTCACTTAGAAGCGCGCGGGCGATAGCCGCTCCGATGCCTCTGGTTCCGCCGGTAACTACCGCGACCTTACCCTTCACGCGTCTTTTCCTTTTCTTTTTCTTTATCTTTTAGTAGCGGCGCCACGCGCTGAAGCAGGCGCTTCCATCCGATGGTGGCAGTTCTCCGGCCGTCAAAATCCATCGCCTTTAAGACAAAAAGCGAGTCGGTGTTATACCAGTTAAAGGCGCTGCGAAACATCGCCATGCCCCCTTCGACGCGGTAAGTAGTGGTCCGCAGCAGATAGACATGGTCGATCTGAAATTTTGCCTTGCTGCTGACAAAAACATCTTCCAGAGCGAATCCTTTTTCCAGGTTTTCTCTTTGCTCCTTTTTTTCGGCCAGGGTTTCCGCACTCGGTAATTCCCACAGGTCTCTTATCTCTTTTGCATTTTCATCGAGGCGGTTAAAATCCGCCTTCTTGCCGAGATCGATGATAAAACCGACGGTATTCCATTTGTTGCCGGCGGTAAATTCTCCTTCGATCAAAGAGAGGTCCGTCCAGGAGCTTTGACCGTACCCCTTGTACCGAAAAGAGTAATAAGAGCCTTCGAAAAGATATGCGTCATCCGTGCAGCGCGGGTCGCTTAGGTCCACTACCAGCGCGGTGCTGCAGGAAAAAGCCGAAAGCAGCCGGGTAATGTTAGCCTTGGAGTCTTCCAGCGATTTTTTATAACCGGCCCTTTCCCCGTCCGTTATCTTGAGTTTGTCTTTGACGATCTTATTGAGCCTCGACACGGGACGCTCATCGCCTTCGATAGCTCTGTCCAGTTCATCCGCGGTGGGGTCGGTATTATCGGGCCGCACTACCCGCTTGCCGTCGCGGCCCGGACGCGCGACCGCGTTCCCGCGCGAAGGTTCGTCTTTGGGCAGCTGCTGCGCGCACAACGATATCGTGAGCAAAAAGATCCCCGTGCCAGGCACTAAAATCGACGAGAAAAACTTCATTTTTTACCCCTTGAGAAATGGCAAATTTATCTTATTGTAATTTGAGCGTCCGGTATTGTTCACCTTTCGCAAAAGTAAGCTTGGGGGCCGGCTGACGTTTCAGTTCTTTCCAGAGAATGGTAACGCTTCCGTCCTCGTCCCTTCTTATGATACGAAAAGCAAGTGTCAGATCGATCCTATTGTCTTCTTTCACTACCAAAAAGAGCCCTTTTTCCGGTGAGTATATCTGACGTCGCATATCATTGCTCATGCTGAGCCCGACATCGTTGCCAACCCGGTAGGCGATCAATCGCAAACCGTAGGTCATGCCGTTCTCGGCCTTTAATTTGTTGGCGTACCGGTAACCGTCTTTTTCTACTCCGCCGGCAAACCGGGCATACTCGCTCCTCGCTTCATTCATCGAGGCCGGCGCGGTGTAATCAGCCAGAAAGTTCAGCCCTTTATCCGCCAGCGTGATGCGGTTCAGATCGACGTCGCCTAGTTTGACCATCATTTCCTGGCTAAAGAAACCATCGGCGATCAGGAGCTCATCGAGAAATTTGATGTCGTCGACCAGTCGGGCATTTTTTCGAAAGCTATAGTATTTGACCGCAAAAAAACTGTTTTCGCATTTCCCGTCGATCTCGACCAAAAATTCCGATTGGCAATCGATATTGGGAAACAAGCGAAATATTCCGGTGTTCGGCTGACGGAGAAGATCTTTATGGGCAACGAGGTCGGCTTCGCTGGGCGCGCTCAAAAGCCTGAGCTTTTCTAGCTCTTCTTTAGTATAAGGTTTTCCATCGGCCTTGCGCGGACGCGGTTTCGGGGCCAGGGTCCGGCCCGCTATCATTCCATTCGCGTCCTTCCCGTTAAACTTGTCCATCACCCGGCGGTTCTCTTCCATCCTGCGCATCCACTCCGGCGTAGGATTGTTCGGATCGGCAGGCGGAGGGCCTAATGTTCCCGGCGCGCGCTGCGCAAAAACATTTTGAACTCCAAAAAGAACCAGCAAACAAAAGAACGAAGCTATTAGCGCTTTCATAATTCCTCCTTGCGATCCGTTTTTCGGATCTGCCGGGAACTAAGGGTGTGCCTTCCTGCGCTTAAAAAACCTCACTCTTTCAGTGGGCGCGCCGGATCACTTTTCAACTGCTTCCAAAGCAGTATCAAACTCCCGTCGTTTTCCCGGGAAATTACTTTAAAAACCACGATAATGTCCAGCCTGATATCCAACCCGTCAAAGTTATTAAGTGCGTAAGCAACCGACCTTAATACATAGGTCGAATTCAGCGTGGCCGGGGCCGATAACTTGTATGTTAAACCATTTACCGTCAAACCTTTTACAAAAATTTCTCTCTCCGCTGTAATTTGAGATGTTTTAGTTTTAGGCTTGTAGTCTTTCAAAAAGGCAAGCTCTTTGGATTTAAGAGTTAGGCTATCCGGCGCCACGTCGCCGAGCTCGCCGATCAAACCGAATTCCGTTTGACCTCCGGCCACAAATTTATCGTCGACAAAGTTAATATCCGCCCATGTCTTGCGGTTAAGGTTAGTGCGGTTTCTAAAGGAGTAGTGCGAGCCGACACCGAGGAGAGGATAAACGTCTTTGCAGCGTTCCAGTTCCGAAACATCCACGACCATTCCCCGGTCGCATTTTAGATCTGGAAAAACGCGCGCCAATCCGGTTTTATTATCGCGTAAAAAATCGGCGTATTGATGGAAATATTTCGCCGCAGGCAGTAGTAATTCGCGGTGTCCGCCCAGGGCCAGGTTTTCCAGCTGCGCCGTTGTTCTTGCCCTTGCCTCGGACGACATGTAGCGGATGCGTATCTTGCCCGGCGGGCGAAATCTTCTGTTATCGTCGTGAGCCGTTTCCGAGACACTTCGCAGGCTTGCCAGCTGGTTGTCCACTTGAGAGTCGTCGATCACCTGGCCTGAAACAGTTGAAACCGCCATACCGCCGCATACCCACAGGAAAATAAAAACCGGCGCAGCGAGTATTTTCTTCAAGGTCATAAACTATCCCTTTAATTTATCTTTTAATATTTCATTGACCACTTTCGGGTTTGCTTTGCCCTGCGAAGCTTTCATCACCTGCCCGACAAAAAATCCGAACAAGCCTTCCTTGCCGCCGCGGTAGGCTTCGACCTGTGCCTGGTTGCCGACGATCACATCATCGATGATCTTTTCGATCGCGCCGGAATCCGATACTTGTTCCAAACCTTTTTCTTTAACTATTTCAGCGGCGGTCTTCCCGGCGGCGAACATATCGATCAAAACTTCCTTGGCCTGCTTGCCGTTGATCTTGTCTTCATCGACCAACCGGATCAGTTCAGCCAGGTTCTCGGCCGGCACCGGAGAATCGGCCGGTGACTTTCCGGAATTATTTAACTCCCTCAGCAATTCAGATAAAAGCCAGTTTGCCGACGCTTTTGGATTATTCGAGGTCTTGGCGGTAGTTTCGTAAAACTCCGCCAGGTCTTTTTCCGACACGATCTGGTTCGCGTCCGCAAAAGAAAGACCGTAGTCGCTCATAAAACGCTCGCGCATCGTGTCCGGCAATTCCGGCATCGCGCTTTTCACCTCGCCGATCCACTCGCCGGAAACTTTTAGCGGCGGCAGATCGGGTTCGGGAAAATAGCGGTAATCGTGCGCGTCTTCTTTCGAACGCATCACGCGGGTCTGATTCGCTTTTTCATCCCAGAGGCGCGTTTCCTGATTGACCGGCTCGCCCGTTTCGTGAGCGGCGATCTGGCGTTCGATCTCGTACTCGATCGCCTTTTGCATAAAACGCACCGAGTTGAGATTTTTCAGCTCGATCTTGTTGTTGAATTTTGTTTCGCCCACCTTGCGCACGGAAACGTTCGCCTCGCAGCGCAGGTTGCCCTTTTCCATGTCCGCTTCCGAAGCTCCCACCCACTGCAGCGCGCGCCGCACGTGATTGACATAATCGTACGCCTGCCACGAAGTGCGAAAATCGGGCCCCGTCACGACCTCGGCCAGCGGCGTCCCGGCGCGGTTTAGATCTATGTAGGAATACTTATCGACCTCGGGCAAACCTTCGTGCACATTTTTCCCGGCGTCTTCTTCCAGGTGCAGCCGCACGATATTTATCTTCATCGGCTGCCATTCTTTGACGTGACCCTGGTCGTCGCGCTCACCGGTCATTATCTCGAGAGTGCCGTCGGATGAGAACGGCTTGTCGTATTGCGAGATCTGGTAACCTTTGGGCAGATCGGGATAAAAATAATTCTTCCGCGCAAAGATCGACGTTTCGTTGATGCTCAACCCCAATGCTAATGCCGCCCGCGCGCCCAGCTCGACCGCCCGGCGGTTTAACACCGGCAGCGCCCCCGGCAGCCCCAGGCACACCGGGCACGTATTTGCATTAGGCTCATTGCCAAAGCTCGCCGCACAGCCGCAGAAGATCTTTGTCTCCGTCGCGAGCTGCGCGTGAATTTCCATTCCGATAACCGCTTCCCAACCCTGTTTCATAATTGATCAATAAAATTATTTGAAATTATACCGCCAAACCGTCTTTTCTCCGCCCACTAAAATCGACTCGGTTCCGTTCTCCCCCGGCCCCGACCCTCGCAACGCAGCGACGGACGATGCCTCTCCCGGCAACAGCTCTTCGTAAATAAGATTCCCTTTTGCGTCATAAAGATAAAACAGTGAACGGCCCAAACCAATGAAGTGGCCGGTAACTGCCAGGTATTTCGGCTGGTCGGATCTAAGTTTTACCCAGGCTGCTTTTGGATGATCCAGAATTTCTTTTATCCGTCCGCTGCCGGGGCTCGCCTTCTCAAGTTTTATTTCACTTAAAGGGGCGTTCCCTTCTAATATTTTTAACCCGTTAAGATTTAATACTTTGAATCTTCCGTCGTGCTCATCTATCAGCTGCGGCTTTTTTTCATCCGAATTGGAACAAAATGTCAGATCGCCGTAAAAGTCGCTTATCTCCGTGGTTTGAAAAATATTCCCGTCCACGTCGCGGAAAACGATCTTACGGCCGTCTTTTTCCAGCAGCGCCGGCATTCCGGCGCCAGTCAGATCGACTACTTTAAGGTCGCTCCAATCCTCTCCGAGCGGCTGCACCCATTTGACGTTTCCGGCGCTGTCAAAGGCCCTTAACCCTTCATCAAACATCAGCACAAAAACCTCAGCCTTGCCGTCCCGGTCCATATCACCCGCGGTGACGCTATCGACCATAGGCTCTTTTGTTTCGCTGCTCAAGGCCTTACTCACATCAAGCTCGATCGCTCCGTATTTCCACAATAATTTGCCATTGAGGTCGAAAACGGCCAGTCCGTCCGTCGGCCCGGACAGGATAAATTCGGTCCGCCCGTCATTGTCGAGATCGACCGCCTGCACGTGGTTAAAACCGTTGCGCGGATTTTCAGTCTCGAACCATCCGACCTTTACTTTTCGTATTTCAAATTCAAAAGGCGTGAAAGATCTCAGATCTCCGTCAGTAGATAAAATATGTACCGCGCTTCTTCCCAGCAGCGCAACATCGGTTCCCGGCTGCCCGTCCAGTTCGCCGATGACGATATCTTCGAACTGGTCATAATTTTGCCCGACCTGGGAGGTGATAACCTTTTGCCGTTCAGCTTCGTCTTTAGTCTTTGCCGCCTCGCGAATGATCTTTACCATATCGGAACCTTCGCGATGGAAAAAAATATTTTTCTCCAGGATGTTTTCGCCTGATACAATCCGTGCTTCCCGGATCTCAGGGGGCATTTGTCGTGCCGGCCCATAACCCCCAAACGAAAGATAAAACCACCAGACAGCCACCCCGAGCAGGGTGAAGACGAATAATAGCCTCCGATAACCAGGAATAATATCCAGACGGTTTTATTAGAAGAAGAAAAATTATTTGCTTCCATTAAAGATTTGACCGTTTATCGGCCATTACAGCAGCCTTATCTCCTGGGTGAAAATACCGGGCGCGCTCCCCCGGACCTGAACGTCCCGCGAAAACCGCCGCGTCGTGAATTGTTGTTACGGAAATTCGGCAGCCCATGCATGCTTCTGTTTATATTCGCCTGGTCGCGGATCATTTCGACGTTAGACAGATTTCTGAACCGCGTCTTGCCAAAACCTCCGCCTCCCACGATCGGGTAATAAGGATAGTAGCCGCCATTATCGTCTTGCGCGACATATATGATCTGCTGATCGTTGTTCGCTGCAGCGGCCATTTGCTCCGCGTATTCTCTTATTCGCCGTTCGCCCGCCAGTTGGTCCGAAAGGATGAACAGGCGCTGCTGCCTTTCCTCTTCCCTTTTTTCCAGTTCTTCCGGCGAAGGCAGCCCTTTTTCGGCGTAAGTGCGCCGGTATTCGTCATCGGCCTTTACCCGTTCCTGCCGGTATTTTTCCATGTCGGCATTGGTTATCGTTTTGGCAGAATTATTTTGCGCAGACGCACATACCGCCGAGATAAAAACAGTTAATATTGCTAAACCTTGTATTCTCAGTACTTTCATAAAACTCCTCCGCGTCTGATTTTGATTAAATTATACCACCGAAATAACCTCCGATAAAGATTTTATGGAGCCAGTGGCTCCTGTCCGCAAGGCTTCTAATTGCCACTAGCTTTAGCTAGTGGATCAAAGGCCGCTTAAAAAAAAGGAAGGCTTTAGACTAAACAAAAGTTTTAGTCTAAAGCCTATCTGAAATTATTATCCCTCACGATCCACTAGCTGAAGCTAGTGGCAATTTAAATAACCTAAAACGAGACTTTTACCCCGCCGCGCCCGGTAATTCCCGCCGTGCGAAATCCGTTCTCGAAATTATCGTTATCGAAAAGATTTTCGATCGTGCCGAAGAGACGAAACCGCACCTTCTCGTTAGAAGTGGGGATCTCGTACGCAACAGACAGGTCGGCTTTTCTCATACCGCTAAAACGATAAATGCGGGTGGAAAATATCGTATTGCTAAAGATCGGCGCGCGATAAGAGCTGTACGCCACCAGATCGAAATTCACGTTCAGCCTTTTAATTATTTGCTGGTTAAAAACAAACGTGAAAGCGTTCTCCGGCACACCCAGCGTCTTTAACAGTCCGCTTCCCGCGACCTGGGGTTCGTTCTGCAAACTCTTGGTGTAAGTGTAGGAAGTAAAAATACTGGTGGTCCTATAAGGCGTAAATTCTGCGCTGAGTTCGGCCCCGCGCGCGATGCCCCCCTGTTGGTTAAGGTATCCGCCAAACGGCCGCGGGGTCGTTCCTATATCGGGCACGACGTTACCGAACCCGATGGTCTGCAGCAGCCGGGTGTAAAAATAAGTTGCTGACAGCCGGACACGGTTCCCCACAAACTCCTGGTCGATACCGGCGTCAAAACCGACGGAACGTTCCGGCTTTAAATTCGGATCGCCCAGCGCCACAAAATTATTCGGGATGCTGAACGTATCATAAAAAGTGCCGTAGCGTTCATAAAGCGAAGCTATGCGGTAACCGTTGCCGATATGCGAGCGCAGTTTTGTTCCGGTCGAGCGAAAAAACCAGGCGATCGAACCATCGGCGGTAAAGGCGGACGGAACTCCGTCCGGCGTCAGGTTTTGATAGGGCGGATTGTTGGCGCTAAAGACCGGCTGGCCCAACTGGAAAAACTGCGCGCGAAAAGCGCCCGATAATTGCAGGCGATTGTCGAAAGCCGCGAGTTGGTCCTGGACCACGAAGGTATTGCTAGACTGCGTGACGTCGATCGAGTTGTTGCCGATATTGTTCACGCCGAAATTATCGTTTCCAAATTTTTCCCGTTCAAAACCATAGCCGATGGTCAACACGTTCGACTGGATAACAAGATTTGTTTTGGCCTGAAGCGTCTTAATATTGCCGGTGAAATCGCTGCGTTCGGTTCCGCCGAACGGCTGGAACGTGACGCCCGCCGGGCCATTGACGGTCTTCCTTTTCGTCCACAGGTCCTGATAGGACACGCGATAGATCGCTTTGGAATTTATCGTGCCGTCTAAAGCGACGTTGAAATTATAAAAACGCGATTTCGCAAAAGCATCCGGATCGTTGGCGTCGGGAATAAAAGTCGCCCCGTTTGCATTTAAAGAGCCGATCGGGGTGCCGTTCTCATACCGTATTAACTCTTCCGGCGACAGGGCAAAGGCCGTTACCACTGTCGTGATCGGGGGCAATGCGCCGATGGTGTCGGGGTTGCTGTTAAGTTGAACAAAACCATCCGAAAGATAAAAGCGCGACGTGATCTGCGCCTTGTCATTGATAACAAAACGCGCCGCCGCCTTACCGCTGGTATTTCGCGCGCTGTCGTCGCCGTCTATCCCGTCTTTATAATTGGTATGCGACATCACCGCATTAAAAAACGCTTTGTTGTGATAACCGCCGGAAACTCCCGCCCGCCCGCGAAACAGGCCCAACCCGCCGCCTTCAGCCAGGAATTCTCCGCGCAGGCCGTTACTAAAACTGTCGGTCTGAACATTCACCACTCCGCCGATCGCGTTCGTGCCGTAAAGCGACGAGCCCGAACCGCGCAGCACTTCGATCTTGCCGACGCCGGTGGTCATCAGATCGCCGAGAAACGAGGACGCATCGCCGGTGATCGCGGTCGCATCGCGGAACCGCTGGCCGTCGATCAAAATTGCCGTGTCCTGATTTCTCAACCCGCGTGTTTTGATCGTAGTCAGCCGCCCAAAGCCGCCGGACTGTTGTACGCGAATACCGGGCACAGTGCGCAGCGCGTCAGCAAGGGTCTGCTCGTCGCGATTTTCGATGTCCTGTGATGTAAGCGTGGAAACGGATTTTGAAACCTGGTCAACCGATTGCGCCGTGCCGGATGCGATGGTGACTTCGGCCGTCACCACCGGCAGGAGCGTCAGGTCCAAAGTGACTTTCTGCCCGGCGGCTACCGTGACATTTTCGTTTGCCCTCACCTTTCCCGAAGACGTTCCGTCGGTTGCCGTGATGATGTATTCCCCCGCCGGAAGATTTTTAAATTCGTATCCGCCATCAGCGCTGGGGGCGTCTCCGGCAATGGCCGTAAAGGTCACGCTCGCATTGCCCTTTAAGGTCAGCGTAACCTGGGACCCTTTGACCCCTTTCCCGTCAGTATCCAGGACCTTTCCGCTGACCGATCCGCCCGATTGCGCAAATGTTACAGCCGATAATAATAATGTCAATAAAACTAAACTAAATGTTTTCATATCTCTCCTCTACCCGTCGTAGACACGAGTTATCCTTAAGCGCTCGGCAAGGTTTCCTGGCTCACAGCTAACCTCGACCCCGAGATCTCCTTTTCGCGCCTTCCCATCCCTGCGGACAGTGGCTTTTAATGCGAAGGAACTAGCTGTATACAGTTGCGCGGGCAGCAACGGCCTTTCACCGTTTTCCCTTGGACCGGCACTTTTGTTATTTGACTTTGTAGCGCTGCCGTCCCGGCGGCTGTCCTGAGGGCGTCCCGCCCTCAGTTTTGCGGAAGCGGGACGCTTCCGAGACAGCCAGCGAGACGCTGGCGCTACACTCCGTAATTTGCCGTGACGCGCGTTTTCCCGCTCGCGGGATTTGCGTCAAGCAAAACTTCGACTCCAAAAACCTCTTTCAAATTCCCGACCGTAAAAATAACTTCGGCACTTCCCTGGGCGGTAACTTTGCCGTTCTTTAAAAGCAAAATTTCATCGGCAAAGGCCGAGGCCAGATTCAGATCGTGCGTGATCACCACGGCAGATGCATTCGCGGAGCGGCAGCGCTCATGCACCAGCTTGAGCATCATTATCTGGTGCGCCAGGTCGAGATTGGCGGTCGGCTCATCGAGCAGGAGAATTCTTGCGTGCGTCGCCAGTGCGCGCGCCAGCACCGCCCGCTGCCGTTCACCGCCTGAAAGCTCGTTCATCAGCCGCGTCCCGTAGTTTTCCAGGTCGCAGGAACCGAGCGATTCTGCCGCCGCCGCAAAGTCCTCTTCCTTTTCCCAGCCAAACGCCCCGCCGTGCGCGAACCGGCCGCTCAAAACAAATTCCATCACGGTCACCGGAAATTTCGTTTCCGCCTCTTGCGCGACGACCGCGATATTTCGCGCCGCCTCTCGGCGGGAATATTTCGACAGCGCTTTTTCATCGAGTAATATTTCGCCCCTGGTTAAAGGCAAAGTGCTGTTCAACGCTTTTAGTAAAGTAGTCTTGCCCGCGCCGTTTGCCCCGCACAGCGCCACGACCTTTCCGCTCTCTAAACGAAACGAAACACCCTGCACCACTTCCCTTGCGCCGTAACCGACCGAAATGTTTTTTGCTTCGAGCATCTTAAATTTGCGTTATACGTAGTACGTAGTACGCCCGACTTATTGCGTATTGCATGTTATGTATAGCGTGTTACGTATCACGTGTCATATCACGTACTGCGTATCACGTATTGCGTACGGCGTATCAAGCCGACTGCTTCTTCAACAAATAAATAAACAGCGGCGCGCCGATCAGGGCCGTGATGGCGCCTACCGGCAATTCCCTGGGGGCGATCACGGTGCGCGCGACCGTGTCCGCCAGCGTCACAAAAATGGCGCCCGCTATGGCCGAAGCCGGCAGCACCAAACGGTTATCACTCCCCAGCGAAAGCCTGACCAAATGCGGCACCACCAACCCGACATAACCGACCGAGCCGCTGGCCGCAACAGATGTTCCCACCAATGCGCCCGCGACCAGAAAAACCAAAAACCTCGTCTGCTTTACTTCGACCCCGAAATCAAAAGCGTCGCGCTCGCCCAGCTGCAGCAGGTTCAAAGCCCTCGCCAGCATCGCCAGCAATATCGTTCCCACGATCACGGTCGGCAAAGCAACGTAAAGCGAATCTTTCGAGGCGGCGGAAAGATCGCCGAGCAGCCAAAAAGTAAAAGTCCGCAGCTTGGTCGCGTCCAGCAAAGTGGTGATCAGCACGATCGCCGAAGACAAAAATGTGGTCACGATCACGCCGGCCAGCGCCAGTCTTTCGACGTTCATCCCGGCGCGGCTGCGGGCTATCGAATACACCGCCATCGTCGACAGCATCGCCCCGCCAAAAGCCAGCAGCGGGCGCGAAAAAGCAAAGGTCGAGAAAAAAACCAGCGCAAACATCGTTCCGATCGCCGCCCCATTCGAAACGCCGAGCAGGTAAGGTTCCGCCAGCGGGTTGCGCAGCAGCGATTGGTAACTGGCGCCCGCCACCGCCAGCGCCGCGCCCACCGAAACGCCCAGAAAAACCCGCGGCAGCCGGATATCGAAAAGGATCGCGCTTTGCTCCGCAGTAAGACCGCAAATATTTCCGGAAAACATCGCGCAGATCGCATCAAAGGGCGGCAGACGCTCGCTCCCCAACAGCGCCGCCGCCAGGATCGCGGCGCCCAGCAGCAACAGCAGCACCACCATCGCGGCCAAAAAACGCCGGGACGGTTTGCCGGGTCGGGGCATTATTTTTTCCGTTACTCCTTCTAAAGACGCTGTCATTTAATTATTGCCCGTGCAGCTTTTCCGCTATCATCTCCAGCGCATCGACCAGCCGGGGGCCCGGACGCGCGAGCAAATCTCCGTCGATCTGGAAAACTTTTTTATTTTTCACTGCCGGTGAATTTACAAAAGCGGCGTTTGGTTTCTGTTCGCCTTGCATACCGGAAATTATGATCACATCCGGCTGCAGTGCGAGCGCCGTCTCCTTGCTCACTTTCGGATAATCTTCCTTGATATTTGAGGTGACGGAAAAACCTCCCGCGCGCTCGATCAGATCGGTAATGAACGCATCTTTACCGGCGGTAAAAAGCGGCTCTTCGGATATCTGCACAAAAACCCGGTACGGGGTGACATTTTCCGTCTTTTTTTCCGTTTCATCCACGCGTTTTTTCAGCCCCGCAACTACCTCGCCGGCCTTTTCTTTTTTTCCCAGGATATCGCCTATGGATTCTATATTTTTAAAAACGTCTTCGAGGGTTTTCGGATCGGTAACAAAGACCGCGATCTGCTGTTCTTCCAGCCTCGGCAAAAAAGTTTTGATCTGCGAAGCGGTGCTGACCAAAACCAGGTCCGGTTTTAGCGCGATGATCGCTTCCAGGTTAGGGGTCATCGTATCGCCGACCTTTTGAATATTTTTGGCCGCTTCGGGGTAGTTGCAGTAAGTGGTATCGCCGATCAGCTTGTCGCCGCCGTCAACCGCAAAAACTATTTCCGTCAAATTCGGCGCCAGCGAGATCGCCCGGTTCACCGTCTGCGGCAGCGTGATCTTGCGCTTTAAGTCGTCGGTAAATTCGCGGGTCGCGGGCTGCCCGGCGGTTTGCGTCTTTTCCGCCGTTTGCGCCCTTTGCGAGGGCTTGCAGGAAGATGCCCCGTACAGCAGCGTTATTAATAATAAAACCGCGAAATATTTTTGCCTGTTAAAAAATTTAAAGATAAAAACCGCCTTTCTGTTCTGCGAAAAACAGCCAAAAAGACGGCGATCTTATAAAGACGATTTGTCTTCCGGGATGTCTTTACGCGAGACACTCTCAGGTGAAACGTCTGGGTGGTTCCTGACTCTTGCGGCCTTTCTGGCCTCAATTCACAGTGGCGCGACCGTGCAGGATTTACACCTGCTTCCCTTTAGCACCGGACGTTTACTTCTTAAAAGCTGCGGCCATACAGCCGCAATTCAAAAACCTGTCATTAAAGCAAAGGAAAGTATAACGCTTTACTTTCCGATGTCAAAAATAAAAAAGGTGAGCGTTGTCCCCCACCTTCATAAAACAATTTTCAAACCTAGTGCTGTAAAACCAGATACACATCCCACGCCAGCGGCCAAGCTGAGCGTCCTGCGCATCTCTTACTTTTGCTTTGTATCTGAACTGGTTGCCGAATTCATCCGTTCGCCGCGAAGTCCGGTAGTCGAGGTCGATCTTTCTTAAACCCACTTCCGGCAGCGTTTTCATTTCGCACGATTCTGAAGACGCCGTTGTGGTTTTCGTCCTGCCACAATTTCAACCGGCTGAAAATAGCGTCCTGCTGGTTGATCTTGCCATCGCCGTTTCCGCCAAAGGCAGCCGTATCGTACTGCGCCAGCGCGAGAAAGCCGTTCATCTCTTCACCGTCAGGGGGAGGAGGCTGCGAAGTCACGTTGCCGAAAAGCTCACGCCCGCTGTCGATCGTGCCGTTATTATTTTTATCGAGCGCCAGCCACGAATCATCTGAATTCGCCGCGATCCAGGAAAACTGCCGCGGGGTTCCGTTACCCTCGAGGTCGAACATCACGCCGTTTGCCGCGCTGGTCATGGCAAAGCCGTTGCCCAGCACATCGACCACCACCGGCGAACACCCGCCAATTTCCGGGTTACACATTCCAAAACATCCGCACGAACTGTCGTCGTAACCGCCAAACAAATTACAGTGATTGATAAATGTTGGGCTGTTAGTACAGACACCGCCGGTAGCAACAAGTCCCGGTGCACAGCCGGATGGGTATAGGTTTAAATTCGTTGATCCATTGCATCCGCCGGGATGAGGCGTCGGAGTCGGAGTGGGCGTTGGCGTTGGTGTTGGTGTTGGTGTTGGTGTTGATACGTCGCATTCTATCAATATAGTGTTTAGTCTTAACATTCCACAAGATTGCCCTTGTTCTGGTCCTGACCTGTATGTACAGGGTAAGTGATCAGGTATTTCAGTAAGTAAAGCGGGTAAGCTATTTTCTATTCGATCTCTATCAAATTGGCAATCTGATTCTTCATCGCAGTAATTTGCAGAAATCTGAGGCAGCATTCTAGGGCCACATGTGTCGTTTTCCGGGTTTGTTGAGGCGGTTTCATTTAATTTTTCATTTTTTTTCCAATATCGGCGCCCACCGGACAGAATTCTCGGGGTCGCGTTTGTAAAAGAGTCCATAGCTCCAAAGTATCTCGTCGCTAAAGCCGATCTCATGTATCACGATCTCCACCCCTTTGAACTTGGACGGATAACCCAATCTAAGCAAACTTCCGTTTAAAGTATTGTAATAATTTTCTTTCAAGGGAATTTTTACGGTCTCACCGGGCTTGATCTCGACCCCGGTCGCCTTGTTTGCCATAAAATCATTTACGTCTCCATAAGGGATTACCATGCTAAAACCGTATTTGTCAGATCCGGAAGATTCTTTAAACTCTTTCGGCCTGTCAAATCTAAGCTGTAAGGATATGCAAGTGATAGTTTTGCCCGATGTATTTTCTATTTCAAACTCAAGACCCTTAAACCAGCCGTCCGTTTTAGCGAATGCTTTTTCAAGAGCAACTTCCTTTTTTTCAGCACTGACAGAAACGAGTTTGACGGGCACTTCTCCAAACTTCTTATGCACTATGATCTCTTCATCCTGGGATGTGACCTTAACGCCGGATATTCCGACGATGCAGAAACAAATCATTAAAAAAACCAATGCTTTTATTCTTAAATTCTTACTAACAACACGGGAGTTCCTTACAGTTGCAATGAATGCAGCTATTTTGTTTTTCATATCAGTACCTTTCTGCTCGTGGAAGAGCGGGAGATTGTTTTTAACAGAAAAAGACCGTAATTATCGCTCAAAATATAGCAATATCCACTGCTAGTCAAGAAATCATAGCAATGAGCGTTGCTAGTTGGGAAAGTTGTTATGTCGGAGGATAATATAAAGACTTTACCTGTCTTTTAATAGGGATATTGTGACAGCCGTTAAAAAAGTGGCAACGGATTTTGCGAATCGTTTCGTTATAGATATGGAGTCAGAACCCGAGGCGGTAGCGAGGGGTTTGTTTTTAAGTTTTTGAGTTTTGAGTTTTAATTTCGAAGAAACCCGGTCGCTACTCCCACCACCCCGTCAGCCGAAGCGGCTGCCACCCCTCCTCCGGCAGGAGGGGAGCTTACTCCCGGTTCTGACCTCATTACTCTATCATACGAATTCTTCCAAACTTCCCGAAGCAGCGAAAAGCGCCGTTCAACCCTCGCATTATTTCCTGTATCCTCGTGGTTCCGGTCGCTGCGGCCGGCGCTCTTTGAAGCTTCGAATTTCCCGGATCCGCGTTTCAAAAAGAGGATTTGCCGATATCAATGTTCTTTTTTAATTAAATTTTCGAATTGTGGATCTTTACGAGATTTCTGTTTCAAAAGTGGCGCAGGTGGGGCAGTGGCGCAGGGTGGCGCACCTGCTCCACCTAATAAAACTATCGCCCGGCGGCACAAAAAAGAGTAATGCGTCAGTTTGATATTTTTAAAAGAGATGTCTTTGCAGTTGAAATGAACGTAACAGCCGGTTTTATTCTTGAAATTAACCGCCGAATAAGGATATTCTGAAAGCGTTCATAAAATAGAACTTAAGTATTAGCCAAACATTCTATGCCGATTGAAAACAGAAATGTGATGACGGTAATTTTGGGGGGCGGCGCCGGGTCGCGGCTGTTTCCCCTGACCCAGCATCGTTCGAAACCGGCCGTGCCGCTGGGCGGTAAATACCGTCTGATAGACGTGCCCATCTCTAACTGCATCAATTCAAATTTGACGCAGATATTCATTCTCACGCAATTCAACTCGGCATCGCTTAACCGGCACATTGCCCGCACTTATCGTTTTTCAAATTTTTCCAGCGGCTTTGTCGAGATTCTCGCGGCCGAGCAGCGGCTCGACAGCCCGCAGTGGTTTCAGGGAACGGCCGACGCCGTCCGCCAGGTGCTGCCGCACATTCGCGACTGGCAGGTGGAAACTCTTTTGATCTTGAGCGGCGATCATCTTTACCGGATGAACTACCTGGATTTTCTTAACCGCCATTACGAGACAAATGCCGACGTCACTATTTCCGTTATTCCCTCCGCGCAGGAACAAGCCCAGGAATTCGGCCTGTTAAAGGCGGAAAGCAGCGGCCGCATCGTCGAATTTAAGGAAAAGCCCAAGGGCGAAGCTTTGGAATCGATGCGCGTCGACACGACAAATTTCGGGCTATCGGCTGAGCAGGCCGCCGCGCGTCCTTATCTCGCCTCGATGGGCATCTATGTTTTTAATTACAAGAAACTGGTCGAGCTGCTGGATCAGGACCCGAGCTGGATGGATTTCGGACGCGAGATAATTCCGGCGGCGATCCAAAAGTACAATGTCCAATCGCACCTTTTCAACGGCTACTGGGAAGACATCGGAACGATCCGCGCTTTTTACACGGCGAGTCTGGACCTGGCGTCCGCGCTGCCGAAATTCAATTTCTTCGACGTCGAGGCGCCGATCTACACCCGCAGCCGTTTCCTGCCGCCTTCGAAATTTCACGACAGCGAAGCCAGCGAAGCGATGATCAGCGAAGGCTGTATCATTCAGGGCGCCAAGATCCGCCGTTCGATAGTCGGTTTGCGCAGCCGCATCGACACCGGCACGATCATCGAAGATTCAATATTAATGGGCGCCGATTATCACCAGACCATTGAAGAGATCGCGGCGGAATACAAAATGGGAATTCCCCATCACGGCCTCGGCCGCAACACGGTCATTCGCCAGGCGATCATCGATAAAAATGCGCGCGTCGGCGACGAGGTGAAATTGGTAAACCTGCGTGGTGTTCAGGAAGAAGACGGGCCCGATAAGAATTATTACATCCGTGACGGGATCATCATCATTCCCAAGAACGCGATCATCCCGAACGGAACGGTGATCTAAATAGAAAAAGGGAGAAACGCGACAGTTATGGAGCGTGTATTCATCGCAATAAAAGAACACGCTCCATAACTGTCGCGTTTCTGCCTGACTTAACCGGTCAGCTAATCATCCACTGAAAACTTGTTAGGCTGGAACTTGCCGGTCTCCTGTCTTTCACCTACCACGTAACTGGTTTTTGCCTTCACGCTCAGGTTGGGACGGTTGACCCGGACGTTGATCTGCTTTCTCTGCCCCGCCTGCCCCTGATTTTGCGGGTAATAACCGATGCTGTATTGCTCTCTTAATTCGTCGGCAATGCCGGCGAAGGACGTTTCCAGGTTTCCCGTGGTCGAGGCATTGAAATATTTACCGCCGGTTTTACCGGCTAATTCTTTAAGATAGCGTTCGCCCACCGCGTATTCATCCTCGGAACCGCGCCAGATCCCACCGCCGTTGCCGCCTCCCCCATTACCGCCGCCATTGGGCCAGGGAAAGGGAATATTGATCCCGCCGCCGCCTCGTCTATTACCGCCGCCGCCGCGCCTGTTGCCGCCGCCATTCGGCCATGGAGATCTGCGTTGGCCGCCATTGTACTCCGAGGTGTCGTAGCGGACCGGGTAGATGATCACGTCGCTTCGCTCCGCGTCGCTGACCGTGCGCATATAATTGGATCGTTCGGATGAAGAATCGACGCCGTCGGTGAACAAAACGATGGCCTTGCGTCCCTCGATATTTCGCAGGCGATAATTGAGCGCAAAATCGACCGCGTCATAGAGTTTTGTCCCGCCGCCAAAGCGCGTGCGCCGGATGGCATTTCGCAGCAGTCTCCGGTCCGAAGTGGGTTCGCTTAAGATCTGTATCTCGTCATCGAAAGCGACCACCATCATCTGGTCCTGCGGACGCAGCTGTTCGACAAAAGCTATCGCGGCATCCTGAATTTCTTCGATCTGGAATTGGGTAGAGCGGCTGACGTCTAAAAGCAGCACGACGGTAAAAGGCTGTTCGGTGGTGGCAAAAACTTCTATCTGCTGGGCCTGCCCGTCTTCAAAAATGCGAAAATCGTTCTTGTTCAACCCGGAGATAAAACGGCCGCCGGTGTCGAAAACCGAAACCGGTATCGTTACCAGGGTGGTATCGACCTTGATGACATCATTATCGCCATCTTCTACCGGGGGTTCGGTTTGAGCGGAACCGGCCGGGGCTTTTGTGCCGTCAGTGCGGCGCGGGCGCGTGCCGTTGGAAGACTGTGCCGTCAACACGCTCGCGGAAAATACCAGACATATTACGATAAGCAGGATCTTTTTCATTTTAACCACCTCAAAAAAAAGCAAAATGCGCTTTTACAACTGCGTTTCGATGGTTTGACGCTTTGCGGAGATGCCAGCAAATTACCTGGAGCTTGCGCTCTTATTTGCCGGCTGTCTTTATAGTATAGGTTTCACGTGACTTAACTACCAGATCGGCGCGGGTAACTTTAACTTTTACTTTCCTCGGCACGCCCGTTTTTTCAATGTCCGGCGGGTAATAACCGATGCTGTATTGCTGGCGCAGCCCTTGCGCGATACGCCTGAAGGCATTTTCGATATCGTACAAAGTGGTCGCTTTTTCGACCTTCCCCCCGGTCCGGTCGGCCAGGTCCGCCAGGTATTTACTGGCCTTGTCATACTCCGCTCTGCTGGTGCCGGGGCTGCTTGAAATGGTCGGGTCATCGCCGATAGAAACCGGTTCGTTTCTGGGCTGCGGCGGTTTGTTGAGGATGTCCCGGTTGACCTCCACATCTATCTTTGGCAGCGACAGCGGCCCGTCGGTCTTCGGCTCGGTTTGCCCCGCATCCACCGTACCCTGACGTTCCATTCTCTTAACGTCGGCATAAGTATTAAATTCGGGGAAAATTATCGCGTCGAGCTCATCCGCCGCGCGGAGATTTTCACTCAGGTACGATTTTCTCGACGTGGTATCTACGCCGTCCGTAAACATAACGATCGCTTTTCTTCCCGAGATGCGTTCCAATCGCCACGCTACCAGGTTAAATGCGTCGTAGATGCTTGTCCCGTCTTTAAATTTCGTGCTGCGGATCGCCCGCTTTAATTGATCGCGGTCGCTGGTAAAATCGCTGAGGGTATAAACATTCTCGGCAAAGGCCACCACCATCACCTTGTCTTCCGGCCGCAGCTGATCGAGAAAGGCGATCGCGGCCGATTGAATATCGGTGATCTTAAAACGCGTGGAAAGACTGATGTCGAGCATTAAGACGACGGTGAAAGGCTTTTCGGTAGTGGCAAAAAAAGCTATTTCCTGCGGCTTTCCGTCCTCGAATATCTGAAACTCTTCTTTTTGCAGATCAAAGATATTCCGCCCTCTGCGATCGAGCACCGAAACCGGAAAAGAAACCAGGTTCGTCGAAACCTTGACCACGTCATCGCCCGACGGTTCATCCGAGGCAGTGCCCTTGGTTTGAGCTTCAGGAGTTGGAACAGGTATCTCTTGCTTCTGCGTTTTTTTGCCGCTGTTTTCCACCGGGCGGCTTCTCGCCGATTGCCCGTGAGCATTAGCTAACGACAATAGCACCAACAATAAGCCGAAAATTAAACTGCGTTTCATAGATATTTTTCGAGCGGAACTCTTGTTTTGATGCAGAAACTCACCATTTCGTCTCCAATAAAATCTATCACACAGTTAATAAAACTCCCCTACTTTTCAAGGAGGATTATCCTGCTTTCTAAAGCGTGAACTCTATGCCTCTAAAGTTTATTCAGCTCTGCTGCCGCCAGCCGGTGAAATTCGCGGCGGGTGGAATTGATATTCACAAAGGGCAGCGGACGATCATGCGTGCGATTTGTCAGAAGGATAAAAATGCGCTCGGTATCCGGTTCGATCCAGAGGCTGGTTCCGGTAAACCCCAAGTGTCCAAAGCTATTTTTTGCCAGTGCTTTTCCCGCGGTGGAATCAGGCGTCGCCGCCAGCTGAAATCCGAGCGACCGCGCTTCGTTTAATCCCGGCGTCTGATCGGTCTGGAAAACTTTGCAGATCTCGGGTGTAAGCAATTGAGATCTTCCCGCCAGAAATTGACCCGCTATCTTGAACACTTCTTCCGCCGTCGAAAAAAGCCCGGCGTGCCCGGCCACTCCGTCCAGAAAATATGCGTTGCCGTCGTGCACCTCACCCCAGATCACATCCTCGCGCCAGCTATATTTGCTCGCGTCAAATCCGTTTTCCACGCACGTCTGTTTTTCATATCTGTTGCCGTGCTCGCTGGCGGCAATTTCACGTTTTAATTCCGCCGGCGGGTTGAAAAAAGTCTTCTTCAAGCCGAGCGGTTCAAAGACCTCTTTTTTTGCGATCGCGTCTAACTTCCCTTCGTAAAGCTTTTCCACCAAAAAACCTAACAGCAAATAATTAAGATCGCTATACACCACTTTTGAGCCTGGTTCGTAACTGTCCCGCTCTGCCGCGATCAACTCGATCACGCGCTTGCTTTTTGTTTCATAAGATAAAAGATCGCCGGGTTCCGCCAACAAATAAAAGGGCTTCCAGGCCGGAAGGCCCGAGGTATGAACGAGCGCGCGCGTATTACTGATCCCGCGGCATTGCTCAAAAAAACTGTCGAATGGCCGCAGCCCCGATTTATCGCCGAACACCCTGGCGATCAGCAGCGCGGTCACGAGCGGCTTGGTCAGCGAAGCCACGTCATAGATCGTGTCGATAGTGGCCGCGATCGTTTCCGGCTCAACCACCGCGTTTCCCAAAGCGCCGGAAAACTTGATCTCGCCTTTTTCCGCCACCAGGTAGACCGCCGAAGGAAAATCGCCCGCCGCGATCCTTTCACTCAAAAATTCCGATATTTGCGCCGCTTCACCCACGTCCGATATTTTACAACACCCTGTAAAATTAGTAACTTATATAAGAGGAACAACTTGCTTCCTTGACACAAAAGGGCAAGACAGGTAGTTTAATTATTCGCGTTTTGCACCCGTAGCTCAGCTGGATAGAGTATCTGACTACGAATCAGAGGGTCGCATGTTCGAATCATGCCGGGTGCACCATAAGAATCAATAGTTTAGGGCAACCACGATGGTTGCCCTTTTTCTTTTGTGTGCCTATTGTGTGCCAACTTTATGAATCATCCTCCAGACATCATTCTCTCCATTTTTTCAGTGGCGGATTTCTGCATTGTAGGTAGCACATGGCTGTAAGTATCTAGAGTTAGTGAAATACTTGCATGTCCTAGCCTTTCCGAGACCACCTTAGGATTTTCGTTAGCAGTAAGTAGCAGTGTCGCGGTTGTATGTCGCAAATCATAAAGCCGAATCTCCGGCAACCCCGCTTTTTTTAAGAGTGGTTTGAAGTGCCGATTAGCGATATTCTTGTTGCTTAAAGGTGAGCCGATTTCAGAGGCGAAAACCAAGTCATTGTTTTGGTACTCTGTTCCCAGTATAAGTCGCTTTTCGAGTTGTCTCCGTTTAAAGTTTCGCAATTCTAACGTCACCCGATTTGAAAGGGGGATACTCCGGCGGCTACGCGAAGTCTTTGGCTCGGTGAAAATAAAACCACCGCCTTTTAACCAGACTAATGCCCGCCTTACAACTAAAACACTCCCTTCAAAATCGATGTCTTTCCATTGAAGTCCCAAATACTCTTCCGGGCGCATACCTGTTTCTATCGCTAACAAGAATAAGACGAACCACTTTGACGCTTGCGCAGTTGTCAGAAAAATATTCGTTTGTTCTGACGAAAGATATTTCATCTCCTTTTTTTCATGACGTGGCAAGTCACAATGATCACATGGATTATTAGAGATCATTTTCCATTTGACCGCCTGTTTCATGGCCGAGGAAAATACGTTGTGAGTATACCGGATCGTTCGGCCTGAAAGACCCTTTTTTTGCAGATCGCCATAGAATTTTTGTACATCAAAGGGCTGCACGTCAGAAACACACCGAGTACCAAGCGCAGTTCCAATGTACCCCATCACCAGCCATTTATATTGTTCAAACGTTCGTTCCCGGACTCTGGATTTAGCGACCTCTTCTAACCACTGCGCGAGATATTCACTAAGTGGCATTGATGCTGGCTCGATCAGAACCCCTAAATCCTTTTCACGTAGCTTTGCGGTTAAGAGCTTCTGCGCGTCTTTTTTTGTTCCGCGAACAGTATGGTTAAAGTACTTCCGCTTTCCATTGGTCGCACGACCAAGAAAAATACGAACCGTCCAGGAGTCATCACCACGTCTAATTATTTGTCCTGCCATATTGAAGTCCTTTTTTTAAATTAAGTAAAAATCTTGTAAAAGTATAGCGTCATACCGCTATACTTGTCAATGTAATAATAGCGTCTTGACGAATGACTTAGAAAGAATTATTTTTAATACATGAAAGAGCTAACGACGAAAGAGGTTGCCGATAAGCTAGGTATCAGCGTTCGCCAAGTGCAAACTCTTATTAGTCTCGGACGGCTTCCTGCTACTAAAAAGGGCCGTGATTGGTTCATATTGGAATCAGATCTTAAGTTAGTTAAAGAGCGAAAGAAAACCGGCAGGCCCAAGACTAAGCCTTAATCACCCTCGTTTCGAAATATCGTTTCGCATTTTTGATTCTGGTAGAATATACGTCAATAACCTTCGGATCACTTAACCAGATTCCCTCTGGGCAGTGTTCACAAAGGCGTGTCAGAGCAAGGCACATGAAAAGCAATTTCTGAGAACGGAACCAAATGGGTGATAGAAACAAAAGGCAGAGAAGACATTGATGTTCGCCTAAAAGACAACGCGGCAATTAGTTGGTGCGAGAACGCCACCGAATTAACCAACGAAACATGGCAATATATTAAGGTTCAACAAAAAGAATTCGAGTCTCTTCACCCCGAAGGATTTGAAGAGATGACTGCGGCGACAAATCCGCCGATGTTGTTCTGAGATGAGAGTAGAGCCGGTGTATTAAGGATTGACCGATTCTTTTTATCTAATAACGATAATTAATGTCGGTGTAAAAAGAAAAAATACAACATCAGCATCAAAAGTAGAGCTCCATAGGAAATTAAAACAGTCAGATCGATAGCCTGTGTAGAAGTTGTTGATAAAGTATCTATAATTTTAATAACAACATAGGAAATTATCGAGGATACGAAGAGAATTTTCGAAAAATTCATTGGCTTCGCGGATTGCTCGTCATCAATATAACCTTGATTTGCATTAAGAATTAAATTCCGCGCGCTGCGCATGTAATAATTAAAAAAGCCGGAGACAACAAAGATCGGCAGCAGATTTAGAAAAATATGCTCCACCAACTGTAAAACTGCGGAATCCGTATGTTCTTTAAATGCTATAAATATCTCCGATAGTATGTTGTAGCCCGCCAACAGCGTAGTGGACAACAGTAAGATAGTAAATAAAGTAAGAATTAATGGATCAATCAGATTTCTATTTGTATTTTCGAAAAAAGCTAATTTAAAATCATTTAATACATGAGATAGGCCCCCTATTCCATACCACACTTTTATTTCCTTTATGCTCACCAAAAGGTTCTTGACGAAAAGACGGAAGGACCCCTTTTTTTCAAAACCTTGATCTTTAGGAGATGAAGCAGTATCGTTAGCAGAACCTTTTTCCTCTTCGGTCATACGCGCCCCTTCTCAATTAGCTTTTTAATGCGATAAACAACTTCATTTTCAAAATGGTCATAGTCTTGCTTGAAAATAAAATCAACGTCCAAGCCTTTCAGTTGTCGTGTAAGAGAGGCATGGGGATACTGGCTGACTACAATTTTCGGGGTGCGTTTTGTACGAGGGTCTTTGGAAAGTTCCTTATAGAAAAGTATGCCGGTAGTATCATTTTCACCACTCATATTGAGTGATACATCTACAATAAAAACCTTCGCGTGAGAATATTTGTCAATAACAGTCTTAAATTTCTTACCTAAAATAGCGCGGACCAAGGGACGTTGATAATCCAGATCATCGTCTTCGGGAAACGTTGAGAGTTCTGGCATTTTGGGACTAACTTCGATATTTGGCATATGCTTGTTTATGGCTTCCAACATATGCGCCATATGTTGTTCCCTATCTTCCACAATTAAAACCAAAATTTTATTATTAGGTGCATTCATAATATTTACACAAAAAGTATAACCTCGTACTCCAATCCTTCTTCTCGAATCTTTAAACGCGGCCTATCGATTTCTTCAAGGATGTTATTACACATCTTTTGTCCTTTTCTTCCTCGTTTCCTCTCTGAAGGTTTTTCTACGGCATTTCGAAAGATAAAGCACTTTTTCTCTGCGTCAAATTGAATTGATAATTTCTTCTCCTTCGTGTCAGGGCAATATTTTTTCATATTAATGAGAAGTTCCGGTATAACTACATCTAAAATTAGAGGGTGAAAATCTTCAGATTCTAAGTTCAAACGTGTGAAATCGATCATTTCGAAATTGATTCGGTAAGGACCCAGATAAAACGTTTCAAATATTAATTTCGCTCGCTTCTTGAATAACTCCTTTGTAACGGTGCATTTCCTGTCCTTTTCAATGTCCCATGTAGCTCCGACTTGTCCTTTAACGGCATTTGTAATGATGTTAAACAGATCGATATTTGAAGTTAATAGCGGGGCCGTAGCTATGTTTTCAACTAATCTGCTCTGCGCATCAACATAGTCCAGAATACCGTGCCGCAGGTACCCTTGATGAAAGGACTCATTACGGTGTTCGAGCACTTCAATAAACGCGTCGTTATCAAATTGCTTCTGCAGATATTGCAACAATTCATCCTTGACCAGGAGCAACAACCTTAGCTTTTCGTTGCTCATAAAGTTAATGAAGTTTTCAGTAGTAGGCTTTTGGGAACACGCTACAAGAAAGACCGCTCGCCCGCCCAGACGGTAATCACTCGAGTCGCCCGGTTTTGAAAAGTTAGCAACGCGGAAGAGTAAGCACATTCTCGCTTTTTCTAAAATATCTACACCTTCTTGCGTAGAGTTGTCGTAAAGATCGGCAGTGTAAAGTTCCTGAAAGGTTCTTTCGATCGGTTTATCGATATCCGTAGCCCGCGATCGTGCTGAAAGAAAATAGGTATCCTTAAAAGAAATTATTTTCTTGTCATTCAACCGTAAAGCGGCAATTAAAGTTTGTTCATCTCTAGCGTCTTCATCTCCATAAAGACCATAAAGCAAGTTGTAAATGAGCCCTTCTTTTCGTAATTTAATAACTGAAGGTTCATCCTTATTTTCCTGCGATGTGATTGAATAAATATTATTTACATTCACCTCACCCTCTAAATGCTCATTGGTGCGATGCTCAACAAAAAAAGCATAACTCAGCGCATTTTTCGGAATTCCTGGCTGAAGGATATTTAAAAGTGAGTCTAGAATATCTCTTATCTCTTTATTAAACATTTGGCCTTCCGCTTTTTGATGAACGGAAAATTCCGCCGAACTTTTTAGCCTGAGTTTTCCCGCCGCTAACAGCATATTAATCGCAGATTGTTTGATCTCACCAAGTTTGGCCTTACTCTTGCGATGTCGCGACTTACTTAGCAATTTTTGTGCGTTCACGCTAACAGGATCGTTTTTTCTTCTGGAAAAATAGTGCTGTTTCACGGCCTTATATACCGTCAAATTAGATTTTTCGCTGTGCAGCAATGAGTCTTCCAACTTTTTAATATGCAGGTTTTTTAGCTCGCTAAAAAGGTAAATGTTTTCCGCCTTAATCATTCCCGTAAAATGGAAATACGGATCTGCTATCAATTCCTCCACCTTGCTTGTTGGTAACTCGGGATGAGCAATTTGATCAGGTAGAAGAAAGTCTTCCTCAGAATTGAGTAATCCTTCCATTTGAATTGAAATCGCGGGGTTTTTAAAGATTAATTCCTTATAATAGAATAATAGTTCGTCGAAAAATGATTTTATTCGATGAATTTTATAATTCACTTGCCGCTCTGCGGCCTTAAAAAACTCCTCTGAAATTTTTCCTTGTTGACGCCGCTTTTTAAGTTTGTGCAGAGAACTATAATGTCTTGTAAGCGCTTTTTTAATGATAGAATTCTCGAATTGTGTTTTGATTCCGTAAATAAATCTTTTAGAAACAATAAAGTTGGAATTAAGATCGATTGAACGACGAATATAAAATTTTAATTTTCTAAATTGAAAAAAGGGTTGAATGAAGTCGGTCTCAACCTCAGAATATAGCGTTCGTAACTTTTCGATACAATAGGAAAATATGCGCAAATAAATTTCCTTATGATAAATAAATGGCGGCTGACAAAGTGTTTTGACGATCATGTCATGCACAATATCCGATTCAATATATTTCTTTCTGTGTTTTGAATCATGCGAATTTGCCGGAAGAAAGTATCGAGCCAGATCACCATCTATTTCATTGAGAAGCTTCTTGATCAGTTGAGGAATAAAATCTGTGGGTAATTTGTGACGGGGCCGACGCAAGAACTGCTCGGAAATTTTTGCCAGTTCAGAGTTCAGCAAATGAACGACATGAATGCTTAGGACGTCCATGCGATCTTTATTGAATTGTCCTTTATATAAATCATACACATGAGTATTTGTTGCCTTCTCAAGGCTTTGAAAGGGAAAATAATGTAAAGAATCATCCGCATCAAGAGATCTTCCAATTTCGGGAAGATTTTTTGGGGCTAGTTTTGTTATATTTTTCCCAATCGTTGCTTTTAGCGAGTCTAAATGACTTTCTTTGATCATTCCTTCCAGATGATTTATTTTTCTGCGAAGAGGATTTCCCAAATGTGAGGGGAAAACTATCGGAACATTTAGCTGGATGTAAGAAATAAGCTTTTCCTCAGCCTTCTCCTTATCGCTTGTAGACAATTTCTTAACAACTTCATCTCTCGCATACAAGGACATTCGATCGACCAATACCATGGCCAAGTCTACTCCTCTAGCTTGTGAGATATCATTATCGTTTCTGGCGTGTTTTATGTAGTCGCTTACCAGCTTAAAGACCTTCCCGGCAGACATGACATCTTCAAAATAAATGATCTTCACCGACAGATCAGAAATTTCGTCGAAATATAATGAGATAAAATTATCTACAAATTCATTCGACGGTTGAAAGCGAAGTATAGAGACAGATTTTTTTCGAAATGTAGGAGTTGTTGAAAGCTCTTCTAAAAAAGTAGAATTGTGTTTGTTATCAGCCGTAATAAAGACGATCTTTTGGGAATTCTTAAGAATCTCCTTTAAGCTGGATTCAAAAAAATCTAGAATAGGGCCTTTATTCTTTAAATAAAACTCATTACCTCGAACATAGGTCAAATAATTAGTGTTGTTGACATTAATATTACCTTTGAGGATTATGTTTGAAAATCCATCTTCATCTGAAAATGCCCCGAAAAACTTCGCTCTATTTTCAGTTATGCGAAAATTCGGAAAACCGAAGATCAGATCAGGTGTTTCAAAATTGTCTCGGGTCGGAAAGAGCGGCTTTTCCGCAATCGTTGAATTCTCCCCGGGAAAACAAAGATCGCAAGATTCCGGCTGCCACATCTTTGAATAAAGTCGGATTAGCGGGAAAACCTTATAATCCGGATCTTTATCGCTGTTAAAGAGAATACTGTCAGGAGTAATGCGAACCCAATTGAAGGGAGCATAAATCTTCGATAGCTTGGAGTCGAAGGTTTCCACCGATTCACGATCGACCTCGTCAAGTGGTTTTATGTCAATGATCCTGCTTTCGGCATCTTTAAGAGACTCCTCGAGAATCATAAAAATATTGATGAAATTGACGTTGACTTTAGAAATCTCTTCTAACCCTTTCGATTTACAATAATCAGTAATAAAGTTTCTCAGTCTGAAAAACGAGACGAAAGTGCAGGCAATTGGAAGGACTATTACTAAGTTTGGATTAAGATCCGGAAGATGCTGCCAGACGTAATTTTCTTCATTCTTTTCAATTATCGCAAAATTCAAATTTGTCGAAGATTTTACGACTTCATTAAGAACTAGAGATGAATAATTCCGGAAACCAATAAGTGTCGTTGGCACTTTAAATTGAAGCAATTCAAGGCTATTGCGGAGAACCAACCCCAATTTTTTACAGTTTGCGCTGTTTTGGAAGTATCTTTTAAGGAAAAAATACTGATTACTGTGAAGACTTCGGCCATTCTCAAAGTGGCCATCGGTTAGCAGGTTCCCTTTGCTCTTACCTTCGAATTTGCCATTGACTTCCTTTTTAATTTTTTCGACAGTCAAATGAATTTTATGCTGACTTATCATTAAAAGTTACTCCAGGCAAAAAGTTTTACTTGTATATTTTTATATAAGGATGCCGCTCCTTAGAGCAACTTAATATTTACCCAAGAATTTGTATTACATTTGGAAGCAGGAAATTCTGTCACGTAGTGAAAATAAAAAATAAGGACACTTCGTTAACAAAAAAATAAGATCGAAAAATGTTATAAACTATGAACTTATTCAAGTCAACCCAATTAACTCGTTTTATTTAAGCAGCTTATTTCTCACCACTCTGAAGTTAGTCTTATAGACCGATTGACCGCAAAAATCTAACCAGGCCGCACGCCAAAAGATCCTACCGATTATGTATTTGTTGCCAGCGGAGAAGGCTGGCCCTTCCTTAACAGTAAAGAGGTCCAAATAAATCTTTTGTGAGGTTATGAGTTCGTTTAAGGTATTCAGTGAAATATAGCAATTCATATTCGCCTAACGTTAGAATTCGCTTGACAGTATTCCCCTTTTGCTTTATAAAAGTTTCTCATTAACAAGTAATACTTTGAATACTTGGTCTCTTACACTGGTATTAACAAATTGGTATTAAAATTTCCAAGCTAAAGCTCCCTGCAATGCTTTAGTTAAAGCTCATTTTTTTCCGAGCTCCCATAATCAGTAACAGAAAAATTTAGGATTAACTCCGATAGGGTAGCTATGTCCAAAAATAAAAAGAATAGGGGACATAAGAATGTCTCTACATATTCGGTTACGGATCAAATCGATGTATCTGAATCTTCCGTAAAAGAATCTCTCTCAAATCAACACGCGCTAAGTCTCCCGACTTATGTAAGAAAGCCGTCTCATTGGTGGTTGATAGGAATAATTGCCTTTCTTTCGTTAGGAGCGCTAGGGGCGAGTTTGAAATATTTGGAAGATTCGGCGCGGGAAGAAAAAATAAGACATCAGCAGAACCCGCTGGTGAAGAACGAAAGCTTGTTGGCAAGCTTCAATCCATTCACAGCTGCGCCCACTCCGTCACCGACGCCTCAGCTTTCGAAAGAATATATCTATGCCGGTTCACGATTGCTTGCGGTAGAGGACGCTGCGGCAAATGCCATTCCCCCGGCAGACTTGGCTGTCTGGCGGCCTTCGAACGGCACTTGGTATTGCCTGGGTGGTATCGGCTCACAGGCTTTTGTGGCTGCCTGGGGTACAAGCGGAGATAAACCTGTTCAAGGTGACTATGACGCTGACGGCAAAACCGACCTGGCGATATTCCGACCCTCTACCAACGTTTGGTGGATCTACCCGAGCAGTGGTGGTTCTCCTTACACAGTATCTCTCGGGGCTAATGGTGACGTACCTGTTCCCGCTGATTATGACGGCGACGGTAAGACCGATCCGGCTGTTTTTCGACCTTCCAATAGCGGCTGGTATGTCATGCAAAGTTCCACATCGGGATTAATTTCTACCCAATTCGGCGCCAGCGGCGACACTCCCGCCCCTGCCGATTATGACGGCGACGGTAAGGCCGATCGGACGGTATGGCGAAGCTCCACGACGAATTTTTATGTGATGAAAAGCACCGACGGAAACTGGTTGACGCAAACAATGGGTTCAAGCGGAGATTCTCCGGTTCCGGGAGATTATGACGGGGACGGTAAGGCTGACTTTGCGCTTAGGAGCGGAGCGGATTGGGTGATTAAACAAAGCTCGGATGGCCAGACCAGTATTGTTACCTGGTATCTCGCCACCAACGTTGCAGTACAAAACGATTACGATGGAGACGGTAAGTGCGACATCGCCAGCTGGAAGCCTTCCGGTAAAGGCGTGGGCAATTGGTTCATTCGGCAGAGTTCACATATCGGTCAAAGCAATGAACTGAGGGTAGAAAACTGGGGTATGACGGACGACATTCCAGTTCCCGCGTTGTACCGAAGATAAGCAAAGATCGATCTATTAACACTGCATAAAGCAATTTAATTAGACCTTTATTGAGGCATAACAATCATGAAACGAACACTTACCAGCAATTCTCTCATTTTTATTTTCTTTGTTTGCGTCCTGGCTTTTTCAAGTCCCGTAAATGGCCAATCGGATCAATCGAATATTCAATATACGCAAGGCCAGGTCAATGAGAATGCAACGCTTTCGTTTGGGATACCGCTTAGCAGCTACCCAGGACGGGGCATCAGTCTGCCGGTCGGCTTGAGTTATTCCTCGACCGTTTGGCGAATCGAGCATTTTGCTACGGTTAAGACGCCAAATATAAGCGGCGTAAAGCAAAGCGTGACACGAACCCTTTACGGGGAGCATTCCAAATCCGGTTGGAAAAGCAGCCTCGATGTTCCCCAGATAGAATGGCCGAAAGAAGACGAAAGATACGATTACAAAGGAAGACCGTCAACAAGTTACAACTATCGGATCGCAAAAGTTACGATCTATATGCCCGATGGCTCCAGTCATGAATTTCGGAAAAGCGATACCTTTTATATAGGGGGTATTGATACGGGCGGGCCTTTTTATGCGGTTGATAGTTCCAGAATGAGGTACGAAAGCGTGGACGCCGACACAGGCACTCTCTTTTTGCCGGACGGAACACGTTATATTCTGGACGCCGGTTCGTGTCAATTGATCGACCGTCTCGGAAACACGCTTACCTATACCGCATCTACTCACCAGTGGACGGATACACTTGGTCGCCCGATCGGCAACCCTTTGCCTGACAACCCAACACCCGGAAATTATTTTTATAACTTGCCCGGATGGTCGGAAGTCAATGGCGGTCTGCAAACTTATATTTTAGTATGGAAAAATTTGGCAGAGGCTCTAACACCGGACGCAAATAATCAGACCCCGGAGTTGAGGTATATGGCAAGTCATTACCTACCTGATCCAAACTCGCTGCCAACCAATGCCGACCAGTCAAATTATCCGCGGCTTCAATCCGCTGACCATCAAAGTCTTTTTCAGTCCGCATTCTTACCCGATGGAGATCCGCCAAATCCAAATCCAGTGCCGACGCTGGTGATAGGGCCGGGTCAGCCCGAGGGACAACTCTTTAACCCGGTCGTACTCGCCGAGGTGGTGCTGCCCGGCGGCTCAAGTTATAAGTTCAGCTACAACGTTTACGGCGAACTCGATCATGTGGTGTATCCAACCGGAGCCTTTGACAAATATGTATACGAGCCAATGCTTTCATACCAAGATGGGTTTCATGAGCCCTACGTTCAGGCTAACAGAAAAATCAGCTCGCGAATTCAAAGCTTAAACGGCTTCGGCAACGATATTCTGGAGTGGAAGTATTTGCAAACACAATTAAATTCCGGTCACCGCAAAATGCTCATTGTCGCCCCGGATAAGACGAGAACGGAAGTGTTCAAATACGAGTTTCCCGAACCAGGGGATATTACCGGAAAACAATACTGGCCATTCGGTATCGCAGACGCCAAAAATGGCCTGGTTTTCGAAAAAAGAAGCTATTCTACATCGGCGGACGGCTTCGGAGGGCAGATTCTGAGACGGGAGCTGACAAAGTACGAAGACAGTGTTTATACCTACACGTATACGGCGCAAGGAATAAATCCACCTTTTACAAAAACCGTCACTGCCGGGAGAAACGGCAGACCCGTCAAAGTGACCAGTATCTTATTCGAAGGAAACGGCCCTGCCCTAGCCCAATCAAGCAGTTTCTCTTACGACGCAACAAATCAATTTACTACTGGGCTAGATCGAACAGTTTCATATGTTTATAACTTCGCTGTCGTGAACAATAACTCCGAAACGGATATTGCTCAGGCCGGATCGATCGACGTTATCCCCATGGGATCTTTGGCGAAATACACGGAAATCACGTATAAAAATGACACCGCGTATCAAAGCGTCAATATTTTAGGGCTGCCTGCCGTGATAAAAGAAAGAATCGGCCCTGCTGACAGCGATATAATTTCCCAAAATGAGATAGTTTATGATGAGTGTCCCGACTACTGCTCAGAAGGCAGCATAGCTATGCCGACGTCGAAAAGAATCTGGGACAGCAGTAAGGGGCCTGTGACCACCTCCAATGCGTATCTCATTACGCATACGAAATTCAACCAATACGGAAACCCGATCGAAAACATCGATGCCAAAGGAAATGTCACCACTACAGTCTATGACGCGACGAACACGTACCAGGTAAGCGTCACTTCTCCCGCACCGGATTCCAGCGGCGGAACTTATGGTTCAGCTTCGGGCTTTACCACCTATACTACCTATGACCCTATTTCCGGATTAATGCTTTCTACGACCGATGCAAATAATCAGACGACTTGGATGAGATACGACGATCCGTTGCTGCGTCTTACCAAGGTGACAGCTCCCAACGGACACCAGACAGTTACCGAATACGGCCACCCGGATTTGAACGGGATCCTGCAAGAATCGCAGCGATTCGTTAAAGTCCGAACCCAAATCGATGCCGTGAATTGGAGTGAAAATTCATCCTGGTTTGACGGTGCCGGCAGAACCATTAAAAGTCAAAAAGTTGATGCCGATGGAGATGTATTTGGCGTTACCATTTATGATCAAATGGGCCGTGTTAAGGAAACTTCCAATCCTTTCAGAAATATTTCGAATCCGAATTGCGCAACGAATCTCCGGTGTGTCAAAAACTTCTATGACGACCTTGGCCGTCCCGTTCAGTTAACCACGCCCGATCCAACTGCAACTTCGACAACGATGCAGGTTTCCTACGGACTTTCAATCGCGGGCATAATAGGCACTACAAAAACGGTCATTGATCCGGCGGGAAAAAAACGTACCAGCATTATTGACGCGCTCGGCAATACGATCCGGGTGATCGAAGATCCTGACGGACAAAATCTCTCAACGGACTATGTTTTTGACAAGCTCGGTAATGTACACAAAGTCACGCAAGGCGGTCAAACCCGTTATTTCAGATATGACTCGCTCGGTCGAGTGCTTTATGCCCGACAAGTTGAGCAAGATGCAAACTCCAATTTTTCCGGCCCCGCTTATGCCGACACTATTACCGGCAACAACCAGTGGTCAGTGAAATATCAATATGACGACAACGGCAATCTTATCTCCAGCACCGATGCGCGTAATAATTCGATAACCACGACTTTTGATCGCCTGGACCGTGCTACTTTGAAAAATTATTCTGACCCTGGTATGCCTGACATAGCTTTCTATTATGACGGTGCCGGTTTGGGTTCGATCCCAAATTATTCCAAAGGAAAAACCACCAGAATCGTTAGCAGTGTATCGGAAAGTAGGTATACGAGTTTCGATAACGTCGGGCGTTTGCTAACCAGCGAACAAAGAACCACCGCTGAACAACTCGCCGGTACACAAGCTCCTTATACTTTCAGCTATGTATATAACTTGTCCGGAGCGCTGGTCGAAGAAACATATCCTTCGGGCCGGGTGATCAAAAGCACTTTTAACCAAGACGGCGAATTGATTCGATTGCAAGGTAAAAAAAATAATACTTCGGGCTATTGGACATATGCAGATAATTTCACCTACAACTCCTCCAGTGCAGTAACAAAAATGCAGTTCGGCAATGGACACTGGGAGACCGCCGTGTATAACGACCGGCAGCAGGTTACTATGATCGGATTGGGAACGACCGACAGTATAGAAAATCCGAATCTGCTCAAGCTGGAATTTGAATATACTACCGCAAATGCTCACGATAACAACGGTTCATTAAAGAAACAAAAAATCACCGTGCCATCGGTTGGCGCAAACTCCGGTTTTGTCGCTACCCAAAGCTATGCTTACGACGGATTGAATAGAATCCAGTCAGCAATCGAGACGGTCGCCGGTGTCGGCCAGACCTGGAAGCAAACATTTTTGTACGACCGTTATGGCAATCGCACCTTCGATACTTCCAGTAACAATACGACAACACTTGGCAACTGCCCGCAAATAGTCTGTAACCCGACTGTAAGCCCGGCAAATAACCATTTCTCTTCCGGACAATATTACTCTTACGATGCTACCGGTAATATAATTTCCGATCCAACCTCCCGAGCATTTCTCTACGATTCGGAGAACCGGCAAAATGAAATACGGAGCGCTCCAGGCACTCAAGGTGCTACTCTCGGTTTGTATTTTTACGACGCGAGCGGCAATCGCGTTAAAAAAATTACGCCCGATGAAATAACTATTTTTGTTTACGATGCATTCGGAAATCTGGCCGTCGAGTATTCTACCAAAACGGCCACCACGCCGCAGGTGAATTATTTAACAGCGGATCATTTGGGCAGTGTTCGAATGACGACCGGTGCCAGCGGCGGGACCATCTCCAGAAAAGATTTCTCAGCCTTTGGCGAAGAGATAGTTACCAGCCAGCGGACTCAGGGCTTAGGCTATGCTGCTGCTGAAGAAAACGAAGTGAGGCAGGACTATACCGGCTACCAGAAAGACGATGAAAGCGGTCTGCAATATGCTCAGGCGAGATACTATAACACTCAGCACGGCAGGTTCACTTCGGTCGATCCATTAGCCGCGTCAGCGCGTTTATACATGCCGCAGTCGTGGAATCGTTATGCGTACGCAAGAAACAACCCACTAACCATTATCGATCCAAGCGGCATGTTCGAATTCGCTCCGGGAGTAACCACTGACGAAAGAGACCGGATAGTAAGCGCATACAACAACGTTCTAAGATTATTGGAGACCTTGACGGTTGGATCAAAACAATACAATGCAGTCAAACGATCGTTGGATGCTTTAGGAGCGCCGAATACGGCCAATGGTGTAATTGTAACGGTGGGAGCGCAAACTGGAGGAGAAGACACTACGGCGGGTACTACCGGCTCGTTAAGCATAGATAACAATGGAAATGTCACAGGTGCGGGAGTGCTTGTCACTATTAATTTAGATAAATTTGCGGAGAGTACAGGAGGGAACCAGAAACTGGAGCGTGCTCTTGGTCACGAAGGAACTCACGCAGCCGACATGCAGGTCGCGGCGAACTCAGTTAAAGGAATGGCTTATGAGGACGCCAAGAAGGCTATTGCCGGTAATCCGAAGTTTTGTAGAGCTCTTTCTGAGGTTCGCGCGGAGCGCGTTGATAACTACCTGGCCCGCGCCCAGGGTGTAGCTACGCCGCTGCTCACGGGTCCGGAAAGAAGTGTGCTTTATGACCCGCAATGGGGGGGGCAAGATGGTGACGCACAGCTGGATGCCAATATCAAAAAGCATGTCACAAACCCGAGCGGAGTTTATAAATTTCAGTACAGCCAAAAAGGGGCTTCGCTTAAAGTTCCATTGTTGAATAATGGATTAGATAACCCAGCAAATTGGAGTAATAACGGAGGGCCAATACTAAAACAATAAACGGATCTTTTTCACTAATGAAGCAAGTCAAAGTGCAAAAAGCTGCATCTTAGCAACAGGCCCGGCTATTATGTGTCTGTAATAATTGCCGAATTGAAAGGATTTAGCCCAAAACTCACGCTTTTAGAGGATTAAGCAAAGGCTTAAACAAAGGCGAAAAAAGGCTTGGATTGTAGCATAATTTCTGTATAATACACTGGGCAGTAGTAGTAGTAGTCATTAGCTCCCAATCAAACGCGATTACAAATTAACTCTTACGTTTCCCACGAGGTGTATGAAAGATGACTAGAAAATATTGTGCAGCTATTTTTAGTTGGGCGACTGCCGGACAAAAACAAACTTGTTCACGATTTAGAGTCTTCCCCGTGCTTCTACTATTACTTGGTTTTGGAATTGTAGGTATTAATTCCCAAACCATCACTGGTGCCCCGCTGACCCGGAACAATGTCGCGATCAATAGCTCTAAGCCGACGGTATATCTTTGTGTCGAGCCCGATACAGATGGAACCGTACCAATCAGCGATAATGACAGTCTCTGGTTGCGATTTTACAATAATACCACTTGGTCGCTGCGTCTGAATGCCGAGAACGTTGATGGTAAGATACAAATTCTAAAATTATCCGATGGAACTAATGTAGGGGCATTGGGTAACGGGAATACCGTAAAGTTACTCTATGGCCTTAAAAATTCGAATTCGCGGGAACCGGTATCTTTTAATTCTACCGACTGGGGTGATATGCCACAATCAAGTTGGCTTCCCTCTGATAGTTACGCCAGGTTCAAGGTAAGCCGCTCAGTGGCGATAAACAATATCCTGGCAAGTCAGTTCAGGTACGAATGGGAAGTGCAAAAAGGATACGTGACGGAAGCGCATGGGGCGATTCATACGGTGACATTAAATTTTGGTAATTTGAACAATGTTTCCAGACTTGAGTGCAGACCTTAAAGGACTAATCCTGTAACTCTCTTGTTCAGTTTTCATATATTATCCAGCCTAGCGAATAACAATTTGGTGTGCCATTAGTGTGCCAACTGAGAAAAACTCAAGTAAAATGCTTACAAATTGGATAAGGTGTTTCAATATAAAATCGCTATAAACATTAGCTGAAACAACCGCAGGTAAACGAAAGGAAAGAACCAGGCAAGACTTAAAATCCTGTGTCCTTCGGGGCGTGCGGGTTCAATTCCCGCCCTCAGCACCATTTGGAATCAATAAGTTAAAGGCATCTCGAAAGATGCCTTTTTCCTTTCCCTTGTCTTTAGTGTGCCGTTGGTGTGCCAGGATTCAAAACGTTCCATTTTCACTATAAAGCATGGTCTCCAAGTGTATCGCGGCCTGCGCTTGCATATTCGGTAAGACGTGGGAATAAA
>DASYKT010000007.1:0-27936 GCA_035995185.1 Pyrinomonadaceae bacterium
TCCTGTCATTTATAAAAATCTTGGGCCGGGATGATTTCCTTGACCGTAAATGATTTTGCAACATCTATGCCAGATGGGGGAGCAGGCACATTTGTCAGTAGCGTCGGCGTTAGCCGATGCGTAAATAAGAGACGCATCGGCTAACGCCGACGCTACTGACAGTGTGCCTTGTTCGCCATCTGGCATAGATGTTGCAAAATCATTTACGGTCAAGGAAATCATCCCGGCCCAAGATTTTTATAAATGACAGGAAAGAAAGGGTTAACACGGTTACCGAAGAAAAGGGTATTAAATAGTGCCACAAAATGTCACTTTTTTTAACGTAAACTGTCATTAATCCGTTGATCGGAGTCAAATCAATGAACCTCAAAAAAGAAAATGGATTCTCACTGATCGAGCTTTTGATTGTGGTGGTCATCATCGGTATTATCGCGTCTCTGGCGGTACCGGCACTGCAAAAATCTATTCGTGCTACGGAAAATCAGGCGGCCTACTCTGCGCTGAGAACGATGGGACAGGCGCAGGCCAGTTACTATTCACAGGGAAACAGATATGCGCGTCTGAGTGAGTTGAACGTATCTCAAAACGGCGCTCTGGGTTCGACGACCGGAACCGATATTCTCCGCGGAACGTTTCGCTATCAATTGACAACCGACCCGTCGGACTCGACGCTGCAGACGTCTTATACGATCCTGGCCGCGCGTCCCGTAGCGGGTGATGTGCCGTATGTGGTCTCGATCGACCAAACCGGCGTCATTACTCAGATCGTTCCTTAACTTTTAACTGGAAAATTAAAGTCCTAAAAAAATGGAAAACACCGGAGTTATTGACACAACCGCCCCGTCGTCAGAACCGATAGTCGTAAAAACCAATGAAGCCCTCGAGGCCGCGTGCAAGCGGGCCCTCGATGAGGTAAGCGCGCTGGAAATGTCACAGCAAGTGATGGCAATGATCGAGCGCAGCATAAAAAAGCCGCTGGTAAAGGATTACAACAACACCGGCGTCAAGAAATATCTGCACGAACTTTTCACCCTGTCGCCCAGCACTTCGTCCGAAGAAGTGAACGGAATGGAGTTCATTTTCTGGCAGGAGGTGCAACTGTGGCGCTCCGCACTTTCACAACGGGACAGTTTTATTTCGGTCAGCGATCTGCGGCACTATTGCGAAACATCACGGCCGCCGCTCAGCGAGCAGGCGCTGTTTGCCCTGGCCAGATTTTACCGGGGCGTACCGGCCTCGGAAAAAACGACCTCCAAATTCGATCTGATCATCACCCGCGTCTTTAGCAAGGATGAAGAGGACGGCGCCCGGCGGTTATCGGCTTCGCGAACGACCGTGGCCGAAACGCTGAACGATCTCTATAAAGAATGGCTGGGCATTTCTCCGCAAAACGAAGAAGAAAAAATATCCCAGGCGCTGACCGACCTCAATGAATTTATCGCCAAGGCGGAAAAAACAGAGAGTTTTGAGGCGCTGGTTGCCGACAATTTCTTTGGCACTATAAAAGATTACAAACGAGGCCTGAGCAAGGTCTTTTACGCTCCGCAGGTGGTAGCGGCGGCGGTGGATTGCAATATCAGGATCGGTAACCGTTTTATCGAATTACTGGAGAATTATAAACAAGCGAAAAAAGCCGAAGGCCGCGCGGGCGACCCCGTCGATCCGGTTTTGGAGGAAGCCGTAACCGAAACCACGAACCGGAGTTTGAAAGCGGTTTACGAAGCCAAGAAACAATACGCAAAAATAGCGGAGCAGCGCGAAAGGCAAAGACAGCTGGAAAAAGAAACGTTTGTCTTACCGGAAGTCGCGACAGTTGCCCCGGTACGCAAAACCAAGCCCGAGGGATTTTTTGGGATCAATAAATGGCTTCTGATCGGAGGCCTGGTCGGAGTTTTGTTAAGCGGAACGATGTACCTCTGGGCCGAATACGGCTCGGCCGATAGTGCGGGCGGAAAATCGGCGCAAAAACTCAACGAAAAAGAATTGCCCGGCGGTGAATACCTGACGGCGGCGCGCGTAAATAATAATTCTTTTTTCGGCATAGTCACGCCTAAATGGAACGGCCTCGCGGAAGATGCCAAGAAAAAAGTGCTCGGAGACCTTGTTTCCGTCGGAAAAGAAAAGGGTTATAGCCAGGTTTCACTGCTAAATAACGACGGAAGGCTGGTAGGCCAGGCCGGCGAAAACGGAACGAGGCTCTTTTAGGAGTTTTTTTTCGGGTAGTGGTCAATTTAAAAACAGTAGCGTCCGCGTAGCGGACTGGTGAGAATAGCGCAGGGCTTTAGCCCTGCGTAACGATCAATTTGAATTGTAAGCCCTGAAGGGGCGGCAGAACTGACCGGGTCCTGCCGCCCCTTCAGGGCTATTCTTTTAGAATTTCAGATACCCTGGGTCGCGTTCGCTTCGTTCACTTACCCAAGGCTATTATCTGTGTCCCCGCCGGGGACTTTAAGGAAAATTCAAACTAACCCACTATCTTCCACCCGCCTTCCTTGACAGTTTCTTAACTTAACACCATAATTACTGTTTTTAACGGGGCACAAGATAGTGTGCTGCGAGTAAAAATTTATGCTATCGGGTGTGATAAATCGCACTTATAGCTATATAACTATTTACCAACCTTATTAAAACAGGAGCATCAATGAACGCAAAAAAGATCCTGAGTTTTGCGGCTGAAAAAGGCGCAAAATTCGTGTCCGTCCGTTTTACTGACTTGCCCGGTTCCTGGCATCACCTGACCTTTCCGATAGAGCAGCTTACCGAAGATTCATTTGAAGACGGTTTCGGTTTCGATGCCTCAAGCTTGCGCGGATGGGCAGCGATCAATGAATCGGACATGCTGCTTATTCCAGATGCCGGCCGCGCCTGGATCGATCCTTTCGCTCACGAAAATACATTATGCGTGATCGCCAATGTGGTCGACCCTATCACCAAGGAGGGTTACGGGCTCGACCCGCGCTCCGTGGCGATCCGGGCGGAGGGCTATCTGAAGTTCACCGGTATCGCGGATACCATTAATGTCGGCCCCGAAGCCGAATTTTTTGTTTTTGACAACGTCCAGTATCACAACGATCAAAATTCCGCCGGGTATTTTATCGACTCGGAAGAAGGCCATTGGAATTCGGGCCGCGGCGGAGACGATTTTGCGCCGAACTACGGTTATCACATCCGGCCCAAGGAAGGCTATGTTCCGGTGGCGCCGCTCGATTCGCTGATCGACCTTCGCTCGGAGATATCGCTGACGCTGAAAGAGGTGGATATCGAAGTCGAATGCCATCACCACGAAGTGGCGACGGCCGGACAGTGCGAGATCGATTTCAAATATTCCCCTCTGCTGAATTGCGCCGATAACCTGATGCTCTTTAAATACATCGTGCGCAATGTCGGGTTTGCCAACGGCAAAGCTATCACCTTTATGCCAAAGCCGCTGTACGGCGACAACGGATCGGGCATGCACTGTCACCAGTCGCTCTGGAAAGGCGGCGAGCCGCTTTTTGCCGGCGATCAATATGCCGGGCTTTCGGAGATGGCAAAGTTTTATATCGGCGGGCTGCTAAAACACGCGCCCGCGCTGGTTGCTTTTGCGGCGCCGACCACTAACAGCTACAAACGACTGGTGCCCGGATTTGAAGCGCCGGTAAATTTGGCATACTCGGCGCGTAACCGCTCGGCGGCGGTGAGAATTCCGATGTTCTCGTCAAGCCCGAAAGCGAAACGGCTCGAGTTTCGTCCGCCGGACCCGTCGTGCAACCCTTACATTACTTTTGCCGCGCTGCTGATGGCCGGTCTGGACGGAATTCAAAACCGCATCGATCCGGGTGAACCGCTCGATAAGGATATTTACGATCTGCCGCCGGAAGAATTAAAGAACGTGCCAAATCTGCCGGGGTCGCTGGACGAAGCGCTGAAGGCGCTGGAAAACGATCACGACTTTTTGCTCAAGGGCGATGTGTTCACCACGCATATGATCGAACGCTGGATCACTTATAAACGGGAAAAAGAAATTAACCCGCTGCGTTTGCGCCCGCATCCGCTGGAGTTTTCGATGTATTTCGATATTTAAGCGAAGTGCGAATTTAATTACCGATCAGCAGTCGTGAAAAACGGCTGCTGATTTTTTTTGCCTATTCGTGGTTAAAACAAAACGATGGCAACGAGGTCAGAACCGGGAGCCGTAGCGACCGGGTTCCGGCTTTCGTACAATTCGCGTGTTTCGTGACTAATTCTTAATGCTATTAACCGATACCCAAAACCATAACCACGAATCACACTAAACACACGAAAAAACCCAAAGAAGAAACCCGGTCGCTACTGCTCCCGGTTCTGACAAGAGACGCATCGGCTGACGCCGACGCTACTGACAAGAGAGAGCCACCCCGTCACGCGAAGCGCGTGCCACCCCTCCTTCGTAAGGAGGGGAGTTTTAAGAACCCGATCGCTACGGCTCCCGGTCGGACATTTTGACTTCGCAAACCGGCTTTCGCATAATCGACGTTATGACGACTGCCATCATTCATCATCCGATCTATTTGCAGCACGATACCGGGCCGGGGCATCCGGAAACGTCTTCCCGCTATAAAGCCGTGATCGAATCGCTGCAGAACGATGCGGACCTATGGGAAGGTTTATTAAAGATCGAAGCGGAAAGTGCTTCGCGGAATGCGATCGAGAAGTGTCACACGGCCCAACATTTTGAAACGGTTGAAAATGCGGTGAAAGAAAATATCGGTTACCTGGACGCCGACACGATCGTTTCGCCGCATTCTTTTGACGCGGCTTTGTATGCAGCCGGTGGAGCCTGCCGCGCGATCGATGCGGTGATGAAGGGTGACGTAAATAATGCTTTTGTTCCGGTGCGGCCGCCGGGCCATCACGCGACGCATACGCGTCCGATGGGATTTTGTTTGTTCAATAACGTGGCGGTCGCCGCGCGCTATGCGCAGGAAAAATATGAAGAGATAGAACGTGTGGCGATAGTGGATTGGGACGTGCACCACGGCAACGGCACGCAGGATATTTTTTATGAAGACAGCTCGGTCTTCTTTTTTTCGATGCATCAATACCCGTGGTACCCGAGCACGGGTTCGAGCGGCGAAACCGGAAGCGACCAGGGGCGAGGATTTACCAAAAATCTGCCGGTCAGGGCGAGCACCAAAGCATCCGAACAGCGCAGCATGTTTGACGCGGCGCTGGAGGACATGAACAAAAATTTTCGCCCCGACCTGATAATTATTTCCGCCGGTTTTGATGCGCACCTGACCGATCCGCTGGGCCAGCTTTTATTAGAGGACACGGATTATATCGAGATGACCAAAGCCGTAAGGCAATGGGCGGATGAAGTTTGCGGCGGCAGAATAATTTCCTGTATGGAAGGCGGCTATAATCTGCAAACGCTGGGAGAGACGGTAAGGAGACACGTGGAAGCTTTATCGTAGCCGCCGTCGCATATGACTATCGGGGCTGTCCTGATGGCGTCTCGCCGTCAACTGAATCTTGAACGAAGGGTGGGCGGGACGCCCACCGGACAGCCAGCGAGACGCTGGCGCTACACAAAATTGGAAAATTAAGATTTCTAAGATAGACTCTAGTTAAGTTTTTAACTGGGGGAGAAAAAATATGCCTGATGCGGATCTCACTTGTGTAGAGTGTAAAGAGCTTTTTCTGTTCAGTGAAAAGGATCAGGATGAAGCCTATCGCCATAATCTGATGGCGCCGCAGCGCTGTCCGAAATGCCGCTCGCGAAAACGGGTGCAGGCAGAGGATAGCCCGGCCCGTTTTGAAATAGTTTGCGATAATTGCGGTAAACACGATCATGTGCCGTTCCAGCCGAAGGAAGGAAGAACGGTGCTTTGCAAACAATGCCATTCGGCGCAGAAGGCGAGGGCGAACAAACAGGCTTATTAATAAAAAATGAGTTTTGAAACAGTCAATTATGAAATGCGCGGCGCCGTGGCGATCATTACTTTGAATCGCCCCGATGCGCTGAACGCATTGTCGCAGCAGTTGGTGGATGACCTGCCGGCGGCGATCAAAAAAGCCGTGGAAGATAAAGCAAGGGCGATCGTGCTGACGGGCGCGGGCAGGGCCTTTTGCGCCGGCGGCGATCTGCGCGAGATGCAGGAGATAGCAAAAAGGGAAGGCAGGATCGAAGCTTTTTTTGAAGAACCTCTGCGCAAACTGCACGAATGCATTTTGCTGATCCGCGAAACTCCGATCCCTTTTATCGCGGCCGTGAACGGGGTGTGCGCCGGGGCGGGAACAAATTTTGCATTGGCGTGCGACATTGTCTACGCCGCGGACATCGCGACATTCAACGAAGGATTTGTCCGCATAGGTTTGACGCCGGATTGCGGCGGCTCGTTTTTCCTGCCCCGTTCGGTGGGTGAAAAAATGGCGGCGGAAATTTTGATGACCGGCGAATCTATCCCGGCCGACCGCGCGGCGAAAATGGGAATGATCAATCGAACCGTCGGGCCCGATTACCTGATGAGTGAAGTTTTGACGATGGCTGATCGCCTGGCGCTGGCGCCGACCGCCGCGATAGGCCGTATCAAGAAGATGATAAATGCCAGCTTTTCCAATACTTTACAGGAACAATTGGAACTGGAGCATAAATGCCAGATCGAATCCGGGCAGTCGGAGGATTTTAAAGAAGGCGTCACCGCATTTTTTGAAAAACGCGCCCCGGAATTTTCCGGAAATTAACATAAGAAACGCAGTTGGCTGAGAACCGTTGGGTAGGCAGCCCAACGGTTTTTTGATTTGGCGGTAATTTTTTTATGAAGCAGCTGACCTACGCAGCATTATTAAAACAGAACAAGTATCTGCGCTGGCTGTTATACGGGCAGACGATCTCGGAACTGGGCAACTGGTTTAACGTGATCGCCGTACTGGGATTGGTTCGCCTGATCTCGGAATCTTCACCGGATGCGGCGGCGATAGTGCTGCTTTTGCAAACGCTGCCTTTTGCGGTGCTGATGCCTTTTGCGGGTACGCTGGTCGATAGAGTATCGCGCCGGACGGTAATGCTGGTGGCGGATATCGCGCGCTGTTTGTGCGCGCTGATCTTCCTATTGGTGCACAGGCCGGAAGACCTCTGGCTGGTTTATGTGGGCGTGTTTTTGATGTCGACGTTCACCGCTTTTTTTGAAGCAGCGAAAAACGCGACGCTGCCGAATCTGATCGGGCGGGAATCGCTGCTGGCGGGAAACGCGCTGATGTTCACGCCGCGCTTTTTGTGGATGGCGGTCGGTTCGGCGCTGGGCGGAATAGCGGTAAGATCTTTCGGCTACTACATACCGTTCATCCTCAATTCACTGACGTTCGTCTTTTCGACCTATTCGGTCTGGATGATCCCGGAAGAAAAGACCCGCGCGCAAGATTTGGCAGCGGTCACGAAAGAAAACCGCGCCGGGTTTTTTGCCGACGCGCTGGAAGGGCTGCGCTATGCCGTGGGCAACCGGCTGGCGCTGACCATTATTTTATTAAATATTTTTTGGGCGATCGGCGGCGGCGTGTCATTTATCATCGCCGAGAGATTGGGCGGAATATCTTTTGCAACGCGTGAAGGCTGGGATCCGAACTCGGCACTGGGATTTCTGCTTTCCGCGGCCGGACTGGGACTTTTTATCGGGATGCTGCTCTCGCGCCGGGTAGGGACGTTCGTCGAAGATAATAAACTGACCTATCACTTCATCGGGTGGACGGTGGTGGTTCACGGCGTGCTTTATTCGCTCGGGGGATTGATGCCCACGCTCTGGCTGGTGGGTATGATGTTCATGTTTTCGCGCATGATCATCGGCGCGGAGTACGGTCTGCAGGAAACTTTGCTGCAGCGGTCGATCCCGGACCGTATTCGCGGACGCGTGCTGACGCTTGACCGGGGAGCGGAGATAACGGTGTTTAGTTTGTCGGGACTCGCGGGCGGCTACGCGATGCATTATATTTCGCCGGAAACCCTGGCTGTAACCGCGGGCATTTTTGCCGGCAGCGCGGGGATCATTTGGTTCTGGCGCGAACGCGAAGCGCGGGCGATGGTCGATGAGATGCCGGTGACGGAAGAGAGTGCGGAGTCTGCACTTTAGCGCGGTATCTTATTTTTTTTATGAGTTGCTCGTAAATCCTCTTGGGCTATTTCGTGTGTTTGGTGTGTTTCGTGGTTAAATTCTCACAGTTGTTTAAGCATAGTGAAATTAAAGCTTAACCACGAAGCACACTAAACGCACGAAACAAGAGCCACTATTCTTTCATCCAAACTATTTATTATCAGCAGTTAGGCTTGCCTGCATTTCTTTTAGAACCTGCTCGCTGCTCCATTCGTTGCCGGCGAAAACTTTTCTTATTTTGCCCTGCGGGTCGATCACGATCGTGCGCAGCGAATGAATGATCTGGGTTTTATCAGTGGCGTCGGGTTGGTAAGCCAATCCGAAAAAGTCCGCTATTTTGTGGATGTCTTCTTCGGAGCCGGTCGCGAGCTGCCAGAGAGTAAAGTCAGGTTTCGTATCTTTGTTGTAATAGCCCGCGCCGTAATTTTTCAAAACCTGCGGCGTGTCATGCGCCGGATCGAAGGTAATACTTAAGAGGCGCACCTTGTCTTTAAGCTCGGGCGATTTCTGCAGGTTCATCGCTATTTCAGAAAAGCGGATCGACATCAGCGGGCAGAAATTAGGCAGTGGGCAGCGGGTATAGATGAACGTGACCGCCAGCGCCTTGCCGCGAAAATCGTTGGTGCTGATGCGTTTTCCATCCTGATTGGTCAACTGGAAATTCGGGACCTCTTTTCCTGCCAATTCTTTTTCGGCTTGTTCGGAAGAGGACGGCGGAGGAGGTTGATTCGGATTTGGCGCGACGACGATAGCCACGTGCTCCAGATAAAAATCGCCTTTTTCAACCACCAGTTCTCCCTGGATCTGCGAACCGGCCGAGATCTCATCCATCACCCAGGTATCTTTGATCGGGAACGGCATGGTCATGGCATCCATATAGCCGGGAATTTCATCGTGCGATATGGTGGCTTCATTCTTCGCTTTATTGACGGAGACGACGATCCCTTTAAAAGGGAAGCGCTTGGCGTCTGCCGATGGGGCAGACGGAGCCGCGGCGTTTTTTGTCTCAGCTTTTTGGCAGGATGAAAATAAGGGAAGTAAAAGGAAAATTAAAAATAAGAGAAAGAATTTCTTTTGCATCGGAGTATAACTTTTATGTTTTCTTAAGATATTTTTGCTCTGTTTTCTTCTTCCGCTTTATAGTAACGGGAGACAAACTCAACGGCGTCATGCGGAGAATCGGTCAGATGGATAAGCATCAAATCTTCGGGGTTGATATTTCCATCGTGCAGCATGGTGGAGGTCAGCCATGATACCAGCCCCTTCCAGTAACCGGAATTAAAAAGCACGACCGGGAAATTTCTCACTTTGTGGGTCTGGATCAGGGTCAGCGCTTCGAACGCTTCATCCAAAGTTCCAAAGCCGCCGGGAAAAATGATAAAGGCGTTGCTGTATTTGATGAACATCGTCTTGCGGACGAAGAAATATTTGAAGGTCAGCGCGCGGTTCTGATAAGGGTTAGGAATCTGCTCGAAGGGAAGCTCGATGTTGCAGCCGACCGAGACGCCGCCGGCTTCCTTGGCACCGCGATTAGCGGCTTCCATGATGCCCGGGCCACCGCCGGTGAGCACCTCGAAACCCGCTTCTGCCAATAACTTACCGGTTTCTCGGGCGGCATCGTAGCTGGGGCTGTCTTCCTTGGTACGGGCAGAGCCGAAAACCGTGACGCCGCGCGTGATGTCCGACATGGCATCGAATCCGTTGACGAACTCGCTCATGATGCGGAAAACACGCCAGGAATCGGAAGCCTGGTAATCATCTTTCGGGTCCGGGGAACGAAGCAGGATCTCGTCTTGAGTCGGGTTCGCTACCAGTCCATCGGTTGTAATAATTTCTGTCATTTACTTCAAAAAAAGCTCAAATTCGGGACGGATATAATACCTCAAATCCCCATAATGTTGTAACCGCAATCGACATAGATGACCTCGCCGGTAATACCGGATGACATATCGCTGGCCAGAAAGAGAGCGGTGTTTCCTACTTCGCGGACCTCAACGTTTCGCTTGAGCGGTGATTTTTCGCCGACATAGCCAAGCAATGAGCCCATGTTTTTCACGCCGCGCGCCGAAAGGGTATTGATCGGCCCGGCGCTGATGGCGTTAACGCGGACGTTTTGTTTCCCCAGGTCATAGGCGAGATAGCGGGTCGAAGATTCCAGCGCCGCTTTGGCGACGCCCATTACGTTATAATTCGGCACTACTTTTTCGGCGCCGTAGTAACTCATCGTTACGATGCTTCCGCCGTTTGTCATCAGCGGCGCGGCAGCGCGCGAAAGCTGAGTAAGCGAATAAGCGCTGACTTCGAGCGCGGTGCGAAATGCATCGCGGGTGGTGTCAACCAGCCCGCCTTCCAGGGCTTCGCGCGGGGCAAAAGCGATGCTGTGAATAAGAAAATCGATCCGACCGAATTCATTACCCACGGTTTCAAAGAAACGGTCGACCTCAGCCTGATCGTTGACGTCACACGGGGCGACGAGCGAATCGCCCAGCCCGTTGGCAAGGTCTTCGACGTTCTCTTTTATTCTCTCGCCCTGGTAGCTGAATGCCATCCGCGCGCCATGTTCGGCGCAGGCCTGTGCGCAGGCCCAGGCGATCGAGCGTTTGTTGGCGACCCCAAAGATCACTCCAAATTTATCTTTAAGCATAAGCGTTTAGTCAGCGGCAAACACACGCTGCAATCCTTCAAAATCCATCAACCTGATATCGACGTCGACCGGCGTAAGCGAAAATTTCTCGATCAAAAGAGCGCGCATCTTACCCTCATCTTCCGCGTTCAGCTGGGTCACGATCGCGAGAAGAAGTTTGAGTTTGGTACCGGGACGCAGGGCTTGTAATTTTTGCGTGGCGTATTCCGTTTTTTGCAGAATGGAACCGATGCGTTCCTGCGTCATTTCCGGGATGGCCAGGAAAGTCGTATCGATACAGGTAACGACGTCGTGATCGACGATGAGCGCATCGAAATCGGCTTCGCCGATGCGGATATGACGCATGAGCGGGGTTTCGGCTTCGAGCTCGACCTGGCGCAGGGCGAGATCCTTAGCCACGATATAGGCGGAACGGAGATCGCCGATCTGCGTTTTGGACATTCCCAAAGTGGCGGCGAGCTCGATCACCTCGGCGTTTAATTTATTTTTTTGTTCTTCGGAGCCGGTCAGCTGCCAGCTAATGTCTTCGTCCCTGGCGGAGACGGTCAGCTTGCGGTGATGCCGCAATATCAGCCAGAGCGAAACGCCCAAACCCAGCGTGGGGAATAAGATAACAAAAGAAAGCAAAAGCCAGCGCTGGGCGGCGTCAAGGCTGGCGGACGCAAAACTAAGCGCCAGGCCAGCGATAAGACACGCCAAAGCGATCAAACCAACGATCAGGATCAGGTGGTTTTGCGAAGGGGAGAAAAAATTGGACAAAGCTCGTTCTTTAACGGGCGGCATTAGTACTCTCGATATAATTGATCTTATTTATGTGACAATTATAGCAATTTCGCGGGAAAAGTGCCGATACCCAAGGCACTTATTTCACTTCTTTCAGGACTTTCTGATAATCGCCGTCTTCCACCCATTTTAATATCTCGGCAATGCGCCAGACGGGAAAAGGATGTGACATGCCGGACGAAATAATATCGGCCCAGAAACGGTCGAGAGCCTTTTCGTCGTAGTTTTTCTTGAAATCCTGCGCCTGTTCGAGAAACAGGTCGTAATCGATCCGCGAGGCGAAAGTGCCGCCGGCGAGTTTCATCATCGTGCGGCCGACCACGTGTTCGTCCTGGACGACCAGCAAAGCGGCGCGGTCGCAGGAAAGTTCGGCGCGGCGAGCCCAGGCCAGCAGGGCGCTGGAAATTCCCGCTGAGACGATAAATTTGATGATCTCAGAACCGGGTATCAAGCGCGCGACCGAGGCATTGGCCAGGGCTTCCATCAGGCGGGCGGCGGTCAGATACAGAACGTGCTCGGCGTGAATATGGCCCACTTCGTGGGCGATGACGGCGAGGGTTTCCTCATCATTCAGACGTTCGATCAGCGAAGAATGGAGAACGATGATCGGTTTTTCGACCCCGCCGGTAAAAGCATTAACGATCGGATTTTGCTGGATATAGAGATCGGGCATTTCCACGCCGAGCGTGGTGCAGGCGATCTGGAGTTTGGCGTGTAGGTCGGGGCACTGCTTGGGCGTCACTTTTACCGCGCTCGCCATAAAGGTCACGCGGATGGCGGATTCGCCGGTCACGGCCAGAAGCTTCTTTAAAGCCGAGTCGATACCGGGGATCGCCCGCAGGGCGGCCAGCGCCTTGCTGTCGGCCGGGTGAATATAATCGTGCTTGCTGAGATGCGCGAATTTTTTATGCGGCTCGTTGGAAAGCGGCAAACGGCATTTACCGCAGACCGCGTCGCCTTTAGGACTGTCTTTTACCTGATTTTTTTGCCCGCAAAATCGGCAGCGAATAAATTTAGAAGGCTCGAGCCCTTCGGTGTCTTCGGAGTTTTTCTTGGCCATACTCTTTCCTATACGATAAATCTAGAGGAAAGTTTAAATGTTGTAAGGACTTAGGTCAATGTGGGCAGTAGGCAAGTAGGCAGTGGGCAGTGGGCAGTGGGCAGTGGGCAGTGGCAGAAGGCAGAAGAGCTGGAACCACTAAAACACACGAAGAGGCACGAAAAAAACAATACAAGCAAAAAATCCACTAACCAATAGCCAGTTACCCATTACCAGTTACTGATTACTGCCTTCTGCCCATTGCTGCTGCCTACTGTTTGTGTTGGATCGCCAGTTTGAGGAAATTTTCGAAGAGGACACGGCCGTCGCGGGATTTATTCGGGTGCTCCCAGCGGGTGGGGTTCTTGGTCCAGTCTTCAAAGGATTTTTCCAGGTGAAACTGCACCGCGTAGATCAATTGCCCGCCGGTACGCCTGACCATCATCTGGTTTTTGCATTTTAAGGCGGTGGCGAGGATCTCGAATCCCGGAGGCGTTCCTTCGATCATCAAGCCGTGGTTTTGCCACACCCGCAGAATACGTCCCTCGCGCGTGTAATCCTGCCAGAGGCCGGCGTCGCTATCGTGGATGCCCTGAAAGATGGGGTCATCGGGCTTGGTGATCCTGACAAAGCGGTATTGATATTCGAGCGTGCGGCCGACACGTTTTTCCGCCGGATCGAGATGATCGAGCGTTACCAGCTCCGAACCAAAGGCCCAACCGACGAGTTGATGGCCGCCGCAGATGCCGAGGACCGGAAGTTTTGTCTCTAAAATAAAATCTTTGAATTTATTAAGGTGGTCGGGGTTGTAGTAATCAAAATCGCTTAATGTTCCGCTGAGGACGATGGCTTGCGGCTGGAAATCGCGGACGGCCTCGGTCACTTCCGAAAGATGCACCAGCAAGGTCTTGGGATGACGCACCAGGCGGTTGATATTTTTGGCGATGTTGTCGCACGCCATGCCGGCGATCTTGCGCTCAAACCTTAACTTTGTTTCGGTAGTGCCGTTCCATTCCTGGCGGGCCAGGGGCGACAGATCGCTCTCGTAACGAAGAAGATTATTGACTATTAAAACACGAGCGCTAGCGATCTTTTGCTCGATCGGCTCGTAACGGCAATAAGTGGTTTTATTAAAAGGGAAAGGTAACTCTTCCGATTCAAACAGGGCGATCTCCTGCGGAGTGCTTCTTTCTTTAACTGCCGTTTCGTTCATAGTCACTTTTTATTTTGATGATATTTTTGCTGTTTGGTGGTCTGTTTAAATTCCGGCAACGCCGGGCCGGCGCCGATGGCGCTTATTTCATCACGCATTAACTTTATCAAACCGGAACGGGCACGGCCCTGAACTGCCCTGGGTTTTCCCTCTTCCGATGTTTCCAGTAAAAGCAGCGTATGCTGCCAGGATGATTCAAGTTCGTCTGCCAGAGTAGCTATCTTCGAGATATCGTAAGGGATAGCGATCTCCGCGACACCGATCCGCGTAAAAACACGCAAGTAACGTGCCGTGGAAAGGTCCGGACAGGAAATTCGCGTCCGGCCGGCCTTAAGTTCTATACCTAAAAGCGTATAGAAAATTTCCGGGTCACTTTTCCGCGCCGTAATGCCCAGGTTAAAGGAGCGCGTTCGCAAAACCCGCACCTTGTCGCGGTAAATAGCGGGGATCCACTTTTCACCGGCCGACTCTTTAAGCGCTTCCGCTGGTTTCATATAAATCTCAAATAGCGTAAGACCAACAAGAAAAAAAGGCGAACAAGAAATTCATTCGCCGATTTTCCGTACTAGAATAACGGAATTTTACAAATTTTCAAAGCGTAAAATTTACGAAAACTTAACGCAGCGGGACAGTTACCGTTTTTGTGGCGCCTGCCGGGGCCGGTGCGGTCACCGCTGACGGCGGGGCATAACGGAAAGCTTCGATCACCCGGTCGCTAAAGATACCGAGGTACAAAACACCAAAAACCGTGACCGCCAGGACCACGCCGATGCTGGCCGGGATCTTTGGCGCGGTCCATTCGGTAGTCCGTTCCTTAAAGAACATTACGACGATGAACCTGAGATAATAGTATGCCGAGATGGCGCTGTTTATCACCGCTACCACCACGAGCAGCGTCAGCATCGGATTGGTCGCCTGAATAGCCGGACGGAACACCAGTATCTTGCCCATAAAACCGGCCGTCAGCGGCAGGCCGAAGAGGCTCAGCATAAAGAGCGACAGCGAGAAGGCCAGGACCGGCGATTTGAAACCGATGCCGTTGTAATCTTCAAATTCGGTGCGGCGGTCGTTCTTTTGCCCGAGCAGCGTAACGATGGCAAAAGCGCCGAGGTTCGTGACAGCGTAGCCGAGCAGGTAAAACGCCACGGCGACCACTGCTTCATCGCGCTGCGGCGCGGAAAGGGCTGCCCCGGCCCCCACAAAACCTACCAAGGCATAACCGGCGTGCGCGATCGAAGAATAGGCCAGCATTCGCTTGACGTTGTTTTGCACGATCGCGGCGATGTTGCCGACGGTCATGGTCAGGATGGCAATGACGGAAAGAGCGGTGATCCAGGCCTCGCTCAGAGTGCCGGAGACGCTTCCGCCGGCTATGCCCGCCGCCAGCGGAAAGCCGAGCGCGAAAACGCGCAGGAAAGAGGCAAACGCGGCCGCCTTGGAACCGACCGCCATAAATGCGGTGACGGGGGTTGGCGCGCCTTCGTAGACGTCCGGCGTCCAGACGTGAAACGGGACCGAGGCGATCTTAAAGCCGAACCCGATGATAAGCATCGCCGCGCCGACCAGCAGCAGCGCCGGGAATTGCGAAGTGCCCACGCGCCCAGCGATCTCGGCGATGTTGGTAGTGCCGGCGAGCGTCGCGGTGCCGGTCGCGCCGTAGATGAGCGCCATTCCATAAAGCAAAAATCCGGAGGCGAACGAACCGAGAATGAAGTATTTCATCGCGGATTCGTTTGATCGCAGGTCGGTGCGGCGCAATCCCGCCATCACATAGGTGGCGATCGAGAGAGTTTCCAGGCCGAGGAAAATAATGACCAGGTCGTTGCCCGAAGCCATCAGCATCATTCCGACAGTGGCAAAAAGCAGCAGGGAATAATACTCGCCGGCCGGTATGTCTTCGTTTTCCATCCAGACGGAAGAAATAAGAATGGTCAGAAAAGTGACGATAAGAAAAACAACCGTGAAGCTCATCCGCAGGCTGTCGAACGCGATCATCCCGCCCCAGTTATCGCCGGGAGCGCCGTTGTAGCCGATCCAGGCAGTGCCAAAGCCCGCCGCGGTTATTCCCATCAGGGCCAGGATCGCCGAGACATGGCGCTGATTCGGCCGGTAGCAGTCATAGAGCATCACCACGGCCGCCGCGATCGCCACAATGATCTCAGGCAGAATGATCGGCAGATTGACGCCGGGTTTCGAAACGCTGATTAAAAATATCGGATCTATCATCATCAAATTTTTTAGTTGCCCTTAAAGTTGAATTAGTGGCAATCTCTTATAATTGCCACTAGCTTTAGCTAGTGGTTATCAACATTTTATCTGCTCGGCTTTAGCCGAATTTCCTGTTTTTGTTGGGCTAAAGCCCCAATAAACCCTCTCTTTTGTCCACTAGCTAAAGCTAGTGGCAATTTATAAGATTTAATTACAAAGAACAAAATAACCCAAGTTTACTTCGCGTGAACATCCGAAGCATCATGAACAGCATTGGCATCGACACTGACCTCGGCAAAATCGCCGCCTTTTTCACCGCCCGACACTCTCTGCTGGATTGCCTTAACACTTTCATCGGCGCGGGCCAGGAAAGGCCGCGGATAAACGCCCATAAAGAGCATCAGGAAAAGCAAAGGCAGCATCAACCCGATCTCACGCCAGTTAAGGTCGGAAAGTGTTTTATTTTTTTCGTTGGTGACGGGACCAAAGAAAACGCGCTGCACCATCCAGAGCAGGTAAACCGCCGCCAGGATGACGCCAGTTCCAGCGAGCATCGTGGCGATCCAGTTCCAATTACCGGTGAGCGCATGCGATGTCCACATTCCGAGCATGATCAAAAATTCACCGACAAAGCCATTTAAAAATGGAAGCCCGATCGACGACATGGTCGTGATGACAAAGATCGTGGCGAAATTGGGCATGACATTGGCCAGCCCGCCAAACTCCGTGATCTGCCGGGTATGACGCCGCTCGTAAATAAAGCCGACCAGCAGGAACAGCGCCCCGGTGGAAATACCGTGGTTGAGCATCTGGTAAACCGCGCCCTGCATTCCGAACTGGGTAAAGGAAAACATTCCCAGCATGACGAATCCCATGTGCGAAACGGACGAGTACGCCACCAGGCGTTTTATGTCCGGCTGGACCATCGCTACCAGCGCGCCGTAAATAATGCCGATGACGGCCAGGACAATAAAGATCGCGGCGTATTTCCGGGAAGCTTCCGGGAACAAGGTGAAATTAAAACGCATCAGCCCGTACGTTCCCATCTTGAGCAGGACCGCGGCCAGGATGACCGAACCGGCGGTCGGCGCTTCGGTATGCGCGTCAGGCAGCCAGGTGTGGAACGGGAACAAGGGAACTTTGATAGAAAAAGCGATGGCAAAGGCAAAGAACAACAGGCCCCCCGCTTCCGTGGTCAAGGGGATGCCGCCGCTCTTGAGCGCTTCCAGCAGGACAATGTAATCGAATGTTCCGATACCGGTCTCTTTTAATTGGAGGAAGTACAGCGAGATTATCGCCACCAGCATCAAAAGGCTGCCGATCGCCGTGTAAATAAAAAACTTGACCGCCGCGTAGATGCGGTTTTCGCCGCCCCAGATGCCGATCAGGAAAAACATCGGGATCAAAGAGGCTTCGAAGAAAAGATAGAAAAGCAGCAGGTCGAGCGAAGTAAAAACGCCGATCATCGTGCTTTCCATCAAAAGTAAAAAGGCGTAGAAAGCGAGATGCCGTTTTTCCACCGCATGCCAGCTGGAGAGCACCGCGATGGGCATGGTCAGCGTGGTCAGCAGCACCAGCCAGACGCTGAGGCCATCGATACCGAGATGATAATTAGTGCCGATGGCGGTTATCCACGGCACATTTACCTCGTAGGAAAAACCGGCGGCCGAGACCTTGCCGCTCTCTAAGAGCAGCAGCGATAAAAGAAAGTTAACGATCGTAATTCCGAGCGTGAGCCATTTGATCTGGCCTTCATTTTTCCAGAACATCTGGTGCGTGATAATAGCCACGGTGCCGATGACCGGCAGCAAAATCAAGATCGTCAGTAAGTTTTCGTTGATCCAATCCATGTTTTAATTTCTAAAATGCGCGAGCGAAGACGCTCCCGCGACAGCCGGCAAGATGCCGGCGATACTTTTTTATCCGATCAGTCTGAATCCGTAATAAACAAAAAATCCGAGTAAAAGCAGTCCGCCGAAAAGGATCATTGCCGCATAGCTGCGGACAAAGCCGACCTGCACACCCCGCAGCAAAGTACCCAATTCGACCATCAGCGCGCCGATGGCATTTATCGCGCCATCGATAAAGCCGAGATCAAAACCTTTCCACAACCCTTCGCGCGAGAAATTGGCGATGGGGTCAATGATATAGCGATTGTAGACCTCGTCGATGCGCCATTTTTCTTCCAGTATCTTTGGCATCTTGCGCAGCGGGTTGTTCTTAAAGGCGGAAAATCCAATGAAGATACCAACCAGCGCCAGCCCTAAAGACAAAGCCGCAAGGCCGCGTTCCCAGCCGAGATCGGCAGGAGAATGAGCCTCTTCGGCCGCCGTACTGTGCTCGGCAGCTTTTTCGGCGCTTAATCTTTCCACTTCTTTGGTGGTGTGGGGGATCGTTTGCTTTTGCGAGCCGTGTGATTCTGCTGTTTCAGCAGGACCGCGTTTTGCGATCACCGGTTCAAGCACGTGCTCGAATACGTTGACGTCGCCCGCGCCGACCAGGGAACTAAGGGCATAAGGAATTCCCACCAAACCGCCCACGGTGGAAAGGAACGCCAGCACGATCAGCGGCACGGTCATCGTCCAGGGCGATTCGTGCGGGTGAATGGGGCCGTGATGGTGATGTCCTTCTTCCTCTTCCTCATCATGCGCGGCAGCATCGTGATGGCCGGCCTCATGTACAGGGGCGTCATTAAATCTTTCTTTACCCCAGAAGGTCATGATCATCAGCCGCGTCATATAAACGGCGGTCAACACGGCGGTAGTGATACCGACGATCCAAAGTGCCATCGACCAGTTTCCCAGGCCTTTGGCGTCGAATGTGCGATAGAGTATTTCGTCTTTTGAAAAGAACCCGGCAAAGGGAATGATCCCGCAGATCGCCAGCCACCCGGTGAACATGGTGGCAAAGGTGATAGGCATATATTTTTTCAGATTGCCCATCCGCCGCATGTCCTGCTCATGATGCATTCCGTGAATGACCGAGCCGGAACCCAAGAAAAGCAGGGCTTTGAAAAAAGCATGCGTCATCACGTGAAAGATCGCCGCGCTAAAAGCGCCCACGCCGCAGGCCAAAAACATGTAACCGAGCTGTGACACGGTCGAATAAGCCAGAACTTTCTTGATGTCGTTTTGCGCGAGGCCGATAGTGGCGGCAAAGATCGCGGTGGCCGCGCCGATGATAGCCACCGTGAACATCGCGCTGGGCGCATTCTGGAAAATACCGTTGCAGCGCACGACCATATAAACGCCGGCTGTGACCATCGTGGCGGCGTGGATGAGCGCGGAAACGGGCGTCGGGCCGGCCATCGCGTCCGGCAGCCAGACGTATAACGGTATCTGCGCGGATTTACCGGTCGCGCCGATGAAGAGCAAAAGGGCAACGGACGTGGCGCCGCCGGCAAAGATCGCGCCCCAGGTAAAGGGATCTTGCGGCAGGGCGGCCATGATATTTAACGCGCTTCGCACTTCTTCGCCGCCGACGATCTTGTCATAAAAACTGATCGAACCGGTGAGCATAAAGAGCAGGAAGACGCCCATGATCACGCCCCAGTCGCCGATGCGGTTGGCGACAAAAGCTTTTTTGGCGGCGCGGCGGGCTTCGTCGCTCTGCAGGTAATAGCCGATCAGAAGGTAAGAGCATAAGCCCACGCCTTCCCAGCCGACGAACATCAGCAGAAAATTATCCGCCAGGATGAGCGTCAGCATCGAGAACATAAAGAGATTGAGATAGGCAAAGAAACGGTAGAAACCCGGATCTTTGCGCATATATCCGACGGCGAATACGTGAATGAGAAAACCGACGAAGGTCACGAACATCACGTAGATAGCCGAAAGGTGGTCGATCGCCAAACCGAAATCGGCGCGGAAAGTTCCGACCTGAACCCACGTCCAGAGATGGTCGAAGATGGGCTTGTCGATAAAGAGCGCGCCGCCGTCCGCCGAAAGCGTGATGTAAAACGCGACCAGCGTTGAGACGGCGATCGAGCCGCACGCGACCACGCCGCTAAAAAATTCATTTTTCAGTTTTCCGCCGATCAGCCAGTTAATGACCGCGCCAAGCAGCGGAGCGAAAATGATTATGCTTATAAGATTGTTCTCGATCATTTCGTGAAATCAATTAATTTGTCATTTTTTCAATACGGTTTCAATCAATTACCACTAGCTTTAGCTAGTGGAGTAGTGAAACATAGCAAAACGGCTTTAGCCGAATAAATCAAAATAACTTTCAAATGCCTTAGCCTGATACTTTGGCTAAAGCCGATGGTTGAAAAGAACCTAGGTTCACTAGCTAAAGCTAATGGCAATTAATAAAACAAAATACGCCAAGCCAGGACGCTAAACTTTTTTTCTCGGCCGCCGGACCAGCTCTCCACTGCAATTCGGGCAAACGTTTGACATCTCGGCGGTACACTTGGCGCAAAATGTGCATTCAAAGGTGCAGATATATGCTTCACCGTCGGGCGTCACACCGCCGCCGCATTTCTCACAAACCTCGCGCATTTCCAAAGCCATAATTATTAACCAAAACAGAGCACGCTAAAGCGTTGATTCAAAACTTACTCCAGCTGGCCCCAGCCCTTTTTCTTGCCGCCGATCTGCAGCACGCCAAACAAAATAGCAATTCCCACCAAACCGATCAGCGACAGAGCTACACCGACTCCCGCATAAAAGTTAAGCGCACAGCTGACAATGGTGGCGACGGCAAATCCATAAAAGCCCCACTTCTTCCATTTAAAAATAGCTACCAGAAACACCACATTGAGCAATGCCATTAATACCGACCCCCAACCTGCCCAGACCGGGAAAGTGGGTTGCGCCTGCGTAATTTGAGAAATAGCAAACGGCAGAGTGATCGCAACAAAGCCGTTCAGGATCATTATTAGTATTAGCCAAACGGTCAAACATCCATGTCGCTGTTTTACTACATCGTCCATAAAAATGTCGCTCCTCGATAATGGCTGATCTTAATTCTTCAAAATACTAGCATCACCCGCTTTGGCCAAACATCTCCAAAGACCTACGGTTTCTTTTTTGAATAACGGGCTTTACCTTTTTTTACACTTTTACGGGCCGCCGCTTTTTTAGCTGCCGCGGGCGCCTTTTTAGTTGCCGACGCGGTTTTTGCAGCGGCAGGCCCAGCCCCGGTTTCCGCCGGCGCGACGATATGAAAATCGTCCGGCAGAGTTATCGGGTTGCGCGCTAAAATGCCTTCAATTACCCTGGCCTGCTTTTGCTTGCCCAATTCCTTCCGGGCGCCTTCTTCCATCGTGACCATCGGCGCTTCGATTTGCACCGTTTTTCCGCCCGCCGGATCAGGCCCCGGTTCTTCCTTATACATTGTGGAGATCAGGATGTGGCGAACTTTTATCTGCTCTTCATCCTTACTGCCCGGGTCTTTTTGGACGCGTTTGTCTTCAAGCTTTAGTATGTGATAACCGAATTGGGTTTCGACGATCCGGCTGGTCTGCCCGGCGTTTAAGGCCCAGGCTGCGTCGGAAAATTCCTTGACATAAACGTCCCGGTTATTCCAATCGTACAACCCGCCGAGGCTCTTGCCGGTTTGGTCCTTGTTACCGGGATCTTCGGAGAACTCATTGGCGAGCGCGGCAAAATCACTTCCGGCGCCCAACTTGGCCAGTATCGCCTCAGCCCGGGCGCGCATCGGCTCTTTGCTGAAACGGGCGTTCGCCGTCATGTAAGCCTTTATCTCGTCGCCGGTCGGCGTCAGCTCAGCCTTCAATTTTTCTTTACTGAAGAGTCGCGCGAGGATCAGCACTTGCTGGAGTTTTGCCAGCAGATCGACCTTTTTGTCATCCAGGTGTAATTCGCGGGCCTTGAGCGCCCCGTAGGTGACCTTTTTCCACTGCGCGAGAGCGAATTGTTTTTGCTCCTCACTCATCGCCGGCGCGGCGGCGCCAACTTTTATTTGCTGGCGATCGATAAATTTAAGAAATGTTTCCTGGTCTTCCGCGTATTTCTTTTTATTCGCCGGCGATCCAAAGAAAGCTTCGACATCCTTGTCGGCGATATAATTAAAGGGGGCATTCTGTCCGCCGATGCTGCCGGCTTTGGCTTTTAAATTATCGTCGTAGGCGAGGGCGAGCTCTTCCTCGCGCGCCAGCGCCAGCTGCATTTTTATCGATTCGTCCGCGGCAAAGCCGGTCCTTCTGGCTTCGCTGGCCACGGCCAGAGCCTGTTTGAGATTTTCTAAAACTGCTTTTCTTGCTTCCGGGTCGTCGGCCAGGGACGTCAGAACGCGTGGGTTGCCCGCGGCCTCGTTCTCTATGATGATCTGTATATCCTGGGCGGTAAGACTGGTGAGCCCGGCATCCTGCAAAACATTGCTGCGGCCGGCAAGGACGGTAAATCTTCCGTCCGCCGAGGTAAGCGAGGCAGGGTCAAGCTGCGCGAAGGCAGAGCTGGTAAATGGGCCGGCGGCTAATACGGCAGCTAATACAGCCGGCAAAAATCCGAAAATTGCGCGCGCTCTCACTTGTCCTGCCTCCTTTCCATAAAATGGCAACTGCCCGAAAATCAATTCCTTAAAATGCTCGCATCATCGACGTCAATTGAAACCTTGTTGCGGAAAAACGCGATGATGATACCCAACCCGACCGCTGCTTCGGCGGCGGCGACAGACATCACGACAAAGACGAAAAGCTGACCCGTAACATCGTTAAAATAATGGGCAAAGGCCACGAAGGTCAGGTTCACCGAATTAAGCATCAGCTCGATACACATGAACATTCCGATCGCGTTGCGCTTATAGATCACGCCGACCACGCCGATGGCGAATAAAATTCCCGAAAGGGCCAGATATAAAGCTAGGTTTGGCATAGCAGTTTATTTTTGGGTTTCCGTCTTATTTTCTTTCGATACCAATTCAATTCTCGGGTTAAAGGCGCGCCGGGTCATGAGCATTGCGCCGACGATCGCCATTAAGAGCAGCAGCCCGACGATCTCAAACGGCAGCAAGTATTCGGTGAACATTGCCTTGCCCAGATTTTTGGTAAGGCCTACCGACTCAGGATCGGACGGCTGAAAACCGCCTTTTTCGAGTCCGCGGCTGACGGCGTAATAAATAAAGAACGCCTGGGCCAAAAGTCCTACGCCGAAAATGCCGCCGAGCAAATAAAGATAGCGCAGGCGATTTACCTGGCGCTGGCCTTCATCCAGATTGAGCAGCATTATCACGAACACCACCAGCACCATGATCGCGCCCGCGTAGATAAGGATCTGTACGGCGGCGATGAACGGGGCAGCCAGCGTCAAATACAACCCGGCCAGCGCAATAAAAACGCCGATCAGCGAGATCGCGCTGTAGAGCGGGTTACGGTGATACACCACGGAAACGGCGCAGCCGATGGCCAGCCCGGCAAAAATAAAAAATATGATCGTTTCGAACATTACTGATCCGTTTTTAACAAACTACTTTATGTTCCAGAAATAGACCGCCAGGGCAGTGATAAAAACATTGAATATCCCCAACGGCAGCAAAAATTTCCAGCCGAAATTCATCAGCTGGTCAAAACGGAAACGCGGCAGCGTTCCGCGTACCCAGATATAGAAAAACAAAAAGAAAAATATTTTCGCGAGAAAAGCGCCGACGCTGATTGCCGCGTAGGGCAGCGACCCTTCGGCAAAAGCCAGGTTCAGATAGGGAACGTGCCAGCCGCCGAGGAAAAGCGTCACGATCATAACCGAGACGGTGAACATGTTCACGTACTCAGCCATAAAGAAAAGCGCAAATTTCAAAGCGCTGTATTCGGTATGAAAACCGGCGACGAGCTCGGTCTCGGCTTCGGGCAGATCGAAAGGCACGCGGTTGGTTTCGGCAAAGGCTGAAATAAGAAAAACGATAAATCCGAGAAACTGCGGGATGATATACCAGACGAATTGACGCTGGCTGGTGATGATCCCGTTAATGTCGAGGGTTCCGGCCAGCATGACCGCGCCGACCACGGAAGTTCCCATGGCCAGTTCGTAAGAGATCATCTGCGCAGACGAGCGCAGGCCGCCCATCAAGCTGTATTTACTGTTGGAAGACCAGCCGGCCAGCGCGATGCCGTATACCCCGACCGAGGTGATGCCCAAAACGTAGAGCAGCGCGACGTCGAAACGAGCGATCACCAGCGGAAACTTGCCGAGATATTCGCCCGCGTAGGGAATAAAGCTGAGATCGATCTCCGGGCCGAACGGATAAACCACGATCGGCATCAGCGCGCAGATCAGCGCCACCAGCGGCGCCAGAAAATAGACGAAGCGCACCGACTTATCGGGAATGATGTCTTCTTTGAAAATGAACTTGAGAAGATCGGCGAAAGGCTGGAGCACGCCCCAGAAGCCAACGCGGTTAGGGCCGATGCGTCCCTGGATCCAGCCGAGTATCTTTCGTTCGGCCAGCACGATATAGGCCACCATTATCAGCACCACGTTAAACGCGATGGCGATGGCGAGAAACTTAAGCCCTAATAAAATTAAGAGATCGAGGTCCATAAAAATTATCGATTAAAGCAAATTATTAAATTCTCCCACGGTCAAACCGACCTGTTTTATAATTCCTCTCATTGTACCTTTAGCCACGGTCTTGTGATCCGGGACAACTATTCTGCGAAACGGTTCTTTCAGTTGCCGCAGGATCATATGGCTCCCACGCTGTCTGTCAAATTCATAACCGATCTTGCTCAAGCCTTAACTATTTCTCGTCCGGACAACTGCGGAAGATTGTTCAAGCCGCAACCTCTACGATCTCTTCCGTGATCGGAGGCGGAACAGGCTCGTTATGCGCTTCCAGACTTTCCACGTAAAGCTCGATCGCTTCCTTTATATTTTCCAACGCCTCGGCGCGAGTGGTTCCTTGCGAAATACAACCCGGAAGCGCCGGGACTTCAGCAACAAAAACGCCGTCCTCATCCTGTTCTATTGTTACTCTATATTTCATAACGTATTTGTTATGCCGCTGCCTCTACCGTTTGTTCTTCCGATTGAGTCTCTTTCGGAGTACCGTCCAAATTAAAAGTATAAAGCGGCGAGACCAGCCTGTTTTCCGGTTTTGGATTACCGCTGGCCAACAAGTGAAATTGCTCGGTCTTGCCGGTCATGGTGGTAATGCGGAACAGTTTGTGGCCGACCTTGGGCGTGGCCGTATTTTTTTCGGCCTGCTCAGGCAGCGCAGCGGTGCTTTCGTCGAGCGCCTTTATTTCATCTGAAAGATCTTTTTTATCGGCAATGGCATGTTTTACCTGCATCGGGCGCGACTCATCTTTCAAATGCGGGTAACGCATTCCATCGTAGCCGGGCGTGTTATCCGCCAGCTGCGCGAAAACGTTCGACGCCGACATTTGATAAGCGAAATCAACACCCATCTCTTTGGCCAGGGTCGCGGTGGCTACCCAATCGGGTTTCGATTGATTTACCGGCGAGATCGCCTGGCGGACGCGCTGAACAAATCCGGTGTTATTGGTATAGGTGCCGTCCATTTCGGCAAATGAAGCGGCAGGCAAAATAACATCGGCGTGCGCGGTCGTTTTTGTTTCAAACATTTCCTGGACGACGACAAAATCCTTACCGGCTAAAAGCGCGGCGTTTTCTTCTGACAGGCTTCCGGCGATGTAGAGCGCCTTCGAATTTTTCAGCACGTCAGCCAGAGGCTTTTTGCCGTTCATTATATCGTTTGCGCCGACGGAATTGTTGTAGAGCGGCAGCGGGTGCAGCAATACGTTGCGGCCTTCCGCGGCGAAGCCGGCAGCGGAGTTAGCCAACATCGCCTGCGCTCCCCCGGAAATATCGCCGCCGAACATAATGATCAGATCGCCCTGCGTGTCGGCTATGGTTTGTTTGACCGCGTCGAATTCTTCTTGTGCGATGCCGAGTTTATCTATCGACTTGCCATTGCCCACGAACGTAGAAACGAACGCATCGTAAGAGCCGGGATTAATGTGAACGAATTGCGTCGCGGCGGACATCAGCCGGATCGGAGTGTCGTTGACGATGATCAGTTTAGCCCCGCCATTTTTCACGGCCTGGCGCATTTGCTTGGCGGTGAAGGTTTGCTCTTCCTCGGGCTCGCCCCCTATCAACAAGATGGTCGCGGCGTGGCGGATCTGCCGGTGCGTGGCCAGCGGCGCGCTCATACTATCGAAGAACGCGGAAAGATCGTAGGCGTCGGAAACCGCATAGTCGTCCGAATTTAAAACCTCTTTGGCGAAACGCTTCAACGAGTAGATAGACTCATTGGTCAAACGCGCGCTGGCGACAACGCCGACCGAACCCGACGCCGCTTTTAATTTCTCAGCAGCAAAAGATATCGCGGCATCCCATGAAGCGGGAATCAATTTGCCGCCTTTGGTATAGCGAATGAGCGGGGTCTTGATGCGGTCCGGGTGATTGATAAAACCGTGGCCGAAACGCGATTTGATATCGAGAAACTCGCCGTTCAGACCGTTGACATAGCGGTCGCGGGCGACGATGCGATGAACCAGCCCCCCGCGCGAACCGATGCTGAGCTGCATTCCGTCCGAACCGTATGTGTCGGTGGAAATAGTGCGTTCCAATTCCCATGGACGGGTTTCATGGCGGTACACGGCGTCGAGGAGCGTGCCGGTCGGGCAGACCTCGATACAGTTTCCGCACTGCGAACAATTAAGCCAGCCGCCGTAGGTTCCGATCACGGTATCGACACCGCGGTTGCCGGCCTCGATAGCGTCCTCGCCCATCCACTCGGAGCAGACGCGGGTGCAGCGTTTGCAGAGGATGCAGCGCTGCTGGTCGTTGGCCACGATGGGCGAAAGGTATTTTTCCGGATAGGCGTTTTTCTTTTCGGAAAAACGCTCGTCGAGCCCGCCCCAGTCAAAGACCATTTCCTGCAGTTCGCATTCGCCGCCGCGGTCGCAGACAGGGCAGTCGAGCGGGTGATTGGCCAGCAGGAATTCGCTCATCGCGCGCTGCGCTTTTTCGATCTCGTCGCTCTCGGTCGTGACATTTAGCCCATCGGTGCAGGTCATCGTGCAGGAAGTCTGCAGCTTTGGCATTTTCTCCACGCGCACCAGGCACATACGGCACGAGGCCTGAAGCTCCAGGTCGGAGTAATAGCAGAAGGAAGGGATCATAAACCCCTTTTCCTTGCAGACGTCGATCAAGGGCGCGCCTTTTTCGACCTCGAATTCCTGCCCGTTAACTGTGATCTTTACTAATTCGGTTGCCATTATTTATTCAAAATAAACTACTCTGCTTTTTCTTCGCCTTCAACTGCCGCCGGGTCAGCCTGCGGATCGACATTAGCTACTTCCTCTGCGTGCGCAGATTTTTCCGCTGCAACGTCTTCTTCCGCGGTTGGCGCCGGAGTATCTTCCGCCGGAGCACTCTCAACTGCATCTTCTTCGGCAGCTTCTTCGGCTTGGGCAGGCTTTTCAGCCTCCGCATCCTTTTCCACCACTTCCTCTACCGGGGTTTCCTCAGGCGCAGCCTCGGCAGCAGGCGCTTCGGCTGTTTCCGGAGCTTCAGCCGTTTCAGCCGCGGGAGTTTCTACTGCTTCCGGTGCTGTGACCGGTTCGGTGGTTTCCACTGTCCCAACTGTTTCCACTACCTCAGGGGCCGGAGTTTCCACCGTTTCCGGTGCTGCATCCGCTTTCTCTATTTTCTTGACCGCTGCTGCTTTTTTAGGCTTCTTATCGTCGGCAGCCGCAACGGCTTTCTTCGGCCTTTCGACAGCGGATCCCGCGCCGGCGGTTCGTTTTTTATTTTTCGGACGTGTTTTACCGTGACTTCCGGCAAAAATCTTGCCGCGCCTGCTTCTTTGATCGCCTCTTCCCATTATAAAGTTCTCCAATATTCTTAAACGTATTTAATTTTCTATTTAGCTGTAACAACTAATATATCGTGAATTAACGTTTCACGCTAAATGGCCCACGGCCAATAAAGCTATGATCTTATCCTGAATGGCC
>DASYKT010000008.1:0-59921 GCA_035995185.1 Pyrinomonadaceae bacterium
CATATCCTTGGCCTTGAAAGCGGTCAGCACGTCTTTTAGCGCCGCGATCGAAAGCATACGCGAAGAAATCTGCTCGGAGCATTCGAAGCGGAAGCTGTAAAGATAAATGAACGCATCGGTCAGTTCCTGCAGCTGGGTAGACGAGGTCGTCACTTCCAGCCCGCCGAACTGCGGCCAGACGTCGCGCGGCGCTTCCACCGGCTGGACGATCGAACCATTTTCGTCGATCGTGCCGTAGGTGGCAAAAGCCTCGCTCGTCGCCGGCGTCCAGACCGGCAGCTCGACCTCGGCCGCGTCGGAAAATTTCCCTGCGGATACCGCGAATTGGAACCTGGCCGTGCCGGCTTTCATCGCCGCCACCGGGAAACGCACCTCCGCGCGGTCGTTGGCCGGGATGTTTACGCGGCGGCCGTTGCCATTGGTAATTTCGGCGTTGGTCGCGCGCAGCACGACATCGACGTTCATCGCGCTGTCGGTCTGATTCTGGATCACAACCGGCAGCTCGACCTTGTCGCCAAAGTTCATAAAGCGCGGCGCGCTCGGGCGCACCATCAGCGGCTGCTTTGCCGTGATGGCCGATTCCCCGCCGCCGAATTTCTTGTCGCTGGTGACCGACACGGCCGTCACGCGATAACGCGTCAGGTTGTCGGGCAATTTTACTTTGACCGTCGCGCGGCCGTTGCTGTCCGTTTTCACCGACGGCGAGAATACCGCCAGCGCATTGAAATTGGTGCGCAGAGAGATCGGGGGCTCGCCATTCTGCATCCGGGCAGCCTCGTCTCTATCCAGGCCGTCTACTCTGAAATTGCTTTCGGCGTCCGCCATGGGTTTCGCTGACGGCGGTGGCGGGGGCCCGGCCGATTTGCGCGACTCGGCTCTTTGCCTGCCGCCGCCCGCTCTGTCGGACCCCATGACCAACACCTCCGTGGACGCAGTTATCCCGCCGCGTGTGTTGCCGGCAGATTCCTGAACAAAAGCTTTCGAGTCTTTCGGGTTTCCTAACAGCACGCTTTCGCGCAAGTGGTAATCGGTCACGTCGGGGCCGCGCATGCTGTAAAAAGCGCCGAGCGGATCGCCGATGCGGTAACCGATGAGCTGCAGCACGGCTTCATCCACTACGATGACCGCCGCTTCGCTGTTCGCCACCGGATTTCCGGCGCTGTCTTTTACCTCGATGTTGACGGTTGTCTCGCCGCCCGGCGCGAGATTTTTCGACTCGGGCTCGGCGGTGACCGTCAGCTTACGCGATTCGGTCGAGATCGGCAGGTTCAAAGTGCCGCTCGCCAGCGCGGGCCGCTTGGCGAGGGTCTTATCGACCTCACCCAGATCGTTGGTGCGGTCGGCCACGCCGACCAGGTCTACCTGCACGTAAATATTTGGCAGGTATTTGTCCTCGATGGGGATCTTTAGCGTCTTGCTCGATCCGTCCCCCTCAGTTATTGCAAAGCGCTCGGTCTTGACCAGGCCGCTGCGCCGCAGCGTCAGCACGCCTTCTGCTGGCGTAAAAGGTGCCATCACCAGTATCTCGGCCACGTCGCCGGGCTTGTAATCTTTCTGGCTGGGTATCAGTTGGATTTCTTCCTTGGTCACCTCGCGTTTCGGCGGAGTTTTGCCGCCGGCCACCCACATCGTCAGTTCGCTTTCATTGACGCGTTCTTTGTCATCCATCACCGAAGCGGTAATGGTATAGACGCCGCCCTGCTTGGCGGTAAATTCACAGCTGACCGTTTCTTTGGTCGATTTGACCGTGCACGTCTGTTCGTCGACGACCTTTTCCTTCCAGCCCTTGTCATAGACCCAGTCTTTCAGGATGGTCTTGATGGTGATGTCGCGGCCGGGCGCGTATTCGCCGTCGATACCCGTGGCGATCGCTTCGACCTTGAATTTTTCGTACTGCTTCACAAAGGTCTTCTGCGTGCGGATGCCGACATAAATATCGGCCGGATGCACCAGCAGATTGGTGGTCGAGGCCCACGACTGGCGGTTCACGTCCACCACCCCGGCGTTGGCCGAGACGGTGTATGGCCGCGAAGGATTGGCCGCGATGAAATCCATCTTCACCCGGTGCTTGCCGTCCGCGCCGGTCACGCCTTTTAAATTTTGCGTGGTCGTTTCGGTGTAATTATTATCGCCGTAATAACTGCGCCACCACGGAAACCATTTACCGAAAGTAAAATCCGAACGGTTAGGCGGCGTGTAGTTCGTCGGTTTGGCGGTGACGGTCCAGTTCACCTCGGCGTTTTGCAGAGCGCCGCCCGCGTAGTACTTGGCATCGACGGACACCATCGCGCCGCTGCCGACAAAATATGGGGCCTCGGTTTCGTTCTGCGCTTTGACCTCAAATTCCGGGCGGCGGAATTCCTGGATCTGGATCGGCATGGAGTAGCTATAGCCGGTGATGTAGCTGGCGGAAGACAGCGTCAGATTAGCGTTGCCGAGATTCATATTGTCCGGCAGCTTCATTTTGATATCGAACCCGCCGAAGGCATTAAAGGTAGTTTCGCCCTTGGCCACTTCATTGCTCCGCGAATCGCGCAGTGAATAAGTGATGGCGTTTGAAACATCGCCCAGCCCTTCGACGTCGCCGAATTTGCCGCCGCCGATCTTGCGGATCCAGCCTTTGACCGAAACTTCTTCTTTCGGCTTGTAAATACCGCGGTCGGTAAAGGTGAACCAGCGCAGGCTGTCCGGCTGGACGCGTTTGTACCAGCTGCCGCCTTCCTGCCAGTAATATTCCGTGTTTTCCGGGAGGAACGCCGTGTCTTTACCGCGCTTGGCGATGAGCATATTGCTCTTGTCGGCGCTTTCGGGCAGCGCAAAACGCAGCACGCCTGAATCGTCGGTCTTGTTGTCTCCCTGAGTTTCAGCCGGCTTTTCGGCTCCCTCTTCAGATGCGGCGTCGCTGATCTCTTCGCCGTTAGTTTCTTTCGCGGCCGAACCCCAGCTCGTCATCCATTCCCACCATGAACGCGAGGAAGTGACCTGCGCGCGGGTTTTCAGAGTGAGCCCCGGTTTCGGATAGATCGAAAGTTCCACGCCGCTCAACGGTTTGCCGTCTTTGAGCGCGGTCGCCATCGCCACCATTTCGCCCGAATCGACAAAAGCGTCCAGACCGATCTGAGTAGACTGCGCCCACGCGGTGATGCGGATGCGGTCGTACCTGTCTTCGCGCGCGGTCGGTTCGACCACCACGATGGCGTTGCCAAAACCGTCCTTTAACGCTTCACCCAGGTCGATCCGCGTTTCGACCTGCTCGTCGATCACGTTCTTGACCTGAATGGTCTTATCCACCACCAGCTGTCCGGGGATCGACGGCCGTTTTGCTTCCTCCTCATAGTAGCGCTGCATATATTTGCGGTACGCATACCAATCGGAGGGCTGGACCGAATACACTTTTACTTTTAAAGAACGGTGGTTGATCGAATAGACCGAGAAAGCGGGCTTGGCGGTCGGGTCGAGTACCACGAAATTTTTTCCCTGTGAATAGAGCGAGCGCGGCGCGCTGCCGACCTTGATCGTGGCGGACGCGGGCTTGCTCAAAAACTGCCCGTACATATCTTTCAGTTTCGGGTCGATGTTTACCGTGTAAGTGGTGCGGCCTTTTTTGAAACCCGTGATGTAGATGTAATTTCCGCTCGGATAGATGTTGAGATTTTCCACCGCCGGAGTGATCTGGATCATCGACTTGTCGAAGGTTTCGGCGTCGATCGGGTTATTAAATTCGAGATACCAGTTTTCAAGCGGCGAGCAATTTTTATTGTCTTCCCAACCGCAGTAACCGCGGCTAAATGCCAGCGGGCTGTAAGTGGAAAAATAAAAATCCTGATCTTTCGCGGTGGTCAAAGGGCCTTCTGACGAAGGCGTCCCGGTGGGTACTTTCACCGAAATACCGCTCGCAGGCGGAAGCGCATCCGCCGTGCCGCCGTCCGGTCCCACTGCCCGGAAAGCGAGCCAGCGCTTAGGCTGGGCCTTTTTGACGTAATAGCTGACAGCCGTGTCGGCATCGATCTCGGCCTGCGTGGCAAAGCGCAGCGGGATCTGTTTTCCCGCGCCCGATACCTGAAGTTTCGCCAGTATCAGATCGGCGTTTATTTCCTGGTCAAATTCCAGGTACATCAGCACGTCGCGCCGCGTCGTCTGGTTCGCCGGAAGCATGGTTTTTACTACCGGCGGCGGCGTGGTAAATGACCACGAAACATCTTTGGCCAGCGTGCCGCCGACGGCGGACTTCGTCCCGGCGGGGATCGTGGCGGTAAATTTTGTCGCCTGCGGAAAACGCTGCTCGGCGTCAAACATCAGCGTCTTGGTCCCCAGCCAGCGCCATTTTCCTTTTACTTCCGGCGTCAATCTTACCGGCACCGTTTCGGCGGCCTGTTCCTGTGAAGTAATGGCCACCATCGGCTGCGAAAATGTCACGGTCATTTCCGGCGCGATCGCAACCTCACCGGTTGGGGAAAATCTCAGAACGTCGAGTTTCGCGGGAATGTTTGCATTGGGGGCCGCGCGGTCTTCGGGCGCGGGAAATTTGACGGGGTTGACCTTGCCGGTTTTCGGCGCGGGCAGGCTGCGTTCACGTACCGCAAAATCTTTTTGATCGTCGCCCTCGGTCTTTACCGGCGGGATGCGTTTTAAGAGGCTTTCCGCGTCGCCCGGCGAAAGCGGGTCGGTTTTGGAGGGCGGCGTCACGGTGCGCGTTTCCGCGCCCTCGGTTCCCTCGCTTAAACGAAATTCCAATCCTTTTACTTCGCTCATTTTTTTATTATTTGATGCCGGTGTGCCCGCCACCTTTTGCGCGTAAACGGCCGGGCTCAGCGGCGCCAGTGCGCCAATGTAAATAGTTAGTATCAAAAATAAAGAAATCCCCGCGCGATAAGATCTTGCAAACATTTTGTGCGTCATCCTTATAGTTTATTCTGGGTTAGGTATTGCCGGTATTTCTCAATGGGTAATGTTACTTCAAATCCAACATTTTTGCCCCTGGCATACCCCGGCTACACCAATGGTTGCCGTATTTTGAACGCGAGTTGCCTCGCTAACTTGCAAAAAAAGCCCTGGCGCCATGAAACACTTAGGGCTTGCGGCCGTATTTTCAAGTGCTTTAGCTTTGCCTCTAAACTCTGTTTTTCCGTCTAACCAGGCCCTTCCGGACTGCAAATTTATTTAGACTCTATATTTATCTTTCAAGCCAAAAAACTCTCAGGTCCGGCAGGGATGCGGCGGATGACCTTCGTGTATTTAGTGTGTTTCACGGTTAATTTCCGGAAGTTTTACCGCCAATCACACTAAGCGCACAAAATGTATCGCTACATCAAGGCAACTTTTATTCTTTTATGGGCAATGAGTTTATTATGCTAATTGATTAACAGTCTGCTATTCTTTTGGTATATTTGGTATAGATTTTGCAACTTTGATAAGAGCAATGTCGTAAAGGTTTAAGCGGTTTTAGGGAAACCGATTTTAAGGAGCTGATGAAACATGGGATTGTGGATGAGATTTAAGCGTAATATGCGCGCGATCTTCGGCGGTGTGATGGAGAGTACCGAGAACCCGGAACTGATCCTGCAGCAAACTATCCGCGACATGCGTGACCGGGTGCCGGAACTTAATAATTCCGTCGCGCAGGTAATGGCGACCGAACGGCTGCTGGCGAAAAACAAGGAAAGGCTGGAAGGCCAGGTCGTCGATCTCGATTCGAAGATCAAGGCTTCCGTCAAACAGGGCCGCGACGACATCGCCACCGCCTACATCGGCCAGCTGCAGCAAGCTCAGTTGGACCTCAATAAAACCGGGCAGCAACTGGATACCGCGACACTGGCATCAAAGCAGGCATTAAAGGCGCGCGACAATTACGTGCTGCAGATGCAGAATCGCACGCAGGAAGCCATCCAGCTGATCAGCGCCTCAAAGCAAGCGAGGCTGCAGGAACAGTTGGCGCAGACCATGTCCAGCTTCAACCTGGGTGACGATGCTTCGACCTTTAACGAAATGCGCGAGAAGATCGACCGCCGCGTGGCCGCCGCCGAAGCCAAGCTTCAGCTGGGCACTTCGTCCGTCGATACGCAGATGCAGGACATCGAGCGCGAAGCTTCGCAAATGCAGCTGCAGGACAAGCTGCTCGATTACAAGCGCCAGATGGGTCTTTTGCCCGCGGGCAGCCCGCAGGTTGACGCGCTTCCGGCCGGCAGTGAAAGTGCCGTGCACGACGCCGAGATCGATCATCTGATGAACGAAGCCGGCAAGGGAAATAACTAGCGGCCTTTAGCGCAATAAAATTAGTAATTAGCGTTCTAATGTTGGGACTATAGAGGGTATGGAAACCAGCTTGGAAAAACTGAACAAGTTAAACTTCAGGTACATAAAAGAGGCGGTCAAGGAACCGGTCAACTTTTGGGGACTCGCCGGTTTTGCCGTCGCGGCGGCTTATACGCAATCGGTCATTCCGCTGGCGGTGGGACTGGTTGCCGAAGGCGCTTACCTGGTGTCGGTGCCGGCTATGAATATTTATAAAAGATTGGTTGACCGCCGCGAAAAAGAGCGCAGATATAAGCTCCGCGAGGTGCAGCGTGAAAAACTGATCAACAGCTTTTCCCAGCGCGAGCGCGAAGCGGTCCTTTATTTAAAAGGCCAGAGAAATCACATCTACGATAACTATCGCAAATTTACCGGCGCCAGCGACCTTCCGACCAATCTCCGCTCGCTCGATCAGCGCTGGGAAGATTTCGTCGACCTGCTCGACGTCTACCGCCGCCGCAAGCAGCATTTAAAGACCATCAACAGGCAGATCATTCACAATCAGCTTTCACAGGCTTACCGCGCGGCCGAAACCGCCACCGACGACCGCACCAAGCAGATCCAGCAGGCGAATGTGGAGATCTTAAAACGCCGCGTCGCGTCTTACGATGAGCTGGAAAAATCCATCAAACTCGTCGAGGGACGGCTCCAGTCGATCGAAAACTTCTTTGGCCTGGTCAACGACCAGGTGGTAGCGATGCCCACGCCCGAACGCATCTCTTCGCTGGATTTCGAACAGCTGAGCGATTCGATCGCGCTGACCAAGGAAATGCTCGAAGCCACGGCCGATGCCATGGGCACGCTCGATTCGCACAATCGCGAAATGGGCAATTACGAACTGCTTTCAAATAATCCAAAATAAACTCAAGCTCTAAATAAACGCTCTAATCAACAAGGGGGGCAAATGGACGAAAGACATTCCGAACTCGACAAGCTGATCGATTCGAGCGTCTCTCCGACGGGCATTACTCTGCAAGGCCCGGACGGACGCTTGTATTTTTTAACCGATGAAGAAATAAAGCGAAAAGCGATGCAGGAAAGTAACCTGCATTTCGCTTATGCGCAATCGAAACTACTTCACAAAGCGGAAGAAGGCGACGCGCTCGATTCGCATAACCCTTGCGTTCGCGCCCGCGCCTGGCTCGACACTCACAGCCCCGACTCGGAAAAATGGAAAGTCATCTGTTTGAAATATTTCGATGTTTGCTAACGACGTAATACGCGATACGTAATACGAAGTTCGCGGCGCGTATTAGTTATTACGATTACCAATCACGATTTACCTATAACGTACCACGTATTGCGTATTGCGTATTGCGTATCGCGTATCGCGTATTGCGAATTTATGCTTCATGTTGCCCTTGTCGAACCGGAGATCCCGCCCAACACCGGAAATATTGCCCGTTTGTGCGCCGCGACATTTACGCCGCTGCACATCGTGGGGGTGACCGGGTTTCGGATGGACGACCGCACTTTAAAACGCGCCGGCCTCGACTATTGGGACGAGGTCGAGCTTCACCGCCACATCGATCTCGAAAGGCTCTACGAAGCGCTGCCGGGTTCCCGCTTTCTTTATTTCACCACCAAGGCCGAACGAGGCTACACCGATTGGGAGTACCGCGAAAATGATTGCCTCATCTTTGGCCGTGAGACCCGTGGCCTGCCCGAAGATATCTTAAAGACAAACCGGGAACGCTGCCTGACCATCCCCATGCCGAATAAGGAAGTGCGAAGCCTGAACCTGGCGACAAGCGTGGGAATCGTATTATATGAAGCGCTAAGACAAGTTCCCAAATCCCGATATTTCTGCTAAAAAAGAAGTGTATGGGCACTGTAATAGAAAATGAAGTTCAATATTTAACTGACGAAGCCGGTGAAAAAACGGCCGTGGTCGTTCCGATCGAAGAGTATAATGAATTACTTGAAGATCTGCATGACCTTGCGCTAATTGCTGAAAGAAAGAATGAATCTGCTATCTCTCATGAGGATCTTGTCGAAAAAATACTTTCGTGTGTTTAGTGTGTTTCGTGGTAAAAATTCCGGAAATTAACCACGAAGCGCACGAAATACACGAAGGTCAGCTTCCTCGTTTGGGATTACAAAATTAAACGAATTTACCCGACATCTTTCTTACTTCTTATTCATAAAAAACACGCCGACAAAAGAATTGACTATGCCCTGCAGGACTGAGATCGGCGTCCCGTATTCTTTCATCGCGGTAAAGATGCTCTTGTCCGTGTAGGGTTCACCAAAAAATATCCAGCTGAGAAAGATCAGGTAAATTATCGAACCGCCGGCGGCCAGGTAAAAAACCGTGGCGTTGACCTTTGCCTCCTGGATGCTGTTATTCTGCACGTCCAGCAGAAAGACGCCGATGATCAGCGTCATCGTAGGCAGGATCATCGGCAAAAACCAGCTCCAGACCGCGCCGGCGTTGCCGTCGTATTTGTTGCCGCCCACCTGCAGTATCAACAGGATAAAAAGCCCCAGAAAAAATACTGCCCAGATAGCACCCAGAATGGTTTTGCACCTTCCCATGCTTAACATAGTTCGATCTCCCGTCATTATTTAACAAAAAGAGTATTCAAATAATTTTCAAATCCCTCGCCGTAACCCGAACGCTGCAGGATAGGCGGGCGTTCGCTGCTTTCGTTTTTTTCGAAAACATAAATGAACGCCTTCAACTGGTAACCTTCCGTCAGCGGAACATCCAGCATGTCTTTTGACTCGGCGGTGGTGCTTCTGGCGCTGGCCGCCGCCGCTTTTGCCTGCGCCCATTTTTTAGCGTCTTCAAAAGAAACGGAGACCTCCGGTGACTCGGGATTTTCGTCCGTGGTGACGGAAAATATCAGGAACCGGTAATACGATCTTTTTCCTTTAAGAAGATAATCCTTGTATTCCACAAAATTTCCCGCAGTGGTGGCTTTTTCCTCGTCTCCCGTTTTCAGCCAATCGCTCAGACGAAATTTCTGCATCGACGTGACCAGCGCAAATCCGCCGTTGATGCCGTGAATGCGGATCTCCTTATATTTTCCGTTACTCAGCGCGAAGCGTTCCAGTTTGCCGGCCGCCTCTCTTAAAGTAGCCGGCTTTTCGCCGTCTTTAAACACGTCCTGCCATTCCAGCGCCTTATTAGCCGTCGATCCCGGGATGATGAACGAAACCTTATTGACCGCCGCGTTGCCCGCGGTATTAGATCCATTAGAGTTGACGGGCTTAAAATTCCCGCCCGGCTGCTCGCCGCAGCCCGAAAAGAGCACGGCAGATAAAATTGCGATCGTTGTTATGGCTATAGAAAGTTTTGCTGTCACGGTCTTTCCCTTTTTAAGAGTTATTCATAAATATATGAGCTTTGGTCCGAAAGGTTTCACTATTATACGGCTTGGCCGCCTGATCTCTGGCATCTTTTTTGCCGCATATTGCTTCTAACTTAACGTAACAACAATGGCAGTTTTGCGTTGTTCAGAAAATGATATGAAATATATAACTTCAAAATTATTGGTATTAACGGCAATTTTAGCTGTTTCAATGCTTTCGCTATCGGTAAGTGCTCAAAGCGCTTTTGATCAAAGTGCTATGGAAAAAAAGGTCAGACACGAGATACTGATGCTTCCCTACTACGATGTTTTTGATTTCGTGAAGTTTAACGTAAGCGGCGGAACGGTAACGCTTTCCGGCCAGGTTAACGAACACAGCACCCGCAAGGATGCGGAAAGACGCGTGCAAAAGATCGCCGGCGTCACGAACGTGGTAAACAATATCGAAATTTTACCGCTTTCCAATTTCGACAATGAATTGCGACAGAAAGCCTTTTACGCGATCGCCCGCACGGGCAGCCTTGGCGGTTATTTGCAAGGCGTAAATCCGGCGATGCATATCGTGGTAAGTCGCGGCCGCATTACTCTGGCGGGAACGGTGCGCAATAGCGGCGACGTTAACATGGCCTACATGGCCGCGCGCGGTGTCTCGGGAGCTTTTTCGGTGACCAATGAACTGATCTCCGAAAAAGACCGCGACCAGTAAGATCACAGTCTCTTCATACTACTGTCTTTTTTAAGACCGGATGAGGTAAAACTCATCCGTTTTTTTTTACATTTTTTACAAACTCTTTTCATCCTCTTAACCAATCCTCACCGGACCCGGTATACATTTAACTGATAGAGTTGTGTAATTTCGTGGTTACAGTCGGCATTGCCCATAAATATCGGTTGAGGTCAAAAAGTAACGGGTCAGTACCGGGAACGCAGTGACCGGCTAATGAGACGCTGGTCTGTTAGATCCTTAGCTGTAAATAGCTAAAGTTTTTTATGTCTGAAGCCGGTCACTGCGTTCCCGGTACTGACTTCATTGCGGTAACCATCCATTCCATTTTATAAGGCAGGCTATATGAAATATAAAAACGCGCTTCTTTTACTTTTACTTTGTATTTTGCCTATTTTTGGGCAAAGCGAATTCCCTTCGACCCCGGCGGGAAAGCGAGCTGCAATGTTCCTGCAGATGCTGGGTTCAAAAGACGACGCGGCGCTCAAAGATTTTATTGCCGGTTCGATGACGCCCAATAATTCCATCACTCCCGAGCAGCGCCTGGAAAGGTTTCGCGGTATCCGGACAGATCTGGCCGGCGCGAAGCTGGTGAAATTCATTACGGCGGGCGATCAAAATGTTGTGTTCGTCGTCGAGACCGCCAGGGGCGAAACCTTAAAGGTCCAACTCGCTTTTGCTCCCGGTGAAGAAAAACTGATCGGCGGCCTGCAGGTCGAACCGGTCGACAAAAATGCGCTAAACGATATTACAACCGGCGAACAAAAAACCCTGACCGAGACGGAACTCGTCTCCGCGCTGCAAAAATATCTTGAGGCCTTGAGCAAAAGCGATAAATTTTCCGGGGTGGTGCTGGTCGCAAAAAACGGTAAGCCTGTTTTCACGTCGGCCTACGGCCTGGCCGACCGCGACAAAAATATACCCAATCGGATCGACACCAAATTCAACATCGGTTCAGAAAACAAAATATTCACGCAGTTCGCCATCGGCATGCTGGCCGATGAAGGAAAGCTTTCCTTAAAAGATACCGTCGGCAAGTTTTTGCCGGATTATCCTAACAAGGAAGCCGCGGAAAAAGTCACCATCGAACAGCTCCTGACAATGAGGTCCGGTATCGGGGATTTTTTCGGCCCGAAATTCGCGGGCGCCGATAAAACAAAGATCCGTGCCCTTAAAGATTATTTTCCGTTCTTCGCTTCGGATCCGCTGCTTTTCGCGCCCGGCACCGACAGCCGTTATTCAAACGGCGGCTATGTCGTGCTCGGCGCGATCATTGAAAAGGTATCGGGCAAAAGCTATTACGATTTCGTTCGCGAACGGATATTCCGGCCGGCGGGCATGTCAGACACCGATTCTTATGAATCCGACGCCGGTACCGACAACATGGCAATGGGTTACACGATGCGAATTACACCGGGCAAACTGATGAATAATTTGACCACTCGCCCGGCCCGGGGCAGTTCGGCCGGCGGCGGTTATTCGACCGCGGGAGATATGCTCAAATTCGCGGGCGCCATCGAATCGGGAAAGCTCGGCATGCCAAAATCGCTCAGCGCATCATCAGACCCGCGCTTAAGCCAGGCAGGCGCCGGCGGCATCGGCATCGCCGGAGGCGCGCCCGGCATCAACGCCGCTTTCGATACAAAATTAAAGGGCATCTATACCGTGGTCGTGATGTCTAACCTCGACCCGCCCAGCGCCGAGGAAGTTTCGCGCCAAATCAGGACGTGGCTCGGCGGCAATTAAACTCGTAGCGCTGCCGTCCCGACGGCCGTGGCGGGGGCGTCTCGCCTGCGCGTTTCAAAACTGACGGCGAGACGCCGTCAGGACAGCCAGCGGGACGCTGGCGCTACATTAGCTGATTGACTTTCCCCACCCGTATTTACTAATCTGGAAGTATATTCCTTCCTTCCCGTTGCCCTTCCTGAAATAAGGATAAGGGGGGAAATATGTTTAAAAAATTGTCTTTGTTTGGAATTTTTATTTTGCTGATAAGTATCGCGGCGCAGTCCGGCTTTTCGCAAGGCCGGGGCGCGCTTGAAACGGGCCGCATCGAACGCCAGATCCGCAAGGAAATTATGACCCTGCCGTATTACGGTGTTTTTGACGCGATCGGGTATTCGCTCAGCGGCGACACCGTGACGCTCAACGGTTTTGTCACGCGCCCCACCACGAAAAAGGACGCCGAAGAAGCAGTGGCGGACATCAGCGGCGTCGGGCGCGTCGTCAATAACATCGAGGTGCTGCCAAATTCGCCGTCCGATGACCGGCTCCGCACTCGCCTGCTGCAAACTTTCGCTAATCGCGGCGGCGGGCTATATCGCTATTTTCTGGGAACTAATCCGCCGATCAGAATAATCGTCAAACGCGGGCGCGTCAGCCTGGAAGGCTATGCCGACAACCGCGGCGACGCCAATACCGCGTACATCCTGGCCCGCGGCGTCAGCGGCACGCTGGGCGTAAAAAATAATCTGAAGGTTTTAAGCGATATGCCGCAGTAAGAGCCTAGAGAGTCCAGAGAGTCTAGGAAGTCTGGGAAGTCTGGGAAGTCTGGGAAGTCTGGGAAGTCTTGAAAGCCTGGGAAGTTTAGCGAGTCGGTTTCGTGCGTTTCGTGTATTTGGTGGTTAATCTTAATTTTTTAAAACCTTAACCACTAATCGCACGAAAAACACGAAACACCTTCCCGGACCTCCTAGACCTCCTAGACCTCCTAGACCTCCTAGACTCTCCGGGCTCGCCCTATTTGCCTTTCCACCCTAAATCCGTCATTATTATCGTTTATTTTTAATGACGGATTTATATCAATGATAGAAACAAAAAATATACGTAATATCGCTATTATCGCCCACGTCGATCACGGCAAGACCACGCTGGTCGATGCCATGCTCAGACAATCCGGAACTTACCGCGACAATGAAACGGTCGTCGAACGCGTGATGGATTCCATGGATCTGGAAAAAGAGCGCGGCATCACCATCATGGCCAAAAACACTTCGGTACGCTATGGCGACGTCAAGATCAACATTCTCGATACGCCGGGCCACGCTGATTTCGGCGGCGAAGTCGAACGGGTGTTGAAGATGGTCGATGGCATCGTGCTGCTGGTCGATGCGGCCGAAGGCTGCCTGCCGCAGACGCGTTTTGTGCTGCGCAAAGCGCTCGAGCTAAAACTTCCCTGCATCGCCGTCGTCAACAAGATCGACCGCCAGGACCAGCGGGCCGAAGAAGTGGTTGACGAGATCTACGACCTCTTTATCGACCTCGGCGCCTCTGACGACCAGATCGAGTTTCCCATTCTTTATGCGATCTCGCGCGAGGGCGTGGCGAAAAAATCTTTAGATGATGATTCCAAAACTTTAAAACCGCTTTTCGATCAGATACTGGAAACCATCCCGGCGCCGAAAGCGATCCGCGAAGATGCGCTGCAATTGCTCGTGGCCAATATCGATTACAACGAATATGTCGGGCGGCTTGCGATCGGCCGCATCTTTAGCGGCACGATCAGCAAAAATCAGGAAGTGCTGGTCAGCAAACGCGACAAATCGACGGTCAAGACCCGCGTCAAAGAGCTATATGTTTTCGAAGGCTTAAAACGCGAAACTCAGGAAACCGCCGGCGTCGGCGAGCTGGTCGCGCTGGCCGGCATGGAAGACATCAACATCGGCGAAACCATCACCGACCCGGATAATCCGAAACCGCTGCCGGTCATCAACGTCGATGAACCGACCATCGCGATGATCTTTGGCGTCAACAATTCGCCTTTCTCCGGGCTCGACGGCAAATATGTCACCTCGCGCCAGATCGGCGAACGCCTGCAGAAAGAATTGCTGGGCAACGTTGCGCTGCGTGTGACCGACACGGAATCGCCCGACCAATTCAAGGTTTCCGGCCGCGGTGAATTACAACTCGCCATTCTGATCGAAATGATGCGCCGCGAAGGTTACGAACTGCAGGTTTCCAAGCCTGAAGTCATCACCCGCCGCGGTGAAAACGGCGAGCTGCAGGAACCGATCGAGCAGGTCGTGATCGACGTGCCCGAGGAATTTATCGGCGTGGTCACCGAAGCGCTCGGGCGCCGCAAAGGCCAGATGACCAAGATGGTCAATAACGGCACGGGCCGCGTGCGCCTGGAATATGAAATTCCTTCGCGCGGGCTGATCGGTTTTCGCGGCGAGTTTTTGACCGAAACAAAAGGCACCGGGCTGCTCAATACGATTTTTCTGCGCTTCGACAAATGGCAGGGCGAAATGAAAGGCCGCTCGACCGGCTCGCTCGTCTGCGACCGCATGGGCGAAGCCACTACTTACGCGCTTTATAATCTGCAGGAACGCGGCTCGCTCTTTATCAAGCCGCAGATCAAGGTCTATGAAGGAATGATCGTCGGCGAAAACGCCCGCACGGTCGATCTGGACGTCAACGCGATCAAAGAGAAAAAATTGACCAACATGCGCGCCGCCTCCGCCGACGAAGCCATGCGCCTCGTCCCGGTAAAAGAAATGTCTTTGGAACAGGCGCTCGAGTTCATCGCCGACGACGAACTGGTCGAAGTAACCCCAAAATCGATCAGGCTGCGCAAAAGAGTGCTAAAAGCCAACGAACGGCCGAAGAAATAATTCTTCGTGAATCGAAAATGGTGAATCGTGAATGGATGTATTTCCGTTCACGATTTTTTGTTTATAATAATGCTTTATTAGACTCATTAAATACGTCTGGAAACTTATGTCGGAAGCTATAGGGCCAAATGAAGTTTTGAAAGATTTTACCGAGCGGCTGGAAAAGATAGATGTTTCTTATATGCTTACCGGCTCCATGGCAATGATGTATTATGCAACGCCAAGATATACTGCCGATATAGATATTATCGTTCAGTTAGATGCCCCGGGCATAGCGAGATTTTCTTCAGCTTTCTCTCGCGACTATTATTTTTCTGAAACGAGAATGAGAGATTCAATTGACAGGAAATCGATGTTCAATCTAATTCATGAAACATCCTCTTTCAAAGTCGATTGCATAATTAAAAAAGATTCAGAATTTCAGGATCTGGCTTTCGAAAATAAAAAGAGAGTCGATTATCAAGGGTTTAATATCTGGATCATTATTTTGGAAGATCTGATAATTTCTAAACTTTTATGGGCAAAAGATTCCCATTCTGACTTTCAAAAACGCGATATCATAAACCTTTTGCAAAAAGAGGTTGATGCGTCGTATATTGATGAGTGGACAAAAAAACTGGATGTTTTTGATTTTTATCAAGAATGTTTACAAGAAAAGTGATGAAAGATACTGATCGTGAATTTGAAGCACTCTGGAATAAGAGATGGCTTGATAAGCCTCCTCAAGAACGTACCAGGGCTGCGTCATTGATGTTCGTTTCAGCGCGTAAAGTTATATTAAATACGATGCCTCCCGGCCTTTCCGAGCAGGACCAAAAGCGCTATATTTACGAGCGCACCTACGGCGAGCCGCTGCCGGAAGATTTTTTTGACCGCAAAAAGTAATCATTGAAAAATAAATCCTTCTCCAAACACTTCGCAAATTGATTCACGCACCCCGCCGTACCTGTTTCAATAAAGAATAAAAAAGCCGCCTCATTAAACCGGGCGGCTTTTTTCGTGTGTTTCGTGTAATTCGTGGTTAATTCTGTTTTTAATCTCACGCTCTTCGCGATTTGAGCAACCACTGCGATCTACTCTTTATTCAGATAATTCTCTTCCAGGAATTTCGATCTGAATTGCTGCGGCGGCGTGTCAAGGTTTGGCCTGCCTTCGGGCGTAAAGTCCATCAGGTTCCAGTACGTCCACACCGTGTCGACGTGATTCATCATCGTCTCGGTTCCCCAAAAATGGCAGATCTTGCCATCCCGTTTCGTGAACACATGCATCACCGGCAGCTGCATATCATCCGTTTCGCCCTGGCATTTGTAATCGGCTTGATAGGGAGATTCAAATCCCGAAACCAGCGCGATCTGCGACCATCCGCGTTCTTTTGCCCAGGCGCTGATCCGCTCCGCCGGGGCCTTGGCGATCGCGACAAACGCGGCATTTCGAGTGACCTGGTACGAGGTCCGATCGAACCCGTCCATCAGCGACGTGCATGAAGGGCACGGGTTGTCCCAGTTCGGGCCGAACATGAATGAGTAAAGCAGCAGGGTATCCTTGTCCCCGAATAGCTCGGAGAATTTTACCCTCTCCCCTGATTTCCCTTCATTGGCCCACTGAAAGACGTAGTCCTCTTTTAACTCCCCGCCAAGCGGCAGTCCGCGGCGTTTTTCCGCCACCGACTTTGTTTTATCGATCAGCTCCTGCTCGGCCTTGAGCAATTCATCGCGCGCATAGCGATACTCCTGGCTCTCATTCGGATACCGTAGTTCACTCATGTTTGTCCCTCCTTGAAATCATGTTTTTAGTATACCCCAGGTGATCGCTCATGACCGAGTCGGGCCTTGCACAGTTCAAATTCATCCTTTGTCACAAAAATCATCTTCGCAGTGTTTAATTTTTGGAGGAACATCTGTATGACACCGCGTAAGAAACTTATCCTGCTCGGATCCTGTTTTCTTTTTCTTTCATTTTTTGATGTGAAAGCCCAGATCGGCGTTGTTGACCGAGATGCCGCGATCAAACCCAGGTTCGTTTTCCTGGGAAGCTATCACATGGGAACCCCGGGAAATAACCTCGTCAACCCGAAGGTTAACGATGTCACCACTCCCGAGCGGCAAAAGCAGATCGCCGGGTTGATCGATAAATTGAAAAAATTCAAACCTACCAAGATCGTGCTTGAGATCGACAGCGAAGACGAAGCGAAAACACAGGAAACTTACCGTCAATATCTGGCGGGAACCTACCAGCTCTCAAAGAACGAAACCAACCAGATAGGTTTTCGGCTGGCAAAAGAGCTCGGCCATAAAAAACTCTACTGTGTCGATTGGAGCGATGACTGGGACGATCCCGCGATAAACTATGAAAAATTTGCCGCTAAAGATGCGGAAATGGATAGTTATCTGAAAAAGGTTTACCAGAACCTGAAAAAAGGAATTGATGCGGAGTTTGCGAAGATCGCCCCGCTGTCCATCGTCGATCAACTCATCTTTCTCAATCGCCCCGCGCACATGGAAAAAGACCACAAAGTATATTTTGACTTTATGCGGATCGGGCGCGGTAAAAATTACGCCGGGGCAAATTATGTTTCGTGGTGGTATCGCCGAAATATGGCGATCCTCACCAACATCATCCGGCTCACCGATTCGCCCAGCGACCGCATCCTGGTAATTTACGGCGTCGGCCACGCCAAGCTTCTGACGCAGTTTGCCAAAGAATCAGGTTTTTATGATGTTGAAAGCCCGCTAAAATATTTGGAAAGCAAGAGATGAGGATGTCGAAATCCTTTTAGCTAAATGGATCAATTTTGAATTTTAAAGGAAATCGGCCCGCTCTTCCTGGGAGCGCAGGCATCTTGCCTGCAAGCGCGATCCGTCGCGCTAACAGGGTGTGAATAAAAAGGATTTTTTAGATCGCTGCGCGATCTTGCAGGCAAGATGCCTGCGCTCCCAGGTTTACAGCCGTTTTCTCATTTCCGGATATTAAAATTGGCTTTTGCCTTTCAATTTTTCAGCACCCAAGTTATTTCCCAATCCAAACTGCGCCCGCAAAACTAAATATCGTATAATTCGTATTACGTATTACCAATGCAAGAAGCTGAATTGATCGAAACTCTACCCGAGGGCGAAGTATTGCCGGAGACACCGAAGGCTTTGCCCGCTCAAAAAAAATACGACCGCTCCATTATCGAAGGCCCGCTCGGGTCCGCCGTGTGGAATATCGCCTGGCCGGCCATCTTTACCAATCTTTTTAGCGGCGTGCAGAGCTGGGTCGATCAGATCATGGTCGGCAACCTGATCGGTTACCAGGCCAACGCCGCCATCGGCGCGGCTTTTCAGATCTTTATCCTGGTCATTGTTTTTATCTCGTCGGTCTTTATCGGCATGAGCGTGCTGGTGGCCCGCTTCGTGGGCGCGGGCGACCATGAACGCGCCAATCGCGCCGTTTACCAGGGATTTTTGACGGCCATCGTGATGTCGCTCGGCATTCTGGCGCCCGTGGGTTATTTCTCTGCCCCGTATCTTTTGCAGATGGTCAGCTCAGACGCGACCGTCATTGCCGAGGCGCTTCCGTTTCTGCGCATAATGTTCGTTTTTAGCACGGGCATGATGATCTATTTTATGCTCAGCGGCGCGCTGCGTTCGGCGGGCGACGCCCGTACGCCGATGGTGCTGGGCGTGGTAATGACCGTGCTGAACCTGCTCTTTAACATCATCCTGATCCGGGGCTTCGGCCCGATACCGGCTTTCGGCACGGCGGGCGCGGCAATGGGAACCTGTCTGGCGGCGGGGCTGGTGGGCGTTTATTCCATTTGGCGTTTGATCGGCGGCGGCTGGGTGGTTTCTTTTCCAAAGGGCGGTTACGCCCCCGACTGGAAAGTGATCAAGCAGCTATTTAAATTCGGGCTGCCGGCCGGTTTTCAAGGCATCGCGATGAACATCGGCGGCGTGATGATGTACTGGTTCATGGGTAACGTCGCGCAAAGCGCCGCTGTCCAGGCCGTCTATGCCGTCTCATACAGCCAGTTATTTTCGCTGGTCACGTGGGGTTCCAATGCGCTGATGGGAGCTTCGGCCGCGGTGGCCGGGCAAAATCTCGGGGCGGGAAATCCCGATCGCGCCAAAGCGGCGGTTCATACCGCGGCCCGGATCGGTGTCGCAGGCGCGGTGTTCATCGGCCTGTTCTTCTTCTTTTTTCCCACCCAGCTGCTGGGAATTTTCGGGATGAAAGATCCGGCCGTGCTGGAGATCGGCGCTAATCTGCTGCGCGTGCTCAGCGTTTCGGGGATTTTCATCTCCGCCGCTCTGGCCTACACCGGCGGGCTGCAGGGCACCGGCGATACCAAGGGCCCGCTTTATATCTCGATCGTTTCCCAAGTCATAATTCCGCTCGGGATCTGTTTTATCGTTTCAAAAACGACCGACCTGCAGGCGATGCACATCTGGCTGGCGATCCTGGCCGGACACATGACGCGCTGCGTGCTCAGCTTCCTCAGATTCCAGCAAGGCAAATGGCGCTCGATCAAAGTCGAACTCGATCATACGGCGGCCTAGACGTAATACGCGATACGTGATACGCAATATGTCGCATGGTACGCGTAGTAGTGTCCCCGATTACATAATACATTCCAGTACTGCTATTACGTATCACGTATTACGTATCACGTACTGCGTCTTACGCAAATTTCTCGCTCAACCGGCCCAGTGCCAAAGCACCCAGCGCCAGTCCCAGATCGCGCAAAGCCACATCGAAATAGCCCGGTATCATCAGTAGGTTGACGATGATCAGCACCAGCCATACCGATACCACATAGGCAAATATCCGCGGCTTTAGCAGGACGCCGATACCGGCGATGATCTCGATCACGCCTACCACCAGCATAAATTGATGGCCGTTTCCGCCCAGCGCGTTATTTACCACCGCCGGCAAATATTTATCCCAATCGGTCAAAATATGCAGAAATTTGTCCAGGCCGGCCACTATCGGCGCCACGATAAATCCTAACCGCAATATCAAAAATGCCTGATAGCTTACATCGCTCTTAACAGCTGCGTTGTCAATAACTTCACTCATAAAAATATTCCTCCGTGTTTAGTCTCATTCGTACTGCTCAAAAACCTTCGATATCCGCATCATATTTCAATTAAAATAATAAGTCAACTAAATCATTGACTTATTTCAATAATGCAATTTTTGTGCTAGAATGTTCAGCGGTGAGTTAAAGATGAGAAAAACAAAGATCGACGATCGCTTTTTTGAAAGCACCCGGGGCAAGATAGTTTTGCTGCTGCGCCTATGCGACCGCACGGTGGACGGTTTATCGAAAGAGCTTTCCGTGTCGGACAATGCGGTGCGCGCGCACTTGCTCTCGCTGGAACGCGACGGGCTGGTGTTTCAAAACGGCGTGACCAAGGGTTTTCGCAAGCCGCATTTTTCCTATTCGCTCAGCCCCGCGGCCGAAGCGTTTTTTCCGAAACCCTTCGATTCCCTTTTTACCGAAACGATCGGCGTGCTGAAAAAACAATTTCCGGTTAAAAAAGTCGAACAGATACTGCGCCGGATCGGCGCCGAGATCGCCGCGCCATACAGATCGGTTGGAAAGACAAGTTTAACTGCCCGGATCGAGATCGCGATAAAAGCATTGACCGACATCGGCGGCGTGGCCGCTGTTTCGCAAAAAAACGGCCGTGTCGTGATCAGCGGAAAAAGCTGCCCGCTTGCAACAGCCGTCACCCGGCATAAGGAAGTTTGTAAATTGGCTGAGTCGCTGGTGGGTGAAATAGTCGAGCGCGACGTGGAAGAAACCTGCGAGCGCAACGGTACGGCAAAATGCCGGTTTGAGATAAGTTAAATTTTAAGTTTTGTGTCCGGGATCTTTCGTGTATTTCGTGCGTTTCGTGGTTAAGTTCCGGAATTTTTACCACGAATCACACGAAATACACGAAACCTTGTTAATGCAAAGAACAAGCTAAAGCTTGAACTCTAAACCGGAGCTAAACTTTACCGTGCAAATTGCGCCACGGTTTCCGGAAATACCTGCAGGCTTTCGGGTGCGGCGCTCCACGGCGTGACAGAGTCGATCAGCAAACCTTTCGCCGACTTACTATAGATCGCCATGTTCATGTCTTTATCCTGAGAGATAATCGCGCCTTTGAGCGAGACACCGGCAAAGAGCCCCTGCGCCCGCGAATAGCTCAGGATGCCCGCATTAAGCGAGGGATTGGTCGAGGCGGCCGCGGCGCGTCCTACCGGCCCGGCGGCGACGCTGGCTTCCCCGCCGACTTCGAATTTATCTTCCAGCAATCCCTTTAAACCGGAATCGTTCCTGATCACCAAAATATAATCGATTTTCTGGCCGCCGATCTGCGCGCCAAAGCTCGCGCCGGTAATATTTAAGAACGCCGGGGCCGACCAACTGCCGTCCGCCAACTTGCGCACGACCACGCCTTTGCCGCCCTGGCCGCCGATGATAAACGCGCCTTTCAACACGCCGGGAAAAACCACCACTGCCCAGGCATTTTTCAGAATGTCGCGCGGGATCGCCTTGTCGTCGATGCGCATTACTTCGCGCATCACTTCCGAAGCGCTATTGACGCGCTCCTCGGCCTTTTGCAGTTCCGACCTCTGCGCAAAAACATTAACGCTTAGTGCCGCTAAAATTAATAATAAAAATAACTTCGAGAATTTCATTTTGTACTACCTCCAATGAATTTCGAACAATTTTGTTCAGCTTTAATTATACAATTTTAGATGGGACTACTACATGCGTGAGAGTTATGGAAGAAGAAAAGATCGATGGGGAATCTTCGTGCGTTTCGTGTTTTTCGTGGTTAATTCCCGCATAACGAAACATTTAACCACGAAGCACACGAAACGCACAAAAAAGAAATCTGCCTGAATAATTCCGAAAAACCCAGCTTAGTGATTCCTATCCCAATCGATGCCGCGCTGGGCTTCATCGATCGCGTCATTTACCAGTTTGAGAGCAGCTACGCGGTGCCCGCCCTTGTCATCGGACGCTTTTTCCAGATTTTCACGCGCATCTTTCAAAGCGTCTTTGGCCTTGATCATATTCGGCTGGTCCGCAGTGATCACCTCGTTCGCGTCAAAGTCGCTGTCATGGCGGCGATCGTAAGCGATGCCCTGATTGATCTCAGCGATCGCGCGCGAAGTCATGCTCATCGCGTTTGCCCGGTGGCCGCCTTTGTCCGCCGTGGCGTGGCGGAAAAATCCCAGCGCGAGATTGCAATTGTTACGCGCCGCCCGCATAAACGGCTGATCGGCCGCGCCATCGGCTGCCGTAGAGACTGTCAGCGCGGAAACGCTCAGCGCCACGACCGTCAATATAAAAATACTGGTTATTTTTTTCCTCATCGATCTTCTCCTCCTAATCAATCGGTAATTTTAAATATAACTTCTCTCGAACGCTGCGGCTGTCCGCCTGCGTTCTGCAGCATCACGAGGTAGGTGCCGGTTTGCTGCAGGGGAAAAATGCTCACGACATCGAGCAGTGTGCTCGCCTTCCCTCCACCTTCTTCGTTTTCTTCGTGAATTTTTTTGTCAGGCAAATAAACCTTGATCCCGCACCCGTAGGCTTCGACCGTCAGGGACTGGCCCTTTCGAGCGCTGATGGAAAAGACTTTCCACTCGTTATTATCGGCGAACGTCAGGTTCATTTTCGCCGAGGTCGAACCTTTAGCAAACGCGACCGGTTTGGCAATCGCGGTCAGCCCGGCATAAGACGGCGTGCACGACTTATAGTCGGCGCTGCTGACCTCGTACTTGTTGGTTGTGTAATTTTTGCCGTAGACCTTTATCCTTAAGATCTCTTCGGTCCCTTTTGACAGAATCGTCCAGGCCGTTCCTCTCATCTCCGATGGAGAGATGTCGGGCATTTTTCCGCCGGCGAATTTCACCGTCAAAATATTAGCCTTTACGGTTCCGGTTAGGTCATAGGCCGTGTCTTCGCCGTCGCGCGAAACGATGAATCGGCCGGTCGCGTTTGTTCCGTTTATTTTAAAAACGATGTGGTGACTTTGCTGCAGCCACTCGCTCCGGAAACACTTTTCCTGTGACCATGCGGCACCGCACAACAAATTGATGAGTAAGACAACAGGTACGATCAGTAGCGATCTTTTCATTTATTAATTCCTATTTACTTTTGCCGATAAAGCCTCTGCCGGAGCGGGCGCAAGCGGCCCTTCCGGACTGGAAATTTATTTAGATTCTATATTTTACTTTCAATCCGAACACTTCTCAGGTCAGGAAGGGTTGCCCGCGCCCGCTCTGATAAGCTATCAAATTAACTTGTTTTTATAGGCAAAGGCAATAAAAATATTTGAACTGACCTTTCTCAGTTTTTATCACCTTTCGGCATCCTCCGGGCCTTCCTCTTCAGCCGCTTCTTTCTCCGGGTCATAAACTTCGTACCCGGTCGAATCGTCGTAGTAATAATCGCGCTCTTCGATATCGTGCGACCAGTTTGCGCGGTCTTCGCCTTTTTCCGTTTTTTCCGGCGGCAATTTCTTTTCTTTTTCCGAGGCGTCCATAATTACCGAAACAAAGTTTTCCGCTTTGGCGGTGAAGAAAATAGTTTTACAATCTTTCTGACTAAATCTTATCTCATAACTTTCGAGGAGCATAAATGAAACCCCGAGCTTACGCGTTGAATTTTGCACTTATCCTGACTACCGCCGTGTCCACATACCTGGTCACGCCGCTGATCTCAAACACCGCGACCGCCCAGCAGGCCCCACCAGTTGCCGCGGCAACACAGGTAAAAGCCGATAACGAATACCAGGTGGGCGCGACGCTCTATATGCAAAAGGCGGCGGAATACCGCGCGCTTACCTACCAGGCTTACAACTGGGCAAAGATAATGCTGGACACCGACGACAAAGAGAAGAAAAAGCTTCCCAAGCCCGAACGCAAAAAACCGCGCGCCGTTGTCGTTGATATAGACGAGACCGTGCTCGACAACTCTCCTTCGCAGGCCGATGATATCAAAAACCGCCGGCCGTTCTTAATACAAAGCTGGTACGCCTGGGGCGAGATGCGAAAAGCAAAAGCGATCCCCGGGTCGGTCGAGTTTTTAAATTATGCGGTCTCAAAAGGCGTTAAGGTCTTTTTCGTCTCTAACCGCGACGATGTGCAAAAACAGGCGACGATGGACAATCTGAAAAGCGCCGGCTTCCAGGGCGTGACGGATGAAACCGTCATGCTGCGCAGCGGCGGCGTTTCCAGCAAGAACGACCGGCGCGACACTATCGCTAAAACATACCGTATCGTGCTGCTGATGGGCGATAATCTCGACGATATGTCGGGCGTGTTCGAACGAAAGTCCGTGGCGGACCGTTTCGCCGAAGTAGATAAGGTCAGGCAGCTTTGGGGCGGCAAATTCATCGCGCTCCCAAACGCCATGTACGGGACCTGGGAAAACGCCATCTATGAATATCAGCGGGGGATGACAGAGGCTCAGAAAGCGGAAAAACGTGTAAATTCACTGGAAACGCCGTAGAATAAAATTATGAAAAGAAGCCTCGAAGAAAAGCTCTTGAATCCCCGTCCGGGCAGTAAAGTGGCGGCGGCAAAAGAGTTCGGGATCGATCTGACTTTGCTGCTAAAGAATTTGAGACTCACTCCACAGCAGCGAATTGACCAACTTCAAGAAGTAATGCGGGTTCATCATCAGATACGTGAACAGGCAAAGCATCAATTAAAGAGTAAAAAGATGTAATTATGGTCGAACTTGAGCCGGTAATTGCTTCGCTGGTTAACAATAAAGTCGAATTCGTTATCATCGGTGGGATAGCTATAACCCATTACGGTTCCTCATATGTGACCCAGGATTTTGACTTCTGTTTTTTGAGAAGTCCGGAAAATATACAATGTCTTGTAAATGCGATGAGCCCGTTTAATCCGAGGCTAAGGGATTTTCCTGCGGAACTGCCTTTTATTTTTGATACTGCCACTTTACAAAATGGAACAAATTTCACTTTTGACACGGATGTTGGCGATATAGACCTTTTAGGTGAGGTTGCCGGGGTTGGAACATATGCGGATGTCAAAGAAAATTCTATAGAGATAAAGATGTTCGAACAACCTGTTCGTATCTTGTCATTGGAAGCCCTTATTAAAGCAAAACGCGCTGCCGGCCGAACGAAGGACCTCCTCGTGCTGCCCGAACTTGAAGCCTTGCTGGAGTTAAAAAACGAGGGAGAAATTTGATCTACGGCTGTACCGCGGTGGCCGCCCCTTTCGCCGAGCGATATTCGAATGCCGCCAACAGGCCTTTTCCCATAAAGAAAAGCGCGAAGGCGTGAAAACCCATTGCCAGCCAATCTCCTACTAATAAATAGATAAGCGCGTCGAGCACATAAAGGATCATCCCGATGATAAACATTGCGATGCTGCCCCGGCCCCCAAAAAACCCGAACAAGGCGAACACTCCGGCCACCACTACATCAAGCATCAGCGCTATCAGGCTAAAGGCGCTAAAACTGCCTTCGTGCCCGCTTAAGACTTGCATAAAACCATCGATAAGCTGGGTGACGCCGAGGCCCACAATAAAGTTCCATTTGCCGCCGGTAAGAACGATGACCGAATTCACCAGTGAAAGGGCCGCGACCCAATAAAACCAGTTCGCGCCGCTCTTCATCCGCTGGCTATATTCTTCCGCTATACCGGCGTCCGCCTGGGATACGGTTTCTACTTTTTCCGCTTCGTTAAAAATTGACATTTGGTTATAGAACCTTTAGTTTGAGTTTATATTTTGGGGCTGTCGAGCCCTAATACTAATCGGTTTCATATAAAAATTACAACTCTAAAGATCCATATGAAAGCTAAAATACTTTTGCTGCCGGCCTATCTGCAATTACTGCTGGTTCTTACCTTTTCTTCCTTCGCCCAGAATCTGACCGTGCCGCAAATAATGGCGGAGCCTTCGATCGCCGGGATGCGGCCTGACGCGGAGCGTCTTTCGCCGGACGGCAGGAAGGTCGTCTTCACCTGGAGCGCCGAAGGCAAAGAGCCGCGCAACGTCTATCTCTGGGACGGCACGGGCGAGCCAAGGATCATCTTGCGCCCGGCGGATCTGCTGCCGGCGATGCGTCCGCCGGTACCGGAAAATAAACTCGGCTACGGCGTCATCGTGCGCGATGAATTTTCCCGCCAGCGCGAAAACCAGATCGGCAATATAGACTGGTCGCCCGATTCGAAAAAACTTCTCTTCACGCAAAACGGCGATCTCTGGATGATGGACCTGGCCGGTGATATTTCGCCGTCCGGAAAAGAAACGTCGATCGCCGCCGCCTGGAAAGATCTGACGGAAAAATACACTCGTCTTACCGACCTGACTCCGCTCCTGATCAAGGCGTTTAAGGATTCCGGTATCCAGGACCAAAAATGGCCGCAAAGTGCGGCCGATAAACGCGCAAGTCTGATCGCTGCTCTGGAAGCAAACGCTAACCCGCCGGCCCATCCGCGCGATATCCTGGCGCTTGCCAGCGAACTCGATATTTCGGTGATGGGAATTACGCGGCAGCGCGACGCTTATCCCGTTTTAACGTCTAACCAGGTATTTATGGGGCTCGTCCAGGAATACCTGGGAGTCGCAAATAGGATAAAGATAGCCAGGACCGCTTACATCAATGCCATAAAACCAGCTTCTCCTGCCCTGCGGCGCCTGACCAAAACCCAGACGCCCGAGGTCTTCGCCCGCTGGCTGGATAATCGCCGCATCGCGTTTTTACAGGCCGGCAACGTTTTTGTTATCGAAACCGACCAGTTCTCTCTCATCCAGCTCACGCGCGAAGCAAACCCGGCGGCCTTTATCGGCGTGCAAAACTCCACGCCTTCGAAAGACGGCAGCCTGATGGCATATGTCGTGTCTGATTCTTCGCGGCAGCGCGCGCTGGTGGTGCCTAATTATCTGGACGATTTTGTACAGGCACAGCAGGCGCGGCGCGGCTGGAGCGAGCAGCGCCTTTTCGTCGTAAAGACCGACGGTTCGACCGAACGTCCGTTTGAAGCACATCTGCCGCGGTCCGAAGGCGCGGGTTATATTCGCGGATTGCGCTGGGCGGCGGATAATTCCAGCCTGATCGTCGACCGCGTGGATAAAGACCTCAAACGCCGCCAGCTTTTTTACATTCATGATATCGGCAGCAAGGGCGAACAGGTCATCCTGGTCACCGAAGAAACCGATCCGAAATGGATCGCCGGGCTTTCACGCATCGTCGAGCCGAATCCGAAAAATGACGGCCAGATCATCTTCGGCTCCGAACGCGACGGCTACAATCATCTTTACCTGGCGACACTCGGACGCCAAAAACCGGAACCAAACCCGACCGCTGAGATCCGCGGAGAAAACCCGTCGGATGCGGGCTTTATAAATAAGATCACGATCGAACAATTGACCAAAGGCAGCTACGAAGTAGATTGGGCAAAGTGGCAGGCGAATGGAGAAACGCTTTTTTATTCTTCGACCGAGGACGGCACCGAGATCCGCGAATTTTATGCCGTTTGGCCCGGGCAACAAAGTCCCGAACGGGTGAAAGTTTATACCGGCGACAACAAAGGGATGAAAAGCGGCGCGCAGATCGACGACCTTAATGACGGCCCGGAAGTGCTTTTCACTAGTTCGCAATGGAACAAACCGGCGGAACTTTTTGTCGGACGCTTTTGCGTGAATTGCCGCGGATTGACCATGCCCATGCAGATCACGCACTCAACTCCGGAAGCCTTTAGTAAAATGACCTGGATCGCGCCTAGGTTCATTGATATTCCGAGCAAAGACGGCAAAGTTATTAAGTCAAAAATTTATCTCCCGGCCGAGCATAACGCCGCGCCCAGTGCTGCCGCCAATCAAAGAAGCGCCAATCAAAGGGCCAATCAAACAAGCGTCAAAAAATATCCGATGGTCGTTTTCGTTCATGGCGCGGGCTACCTGCAAAACACCATCAACGGCTGGAATAATTACTATCGCGAGTTTATGTTCAACGAGATGCTGGCGCAAAAAGGCTATGTCGTATTGGACATCGACTATCGCGGCTCCGCCGGTTACGGGCAGGCGTGGCGCACCGATGTTTATGATTTCCTGGGCGGGTCCGACATGCAGGACCACGTTGACGCCATCGATTACGCGGTGAAAAACTACGGAGTCGATCCCGGCAAAGTTGGCGTTTATGGCGGCAGCTATGGCGGTTTTATGGCGGAAATGCTGATCTTTCGCGCGCCTGACAAGGTTGCCGCGGCGGCGGCCTTAAGGCCCGTGGCGGATTGGAAAAATTACTACGCCTCGTCGCCCATCTATACGGCTGAGCGCCTCGGCTTTCCCGATAAGAACCCCGAAGCCTACAAACGCAGTTCGCCAATCGCCTATGCCGATAAGCTCGAAAAGCCTCTGCTGATACTGCACGGCATGCAGGATGACAACGTTCACGTGCAGGACTCGGTGCAATTGGTCGAGAAACTTATCCGCCTGGGCAAGACGCCGTATTTCGAAGTGATGTTCTATCCGGCGGAAAATCATACCTTTGCCAGGCCCGAAAGCTGGACCGATGAATATTCGAGAATATTGACCTTTTTCGAAAAACACCTAAAATGAGAAGATGTCAGAGGTTAGATATTAGAGGTTAGCTCCGCGCTTTTTTCTAACATCCAGCCTCTAACCTCTAACATCTATTATGCGCATTCTCGTTACCGGCGGCGCGGGCTTTATCGGCTCGCATCTTTGCGAAAGGCTTTTGAATGAAGGCCACGAGGTCATCTGCCTGGATAATTTCTTTACCGGGCGGCGTTCCAACGTTTCGCACCTGCTCGACAATAAAAAATTCGAATTGATCCGGCATGACGTGATCGAGCCGATCCTGCTTGAGGTCGAGCAAATATACAATCTTGCCTGCCCGGCCTCGCCGGTGCATTACCAGTACAATCCGGTAAAAACGGTCAAAACCAGTGTAATGGGCGCGATAAACATGCTGGGCCTGGCCAAACGCGTTCACGCCTGTATCTTGCAGGCCTCCACCTCCGAGGTCTACGGCGACCCGCTCAGACACCCGCAAACCGAAGATTACTGGGGCAACGTCAATCCCATCGGCCTGCGCAGCTGTTATGACGAAGGAAAACGGCTGGCCGAGACCCTGATGATGGATTATCACCGCCAGAGCAACGTCAACACCCGCATCGCTCGCATTTTCAACACTTACGGGCCACATATGCTGGAAAACGACGGCCGCGTGGTGTCCAACTTTATCGTCCAGTCCTTAAAAGGCGAGGAATTGACCATTTACGGCACCGGCGAGCAAACGCGCTCTTTCTGCTATGTCGACGACCTCGTCGAGGGTTTGATGCGCCTGATGAATGCGGCGGGCAGCGGCAATGAAGACATTCACGATCCTGTAAATCTGGGCAATCCCGGCGAATTTACCATGAAAGAGCTGGCCGAACAGGTGGCAAAAGCCTGTGAAACCGAGCTGAAAATAAAATATCTGCCGCTGCCGCAGGACGATCCCAAACAGCGAAAACCGGTGATCGAACGCGCCAAGGCCCTGCTCGATTGGGAACCGAAGATCAAACTGGCCGACGGCCTGCCCAAAACGGTGGAATATTTCCGCCGCGAGCTGGGAACGCCGAATTCATTCGGCACGAATGCGTAGCATTCGAAGCGTACGAGCGCAAGCGTTCGCTGCCGAATAAATTCGGCGCTCCATTCGCTAACTTATTATATAATTACACTTTCACACTATCGGAGACTTTTTAATAAATGAAATATCTCATAACAGGTGGGGCAGGTTTTATCGGCAGCCATTTGGCCGACGAACTGCTCAAGGACGACCTCAACGAGATCACGATCATTGACGATCTCTCGACCGGCCGTTATTCGAACATCGCCCACCTGGAAGGCAAAAAAGGCGTCACGGTCATTATCGACACCGTGCTCAACGACCGTTTGATGGAAGGCCTGATCCGCGACCATGACCGCGTTTTTCACCTCGCCAGCGCCGTCGGCGTGAAACTCATCATGGAACAGCCCGTCCGCACCATCGAAACCATTTTCGGCGGGACGGATGTTGTCCTGCGCTATTGCTCACGCTATCGCAAACGCGTGTTAATTCCAAGCACCAGCGAGGTTTACGGGAAAGGCACGGCGATCCCCTTTCGCGAAGACGACGACGTGCTGACCGGCGCCACCAGCAAGCATCGCTGGGCCTATGCCTGCGCTAAATCGCTCGACGAATTTCTTGCTCTGGCGCACTGGAAAGAGACCAGGCTGCCGGTCATGGTCGTCAGGCTCTTTAACACCGTCGGGCCGCGCCAGACGGGCCAATACGGCATGGTGGTCCCCAATTTCATCAAAGCGGCGCTGCAGCACCAGCCCATTCCCGTCCACGGCGACGGCTCGCAGGCGCGCTGTTTCGGCCACGTGCTGGATGTGGTGGAGGCGCTGATGAAGGTAATGGATACGCCGGAATGCTTTGGCCAGGTGATAAATATCGGCAACGATGAAGAGATCACCATCAAAGACCTGGCGGAAAAGGCCGTGAAAATGACCGGCAGCCGCAGCGAGATCAGCTTTATTTCCTATACGGACGCTTACGGCGAGGGCTTTGAAGATATGCAGCGGCGGGTTCCCTGCCTCGATAAAGCCCGGAAACTCGTCAACTATAAGCCAACCCGCACGCTGGACGATATCATCAATGATGTAGCGGAACAGTTTCGCCAGGAATTAAAGATCGAGGCCGAGCAGGCTGTTTCAGCGAAGTAGTCCCTGGAGCGCGGGCATCTTGCCCGCCATGAGCGCGCAGCGTTCGAAAAAAAAAGATTTTCAGGCTGCAACACAGCCTCTGCGGGCAGGATGCCCGCGCTCCATAAACCAATGCGCTATATAAATTTATTCATCCTGATACTTTCGCTTTCGCTCGCCGCCACCGCGCAGAGCGGCGGGGTAAAAGGCAAAGTCAAAAACGAGAACGAACGGGGCCTGGCCGGCGTGGACGTGACCGTTAGCCAGGAAGGCAAGACGTTAAAAAGCGCTTCGACCGACAGCAAGGGCGATTTTTTTATCTCGGGCCTGGCCGACGGGCTTTATATCCTGCATTTTGAAAAGGACGGTTACAGTTCGGGATCGTTTCGCACCGAGATCAAAAAAGGCAAAGTCAAAGACTTAAGCGCCCGGAATTTCGTCCTGCCCCAGGACCGCGGCAATCTGGTCACTATCCAGGGCGGCGTTTTCGATGCGACGGGTTTTAGCGTGCAAGGCGCGCGCGTGGAAATATCGCGGCTGACGGGCGGCGGGGTCTGGGAAAAGATCAAGGCCATCTATAGCAGCCAGGACGGCGAATTCGTTTTTCGCTTTCAGCCGACCGACCAGGAAACCAAATACCGGGTCACCGTCAGCTATAAAGGCGTCGAGCCGATGACAAAAGAAAAAGCCACCGATTCGGCGGGAATCTACAGGCTTTCGTTCAACCTGCCGGTCAATATCGGCGGCCCGAAACAAACCGATATGACGAAAGATAATGAATAACTGATAATGAATAGTGAGTAATGATTCAGGATTTGCCATTAATCACTAACCACATTCACTATTCATTTATTCTCAATTCACTATTCACTATTCACTAAATTTATGGCCTCTATTTACACTTCGACCTATACCCCGATCACGAACGTTGGCCCGCCGGGCGGCAGTTTCACGCCGATCACCGGTCTTGACGTTTTATCGCTCAACGACAGCTTTTTGTCCGACGGCGGAACTGCGCTTATCAGTCTGTATCTCGGCCTGGCGGCCGGCAGTGGCGATGGTCAGTTTTTTGTGAACATCGAGGATATCGCCGCCGGCTACACCGTGATCAGCGCCCTTATGGGCGGGGGCGGCAATATTTCCGGCCTGGTCAATATCTCGGCCGTGTACAACATCCCCCCGATCAAGACGCCGCCGCAGTTGCAGGCCACCTGGACCATTCTCGGCGGAGTATTTCCCGACGTGCTGATCATAGCACCCACGCTATTTACCTTCTCGGCTCAGGTTTATCCCGCGTCCGTTTCAAAATGAGGTCGGTACCCGAAACCGCTTTAAAAGCAAAAGAGCACGGTTGCTAATGAACCGTGCCTTCTTTTTACATGCTTAAAAATTCTATTTAGTTGATCGCTTCGGAAAAAGGTTCTTCTACCGGGTGGCCGTTCGTAGAGCGGCGATTTACGGTATCGATGTCGGTCACGACCAGGGGTAATTCTTCCAGCACATCGGCGCCGGTCAGCGTCTGCACCCAGTAAGTTCCGGCGGCGGGAAACACGACGTTGACAAAAAAGCTTACGTTATCGGTATAGCTGTTCGGCGCGAGCGAAACCTCGGTCGGCTGCGAGGTCACCACCACCCGGCTTTTATCGGGCGAGAGAATGCGCACCTCGGTATGATAATGCCCTTCGCCTTCCAGGTGGTTGACGACGGCAAATTTGATCAGCGAAACGGGCAGTTTCTCGACCATTATGTTTTGAAACACACCCATCAGCGATATCTTATTGCCCATCTCGATCCGCACGTCGTCGCACAATAGCGTGTAAAGCAGCTGTAAATTACGTTCTTCCATTAGATCTATTATAGCCTCTCAAACTTATATCTGAGACTATAAACACCGATTAGTCGCGGTATTTCAACTGATTTATCGGCTTTATTCCTTTAAGAGCGGGCGCAAGCAACCCTTCCGGACCTGAGAGGCGTTCAGCTTGAAGGATAAAATATAGGCTCTAAATAAATTTGCAGTCGGGAAGGGCCGCTTGCGCCTGCTCTTACGAGTTACCGACGCCGCTCCTGACCTCATCACATTCACTATTCACTATTCGCTATTCATTAGGTTATAATCGCAGCATAGTTGAAATCAGGTTCGGCAAACAGGAAAAAGGCTCTTTTTCCGTGTTTAGTGTATTGAACAAGATCAAGGTGAGTGTATGGCAACAATGTATCTGTTGATCGGTGTGGTGATCGTTTTGGCCGGGGTCGCGGCCCTGCAGCTTTTTTATATGGGCTATCTCGAACGGCTCGGCAAAGAACAGCGCCGCCGCATCGCCGAACTGGAAAAACACTGCGCGCGACTTTCCCGCCGCGTCAATGACGCCGAAGACCACCTCGCCCAACAAGCCGAGATCATCCAGGCCATGGAATATTACGACAACGCCGACGTCGTTTTAGAAGAAGAAGAAGTCTGGGCGGATGTGATCGAGGAAAGCTAGACCGATTTTAGATTAAGTTAAAGGGCCTGCTAATTATCAGCAAGCCCTTTTAATTTTTAACAAATCCAAAATCTAAAATCTCGAATCCAAAATCAACGAAGTTTCACCACCTGCGCTCCCCAGCCGCCCGATAATTCGTCGCCGTCTTTGAAGGACTCTACAAAATCGGTTTCGGCCAGAATTTTTCGCACGTGGTCGCGCTGCATCCCGATGCCGCGGCCGTGAACTATCCGCACCCATTTAAAGTTTTTCTTACGCGCTTCTTCGAGATAGATGCGGGTCACCTTTCCCGCTTCCGCGGGCACAAAGCCGTGCAGGTCAAGCACGTCCGTGACCTCTAATTCAATGGGTTCATCGCCGAAAGGATTTTCCATAATTTCGATTTTGGATTTTAGATTGCCGATTTTAGATTTGAAACTAAACCTGCGATCGGGCTAATCCAAAATCTAAAATCCCAAATCTAAAATCGCCTTTACTTCCCTCTTTCCCACTTGGGAACTTCGGGGGGCGCGTTTACTTTCAGGTGGCCGGCGCTGTCTTTAAAAGTGGTGAACTGCACTTCCTGGAGTTCTCCGTTCGTATTGCGGATCGTAAACTTGAAGATCTTATTATCGCCTACGCCCTCCACGCGCAGCGGAAGTTTTCCCCAGATCTCGCCGCTGCGATAGACGGCGTAATGCTGCTGGTCGTAGCGGTCGTAACCGATCACGATGATGCTGTCAAAATCCGGTTCGTTGCCGTCCTCGGCTTTGGCCTTGTTGCTGTGCGCGCAGATCACCCAGCTTCCGGCTTTTGATTCTTTTGCCGCGACGTCCTTATTCTTAGCGGCGTTGGGCGTGGTGTCGATATCGTCGAGCCGCTGCCAGGTGACGAATTTTTTCTCGCCGATCTGGTAATGAACGATATCGGCCGGGACCTGAAGCGAAACCTGGCGGCCAAAGAGCCAGCCGGCGGGCGCGGGTGAAACGCTCGGGTCAAAGCGCACCTTGTACCAGATGTCATAGCGTTCATCCAGCGAATCGTGCTCTTCTTCTTCCTTCTTTATTTCGCGCTGGGTTTTTTGTTTCTTATCCTGTTTCTCGCCTGATTTTGGCGCGTCGTCCACGTCGTCCGCTTCTTTGATCTTGGGCACCAGTTTCCAGCCGATGATCTCAAAGGTGGCGCCGTTCTCGAGCTTGAACAAAATATTTTCCGGGGTCAGGTCCGGAGCCAGGCGCAGATTCGAGGCGGATTTGAGTTGGGCCGTCGCTTGTGAAGGTATGCCGCGGTCTTCGTTGGCCAGCGCCTGCGATCTTTCCAGCGTTTTTTGCGTGATCACGTTGCGCGCTTCTATCCAGCCTTCGGTGTTGTCTTCGTCCAGCCCGCGCACGCGAAACCAGTGCTCATTGTTGTAATCGGTTTCTTCCAGGATATCGAGCCGCTCGCCGCGCTTTACTTCCAGCAGGTCGGTGGCGACCACCGAATAGGAACTGCGGATCTGGGCCTTAGAGGTAATGATCGTCGCTTTTTCGGGCGTGCTGAAAAAACCGGCGCTGTTGGTTTCAAACAGGCTGCAGCCGTTCAGCAGGCAAACACCGGCCAGGATCACCAGAAATGCAAAAAACTTGAGCTTACTCATAGAGAAAATAACATCCTTCACCGCTAAGTAATTTAACACAAATGGAGCGCAGACTTTAGTCTGCAAAGGGTTTTCGAACGCTTTGCGTTCGTGCCGAATGAATTCGGCGCTCCGTCATTTTTTTCGGGAATTCAAAATTCGGATCTTACGCCCAGGCGGTTGAGCATGTCCCTTTGCCGCCCGGTCAGTTTCGATTTTATTTTTATTACCGTTGCGCCCGCGGACGTTTGCGTCTCGAGCCCGAAATCCGCGACAGCCTGCGCCAGGCCTATCTTTTCCTTGCCTTCGATATATTTTTCGGTAATGGAGCGGAGTTCCGGGTGGCCTTTCAGGATCGCAAGGATGGCTTTAGTGCCGTCCTGCTCCGGATGTGAATCGTTATGTTTCCGGTACAATTCGCGAAAGACCTCGGTCAGCGAACGCCGCCCGCGCGATTCGCGCATCAGCGCCAGGTCGCAGAGGAACGCGACGATCATTCCGCGGCTGTTAACGTAATCGAAATTCCCTTCCCAACGCCGCTTTGACGCTTCGATCAGCGAAAGGTCTTTTCTTTCCAGGTCGCCCAGCGTATAGGCGCGCCCCAGCACGTCGAGCACATCGGAAGCGCGTATTTGATTCAGCTGCCGCCCGGTGCGCAGGGCGCGATAAAGCGTAAAGCCTTCGAAGAACCAATCGTAATTTCCGTTAAGCGCCAGCTTGTTCGGTATCCAGAGATGAAAAAGCTCATGACGAAGCTGTTCGTGCAGCCGCTGGATCGCCTGGCTCTTAAAAGGCATCTGGCTCGACATCACCACCACCGAAGCGCCGCGCGTTTCCGCCCGCCAAAACCCCAGGTCGACCGCCTTGGTAAAAGGCGCGAGAACGATCTGAATCTTGTCGCCGGGCATCTCATTAAAAACGCGGTTATGTTCTTCGAGAATGCTTTGGGCGATCCCCAGCGCCTGCTCGTCGGCAAACTGCCATTCGCCCGTGGTGATAAAACTCAGCTGGGCCGAACCCTGCCGGATAGAAGTTTCGCGCCAGATCTTACCCACGGCCATCACGCTCCGCGAAACGTCGTCGATGCTGTATTCATTTTCGCCCTCGTCTTCATCGCCTTTATTGTCACCCTTACTATCAGTTGTAAAGATCTTCCATCCCGCAGGCAGATCGAGTTTGATCAGGGCAGAGACTTTTTCGCCTTCGCCCAGGGTCAATCGCGGCAGCAGATCTTCCGGCATCAGCAGCCCGCCGTCCGGCCCCAGCCACGAAACATGCGCGGCGGCGGTCGGCTCATTCATCGTTTTCAGATCGATCTCATACTGCCAGCGCACCGCCCCGCTTTTCGCGGTGAATATGCCCGGCGCGAATCTTTTATAAAACACTTCCTCGCCCTTCTCATCAAAAAGGGTGAGTTTATTAATTCGTTTTCCCAGGTCGCTGACGTCGGCGTAGCTCTGTAAAAAAGTCCAGTTCTTTTCTTCGGCAAACCGCTGTTCGAGAAATTTGCCTTCGACCAGCACGCGTGACGGTGAAATGAACTTTATTTTTGCTTCGATGGAATGCGCGTAAATATGAACGGCAGAGAAAAAAATGCTTACCGCGGCAAGCACCAGTTTTACTATTAGATTCCTGCCAAAACGCATAGAAAGGCTATATAGAATTTAACATATTCGGGTGTCGGAAGGCATTTTTGCAATGATGTGTGGAAGTTTATGGTTAAGAACCACCCCGCCCTTGCGTTAGAGACCAGGTTTTGTTTTTTTGCTTTATAAATTGCCACTAGCTTTAGCTAGTGGATTCATAAAGAAAATAGTTTTGGACTTTAGTCCAATTATTCGGCTAAAAGCCGGGGCTGCTTTTTGTTTCGACTAACCACTAGCTAAAGCTAGTGGCAATTTAAAGCACGGGGTGTCTTCCTTTGTTTTTTTCGTGTTCTTTCGTGTGATTTCGTGGTTCCAGTCTTAAAACTCCCCTCCTTACAAAGGAGGGGTGGCACGCGTTTCGCGTGACGGGGTGGTTCTCTCTTGTCAGTTTTTGTTTTATAAATTGCCACTAGCTTTAGCTAGTGGATCAATTCAGAAAATAGTTTTGGACTTTAGTCCAATTATTCGGCTAAAGCCGGGACTTTTTTTATTCTGCTAACCACTAGCTAAAGCTAGTGGCAATTTAAAGCACCGCACATATCTACTTAGCCGCGGGCGGCCATAATTTTTTCACCGCGCTGTAGCATTCGCAGGTAAACTTTTCCAGTTTGGGGCTGTCCAGGATGGTGATGCGCCCGCGGGAATATTTGATATAGCCGGCGCTTTGCAGTGTGGTGGCGGCGATCGAGACCGTCGGGCGGTTCACGCCCAGCATGATCGAGAGAAATTCCTGCGTCAGCCTGATCTCGTCCGTCCCGCTGCGGTCGCGGCACATCAGCAGCCAGCGCGAAAGCCTCTGTTCCAGCGAGTGGAGCCGGTTGCAGAGCGCCGTTTGGCTGACCTGCATCAGCAGCGCGTGCATATAACGCAGGGCGAGTTTATTCAGCGCGCCGCCTCGTTCAAATTCTTTTCGGATCAATGCGGTTTTTATCCGGGCGGCGCCGTTGGCGATCTGGACCATGCTTTCATTCGGAGTTGAATCGACGCCCATCAGCACCTCGATGCCGGCCATTCCTTCACACCCGATGACCCCCGCTTCGATGCTTTCGCCGATGGAAGTATTGGTAACCACCGAGATCATAGAAGCGTCGGGGAAATAGGCGTATTTGATCGGTTCATCAGGCCGGTAAATATTTTTGCTGCGGGGAAGATCGACCTCTTCCAGGTCGGGGCGCAGACGGTTATAGTCCTCGTCCGGCAGGGTATTTAAAATATAGTTCCTGGTAGAAAGCCTTGGTAATTTTCCGGGCATTTCGTGTCTCCTTGGTTAGTCCGTTTCGCGTGCAAAACACAGCAAAAGGCACAAGGAGGTGATTAGGATCCACTGCCCGATGTCGTTTGTGGTGAATTTTCAAAAAACCTGATAATTCTTCAGGTTGATTGTAGCATAGAAACCATGATTGGGCCGTGTTTAACCCAAACAGGCCTGCTTTGAATATTCTAGTGTTTAGTGGGCCGCAGCCACCCCATCGCCGTCTAAAAGCCGCTTGACCGTGGTGGTAAGCAGGTCAATATCGTCAACTTTTATCAGGTAAACGTTGGCGCCGGCCGCCATTGCTTTTTCCCTGTCCGAATCTCGCGACATGACGGAAAAAATAAGAATGGGGGTTTTCCCGTCTTTTTCGCGCACTTTACGGCACAGGCTGAGCCCCGACGGCTGACGCCACGGCTGATCGAAAATGTATAGGTCGAAAGCCCTCTGCGACAACAGTTCGACAGCTTCATCGGCAGAGTTAAGAGTGGTGATCTCATAACTTCCATCTGCCTGCTGCAGCATCATCCGCACAATCTCACAGGAATCCGAGTCGGAATCCACATAAAGGATCTGAGGATAGGAGTAACACATATAATATCCCTCTAAATTCTTCCCTGCAAACGTCGAATCAAATGCCTAAATGGTTGATAAATAAGATACGTAAGAATTAATAGCAGAAGCTTGGTGGGCGGTCTGTCAGGTAGCGAACATTGCGGATTTTTAAAATGACGTGCGTAAAGCTGTTGTTTAAGGTCAATCTTTTCTATTCAATTATTTTCGGTGCAGAAGCTCCGTCGAGTGTTCGGTGACGCTTGCGGGTTGCCCTGCAGGCTCGAAAGGCGGATCGTTAAGTAGTTTGTTTGTGGGAATTTCGGTTTCTGTTTGCCCGGAAAGGTGCGACTCCGAGCGGTCGAGTTTCATAAAGAGCTTTGGATAGTTGAAAAAAAAGACCGAGGCTAACAGGAAAAGTACCACCGCACCGATGGCTCCCCCGAAAAGCAGTTCGGGCCCGAGGATCATCAACTTATAGTAAATGACTTGTGCGAACAGCAATGCGATTCCGATGCCGCCAGCGGTCGTGAGCGAAAAAACGCCTAGCCTCCGCATCATCCTTTGCTTTTTGAACAACTCGACCATTTCCGTCGAAGGCTTCTGCGAAGTCATTTCCACCACGATTGCGTCGAGCTTCAGCCCGCACATCCGACAATAATGCTGCGCCGTTTCGTTTTGTGCCGCACAATTAGGACAGAACATAACCGCTAGTATATATCACAGGTCAAAGAACTTTTGCCTATAAAGTCGCCTATAATATCAAACTTGCCTACATGTACCATTTACTGCCTGACTTTATAGGCAAAGCCATCATTAATCACTATAAGCAAACCCGTTTCGGCTACTCTATCGGCTCCCGGTTCTGACCCGTTTTAGAAATTGCCCCGCGAAACCATCTTCTTTTGCAAAAGACGGCCTGCGGTTTCCGGCAGCCTGCCAATGTCGTCCGGTTTGACCAGGTATTCATTGGCCCCGGCCGCCAGGCCTTCGTTGCGGTCTGCCTCGTGCGGCAGCACGGAAAGGATCAGGACCGGCGTCTTCCCGTCTTTTTGGCGAATACAGCGGCACAATTCGAGCGCCGTCACGGGATCGCGCCACGGCTGGTCGAATATATAGAGATCGAACGTCCGGGCGGCCATCAGCTCCAGCGCTTCTTCTACTGTGCCGGCGGTGGTTACTTCATAGCCGGTGGGCGATTCAAGCAGCTGCCGCACCAGCCCGCGGCAGGACTCATCACTATCTACATAAAGGATCTGCGGCGTTGAGTAAAGCACTTTAACCCTTTCGAGAGGTGGCTACATTTTAAGGTAATGCTTTAAATCGTAAGAAAATCGACGGTGTTCGCTAATCTTTTAACAGACTATAGCGGCATCTGTCTGTAGTCCAACGGACATAGCGCCGGGCGAAATAGTATTTTTTTGTACCAAAAGGCCCTGAAAACGCCCTAAAATTAGCCTGGCGCCGGCAAACCTTGTTTATTGACTTTTGCATCAAAGGTAATTAAGATTTAGTTTCTTTTCAGCTATTGGGGAATTAAAATATGAGCCTAATCAAAGTCGTATTGATAACAGTAGCTTTTATTTTGAGCTTATTACTGTTCGGACGCTTTTTCTTTTAAAGAATAAGGCGTTGTGTAAAATACTTTCCGGCGGGATCGTTTCTCCTTCATTTATAGGGCACGCTACTTCTTCCCTAAAAATTCCAGTTTTTATCAAAGACCAAACAAGCTAAGCTGCCTCAAGGTCTGGAAGGGTTGCTTCTGTGGCTGGAATCAATCTTTCCAAGTCTATATAATTACTTTTTACCCATTTTATGACAGATGAATTAAGACGTATCAAACGGGCGCTGATCAGCGTCTCAGACAAGACGGGCATCGTCGAATTTGCGCAGGAATTAAAGCATTTCGGCGTGGAGATCATCAGCACCGGCGGCACGGCCCGCGCGCTGCGCGAAGCCGGCCTGGACGTGCGCGAGGTTTCCGATGTCACCGGTTTTCCGGAAATGATGGACGGGCGCGTGAAAACCCTGCACCCGAAAATTCACGGCGCTTTTCTCGCGCTGCGCGATAACGAAGAGCACGTGTCTTCGATGAACGAGCACGCGATTGAGCCGATCGACCTGGTGGTAATAAATCTTTACCCTTTCCAGCAGACCATAGCCAAAGAAGACGTCGAACTGGAAGAAGCGGTTGAGAATATCGATATCGGCGGCCCGGCGATGATCCGCTCGGCTTCGAAAAACTGGCGCGACGTGGCCGTCGTCACCGACGCCCAGCTTTATCCGCACATCATCGGCGAGATGAAAAACACCGGCGGTTCGCTTTCGCTGCTCACCCGCCAGCGCCTGGCTACGCTCGCTTACACCCGCACGGCAAATTACGACCTGGCCATTTCCGGCTACCTCGCGGCGCAGCTTTCCGATGACGACCTGGATTTTCTCGAACCGTTCAATCCTTTTGGCGACGAGCCCGAGCACTCTAACGAGCCTTCGCTGGCGGACGAATATGTTTCGGTCGAGATGGAAAAATACGCCGACCTGCGCTACGGCGAAAACCCACACCAGCACGCGGCTGTTTATCTTTCGGACGCCCCCGCCGAGGGCGGTATCAACGGTGCCGGCATCGCCAACGCCGAGCAGTTGAGCGGCAAGGAAATGTCGTACAACAATTACATCGACGCCGAGGCCGCCTGGGCGCTGGTCAACGATTTTGGCTCGCTGGCCTGCGCGATCATCAAGCACACCAACCCGAGCGGCGTGGCGCTGGGCGCAAACAATCTGGAAGCCTATAAACGCGCCCTGCAGACCGATCCGGTCTCGGCCTTTGGCGGCATCGTCGCTTTTAATCAGCCGCTAGATGCGGACACCGCAAAAGTTGTCACGGAAATTTTTACCGAAGTGGTGATCGCACCTGATTACACACTCGGCGCGCTGTCGGTGCTGGAAGCAAAGAAGAATCTGCGCGTGCTAAAAGCCGAACCGGCAGAGGAAAAATTGGAGTACCGCACCATCTCGGGCGGGATGCTGGTACAGGACCGCGATCTGCAAAAAGTTTCGCCCGCCGATCTGAAAGTGGTGACGGAACGCGCGCCTTCGGAAGAAGAGCTGCGCGCGCTGCTTTTTGCCTGGCAGGTCTGCAAGCACGTGAAATCAAACGCCATCGTTTTCACCAACGAATTTCAAACCATCGGCGTAGGCGCGGGCCAGATGAACCGCATCGACTCTGTCCGCATCGCCGCCATGCGTGCCGCGCGAACGGACCTTTCGATCAAAGGTTCGGTGCTCGCTTCGGACGCGTTCTTCCCTTTCCGCGACGGCGTGGACGAAGCCGCCAAAACCGGCATCACCGCCATCATCCAACCCGGCGGCTCCGTGCGCGATGAAGAAGTTATCGCCGCCGCGAACGAAGCCGGCCTGGCGATGGTGTTCACCGGAATCAGGCACTTTAAGCATTAATATGGAGCGCAGTTTCTTAGCTCCCCTCCTTTTGAAGGAGGGGTGGCATCCGTTTCGGATGACGGGGTGGTTACTCTTGTCAGTAGTGTCTGCGTTAGCAGATGCGTTTTTCGAACGCTACACGTTCGTTTGCGGGCAAGATGCCCGCGCTCCATAGGAATAGATGCTATAATAATGTGTGATACAAACCCCACTCGAACGCAATAAAGAAAATGCCATCGCATTTTACGATATGATGTTCAATCAATCGCGTCCTACCCAGGCTATGCGTGATTATGTCGGAGACGTTTATGTCCAGCATAATTCTGCGGTCGGAAATGGCAAAAAAGCGTTCATTGATTACTACACGAAGCTGGCCGAAGAAAACCCCGACAAACGCATGCATTTTAAGCGCGTCATCGCCGAAGGCAGCCTCGTCATGCTCCACTGTTATCAGGAAATGCCCGGTTCAACCGGCATCGCGCGGATCGATATTTTCCGGCACGACGAAAACGGCAAGATCGTCGAGCATTGGGACGTGGTGCAGGAGATTCCTAAAAAATGCGCGAATAATAATTCGATGTTTTAGTATGAATGTAGCGCCAGCGTCTCGCTGGCTGTCGTGCAGGCGTCTCGCCTGCGCTTTTTTATCTGACGGCGGGACGCCATCAGGACAGCCGCCGGGACGGCGGCGCTACGATAAAAAAGCCCGGTTCATCACCGGGCTTTCTTATTACGTATTACGTACCGCGTATAACGTATTACGAAAATTACCAGACGCGGCACGGTTTATCCCGCATCATCTTATCGCCTACTTTACAGCCAAAGGCCTGCGAGAATTCGGTCATGTTAGCCAGCGGGCCGTTGACGCGAAACTCGGGTATCGAGTGCGGGTCGGATTGGATCAGCAGCCGGGTGAGTTCCGGGCGGTATTTGCCCGACCAGACCTGTCCCCAGCCAAAGAAGAAACGCTGCTCGGGCGTAAAGCCGTCGATCTTTTCCGGGCGGGGTTTGCCCTGCATCGATTTCTGCATCGCATCATAGGCGATCGAAAGTCCGCCGAGATCGGCCAGGTTTTCGCCCAGCGTCAGCTGGCCGTTGATGAACACGCCTTTTTCCGGTTCATAAGCGTCAAACTGCTTGGTAACGCAATCCGCTTTCTCTTCGAATTTCTTGCGGTCGGCGTCCGTCCACCACATCTTCAGATTTCCGGCGGCGTCATACAGACTGCCCGAATCGTCAAAGCCGTGCGTCAGTTCGTGACCGATGACCGCGCCGATCGCGCCGTAATTGATCGCATCGTCGGCTTTGAAATCAAAGAACGGCGGCTGCAAAATTCCGGCGGGAAAAGTGATGTCGTTAAAATTCGAGCTGTATTGCGCGTTGAGCGTGGCGGCGGTCATTCCCCAGCGCGTCGCATCGGGCGGCATCCCCAGGTCTTTCAAATTGCGCTTGACAAAAAATTCACCCAATCGCGAATCGTTATCGAAATACGATTTGCGGTCGATGGTCAGGCCCGCATAGCCGCGCATTTTGTCGGGGTAGCCGATCTTACGTTTGATGGCGGCCAGCTTGACCAGCGCCTGTTTGCGCGTATCTTCGCTCATCCAATCGACCTTGTTGATGTGCTCTTTGTAGGCGGCAAAAAGATTGTCGATCAATTCGTTCATCCGCTGTTTGGCGGCGGGCGTGAAATTCGTTTTGACAAATTCTTCGCCGAGCGCTTCGCCCAACGAATTGTCGGTGGCGCGGGTACAGCGGCGCCAGCGCGGCAGCTGTTCTTTCTGGCCGCTCAGCGTGCGATTGTAAAAATCAAAATTCGCATCGTCAAAAGCCTTGGAAAGCGAACCGGCGGCGGCGTTGACCACGTTCCAGCGCAGGTAGGTTTTCCAATCGGCGATCGAAACATCGCTCATCATTTTGGCCGCTTCGGTAAAGAAGGCCGGCTGTCCGATGTTGATCGTGTCGAATTTGGCCGCGCCCACTTCCTTGCCGTACTCTTCCCAGGAAAAACCGGGCATCAGTTTGTTGGCTTCGGCGACGGGCATTTTATGATAGTAGCCTTCGGGTTCGCGCAATTCGACCGGCGTTTTCGACGCCAGCGCCAGGCGCGTTTCCATCTTCAACACGGTGTCGGCATTTGCCTTGGCCTGGTCGGCATTGTCGCCCAGCAGGCCGAACATCCGCGCTACATGAGCGGTGTATTTATCGCGCAGTTCTTTGGATTTCTCGTCGGTATTTGTATAGTGGTCGCGGGTCGGCAAGCCAAGCCCGCCCTGGCCGACGTTGGCTATATTCGTCGTGCTGTCTTTTTCATCCAGAAAGATAAAAAAGCCGAAGACCGGCTGCACGCCGCGGCGATGCATCATGGCGATCTCTTTGCGCAGGTCCTTGGCGTCTTTTAGCGCGTCGATCTCTTTCAGAAACGGCTCGATCGGTTTGGCACCGGCGGCTTCGATGGCGTCCAGGTCCATGCACGATGCATAATAATCGCCGATCAGCTGAAGGCTGCTGCCCTTGGCGGCGGAAGTGTTTTTGGCGGCTGTTTCCAGGATATCGCGCGAGCGTTCGCGTAACGAAGTGCCGAGGATGTCCCACGTTCCCCACGAGGAAAATGCCGGCGGGATCTCGGTATTTTTTAGCCAGGTGCCGTTCGTATATTGATAAAAATTGTCGCAGGCCAGCGCGCCGGAATCCATCCGGGCCGTGTCGAAGGCTTTATATTGAGCCATCGTCGCCATGCACATACTCAGCAGCATAAGAAAAGAAAAAACTTTACGAAGGAAATTCATACAGATAGCTTTGCTCCTTAAGAACTAAAGATAGAACGAAATGTTGACGGTTATACGGGGAAATTCGAGTTTAGGTTTCCTATGGAACGCCGAATTTATTCGGCACGAACGCTGCGCGTTCGCCTTTTTCTCCCCCGGGCAAAGTTGCGTTTAACTTTACAAAGCGGGCGCAAGCAACCCTTCCCGACCTGAGAGGTTATTTCGGCTTTAGGGTAAATACAGGCCCAAATACATTTGCAGTCCGGAAGGGCCGCTTGCGCCCGCTCTTATTGCCGAGAGAAGCTAGAGCTTGAACACCGGACTATTCGAGCGCTGCGCGCTCGAGCCGAATAAAATTCGGCTCTCCGTAAGCTCATTGACTTGAAACATTCGCAAATATAACCTCGTAAAATACTTTTTACACAGATCTAAAATTTATTTATAGGACAAATTTGATGAAATACTTTAAAGCTGTTTTTGCGCCGGCATTTTTGCTGATATTTGCCTGCTTTGTTTCCGCACAAATAATCGCCATTAAAGCCGGGAAACTTGTCGATCCCGAAAACGGCACTACCGCCGTGAACCAGATAATTCTGGTGGAAAAAGGCAAGATCACCGCGGCCGGTGCGGGCCTCGCGATCCCAGCCGGGGCGACCGTCATCGATCTTTCGAACGCCACGGTCCTGCCGGGGCTTTTCGATGCGCACTCGCACCTTTGTTATACGACCGTGCCGGGCAATCGCAACCAGTTTCATTTGGATATGGAGCAGACCACGGCTTATCGCGCGATCCTCGGCGTGAGAAATGCGAAAGAGATGCTTGAGGCCGGTTTCACCACCGTTCGCGACGTCGGCAACAACGGCCGCTATGCCGATACCGCGCTGCGCCAATCCATCGAGCAAGGCATGGTTCCCGGCCCGACGATGATAAATGCCGGGCGCATCATCGCGCCTTTTGGCGGGCAGTATCGCATCCAACCCGACCGCCCCGAACTCGCCTTTCCCGAATATTTCTTTGCCGACACGCGCGACGAGATGAAAAAAGCCATTCGCGAAAATATTCAATTCGGCGCGCTGGTGATAAAGATCGTGGTCGACGATCAGAAATATATTTACACCGCCGACGATATTAAATTCATGGTCGACGAAGCGCATCGCGCCGGTCTCAAATTGGCCGCCCACTGCATGACCGAGCAGGGTGCGCGCAACGCCATCGAAGGCGGAGTCGATTCGATCGAGCACGGCTTTCAAATGTCCGACCAGGCGCTGGAGATGGCCAAAGGCCGCGGCGTGGTTTTGGTCGGCACGGATTTTACGCTGCACGCCGCCGAACTGCTCGGCCAGGGATCGGAGTTCGCTAAATTTTTTCACGGCGTTTTTCTCGACCGCTTAAAACGCGCGCACAAGGTCGGCGTGACGATGGCCTTTGGCACGGACGCGTTCTTCGACGATCCCGGCCAAACCCGCGGCTCGATCGCCGTTTCCTATATCGACAGCTTTACCGAGGCCGGCATTCCGAATAAAGATATCCTGAAAATAATGACCACCAACGCGGCCAAACTGCTGGGCGTGGACCAGCAGCGCGGCGCCATCAAGGCCGGCCAGGCCGCCGATATTATTGCCACGGCGGAAAACCCGCTCGATAATATCAACGCCCTAAAGAAAGTTTCCTTTGTAATGAAGAACGGAGTGGTTTATAAGAGATAGGGCCAGGAAACGGACGACTATCGGGATGAAGTCAGTACCGGGGACGCAGTGACTGGCTTCCTATGATTTTCGCAAGGGCCGACCGCCGTCAAATTAAATTATGATCACTTATCTAGCATTTTTACGCGGAATGAATCTCGGCAAGCGCAACGTCAAAATGGACGAGCTGCGCGCGCTTTTCGCCGGGCTTAAACTCGAAAACGTGCGTTCGTATATCGCCAGCGGCAACATAATTTTCGACGCTAAAGAAAAAGACGAAAAAAAGCTGACGATAAAGATCGAAAAGCATCTGAAAGACAGCCTGGGCTATGACGTCAAAGTAATGCTCCGTTCGCAAGCCGAATTAAAAGCCGTGCTCAAAAACAACCCTTTCAAAAACCCGCCCGAAGGCACAAAAACCTATATCAATTTTTATGACGAATTGCCCGCCAAAGCCGCGATGAAGAAATTCCTCGACGAACGAAATTCCGAGACCGAGGTTTTCAAATTCCAGGGCCGCGAGCTTTATATGCTCTTTCACGTCGGGTTCAGCGAATCGCAATTTTTCAAAAATCCCAAGTCGGAAAAACAACTGGGTGTCCTAGCCACCAACCGCAACCTCAATACGCCAACTAAAATGCTGGCCCTGCTGGAAAAGAAGTAGGGCTTTGTCTATAAAGTCAGATATTTTGTCTTATGTTTTGTTCGTGTCTTTTAGTGTGGTTTCGTGGTTACAGATCTTAAACTTCGGCAACCAAATACTTAAGACTGGAACCACGAAATCACACGAAATAACACGAAAACTGCAAAAAATTTGATTTATAGATTTAATAGACAGATGAATAGGAGTAGATAAATTTTATGGACAGTACAAACGGAAGTGACGTCGGGAATGTGCATTTTGTAGATGCGGTCCAGGCGATCGAGGGCCATACGAATTATATCTTTCGCGGCGCAAGACCGATGAACGACGACAACAGCTTTAACTATACCGGGCTGATATCGGCGATCAAAAACGCCGGCCGAAAAGCGAACATTATCATGCCCGCCGATTATAAGATCTACGATATCAATCTGCAGCAATGGGAAAACGAGGACGAAGTTCCGCAGATCGTGTCGGAGTATGAATACTTTCAGCAAAACACCAGCCAGGGGTGGTTCGATTTTTGGGAGACAAAAGGCACCGGGCTTTGCCCGTTCGAGGCCCCTTTGTGGGATGAGGCCGTGACGAAATACATGGCGCTCAACCTCGACGCGTGGCTGCCCGATACGCTCATTTCCCGTACAGAAAAATTGCACCAGATCCTCACCTTCTCGCAGCCGACGACCGTCGTTTACGTCCACTGCTCCGGCGGCGGCGACCGGACGGGCGAAATGATCGGCGCTTACTATCTGAAGTGGATGAATATGAGCTGGGAAGCGATGAACATCCGCAATCAGCAATGCGCCGGCGGCCCATTTGGCTGCAACAACTACCGCGCGGTTCTCTGGTACGCCATCTACCTCTATTATACGTGCGGGCAGCCCGTCGATTACACCAAGCCCTTTGAGTGCAATAACGCCGGCACCTATGAAGTGGCCTGCGGGAAATCGGCGGGGTAATTAAGCAATGAGGTCAGTACCGGGAACATAGTGACCGGCTTCTTATCTCGATTGACTGGATGCAGTTGAGTTTTCGCGGCGCTCATTAACCGGTCACTACGTTCCCGGTACTGACTCCGTTACTTTTTGACCTCATTGGTACATTGCTTGCGTATCAAAGATCAGAGGTACGATTATGATACGCAAGTTAAAATCAGGCGAATACCGCTTATATTCGCGCAAGAAAGACGAAAAAACGGGCAAGCGCAGGAATCTGGGCACCTTCAAATCAAAAGCAGCCGCCGAAAAACACGAACGCGAAGTTCAATATTTTAAGCGACACAAGTAAAATGAGTCCATAGAGTCCCGCGAGTCAGAGAGTGGAGAGTAAACAACTCTTGACTCTTTAGACTTTCCTGACGCTCCAGACTTTCTGGACGCTCAAGACGCTTGAGACTCTCTGGACTAATAAAATGAAAAATCCTGATCGCCGCCGCGGTTCCTGCCTGGGACGCATATTTGCGTTTTCGATCTCGACTTTTGTAATGCTGATCATTGCCGAAGTCATCTTGCGTACTTTTTTTCCTATCTACCAGGTTTCGATACTCCAGTCATACCAGTATGACGAAGAATTGGGAACGCGGCTGCGCCCCGGCGTTCATCTTTTTAAAACCACCGACTTTCAGCAGGAGGTCCGTACAAATGCGCTCGGCACGGTAAATTTTCAGGACGATTTTGCGGGTTACGAAAGTCTCGTTTTTGCCGCCGGCGACTCCTTTACCCAGGGCACCGGGCTGCCCGCGGATATGTCTTACCCGGCGCAGCTCGACCTCATTCTTAATACCGACGAAAACGGTTTTTATCAAAAGAAATTCGGCGTGGTAAATTTAGGCATCGCGGCTTCGGGCGGCGAGCAGGCGCTGATCTCGTTAAAACGTTTTTCCAGCTCTATCGGCAAGCCGAAAGTAATTCTCTACCTCGGCTGCGCCAACGACTATGAAGACGATAATTTATTTAAGACGGGCTACCGGCATAAACACATGGTGGATGGCAGTCCGACCTGGGGTTCGATGGTGCGCCCGATGCAGTGGCTGACCGACGATCTGCAGATCGGCATTCGTCTAAAAGCGGCCATCTTTAACCTGCGGCGCGGCACCGCGCAGGTCGATAATATGAAAGGCCAGACGCAGCAAGTTCCCTCGATCGCCGAACTGGAAGGACCGGTGCTGGACCGCATCCTTGCCTTTGCCAAAGAAAATAATGCGCAGCTCGTCGTCAGTTGGAGCGACAACGGGACGTCTTATGAATGGCTGAAAACCTGGGCGCAAAATAACTCGGTCAAGTTTGCCGATTGGGCGCCAAAAGTTAAATCCGTCGAAGCCGCCATCCCCGCCCTGCCCGAAGACAACCAGCACTCCGGCGGCCACCACCGCGGCTGGGTCAACCATGTCCTCGCCGAAGAATACGCGCGGCAGATCAAAGCGGGTCAGTAGCGTCGGCGTCAGCCGATGCGTCTATGCTTATGGAGCTAGGGGCTCCTGCCCGCATTACTCCCAGTCTATCTAAAGTTGTCCGGGTTACGCATAGGCCGCTACACCGGCTTCGGCGACATCCTGATCCTGTTCGACCGTTCCTCCCGAAACGCCGATCGCGCCCACGACATTTCCCTCTTCATCTACGAGCGGAATGCCGCCCGCGAAGATAATGATCTTGCCGTCGTTGCTGGCGTTAATGCCGAACAGCGGGCCGTCAGGCAGCGAAGCCGCGCCCAGATCTTTGGTCGACATATCGAAGGCGCGCGCCGTGTAAGCCTTGCCTTGCGCGATGTCGATACTGCCCTGCCAGGCGCCGTCCATCTTCGCAAAAGCCGTCAAATTATTGCCTGCGTCCACCACGGCGATATTCATCATCACCTTGATCTTATTCGCCCGTTTGCGCGCCGCCGCGATCACCTTGTTCGCCTGATCCAACATAATTCCATTTGCTGACATAAAAATATTTTCTCCCCTTGCTTAAATTTGTATCGTAAAAAATTGCGATGATTTATCTTATCGAGTTAATCGGGCTTTCACAATTTGAGATTTAGAGTTCGAAAACTAAAAATTTACAAATTGCGGTTGTTATCATTTTTTATTGATACTAAAATGATAGCTGACCACAGATGGAGTTAAAATCCATGGACACGCTATCTCCAGAAGAACGAAGTGGGAGAATGTCTAGAGTACGCTCGAAGAATTCAAAACCAGAGATGGTGATTCGTCGATTGGTTTATTCGTTGGGATATCGTTATCGACTTCACGAACCCAGTCTCCCCGGTAAGCCTGATTTAGTATTTTGGGGAAAGCATAAAATTATCTTTGTTCATGGATGTTTTTGGCACAGACATGGAAAGTGCCCATTAACTCGTTGGCCTAAGTCGAAACTAGACTTTTGGAAACCTAAATTGGAATCCAACAAGAAAAGAGATATTAAAAATCTCAAGAATCTTAAATTAATGGGCTGGGATGTTCTGGTTATCTGGGAATGTGAAATCACAAAACCAGAAAATTTGATTCCAGGATTGAAGTCTTTCTTATCTTAAATACTTATGAGATCAGTTGAACTTTTTGCGGGTGCGGGCGGGCTAGCCTTAGGCTGTGAATTAGCAGGATTTACCCCCGAAGTGATCGTAGAGTGGGATAAATGGGCTTGCGATACAATACGTGAAAATAAAAAACGTGAATATCCTCTAGTGAGGGATTGGTCGTTACATGAAGGCGATGTAAGAGACTTTCAATGGTCCTCCATCTCTAAAGGAATTGACCTTGTCGCTGGAGGGCCACCGTGCCAACCTTTTTCCATGGGCGGAAAACATCGCGCATACAACGATGACAGGGATATGTTTCCAGCGACTGTTGAAATTGTACGAAAACTCCGACCCAAGGCCTTTATTATTGAAAATGTTAAGGGACTCACGCGTTCTGCCTTTGCAAATTATTATCAATACATATTATTTCAACTACAGTTTCCTGAGATTTCAAGAGGAAATCGGGAAACGTGGTTTAATCATTTCAGACGTCTTCAACAAGAACGTACTGCAGGAGCTAAAAATGCGCTGGGGTTAACTTACAATATCGCACCTACCCTTGTTAACGCAGCTGATTATGGCATTCCGCAAAAAAGAGAACGTATCTTTATCGTCGGTTTTCGTAGCGACCTTGGAATAGAATGGTCATTTCCAAAATCAACTCATAGTTACGATTCTTTACTAAAGGATCAGTGGATGACGGGTGATTATTGGGAACGCCATGAAATTTCATTAAAAAAGAGACCTCAAAAACCTGATAGACTGGCATCCCGTATAGAAAAACTTAAAACCGTTAATGTATCTAGTAATTTGTTACCATGGCGCACCGTTCGAGATGCTTTAGTAGGATTACCTGATCCTGAAATAAAACAGCCCACCCCGATAGCCGATCATAAATTTCAAGGTGGTGCTAAAAGCTATCCTGGACATACGGGAAGCGAATTCGATTTACCTGCAAAAACTTTAAAAGCGGGCGGACACGGCGTACCGGGCGGCGAAAATATGTTGATAAAAGATGACGGAAGTGTGCGTTATTTCACCGTTCGTGAGAGCGCTCGACTTCAAACTTTTCCTGATGGGTTTCGTTTTCATGGCTCGTGGACCGAAACCATGCGTCAACTTGGAAATGCGGTTCCAGTAATACTAGCTCAGAAGGTGGCTTCAAGTGTTGCGGAAAGGCTTTTGATAGCCAAAATCGAAATCTTACAGTCTTTGTATAAGGATCAAAGAAAGAGAGCTTAATGGCAACGATAATTCCTTTCAATCCTCTAGACAAGAAAAATTTAGGCGCTAGTGTTGCAGAAGCGCTTCTAAACGCAGTCGTCCATCCATTAAGCAGTATCCCTAAATTTACCGGAGCGGGTATATATGCTATTTACTATACCGGTGATTTTCCCGCTTATGCAGAAATCTCGAAGCATAATAGAGATGCGCGATTTGAATTACCTATTTATGTGGGTAAAGCGGTTCCTAAAGGTGCAAGGACAGGAGCCGACCTAGAAGCTGATCCGGGTCATGTACTATCCGCTCGAATCGCTCAACACGCGGAAAGCATCCGAGCGGCGAAAAACCTAGAAATTGAAGATTTTTATTGTAGATATCTTGTCGTTGAGGATATCTGGATTCCTTTAGGCGAATCTCTTATTATTTCGCGCTATGTTCCCCTGTGGAATACGTTAGTTGAAGGTTTTGGCAACCATGCTCCGGGGAAAGGGCGAACAGGAACAAAATGCCCCCGCTGGGACGTGCTACATCCTGGAAGACGATGGGCCGCAAGTCTGCCCGACAGAGGAGAAACAATGGAAGAGATTGCGCGCGAAGCTAATAATCACTTAACCAATCTCCAAATTAATACGTCTAGCCATTTCATCGAACCAGACGATAAGTAGTCTATTAGCCTTTTATATCATTTAATCAAAGCATTTCTCGGGCACATTCTCGAGCGTGTTTTTGATCAGCATATCGACGACCGGGAAAAAGTTGTTACTGCCGTTTTCTTCAAAAACTTTCAGCTGTTCGTCGGCGGAGGTCCCGCGGTCTAAAATGGTGTGAATATGTTCGATCTCTTTGCGTGAGTCGAGCGGGTCGACCACTTCATCCACAAACTCCAGTAGTTCGCGGATCAGGTCTTTGACCGGCACTTCTTTTTGTTTGCCCAGGTCGAGCAGTTTGCCGTCCAGCCCGTAGCGGATCGCGCGCCATTTATTTTCCTGTATCAGGCGGCGGTGATAGAGCCTAAAACCGAGATTTTTTTCGATCAGCGAATCGACCTTAGCGACGATCGCCTGAAACAGCGCCGCGATGGCGACCGTATCGTCCACGCGCGTCGGGATATCGCAGATGCGAAATTCCAGCGTGGGGAAAAACGGGTGCGGGCGCACGTCCCAGTAAATTTTCTTGGCATTGTCGATGCAGTTCATTTTTATCAGCAGATCGACATAGCTTTGAAACTGCTGGTGCGATTCAAAATGATCGGGAATGTCGGTGCGCGGGAATTTTTTGAACACCTCGGAGCGGTATGATTTCAGCCCGGTGTTATGTCCCAGCCAGAAAGGGCTTGAGGTCGTCATCGCCAGCACGTGCGGCAGAAAATAGCGCGCGGCGTTCATGATCTGGATTCTTCGCTCGGGGCTTTCGATCCCGATGTGCACGTGCAGGCCAAAGATCAGCAAGCTGCGCGCGACCATCTGCAATTCTTCGACGATGATGTCGTAGCGCTGATCGTCAAAAATTTTCTGATCGCCCCAATGCGAAAACGGGTGGGTCGAAGCGGCAATGATCTCCATTCCCTTTTTGCGCGCCAGCGAGGAGATGATGCAGCGCAGCTTGGAAATATCTTCGCGCGCTTCCTGCACGTTGCGGCAGACGCCGGTGCCGACCTCGATCATCGACTGGATCATTTCCGGCTTTAGTTTTTCGCCCAGCAGCAGTTTGCCTTCGTCCAGAATTTCCGAAACGTGCGACTTCAGCTCTCTTGATATCGGGTCGACGATCTGAAATTCTTCCTCGATCCCCATCGTAAATTGATCGAACATAAGTTTTAAATGAATAACGGTTAGTGATTAATGGTTAATTGCCTTTTTTGCGCTCTTCAGCGTCTTCATCTTTGCGAACTTTGCGTTTAGTTTTTTCAGAAACCGCAAAGGCCGCAAAGTCTAAGACGCAAAGGACGCTGAGAATTAAAGTCCCAAAGTCTCTCTTATATGGGCTTCATCATCGGCCGACAGATTGTGAAACCGCACGCCGACGCCCTGGCCCGGGTCGCTATAGACGACCACGCCGCTTAAGCTCATTTCTCTGTCGCCGAGCGCCAGTTTGAAGAAAAGCAGCGTACCTTCGAGCAGCTCGGTTTTGGTGGCCAGGTAAAAACCGCCGATACCGATGTCGCGGGTGTTGGCAATGCCGGTGGTTTCGCCGCCGTTAAAGCCGACCTCGACGATCAGTTTTTTGCGGTCAAATTCGCGCCGCTCATCGCTGGCGGTCGCCTTTTGCAGCTCTTCATCGCGCGCAATTTTCAGATTGTCCACAAGTTTTGTTTCCTTGTAAAAGATTACACTGAATTCGTGTTAGTTTATGTATTTTCGTGGTTTCCGTACTTTATTACAAGTATTGACCACGGAATCACACTAAAACCCTCTAAATTATGAGGTCTGAACCCGAAGCGGTAGCGAGGGGTTTATGGTTTTTCTTTCACAGAAACCCGGTCGCCCTCCCACCACCCCGTCAGCCGAAGCGGCTGCCACCCCTCCTCGGGCAGGAGGGGAGCTTTCTCCCGGTTCTGACCTCATTCCGAATTCCGAATTCCGCACTTCTCATTTCCCGCTCCTCATTTCTCATTTCCCACGTCTTTGGCCGTATCCAAAAAGGCCTGAGCCGCGTGAGAGAGCACGGTGTTGCGGCGATAGATGATGTGCAGCTTTCTTTCCAGCCTGATCTCTTTTATCGAAACGCCGGCCAGCGTTCCCTGGTCCAGTTCGGATTGGGCGGACAATTTCGGCACCAGTGCTACGCCGGTCCCGGTTTCCACCAGTTTTTTGATCGCTTCGAGCGAAGGCAGCTCAACGCTGATATTGAGCGGCACCGAGTATTTTTCAAATGTCTCGATTACGCTTTCGCGATAGGGCGAAGGCGCATTGTGCGCTACAAAACTTTCATTTCCGAGGTCTTTGACCGAAACCTCGCCGCGTTTTGCCAGCGGATGCTTTGGCGCGACGATCATCACCAGTTCGTCGCCTTCGACCGCCACGGATTTCACCGATTCATCATGCGGCTTGAACGAGATCACGCCCAGTTCCACTTCGCGCCCGATAATTTCGGTCGGGATGCGGCTGGCCACGCCGCGCTTTACCTCGACCTTGATGTGCGGGTAGCGCTGGCGAAAAATGCGGATCACCGGCAGCAGGTAAAAAACCGTGTGCTCGTTGGCGCTGATGGTGACCTTGCCGTGGTGCAGGTCTTTGAGTTCGCGAATGGCGCTCTGCGCGTCTTTGCGCAAATTGAGCATCTGCTTGGCGTATTCGACGAGCACGTTCCCGGCCGAGGTCAGCGTGCCGTCCTTTGAAGAGCGGTCAAAAAGCTTCTCTCCTACATCGGCCTCCAGCCTCCGGATCGCCTGCGAAATGGCCGGCTGCGTGCGGTTCAAAATATCCGCCGCCCGCGAAAAACTCTTCTCTTTCGCCACCGTCACCAATACCTCTAGCTGGTTGATATCCATTGCGTTATGAGAATTATAATATCATAAATTTTGATTATTTCGCGAGGTCTATATGGAGCGCGGGCATCCCTTGCCCGCAAATCGCGCCTAAAGAATTTTAGCCACAGAGAACACAGAGTGCACAGAGCTAAATTATTTTTGTCTTTACTCTGTGGTCTCTGTGTCCTCTCTATGGCTACTAAGCTTCGTGTTCTTTCTGTCTTTGTGGTGAAAAAATAGCGGGCAGGGATGCCCGCGCTCCATAGTTCTAATCGCTGGTAATATCGGTTTCCACATCGACATCGGCGATATAGATATTATGGTTTGTGCTTGATTCCATCGGGTTTTCCGGAACGGTCCGAAGCGTGATAGTAAGCGTATTATATTGATCGACCGAAGCCGCCAGGTATTTCCGGCCGTGAAAATCGGTATTCAACTGTTCGAGCGGGTCCGATTTTGAATACGCCATTAAATTCAAAGTCCCGGACGCCAGCAGTGCCAACACGAGCAATCTGATGAGTGTGTTTTTCATCTTACTTAAGTTCCTTTTTGAGAGTTTAGGATGTTGCCACACGATTATGCGCCTTTCCTGTCAGAACCCGAAGCGGTAGCGAGGGGTTTGCGGCTCTGCCGCCGTGCTGTGCGGAAAGGCTCCGCCTTTCCGTGAGCCGCTCCTCAGGCAGGAGGGGAGTTTCCCGGTTCTGACCTCGTTTCCTGCTCGCTGTATTTCAAATTGCCCGACAAAGCCCGATTATCCCAAACACTTAACGACTAAATTTCCTGACTGAGTTATGCTTAAGGTGGCGCCGGACGCCGTGGGAAAAGTCAGGAAAACAGCAGCAAGCACCGGAATTTCCTGATCTCAACGTTCTTTTTTAACCTAGACTTCGAATTAGTGATATTTTCGAAATTTGTGTTTCATTTTTGTTTCACTGTTTCATTGTGAGACGCCCGAAACACTGAAACACTTCGGTTATTTGACACCCTTTTCCCTGCCAAGCTACCATAACGTTCTGATTATACGGCGCTAATTTATACTTATGGGTTTTTCGACCAAGGCAATTCACGCGGGCAATGAGCCCGACCAGACCACGGGAGCAGTTTCCGTCCCGATCTACCAGACCTCGACATACAAGCAGGAAGCGCTCGGCAAGCCAACGGGCGGCTTTGAATATGCCCGCACGCAAAACCCGACCCGCTCGGCGCTCGAAGCCAATATTGCCGCGCTCGAGGGCGCGAAATACGGCTACGCTTTTGCCAGCGGAATGGCCGCCATCGACGCCACGTTGAAATTAGTTAAAGCCGGTGACCACGTCATTTTGGGCGACAACACCTACGGCGGCACCTTTCGCCTCTTCGACCGCATATTGCGCAATTACGGCATTGAATTCGACCTGGTCGATACGACCGACGCCTTAAATGTCGAAGCCGCAATGAAGCCCAACACCAAAATGGTCTTTGTCGAAACTCCGACCAACCCGGTGATGTCCGTGACCGATCTGAAGGCCGTTTCCGACGTTGCACACGCCAACGATGCGCGCGTGGTGTGCGACAACACTTTCATGTCGCCCTACCTGCAGCGCCCGATAGAACACGGCGTGGATATCGTCGTGCATTCGACCACCAAATATCTCAACGGGCATTCGGACGGCGTGGGCGGTTTTGTCGCTTTAAATGACGATACCGACGCCGAATGGATAAAATTCGTGCAAAACAGCATCGGCGCGATCATTTCGCCGATGGACGCATTTTTGGTGTTACGTGGAACAAAAACACTCGCCATCAGAATGGAAGCGCACGATAAAAACGGCCGCGCCGTGGCAAATTTCCTGGGCGAACACCCGAAGGTGCAAAAAGTTTATTATCCGGGACTGGTTTCGCATCCGCAGCACGAGGTCGCCAAGCGCCAGCAGTTCGGTTTTGGCGGAATGGTGTCGTTTGAGACCGGCAGTTTAGAGAACGCAAAGAAAGTTTTAGAATCCGTCAAGCTATGTACGCTGGCCGAGTCGCTGGGCGGTGTGGAATCGCTGATATCCCACCCGGCCTCAATGACGCATGCATCCGTTCCGGTGGAAAAGCGCAATAAGCTCGGTATTACGGACGGGCTGGTGCGTATTTCCGTGGGAATCGAAGATATTGAAGATATCATTGAAGATTTAGATCAAGCGCTGGCGCAGATTTGATTTTGGATTCGGGATTTTAGATTTTGGATTTTTTCGTGCGGTTCGTGTCTTTAGTGGTGAATGTTTTTAGATTTTGGATTTCAAACACTAAGCTTTCTGAACTTGCGGGTAATCCAAAATCAAAAATCGAGAATCTAAAATCGAATTATAGCCAAAAAGTTTCCTGTTAAGTTATAATTACTGTTGATTTATGTTGACCGTTGAGGTGCACGCCACATCACATATCGGACGCGTACGCAAAGGCAATGAGGATAACTACCTCGTGCTGAATATTGACGCTTCGCAAACCTGGACCAGCGAACAAGACTCGCACAGTTTCCCTGTTGAATCACAGAAACTGGAAGTGGGTGACGATGGGCTGATTCTGGCCGTTTCCGACGGTATGGGCGGCGCCCTGGCCGGCGAAGTCGCCAGCAAAATGGCGGTCGAAGGCGTAAGCAAACGCCTGCTCGACGGCGACCCGGACAGAACTTTGGGCGATGAGGAAACGGACGGCGAAAGCCTGATCGAAAAGCTTTATGAAGCGACGGTCCACGCCAATAGCGAGATCCACCGCCAGGGGCGCAGCGACCCGCAATTTAACGGGATGGGCGCGACCTTTACCGCCGCCGCGGTCACCCGCCATGAACTGGATGTCATCCAGGTGGGCGACAGCCGCGCATACGTGGTGCGTAACGGCGAGATCACCCAGGTGACCAAAGATCAATCGCTCGTCCAGCAGCTGATCGACGCCAACCAGATAAAGCCCGAAGAAGCGGAAACCCACGCCCTGAAAAACGTTATCCTGCAGGCGCTGGGCGCGCAGAGCGAGGTTTTCCCCGTTCCCTGCCGCATCGCGCCGTGCCGCGGCGACGTGCTGCTGCTGTGCAGCGACGGTCTGTCGAATAAGCTGCATGCCGAAGATATGCTCCGCACGGTGAAGAAACACTCTGCGGATCTGGACAAGGCTTGCGCCGAAATGGTGCGGATCGCAAATGAACGTGGCGGTGAAGATAACATCACTATCGTGCTGGCGCGGCTGGACGGCGACGACCTGACGGCCTCAGCCGACGGCGCGGTAGACGTCGAGCAGCTTATCTTTAACGATATGCCCGATCATGAAGACCTGGAAATAACGGCGGACCCGGTTTGATTTTGGATTTGGGATTGCGGATTTTGGATTAAAAAAAGCAGGCATTATTCCTGCTTTTTTGTTTGTTTTTTTTCGTGTGTTTAGTGTGATTCGTGGTTCCGGTTTGCACTTTTTACGAGTTTGATTCCCGGAAACCCGGTCGCTCTCCCACCACCCCGTCAGCCGAAACGGCTGCCACCCCTCCTCAGGCAGGAGGGGAGCCTCACGGTTCTGACCTCATTACTCACGACTCTCTAGACTTCCCAGACTCTTTAGGCTTGTCCGGTATAAAATCCCCGGTGAAAAGCTCGACCGCATTTTTTGCCAAGCCTACAAAAGGAATAGCGTCGATACCTGAGTTCACAACTCCTTTGACAAGCCCTTTATTCCTGATATCCAGCCCGACCAAAGCGACCGCAACTACCGTTCCGAAAGGCGGGATGGACTTCGCCACACGTTTAGCGATCTGCCAGCCGCCGGCCTGCACCAATTTCTTTCTGAGGCTTTTTTTCTTCTCGTCCATCACTTAAATTGCGGATTGCAGAATGGGGATTGCGGATTTTAGATTTGGGATTTTGGAACATTACTAAAATCGATCCTTATTAACTCAACAAAATCAGGAACACGCTTGCTTTTCAATCCCCAATCCGTAATCCCCAATCCACAATCTGAAACTCCTCATTCCTCGATCCCAAATCTATTCCTCCCGCCAGCCGGGCAATTCTTCCACGGCTTTGCGCACATAGATCGAAGTGCCTACGATGCGCACGACCTCGACCTTTTCGCCTTGCAGCAGCGGCGTTTCGCTATCGTCGGGAAACGCTTTCCAGATAGAGCCGTACACTTTTACTTCGCCTTCGTTCATGGTGCCGGCGCTGGCAATGGTCACCGTGCCGATCTTTCCCGGCAGGGTGTCGACATTCATTTTTACGTTGTCGCCCTCGCCGAGCGCAAAGCGATGCGAAAAGATCGTCCGCGACATCACGGTCAGGGTTATCGAAACCACCGCAAAGACCAAAAACTGCCAGAAAATACCCAACCCCAGGTAGCCGGTAAAGGCCGCCGCCAGCGCGCCGATCCCAAACCAGAACAGCACAAAACCGAGCGTAAAAATCTCGGCCACGATCAAGCCGACTCCCAGCAGCGTCCATAATATCCAGGCGATGTTATCCATAGCAGATTCTTCGAATAACAGTGTAGGTTAAATCGCCAAATGTTTAAAGAAAGGTTGAGCACGCGACGCAGGGGGAAATGAGGTCAGAACCCGAAGCGGTAGCGAAGGGGTTTTTGACTCGGGTTCGGTTTTATTCATCAGCCTTCGTTTGTAACTTTAATAGACTCGGTCGCTACCGCTCCCGGTCTGACCTCATATCTAAACGACGCGTTTTCGCCTTTGTCTCTCGCCGTCCTCCATGTTATCTTTTTTACTCGTGCTGGGGTGGCGGAATTGGTAGACGCACAGGACTTAAAATCCTGTGTCCTTCGGGGCGTGCGGGTTCGATTCCCGCCCTCAGCACCATTTGGAATCAATAAGTTAAAGGCATCTTGAAAGATGCCTTTTTCCTTTCCCTTGTCTTTAGTGTGCCGTTGGTGTGCCAGGATTCAAAACGTTCCATTTTCACTATAAAGCATGGTCTCCAAGTGTATCGCGGCCTGCGCTTGCATATTCGGTAAGACGTGGGAATAAA
>DASYKT010000009.1:0-94946 GCA_035995185.1 Pyrinomonadaceae bacterium
CGAGCCAACCGCTGCGAGGCCTGTTCCCGCCTGATTTCTCCTCGCATGTCGCATTGTAAAACCAAATGAAAAACGGCTAAGCGTGAAGTACAGTATTCGGTTCTCCGCCTAAAAACCACGGAACCGCTGCCGCGCGGCGAAGCGTCGCCGCGAGTGGACACCCGCCGCCGCAAACAGACCCGGAAAAACAGTAAGCAGTAGCAGTAGGCAGTGGCCGCTGTATGATTTCCTAAACTTCGCAGGTCAGCTTTCCCGGCGCAGAACGTAGTCCGCGATCTCTTTTAATAATGAAATATCGCGGTTCAACGTCTCGAGTTTTCCGAGCGCTTCGCCGTGCACGTTAAGGGCCATTTCCCTGGTTCGCTCTATCCCGTAAAGCGAAACATAGGTGGATTTCTCAGCCTTTTTATCTTTTCCCGGCGTCTTTCCCAACGCATCCACGTGAGCGGTCACGTCAAGCAGGTCGTCGGTGATCTGAAAAAGCAGCCCCAGCGACGAAGCGTATTCTGAGACCGCCTCGATCTCGTTTTCGCCCGCGCCGGCGACGATCGCGCCGCAGCGTGCCGCCGCCCGGATCAGCGCGCCGGTTTTGCTGCTGTGAATATTTTCCAGCTCTTCGCCGCTTATTTCCCTGCTCTCCGCCGCCAGGTCCAGCGCCTGGCCGGCAACCATTCCCTGGGGCGTTCCGCCGGCTCGTGAAATTTCCGAGATCAAGCGAATGCGAATATCGGCCGAAAGCGTTGCGTCCTCAGCTACGGTTTGAAAAACGAGTGTCTGCAAAACGTCACCGGCCAATATAGCCGTCGCTTCATCGAATTTTTTGTGGCAGGTTTCGCGCCCGCGCCGCAGGTCGTCGTCATCCATCGCGGGCAGATCGTCGTGGATCAGCGAATAGGTATGGATCATTTCGATCGCTGCAGCGGTGGCGATCAGTTTGTCCGGCTCACAGCCAAAGGCCTGTCCCACCGCCAGCATCAGCACCGGTCGAAAACGCTTGCCGCCGCCCAAAAGGCTCCACCGCACCGCCTCGTGCAGCCGCGTAGGTTCAGTCTGCGAAGCAGGAACGAGCTCGTCCAGTTTCTTTTCTACCAACTCGCGAACTGTCGTAATAAATTGTTTAAGGTTTGTCTCTTTAATGATATCCAACAGAACTTAATAAAAATAGTAGTGTCCCAAAGCTGTAGTGTGCTGTATTAATAACTATCGGAATAGATGAAAGATTATAGCTGATAACTGAGAGATTCGATCTATTATCTGTCATCTATCAGTTATCAGCTATTCCGAATGGCGATTATTGGTTCGACAATTACTATACGGCAATTTAAATGATCGAAAGATCTAAAAAGGTATATCGTCATCCTCGTCTTTGTCGTCTTTAAAAGTGATCACTTTACTGCTCACAATCTCGACGGATTCTATTCTTTGCCCGTCCAAAGTTTCCAGCACCGGCTCGCCTCTTTGATCTTTCAGTAAAACTTCTATCCGGCGCTCGGCCAGGTTCAGCCTCTCCTGGCATTCGCGCGAAAGGCCGACGCCTTTTTCAAAAAGCTCCAGGCTTTCTTCCAGCGGCAGATCGCCTTCTTCTAATTTTGTGACGATCTTTTCGAGTTCAGCCAGCGAATCTTCGAAACTTTGCTTTTTTTGACTCATAAATGTCGGCTAATAAATATTGCTAATAAATGTTTGTTATCTCAGCGCATTTTCCGCCTGTTTTAACAGTTCATTCAGATTCGGAATACCGTCCGATCTGCCGCCGGTGGCCGCCGATATTATCTGCTGGCCGATCTGTTCCGCGACCTTTCGCGCCAGTTCATCGTCCTTTACTTCGACGATCTGCCAAACGTCACCGTTCTTTTGCATTTTCAATTCCAGCGGGCGGTCCGGCATCGTGCTTTTCACCCACGCCGTGTCGTTTTCTTCCCTGATCTCCAAGGCCTGTGAAGCGCCGAGTGCAACCAGAAAGAACGGAACGTTTTCCGCCCTTTTTGTTTTTTCCCTGATCACCCGCGGAAGTTCCGCCCGAGCCCGGTCTTTTACCGCCGGCAAGAGCGGCGCGGCCACGCGCGCCATTTTCTGGATCAGCTCCGGCGGAAATCCCCGCCCGTAAAGTTCAACCGCCTTGTCCGTAATCTGCGGCACAAAAGCATCTACTATTTTGTCAGTGTCAACCAGCTTGCCCAGCGCGGCCTTGTCATCTCTTCGCGCGGCATCGACCGCCAGGGCCAGTGAATAGGCCGGTGTCTTCTTGTAATTTTGCCAGTAAAAATACCCGGCGATACCGCCTACAACGACGACCGCCAACAGCGTCAGCCCAACGGTTTTAAATATCGTGCGCCAGATGCTGCGCCTTTTTCCGGTATTTTCAGTCAGTGTTTCCGGCCTCGCCGAAACAAAACTTTCCTTATTTTCAACTTTATCGAGATCTACAACTATTCGTGACATCTTTTATTGCTTAAAACTTTCATCTGAGCACTGCTATTATCATCAATTTTCCTTCTGAATCAAAACGATTCGGAGTTCAAGCTTCAGCTTGTCTCAAAAGCCCCTCCTTTTGAAGGAGGGGTGGCATCCGCTTCGGATGACGGGGTGGTTATTCTTTACCCGCGAAGCGTGACGGGCGGTTCTTGCCGGCGGTTTACCCGCCATCCTCGTTTATCCTCGTAACCTTTGCCTCGAACTTTCCTTTCGCCAGCCGCACCTTCACCGTCTCGTCCACGGAAACCGCTTCCGCTTCCCGCAAAACATTTCCCTTTTCGCCATAAGCTATTGCATATCCGCGGCCTAAAACGTTTAAGGGCGACAGCGCGTCGAGCGCCGCCATGCCGATCTTTAATTTTTCGGCAGAGCCGGCGATCCTTTTCCCCGCCGCGGCCGCGCTTTTATCGGCCAGATTTTGCAGCCGGCCGCGATTTTCGCCAACCTTCGCCATCATCCGGACCGGCGACAAACGCCGCCTGGCTTTATCGAGCGTGCGATCGCTTTGCCGGACAATGTTCCGCAAATTTACGCTCAGCCGGTTGCGCGCATCTTCAATTTCGCCCAGCAAAGCTTTTACATTTTGCGGAAAGCGCATAAAAGCATACGAAGTGCTCAGCCTCTGAAGATCGTTTTTTCCTTCGGCCAGCTTCCACGAGATAAGTTTTGATAGATTTCTTTGCCGCTCCAGAATGTAATTTTCCAACTGCGCTTCGTGCGCGGCGACCAGTTCCGCCGCCGCCGAGGGCGTGGGCGCGCGCAGATCGGCGACCATATCGGCAATGGTCAGATCCGTCTCGTGCCCCACGGCGGAGATCACCGGAATCTTTGAACCATAGATCGCCCGCGCGACCCGTTCTTCATTAAACGCCCACAGATCTTCGGCAGCGCCGCCGCCGCGCGCCACGATCAGCACGTCAAACTTGTTCTTCTCAGCCGTACGCTCATTAAAATTATTGGCCATCGAGATGGCTTCGGCGATCTCCTCACCCGCATATTCGCCCTGCACGCGCGCCGGGATCAGGATCACGCTCACGGTGCGCGTCCGCCGCGTCAATACATTAATGATGTCGTGGATGACCGCCCCGCCGGGCGAGGTGACCACGCCGACGCGATGCGGAAATAGCGGCAGGCGGCGTTTTCGTTCCGGATCGAACAACCCTTCCTGCTCAAGCAAGGCTTTTATCTGCTCAAACGCCACGCGGAGAGCGCCTTCGCCGACCGGCTCTATCGACTCGGCGATCAGTTGATACTCGCCCTTTTTTTCATAGACGGTCAGGCTTCCGCGCACGCGCACGTGTAGCCCGTTTTCCGGTTTAAAACGAACGCGAAAATTTGAATTGCGAAAACAAACGGCGCGGACCTGGGAAAGGCCGTCGTTTAAATTGAAGTACCAGTGACCCGAACTCGCCACCGAAAAACTCGTGATCTCGCCTTCGACCCACACCGAGGCAAAAGAGCGTTCCACCTCGCCTTTGACACGCGCGTTGAGCTCGGTCACGCTCCAGGGGCGGCGTTCTTCCTTATCAAAAAGAGAATTTAGCAATGAAAAGTTTTCCATGATCACCTCAGGGGCCGGAAGGGTTGCTTGCACCCGCATGAAATAATTTAAATTGCCACTAGCTTTAGCTAGTGGATTCAGTGTGACTTTTATATGAATGGGCTTTAGCCCAATTCTTTAGTTTGGGCTAAAGCCCGACCTTTATTTCTATTGCTACCCACTAGCTAAAGCTAGTGGCAATTCAAAAGAGTACTTTAGGGAATAAGAGCGGGCGCAAGCACCCCTTCCGGACCTTGAGATAGCCCAACTTGTCCGTTTTCAATTTCATTTTTCCGTGTCCGAAACATTTTCCAGCGGCCCCAGCCTGGTGAAAACATTTTCGCGGTTCATTTTTACCCGCACGCGGGGAGATGTCTTTCCGATGCCTGCTTCCTCGGGCAATAAATTTGAGCGAAACGTCACCATATAAGAGGTGCGAAGCTGCCGCACCACGTCGTCATAAGCTTTCTGCAGATCGCTCAATTGCCTGATCGGATAATATACCCCGCCCGAAACCCTGGCCAATCTCGCTCCTTCGTCCTCGGCGCGGGTGGTCAGCCCCAGGTATTTGGTGCGGATCGGATCGCTCGAAGAATTTTCCGACGCGGTTTTCGAAGCCGCGATCAATTCCGACGGCACATAAAGCGGATAGATGAGCGCGCCGCTCTCACCGATGCCGTCTATCAGAGCGTCAAACGGCAGAAAAGAACGATTGTCGTCACCGTCGGAGAGAATCACGATCGCGGTCCGGTCTCCCTGGAAAGGTTTTAAAGTGTCGACCAGGCTAAAGGCGAGCGCGTCGTAATAGGCCGTGCCGCCGCCCGCTTCAAACGTGTCCAGGCTTTCGGAAAGTTTTTTTCTATCGGTCGTAAAATTTGTCAGGACCTTTACGTCGTCACGGAAAGTTACGATAGCGATGCGGTCTTTTTCACTCGCGGTCTCGAGAAAATTCCGCGCGGCCTTGCGAATAAAATCAATGTAATCTTCGACACTGCCGGAAACATCCAGCAGCAGCACCAGATTAAAAGGCGCGACCGACGGCCTTACATTCAAAACTTCAGTTTCGCGGTTATTTTCCAGGATGGTGAAATCCTTCGCGGTAAGCCCGTTCACTGCCCGGCCGAATTCATCCGTCACGCGAATATTTACCCGCTTTACCCCGGATACCGGGGACACCACGCTGTTCGCATCCGCCTGGTCCGTTTCCGCAAAAGAAGGTTTAGCGCGGCGCGGCGGCAGGGTCCTGGCGTACTCGCCAAAAAATTTCGGGCTGGCGATCCTTATCGCATCTGTCATGTCGGGGTCGCCGCTGCGAATGATGCCTTTGGCGGCCTCCGTCAATTCCCTCTCGCGCAGATCGCTGCGGATGTCCTTGGGATCGACGTTAAAAAGAATGACACCGCGCCGTGTACGCAGGTCCAGAGAAATATTTTTACTTACCTCAGGCACTTTTTTCGCCGCCGGATCGGCCCCTGGATCGACGGGTAGCCCGGATTCTTCGTTTTTCTTTTTCGGCGCGGCCGCAGGCTGGCTGACCTCGCCGCTGATAACAAACCGCCCGCCGGACTTTTCCTTCGGGTCGGGCAGCCGCGCGTCGCTCATAAACTTCGGCCGCGCGCCCAGCCAGGTAAAAGTGTATTTGACCCCGTCGAGCGGAATGTTCGTCGAGATCGTACCCGTGTCGGTCAGCACTTCGGCGGACGCAATGTTTCCGCCGAGCTGCACTTCGCCGCTTTCCGTTTTTATCTTTACCCGCGAACGCGCGGGCACCCTGACCACTATATCGAGCCGTTTTTTGGTTTTTAGCTGCCCCGTAAGGATCTGGGTGGTGATGCTGAGGTTATTTCCCGCGGCGGTGAATGAAATGTCGTCTTTGCCGATCTCCTGCGGCGAATCTACCGAAACAAGCACCTTGTTTTCCAGCGTTTCATCCGTTAAAACAGCGACCCGTCCGTAAAGATTTACCACCGAGATCTGCGGCGCGCCTTTCACCTCAAACTCACGCTGCAGCCGCTGCGCCTGAGTGTCCGTCACAACAAGCACAAAAAGGAGAAGCGAAATTACGCACCATACCCGCATATTCGCCTATTAGAATAGCATTTTACGTTTAAGGTTTGCCTCTTAAGGTTTGCTCGTAGATTTGCTGGCAGATCTGCCGGAGACCACCAGGCGATGCCGGATGCGTTCCTGCCACTTGCGGCGCGGGCGGTCCGATGCTTCAAACTGCTTCAGCAGGTCCTGCATCGACTCTCCGCCGGCCTGCCGGGTTTTGAAATAGACCAGCGCCGTGATCACGGAGATAAAAGAGGTGATAAAGATGACTATCGGGGCCCAGATGATCTCGAAAATGCCCTGGCTGACGATACCCGCAGTTTTTTGCAGGTAAGACTTACCCATCTGCTCTGCGATTTCGGGGTCGATCTCTGCTTCGGCAATGGAAACGCCGTTCGGTTTGATCTTTATGCCGATGTCCTTATTTTCCTGGGGCGCCGGTTTTACCACCCCTGCCTTCTTTTCGTAAGCATCTACCCCGGTGCGGACCATCGCCATGATCGACAGCGAAATGATCATGGCGAAAAAGATCGGGATCACGTGCAGCACCAGAACGGTTCCAAGCACGGTCCAGTATGAACGCGAAACCAGCGCCTTGGAACGGCGGAAAGATTCCCGCCACGAAATGCCTTCCATTATTATCGCCGGCGCCACCAGCATATTACGCGTGGTCAGCCAGATACCGGGAATAAAACAAAGAACGATCCCGACCGAAACCATCAGGGTATTGAGGGTCACCGCGATGATCAGCGGTTTCCATTTTTTCCTCACCTCTTGCGCGGCGGCGCGGACGCTGATCGGGCGCAAAGGCATCGCCAATATTTGCGCCACTATCCAGGTAGTAGCTCCTACCACCACCGCGCCGAAAAATATCTGCACGAAAAAATTGACTATCGCGATAGTTGCCACGGCCCAGTCCGAAAACGTGGAATCGATCACATCATAGAGGCCGAGAAGCTGGAGCGCGACTTTTAGAAAAGTAAGAAAAATGAACGGCGAGCCGATAATAAATGAGAACAAAAAGAATTTGGGCAAGTGTTCGCCGTAAATTGAAATAGCTTTTTTTAGCAGCGCCCCCATCCCCTCGGAATTAGCGCGCAGGATACTGGCATAGGCTTCGGCCGTTTGCGGCCGCTGTTCGGGATCTTTGGCCAGCGCCGACATTACGGTTTTCTTTACCCGGCGGGAAACCTTTCCGGCTTGCAGCGGCGGGACCGTGTCATCTTTGTGCGCCTGCATCACCTCCGAATAATTTCCGGTAAACGGCGTATCGCCGCCCAGCATTTGATAGGTGATTATTCCCAGCGAATAAATATCCGAGCGCTGGTCCAGTTTCTCTCCGCGACATTGCTCGGGAGACATATATAACGGCGTTCCCAAAACCGCGCCCACCCGCGTGAGCTCCGCGCCGGCCCCCCTGACTGAGGTCCTTCCCTCCGGTTTATCGGTTTCCACCGGTACTGCCGACATTAACTGTGTTTTGTCGCTGTCTCCGGCAAAGGTTTGAGTCTGCGGATTCTGCGCGCCCGGCATGATCGCCGTGCCGGATTCCAGATCGACCTCCGCATCTGCCTCTGGGGGCTTGACCAAAGTACCGGCTTCGGACATCTGCGTGCCCGATTCGTCGTTAAAGGCCGTATTGATAGTCGTCGTCGAATTCTGCTCCATCAACATCGTCCCGGAGGGGCGTTCCTGATCGACGACGGTTGATTGCTGGCGGAAAGCGCCGGTCCCGGTAGACGACGTCGGCAGTGCCCCGCGCCGCGCATTGTCCACCATATGCTCTTCCAGCTTGGCAATGCCAAAATCGAGCACTTTTACCGTGTAGCCGCCGCGCTGGTTCGGTTCGAGCCAGATATTATCGGGCTTCAGGTCGCGGTGAATGATCCCCTGCTCATGCGCTTCATTGACCGCCGAGCAAACCTGCTCCAGGATATCGAGGCTCCAGGAAAGCGGAAGCTTCTTTTCCTCTTCCAGTATCTCGCCCAGAGTACAGCCGTCCAGGTACTCCATCACCAGGTAGGCGACGCTGCCGTCTTTTGTCTCCGCAATGCCGAAATCGGTCACATCCACCACATTCGGATGGCGCAGGCGGCCGGCCGCGCGGGCTTCGCGCCGGAACCGCTCGACAAACTCATTTTTGGCCATGAATTGCGGCGAGATCACCTTGACCGCCACCGGACGCTCAGTGCCTATGTGATTGGCAAAATAGACGGTTCCCATACCGCCGCGGCCCAGCTCGCGCTCGATGGCGTATTTCCCGTCCAGAGTTTGCCCGATCAAATTCAGCATTTCTTAAAACTTTAAATTGTTACGTACGAAAGTCAACTTTCGTTCAGATTACGTGGTTCAGGTTTATAAATCGCGACGTTTCTGCGCCTTTTTTGTTTGCAACAATGCTTACTCAAACTGTCTTAAAAAGCCGTTAGCTGACAGCTAATAGCTAATAGCCAGCTTAATTTCCGAATACTTTCTTTAAGGCCGCGGTGGTTCTTGCCGCCGGTACTTCGCGGATGCGTTTTTCTTCGGCGGCGATTTCCAGAAACATCGCGTCCAGAGTTTTTTGCGTCACGTATTTATCGATGTCAAAGCCCGTGATCTTATCGCCGTTCTTTTCTTCCATGGATTTGTACAAAATCAGCGCTCCTGTTTCCGTGGTGGCGGTATTCACCAGCGGAGTGGTTTTTGCCAGCAGCACCTTTTCACCCGAGCGGCGGAAATGCTGCGTCACGGCGTCGTCCGGCCCTGAGAGCAGCTTTTTAGCGTCCTCGACAGTCATTTTCCGTGCCTCGTCATTCAAGACAAAAAACGCCTCGCCCACCGATTGCTCGGCGGCGCGGTTCATGGCGACTACCAGATCATCGGCGATATCGCCGTATCCCGCCCCGCGCAGATTTTTCTCCAGCGCCTGCAAAGCCGGCGGCATTGAGATCTTAAACTTGGGGTTATTGTAAAAACCGCCCTGAACGCCTAGCTGGGCGTTCGCGCGTTTTACTCCGCTCAAAAGAACGTCTTTAAACGCCGCAACGATCTCGTCATCCTTAAGGGACGCGGAAACGACCGGTTTTGGCTTTGTTTTGCCCTTTTTAGGCTGTGCGGCCACAGAAATTGCCGTAATAGCGGACGCCGATACAAGGAAAATTATCGTCAAAAATATAAAGATCGGTTTTTTCATAACAGTCTTCGGTTTTTGGGTAAAATTGGGCAGTTTTCGCTTTAGTTTTGCCCTAACTTTATCATAACTATGCGTTTAGGCGTAAATTTCCGGCGAAAAGAGCAATAACCCAAATCATCGGCAACGTTTCCACCCCCATCCGAATCAATTTTTATTACATATCGAGGACTTAAGGCTTTGCCAATACCTTATAAGGTACCTTTCGGTTAAAATTTACACTTGGCTTTAAATTTGATACATTATAACGCTTTGGAATAGAAATAATCCGATGAACTTAAAGCTGACCCGCCTGCATATCTTAGAAAACAACCTTAATTTGAAAGGGTCTTTCAAATCGGGCGTTTCTATGCATTGCCACACGCAGCATTCCCGGGAAATGCTCGATTTTGTGCCGCATTATGCACAGAAACTGCCGATCATTAATTTATTCTGGGCGTGGGAAAGCAAACGCTTTATCAAGACCTACGGCAAGGAGATGGATTTTTCGGAAAATCATTGGACCCCGCCGCTCACCGCTCATCAGGTTTATGACATCGAACGCGCGCAGATCCAGGATCAGATCGGGCTGGACGCTTTAGTTTCGCTGACCGATCACGACGAGATCTCCGCCAATCAAAAGATACGCGCCGAGCGCGATGACGCCAAAACGGCTCCTATTTCGCTGGAGTGGACGGTTCCCTATGATTACGGCTTTTTCCATCTCGGCGTCCACAATCTTCCCGGCGAGCGCGCCGATGAGATAACTAAAGATCTGCTCGATCTCACCTTCGCGAAAAAACGCGGATTGGTTTTCGGCGAAAATCGCCTGCACGAGCTTTTTGCGATGCTTAACGAGATCCCCGAGGTGCTGGTGGTTTTCAATCACCCGATCTGGGACATCGAGATGGTCGGTCGCGAACGCCACCAGCTTTTGCTCGATGCTTTTATCAAAGAGCACGGCAAATGGATACACGCTTTTGAGATCAACGGTTTTCGCACCTGGTCGGAAAATAAAGCGGTGCTCGAGTTGGCCGAAGCCCATGGCTTCCCGGTAGTGTCCGGCGGAGACCGCCACGGCTGCCAGCCGAATTCGGTGGTTAACCTGACCTCGGTCAGCACCTTTCCGGAGTTCGTCGAACAGGTCCGGCATGATAAATTCAGCCAGGTCATCCTGATGCCGCATTATTACCAGCCCCTGGCTTGGCGGCAGATGCAGTCTTTTTCTGAGATCCTGAAACATTACCCGGATTTTCCCGAAGACCGGCAGAAATGGATCCAGCGGGTTTTTGTTCAAATCGACGACCGCGGCATGAATCCGCTTTCGTTCTTTTGGAAACGTGGCGGGCCCAAATGGCTGCGGGCCGCCAACTGGACGCTGAGCGCCCTGGGCCACAATTCAATGCGCCCGCTGTTTTCTATGCTCAGGTCTAAAAAAGATATTGTCCCGGCAAATTTTGCGGTTTCGTCATCGCAAACGCTCGAAGACAACTCTGCGGCGCCGGACCTTAAGTCTAAAATTGCATAGTGTTTTGAGCCCAGCGAACAGTCACTCGAGAAGCACTTTTTCAGGCTTTTATTAACGCTGTTCGCTTTTTATGTGTTTAAAGTGAGAGAAGATCTACGCATTGCATTCTTTCCCGATTCCTATACGGAAGTTAACGGGGTCGCTCTAACCAGCAACAAGCTTACCGATTTTGCCCGCCGGAAAGGCTACCCGTTTCTTTGCATTCACGCCGATAAGAAAACAGAAATCTTAAAGAACGGCGAGTACACGGAATTTTGTCTCAAACGTTCCCGGCTGTCTTTTTCTCTCGACGAAGACCTCAGCTACGATCCGTTTTTCAATCGCCATTTAAGCCGCATCGGCAAAGAGATCGAAAGCTTTAATCCCGACGTGATCCACATCACCGGGCTCAACGACGTCAGCATCATCGGCGCTTATCTGGCCTGGAAAAGGCAGATCCCGCTGCTTGCTTCGTGGCATACGAATATTCACGAATTTGCCGCCCGCCGCTTAGACAAAATGTTCCGCTTTCTTCCCGGTTCGACGCGAAATTCGCTGACCGGTTTTGCCGAGCGAAAAATTCTGGCCGGTTCGGTTTTGTATTACAAGATGGCCAAAATGGTCCTCTCTCCTAACCAGGAGCTGGTGGATATGCTCGGCACCGGCACCGGCCGGCAATCGCGATTGATGCAGCGCGGCGTGGACACTAATTTTTTAACGCCGGAAAAACGTACGACCGATGACGGAAAAATACGCCTTGGATTTGTCGGCCGGCTGCGCGCGGAAAAAGACGTCCGCTTGCTGGCGCAGGTCGAAAAAACCTTGCTGGACGCGGGCCGCTCGAATTTTGAATTTCTCATCGTCGGCGAAGGCACCGAACGCGAATGGCTCAGCCAGAATATGAAAACCGCCAAATTCACCGGTTTTCTTTCGGGAGAAGATCTGGCCGAAGCCTACGCCAATATGGATATTTTTGTCTTTCCTTCGGCGACCGACGCTTTCGGCAACGTGGTTCAGGAAGCCAACGCTTCCGGCGTTCCCGCGATAGTCAGCGATAGAGGCGGCCCTAAATTTATTATCCGGCATGGAGTGACCGGGTTTATCGCTGAAAGCCCTGAAGAATTCTCCCGGTACAGCCTGGAATTGCTCGACGATCAGGAGAAATTGTCGAAAATGAAAAAAGCCGCCCGTGAATTTGCCCACGAGCGCTCGTGGGATTCGGTGTTCGAAAAAGTGTACGCGGCCTACGGTGAAACTTTAATAATTGCGGAAGAAAGAAAGAGGGCAGCCGCCGCGGCTAAAACCGCGCGGGTATGATTTTGGTATAGCTGCGATTCCTGTTAAGCTCAGGAATTTAGCGGCATTCTCTTAGTATGGAAAAACCGGAGATCAATTACGATATGACCACCGTCGGCGGGGTGTCGCGTTACCTGCTTCACGATCCGTTGGACGCTGTGTTGTGGCGCTGGAACTGGAAAGCCGGCCTCTTGAGCGCTTTGATGCGCTCGCTGATCTTTTTAGGAGCCTATCTCTGGAAAAAAGAGGCCTTGATCTTTGCCATCGGCGCGATGCTGGCCCAGTTCGTTTTCCGCATGCTTTTCGGCGGTATCAGCGGCGCGATCATTCAGGCATACACCCGTGTCGAACCGGCGTGGCAGGCGGTGCTTACCGTTCCTCTGATGTTGGCTTTTCTCAGCCACGTGATCGAATTTCTGGTGCAGACGGCATACGATCATTACGCGGGAACCAGCGGCAAAGGGAAAGCCATCATTGCCTCTGTGATAGTTTCCGCCATTTCCGCGGTATTCAACCTGTTTGCAATGCGGCGCGGCGCGATGCTGGTCAGGGACGAAAAGCAGCAATCGCTTTTTAAAGACCTCAAGAAATTTCCCTTGATAACCACTCAGTTCATTTTCTTCGTTCCCTGGAAAGTCTGGGAGATGATCCGGAACGGCCGTTATGTTGTTTCTATTTTTTCAACCTTAACGACGAGCGCGGGATTGGGCCTGGTCGTAGGCATTCTGCGCGGAAAGCTTAATTGGGGGGTCGTCACGGGAGTTTCCGTTTTTGTATTGATAATAATTTCCGTCGCCTTGATCGCCTTGTTTAATTTCCGCAAGCTGCGTCATCAGGATGCATAGATCTAGTGAGCAGCAGTCCTATCAAATCAGTCCACCTTACCAACTACTATCACAAAAATTCCGGTGGTATCAGCACCAGCTATAACAATTTGCTGGCGGCCGCGCTGCGTCATCGCCGCTACGTTCGCCTGATCGTTCCCGGTGAAAAAGAAGAGATCGAGGAAGTCAACGAATTCGCCCGGATCTATTACATTCCCGCGCGAAAGTCGCCTATTTTCGATAAGCGCTACCGGATGATAATGCCGTGGCAGTATATGCTCAAAGACACGCGCATCCGCGAGATCCTGCTCGAAGAAATGCCGGACATGGTTGAGGTCTGCGACAAGTATTCTCTGAGCATGATGGCGGCAATGATCCACACCGACAACTTCAAAAAACTTGGACGCCCGATGCTTGTCCACTTCTCCTGCGAGCGAATGGATGACAATGTCGCTTCGTTTTTGAGCAGCGGAAAACTCGGCAAATGGTTTTCGCGGCGCGTGATGGGAAACTATAATTTCGCGATCTACGATTTTCATATCGCGAATTCGGTCTATACGGCGGAAGAGTTTTACCGGTCGGTCGAGAAAGAAAAAAACCCCGGACGTTCGGAAGGTTTTCTGAATTGGTGCTGGCGATTTTTCAAAGCCGCGAAAGTTGACTATCGGGAACGCATTTCCGTCTGCCCGCGCGGTGTCGACGCCGAATATTTTAGTCCCCGCCGCCTGTCGGAAGATGTAAAGCGCGAAATGCGCGAGCGCGCCGGCATCCCTGATGACGCCGTGATGCTTTTATACGCGGGCCGCATCTCGCCGGAAAAAAATATCGGCTTGCTTCCCGACCTGATGGACGCGCTGAAAAATGACGCGCGCGATTATCGCCTGCTCGTGGCGGGCGCCGGCCCGCAGGCCGAATGGCTGCAAAAAGAAACCGACAAGCGTTTTCCCGGCCGTATTATTCAGCTCGGGCATCTCGATAAAGAAACCCTGGCAAATTATTACGCCAACGCCGATATTTTTCTGCACCCGAATCCGCGCGAACCGTTTGGCATCGCCCCGCTCGAAGCAATGGCCTCGGGTGTTCCGGTTGTCGCTCCAAACGCGGGCGGGCTGCTTTCTTACGCAACGCAGGAGAATGCCTGGCTAGTTGGAACCGCCTCCGCGACCGATGCCCAAGGTTTTGCCGCCGCGATCAAAGAGGTGACCGAAAACGCGGAACTCAGGCAGCGAAAAGTCGCCGCGGCGCTCGAGACCGCGCGTGAGAATACGCGTGAAAAATCAACCGACTTTTTATTCGCGACCTATGACCGGATGTATGAGGATTTCGAGCGCCGAAAAGCACTTTTTGCCTATAAAGATAAGACCGATTTTGATTTTGCGAAAACGTTGAAATAATGAATGCAAGTCGGTTTAATCCATGTTTTGAACATTAACATGCGGGAATGAAGCGGTTTAGAGTGATTACAGGACAGGAAGGGACGCCCCGCGCCCGCTCCTTCTTACTTCGCGTGCTTTGCGATTCCTCCTTTGCGGCCTTTGCGGTTAGCTATCTTTTAACGACAAAAACGCAAAGAACACAAAGGAAGACTAAAGCAGCGGGTGCAAGCAACCCTTCCGGACCTGAGAGGTGATCCTGTTGTGTTTTCTCAAACTAGCTCATTACTAATTAATGAGCCAAATGGAAATTAATTTCCCGCTGGGTTAAACTTAAGTATTCACGATGTTAGAGCTCGTTTTAGCCAATCTACGCACCCGTCCGTTCCGCACTTTTATCAGTGTGGTGGGCGTAGCTCTCGGCGTGGTGTTGGTGGTGCTTTTTACGGGGCTCGCGCGCGGGATGTCTAACGATATGGTGCGCCGCGCCAATAACTGGAAAGCGGAGATCGTTTTCACCCGCCCGGGCGCCATGGAACTGACCAGCTCTAATGCTAATGTCAGCGTGACCTACGCAGAGAAGTTAGCGGAGATAGAGGGCGTAAAAGAAGTTGTTCCGGTCTATCGTTATGTAACCCCAAGCGCCAAAGGCCGCTGGGGGCTGCAGCAGATAGACGGCGTCGATTGGGACGCTTTTGCGCGGATGAACGGCATGCAGATCATTTCCGGCCGCCCCGCCACCGGCGACGACGAAGTCATTTTAGACGAGCGCCAGGCGCGCGAAGACAAAGTAGCGATCGGCGACACGATACAGATCCTCGGGGACAAGAATTTCAAAATCACCGGGATCTTTTCACCCCCTTCCGGCTCGCGCATAAAGATGTCTCTGGCGGCGATGCAAAAGGTGCTGGAAAATTCTAATAAATGCACTTATATTCTGGTCAAATTAAACGACCCTGCCGACACCGACAAGGTGGCGGCCAGGATCAATGAAGCATTGCCCGGCAACAAGATAAATCTTACCCGCGACCTGGTCATCGACGCCGAAGAGCGGATCCCTTCGCTGGGAACTTTTCTTAAGGTGCTGGTCGGCCTCGGCGTTTTTGTCAGCACGATCTTTGTCCTGCTTTCGATGTACACGACCATTACCGAAAGACGCAAGGAGATCGGCATCTTGAAATCGCTCGGCGCTTCGCGGCTTTTTATCGTTCAGGTGATCGAACAGGAAGCGATAATGATCGGCGTGCTGGGAGTGGTGTTGGGTTTTGTCGTTTCATTTGTGGCGGCGTTTATTATCCAAAAGCAATTTGAACTTATTTTTGAATTTAGCTGGGGTTGGATGGTGACGGCGGTTTTGATCGCCATTGCCGGCAGCCTGCTCGGGGCGCTCTACCCGGCGTGGAAAGCTTCGTCGATCGACCCTGTTTTAGTTTTGGCTAACGAGTAAATTATGTCAGATCAACATCTTGTTTTAGAAGCGGTCAAACAGGAGAACGCTTCCGCTAAACAAGGAATATTACAAAAACTTTTTGCCGTCTGGTTTGACGCGTTCGTCTACAACCAGATCTGGGAAGACCCGCGCGTAGACCTGCAGGCGCTCAAGCTTGACGAACACAGCCGCATCATTACCATCTCTTCCGGCGGCTGCAACGCGCTGAATTACCTGGTGGTCGGCCCCGAAAAAGTGACCGCGGTCGATCTTAACCGCCATCATATTTTCCTGCTCAGATTAAAACTGGCCGCGCTGAAATATTTGCCGACTTACGAAGACTTCTTTAATTTTTTCGGCCACGGGAAAAGCAAGGAAAACGTCGAGAACTACAAAAAATATATCGCCGATAATCTGGACGCCGATACCCGTAAGTTCTGGGAAAGCAACGGCTTTTTTGGCAGCATCCTGTACGGCGATCGGATCAATTTCTTCAAAAAAGGCGGTCTTTACGAGCATTCGCGTAACGGCTATTTTCTGCGTTTCTTTCATAAATTCGCCGGAATGCTGGGCTGCAAACCCGAGGAGCTTTTAAAGGCCAAGTCGCAGGAAGAACAAGAACAGCTTTATCAAAAATATGTCTCGCCTTTTTTCGACAGTTTCCTGATTCAGACCATCGGCAAAATGCCGATCACGATGTTCGGCCTCGGGATTCCCCCGCAGCAATACGATGAGTTGAAAAAAGACCTGGCCGAAGGTGGCAACGTTATCGATATCTATCGCGAACGCGCGCATCGGCTCGCCGTCGAATATCCGATCTACGAAAACTATTTTGCCTGGCAGGCGTTTGCGCGAAAATACGATACGGAAAATCGCCAGGCGCTGCCGGAATATTTGAAAGAAGAAAATTACGCCACGCTAAAAGCGAACGCCGGCCACCTCGATACGGACATCGGCTCGGTCACGGAAAAGATCAGGCAATCGCCAAAAGGAACGTTTAACCGCTTCGTATTTCTCGACGCGCAGGATTGGATGAACGCCGAGGTGATGACCGATCTGTGGCAGACCATTGCCGATATGGCGGAAAGCGGCAGCCGGATAATTTTCCGCACCGCCGGCGCAAAATCGCCGCTCGAAACAAATCTGCCGGCGGAATTACGCGCGAAATTTGATTACGAGGAAGAGTGGTCAAAAGAATTATTTAAACAAGACCGCGCCTCGATCTACGGCGGATTTCATTTGTATATTCTTAAGTGACGAGTGATGAGTAACAAGTGACAAGAATAGGATCGCTTGTCACTGGTCACTGGTCACTAGTCACTATTCACTTATTTATGTCCGAAGCTTTCGAAAATATGGATCGCATGTACCGCCACCAGCGGTACTTTTACGACGCCACCCGCAAATTTTATCTTTTCGGCCGCGACAAAATGATCGCCCGGATGGACGTGCAGCCGGGAGAAAACGTATTGGAGGTCGGCTGCGGCACCGCGCGAAACCTGGTCCTTCTGGCAAAAAAATATCCGCGCACGAATTTTTTCGGTTTAGACGCGTCCAGCGAAATGTTAAAGACGGCGCAGGCCAAGGTCGATGCGAACAAGGTCGCCAAAAACGTTCACCTGGAAGTGGCGCTGGCGGACGATTTCACCTCGGCGGGCACTTTTAGTTTGGCTGAAGCCTTTGATTCGATCTATTTCTCCTACTCGATCACGATGATCCCGACCTGGCGCGAATCGATCGCCAACGCGCTGGAAAATCTAAAATCCGGTCATAAAATTTATATCGTCGATTTTTACGACCAAAAAGGTCTGCCCAAATGGTTTCAAAAAGCATTGCAGGTTTGGTTAAAACGGTTTCACGTACAGTTTTGGAACGAACTGATGCCGCACCTGGAATTGCTTGAAAAACAAGGACTTATTAAACTCAGGATATCCGAAGTTTTTCGCCGCTACTCTTTCATCGCCGAGCTGACGAAAATCGATCAACAATAATAGGGTTTCGTTCGAGAAAGAGAGAACCACCCCGTCACGCGAAGCGCGAGCCACCAGTTTAAAGAAACCCGGTCGCTACCGCTCCCCGTTCTGACCTCGTTGCCATCGGTGAAGTGCATGTTATACTTTCAATCGAATCAATTAATATGACGGGAAAATCCACCGACAATCTGATCGGCACCGTAAAAGGCCCGGGCGAGCTTCCGCACGAATATCTTTTTATCACCAAAAATAATACCGACACGCGCATCGGCGAATTTGTTTATTACGCGGCAAATGACGGGCGCGAAGCGCGCCGGATCGTCGGCACGATCACCAGCCGGCGGTTGGTCAGAAATCTGCCCGACGTTTTTCTTTCGGACCCTGCGACTTCACCGGCGGCGGTTTCTTCGCTGATAGGTTTAAACGGGGGCCAGCCCGAGCTTTACGAAATAACGGTCGCGACGATCGGTTTTTTTGATGAAAAGCTAAAAGATTTTGTGAACCCGCGGATTCCGCCCAACCCCGGCGATGGAATTTACCTGACATCTTCGGAAACGCTCGCCGATATGCTCAGCCCGCGCAAAGAAGGTGAAGAAGGTTCGGCGCATATCGGCAGTTTGCTGACCCGTTCCGATGGAGAGGTGCCCGTCGTTTTTTCCGTTAAAGATGTCGTGTCTACTCACCTGGCGGTGCTCGCTTCGACCGGATCGGGCAAATCTTACACGGCCGGCGTGCTGGTCGAAGAATTGATGCGCCCGTACAATCGAGCGGCGGTCCTGATCGTCGATCCGCACGGCGAATATCAAACGCTGCAAAGCATTCACGGCGACCCGGCCTTTGCCGGCAGCGACGGCTATCATCCCGAAGTAAAAGTGATCACGCCGGAAAATATCAACGTGCGTTTTTCCACCCTGACCGAAGCCGACGTGAAATATCTTTTACCTGAAGGCACGTCGGACAAGATGCTGCACTACCTGCATCTTGCTTTTAACACGCTGATGGAGCGCAAGGATGCGGAGCGGCAACTCTGGGGTTATCACGATCTGCGCGACGCCGTGACCGAGCAAAAATACGGCGAAGATAGTAAAAAAGACAGCGGCGGCAATGTCAGCTCGATCGAAGGCTTGCTCTGGCGCATGGATTCGCGCTTTGACCGCAAGGGAGGCATTTTTTCCGACACCGACCATATTCCCCTGCCGGACCTTTTCAAACCCGGCCGCTGCACCGTGCTGCAGCTTTCCGACATCGAGCAGAATGAGCAGCAGGTGATCGTCGGCACGCTCCTGCGCCGCGTTAATAAAGCCCGCATGGCGACCGTGCGCGGCGAAGTCACTTCGGGCGAGAATTTTCTCGATTACCCGGTTTTTGTTTTGCTCGAAGAATCGCACCGTTTCGCCCCGGCGGGAACGAGCGTGGTTTCGACCAATATTTTGAAACAAATACTTTCCGAAGGCCGTAAATTCGGCGTCGGTATCGGGATGATCACCCAGCGCCCGGGCAAACTCGATCAGGACGTTCTTTCACAATGCATGACGCAGATCATCATGCGCATCGTCAACCCGATCGACCAGGACACGGTGGCAAAAACCGTCGAAGGCGCCGGGCGCGCGATGCTGGCCGAGCTTCCCGCGCTGACCAAAGGGCAGGCGGTGATATCGGGCGTCGGCGTGAACACGCCGGTGATGTGCCGCATTCGCTCGCGCCTGACCAAGCACGGCGGCGAAACTTTTGACGCGCCGCGCGAATGGCTCGAGTGGCATTCCACCGGCGAAAAAGAAAAGCGCACCGTAAAAGATGCGCTCTATAACCCTGAGAAAAAGAAAACCGAAAAGATCGACGGTATTCCTACCTGATCTTTTTAGTCATTGTGCAGCGCCCCCTGAATAGCGCGAATTTTCCCGATCAACTGTTTAGTTTCGCTAAAATCGAGTGTCTGCGCGCCGTCGGAAGCCGCTTTTTCCGGCGTACGGTGAATTTCAACGATGGCCCCGTCCGCGCCTGCTGCCAGGCTGGCCAGGGCCACCGCTTCCACATACCGGCGAATGCCTACCCCATGCGAAGGATCAGCTATCACCGGTAAGTGAGACTTTTCCTTTAAAACAGGAATAGCATTTATGTCGAACGTGTTGCGATAAGACTTTTCGTAAGTCCTGATCCCGCGTTCGCACAATAAAATGCGTTCATTACCCCCCATAAAAATATATTCCGCCGCCTGCAGCAATTCTTCGATCGTGCCGCTCATTCCGCGTTTAAGCAGCACCGGTTTATCCACTTTGCCGAGCGCATCGAGCAAATTAAAATTCTGCGAGTTGCGCGTGCCCACCTGGTAAACATCCACGTACGGGTACATTCCCTCGATCTGTGAAGCGTCCATTACCTCGGTGGTCAGTTTGATGCCGAGCGGCCGCGAGATTTCGCTGACCATCTTCAATCCTTCAAAACCCAGGCCGCGAAATGCGTAGGGCGACGTACGCGGTTTAAATGCGCCGCCGCGCATTATGCGAATGTTGTTTTCTTTTAAGAAATTGGCGATGTCCGAAACCTGTTCGGGCCCTTCGAAGGAACACGGGCCCATCATCAAAGCAAAATCATCGCCGCCGATCTTTACCCCGTCGCCGAGATCGATAACCGTCGGCGCCACTTTCCATTTGCGCGAAACCAGTTTGTAATTATCCGAAACACGGTGCACATCCTTAACTCCCGCGAGTGCCCCGATGCGGCGAATATCAACATCATAATTACCAAGAGCGATCAGGTAGCGGCCCACCTGCGTTGAAACGTCACTGACCTTTAACCCCAAAGCCTTGACCTGGTCACGCAAGCGTTCCAACTCACCGGGCTGAATATTTTCCTGGCATTGAATTATCATAAAACTTTGTACCGCCCGCGCGGGAGAGTTCCAAGAGTCTGAGAGTCTGGGGAGTCCGGAGAGTTGAGAGTTAAGAAATTTCTTCTCCGCTCTCTCGACTCTCTAAACTCTTTACTCTCCACCCTCTTAGAACTCTCCCGTCACTATTCCCCAATCTCGATGAATTTCTTCACAAAATCCTTTGTCGCCGACCGCACGTCATCCGCGTTTTCTATAGCGCGCAAAAATGCGCTGCCGACGATCGCGCCGGCCGCATAGCTGCTGACTTCTTCAAACTGCTCGCGTTTTTCAATGCCAAAACCCACCACGATCGGCGAGCTTAACTCCAGCGTATTCAAATGTTTAAGATAGGCCTGGCGCCCTTTGTCGAGCTGCAAGCCGTTACCGGTAACTCCCGTCATCGAGACGGCGTAGATAAAACTATCGCTCGCCGCATCGATCATCCGGATGCGTTCGTCCGGCGTGTTTGAGGTGATCAAAAAGATATTCGAAAGACCGCTCCCGGCAAAAAAATCCCGGTAATTTTGCAGATAAAATTCGGGCGGCAGATCGGGCAGGATCACGCCATCCGCGCCGGCATTTTTTGCATCCTCGCAAAAACGTTCCACTCCGTATTGCAGTATCGGATTCAGACTGCCCATCAAAAGGACCGGAATGTTAATACGGCTTCGAATTTCCCGCAGCGTATCCAGGGTCCAGCTCAAACTCGCGCCGTTTGCCAGCGCGCGTTCGTTCGCGGCTTGAATGGTCGGCCCGTCGGCGATCGAATCCGAGAACGGAATACCGAGTTCGATCAAACCGACGCCGCTTTCCGCCAGCGCTTCACAAATAGGAACCGTATCTTCCAGATTCGGAAATCCCGCGGTCACAAAAACGGAAAAAACTTTTCCATTCCCGAACAAATTTTTCAGGCGGTCACCGGCCATCTTCCGCCTCCATGTTCTGGAAATGTTCGAGGTAGGTGGTCATATCCTTGTCGCCGCGCCCGGAAAGACACACCACCACTACCGATCCTTTCGGCAGATCTAATTTAGGCAGGTAAGCCAGCGCGTGGGCGGATTCGATCGCCGGAATTATTCCTTCCAGCCGTGACAACTCAAGCCCGGCATCGAGCGCTTCTTCGTCGGTGACATTTACATATTTCACCCGCCCCGTCGCATGCAGCATTGAATGCTGAGCGCCGATGCCGGGATAATCCAGCCCGGCGGAAACTGAATGCGCCTCACACACTTGCCCGTCATCGGTTTGCATCAGCAGAGTCCAGCTGCCGTGCAAGACACCGGCTTTTCCGACCGCCGTCGTCGCGGCGGTTTTGCCGGTTTGAACTCCCTCACCGCCAGCCTCGACCCCAAAAAGTTTTACCTGTTCGTCTTCTAAAAATACGCCGAAAGCCCCGATCGCGTTGCTGCCGCCCCCCACACAGGCGACCACGGCGTTAGGTGCGTTTCGATCTTCTTTTTCCGACAATTGTGTTTGGATCTCTTCACCGATAACGCGCTGGAACCGCGCGACCATATCCGGAAACGGGTGCGGGCCGACGACCGATCCGATCAAATAATGTGTGTCGATCGGATTCGCTATCCAATCGCGCAGCGCTTCATTGGTCGCGTCTTTTAGCGTTCGGCTTCCCGAATTTACCGGCACCACTTTTGCGCCGAGCATCTTCATTTTTTCCACGTTCGGCTTTTGCCGCTGGATATCGACCGCGCCCATAAACACCACGCATTCCAGGTCCATCAGCGCGCAGACGGTCGCCGTCGCTAACCCGTGCTGTCCGGCGCCGGTTTCGGCAATAATGCGTTTCTTTCCCAGCGCGCGGGCCAGCAAAATCTGCCCGATGGTGTTATTGATCTTGTGAGCGCCGGTGTGATTCAGGTCTTCGCGTTTGAGATAGATGCGATGCCCCAGCGATCCGGAAAGCCTTTTCGCCAGGTAAAGCGGTGAAGGTCGCCCCACATAATCGCGCAGCAATTGTCTAAATTCCTCCTGAAAATCGCTGCTTTCAATGATCTCACGGTAACTGAGCTGCAGCTCGCGGACGTTCGGATAGAGCATCTCAGGCACGAACGCGCCGCCAAATTCACCGTAAAAACCATTTTCATCGACCGTGTAATTCATAGACTCTTGATAAGTTTTTTGACCAGTTGCGGTGATTTCATTCCGGGCGAAATTTCTACTTTGCTGTTTAAGTCGATGCCGTAAAGCGGCAGTCTCTTGCAGCTTTTGATCGCCTCATTCACATTTTCCAACCCGAGTCCGCCGCTCAGAAAAAACGGCCGCCTGATCGGAAAATTGCGCAAAATACTCCAATCAAAACTTTCGCCGCTTCCACCCGGTTTTGCCGTTTTCGTGTCAAAGAGGAAATAGTCGCAGGCCTCTTCGTAGGCGGCTAATCTGCTTCCGTCAAAATTTTCATCGACCGAAAAACCCTTGATCACTTTCGGTTCGGGCCTGGTATTTTTCACTTCAGCACAGACCTCCGGCGATTCGTCGCCGTGCAGCTGGATCACGGGAAGCTTTACCTGTTTGACGATCTGCTGCATCTTTTCGACCGTCTCATTTACAAAAACGCCCACCGGGATAAGGCCAAAGAAATGAGGCAAATTCACCGCCTCTTCGGGCGAAATATAGCGCGGTGATTTTTTATAAAAAATCAGGCCGAAATAGTCCGGCTGCAGCGCCGCCACGGCGCGCAAATTGTCTGCGTCGCGCATGCCGCAAATTTTTATTTTTACTTCGCGTTCTTTCATTAATTTTTTGCTTCCTGCAGTTTTTGCACCAATGCGGCACAGGCTTCTTCCGGACGGCTGGTTCGCATAAAAGTTTCGCCGATCAAAAAGCCCTGAAAGCCCGCTTGTTTTAATTTGATAATAGTTTCCGCGTCACCTAATCCGCTCTCGGAAATTTTCACGACGCCGTTGGGCGGCAATACCTCGGCCAGCTCGAACGAACGGTCGACGTTGGTAGTAAAATCCTGCAAATTGCGGTTATTCACGCCCAGAACGTCGATATTCTCCAAACCCCCTGGCAATTCTTCCGCGCTGTGAATTTCCAGCACTACTTCCAGCCCCAGCGATCCGGCCAGCGAGGCAAATTGTTCGATCTGTTTTTCACTTAACACACCGGCAATAAGCAGTATCGCGTCGGCGCCGATGGCCCGCGCTTCGACTATCTGGTATTCGTCGACGACAAAATCTTTTCGCAGCACGGGGCAATAATTAAAACGGCGCGCCATGGTCAGGTCGTCGTTGTTTCCGCCAAAATATTTTGTGTCGGTCAGGATAGACAGCGCGCTGGCGCCGGCCTGCATATAACCAATCGAAAGCTGCTCGACGGAGATATATTCATTTAACACACCTTTTGAAGGAGAGCGGCGCTTTATCTCAGCGATAATGCCGACCTTGTCCGGACGCCGAAGATAACCCGCGAGCGAAACGGCCGGCACATTAAAATGTTCGCTGCGCTCCAGCTTTTTGATCGGGACAAGCTCACGGCGCTCCGCTGTCTCGTGCTGTTTAAATGCAATTATTTCTTCTAAGATCGTCATAAATTCAGGTTTCTGCCCGACTTAATATTATAAATTGCCACTAGCTTTAGCTAGTGGTTTGGATAAAAGTCCGGACAAGCGGCTTTAGCCAAATTCTTATACTACATTGGGCTAAAGCCCGTTAAAAGTTCTATTATCTAAGCCCACTAGCTAAAGCTAGTGGCAATTTAAAAGTTGCCGGATTCCATCAAGCTAATTCCCACGCAAAATTTCCAGGGCGCGTAACGCCGCTCCCGATCGCAGCGACTCTTCGGCTTTCTGGCGGCCTGCTGCAAAAGAAAGCTCCGGTTTTACCAGGCGCATCGCAAAGGCCGCATTTGCGATCACCACGTCTCTCTGGGTTTTGCTCGCCGTATCGTCATTGCGCAAAATATTTACAAATTTGCCGGCCATTTCTTCCAGGCCCGTGCCGCCGCGGAGCTCATCGGCTTCGGCCGTCGCGAACCCCAGGTCGTCCGGGGAATAAGTTTCCATCCCATCATTGGTCGCCGCGTCAAAAGGCCCGGTGAGCGAGATCTCGTCATAGCCGCCATCACTGCCGCGCGAATGCACCACCGCAAAATCAATGCCGCCGTCTTCGAAAAAATAGCGGTAAAGCCGCAGCACCGCCGGGTCTGCCACGCCGATAAAGCGATAGCGCGGGCGCGCCGGGTTTACCAGCGGCCCCAGCAGGTTAAAAAATGTGCGAAAACCGATCTCTTTTCTCAGCGGCGCCACTTGTTTTAATCCCGGTTGAAAAAGCGGCGCGTGCAGATAACAGATATTCGCGCGCGACAGATCGCCGCCCAATGTGTCTTCGTCGGCGGAGAACTTCACTCCCAAAAACGCCAAAATGTCAGACGAGCCGCAGCCCGACGTGGCCGACGAATTCCCGTGCTTCGCGACCTTTATTCCCGCGCCCGCCAAAACAAAGGCGGTCAGCGTTGAGATATTAAAAGTGCCTTTGTCATCGCCGCCGGTGCCGCAAACGTCGATCGTATTTTTTTCCTGCAGGTCGACCTTTATGCCTCGCGCATCGAGTTCGCGAAAAAAACCTTTCAGCTCGGATGGATGAATGCCGCGCATCTGGATCGCCGTCAGAAAGGCGGCGGCCTGCGCGTCCGGCACTTCGCCTGAAAGGATCTCGTTCAAAGCCCGCTGCGCCGCTTCTTCGCTCAGCACCTGCCCTCTCATAATTTTGGCCGTTAGCTCTTTCACCTTTTGTCTCCAGTTTTATCTTGCAGCCAATTTCGCAGGATCGCGGCGCCGTCAGGCGTTAGAACCGATTCGGGATGAAACTGCACCCCGCGCAGGTCATACTCGCGGTGCCTGAGCGCCATCACGCGCCCGTCGGCGTCGAGCGCCGTCACTTCCAGGCTTTCCGGAAGCCCCTCTTTAGAGACCATCCACGAATGATACCGGCCCGATTCGAATTGTTTCGGCACGCCGCGAAATAACAGCTCATCTTCGACCTCGACCCGCGTCTCCATTCCAAACCCGTGGCAAACCCGCTCCATGTTTTCAAGCTTCGCGCCAAAATTTTCCGCGATACATTGATGCCCTAAACAAACACCCAAAATGCTTTTTTGCCCGGCAAAACGTTTGACCAACTCAGGCATTGTTCCCGCCTCCGAAGGCAGACCCGGCCCGGGTGAAAGCAAAATTTTGTCATACTTTTCCACTTCGTCCAACGAGATCTTATCGTTGCGAAAAACGTCAGGCCTGATACCGCTGACTTCTCCCACCAGCTGGTACAAGTTGAAGGTAAAAGAATCGTAATTGTCTAAAAGCAAGACCTTCATATTTTTAGTGGCAGTTGGCAGTAAAATCAATTGCCCGCGTCTACGGCTTACTGCTCCTGCCTACTGCCTACTGCTTAGTGCTTAGTGCTTCGGCCATTTCGATAGCCCTTCGCAAAGCGCCAAGCTTATTGCGCACCTCTTCGGTTTCTTTCAACGGGTCGGAATCGCTGACGATGCCGGCGCCGGCTTGAAAAATAAGTTTTCTTTTTCGCGCCAAAAACGAGCGGATCATGATCGCCTGTGTGCAATCGCCGTTTAGGTCCAAAAATCCCACGCTTCCGCCATAAAAACTGCGTCCCGAAGGTTCCAGGCCGTTCAAGATCTGCATCGCTTTGTATTTCGGCGCGCCGCTCAAGGTTCCCGCCGGAAAAGTGTCGGACAGAATTTTCGCCGCCGAGGCACGTCCCTCGAGTTCCCCTGAAACCTTCGACACCAAATGAATAACATGCGAATAAAACTCTACCTGCTTGAACGATTCGACACCCACTCCGCTGCAGTTTCGGTTCAGATCGTTGCGCGCCAGATCGACCAGCATCACATGCTCGGCAGATTCTTTCGGATCGTTTCGCAGCTTCTCGGCAAATTCGCGGTCTTCCGTTTTATTTACTCCGCGCGGGTAAGTGCCGGCGATCGGGTGAAGCGTGGCGATGCGATCCCTTATCAATAGCTGCGCTTCGGGCGAAGAACCGAACAGCGCAAAATTTCCGTAATCGAAAAAGAAGAGAAACGGCGACGGGTTGATACAGCGTAGCGCGCGGTAAACCTGAAACTCATCGCCGCGAAACGGCTGCACAAATTTTCGCGAAGGAACGATCTGGTAAACATCGCCGCGCCTGATATGTTTTTGACACGTGCGCACCGTTTCGGCAAAATCTTCGTCGCTGATATTTGCCTCTTCTTCGCCGACGCGGGCAAATTCGTATTCGGGCGCGCGCCGGTAAGTAATGATATCCAATAGTTCGCGCAGCGGCTGAGAATTATCCTTCTTTCCCGCTTCGGAAATTTTCAGCGCGGTGATCCGGTTATGAAAATGATCGAAGCGGATGACGTACCGGTAAAGCGCCAGCTGAATATCGGGGATGGTTTCTTCCTCGGGCGGAAGCCTGGAAAATTTCAGGTCCTCGAAAAAAGGGATCGCGCTATAGCCGATATATCCGAAAAGACAGGCCAAACCGGAATATACGCCCGAAAGTTCTCCATTCGATGTCGCTATATTGATCGCCTGCTGAAACTGAGTCAGAACCGACACGGCCGTCTCTTCGGTAGACAAAATTATCTCACGGATCTTACGCCCTTCCATTTCTATCGTCACCACGCCGTTTTTTAGCGTGAATTTTAAGATCGGCCCGGCACACAGATAAGACCGCGCCGTCACCGGCGTGTCGTAATCCAGGCATTCCAGCAGCAAACTCTCGGGAAATATCTGCCGCAAATTGCTGTAGAGCGATACCGGCAGGCCGTGATCGGCCGTCATGGTGATAGTTTCCGCGGAAAGATCGAATCTTTCGAACATATAAAAAATAAAGAGAAAACCGGCCTTAAAAAAGACAGTAAAAACATGAAAAAGATAAACGGATTTTAAGTTGTAGGCGGAAAGATTATATTATGGGCGGCACGCCCACCAGGATACGACACACCACGACGCGGAAGCGACGAAAGAGGTGTTGTTTTTTTGCATGCCGTAGGTCATAGAATAAAAGAATAATATCAGGTATATTTTGATTTTACAATAGAAAAAACCAAAGAGTAGTGTTATGAAGTTGTGAGGTTGGTTTGTGGGATTTCCATTCGGAATAGATGATAACTGATAGATGACAGATAATAGATCGGCTTTCATCTATTCCGAATGATTATTTGTACCGCACCGCGGCTTTAGGCGTAGGTTCCGTCTCTATTTCGGCTCTTCCTCATCAGGATAGATCGGATTTATTATCTCCTCATCGGGAGCTTTCTTGCGCGTAAAGAGCGGTTTGCCGACAATATCGTTCCGCACATAAAGCTTTAGCTCGACTCCCGGCCGCAGCGGATAAGTTCCGGCGAGGTCGTAATTGTCCGGGTAATGCCTGATCATATCGCATTCGATCGACGGCCTTTCCAGGCCCATGCATTTGTTTTCCTGTTCTTCGGAAGTGATTATCAGATCGACCGTGTTGGCCGGCACCGGTCCGGCGTGATAGCCGACATTGGGATAGTTTCTCGTGTACCAGGGCATGCCCCAGTAATCGGGCGAAACCACCGCAATACTGATGTCGTTGCCTTTTTTTGTTTTCTCGCCAAATTCCTCGATCTTCTTGATCAGATCGTGAAAGCCGCGTTTGGTCTGGGCATAAACATACGGGCGGCGCTCTTCGTCATAACGGAAAAAGTTGAGTTCTACCGTCTGAAAGGTCAAAACACCCGCGGCCAGAAAAACCAAAACCACGCCCAGTATCCTTCCGCCCGTTTTTTTGCCGGTCACCAGATCGTTGATGGCATATCCGGCGATGATACACATCGGCAAAACAAAACTGAGCGCCAGCCAGGGGGTTTTGTACGGTATCAAGGTATAGGCGATCATCAGCCCCCATGCCCACAGCGCGGTGAACATGGCAAAGCGATGCTGCGCCTTCCAAAAAGCGACGAGGCTGCCGAATAATCCGAGCAAAAATATCGGCGCTTCGATCAGGCCCATCCATTTGAAATAGGCAAAGATCCCATTTTCGGAATGCTCTTTAGTGCCGGTCTTGGTCCAGAAATAATAAGCTTCCAGCGACCGCGGGATCCCTTCGGCATAAGTAAAGAAGGAAGAAAAGAAAAGTATCCAGAGATAGATAAAAAGTGTCACGGCAGCCGCTATCAGCAAAAGCGCATCGGCGCTATTTCCGAAACTCGCCATGAATGTTCCGGGCGTCAGGACCGCGGGTTCTTCCCAGGTCCGTTCCAGCCTGGCGCGGTCAACGAATAAATTGCGATAGATCCAGATGCAGAAAATGGCGATCGCCATTGTGCCGAGCGAAATAAACGCGGTTTCCTTGGTGGCGAACATCAATGCCGCGCTGGCGGCGGCCAGGAGCAGGTAGATCGGTCTTCCGTCCCGCCAGCGGCTTAGGGCCAGCATCAGGAAAAAGACGATCACCGCTTCCAGCAAAAAGAACCCGCTTCTGATCGCGGCGCCCACAGCATTTTCCTGTGCGCCGATCAAACGGGGCAAAAGTATCGGGATCGGCATCAGACAAACCAGCAGCACCAGCGCCGTCAGAACGTGCGCCCCGATGCCGGCCGTGCGTTTTTCCATAAAATACATCACGCCCAGCACCATCGCGAAGGTGAAAAAAACGAACAGTATTTCGTGGATAAAATAGCGCGAAACAAAGACCATTCCCGGCGATAGCGCCAGAAAAAGCGCAGCCGACAGCGCGCCCACCCGCCCGATATAACGATGCAGCAGAAAAGCGAGGACCACGATGCCTACCCCGAAGATCACCACGCTATAACGAATGGCAAAGGTTTCCAGCCCGAGGATCTTGGTAAAGGCCAGCGCGATGAAATAAAGCGTCGGGCCGTGATAATTACCGGGGTCGTATTTATAGACGCCTTCGCGAAAAAGGGTGGTGAGAAAAAAGCCGTTCACGCCCTCGTCGTGATGCAGGGGCTTAAGGTCGATCCAATACACGCGCAAAAAGATCGCTATGGCCGTGATCAATAAACAGCCCGCCCACCAAAACTTATCCGGCAATTCAACGCTTTTTACTTCCGGCTGCTCAGCGGCATTTTCCTGTTTTTTAGCATCTGCTTTCATTATCTTATTAGCTTTGCCTATAAGGTCGGTTTCTCATTAAATTGTAAAGCCCGCACGGTTCCTTATTAGCCACTAATTACACTAATAACACTAATTAAAATCTTTATTCGTGTTATTCTGACATTCGTGGCGTAATCCGTAACTTTATAGGCAAAAGCCTATTTTATTTTATATACGCGATACTGCCCTTCTTCTGCAACCACCGGGAAACGTGTAAAAAAATCCTCCCGGGCTTTTAGTTCATTGCGCTCGTCGGGCCCTATTAAAACATACTCAATATTGTATTTACGAAGCAAGGTTTCCGCCACCGGCGAAGCGGAATAGATCCTTTTAACATCGCTTTCGCGATCCACATAATCGATCCCGTGCGAAGCGAGATGGCCGCTATAGCGCATTAGCGAGCGCCTGCCGCTCAGATCGATCGGACTGTTAAATACCGGTGCGTTCAAAAAGAGCGCGCGCGGCGCGGTGATCTTCTTGATATCTTCCGCCAGTCTTACCATATCCAGATCGGCGACACGGTAGAATTGCGCACCCGAAGCCGCCCGCCAGACATCCAGCGCGCCGGCAAATACCAGGACCGCGAACGCCGCCGCCGCCAGCACCCTCGGCCATTTGCCCATTTCCCAAACCCTGGCCAATAAAAGCGCCACCAGCGGAAGCGAGCCGACAAACCAGTAAATGAGAACCTTGATATTGTCCCACTCCCACGGCGCCAGCTTCGCCACATTGGAAATAATAAAACACAGCCCGAAAGGAATATAGAACAACAGCATCTTTCTTGCTTCGGCATGCGGAATGAACGGTTTGCCTTTTTTGCGGTAAAGATCGAGCAGTATCAAAATGATGGCGGCCAATAAAAGCGGAATAAAAATTCCCGTGTTAAAGATCCAGAACACGAAGATATTCATCCTGCCGCTGTCCCAGCCAAAATGCCAGGCGATAAATTCTTTGGGCCGCGTGGCGCTGCCGCTCATCGCCCACAAAAGCTCCGGCGCGGCTATCAGCCCCGCCCCTACAAAGAAGGCCAGCCATTGCTTCCATTTTTTCAGGGTCAGAACGGCAGCGAACCCCGCCACCATTAAGACCACCAGCAATGAATGGGCATGGATCAAAGGCAGAAAACCCGCGATCATCCCAACAATAAAGGCCGCAAAGATCGCCCGGTTTTTATTTTCCCCCTCACCTTTACTGCCGCTTTCATCATCGAAAACATGCCAAAGATACGTCAAAACGATCAGCGCCAGCGGCATGCCAAAAAGAAAACTCCGCTGGGTGATGAACAGCGTTATTAACGGATTTCCCCAGCGCAGGCTGAACGGCATTCCGGCCGCGACCCCTTCGGAAAAACGCATCGTGTAATCATTGGGCAGGTGCCAGAGAAAAGTTATCAGGTTTTCTGAGCCGATAAAAAAGTCTTTAAAGAACAGGAGAAATCCCAACCCGCCGGCAAACATCAAAAGCATCGCCGCTATCTTGCCCGCCAACTTGCTGCGGGTAATTCTGAAGGCAAAATTTTCCAGCAGCACAAAAAGCGAAAATCCCAGCAGCACGTCCTGCCAGATCATTGCCCGGCGCACGCTCGCCCCCAGCGTCACCAGCGCCGCCGTTACCAAGTCGGCCATAAAGGGATAAGTGAATTTTGCCCCAGCATACGATGGATTTTCCGGCGGGAAATTTTGGCCTTCGGTAAAACTGAAAATAGCGCCCAGATGAAAATGCAGGTCCCCCAGATTGTGCGCCACGCCGGTATAGATACCGTCTTTTGCTTCGATCATCGCCCGGTCAAAAAAGAAATAAAGCAAAATAAAAAGGCCGAAATAATACAACAGATTTATTATCTTGCTATTGGTCGTACCCTGCCATTTCCCCTCGGCCTTGCGCCAATCGCGCAGCACATTTTTCCGGACATCATTTTTAATCAGTAAAAATAGCGGAAGCAAAGTGAGCAAAAGAGAAACCAATACCACCCAAACCGAAAGGTAGTAAAAACAGGCGAGAATAAAAACTGCCAGGCTAAAAATAGCCGAACCGATCACATTTCCGGCGCACAGACGCAGCAGCAAAGAGTCTTCCTTCTCATAAAGATAGGTAAACAGCATTCCGCCGATGGTTATCAATGACAAAATTAATAATGAGATGAACATTTAGTTCAATAAGCTCCTCGCCAATTAACTAATTCTATTTCCGCGCTTTCAACCTTATCGTCCGGGCCGAATGTCAGTTTCAGGTTTTCCACCGTCGTCGGATCGGGGCCGCGCTCGCCCATTCCAAAAAAAGCCAATTCGTATTTTACATATGGATCAGGAAAGTCCCGGGCCTTTTCCCATCCCAGCATATCGCGGATCTCTCCCCGAGTCTTTCCCGGCAGCACCTTGCGCTCTATCAAATCCCGCGCCATGCCCAGACGCCCTTTTGACATTTCGAGGAGGTTTTTCTCTCCCTTCCATACCTTTTCGTCAAACGGTATCGAAGACACAAAATTTCGTTGTACGCCTGTAGCGGTAAGACATCCTGAGAAAGCCGTTAAAAGAACGGGGGCGAGAATTATCCTGGCTAAGATCATTGACATTTTTTCTAAGGAAAATTAAGCCACAACTTGCCGATTTCTCAAAACTCGCGATCAAAGCTACAATAACTGTTTTGCATTTATTATTAAGAATTCAGGATTTTAAATAGATATGTTACAAGCTGGAATTGTCGGATTGCCGAATGTGGGAAAATCCACGCTCTTTAACGCGCTGACGGCGCAGGAAGCCGCCTTGGCCGCGAATTACCCTTTTGCCACCATCGAACCGAACGTCGGGGTGGTCGCCGTGCCGGACGAACGCCTGCCCGTACTGGAGAAGATGAATAAGGCGCAAAAGGTTATTCCCGCGACCGTGGAATTCGTCGATATCGCGGGTCTGGTGCGCGGCGCTTCGAAGGGCGAGGGCTTGGGCAACCAGTTTTTGGCGAACATCCGCGAGACCGACGCCGTCATCCAGGTCGTGCGCTGCTTTGAAGACGAAAATATCATCCACGTCGAAGGCTCGGTCAATCCGGTGCGCGATATCGAGACCATCCAGATCGAACTCGCGCTGGCCGATCTTGCTTCCTGCGAAAAACGTAAAGACAAAGCCCAGCGGGCAGCAAAATCAGGCGGCGATAAGGCGGCTAAAGCTGAGCTTGAAATATTGGACAAGATCCTTCCCGTATTAGAAGAAGGACGTCCGGCGCGTGCCGCTGATCTGACGGACGATGAAAAAGCGATCGTAAAAGGCTGGTTCCTGCTTTCTACCAAGCCGACCATTTACGCGGCGAATGTAGACGAAGCCACGCTCGCCGATCCGGATTCGAACCCGCACGTAAAAACCGTCAAAGAACATGCAGCTTCGGAAAACGCCGAAACTGTCGTTATCTGCGCCAAGCTCGAGGCCGAACTGGTGGCGCTGGAAGAAGAAGAGCGGCTGGAATTTTTGAAAGACGTCGGCGTGACTTCGAGCGGGGTCGATAAGCTGATCAAATCCGCTTACAAGATGCTGGGCCTGATGTCTTTCCTGACCGCCGGCGAAAAAGAAGTGCGCGCCTGGACGATCCCCATCGGCACCAAGGCGCCGCAGGCTGCGGGAGAAATTCACTCCGATATTGAAAGAGGCTTTATCCGAGCCGAGATCGTTGGCTATGACGATCTTATTCGGGCCGGTTCAACCAATGCCGCCAAGGAACAGGGCCTGACCCGCGTCGAGGGAAAAGAATACATAATGCAGGAAGGCGACATCGTAAATTTCCGCTTTAATGTGTAAACATGGAGCGCGGGCATCCTGCCCGCAAGTACGGCTTGCCGTGCTATGTCAGTAGCGCTTGCGTCAGCAAGTGCGTTGCTTGCGGCTTTTACGCATCTGCTAACGCAGACGCTACTGACAGCGCTGCTTGGTTCTGACTCCATTTTCAAACAACTTGTGGTAAAATCCTGCTGTTAAAAATGAGATCGCTTTCCGTTCAAAAATTGCTCGCTCTTTCGCTCATCGTATTCCTGAGTGGAACTTGCTGCCTGCTTTGCTGTGACCTGACAAAGGTTGCCGCGGCTTTCGGAACGGCGGAAAGCTGCCCCTTGAGCAAATCGCATCATTGCCCGCGCTCCGCCAAACAGGAAGTATCGACAGCGGGCGCTTTTACTTCCAGCGTGGAGCAGACGAGAACTTTTTGCCCGTTCATTTCAAAACGCGGCGACGCGGTACAAAACGTAAAGGGCGACCTCAAATTCACCGCCGTCTCTGTGGTAAAGATCGCTGCACCGCCGGTGCTTTTCGTCGAACCGGCCTTTACCGCTGACAGGGCCTCTAACTCATTTATCCGCGACCGCGGCGGCACCTACCTGACAAATTGTGCTTTTCGAATTTAGAAAGATGTTAGGCGCTAAATTAACCATCGCTAATAACTTTCTAAATTAAGGAGAAAATGCAATGAAAAAACTTACATTTCTTTTTACGGCATTACTCGTTCTCGGGCTCGTGATCGGAGCTTTTGCTCTGAGCGGCAGCAGCGCTGTCGTTACAAAAGCGGACTGCTGCTGTAAAGATTCTTGTCCGATGAAGAGCAAGGACAAGTCTGCCGATACAGATAAGCATTCGTGCTGCTGTGACGGAGGCTCTTGCTGCAAGGACGGGGCATGCCCGATGAAAGGTAAAGATGCTTCAGGCAGTGAACACGCTTCCGGCGAATGTTCCTGCTGCGGCGATTCCTGCCCGATGAAGTCGAAAGATAAAACGGCTTCGTCAAATAAAGGGGATAAAAAGGATTGCTGCGAAGGCAAGGAGTCTTGTCCGATGAAAAAGAAGGAAAACGGCTAATGACATGTTAGTGTTTTAGCCGAAAAGGCATGGTGCGTGAGTACCATGCCCTTTTTTATTCCCGTGAAGGCAGAGTGGATAGTCTAAAGGGCTTTGCCTGTAAAGTCGGTTTTCTCATTAAAATTGTAAGCCAACCCGGTTCTTTATTAGCCACTAATTACACAAATAACACGAATTAAAATTCTTCATTAGTGTTATTTGTGTAATTAGTGGCTGTATCCGTTACTTAAGCAGCGGCAGCGAAGAAGACGCCTGACTTATTCCGCCGATTGCGATAACATATATCTATCGCTTTTTTGGGAGATTTTGACGAGATGACCGATAAAACAACGACTGCCGGTGCAACGGACGAAAATACCGCGGGACAGATCAGCGGCCTGACTCCGGACGACGAGCGCGAGATGGAGCTTTTTCTTTCCAACAGCGGTAAATACTGCGAAAAAGTTTACGGCGGCAAGACGTTCGGCGATGAAGAGATCTTCGAATTGCGAAAAGAGATCAAAGAATCTAATGAAGCGATCCGGAAGATACGAAAAGATTGGGAGCAGTCATAACGCTTTCGGATAACAGTTCAAATTGATCTTTTAAAGGCCTTAATGTTCTAAGGTCTTTAATTTTTTTCAGATATCTTAATGAATGCGCCGCAAGAAAAATTAACCATCGTGGTCGAAGGTATCGGCGATGTCGTCCAGCGCAATTATGCGCCGGCGCTAAAGCTGGAAAAAGAGCGTTACGGCGATCGGCTTTCGGTGATCTTTGTCGATTTCGGAAAAGACCGCACGCCGGAGGCGGGCCGGCGTTACCAGAAATTCATCGACGCGCTCGCGGGTTGGGCCACCTATATCAATAAAGCCACGCCCGAAGGTGAAAAAATTTACCGCACGCTGCAGCCCGACGTGGTTTTCCTCGCAACGCCGGACAGAACCCACGTCGAACTCGCGCTGCAATGGATCGACGGCGAAAACGATTGCCGGCATCTCTTTATCGAAAAGCCGTTGGATTCAGATCTTGACCGAGGCCGCGCGCTGGCGCTTTATGTGGAAAATAATCCGGTGGACGTCCATGCGCTGGATCACTACCTGGCCCGTTTTATTCCGGTCAGTTTTCCTTCTTCGATGAAAACCATTCTGACCGAACTGGGCGGGTCGATAAAACATCTGAAATTCTACCTGTTGGAAGATCACAGTGTTCCTTTTATGGGGCCGATCGAAAAAGAAGGCCGCAGCAGTTCACTGCAGCACGGGCTGATACTCGATCTGTTTCCGCACGCGCTGGCTATCCTGGGTTACTTCGGTTCGGTGTCTACGGTGGCGGTCACCGGACTAAAGGTCGGACGCTACGCTTACGAAGACGAGAAGGGCACGGTCAAAGAGGCGTCCATCCCGCGTGAAACCTTTGGCCATATCTCTTTCAATTTTACGGGACGCGCCGGGCGCACCATCACTGCCGATGCTTATGTGGGCAAAGGAATTTCCGGCTCGAGCGGATCGGGCATGACGGGCGGCGACGTTAAGCTGCTCGAACTCACCGGCAAGAACGGCAAAAAGTGCGTCTTCGACCTGCGTAACACCAGCAAAGGCGGCAAAGGCACGATCACCGTGGTGAACCGCGACGGCTCGTCAGAGATCATTAACGAACTGCTCGACGAACCTTACGCCGTGCTGATAAACCGCACCGTCGAAAAGTACCTGAAAAACCCGGACAAGGACCTGCGATTCGCGCTCACGGTCGGCCAGGCGAAAAACATTCTGACCTGCATCGAAGAAATAATGTCGCTCGTTTCGCTTTTTGAAAAAACCGGCACTGCCATGCCGACTTACCGGATCAAGACCGTGACCACCAGCGAAAAAGGCGGCCAGGAGCCGCGCAGCGTGGCACCCAGCCTGGAAGAGATCGTCTCGGAATTAAAAGATATCCGGGAATATGTCAGCATAGATAAATTGCTCAGCTCTTATGCCAGCTCGTAGAATTGAGATATTCCCGAACGCGGAGGTCCTGGCTGAAAAAACGGCCGGGCACGTCGCACAAACGATCGTGCGATCTTTGCAAAAACAGGAGCGCTTTTCTTTGGTGCTCGCCGGCGGTTCTACCCCCAAAAGGTTATATCAGATCCTGGCCGCCGAATACCGCGATAAGATCTCGTGGGACAAACTGCTCATCTTTTTTGGCGACGAAAGATGCGTCGCACCTGACGATGCAGAGAGCAATTACAAGATGGCATATGACTCGATGCTTTCCCAAGTGCCTGTGGCGCGCAGAAATATTTTTCGCTTAAAAGGTGAGATAGAGCCGCAGAAAGCTGCCGCGGAGTATGAGGCAACGATCAAAAGCGTGCCGGGCGAGCGGCCGATTTTCGACCTGGTCTTACTGGGCCTCGGCGCTGACGGCCATACGGCTTCTCTTTTTCCAGGCTCGCCTGTCTTGCAGGAAACATCCGATCTCGTAGCGGTTGTCCGGGTGGAAAAACTTACTTTAAGCCGCCTGACATTGACCCTGCCGGCCTTCAACTCCTATGCGAAAGACATCATTTTTCTGGTGGCGGGAAAAGGCAAGGCCGAGGCCGTGCAGAGAATATTCGGTGACGAGAAGCCGCCGCTGCCCGCTCAGATGATCAAGCCCGATAAAGGAAAAGTTACGTATTTTTTGGATGAAGAAGCTGCCTCACTTTTAGACAATGAGACGCTTGAGAAATTCGCGTAAAAAGTTTGGTGCCCTCGGTAGGATTCGAACCTACAACCAACGGATTATGCTTACCAACTACGTCTTTCAACGCCCGTTTCCGGTTTGTGGTCTGGACTTTCTCTTCTCTTAAAAAACAAGAGTCTGCTGTCAAGTCTCTACACCTTCCGAACTTTTTCGGCTTGGCTCGGGATTACCATGCATTTAATATGTTTAGGCTTCCCCGAATTTAACAGATTCTACTAAAATGTATATCACAATTTAGCAACCCATTTTATTTGAAACCATATGGAAAAAATATGCCTGGTATGTAACTCGGTTTTGATAGGACGGCAAAGAAAATTTTGCTCGTCCAAATGCAAATTATCCTTTATAAATAACAAGCATCAAAACTACGTCACACAACAACGCAGAGGTTATGAGCGCAAAGCACTATTAATACAAATGAAAGGCGGTTGCTGCCAAATTTGTGGGTATAACAAAAACCAATCGGCTCTTTGTTTCCATCACCTTGTGCCTGCAACCAAAGCCTTTCAAATAGATATCAGAAAGTGCTCGAATAGTTCATTGAACAACTTAATAAGAGAAGCCGATAAATGCCAGCTTCTGTGTCTAAATTGTCACGCCGAACTTCATAACCCGGCCTTTTCCACTTAGGCTTCATTTCCTTGAGTCCGCTGCTCTAACCGTTGAGCTACAAGGGCACACAGGAATTTCTTAGTTTAGTGGAAACTTGAAAGAGCCGCAAATTCGGAAGGAGTTTTCCTCTAAACACCATCAATAAAGCTGTTAGCTAACAGCTAACAGCTTATAGCTCAGATCTTTTAAGATGTTATAACCGGCGCTCCGGACCCGTTTTTCAGGATATTTTCTATCTGTGCCAGGTGGCGCGCTTCGTGCTCGGCGATAAAAAGCAGCCACTGGTAAAGGTCCAGTTCGCCCATGACGGGGTGCGGAAATTTGGCTTCCGACAGGCTGACGGCCTCCATGCGCGGGCGCAAACTCATGATATATTCACGCGACGTTTTGAGGTCCTGCAGCGACTTACCCGTGGGAACACCGCCACGGGGCCTGATCCTGTCAGGCGCTTCGACCTTGTTCATTTCGGTTTTGCGCACGGCGCTGGGAAATTTCACGGGCGGGTCGATCTTTCCACCGGGGGGCGGCGGCGTATTTAGTTCTTCGGATTTTCGCAGCAGCCTTTCCACCACCGCCGTGATCGATTTTTCAACCAGCGCCAGGTGCTCTGCCAATTCCTCCGGGCACCAGCCTTCGCCGTTATTTCGCAAAACGACCTCGGTCTCGTCCAGGCTTTCTATCCGGCTGTTGACCCCGGCGCGGACATTGTCCATGTGAGCGAAAATTTCTTCGAGCGAATTAAAGAGCATCGTGTTTACCTCGCGGCCCCCGTCTGCGTCTGCGCCTGCGCGCTAAAATTTAGTTTGTGCCAGCGCATGTAACTATAAGAGCTGTACCGGGAATCGAGCATTTCTTTTATATAGCCGGTTTTAAAATAAAGCGTTTTCTCATCCGTCCATCTGAGTTCCACGATCGGATTAAAAGAGACCAGGTCGCTTTCGTTCGGCATTACCTGAACCCCCTGCTCGGGCGTCGGTGTCGGAACAGGCAGATTCGACGGGGCATTCGAATTCCCGCTGCTTTTCAATTCCTCGCGCAGCAGCTGGTCAAATCTCTGTGAAGAGGTCAGCAGCGGAATGCGCAGCGGGATAGCGGCTATGGTCGGCAATTCTCCGATGCTATCGTAGATCTTGATGTCCTTATCAAAGGCGCAAGCCATTTTGGCGGAATCAGGCGACCACACCGGATGCACGACCGTCAGGTTATCATCCAAAAGACGCTCGCGGCCGATCTTTTCGATCAGGCGCGGCCTGCCAAAAGGCCTGAATTCTTCTGCGCGCGATTTCGCCGCCAATTCGCCGTACTGCCATTCCGCCGGCGTGCAAGCCAGCGTCGCCAGCATCGTGCTGTCCGGCGACCAGAGCAGGTAGAAATATATCAGCGTGTCTCTCTGCGAAATATATTTCAGATCGGCGCCTTCTTTGTTGCAGGTGTAGATCTGCTCGTTCGCGAATATTTTGATCGGCGCCGAAGTTTGCACGGGCGGCGCGGGTACATTGGTGTTTGCATTGCCGCTGCTATTCGCCGGAATGTTTCCATCAATATTCGCCGCCGTATTCGCCGCATTATCGCTCGGCTCCACCTCGGGCGGTGTCGGCGCATCTGCCGTCGCCGGAATTTGGCTTTGCGCTCTGGTAACACCGATAAACGCCGCCGTGCTTCCGTCCGGCGCCCACGCGATCGCGTCCGGCAAACTGATCGCCATCGAATCGGGGGAAACGTGGCCGATCAACTTTCCATCCGCCGCGTACATATCCAGCCGGAACTCAGTTTCTTTATCGCCCGCGCGATGATAGATGACGAGCACTCTCTGCTTGTCCGGCGAGGGCAAGGTTTTGTCCAGCAGTTCCTGCGGGCGGTTCTGATCGAAATCCGCTTGTACCGCGGCCACTCTCTCATCCGCCGTAGAAGGCTGTTCGGGTTCGAGCGGCGGCAGCGCATCGGTGTCTACCGAATAACTCAACCGCTGGGCCGGAACATTGTGCAGGCTTCCTGCCTGCCCCTGCGGTATCACGCCTGCGGGCCGGCACCCGGCAAACACCCCCAGCATGACGAAAGAGAAAACAAAAAATTTCTTGCTTTTAAACATTGCGTTTATCTATTTCAGGTTTTGCCAGATTTGCCTATAAAGCAGGCAAATCAAGTTTTTGCAGTTTTCGTGTTACTTCGTGTGGTTTCGTGGTTCCAGTCTTAAGTCTTTAGTTCCAAAGTTTAAGACCTGGAACCACGAAATCACACTAAAATACACAAACAAAACATAAGACAAATTTCTGACTTTATAGCCAAAAAAAGCTTTTATTTCAAATTACCTTTGGTCCATCCCTGGTAAAGCTGGCGCTGCCCGTCGCTGGGCGACTGCACCGGCGAGATACTATAATCCGTCGGCGCCCGGCCGCCCAATGCGATCTCGATCGTCCGCATCTCGTCAAAACGAAACACGGTCAACCTGATCTTGTCACCGGGTTTTTTACTGCGGACCGTATTATCCAGGATCGTCTGGTTGGCGCGATAACCATCGACCGCCACGATCTGGTCGCCGGTATTTAGTCCCTGCTCATAGGCCGGCGCGTCCGAAGGCAGCGAACTCACCACCAATCTTTCACCTTGCTGCGACGTATTAGCGCCGAGATAAGCCTGCGGGTTGCCGCCCGGGCCCGTATTGAGCTGCAGGCCAATGCCGTTCAGGACGCTGTTGTAATCTATCTCTTCGCGGCCCCTGACGTATTTGCGGAAAAAATCGTCAAGGCTCTTACCCGCCATCATCTCGGCGGTTTTCTGAACGTCCTCAGGCGTATAGTTGCGCCCTTTTTTATAGAGTTCGGTATAAAAATACCGCAGCACATCGTCAAGCGATTTTGCGCCGCCCGATGCCTTGCGGATCTCGACATCCAGCAGCCCCGCGACCAGCGCGCCTTTTTCATAGTATGAGATCTGGTTGTTTATCGCATTTTCGTCCTGCCGGTAATATTTTATCCACGCGTCCCAACTCGCTTCTTCCACACTCGTCTGAAAACGCCCGGGTTGTTCCTGCAGGTTTTCGATCCCCGACGCAATGTTGGCGAGAAAATCCCTGTCGGATATCAACCCGGCGCGCAGCAGCAAAACATTCGAATAATAATCCGTTCCGCCTTCGGCCATCCACAAAAGTTTGGTGTAGTTTTCTTTTGTGTAATCAAAGGGGCCGAGTGCGTCCGGCTTGAGGCGCTTGACATTCCACGCATGGAAAAATTCGTGCGCCACCAGCCCCATAAAGCCCATGTAGCGCGATTGCGGTTTAAAGCCGAAGCGGTTGAATTGCAGCGCGGTCGAATTCAAATGTTCGAGCCCGCCGCCGCCGCGTAGGTTAACGATAAAGGTGTAATCTTTATATGGGATCTCGCCGAATATATCCGCCGCCGCGGCCACTATCTTAGGCACATCGCGCTTTAGCTGCTCCAGATCGTAATTTCCTTCGCCGTCGATCACCATCCGGTGCGGCACGCCGCGCACTTCGAAATTTATTTCCTTGTAGTTGCTGACCTCGAAAGGCGAATCGTAAAGAATATCGAAATTTTCCGCGGTGAAAGTATTCGCCTGTCCCGAAACCTGCGGCAAGCCGGTCGCTATTTTCCACTCTCCGTAGGGCACGACCTTCACCGTGGAAGACGCCTTCAACTGCCCGTCCGGGTACATCAACGTCGCGGCATTATTCCAGAAAGCATGGCTGTCGTTAAGTTCATTTGTGCGAACGGTCAGTTCGTTGGCATAGACGCGATAAGTGGCCACGATCTCAGCCGCGCCTTTAGAGGCGATCTGCCAGGTGTTCTTGTTGGTCTTTTGCCAGGCCAGCGCGTTTCCGCCCCCATCTTTGGCGGCAAAATCCTGCACGTGGCGGGCATATTCGCGGACGAGATATGAACCCGGCGTCCATACCGGCATGACCAGATCGGTCTTTTCTCCCGGCGAGGCAGACTTGACCCGCACTTCGACTTCCAGCAGGTGCGTCCACGGCTTTGACATCGAAACCGTGTAAGCAATAACCGGCGCAGCAGCCATCGGAGCCGTCGCCGTAGTGGCCATCTTCTTCGGCGTTTTCGGGGGCGTTTTCGGGGGCGTTTTCGGCTGGGCCGAGATGCCCGTAGTAATGCCCGCGAGCAAAAGTGCCGCAATGATAGCCGCAAAAAGACCTGTCAGACGCGTGTCCGGGTTATTCCCTGCTTTAATTACTTTCATATGTATAAGATAATATTTACGATAAGCCTATATTTTACTACGAAATCATGTTTAACCGAAAAAGGTTCCGGAAACTGTGAACTATGAAGCGTTTTCCCGTTCTGCTGATCTTTATCACTATCCTTATCGATCTGATCGGTTTTGGCATCGTTATTCCGGTGCTGCCCTATTACGTCGGGACGGAACCTTTTAACGCTACCCCGCTCACTTTCGGCTGGCTGGTCGCTTCATTTTCCATAATGCAATTTATTTTTTCGCCGATCCTCGGGAAACTTTCGGATAAGTACGGGAGGCGGCCGATTTTGTTTCTCAGCCTGATCGGCACGGGGATAGGTTTTCTGGTGCTCGGTTTTGCCACCACTATGTGGATGGTGTTTGCCGGCCGTATTTTGGACGGCATCACCGGCGGAAATATTTCTACCGCGCAAGCTTACATTGCCGACGTCACCACGCCGGAAAATCGCGCCCGGGGAATGGGAATGATCGGCGCGGCTTTTGGGATCGGCTTTGTCCTGGGTCCCGCGATCGGCGGGATCCTGAGCCCTTTCGGCCTGGCGGTTCCTTTTTACTTTGCCGCCGGGCTGGCTTTCCTCAATGCCACGGCGCTCTATTTTGTCTTGCCGGAAACCGTCAAAAAGGGAGAGCACAAAGCTGAAGAATCCAGCGGACGTTTTAACACGCTGCTCAAATACCTGCGCGATCCGCGGCTCGGCCTGCTGATACTGATCTATTTCCTGGTGACCGTGGCGTTTTCGATATTGACCACCGCCTTTATTATTTACACCGCCCATCGTTTCGGTTATACGGCGCGGCAAAACGGTTTTGTTTTTGCCTACATTGGCGTGATCGGCATCATGATCCAGGGCGGTTTGATGGGCATCGCCACCAAAAAATTCGGAGAAAATTTGCTGGTGATCATCGGCACGGTGCTGATGGCGGTCGCGTTGTTCTTTGTTCCGCTGGTCGGCCCGGAAAGCGGCGGCCTGACCGGACTTCTGATCGGGATAGCGGTTTTTTCTTTCGGCAGCGCTTTTGCCGGAACGCCGCTGGTGGCGCTGGCGTCAAAGAGTGTTTCCGCCCGTGAACAGGGCGTGGCAATGGGCGTGATGCAGTCCGCCGCGAGCCTGGCGCGTGCGGTCGGCCCGGCGCTGACGGGATTATTGCTGAGCGCGGCAGTAGCTACAGAAACGGCCCCCGATAATTTCGTTAATTCCGCGATCGGAAACGTGACCGATTTCACCATCGAGAGAACTTTCTGGACCGCGGCCGCGATCATGGTGCCCACTTTTCTGATGGCGGTGTATTTTGCCCGTCGGCACAAACAGCCGCCTGTTGCGGCAGCCTGATACGTAATACGCGATACGTTTTGTGTGTTAGTGCGGTTCGTGGTTTTTTGTTTTATATCTTAAATAATGGGCGGAATTCGTATTACGTACCGCGTATTGCGTATTACGTATTACGTATCACGTTCTTATGCTTATCTTTCTGATAATTTTCTATCTCTTTGCCCTGTTTTTGATTTATCAGAGCTATCGTTCATTCGTTGGCGGGCTGGAATATTTAAAATATTTCAAGAAAGAGTTAAGCAAACCGAGATCAAACTTTACCCCCTGCGCTGCGATCTTTGCGCCCTGCCGCGGCCGCGATGAAAACCTGAAGACAAACCTCGCCGCTTTGTTTTATCAGGATTATCCCGAATACGAGATCATCTTTGTAACCGACGACGCGGGCGATCCTTGCGTCTCCGTTATCGAAGAGCTCCGCGCGGAGTTTGAACATCTCGCGAACGTCTCAAGCAAACTGGTCATCGCCGGCCTTGCCGCTGACGAAGGGCAAAAGGTCCATAACCTGCGCGCGGCCGTTCCGCACGCGTCGGAAAAAAGCGCGGTGTTCGCCTTTGTCGATTCCGATGCGCGGCCGGGTAAAGATTGGTTAAGAGACCTGGTCGCTCCGCTCGAAGATGAAAAGATCGGCGCCGCCGCCGGTTACCGCTGGTTCATTTCCAAAAAGCGCAATTTTTCATCAGAGCTGCAGTCGGTCTGGAACGCTTCGGTCGCCTCGGCGCTGGGCGCGAATATGAAAAGCAATTTTTGCTGGGGCGGCTCCACGGCCATCCTGCGAAAGACTTTTGAAAATATAGATATGCGCGAGAAATGGCGCGGAACTTTGTCGGACGATTTTGCCGTGACCCGCGCCGTAAAAGGGGCGGGCCTTTTGGTTTATTTCGTGCCGCAATGCCTGACCGCGTCTATCGAAGACTGTGATTTTCGCGGGCTGCTGGAATTTACCACCCGCCAGATGAAGATCACGCGCGTCTATGCGCCGCAGTATTGGAAGATGTCTTTTGCCGGCTCGTTTGTTTTTAACACGGTCTTTATCTCAGGGATTTTGTTAATGATCTCCGGCGCGGCTTTTTGGCAGCGGTTATTAGCGCTGGTCGCTTTAGTGCTTGCCTCGCTGTTTAGTATCGGCAAATCCTGGCTGCGGCTAAATGCCGTAAAACTGGTGCTGAATGGTTACGAAAAAGATTTAAAGAAACAGTTTTGGACGCAGAATACTTTGTGGATAATTTCCCCGGCGCTTTTCTTTTACAACTGCGCCGCGGCGCTCGTTTCGCGCAAGATCGTTTGGCGCGGCATCACTTATGAACTAAAATCGCCTCAAGAGACCCTGATACATTCAAATGACAAATAAAGCCGTGCAATTTATAAACCTGCTGCGCTCAGCCAAACGAGAGCGCAAGCTGGGCAGGAGTCGTGCTCGCATCATTCGGAATAGATAAAAGATGATAGCTAATAACTGAAAGATTCGGGTCTATTCTCTATCAACTATCAGTTATCATCTATTCCGAATGACATTTCCCTTCTCACCAACTTTAGGAAACACTGCAAGCTGGAATTTATCTGACAAGAGGTAATTGGCAATGATCGAAAAACCTTCGGAGTATTTAGAGGACAAAGAGTCGGAAGAAAGCGATGCGCCGATAGAGGTGTTGCCATATACCCCGGAAAGCGCCGGCGAAACCGCGCGAAAAAGCGGGCTTGCCTATAGCGCCGGCATAGTGCTTTTCGGTTCGGTCGCAATAATGTTTTTTATCGGCTTGCTGCTGGACAGGTATCTCGGCACCTCGCCGGGTTTTCTAGTCGGAGGGATAATTCTCGGTGCGATTCTCGGGTTTTACCAGTTCTTTCGCATCACGTCGCGGATAATTGGAAAGTGAACACCCCGGCTCCGGTTCGAACCACCGCCAGATACGCGAACAAACAAGTGTCGTTATTCCGCCAATAAACGGCGAAGGCACGGTCAAAATTATCGCTACGACCGCCAGATTTCTCACCGCCAGCAGTGAGCTTGAAGAGACGAGAAGAGAAATTCCCGGATCAATAATAAAAAAGTAACCGAAGATGATCGCTAACGTCGTCGCGGCGGCAAGCAAAGCGCCTTTTATTACTTTGTCCACGCTGAAGTACCCAAGCACCGCTCCGATAACCGCGCCGTCTAGTCCCCCGATGATCACTGACAGCCAGCCCAGGAACGGGGAGGGAATGTTGGCAAACCCTTCGCCATGCTTGAGGTCCAGCAGAAAAATGATGGCTCTGACGATCGCTCCCCAAACGACCGCGCCGGTTAAAACGCCAAAAACAGAACCGGTCAATATGCGGTAAAGGTTGAGCATATTTACAAAGCTGACAGGGCGACTGCCACCTGGGAGGCCACTTTCGCGTTGTGTTTTAGCAGGGCGATATTTGCCTCAAGGGTTTTCCCGCCGCTGCGCGCGGACATTTCCGAGAGCAGAAAAGGCGTCAGGTTCTTTCCTTTCATTTTCTGCCTTTCGGCTGCATTCAGGCATCCCTGCAGCACGATCTCCAATTCCTCTCGCGGTATCTCATATTCCGCCGGCACGGGAACTGTCAGCAATATCGCGCCCGGTAAATTCAACTCATCGCGCGCGCGAATAATCCTGGCGGCGGCTTCAGCGGTTTCAATTTTTTCGTCCACCCGCAACCCGCTGGAACGCGAATAAAACGCGGGAAACTCGTCGCAGCCGTAGCCCAGCACCGTTACGCCGTGCGTCTCCAGCCATTCGCGGGTCGCCGGCAGATCGAGAATTATTTTTGCGCCGGAAGAAACCACCGTCATCGGAGTTTGGGCAAGTTCGGGCAGGTCGGCTGAAACATCGGCGGAAAACCCGCGATGGACGCCGCCGATCCCTCCCGTAGCAAAAACTTTTATTCCGGCCCGGTGCGCCAACCACATTGTGGTCGCAACCGTGGTGGCGCAGTCCCATTTGCCCGCCACGGCGGGCGCCAGGTCGCGGCGGCTGATCTTGCGAATATTTTTGCCGGCGGCCAAGCGTTCGATCTTTTCGGTGTCTAACCCGGCATAAAAAACGCCGCCGAAAACCGCGATCGTGGCCGGGACCGCGCCGTTGTCCCGCACTATTTTTTCCAGCTCATAAGCAGTTTCGAGGTTTCGAGGGTGCGGCAGCCCGTGAGCGATAACGGTAGATTCCAGCGCCACCAACGGCTTTCCCGCCGCGAGCGCGTCTTTTACTTCTTCATTAAAAATAAAATTTTCCATAAGAACGGGCCAGAGAATTTCCCTGCCCCCTGCGTCAAATCGATAATAGACAGTTCTCTTATTTGATCATTCTGAAAATACGGTCAAACCGCGGGTGGCTTAGGCAATTCGACATGCTTTCCCCGGTCGTCTGATCGCAAGACCAGTAGACGAACATCGCCCGGCCGATTATCAGGTCGCGCTTGACCGGCCCCCAAAAGCGGCTGTCTTCGCTATTGTCGCGATTGTCGCCCATCATAAAATAACTGTCATCGGGGATCTTGTAAGGATGGCCGGGCGCGGCAAAATCATAATAAGAGTGCTCCGGGATCTTCCCTTTTTTTGACTCTTCGGTGGAATCTTTCCCGTAATAAACCCCGTAAGGCTGATCTGGCTGTCTTGCTTCGATCTCAGCGGTAACCAGAGCGGCGGTGCTGTTCTGCGAGCCGTCGGCTTTCTGCGGGTGGTCGCCTATCATCCGGTATTCGGGCAGCAATTGCCCGTTGATAAGCACCTGGTTATTGCGAAATTCGATTGTTTCACCCGGCAGGCCGATCACGCGTTTTACATAATTTATCTCGTATTTGCGCAGGCCGCGGTCGCTGTCTCTTTTGGGATGAGTGGAATTACCGGGATATTTGAAAACAATGATATCTCCGCGTTTGATCTCGCGCTGCGGCAGAAAGAAAAGGGTGTCGCCCGGTGAAAATATAAATTTATTCACCAGCAGGTAATCGCCCACCAAAATGGTATTTTCCATCGAGGCAGTGGGCACCGTGACCGCCTGTAAAACAAAGGTCATGCCAAACAGCGCCATGATCAGCGTTACCACAAAAGATTCGAAATAATCGCGGACAACGCTTTTAGGCGGGCCGGGAGGTGTTTTCTTTTCCGCCTTTTTCTTACTATCGTCAGTATTATTGCTCATGGTTGGTATCCTAAATAACCTATCTAATAACGGTCAACCCCGCGGCGTTGATTTATAGCTTTTCCATCTCCTGCAGCGCCAGCTTGGCAGCCATCATTTCCGCCGCCTTTATCGATAAGCCCTGGCCGCGCATTTTCCCGCCGTCCCAGTTTGCCTCGACATAAAAAGTGCGCGAGTGCGGCGGGCCTTCGGTCTCGATCACCGTGTATTTCGGGGCCGATTTTTTTGCCGCCTGCAGTTTTTCCTGCAGCAGCGTCTTGTAATCGAGCGCCGAGCCGGGTGTTATCCGGGTGAATTCTTCCGCCAGCAGCCGGTGCACCAGGTTGCGCGCCGATATATATCCCCGATCAAAGAACACCCCGGCGATCACCGCTTCCAGCGCGTCCGCCAGCAGGGCCTGTTTTTTTCGCCCGCCGGTCTTTTCTTCGCCTCGGCCCACGCGCAGGAAATCTCCCAGCTTCAATTCTTCCGCCAGCCGCGCCAGCGTCGCCGTGCTCACCAGGTGATGTTTCATCAGCGTGAGCTCACCTTCGGTAGCGTCCGGATTTTTCTTGTAAAGATACTCCGCGACCGCCGCGCCCAGCACCGAATCGCCGACAAACTCCAGCGATTCATTGTGCAGCTTTCTGATCTCCAGTTTGTTTGACGTGGAGTTTTCGTGTGCCCACGAGCGGTGCGTTACCGCCCTTTCGAGTAAAGCTATTTTTTGAAACCTGTATCCCAGCAAGTGTTCTAATTTATTAAGACTTCCGGCCATTTCTATAATGAAGACATCTTAACGTATTCACCTTTAAAAACATAAAGCCGCTAAAAGCATAAAGCCGGATGCTTTCACACCCGGCTTTATCTTAGAAACAGCTAATGAATGATCCTAGCGGCCCGCTTTCTTTTTCGTCGCGGCCCTGGCTACCGTACCCTTGGTTCCCTTGACCGCGCCGCTGGGCTTGGCCGGGGTCGTGCTCGCCGGTTTGGTAGTGGCCGGGGCGGCGGTTGCCGGGGGTTTGACCGTGTTCGCCGGCGCCGTAGCCGCCGGTTTGGTTCCCGGAACAGTCGAAGTAGCGGCGCCGCTGGTCGTGGTGGCCGGAATTTCTTCCGGTATCGGCGTTACCGGCGTTGCCGGATCGACAAAAGGCTTGGTCATTACATTATTTACATATTCATTTACGCCGTCAGCCTTCTTAAAGCGCGCATTGTAAACAACGTCCACCGTCTTGCTCAAATTGTCCTTAAAGGTCTGCGTCTGCTTCGGATCGTCCTTGGCGATCTTCAAGGCCCGCGCATAAGCATCCAGCCCGCGGTCGGCATACGCCAACTGCATTTCACGGATGTTCTTGCACTGGTCCGTATCTTCGGTCAGGTTCTTACAGGTCTTATTGAATTCGTCGACCTGGGCGTTTAATTCTTCTAGGTAATACCGTCCGATATTCTGATACGGCAAAGGCGATTTTTTGATATCCGGCGATTCGAATTTTACGGCCTTGTAGTAATAAGGAGCGGCTTCTTTAAAGAGCGCGCGGCTGCGGGTGGTGTCTTTATTGGTATCGGATGTTAACCGGGCGATGATAAAGTTCATCCACGCCGACGCATTATCTTTGGACTTCAAAGAGTAATTTCCACCGCCCCAATTCTGCACCGTCGTATTATTGGCGGCGGGTGTCGCGTCGGATACGATGCCCGAATCGATCATTCTCAGCGCGGTCTTCGCGTAATTGACCACCTCACCGTTGTAGGTGTAATCCGAGGGCGAATTAAAAGCCAGGTCAAAATAGCCTATTTGCGCCATGAACAAAGCAATATCCAGCTTGAGGGTGTCTTTCGGCTCGAGCCGCATGATCTCACGGGCGCTGTCAAAAGCTTTTTTCCAATTCTTGGTAGTGACGCCCTCGTTTAGATCCTTATACGCTTTTTTAAGCGGATACTCGTCGCGTCTCTTCTTAAGATTCGCCACCTGTTTGCTGACAAAATCTGAATACGTATCCGGCGGGGTGCCGTATTTTTTCAGGTAATCTTCGCCGATGACGATACAGGCATCCATCGGGGCCGGCTCCTGTGCTTTATAGCATTCGGTAAATTTTGTATATAACGCGTTTTTCTCCACGTCATCCTGGGCCGAAACGCTGACCACTCCACAAGCCAGAGCGGCCGCGGCTAGTGTGCCCAAAACAAGTTTATTAAATGATCTTTTCATTAGCTGAATTTCCTCCAAAGCTACTACTCTCTATATGCTTTTATGCGGAACCGAACCCTTCCCGTTCCTGCGTTAATCAGATGATGACCCGCAGAAAAGGGTTGTAATATTTTTACCCCGAAACCGCTCTGCCGAATTGTCTTACTTCCCCCATATTAGCAAAAGCGCGCACACGACGGAAGCAGATATATTTACGTACTTACATCTAAAGTGTCAAGCGGTAAAAGAATTTTGCTTTTCGTGCATCAAATGTTTGCCTGAATTGCCTGATACCGATAAGATTTCAGGTTAAAATGGCATTGTTTACCGGAAATATCAAATTAAAGTAGCCCTCCGGAATAAAAATGAGATTTTTTACTACCTTGCGCGCAAAGTTGTTGATAGTTATGGGGATACTCCTCGTAACGACTCTCAGTGTGCAGTATTACCTTAATGTCCGCCGCGAAACCAGCAGCAAAAGGCTTAACGACCGCCAGCAGCAGGCCCTGGTCGTGGGACTGACCTTAGGGGTCAGCGGCATCACTTCCCGGGACGAACTGAGCCAGCTGGTGGAAAAGGCCAGAGACACGCTTTATGACAAGTACACGGACCGGCGCCTAAAAGACATTATTATTATCAACTCCGATTGGGAGATCTATGACACTCTTAATCCGGAATATAAGCCTACCAAGGACGCGGATGGAAATACGGTATTTAAAAAACTCGGTGAGATCCAAAATCTGCCGCCTTTAAGAGACGCGGACAGGCTGGGCGAAGCGAGCAGGAACTTTCCGAATGCGACCGGCGAAGATACCGATAGCGCGCAGCAGGAAGCCTATGCCATCCCCGTGCAAACCACCCAGGGCGTCTGGCATATCATGGTGATATTGAATGTGACCCCGATGGAAACCGCCCGGCGCGACGCTATTTTGCCGGTAGTGTACACCTTGGGCATTCTGCTGGCGTCGAGCATTATCGCGATCGTGCTGGTCTGGCGTTTTACCAAGCCGATCAGAAATCTTTCGGATGCGGCCAAACAGGTGGCGGAGGGCGACCTGCAGGTCCGCGTGGCGGACCATAAAAGAAGCGATGAAGTGGGCCTGCTGGCGCAAAGGTTCAATGAAATGACCGCCGAGCTCGAGAAATCGCGCGAACTCGAATCACAGCTTCAGGAAGCGGAAAAATCCGCGGTGGTCGGGCGGCTTGCTTCGGCCATCGCCCACGAGATCAGAAATCCGCTCAATTACATCAATCTCACGCTCGATCATCTGCGGGCCAAATTCATTCCCGACGACAAGGAAAAACGCGAGATGTTTGAGCAGCTGACCTCGCAGCTCAAGTCGGAGGTGGGCCGGATAAATAATCAGATCAGCGATTTCCTGCGCTATTCGCGCCCGCTGAACCTCGACCTGCAGCCGGTAAATATTCGCGAGGTAATAGATAACTCGATGCTGCTGGTTCAGGGACAGGCGGAAGGATTGGGCATTTCGACCTCCGTCAACGAACCTCCCGGCACACCGCCGGTGCTGGGCGATCGCGATGTTTTACGCTCGGTCTTTAATAATCTTTTTATCAATGCGGTGCAGGCGATGGAAACGTCGGGCGGTTCACTGTCGGTGGATCTTGTTCCGAACGGTGAATTTGTCGAGATACATGTCAAAGACACCGGCTGCGCCATCCCCGAAGAAAATCTGCCCAAAATATTCGAACCGTATTTTTCCACCAAGGAAACCGGCACCGGCCTCGGGCTGGCGATCGCCAAACGCATAGTCGATAAACACAGCGGAACGATCGAGGTCACTTCTTCCCCAAATGACGGGACGCAGTTCAACATTAAATTGCCAAAGGCATAAATACGAAGTGGTGTCCTGAATTTTGGGACGACCCTTCTTAAACTCCCCTCCTTACAAAGGAGGGGTGGCGCGTTTTTCGCGACGGGGTGGTTCTCTCGACTTTACCGCGCGGACCTTAGCTCATCGACCATCGCCCTCGCTCCTGCGATATCGCCGCGGTAGACTATCTTTCCCTGCCGGTCGATCACCAATGTGGTCGGGTATACTTTTACGCCGAGTTTCTCCGGCAGTTCTTCGTCAGCAGCGACCGCCACCGGAAATGTATAACCTTCTTCCCGGATAACTTCAAAAGCTTCGCCGGGGCTTATCTTCTTCGATCGGTTTATCAATAGCGAAAACTACCACGGAAGGGTCGGACTTCAGCTTATCAAAGGCGGATTGAACTTGGGGAAATTTTTCAAAACATGCTCCGCAGCGCGTGAACCAGAAGTCAAGCAAAACCACCTTACCGTTAAAGTCATTCTCAGTAATAGTATTTTTCTGCTCGTCGAATGCCTCGAATTTTACCGGCAATTCATAAGCAGCAACTCTACCGGTGAAAGTTCCGTAATTCCGCTCGTTAAACCAAAAATCGTATCCCTGAAAATACATAAAAACAACGATGACACAACATAATGTTAAAGGAAGCAGATCAAACGGCCTTTTTATTTTCCAATAAAACAATCCGCAGACTATACCTAAAGTATGAAGTAACATATCGGGCAAAGTTCCCAGGGTGCCTTCAAAATGGGTAATTCTAATGGGTAACTGAAGCAGCCATAACCCCAAAAGCAAAGCACTGAAAATCTGCCAGTCGGTTAATCTGCTTTTGAATACTTTGAGGCAGAATAATGTCAGATATAAATAAGCGACAAATCCAATCAACGATGATTCCTGAATGCTTCTAAAGCCCCTTAAGGGAGATATCGCAACCATCAAAACTAAAGAAATAATAACGATCAGGAATGCGCTTTTATATTTCATACATGCGTCAGTAAACTCTAAATTTACCTACCGCGTAATTCATCGACCATCGCCGCCGCTCCTGCGATATCGCCGCGATAGACGATCTTTCCCTGCCGGTCGATCACCAAGGTGGTCGGGTATACTTTTACGCCGAGTTTTTCCGGCAGTTCTTCGTTACCGGCGACCGCTACCGGAAATGTGTAGCCTTCTTCGCGGATAATGCTAAAGGCCTCGCCGGGCTTATCGTCCTTGATAGGCTTATCGACTGCCATGATCTTTACCGAAGCGTCATCTTTATATCTATCGTAAGCTGCCTGGACCTGCGGAAATTTCTCAAAACAGATGCCGCAGCCGGTATACCAAAAATCCAGTAAGGCGATCTTGCCGTTAAGATCGTTTTCACTAATGATATTTTTCTGTTCGTCAAACGCTTCGAATTTCGCCGGCAGAGCGTAAGCCTCGACCCGCCCGGTAAAAGTGCCGTAATTTAACTTATCGAGCCATCGATCATAGCCCTGGAAATACATATAAACGGGAACGATGGAGCAAAGTACCAGCGCGGCAAAATTTAAGGGCCTTTTCATCCGCCAATACAGCGCGCCGCAAATTACTCCCAATGAGTGTATCAGTGTGTCCGGCAATGAAATTAGTGTGCTGCTAAAAAGCCATATTCTTATGGGAATTTGAAAAAACCACAATCCGATCATTAACGCCAAAACGATCAGCCCGGTATTTAAATGTTTTTCATACCGGTAAATGCAAAACATTGTCAGGTATACTTCCAGCACAAAACCAACCAGTGAGGAAACCGCGAACCCCCCTCCATAACTACTTCGTAATGGAGTGATAACCAGGAAAAGAACCAGTGAGAAAGCAAAAATCTTTAAAAATGATCTGATCTTCATAACTTTTTATTCGCAATGAGTCAGTACCGGGAACGTAGTGACCGGCTTTCTTTAATGACGAACGATTAATGATTAGTGATTAATGAAGATATGTCCTGATAATGATGCCATTTATCACTAATCATTATTTACTATCAGCTAAAACCAGCCGGTCACTGCGTTCCCGGTACTGACTCGTTATTTTTTTGACTTCAAAGGGGCGCGGGACGACGAATGCCGTACCGCGCCCTTTAAACACTACGGGTTATAACATGCAACGCCATTACACTCCTGGAAGAAAAATGCCCCGCAGCCTGTTATAAGATATTTGCAAATATTTCCGGCACATATTCCAAACCAGCATTGATCCCCTTCTCCGCGATGACAAGTACACTTGTTCAAAACAGGGAGAGGCGTTCCCTCCGTGGAAATTGTCGTCCCTGCCTTTTGTGGTTCTCCCAGCCTTGCCACCAGATTTCCGGCCTCTTCTTTAGAAAATGCCTGCAAAGCCTTATCAGTTAGCACAGTCAAAGGTTTGCCGACCTTTGCCTCCCACTGTGCATCTTTAGGACTCAATTCAAAGACTTCTAAAGTCATAAAATCCAGCACATCTGTAATAAAGCTTTTCTGAGAGGCAGTCAGATCAAGTGCCCTGCCAGATAGAGAGCAATATGAACTCTCCACAGATCACGTTTTTCCTCAGCGGTTGATTCTCTAAAAACCTCTTTTCTCTGCAGGTCATTTAGCGGAGTCAAATCTTCATATTTCTGGAGCATGAAGATATCGTCCTTGGTGGGGCCGAGATTTGCAAAAATCTCGAAGCGCTCTCTACCTTGAAACAGGGCTTTAGCCCTGCTGTCCAGTAAGATCGCTGTTTGCTCGGCTGCCGCTTGTTTTGCCGTATCGGTGTCACTGTATGAATCGGCCGTTAACATCGAGAGGCCATCGAGCAGCAGCGCCTTTTGCTCCGCCGTCAGGCCCGGACGCTTTACCAATTGAAAGGCAATATGGAATTTCATGACCGCCGCTCTGCTTTCGGGGGAAAGGCTGCGGAACATCCTTTGCATTTCCAGCATCCCTAAGCCCGAAAAGCTTAAATATTGCCCGATAACGCTGGTATTTGCCGCCTTTTGCGGCGTGTCATTTTTTGCCGCTTCTGCTGCGGCTGTTTTTTGCGCGTAGCTGTGCTGGGCAAAAATACTCATGACGCACAGAAGCATTCCGAATACTGATATTAAATTGTTCTTTCTCACTTGGCTTACCTCCAAAATATGTGGTTATTCTGCGGTAAATTTAGGATGTGCAACCTGAAACCTGAGTTTGTGGAAGTTTCGCGGTAACTCACAGGCTTTATTTACAATATGTTTTATACCACATGTTTTATACCACAAATTAGGCTACACTTACATCAAATCAGTATGACGAGAAAAACGATCCTGGTAGTAGACGATGAAAAGGGCCAGCGCGAGATCCTAGAGGTGATCTTGTCCGGCGAAGGCTATGATGTGACCACCGCTTCGAGCGGCGAGGCGGCGATGAAATTCGTCCATGACCGGCGCTTTGACCTGGTGCTGACCGACCTGAAAATGACCGGCATGAGCGGCATCGACCTGCTCAAGGAACTGGTCGCTTTCGATAAATCGATCATGGTCATTTTGCTGACGGCGCACGGCACGGTCGATTCCGCTTTCGAAGCCAAAGACCTGGGCGCCTTTGCCTACCTGCAAAAACCTTACGAGCGGGAAAACCTGCTGGAAACCGTCGGCCGCGCGCTCAATAAACTGTCGCAGCTCGATACCGAGATCGTTTCTTCCTCGCCGGAAATGGACAGGGTCAAAAAGCTTATCTTAAAAGTTGCCAAGTCGAGCTCGACCGTGCTGATCCGCGGCGAAAGCGGCACGGGTAAAGAATTGATCGCCCGTTCGATACATCAAAACAGCCCGCGCTCCGCCGAAGTTTTCCAGGCCGTGAACTGCGCCGCCATTAACGAGAACTTGCTGGAATCCGAACTCTTTGGCCATGAAAAAGGTTCGTTTACCGGCGCGCACGCCGATAAAAAAGGCCTCTTTGAAGTGGCCGACGGCGGCACCTTGTTTTTAGACGAGATCGGCGAGCTCGATATCAGCCTGCAGGCCAAGATCCTGCGCGCGCTGCAGGAAAAATCCATCCGGCGTGTCGGCGGCACCAAAGAGATAAAGACGGACGTGCGCGTGGTGGCGGCGACCAACCGCGACCTGCTCAAGATGACCGAGGAAGGCCGCTTTCGCGAAGACCTCTATTACCGGCTGAACGTTCTTTCGATCGAGATACCCGCGCTGCGCGAGCGCCGCACGGATATTCCGATGCTCATCGACTTTTTTATCAAAAAGCACACGCGGGACACCAAGCGCGAAATAACCATGACGGCCGAAGCCGAGCGCCTGTTCAACGAATACGCTTTCCCGGGAAATGTGCGGCAGCTTGAGTCGGCCGTCGAGCGCGCCATCCTGCTCAGCGAAGATAACACCATCACCGTTGACGACCTGCCGCCGGAAATGATGCAGGGCGGTGTCAGAGCGGCCTCAGGCGACAGCCAGTTCAAGCTTCCCGCCGAAGGGATAAATTTTGAGGACGTAGAACGCGGCCTGATCATGCAGGCCATGGAACGCACCGACAATAACATCACCAAGGCCGCCAAACTGCTCGGGCTGACCTTTCGCACGCTGCAATACCGGCTGGAAAAATTCGGTATCAAACGCGACGAAGGCGGAACCGAAGAAGGTGAAGAGACTTAAATATTAGCTGTGCTTGATATGTCAGGCGTTTATCGTTTTAGTTGTTTAATAATTTGATCTGTTTTTTTCGTGCTGTTTTCGTGTGATTTCGTGGTTACTTCCTATAAAACCCTTTTATTACAAGTTACAAAAACCGGAACCACGAACACACACTAAATAACACGAAAAAAGCAGGATCATCAAATATATTGAACAGAGCTTAGAGGTGTCACTATGGACTGGTTTGCAACTTTATCCCTGGCGCTTGGGGCGGCGTGGACATCCGGTATAAATCTCTACGCCACGGTCACCGTTTTAGGACTGCTCCAAAAATTCGGCGCGGCGAAACTGCCCGGCGGGCTCGACGTGCTGGACAACTGGTGGATCATCGGCATTGCCGGCGGGCTGTTTCTGATCGAGTTTGTCGCCGACAAGATCCCTTACGTCGATAGCGTCTGGGACGTCATCCACACCTTCATCCGTATTCCGGCGGGCGCCATTCTGGCTTACGCCGCCAGTTACCAGATAGATCCGACGGTCAGTGTTATCGCGCTCTTGCTGGGCGGCGGCCTGGCGCTTTCGTCGCACGGCACCAAAGCGGCCGCCCGCGCCACTGCCAACCTCAGCCCGGAGCCGGTCTCAAACTGGGCCTTATCCTTCTTTGAAGACGGCGTCGCGATCCTGGGCACGTTTCTGGCGGTCTTTGCGCCGGTAATAATGATCATCGTCTTGATCCTGTTCGCATTTTTCTTTGCCTGGTTCGCGCCCAAAATACTTCGGGCGATGGGAAGGATGTGGCGGGCCGTCCGCGCTTTTTTTGCCGGAAAAGGCTTTACAACAGCAGCGGGCGGCAGCTAAGTGGCGGATAGTGCCCGGCAAAAGCGGCCCCGCAATTAAAGTTTCTGCAAGAATTTTCCGGTCCTGCATTCTTTCTATGTTATTTAAGTATTGTCATTTTTTTGAGGCCGTATGAATAAACTAAAATTTCTCTTGATCTTTTTGGTATTTTTTGCCGGAGCTTGCGGTGAAGCGCCGTCTAGTGCAACCGGCACTATTTCAGATTCCCGCAACCAGACCGGCAAAAGTGTTTCAGAAGCAGGCCGGGCATCGGTGCCCGCAACCACAACTATTCCATCGGATTCGGCAGCGGCGCAAAATATATCCCTCGATGAAGCCGCCCAAAGCGCGCAGCCTCCGGTGGAGCGCAAGATCATCCGCAATGCCGAGCTAAGTCTCGAAGCCGCCTCGCCCGATGAAGCGCTGCAAAAAATAACCGCCATCGCCGAAAGCAAAGGCGGATTTGTGGTGGAATCGCAGCAGAGCAACAGCACCACGCAGGCCACCATCAGCGACCATGTCACCATGAGTTTGCGCGTGCCGGCCGGTAAATTCAACGAAGCTCTCGACGAGATCCGCAAAGTTTCCGCCCGCGTGGTGATGGAAAACATCAAAGGACAGGACGTCACCGAAGAATTTATCGACATCGAAGCGCGCGTGAAAACCAAAAAGGCGGTAGAAGCGCAATACCTCGAAATAATGAAACAGGGCAAGACGGTCGAAGATGCCCTTAACGTTCAAACCGAGCTGGGGAAAATACGCGGCGAGATCGAGCAGATCGAAGGCAGGAAGCGTTTTCTTGAAAGCCAGACCAGCCTTTCAACTATCAAATTGAGCCTGCAAACCCCGACCGCGTTTTCCGCCAACTCGTCCGGCTTTTTCTACCAGGCCAGCCGGTCTTTCAACAATGGTTTTAGTTTTGCGCTAAATTTTATTTTGGGCTTTATCACGATTATTATTGCGATCGCCCCGTTTCTGATCCTGGTGGTTTTGCCGGTATTCTTGTTGATACGCTATTTTTGGAAAAAGCGGCAAAATCGAAATTTGGCTGTTAAATTAGCGCAGCAGGAAAATCAGAGGGAAAATCAGGAAGAAAAAAGCTGAATAAATGAAACTTGAGATCGTATTTAAGGTATTGGCGGTTGTTCTGCTCGGAGCAGCTGCCGTCTTATTTTGGTATCACAATACCGAAATAGCTTTTGCCGCCGGGGTATTAAGCGCCTGCGCCTATTTTCTCGGCATGCGTTTTCAACTAAAAGCCGGTTTGAACCAGAGAGACGCGGAAAGCGGGCCAAAAGAAAGAGAAGAAGAAGATCCCGGCAAGTGATATGGCAAGAATCGTTTTGGCAACTTCCGGCTCGCTCGGTGATATCCACCCCATGATCGCCCTCGGTATTGAATTAAAAAGCCGCGGCCACAATATTGTTTTCGCGACCATGAATCTTTACCGCGAAAAGATCGAAGCCGTCGGTTTTGAGTTTCGGCCTTTGCGCCCGCACCTGGAACTGGAAGACCGCGAACTCGCGCGCCAGGTGATGGATATCAGAAAAGGGCCGGAAGTGATGATCAGAAATATCGTCTTTCCGCACCTTCATGAAATTTACAACGACCTGATGGCCGCGATCGAAGGCGCCGATATTTTTCTTAGCGGCGAAGTTATCTATGTCGCCAATTCGGCGGCGCAAAAAAGCGGCATCAAATGGATATCCACCTCGCTTTCGCCGATCTCGATGTTTTCCAATTACGACCCCGGCGTCTATCCGGCCGCCGAATGGCTGGAGTACCTGCGTTTTCTTCCCCCGGCATTTCACGAAGTGCTTTTTAGCTTTATGCGCTGGACCATTTCCGATTGGTTCGAACCGTACAAGGCTTTTCGCCGCGATCTCGGCCTGAGTGAAGACCATGACCCGGTCTTTCGCGGCAAGGCATCGGATCTGCTTCACCTGGTAATGTTCTCGCGCGTGATGGAAGCGCCGCAGCCCGACTGGTTTCCGGCCTCCGTCCAGACAGGCTTTTGTTTTTATGACGGCCAAAACGACACCGGAAAAATGCCCGACGGCCTGGAAGAATTTTTCGCCGCCGCCGACATAGATGGGCCGCCGATAATTTTCACGCTCGGTTCCGCCGCGGTGATGGATGCCGGCGATTTCTTTGAGGAAAGCATAAAAGCCGCCAAGGCATTGGGACGCCGTTCGGTTTCGCTCTACGGCCTTTATAATGAACCGCCGGCCGGTTTGGATGATAATAATGCCGGCTTCCAGTACGCGCCCTACAGCCGCGTTTTTTCAAAAGCAGCCTGCGTAGTGCATCAGGGAGGCATCGGGACGACCTCACAGGTATTGCGCGCCGGTGTGCCGATGCTGGTGATGCCCTACGCCCATGACCAGCCCGATAATGCCGCGCGCTGCCGCCGGGCAGGAGTCGCCCGGATAATAAGCCGCTCGAGTTATACGGCGGCAAGAGCGGCCGAAGAAATACGCCCTCTTTTGGCGGAAGCGTCCTACCGGGAAAAAGCGCTCGAAGCAAAGGGCGTGGTAAATTCTGAAAGCGGCACGCGCGCCGCCTGCGATGCGATCGAAAGCGCCTTGAAAAATTAGCGATAAAAGACGAAAATCTGGACTACTAACTATGCACTGTGAATGGCTTTGCCTATAAATGATTTTATTAAGATGATGAACCATACTCATTATTAGCCACTAATAACACGAATTAAGATTCTTATTCGTGCTATCTGTGACATTCGTGGCAATTATCAGTAACTTATTAGGCAAAGTGTTCTTGAAAATTTATATGGACCAAAAAGTGAAACACGCGATCTTTTTTTTAATACTGGTTTTATTTACCTTCTCGTCTGTCGGCGCGCAGATGGCGCGCAAGCCGACGCCGACGCGCGAACCAAAAGGCGCTATGCCTGCCCGACCCGATTCGAAGGACCGTTCCCTGCCGGCGATCAAGACCCAGGAAGATTTTGATTCCATTGCCCGCACTTATCACCAAGGCACCCCTTTTGCATTGCCTCATCTGATGTTTGTCATCGACCGCAAGAACGCGAACAAGATCTATTACGTTAATTCCCAGCGCTACCGTTTTCATAAAGATTTCCTGCTGGCCAATTACCTGATACCGCGCGGGACCGATATTTTTAAGACCGTGTACGCTACCGATAAAAGGCGCTTTATAGTGGGCACCATCGCCTGGCAAAAGCCGGTCGAAAAATATACCTGGGAACTCTGGGAAGGCGATCTCGCCTCACCCATGCTAATCAAACTGACTCACGGCGTTATCAGCAAAACCTTTTTCCAGCCGGTTTCTTATAAACCCAACTCGATCCGCCAGGAAGACGCCTCGGCAAACCTGAAGATCCCGCGCATGTCGCAGGATGAAATAACCAAAAATCAGGAATATCTCGCACTCAACACGGGCACGGCGATCGGGCGCATTCATATCATTGAAAAACTGGACGACACGGTCGAGGTCGGTTCTAACGAGATACTGGTGATAAAAGAGCTGCCGCTTTCTCTGCCGCAGGTCAGGGGCGTGATCGTGGCTAAATCGTCCACGCCGTTATCGCATATCAACATTCTCGCGCGCGGCTGGGGCATTCCGAACGTCTATATCAAGGACGCCGACAAACTCTTTAAGGAATATGACACCCGCTGGGTCAAATTTCAGGCCAACCTGACGGATTACAAAACCATTCTGGCCGATAAGCCGATCCTCGATGAAGGCGGCGACGAATCTCCGGTGATACCGCCAGTGAATCTGGAGGTTAAAAAGCTGGCCGGGCTGCATGAGATGCGGCAAAAAGACAGCATCGCCTTCGGTTCAAAATCCGCCAATCTCGGCGAGATGATCAACAGCACCTTAAGCAGCGCGACCGTGCCTGACGGGTTCACGATCCCCTTCTACTGGTATGACAAATTTATAAAAGACAATAAATTCGACGAGATCATCGAAGAATTCGAAGACGATAATGATTTTGTTCATAACCCGAGCATCCGCCGCAAGCGGCTGGAAGAGTTTCGCGCCAAACTTAGGGCGGGAAAATTCGACGAAACCCTGCGGCAGGAATTGATCTCTAAATGGAAAACACAGCTCGGCGGAAAAGTTGTTTTTGTCCGCAGCTCGTCAAATTCCGAAGACCTGCCGAATTTTAGCGGGGCCGGACTTTATTCAAGTGAACCGAATGTAGTGGACGAAGAGGCCCTGATCAATGCGGTCAGGAAAGTTTGGGCCTCGCTCTGGAATTTTCAGGCCTACGAAGCGCGCGTACGAAATTTTGTCAGCCAAAAAGACGTCTACATGTCGGCGCTGGTCCAGCTCGGCGTTAACATGGACCGCGGCGGGGTGATGGTCACCAAGGACCCCTTTGACGACGAAAGCAAAAACAACGTCTATATCAGCGCGGTCTGCGGCCACAACACAAAGGTCACGGATAATGACGGGATTCCCGAACAGATCCTGTTTAACCCTAAGTCGAATTCGGTGATCCTGATGACCCGCTCGCAGCAGAAAGTGGCGTTGACCTTCGATATCAAAAGCGGCGGGCTGCGGGAAACCGCCGACATTTGCGCCAATAAACAAACCAAACGGGTCTTGACCAACATTCAGGCCAGAGCGCTGGCAAAAACGGCGATGGATATCAAGCATATTTTTGGCGGCAAGAGAGAGCAGGATATCGAGTGGGGTATAATGGCGGGACAAATTTATATCGTGCAGGCGCGCCCTTATATCGAGAAAAAGAATTAGGTTTTATGAAATATTTTTTGTTTTTAAGTTTATCCGCGATATTTTTAGCTGGCTGTGCCGGTAATACCGCCCGGCTTCAAACGGCGAATCAGCCGGCCGCCCAAAACACCCCCACCGGCAAACGCGATGAGCTTTCCGCCATCAGCCATTCGGCCGACAACCGCTTTCAGCCGACGAACATTCCGGTAAATGATAATTCGGGTTCCGGCAGCGGTGTCTCGCCGATGTCGCGGCCGATAGATGTCAGCGCGATGAACGCCGATATCCAAAAAGCCGAAAAGAATCATGAAAAGGACCCCAAAGATGCTCAGGCGAAAAAAGACCTGGCGCACGCTTATTTCGTCCGGGCCTTTGCACTGACCGAGGCCGCGCAGTACCGCGCCGCCCTGGGTGATTTTCGCAAGGGATTAAAACTCGATCCTGACGATGAAGAAGCCAGGAAAATGCACGACCAGATCATCAGCATTTTCAAAAGCATCGGCCGCGAACCGCCCAAAGAAGGCGAAGAACCTCCCCCGCTGCCGTCCGGTAATTAATAAAAGATGGACGTTTCGTGCATTTCGTGTGATTCGTGGTTACTGCTTTGATGTTAATAATAAAACTTTAGAAAATTTAACCACGAATCACACGAAATGCACGAAAGTTTGTACGCCATACTTTACATCATCTGATCATAAAGTGATTTGTAGTAAAACCAATAAGATTATGAAAAGGCTTTTTCTATTGACGGTTATATCGGCGTTATTACTCGTCTCCGCCGCGTTTGCCCAGAAAGCGCAGCGCATAACCTTCAAACGCGGGGCAAAACAGGCGATCGCAAGCGGGACTTTGTATAGCTATAAGGGACAGCGGGTTTATGTGATCCGCGTGCGCGCCGGGCAGATATTAAAGACCGAGCAAGTGGGTGAAGGCCACGCGATCACCATTGCCGTTATCGACCCTCATGGCGAGATCGCCGCCGATTTCGATGCGTCCTGCAACAATCGCAAACAAACGGAAGAAACGATGGCCGGCGACTATAAAATAATCGTCAGCGAATGCAGCAAGGCTGACGCGTGGCGCGGGACGTTCAGATTTAAAGTGAGAATCGAATAACGCGGGTGCTTATTCACTCTTCGCGGCGGGAAATATCTGCTTAAGAATGACAGGCTCCAGCGCAAATAAAGCAAAACAGGCGAGCCCCGCGAAATGGTTGAAGATTCCTACCGTAGTGATGATCCCAAACACAATGACCGCGTACAAAATTTCGTATTTTGATCGCACCAGAATGTCCCGGCTTTCCGGTGCGTACAATTTGCCCTCCTGTTTTATCACGTAATTAAAAACAAGAAAGTTGGAAAAAGCACAGGCCAGGTTGTTCAGCATATAAACGACAAACGGCAGCGTGAGCTGGTTGACCCAAAATCGCCCGTAATTCATCGCGATAAAACCAGTGCTGAACGGCAGGAAAATAATGCTGAGAAGGATCAGCAAATTCAAGGTGATAAGCTTATTGTCAAAATTTATCAGTTCTCCGAAAAGCTGGTGATGCCGCCGCCAGTGCATCGAGATCAGAAGAAAGCTGACGACTACCGCTACTAAATGCGGGATAAGTTCGAGAAATTCCCTCAGCGCCTCGCCGCTCGTCACCTCCGGGCCAAAAACCTTGGGGTGAACTTCAATGATCAGCAAAGTAATGGCGATGGCAAAGACCGCATCGCTAAAGAAAGCTATCCGCTCGATCTGAAACGCTATTTTATTCTCGGACATAGGATTTTTTGATTCCCAGCATAATAGGCTAACCGGGCCGGTCTTTACAAGCTGTTTGGATCATAAAAAACAGCCGGCACCAGGCCCATTACCTAAATTCTGTTGTTGGCTTGTTTAAATTGCCACTAGCTTTAGCTAGTGGTTCACGAATGCCAATTTATCCCCGGCTTTTAGCCGAATCTTATTTGGGCTAAAGCCCCTTCAGTAATCACTGCTTTGATCCACTAGCTAAAGCTAGCGGCAATTTATAACCAAAAGCTTGGAACTCAACCTTAAGTTCGTCTTTCTAAAGAAGGCGTGGACTTTGAAACATCGGCTGGACAAAACATCCGGTTAGAAATTAAACTATATGTTTTGCAATATATAAAGAATCTTATTATACGGAGTTAATCAAAAGTTTATGGCAATTTCGGCAAACGATATCCGCAGAGGGATGATAATTATTCACGAGGGCGAGCCCTGCAAGGTGATGGAATTTCAGCACAAGACGCCGGGCAACCTGCGCGCGATGGTGCAGACCCGCATGCGCAATCTGCGCACGGGAAATTCCTTCGAGCACCGCTTCAGTTCATCCGATAAGGTTGATAAAGCCGTGATGGAACAGCACCAGATGGAATATCTCTATTCCGATGGCGACCAGCACCACTTTATGAACACGGAAAGCTACGAGCAGATCGCGCTGAACGAAAGCGACCTCGGCGACGCGGCCCAGTGGCTGATGGCCGGCTTAAAGATCGACGTTGAGTTTTACGAAGGCGCGCCGATCGGGATCGATATGCCTATGTCGATGGACTTGACCGTGACGGAAACCGATCCGCCCCTCAAAGGCGCGACGGTCTCAAATTCGAACAAGCCGGCCAAACTGGAAAACGGTGTTTCGATCACCGTACCGCCTTTCATCACCGTGGGCGAAAAGATCCGCGTAAATCCGGCCGAATCGAAATACATCGAACGTGTAAAATAAACGGTGCGTAGCCTGCGCTTGGCCCGTGCGTGAGAAAGGGGCGCCCTTCCTGATCACGAGGCCGGGCTACTGATAGAAAGCCACGACGCCAATGTTCATTCTTTATAGCGTTCTTTTAACCGTTGCCTTCGTTATCCTTTTCCCTCGTTTTTTGCACGATGTTATGCGGCGCGGCAAATACGCGGCGGGTTTCCGGCAGCGGTTGGGACGCCTTCCCGCGTTTGATGCCGAAGGAAAACCTGTCATTTGGCTGCATTGCGTTTCGGTCGGCGAGACGCAGGCGGCGCGCCCGCTGGTCGACGAACTCCTGAAAGATTTCCCCGGTCATAAACTCGTGATCTCCACCACCACCCGGACCGGCCAGGAAGTCGCGCAAAATCTATTTGCCGATAAAGCCGCACTGATCTTTTACTTCCCTTTTGATTGGAAATTTGCCGTTCGCCGCGCGTTAAAGACCATCAATCCGCAAGTCGTTTTACTGATGGAAACCGAGCTCTGGTTCAATTTCCTGCGCGTCGCCCACAAAAGTAATGTCAAAATAGCGATCGTCAACGGCCGGTTGTCTGACCGGTCGGTCAATCGTTATATGTGGATCCGCAAATTTATGATACGGGTCTTGTATTATGTCGATCTGGCGCTGATGCAAAGCCAGCAGGACGGCAACCGGATAAAAGAATTGGGAATGAAAAATTCCCGCATCCGCGTGACGGGCAATATCAAATTCGATCAGCCGGTGGATGAGCAGGAAAACCTCCTCACCGGGGATTTTCGCAAACGTTTTGGGATCGCCGATTCGCGCCTGATCGTGGCCGCCAGCACCCATGATCCGGAAGAAAAATGGCTGCTCGAAGCTTTTTCAGCAATTAAAAATTCGTCCGAAAATTCCAAGGTGCGCCTGATGATCGTCCCTCGTCATCCGGAGCGGTTCAGTGAGGTCGCGGAATTGGTTTCTTCCAATGGATTTACTTCCGTAAGGCGCTCCGCCGAACCAGGCATAGCGGACGAACTGGCGGATGTTATCCTGCTGGATAGCATCGGCGAACTTCGCGCGGTCTTTCCTCTGGCGGAGATCGTTTTTGTCGGCGGAAGCCTGATCCCACACGGCGGGCAAAATATACTCGAACCCGCGGCGGCGCATAAAGCGATCATTACCGGGCCGTATACAGCGAATTTCGCCGCTATCGTCAGTGAGTTTTTGGAAAAAGACGCGCTGATCCAATTGCCTGTGCTGGGCAAGGCGGAGATGACGGATAAACTTCAAGCGGCCATTATCGAGCTTTTGCAAAAACCGGAGGTCGGCAGGAAATTGGCCGACAAGGCGTTTTCGATAATGCAGGCAAATGCCGGCGCGGCCGAAAAAACGGTAAAATACCTGGCGCCGCTTCTCGACGGTCGCGCTAATACGCCGTAATTTTTATGCCCTTCGGCCATTTTTACAACCTGATCATAAAAGCGCGGTCGGCGATGTACCGTCAAGGCATCACGCGTTCGCACGATCTCGATGTGCCGGTGATCAGCGTCGGCAATCTCACCGTTGGCGGAACCGGCAAAACGCCGCTCGTCGCTTTTGCAGCCAAAGTCCTGGCGGAAAACGGCCGGAAAGTCTGCATTCTCACTCGCGGCTATAAGCGCGAAAACCCGAACGAGAGGGTCCTCGTCTCCGATGGCGAAAACATCCTGGCCGAAGTAAAACAAAGCGGTGACGAGCCTTATGAACTAGCGCAAAAACTTTTAGGCATCGCTGCCGTGATCGCGGACAAGGACCGCACGGCGGCCGGTGTGTGGGCAAAAGAAAAGTTGGGCAGCGATGCCTTTGTGCTTGATGACGGCTTTCAGCATTTTCAGCTAAAACGCAGTCTCGATCTGGTGACCGTCGACGCGACGGACCCGTTCGGCAACGGCTGGCTGCTTCCGCAAGGCACGCTGCGCGAACCGGTGGCAAATCTGGCGCGGGCCGGCGCAGTAATTCTCACGCGCGCAAACCTGGCGGGCAGCGCCGGCGATCTGGACGCGTTAAAAGCGAAAGTGCAGGGCCTGGCGCCGGCGGCCGCCGTCTTTACCTCGCAAAATAACACATCGAACATCATCCCCCTGGCAAAGCTTTTCGATGAAAAAAGAACCGTTGCGATCAGGTCGCTCCTGCCAAAAACAAGAACGCTGGCTTTTTGCGCCATCGGCAATCCTGACTCTTTCTTTCGCCAGCTAATGGCCGAAGGATTTGAACTGGCCGGAACCAATAAATTTCCCGATCACTATAAATACACCGAGCGTGACGCTTCGACGTTAAATGAACTGGCCCGGAAATGGAACGCGGATATCCTGCTCACGACCGTAAAAGACGCGGTCAAATTAAAAGACTTTCGCTTTGATGTGCCCTGTTACGTTGTGGAGAGCGCCCCTGTTTTCGACAATGAAGAAGGTCTGCGGGAGTTGATCGTAAAAACTCTTACCAAATAACGGCTGCCCATAAAGTCGATTTTCTTATTAACAGGCAAAAACCGTGCATTCATTATTAGCCACTAATTACACAAATAAACACGAATTGAAGATTCTTATTCGTGCTATTTGCGTAATTAGTGGCTAATATCCGCGACTTTATAATAATTATTCAGTGCCGTTCGGTTTTCCCGTCGAAGGCTTTTTCGGTTTTGCCGGCGGCTTATTGGCGGGCTGTGCGTCCGGCTTAACATTCGGCTTTGGCTGCATTGTCGGCGAGGCGGTGTTGGCCGCGGGCGCTGTTCCCGGCGACGGTGAAGTCACCGGTTTCGGAGGCCGGTTCGTATTTGCGCCGCCCCGGTTCGCGTTGACGCCCGGGTTGGAATTTGCCGGCACCATTATGTAAGTGTTGCCATCCGACATGAACGGGCTGTTCGGATTGCTTTCCATATACACCTGTTGTCCCGGAGGCCCGACGGGCGTAACGGGATATGGATTTGATGAACTATTCGATTGATACCGGCCCGGATTTGCCCACGGGTCGTAACCGTCGCCCGGCACGGCCTGCAGCATATCGGCGGCGTTGCCTACAACGGTTGGCAGCGGCTGTCGCAAAGCGCTTTGCTCACTGGCGCCGGTCGGCGGGTTCGCCATCTGAACCGGCATTGCATTAGGATCGGCGGTGGGCACCGTCGGCAGATCGCTCTTCCGACCGTAAGTCGTGAAATAGATCGTGCCGCTGATGATCGTAATTCCCGCCAGCACAATGAACGCGGTTTTCCACGGGTCGCCTTTTCTTGCCGTAGCAACGGCAGTTTGCGCGTCCGATTCCGGTGTTTCTTTCTCTTCTACCGGTTCGACGTCTAATTTATTACTGTCCGGTACGATATCCGGCGATGTTTTTATTTCTTCAGACATTACTTTGCGTGACGCTTTTTCCTCTTAATGAATGTTTGGATTCGCCAAACTTGCATCTGGTTGTAGTATAAACCCCACCTGATTTAAAACAAAAAGACGAGGCCGAAACCTCGTCCCTGCAAAAGTCAAAAGCGTTTAGCCGCCAAACGTTCTGGTGAACACGATAAGCATGGCAAACAAAACGAGCGATTCGATCAGCGCCAGCGCGATGATCATGATCGTCTGAACCGTGCTGGCAGCGCCCGGATTGCGCGCGGCGCCTTCAGCGGCACGCGAACCCGCCAAACCCTGTCCGATACCCGCTAAACCGGCAGCCAGGCCAAAGCCCAGGATCGCCAGACCGGTACCGATCGAAGTTTCCTTGTGCTCGCCGGCGGCCGGGGCCTGCGCCATAGCCGAAACGGCCATCAGGGCCATCGCGAGCATTGCTAAACCGATATATCTTAATTTATTCATTTTAAGTCTCCTTATAGTTTTATTTAGTCTGAAGACTTCGGCCAATTCTTTAAAACCTGCGGGGTATGATTTCGCCTCACTTCCGGTATGCGCTCGTTTTATACTCACGTAGAGACGAGGCTCCTGTCGCGTGCGGGCTATTACTGCTATAAAAGCAAGTTTCGCCAATCAACCAAAGTCCGTTTATCAAAAATCTTATGCGTGTGCCGCGATCGTCTCGCCGTGCGCTTCTTCGCCGTGTCCGCCTGCGTGCCCGTGATCGCCGTGCGATACTTCGCTCAAATAAACCATCGAAAGCAAAGTGAAAACGAACGCCTGCACAAAAGCCACGAATAATGCCAGCGGCAGCAAAATTACCGGCACTAAAAACTGCGTGTACGGCGGGGCCAGCCCCGAAACCGTCGCCGCTATCGCTTCGTCCGCGAACATATTGGCAAAAAGCCGGACGCCGAGCGTCAGCGGACGGATCATATTACTGACCAGTTCGATACCAAAGATCAGCGGCGTGATAAATATCGCCATCAGCAGCGGCAGCCGCGGCCCGGCAAAGTGCGCCAGGTGGCCGATCAATCCGTTTTCCCTGATACCGACCGAGTTGTAGTAAATGAACGACGTGATGCCGAGCGCGAAAGTAACGCTGACCGAAGCCGTCGGCGCCATAAAGAGCGGGAACATTCCCATCAGGTTCGATATCAGGATCAGCACCGCGAATGTCGCCACCACCGGAAAGTATTTATAACCGTGCTCGCCTACTACGCTTACGATCAAATTTTTCAACGCCAGAAATCCTGCCTCGAGCGTCAGCTGCCCGTGGGTCGGATCGTCTTCCGAAAGCTTGCCTTTGAATATCCAGATCACCGCCATCGTCAGGAGACAGGCGATGATAAACATTATCGTGTACCAGGGTATCGCGTTATCGGGATGGCACTCGCCAAAAACACCCACTGTGCTGGTACCCAACGGTTTTAAAACCATGTCCAGCGCGGGATAGAGCGCGCCGTTTTCCACGCGGCAGACCGGTTCTCCCAGATAAGTGTTAACAAATTCCACTATCAACGGGGTATGATGGCCTTCTGCAAATAAGAACATTATTAATTTCCTCGTTTAAAAACAGCTAAAAATAATTGAATAAAACCTTCTACTACAATTGCCATCGCCAAAGAAAGCAGGCCGGCGAAAAGGGCCACGACGGAAACTATGCCCGTCAAAAAGATCCCAAAGATCATGATCAGCAAAAACAAAAACCGCAGGTTGTATCTCAACAACCAGAGGCCGGTCGGTTCGGGGGCGCCGGTTTCGGCCGCCACGCCCAGCATCTTGCCCAGCGATGCCTTTAACCAGTAGAAATTCAAAAAACTCAGCGCTCCGCCAATTATCAACCCTGCGGTTTCACGCCATCCGAACACGAACAGGCAGACAGCCACACCAATAATCAGCAAAACAGCCATTATCAGCAGAATACGCCTCAGGATATCGCCCGGTTTTCCTGTCGAGCCGTTGCTAGGTTCGGAAATTTCGCTCATTGCGAAAAGGTAATTTTAGCCTCTGGCGCAGGAAAATTCAATGAAAGCGGGCTGTTTAGGGCTAGATTGTGCATTTTTTCTCAAATTAATACTGATTTATTGGCCACGAATGTCACATATAACACGAATTAAGAAGCTTCTTATTCGTGTTATATGTGACATTCGTGGCGTATCGGTCTCTATCTCAGCTCATCAAGCCGTTTTTTCGCCTCACCGGCTTCATTTGAGCCCGCAAAACGGGTGACAAGTTCCTTCCAGCATTCGCCATCGTAATGAAAATATTTGGTGTTTCGATCAAAAACAAAGGTTATTCCCAGCCTTCGATAGCGGTCCAAACCTGCGTAATTGAGAAAGTAACTGTAAAGAGGGGCGCCGCCCGCCTCCATTTCACTCTTGTCCAACCGCTTGTGCGCTTCGAAAGTGAGTTTTTGCGCCGCATCCTCAAGCAGGTCACCCAAATAGAGCAAAAGAGCCGGGCGCAGCGCAGACTCCGGGAACGTCTCCAGGAAGAGCACGCCCCGTTCTATTTGCTCAAAACCTTCGGAGGCGCGAATAAGCCTCAACAGCCGTTCGTCATCGCCGCGCCGCCCGGCTGAAACGACCGCCTGGGCCTGTACCCAGCCGCGTTTGTCGGGCGGCACCACCACCCAGTAAAAAAGAACCCCGTCCACCTCTTTGCCGGAATAGATCAGCACCGTGCGGCCGCGCCGCATTCTCTGCAGCGGGATGCTGTACAGGCTGGGTTCCATTCGCAAAACCGACAGCCGCTCGTCTATCACGGTTCCGGGATAATATTTTTCCGTTCTGGGTTTTGCCGGTGAAGTTTTTTTGGTTTGCAACAAAGGACGCTTTTTCTGCGCGGCGATATCGCTCGCGAATACTAGAAAAACAACGACACAAATTGAAGTGATCCTGTTTATGGGAAAAAACATTCGGGCCACAACCTTGATCTATGGAATTTGGGGAAATTGCAGGAGTATTTTAACGCAGTTCTGACGGCTTTGCTTACAGAGTCAAAATATATTAGCCACGAATTACACTAATCAACATAATTTCTCATTCGAGTAATTAGTGGCTAATATTATTTCTTTCGTTTTCCGGCCGTCGCCTTGTTTATTTTTTGCTGCATCCCGGCGTGATGAAAATGGCAGATCGCCACCGCCAGAGCGTCGGCCGCATCGTGCGGCTCGGGAACTTTTGTGAGTTTTAACAGCAGCCGCACCATCTCCTGCACCTGGTGTTTTTCCGCGTTGCCATAACCGACCACCGTTTGCTTTATCAGCCGCGGAGCATATTCCGCGATCTCCAGCCCGGCCCGCTCCCCCACTACCAGCACCGCGCCTCTTACCTGTCCCAGTTTGAGTGCGACATTCACATTCACGGCATAAAAAGCTTCTTCGATCGAGAGAACGTCGGGCTGATATTCAGCAATTAGCTTTTCGACCCCATCGGCAATTTTGAGGAGACGTTTGGAAAATTGGACGCGCGGGCTGGATTTGATCGTACCGAAATCTACCAGATCGTATTTTGAAGAGTTTCCGTCAACCACTCCCCAACCGAGCGTTTCACTGCCGGGATCGATTCCTAAAATTCGCATTTCGTGATACGTAATACGCTATACGCAAGCGCTTCAGTCGCCGGTTCTTACTTTAATGACCAGTTTAGCAAGCTGGCGTCTTATTTTATCGATCTTGTCACTTAACAAGGAAAAATGTCGCTCATCAATATAGTCCAAGTCACCAGCCAAAATAATCTGATAATCGACCTCAAAGGCAGAACCTAAAGCTATCTGCAAAAAGTGCGCATAATCCTTACTGGTTCCCCGGCCACAGCCTTCTGCGATATTGGAAGCTATCGAAACGCACGCGCGCCTCAATTGACTGGTCAATCCAAATAACTCTTCTTTCGGAAAAACCTTGGTTACTTTATAAATTTCCAGAGTTAGTAAATGAGATTCTTTCCAAACCTCTAATTGCCGAAAATCGCGCATGGGAGTACTCGCTTTCGTTTTATGTTCTAAGTAATATCATTACGTTCCGCGTACTGCGTATTGCGTATTGCGTTCCGCGTATCACGTCTACTGCATTCGCTCTCGTCTATATCAAAATTCGCGTATAACTTTTGCACATCGTCATGATCATCGATCGCTTCATAGAGTTTGAGCATCTGCTGGGCCTCATCTCCCTCGAGGCGGACATAGGTTTGCGGGATGCGTGAAAGTTCGGAAGCCTGGGTTTCGATCCCGGCATTTTTGAGCGCGTCGTTGACGGCTTCGTAATTTTCCGGCGCGGTGTAAATTTCAAAAACATCGCCCTGGTCCTGCATATCGTCGGCGCCGGCTTCGAGCACGATCTCCATCAGCTCGTCTTCAGATTTGGCGGCTTTTTCCACTACGAGATAGCCTTTTTTATCGAACATCCATGCCACCGAACCGGCTTCGCCTAAATTCCCGCCGTTTTTTGCCAGCAGGTGGCGAAGCTCCGCGACCGTCCGGTTTCTATTATCGGTCATAGATTCGATAAGGATAGCGACGCCGCCCGGCCCGTAGCCTTCGTAAGTGATCTCGTCGTAATTTACGCCTTCCAGCTCACCGGTGCCGCGCTTGATGGCGCGATCGATGGTGTCGTTCGGCATATTGCCGGCCTTGGCGTCGGTCACCGCTTTGCGCAGCCGCGCGTTCGCGTCAACATCGCCGCCCCCGCCCCTGGCCGCTACCGTGATCTCTTTGATCAGGCTGGTAAAAAGTTTTCCGCGCTTGGCATCTTCCTTGCCTTTTTTATGCTTGATTGTATGCCACTTGGAATGTCCGGACATTTGAGATATTTCCTTTTTGTAAAATTGGCAGAAACACGCGCGTTAGCAAGTGTGTACTCTCTGCCGTAAAATCCACACACTCCCTTATGGTCGTGTTTCTGCCCAAAGCTTGGAATATATCACGCTATTTTTAGCCGTGCAAAATCGCGTCCAATTTCTCTTTATTGCCGTTTGAAATAGAGAGTTGTTTTGTTTTTGAGGTTTGTCCGCTGAGGATACTGACGTCGCTTTTCGCTACGCCGAATTCTTTTGCCAAAAGCTTTATCAATTCTTCATTCGCCTGGCCGTCGACCGGCGGTGCAGCCAGCCTTACTTTAAGTGCGCCGTCATGACAGCCTACGATCTCGCTTTTCGAAGCCCGCGGAACGACCCGCACCGCAAAGATCAAAGCGCCGTCTTTTTCCCGTATATTTATCAACAATTTATTGGCCGAACACAAAGATCTGCATAACGAACCGCTGTAAAAGGCTGAGCAGGATCAAAAGGATCATGGCCGAAAGATCGAACATACCGATCGGCGGAATAAGCTTTTGCAGCGGCAGCACGGCCGGGTCGGTCATTCGCCTGACAAATCCGAAAAGGGTTTTCTTGGTAAATACGAACCACGACGAAAGAACGCGCAAAAATACCAGCATGATATAAAAACTTATCACCGCGTATAAAAAGAATCCGGCGAAGACCTTTAAGTTGTTATTGATTATCCCGGCCGTCAGCCCGTCGACGATATAAAAAATGTCAAAGATTATTCCTAAAACAAAATAGACCAAAACGCTGGCGATCAGGATCGTCAGGATCGGCGCCAGGCGCACGTCTATCCCAAAGGTCGCCAGGAATCGCGCCGCCGGATAAACGAATCTCTCCGTCAATTTTCTAAACCGCAGCGCAAATCTGCCGGTCTTGCCGAACGGGTTCGGGTCGCTATAATTAAATAGAAGCCGCGCCAGCATCAGCGCGATAAAAACGAGCAGCGAGATGATTATGACCGTCTGGACTATCGGGTAAATGCTTATACGCATATTTGAAAAATTATTCTAATTTCTTTCTCCGAAGATAGCGGTTCCGACCCTGACCATTGTCGCGCCTTCTTCGATAGCGATCTCAAGATCGTGGGTCATTCCCATCGAAAGCTCGCCCGTTTTACCCGCGAAAAATCCTTTTCCGGCAAGATCGTCGCGAATTTCACGCAGCCGGCGAAAATACGGGCGCATGTCTTCTGACGTTTCAAAATAGGGCGGCACTGTCATCAAACCTCTAAAACTCAAAAATTTACAGCCCTGTAAAAATTCCGCCAATTCCGGCAGTTGGCCTTCGGCGATCCCGGTTTTCGTCTCCTCGCCGGCCAGATCGACTTCCGCCAAAACCGCCAGTTGAGCGCGTCCTTCTTCTTCACAAATACGCTCAAGCCGCCGCGCAAGTTCGACCGAATCGAGCGAATGGATCACCGAAAAAAGCTTTACCGCCCTGCGGGCCTTGTTGGCCTGCAGATGGCCGATCAGGTGCCATTCCAGGCCATCGCGCCCCAGTTCTTCGATCTTACCTTCGGCTTCCTGCACCTTGTTTTCGCCAAAACAGTCGATTCCCGCGGCTATCGCTTCGCGTAAAGCAGAAACAGGATGGGTTTTACTGACCGGGAGCAGCTTGATCTCTTCCGGCTTTCGACCGGCCCGCTCCGCTGCCTTTGCAATACGGTGCTTTACTTCATCTAACCTCGCTTTTAGCGTTTCGCCCACGTGCTAAATATATCAGACCGGCCGTAAATCTCTTATCTATCAGCTATTATCTTTTATCTATTACGAAAGAATAGCCCCCCGAAGCAGATCATAGCCGATAAATGAAACCCGATAGATAACTTGTCATCCTATGGTGCTAGGTTGTATATTGATAATTCTGTTTTTGCGGACGTGGCGGAACTGGTAGACGCGCAGGTCTCAGAAGCCTGTTCCCGCGAGGGAGTGGAAGTTCGATTCTTCTCGTCCGCACCAAAATTTACCACAATGATGAAGGCTGAAATGGTCTTCATTTTTTGTTTTCGGGGCCGGGTAAAATGGACGATTTTGTAAAAGTACTGGAAAAACATCAGGCCGAATTCGGGCTGCAATTGGGCGCCGAAACGGTTTCGCGTTTGTCTGAGTATTACGAGCTTATCCTGAAACACAACCCTCTTTTGCACCTGGTAGCGCCCGGAAGCGTGGAAGATTTCGCCGTCCGGCACATTCTCGAATCGCTCACGCTGCTGGAATATCTGCCTGAAAATTCCGAATTCGCCGATGTGGGCACCGGGGCCGGGCTACCGGGTATTCCCTGCCTGCTGGCGCGTAAAGACCTGCACGGTTTTCTTATCGAATCAAAACAAAAAAAGGCGCAGTTCCTGAGCGAAGCGCGCGAAAAGCTGGGCCTCAGAGATCGCATGACCATCATCAACCGCCAGTTCGAAGAGATCCGCAAACCCGACGTTCGCATTATCACTTGCCGGGCGCTCGATAAATTCACGCAGAAGCTCCCGGCGCTTTTAAAATGGTCGGAAAATTCTTACATGGTGTTTTTCGGCGGCGAAAATCTGCGCGAAGAACTTCGCAAACATGGCCTGACGTTCCGGGAGAAATTACTTCCCTTATCGGAAAAGCGTTTCTTGTTTCAAATAAAAAAGACTAAAATCTAGCGCGATGCGCATTCTTAGAAAGATAGCGAAGAGGCTGGCCATTCCGCTTGCGCGTTACAGCGCCGCCGGGCAAACGTCGGGTGATAATCATCTGCTAAACGATTTTTTGGCCCGCGCGGCAAAGATCCCTCAGCCCCGCGTGCTCGAACTCGGCACCAGGCGTCTCTACGAAAACGTCAAAACCAAACACGATGAATGGATACCGCACGCGGCCGAGTTTTTAGGGACCGATATTGCCGAAGGCACCGACGTGGACATCATCGCCGACGTTCACAAGTTAAGTCAGACGGTAGGCTTTGAGCAGTTTGACGTTATCATCTCCTGCTCTTCATTCGAACATTTTAAATACCCGCACCTCGCGGCGCACGAAATAATGAAGGCGCTGAAGACCGGCGGCCTGCTTTTTATCCAGACGCACCAGACCTATCCCGTCCACGGCGCGCCTTACGATTACTTCCGGTTTTCGCGCGAGGCCTTGAGCGGCTTGTTCGGCACAAAGATGGAATTTCGCGTGATCGAAACCGATTATGAATTTCCCGCGAGCATCAATTCGCCCGACGTCGCCTCTATCGCCGCCGAGCCTGCCTTCGTCAATTCGAGATTGCTGGGAGAAAAAACCGGCAAAACCCCGGCGGAATACATTTACGAATACGATGTTTAGACAGGTGTAAAAAATGTTCCCTCCTATCAATTGGCAAGAAATATTTATACCCGGCGTGAATCCCTTTGAGATCTTCATCCGCGGAACTCTTATTTATTTATTTTGTTTTCTCGTTATGCGCTTTACGCGCCGCGGCATTAGCGGGATCAGCATTTCCGATATGCTGATCATCGTGATGATCGCCGACGCCGCGCAAAACGGAATGTCCGCCGATTACAAATCCGTTACCGACGGTGTGCTGCTGATCCTCACGCTTATTTTTTGGGACTACATCCTCAACGTGCTGCAGGACAAAGTGCCATTTATCCGGGGACTTTTTTATCCGGCCCCAACCGAACTGATCAAGGAAGGAAAGCTGCTGCGCAAAAATATGGACCAAAACTACATTACCTATGAAGAGTTAATGAGCCAGGTCCGCGAAGCCGGCCTGGAAAAACCGGCTGACGTGAAAAAGGCTTTTATGGAAGGCGACGGCAGCATCAGCATAATTCCCTTCGACAAGGACAAGGCAAAATCCAAAAATAAGCCCAAGGTCGGCGGGTAGTTAACTAAGTTGTATTTAGAAAAGCGTTGCCCACAAATTCTTTCTGGTAACTATGGCGGCTATTTTAGTGTGTTTGGTGTGTTTCGTGGTTAAATTCTTGCAGTTGTCTAAGCATAAATGAAAAGAAAAGCTTAACCACGAAGCACACTAAATACACTAAACAAGGGTCGCTTTTTTTGATCTTATATCACCGTGATCGAGCTTTATGGCAACATCATTTAGCATGAGATGTCTTTTTAATATCAAAACAGGAATTGTTTATGGAAACCAAAATTGAAAAAGAAGTGCGTTATCTGAAGATCTACGCCGTCGTCAGCACGCTATTTTTTGCAATATTTCTTCTTTCGGCTTTCGCGCTTGAAAGCAAAAAGAAGTTTCAGGAAATAGACGTCGAACGAATCAATATCGTGGAAAAAGACGGCAAGCTGAAAATGGTCATTTCCAACAAAGAACGCCAGCATCCGGGAATTGTCGACGGCAAAACATTTGAGCGCAAAGAGCAAAGGCCTGCGGGCATGATCTTTTTTAGCGAAAAGGGAGATGAGATCGGCGGATTGATCTTTGACGGCAATACCGGCAAAGGCCAGAACGGTTCTCTTACTTTTGACAAATTTCGCGGCGACCAGACCATTCAGTTCATGCACACCGAAGAACCTGATGGGAAATACTTCGCCGGATTGAGATTGAACGATCAAAACACACCGATAGCCGAGTTGATGTCCAAAAAGGACGAGATCGAAAAACTACCGACCAAAGAAGCAAGAGATGCGGCATATAGAGATATGCAGGACAAAGGCCTGTTTCAGGCCAGTCGTCTTGATATCGGAAGAGATTACAGCAGGTCGTCCTTTATCAAACTTAAAGATGCAAAAGGCAGGGCGCGGATCGTAATATCGGTCGCCGCGGACGGCAATGCGAAACTCAATTTTTTAGACGAGAACGGCAAGGTCGTATACAGCTTGCCTGATGAAAGCAAAGCTAAATAAATAAACATCTGTGGACGGCCGCGCTTTGTTTTTTCGGCCGTCCCTAACCCTTAAGCCCCGTTCTAAGGAGGAAAGATGCAGATATCGGGCGCCGTTGCGCAGCTCCGGACCACTGACCTGGCCGCATCAATACATTTTTACACCACCAGGGTAGGACTCGCGCTCGAGTTCCAGTACCAGGACTTTTACGCCGGAGTTCGCGCCGGTGACCAGCTCTTTCACCTGAAACTGGTAGACGAAAAGGACCCTTCGATCGAGTTTGTGGATAAGGGAGAACATTTCCACCTCTACTTTAATACGGACGATGCGGCTGCTACGGCCGAAGCGTTGAAGAAAAACGGGGTCCACCTGGTAAAGGACGTGCATGAAACCCCTTGGGGAACAATAGAGTTTGCCATCAAGGACGATCAGGGGCATACGCTGTACTTCGGCCAACCTCAGATTTCATAGCATGAGAGAACCACCCTGGCGCGGTTTCCGCGACGGGGTGGTTCTTCTTCAGTCTAGACCCGCAAGGGGTTGCTTACGCCCGCTCATATAAACTTGCATTTCCACCTCAACGAGCCTAAAATACAGGATTGCACTTATATTCGGTGCAAGGATAAGGAGTACTATGAAACCGGAAATTCATCCGCAATACGACGAAATAACCGTGGCCTGCGCCTGTGGAAACACGTTCAAAACGCGCTCGACCATGAAAGACGATCTTCAGATAGAAATTTGTTCGGAATGTCACCCGTTTTTCACCGGAAAACAGAAGTTGGTTGACACTGCCGGACGAGTTGACCGCTTTAACAAACGTTACGGCAAACGCAGTGCCGAGACCGCAGCATCTTAAACAGAGCAAATGCGGCATATAGCTCAACATTAGCAGATCAAAACGCCGTCGCTTCCGCGCCGAACCCTCCCGGTCTATCAAAAAACCTAAGGTTTTCGGCTAAAAAATAGGGAGCGGCGGCGTTTTAGCTTTTTTTAAGATAGTAGGTTTTAAGATTATGAAAAAGATGCTTTCTCTGGCTTTGGCAATGCAGCGTGACCTGATCGTGGGCGGGCAGGCGGTGATCGAGGGCGTAATGATGCGCACCCCGAGCGCCTATGCCATCGCCGTGCGCCGGTCCGACGGTTCTATTACCCATACGGCGGAATCGCTGCCCAAATGGAGCGATAAATACCCGGTCCTGAATTTTCCCGTGCTGCGCGGCGGGGCGACCCTCGTTCAGTCGATGATCCTGGGCGTAAAAGCGCTGAATTTTTCGGCCAATATCTTCGAACAGGACATGGAAGCGCAGGAAGAGAAAGTAAAGGCCGAGAAATTGGCCGCCGAACCGGCCCTGGCCGCAGGCACGACCGACGAGGATTTTACCAAGGCGCGCGCCACGGTAACGATGCCTGAAAAAACGGAAGCCAAGGCGAAGCCCAAGCAGTCTGCCGGAGCGATCGGCTCGATCATAGTGGCGCTGCTTTTTAACATTTTGCTTTTTATCGTCGCGCCGCTGGTGCTGACGAATGTCGCCTTTATCGCGCTGGGCTGGGCGGACTCGCCTGCTCTGACGGCTGATGCCGGCTGGTGGGGCGCCATCAAGGCCTACGTCTGGGAGATCAAGCCGCACTCATGGATCGCCTTTAATCTGGTGGACGGATTGATCCGCATGGCGTTTTTCATCTTTATGATCTTTTCGATGTCGTTTCAAAAAGACATCCGCCGGGTTTTTGAATATCACGGCGCCGAACACAAAACCGTGTTCAACTGGGAAAGAGGCCTCGATCTTTCACCGGAAAACGCCCGCGTGCAAAAACGCCAGCACCCGCGCTGCGGCACCTCGTTTTTGATGGTGGTGATGCTGGTGGCGATCGTGCTTTTCTCGGTCATCAAATTCGATTATATGATCCTGAACCTGGTGGTTCGCATCGCGCTGATGCCGCTGGTCGCCGGCCTTTCGTACGAGATCATTCGCTACGCGGCCAAACACGAGAACGGTATCGTTTTCAAGCTGATGACCACGCCCGGCCTCTGGCTGCAAAATATCACCACCCAGGAACCGGACGACTCGCAGCTCGAAGTGGCGATCGAAGCGCTCAACGAGTCCCTGAAATTAGAGCCGGACGCGCAGCCTGCGGTTGCGTAAAAGTTAGGCCACGAATTACACAAATAACACGAACTAAGTTTCTTTTATTAGTGTAATTCGTGTTATTCGTGGCAAAAATTTATGTTCGAGAAACTAGCACAAATAGAAAAATCTTACGAAGACCTGACCGAGCAGCTCTCCGCGCCGGACATTATGTCCGATATCAAGGCCTATACGAAGCTGATGAAACAGCGCAGCAGCTTGGGCGAAATAGTGGAAAAGTATCGTGAGGTCAAAAAGATGAGGGAAGACCTGGACGGCGCGCGCGAGCTTGCCGAAAGCGCCGATGACGAAGAAATGCGCGAGATGGCACAGCTCGAGATCGCGGAGCTGGAAGAAAAATATTCCCCTGCCGAAGAACAATTAAAGGTGCTGCTTCTGCCCAAAGATCCCAATGATGAAAAGAACGTCATTCTCGAGATCCGCGCGGGAACAGGGGGCGACGAGGCGACGCTTTTTGCCGGCGAAATTTTGCGTATGTACGCTCGCTACGCTGAGCGGCAGGGTTGGAAAATGGAGATCATGGATGCTTCCGACACGGGGGTGGGCGGCGTCAAGGAAGCTTTCGCGATGATCGAAGGCGAACGGGTCTATTCCAAATTGCGTTACGAATCGGGCGTGCACCGCGTCCAGCGCGTGCCGCAGACGGAAACCAGCGGGCGCATTCACACTTCGGCCATTACTGTGGCCGTATTACCGGAAGCGGAAGAGGTCGATATCCAGATCAACCAGAACGACCTGCGCATCGACACGTTTTGTTCCTCAGGCCCCGGCGGCCAGTCGGTCAATACCACTTATTCCGCCGTGCGCATCACCCATATGCCCAGCGGGCTGGTGGTTTCCATGCAGGATGAAAAATCGCAGATCAAGAATCGCGAAAAAGCGATGAAGGTTTTGCGCGCACGCCTGCAGGAAATGGAAGAGCAAAAACAGCACGACGCCCTGGCCAGCGAACGCAAATCGATGGTCGGCAGCGGCGACCGTTCGGAAAAGATCCGCACCTATAACTTCAAGGAAAATCGCGTGACCGATCATCGCATCGGCATGACCATTCACCAGCTCGATCTGTTCATGGAAGGCCAGGGCCAGATCGACGAAATGATAAACGCGCTGGTCACTCACTATCAAACCGAAAAACTCAAAGTTGCGGCCGTTGCCGCTTAAGTGCAACGTATGGCCCCCAAGACAACTCTCTACCTCATTCGCCACGGCCAATCCGCCGGAAACGCCGAGGGCCGTTTCGGCGGGCACTCTGCCACGCCGCTTTCCGAGCTGGGTCACCGCCAGGCCGATATAACGGCTAAAGCATTGTCAAAAGAACGGGTTACGGTAATTTATTCAAGCGATCTTGAGCGCGCTGTGCAGACCGCGACGGCGCTTTCCGAAGTGACCGGGCTGCCCGTTAATAAAACGGATGTTTTTCGCGAAAGAAACATCGGCGTGCTCGAAGGCCTGACCTTTGACGAGGCGGAACAGGAATTTCCCGGCGATTACAAAGCGCTGGTCGACCGCAATATCGTCCACGTCATCACGCGCGGCGAAAGCTACCGCCAACTGGTCGAACGTGTTTCAGGCGCGGTGGATGAAATTCTGGAAAAACACAAAGGCGGAAAGATCGCGGTGTTTGCGCACACGGGAACCATCTGTTTTCTCACGCTGCATCTGATCGGCGCGTTAAATCCGGAAACGGTCTGCACGCCGTGGATCGTCACTTCAAATTGCGGGATAAATAAATTCGAATTTCGCGGCCGCGACAACCTGCGCGTCCTCTCTCTAAACGATACCCGCCACCTCTCTCAGCAATCAGGCAACGACGCTTTCGCCGCGCGGTAGGAATTCTTGTCAGAACCGGGAGCCGCAGCGACCGGGTTAAACTTACTAAGTGAAAAACCCGGTCGCTACGGCTCCCGGTTCCGACAAATCATATGCGCCGCAGTAGCGCCCATTCCGGCGGCGGTGCTGACGGTCATCGAATCCGGGCTGGCAATATCCCCTACCGCATAAACATTTTCCACTGACGTTTCGCAGCGCTCATTGACCTTAATAAAACCTTTTTCGTCGAGCTCCACCTGGCTGCGGAAAAGCTCGGAATTCGGCTCGACGCCGATCCTGATCAGCAGCGCCTGCACCGGCAGCGCTGAACCGTCACCGCTAACAATATCGCGAACGATCACGCTTTCGACATTTTCTCCGCCTTCTATCTTTGTAACAATAGAATTGACGAGAATCTTGATTTTGGAATCTGCCTCGACTTTGTCTCTAAACTCTTTGCGGGCGCGAAACACCGTGCTGTGATGCACGATGGTCACCGACCGCGCGGCTTCCGCTAATATCAACGCATTCTCAAACGCCGCATCGCCGCCGCCCACGATCACCAGATCTTTATTTCGCGCCAACTCTTTATCGCGCGCGCCCGAAACCAGAATGCCTTTTCCCGCAAATTCTTCTTCTCCGGCAACACCTAATTTTCTTCGCCTGACACCGGTGGCAATTATCAGCGCACCGGCCTGCAGTTTTTCTCCCCCGGCCAGTTCGATCACGCCATCTTCGAGGCTTACCCTGCGAACTTCCGCATTTATTCTGACCTCAAGCCGCGCGCTTTCGGGTATTTGTATCAGCTTGTCCCGCAGCTCGAAACCGTTTTGCGCTTTTACCCCGGGATAATTTTCTATCGGGTTATAGATCCGAAGAAGCTGCCCGCCTAATTCGCCGTGCTGCTCCAAAACAAGCGCCGAAAGTCCCAACTCGGCACACCATCTCCCCGCCGAAACCCCGGCCACACCGCCGCCGATAATGATCACGTCTTTATCCATAAGAGCTGACTGCATTTATTCTGTCACGATACTCTTCTTTGGTCTAATACTTGCAAATATTAACGGCGGGTTAAATCCCCTGAACCTGTACTTCTTAGCTTAGTGCTTGATTTTACAGCATTTACCAAGCTATTGGAGGTGCCAAGTGTGTGGTAATTGACAATTATTGTCAGTGTTTCGATTACGCTTTTTGTCAGTCCGGGCATTTCTTCTTAAAACCCCTTCTAGCGTCCCGACGGCAAAAACGGCGAAAGGTAATTGAAGAACAATCCTATTTTAGAACGATCGGCGAAAAAAATATGAACTCCGAACTCCAAACTCTGGTTTCCCTCGATACGCTCACGAATATCCCCGACGAAGCCGCCCAGGAGATAATTTCTCTCTTGCGCACCGGTATCGAAGCCGCCAAAAACGGCAGCCGCGACGAAGCTAAAGCCCTACTTTTCCGCGTCACAGACATCGACCCTGACAATGAGATGGCGTGGCTCTGGCTTGCTTCCGTCAGCGAATACCCCGAAGAACTTCTGACCTTCCTGCAAAAAGTTTTAAATATCAACCCGGCGAATGAGCAGGCGCTGGAATGGGAAAAATCGACCAAAGCTCTGCTGGCGCGCAACCTGGTGCAATACGGCATCACCGCCGTCCAGGAAAACAAAAAAGAATCCGCCAAGCGCTGCTTTCTGCGCGCGATCGAAACCGACGAGAACAACGAGATGGCCTGGCTCTGGATGGCTTCGATCACCGAAGACCAGGATGAAAAATCCGCACATTTGGAAAAAGTTTTAGCGATCAACCCGGAAAACGAAGTAGCTAACACGCTGCTGAAAATACAGCGCAAGGACGAAGCCCAGGACCTGCTGCAAAAGAGCAAGGCTTCGGCCGTTCGCGGCAACCGCCAGGAAGCGCTGGAAATGCTCGAACAGATCAAACAGCTCGATTCCGAGACGGACGAAGTCTGGATCCTGCAGGCGCACTTGTCCGAATCTTTCGAGGAAAAAGCTTTCTGTTTTAACCAGGCGCTGGCCTGCAATCCCGAAAATGAAGCGGCCCGTTTTGGCCTCGCTTCGCTGGAATCCATTCTTCAGGCCGTCAATGGTAACGGCAATAGCCATTCAAACGGCACCGCCAGCCTTCTCTCCCCCGAATTGGAAGAAGAGCTAAACGCCGTGCACGATACCGAAGATACCGTCATTGACCAGTCTTTTAGCGCCGAAGAAACTGAAGAAAAAGTATTTGTCGAAGAGGAAATGTCAGCGCCCGAAGCTTTTTTCACCCCGCAAGAGGCTGAAGAAGTCGAAGAAACAGCCGTCGCCGAAGAGACCGTGGCGGACGAGCCTGAGAATGCTTTTCCCTCATTTTCCGCGCACATGAACGAACCGGAAGAGCTTACCGAAACCGAGCAGCATTCCTTTGACGCGACGACCGGCGATCTCGATCAGGACCTGATCGCAAGTGAACCCGCCGCTTCTGTTTTCGAAGACATCACGGCCGAAATGGAAGCTGAGACAGAAACCGCGACGGAAAATGAAACGGAAGATGAACCCGTGGCTTCGTATTTCACGGAGAGTGCGGCAGAAGAAGCCGACGAACCCGCAGCTTCGTATTTTGCGGAAAGTTCTGAGGAAGAGGCAGAAGAACCCGTAGCTTCGTATTTCGCGGAGAATGCGGCAGAAGAAGCAGCAGAGGAATTAGAGGAAGCTCAACCCGCCCCTTCATTTTTCACGGAAAGCTCAGAAGTGGAAGAGGAAGTTCAGGCCGCAGCTCCTTCATATTTTGAAGAAAGTCCGGAAGCCGAAGAAGCGCCGGAAAATATTGTTGAAGAATCGATGAATGCTCAGCCGGAAACCTTAGCGGTTGAGAAAGAAGAAACCGAACAGGAGATCACAGCCGAAACGTTTTATTTTGGCCAGGACGATATCGAAAACACGGTCGATTCCCTGATCGAAACAAAACAGGACAACGACGAAACACCTTTTGCGGAAACCGAGGGATCAGCGACTCCGGAAGACTCTTCAGAAGTTGTCGAGGAGGTTAACGAAGAAATGCAATTATCTCATGCTACTGCCGATCAGGCGCCGTTTGCGCAAATGTCCGACTGTCCTTTCTGCGGCGTAGAAAACAATATCAACGATGAGGTCTGCACCGGATGCAACGCCGTGATGGGGCTTCATAATATGGATATGCTTTTATCGCACGTGGGCGTCGACAAGGAAAAACTTTCCCAGGCGGTCGAAAGTATGGAATCGAATCTCGAAGCCGATTCGTTCTCCGCCGAGGAATATTTTACCCTCGGGCTCGCCTGCCTTAATCTCAAAGACCTCGATAACGGTCTGAATTACCTACAGCGATCTTACATTCTCAACCCAACCCACTCGTTCCTGAAATCTCAGATCGACGAATTGGCCAAGCGCGTCGGCAAGAACGAGGACGCCATTGTTGAAGGCATGGGAAGCGGTGTGGCCGGCAAGACCATCATGGTGGTTGACGACAGCGCTACCATCCGAAAACTGGTCAGCGCCAAGCTGGAAAAACACGGGCATAACGTGGTTGCCGCCGTGGACGGAATGGACGCCCTGGCCAAACTCGAAGAGATCGTGCCTGATTTGATCCTGCTCGATATCACGATGCCGCGGCTGGATGGCTACCAGGTTTGCAAGCTCATCCGCGCCAACGAAAATACCCGTTTCGTTCCGATCGTGCTTATCTCCGGCAAGGATGGATTTTTCGACAAGGTGCGCGGCAAAATGTGCGGCTCCACCACGTATATCACCAAGCCCTTCGGCCCGGAAATGCTGCTGAGGACCGTCGAAGAGTACTTCCAGTAAACGGATGTTCCCGAGGGCAAGATCTTTGCCACTCGCAAGAATAGTCCGCCGCCCGAATCTCACAAAAAAATTATCAGCCGGTCGCGCCTCCATCACAAGGCGCCGCCGGCTACGCGCACTTAAGACTTTAAGCAAGAATGATGGAAACTTCTTTTCTAGAGATCCCGGAAGAACAATTTTTTCTCCCTGCTGATTGGGAAGAGGACGGTGCGCTGGAATTATTCGATATCTCGTATCTCCGCGGTTTGACCGAAACCGCCAAGGCCCCCGCCAGCGGCGAGAAATATATAGTTTTCACTTCCGGTGAACAGGTTTTTGGCGTCTCGTTAAAAAATGTGACCGAGGTCTGCCGTTCGCTGCCGGTGACGATCCTGCCCGGCGCTCCTGAATGGCTGGCCGGCGTAACCAACCTGCGCGGCGATCTGCTCGCCGTGATCGATCCCGATACCGCTGTGAAAGCCGAAGTCGGCGCCGCTAAAACCAAGATCATCGTTCTGACCGACGGGCAAAAACGGCTCATCGGCCTGCTGGCGGACCAGGTTAATGAGATCACTCTCTTGCCCGCGGGCAAGATCGATCCAACCTCATCCGGCGTGGCTGACGGGTTGGCGGCCTTCGCCTGCGGCAGTTCGACCTATCGAAACTCTTCCTTGACGGTGCTCGATACCGGCAAGATATTTTCCTGGCCCGAGTTAAGCAAATTAAGCGAGCAATAAGAAGTACTATGCCGGAATTCGATAAAAATAAATTGTTACCTTCGCTCAAGTCCCGCATCTGGGCAGCGTCGATCGCCATCGTCGTCCTCGTCTTTCTGGGAGCGATCTTTTCCGGTTATTTGCTGCTTGCGCTCCAGGCCCAGGATTCATTTTGGGCGATCGTGCCCGTGACGCTTATCGCGCCCGCGGTGGTAATTATCGGCTGGTGGTTGAGCAACGAGGTCACCGAATCGATCGCTAAAGTGGCGATCGCCGCGCAGATCCTCGAACGCGGAAGCTTTAACTCGCCCCTGCCCAGCACCGGCGCCAGGGAAACCGAAGAGATCCTGGAAAAATTGCAGCGTTATAACCAGGGAATGCAGCGCATGTCCGCCGCGATGGAGCAGGTGGCCCGCGGCGAAATAAACGTATTGATGCGGCCCGGCTCTACCACCGATCGTTTTGGCTTGGCCTTTCAAAAACTTCTCGAGGAAACCTCGGCCGCGATAAAAATAAAGACCGATCTTGACGGCCTGCAGAATTCCCTGCGCGGCATCAATAACGAAATTGCCGGGGCCAAATACGGCGACCTCACGGTCGAAGCGCATTCCACCACGGAAGGGACCGAATCGGTTTCGTCCGTGATAAACCAGTTGGTAAAAAATCTCCGCGATACCGTCGCTCGCATCCGCAAAGGGACCGGTAAATCGGAAAACACCGCGCTAAATATTCAAAAGACGCTCGACTCCGTCTTTGAAACCAACACCCGCCTCTCCGAAGAATTAAGCGACGCTTCCGTGACCTTGAAGCAGATGCCCAAATCGGCGCAGCGCCTGTCGGAAAAACTCGTCGATTCCGGCACGCATATTTCGCGCTCTCTGACCCAGGCGGCCAAGAGCGTCAAGATAATTCAAACCAATCTGGCTTCGGTCAATCTTATCCGCGGGCAGATCGACGACGCTTCCCGCCGTTTTCAGCGCATGAGCGAATTTTCGCAGGAAGTAGGCAAGGTCGTTAAGATCGTGGAAGACCTCGCCCGGCGCACGAACCTGATCGCGCTTAATGCGTCGATCCAGGCCAACGAAGCCGGCGATGCCGGGCACGGTTTTGGGTTGGTGGTAAAGGAGCTCGAACATTTGGCGGAAAAATCAGCCAGCGCGAACCGCCAGTTTTCCACCATGACCCGCGTCATTCAGAGCGAAGCTAAAGAGGCGCGCTCCGCTATCGATGAAACTTCCCGCGAAGCCGCTGCGATCTCGAAATTTGCCCTCGAAACATTAGAAGCCCTGCACGAGCTGCAGAAAAATATCAATCAACTGAGCGAGACGCATGAAAACCTGCTGGCGTCCGCCCAGAAACAAAGCCAGGATTCCACCGTCGTATCCAAAGCTTTTCTCGAAAACACCGCCGAAACGCAGAAGGCCATTCTGACTATGAAAAATGTCACCGCGGCGCTCGATAAAATAACCAAGGTATCACAGGAAATGGCTTCGGGAGTGGCGGCTTTCAAGATCCCGGAAAAAGAAACCAAGGTCCCGTATCTCGGAGGATCGCTTAAAAAGCTCGATTCCGAGCTTGTTAATTAATAGTCGCAGTAAGCAGCAGTTAAGGAAATAAGATGTCGATCAAAGACCGTAAAATAGAAACCAATCTCTCGTCGCTTTCGCTACTCTTGCTTTGCCTGGGTGGAATTGGTTTTTTTGTCTCGCAAGTCAGCACTTCCGCGGTCTCAGGATGGCTTGCTTTCGGCGGCTTTTTTCTCGTCTTCGGAACGGCGCTGATCGCCGTGATGATCAACTTTCAAAATCGCTCACGCCAGCGAAGTATTGCGAACAAGATCAACGATATCGCTTCGGGAAATATTTCGGCCGGTGTCGATCTGGGTGCCGAGAACAATGACGAGTTAAACCAGGCGATACAAAATCTGCTCGATTATTTGAACGACAAAGCTTCGCTGATCGACAAGATCGCCGCCGGCGACCTGACCGCTAAAGTAGAAATGCGCTCGATGGACGATACCTTCGGCAATATTTTTCAGAATATGCTGGAAAAGCTTCAGCGCGTGGTACAAACCGAAGACGAGCGAAACGGCCTGCGAAATTCGATCTCAAAACTTCTCAGTGAAGTATCGGAGATCGCCCAGGGCGACCTGACCGTCGAAGCCGAGGTCGGCAACGAAACCACCGGCGCCTTAGCCGATGCTTTTAATTTTATGACCTCGGAACTGCGCGCGCTGATCAAGCAGGTAAAAAACGTCACCTTCGAAGTGACCCATTCCGCGCAGGACATCAGCAAAACCACCGGCGAGCTGGCCGAAGGCAGCGAAACACAAGCCGTTCAAATCGCGCAGACCTCGCAGGCGGTGGAAGACATGGCGCTCCAGATCCAGGAAGTTTCGATCAACGCCACGATGTCCGCCAAAGTGGCCGGCGAATCTCTCAACATGGCGCAGCACGGAACGCAGGCGGTGCAGGACAACATCGACGCGATGAACCGCATTCGCAACCAGGTGCAGGAAACCGCCAAGCGCATCAAAAAACTCGGCGAGCGTTCGCAGGAGATCAGCGAGATCGTCCAGCTTTTGGATGAGCTGTCCGAACGCACCAGCCTGCTGGCATTAAACGCTTCATTGCAGGCCGCCGCCGCGGGCGAAGCCGGGCGCGGATTTGCCGCCGTGACCGAGGAAGTCGAACGCCTTGCCGAACGCTCTAACCGCGCCGCGCAAAAGATCGCCACGCTGGCCCAAAGCATCCAATACGAAACCAAGGACGTGGTTTCCTCGATGGAAGAAACGATCCACGAGGTCGTGGTCGGGTCCACCCTGGCCGATAAAGCCGGGCAAACCTTGACCGAGATCGAAAAGGTTTCCAATCAGTTGGCCGACCTGATCAAACTCATCTCCGAATCAGCCCGCCACCAGGCCGCCGGTTCGGAATCTATTTCAAAAGCGATGGCCAGCATTTCGAAAGTGACCGAATTGGTAAATTCCGGTTCGAAAAAAGCGGTCAATTCCTCCAAAAATCTCGTCACCTTGTCTGACCATCTGAGCAATTCAGTCGCCACTTTCAAACTTCCCGAAGATAAAAAGGAAGCGCTCGATATTCCTCCCCCAGGAAAAAACATGGAAAAGAACGGCAGTTCATATTTAGGCCTTAACGGCTCATTTTAATACCAGTGAATATAGATCAAAACATAAGTTTTAATGTCATTGACGAAGCCATCTCCTGTCTTGCGACAGTGCAGGAAGGCATCGCTCTTTTTCGCGCAAACTCCAACAATTTGCCGGCGCTTCAGGCCGCGACGCGTGACGCGCAATCCATCAAAGGCGCGGCTTCGATGATCGACCAAACCGATATTTATGAGCTGGCAAAAAGGCTGGAAACAGAGCTCAGAAAATGTCCGGGCGGCGAAATAACCGAAGACATGGAGCGGCAGTTTGCCGCGCAACTGGACGAGCTTGAGCTTCTTCTCTTGAAAAAGAAAGCCTCGCTGGCGCGGGCGGAAAGTATTGCGGCCGAAACAACACTGTCCCCGCCGGAAAGTGCGGTCGCGTTAAACGGAAATTCCTTCCGGACTGAAGAAGAAGATTTCGAGGCCGACCCCGAAACGCTCGAGATCTTTTCTCTCGAGGCCGACGACCTGCTGCGAAATATTGCCGACCAGTTGAAAATTTTGGGGCGCGCTCCCGGCAGCTTCGATGCCCTGATGGAAGTCCGCCGCAGCGCCCATACGCTGAAAGGTTCGGCGGCGATCATCGGAATGAAACCGCTTTCTTCACTGGCGCACCGGATGGAAGACCTGCTTGATTTTGTGACCGAGTACAAGCTCGAACTCAGCGCCGACGTTCACTTGCTTTTGTCCGCCTCCGCCGATTGCCTGGCCGCTCTGGCCCACGGCGAAACCCGCGAGGAACTGCAATCCGTCATCGCCGATCTGTATCTGCGTTACAACGTCACCATGACCTTGCTGGAAGACGGAAAAACATCTTCCGTTCCCCCCGAAGCTGAAGGGGCCGAACCGGCATTATTGGCCGCGCTGGCCGAAGAAAATAAGGACGAAGGCGAGATACTTACCGGCGAAGAAAAACATCATCGCAACTCCATCATCCGCATTTCCATCGAGCGTCTGGATGAACTGATGCGTTTATTCAGCGAAGTATTGCAAAGCCGCGCCACCATCGAGCAACGCCTGGCCGACATGGAAAAACAGGTGCAGGAATTGCAGCACAGCACCGGCCGCTTGCGGCAGGCATCGGGAAAACTCGAAATAGATTTTGAAGCCGGAATGATGAAGACCGGCGCTTTGCGCGGCATTCCCTCGGCGTCCGCCCCGGCTTTTAACGCCGCCGGCAAACCTCAGGAATTTGACGAGCTGGAATTCGACCGTTACACCGAATTTCACCAGGTGACACGCCAGTTGGTCGAAACCGGCAGCGACGTGGCCTCGATCAATATCGAGATGGAAAGCCTTTTGACCAATCTCGAAAGCGTCTTTGGCGGGCAGCGCCACCTGATCGATGAAATTCAAAAACGCCTGATGCAGTTTCGCATGGTGGCGTTCGATTCGCTGGGGCGCAGGCTGCAGCGCACGGTGCGCATCACCGCCGAGCAGGAAGAAAAATTTGTCGATCTCGCCATCGAGGGCGGCGAACTGGAGGTCGACACCCAGATACTCGATTCGCTCATCGAACCGCTGCTGCACATTCTGCGCAACGCCGTCAGCCACGGCATCGAGGCGCCCGACACCCGCAAGCTGCTGGGAAAATCCGAACAAGGCGTGATCACGCTCCGTCTTTCACAGGAAGGAACTTTTGTCGTTCTTTCGGTTTCCGATGACGGCCGCGGCGTTCAGTTATCCGATCTGCGCGATAAGGCGCTGAAAAATCATTTTGTCACCGAAACTCAGTTGGCGGCGATGACCGAAGAAGAAATACTTTCGCTCGTCTTTTTGCCGGGGCTTTCGACCTCGACCGAAGTCAGCGAAGTGTCCGGCCGCGGCGTCGGCATGAATATCGTCAAGGAAAGCCTGTCCCGCTACCAGGGCACGGTTTCGGTGTCGTCCGAATTGCAAAGGGGCACCACTTTCACCCTTCGCGTGCCGATGGCTTTGTCTGCGATGCGCGCGCTTTTGGTAAAAGCCGGCAGCGAAACTTATGCTATCCCGCTCAACCTGGTAAAACAGGTGATCGAGATCTCTGCGCAGGAACTGGAAAAGGCGAAAGCGGAAAATCTGCTTTCCGTTAATAACCATTCTTACAATCTCACCTACCTTGATAATCTGCTGAGCTTTCCTGAGCTTCAGAGAAAAGAAAATTCCAACGTCTCGGTCTTGTTATTAAAAACTTCCGAAGAAGACCGCGCGCTGGTCGTGGATGAATTGCTTCCGCCGCAGGAAATAGTTTTAAAACCGCTCTGTTTCCCGCTGCAAAATTCCCCCGGTTTTTTGGGCGCCAGCATTTTGGGTAATGGAAAAGTCGTGCCGGTCCTCGATCTCGTTCATCTGCTGAAGCAAACAAAACGCATCTCAGCTCCCCTTTCCAAACCGAAGATCAAAGCGAACGCTTCGGTAATGATCGTCGACGACAGCCCCAGCGTCCGCCGCATTATGTCCGCCGTCATCAGCAGCGCCGGCTGGGAAGTTAAAGCCGCCAAGGACGGCATGGAAGCATTTGAAATGCTGCAAAACGACGGCGAGCTTCCTAAAGTTATCCTGACCGACGTGGAAATGCCGCGCATGGACGGGTATGAGCTTTTAGCGACCTTAAAGAGGCACGATACCTTCAGACAGATCCCGGTGATCATTATCACTTCGCGCGCGGGCGAAAAGCATCGCCGCAAAGCGCTTGACCTTGGCGTCTCCGAATATGTCACCAAACCTTATGAAGATTCCGTTTTGACGGAAATAATAAAACGCCTGGCAACTTCTTAAAAGTAGCTGTATGGAACGTGGGCTTCTGCCCGCTGCTTTAAATTGCCACTAGCTTTAGCTAGTGGTTTGGTGGATCGTAATTTTATCGGCTTTAGCCTAACTCTGTTCTTAGGCTAAAGCCTTTTTACTTCAATTTGTATTTTTTATCCACTAGCTAAAGCTAGTGGCAATTTAAAAGAAGCAGTTCTTTCGCGTCCTTATTTTACTTTCTACACAACTTAGGAGTATTTTTGGAAAAGTGAACACTGCAAAGCTTCAAATAACCGTCCGCGATGGCTCACTGTCGGGACAAACCCGGGAAGTTTCCACCGGCTTTCTCACGATCGGGCGCAGTGCCGATTGCAGTTTGCAATTTCACCCCCACTCGGACCGTGTGGTTTCTACCCGTCACGCCGTTATTCAGGCCGAAGCCGGCGGCTATTATCTGATCGACCGCCAGAGCCGCAACGGTACTTATGTGAACGGAAAACGCGTCGAACGGATAAAATTGAATAACGGGGACCTGGTCCAGTTCGGCACCGGCGGCCCGCACGCCATTATTTCCATCGCGCAGGCAGCCAAAATCGTACATCCGCCGAAAAATAAACTGCCCGAATTTAAGATTCCGGAATACGCCGCCGGAGACAGCCACATCGACGGGCACGCCGAGGCAAATTTTCGCCAGTCGCTGGCCGATTTTGGACTGTATAATCCCGACCGCCCTTCAAGCGATCACGGCTCGCGGAAACATCGGGGCATCGCGATAGTTTTGCTGGTCGCGGTTTTTCTCTCCCTGCTGGTGATCTCGCTGGTATTTTGGGAACTCGGGACGAGGATCAGCCTGATCGCTACGACGACTGCGTTTCTGCCCGCGATAATTTATATTTTGCCGCTTCTATGGCTCGACCGCTACGATCCGGAACCTCCCTGGGCTTTGGCCTCCGCGTTTGCCTGGGGAGCGCTGGTCGCGGTGGTCGTTTCTCTCGTGCTTAACTCGGCGGTGATAGCGCTGATGGGCGATGCGATCGGCGTGCTGGTCTCCGCCCCGATCATCGAAGAAGCGTCCAAAGGATTAGGCGTGCTGCTTTTCCTAATCGTGCTGCGGCACGAATTTGACGATATTTTGGACGGGATAGTTTACGCCGGCGTTATCGCGCTGGGGTTTGCGACCGTGGAAAATGTTTTTTACTACGGCCGCAATTTGCTCGAACACGGCAACGAAGGCCTTTTCTATACTTTCGTTATGCGCGGCATCTTGTCGCCTTTCGCGCATGTCATTTTTACTTCGATGATCGGGATCGGCTGCGGCATCGCGCGCGAATCTCATAACTGGGCGCTGCGCGTGCTGATGCCGATCGTGGGTTATTTCATGGCCGTCACGCTGCATGCCGTCTGGAACGGCATCGCGAGTTTCGGCGGCAATGTGTTTTTTACGGGCTACCTGTTATTCGAGCTTCCGTTTTTTCTGCTTTTTGTTTTCTTTTTATTCTTCATCGCTTACCGCGAACGCTCAATACTCCACGAGATGCTTTCGGCTGAGGTGGGCATGGGCCTGATCACCGGCGAACAACTAAAGATCGCCACGTCATCGCTGAAAAGTTTGGGTTGGATAATATCGGGGGTCGGGATCGGAAAATATACCCCGCGGCGTAAATTCCTGCGCGCGCTGGCCAAGCTGGGATTGTCCTACTGGCACATACAACGGGCAACCGCCGCGCAGGGCGAAACCAAAAGCTTCCGGCTCTCTCCTATCCTTCGCGGCGAAGTAAAAAAATGGCGGTCGGAGATCTAACGTTTTACCAAAAACGGGCGCGATAAAGCGGAAGCCCGGCCCTTAGGAGGGCTAATTTTTCGCTCGCAAAATCCATTGCCGCTTTTTTAACGCCGTCACAATATCCCTATTAAAAGACAGGTAAAACGTTTATATTATCTTCGGCATGACAACTTATCAATTAGCGATATCCGCTGCTATATATCCTTGATTGGCCGTGTTTGTCGCTGAATTACAGGCAAACGCCTGCATTGACAATAGATATTGCTAAAACTAAGCTGCGTTTATTGTTATAAGTCTTGACTCGCCTTGTTCATTGCTATAATCTGAGCAAAATTGCGATCTTTCTGTTAAAAAAACTACATTTGTTGTTGTTTTGTCTCCCAGCAGGGCAACTACTTTTTAATTTTCCACAATCAAACAATTGATTTGTTGTCCCTATAGAAGGATTTATGAAAAAATAAAGCTAGTCTCCGTAACCCTTTTTTTGTTAGGAGCGGGAATTCTGTATCTGATCGGGCTAAAAGACGGAGATGCTCAATCATCGATCGCATCGGCTCAGACTAAACCGACCGTTGAAAATGAGACTGACAAGAATTTTCCGATCGCTACCTGGGAAGATCAAGCTCAAGCTAGAAATGTTGATGAGAAAAGGCGAAAAAAGAATAGCCGTTTCGAAGGCACAAAATGGGTAGAAAAAACCGTCTATGATACTGACAGCAAATCAAACTTGATAACTCATTGGCAGATCGGATTACCCGCGCTTCCAACGAAAAAAAGCGATGCGGTGATCATTGGAACGGTGGAATCAGCAGAGGCTTTTTTGTGCAATGACAACGGCAGCATCTACTCAGAATTTTTCGTTAAGATAGACACTATTCTAAAAGATAGAAAAGACCCTTCGATAAAGATCAATGATCACATAGCGATTGACCGAGCAGGAGGACGAGTCAAATATCCTTCCGGGCGAGTATTTAAGTATGAGATACAGGGCCAGGCTATGCCGCGTGTAAATGGGAGATATGTCTTCTTTCTGAATTACGACGAAGGAAGGGATATGTACCTTATAGTAACCGGCTACGAAATATCAGACGGGAAAATAACTGCGTTAGACGGTAAAGGCGCGGCCAAAGGAAGCGGCTTCGATTTCATTGAATACAATGGAATGGGTGAGTTTGAATTCTTGAACCAAGTTCGCGATGCGATCAATGCACCGGTTGTAAGCAAAGAGGAGATAAGAATTCCATGAGAAAACTCTTGATAACCCGAATGAAGGCACTCACCTAATTGCAACTTTTTATAGAGATAAGGATATATCTGTCTTATTAAATGATTTGCGCGGTGCTATAAACAATTAGTGTTGCTCTCAAAAGGCCCGCAATTATTGAATATTATTCCCTTGCCAGGCACGTTGCAGGCATCTTAATTGAGGCTGGAAAATGTCTTGACGCAAGCCTGTTTCGGGT
>DASYKT010000010.1:0-8278 GCA_035995185.1 Pyrinomonadaceae bacterium
CCCGCGCGGATAGCTTTTACATCGACCAGATCGGTTCCGACACCAAGAGCGCTGGCCCCGGCCTTGATAAAATCGGCAGCGGTTTTTAACGAAACTCCGCCGGTCGGGATGAATTTGATCTGGGGCAGCGGCCCTTTGAGATTTTTGATATAGCTTGCTCCCCCGACCGATCCCGCGGGAAATATCTTTACAAAGTCAGCGCCGGCGGTCCAGGCCGTGACGACCTCAGTCGGCGTCAGAGCTCCGGGTATGATGGGAACTCCGTATCGGCGGCACATCGCGATCGTGTCAACATTTAGGGCCGGGCTTACGACAAACTGCGCACCGGCAAGTATGCAAACACGCGCGGTTTCCGGGTCAAGCACCGTACCGGCGCCGACCGTCGCATCCGCCCCGTATCGTTTTACTACTTCCTCAATGACCCCCACCGCGCCGGGAACCGTCATCGTTATTTCCAGTACCGAGATCCCGCCTTCTTTTATCGCGTCAATGGCGCGCATCGCCTCGTCCGCCGAAGCCGCGCGAACCACCGGCACCAAGCCTAATTCTTCAATAACACCGATCACTTTTTCTCTGCTCATTTTGATTTTATTTGATTGCTATCGGCTATCAGCTGATTTTTATCTGGCCACGCGGGCGCCGCCGCCTTTCATTACCCGCTGCACATCCGCCAAACTCGCCATGGTGGTGTCACCCGGCGTCGTCATCGCCAGCGCTCCGTGGGCCGCCCCGCAATTTACGGCGTACTGCGCAGACTCGCCGCTTAAGAAACCGTAGATCAAACCCGATGCAAATGAATCGCCGCCGCCGACGCGATCGAATATTTCCAGGCTCTCCCGCAGCGGCGCCTGAAACAATTCGCCGTTAGTAAAACAAACCGCTCCCCAATCGTTGACGGTGGCGGTCTTTGCGTTTCTCAAGGTCGTTGCGGCGACCGCGAAATTCGGAAAATCAGCCACGGCCCGTCTGATCATCTTTTCAAAATTTACAATGTCGAGTTTGGAGTGGTTTTCATCCTGGCCTTCTACTTCGTAGCCGAGACAGGCGGTAAAATCTTCCTCGTTGCCGATCATCACGTCAACATAGCGGCCGAGCTCGCGATTCACTTCCTGGGCTTTGGCCGGTCCGCCGATCGATCTCCAGAGCGAGTCGCGAAAGTTAAGATCGTAAGAAATGATGGTGCCGTGTTTTTTGGCCGTCTCCATCGCCTCCCTGGCGACTTCGGGCGTCGATTCTGAAAGGGCGCAAAAAATGCCTCCGGTGTGAAACCACCGCGCGCCTTCCTCGCCGAATATTTTCTCCCAATCGATATCGCCTTTCTTAAGCTGCGAGACGGCCGTGTTGCCGCGGTCCGAACAGCCCAGGGCCGCGCGCACGCCAAAGCCGCGTTCGGTAAAGTTCATCCCGTTTCGCACGGTGCGGCCGACGCCGTCATACTTGACCCATTTCACGTGCGACTGATCTACGCCGCCCTGATAGATCAGGTCCTGGACAAGCCGGCCAACCGGATTGTCCGCAAATGCGGTCACCACCGCCGCATCCAAACCGAAACAGCGTTTTAATCCGCGCGCGACGTTGTACTCTCCGCCGCCTTCCCATACGTCGAAAGAGCGGGTGGTGTGTATCCGCTTGTCGCCCGGATCGAGCCTGAGCATCACTTCCCCCAGGCTGACGATGTCCCATTTACAATTATCTTTTGACTTGATATTCAGCATTCGTCTTTCTTATTCGTGTAATTAGTGTAATTAGTGGCAAATATTACTATTTATGACCATTAACGCGCCATCCATCCGCCGTCAACCACAAGTACGTGCCCCTGCATGTAATCGCTGGCCGCCGAGGAAAGAAACACGACAGCCCCCGCAAGCTCGTCGGGCGCGCCCCACCGTCCGGCGGGAATGCGTTCGAGTATCTGGCGGTTGCGCGTTTCGTCGGCGCGAAGCGCGGCCGTGTTATCGGTAACCATATAGCCGGGGGCGATGGCGTTCACATTCACGCCCAGTTTTGCCCATTCGTTCGCCAGCGCTTTTGTTATTCCCGCCACACCTGATTTTGAGGCCGTGTAAGCCGGAACGGTGATGCCGCCCTGAAACGACAGCAGTGAAGCGATATTCACGATCTTGCCCGATCCCTGCCCGATCATATGCCGCCCGGCAGCCTGTGACATGCGAAAGACGCCGGAGAGATTGACCTCGATGACCGCTGACCAGTCTTCCTCGGAAAAATCGACCGCCGGTGTGCGGCGGATCATCCCGGCGTTATTTATAAGAATATCAATTCGGCCAAATTCGGCGATGACCGCTTCGGCCACTTTCCCCGGCGTGTCTTTGTCCGCCATGTCGCCCGCCACCGAAAACGCGCGGCGGCCGAGCGCCGTGATCGCCGCCACCGTTTCCACAGCATCGTTCTCATTTCGGCAATGACATGCGACATCGGCGCCGGCTTCTGCCAACGCGATAGCGATCGCTTTTCCGATCCCCCGCGCCGAACCCGTTACCAGCGCCACCTTGCCCTCTAGTTTGAATTTATCAAGGATCATTTGCGCGACGCTTCCAAACCCGAACCGCCCGCGGCATATTCCGGTTGGACATTCACTACGCCAAACTGGCGGTCATCGCCCTCGCGATTTGCGGCCATCATCCATAAAAATTTGATGGAACTTCCCGGCGCGGCAACATTCGGGTGGTAACCTTGCGGCATTATCACCACGTCGCCTTCATGGACCACCTGAACAAGCTCAGGCTCTTCGAGATTTGTGTACACCATCTGAATTCCCCATTGCGGCGCGGGCATATCGATATAGAGATACGCTTCCTCTAACATATCCTGATGCTCATGCGGCGGAAATGAGGTCCAGTTGCCGTCGGTCGAAAACGTGACACCCGCCATGATGCGCCCGGCCTCGACGTTTTTTCCCAGAAGGATATTGAGGTCGCGTTCGGCGGGCGGTTTGCCGGCCATAAAATGAAGCGCCGGATCCCCGCGCACATCACTAAACGCGACAAACTGCAGCGGGTATTTCCTCTCAACCGGTGACGAAAGCTCGGCGAGATCAAAACCGGTTTCACTGGCGGCCGTTATATTGGAATCGCGCGGCACATAGAGCGCGTCGTAGCGATTCATCGCAAATGTCTGCCCGCCGGTCGTGACGTTTCCCGCACCGTTCAAACAGATCAGGCCGGTTTCGTGCGCTCCGTTTTCAAATACGATGGGCGCATCGCCGGCCTCAAGAATAATGCGGCCGTAAAAAAGATTTCGCGACGCCGTTTCGCCGGGTTTGACGGAAATATTTCTCCCTTTAAGCCGATGCGTTCCCTTAACGACGCAGGTTGCGGGATCAATGTTTTCTAATTTGGTCTGTGTTTGCATAAAACTATGGAGCGCGGGTATCCTTGCCCGCAAGATCGCGCAGCGATCTAAATTCATTTAATTATTAAGGCAAGTTAACGCGACAAAACCGCGCTTTGCGGGCAGGATGCCCGCGCTCCCCAACTATAAAGAGACGGTTTGTTCCGCCCAGAATTGGAATTCACGATGTTTAAGGATCTCGGCTTTGGCCGCGATCTCGCCGCTTGCCACTCTCCGCAGATGTTCGAAAAGCCGTGTGCCTACTTCCGAGATGCTTTCCGTTCCCTCGATCACATTGCCGGCGGAAATATCCAGGTCCTGCGACATTTTTTCAAAGACCTTGTTATTGGAAGCAAGCTTGATAACTGGCGCGATGGCGTTTCCGATCGTGGTTCCGTTGCCGGTCGTAAAAATAATTGCCGTCGCCCCGGCGGCCACCAGTCCCGGGGTTGATTCCTGATCGTAGCCCGGCCCCTGCATGAGATTTATTCCGCGGACCCGCGGCGTTTCCGCATACTCGACGCAGTCTTCAATGCGGGTCGTTCCCGCTTTAACGATCGCTCCAAGTGATTTGATCGTAATATTTAGCAAACCGCCCGCCTTATTGCCCGTACTCGGGTTTTGGCCGAGCACGCCGCCAAATTTCGACGCGTAATCCTTATACCAATCGACCAGCGCATAGATCTTGCGGCCCGTCGCCGAATCTTTCGCGCGGTTCGCCAAAATATGTTCGGCCCCGCAAAATTCTGGCACCTCAGTCAGTAAGACAGTGCCGCCGCTGCGCACCAGCAGGTCTGAGCAATAGCCGAGCGACGGATTGGCCGAAATACCGGAAAATCCATCGGAGCTTCCGCACTTTACGCCCAGCACGAGTTCGCTGACGGGAAATTCTTCGCGGACGCATTTGTTTACTTCGGGCAGCATCTTCTCAACCTCTTTCAGGCCGATCTCGATCGCCGCCTGTGTGCCGCCTACATCCTGAATGCCGATCTTGAAAACCGGTTTTTCAATGGGCTTTTCGCGTTTTGTAAGATATTTTTCGACGAATGAAAGATTCGTTTTTTCACAGCCGAGGTCGATCAGAATAACACCGCCGACATTGGGATGATCGGCATAATTAGCCAGCGTGCGCATCATCACGTCAAGCGTCGAACCGTCCTGGCAGCCGCAGCCTTTGTTGTGAGGTATAGCCACCACTCCGTCAACGTTAGGAAATTTCTCACGGCTGTATTGCATGAACTCCGACATCATTGAGATCTGCGTTGCCTCGTGGCTTGCGCACATAGATGTCGGCACGATCAATACATAATTCCGGGTCCCCACGCGGCCGTCGGGCCGGCGAAATCCCATGAAAGTCTCGATCTGATCAGGGGCGAAATAATCCGGAGCGGGGGTGTGCAGTTCATCCGCCAGATCGCGCACAACCGGAACCTCGTCCGTCATATTATCGTGCGTGACCCAATCGCCTTTCCCGATCCCCAGAGATGTGCCGATGGGCTGGCCGTATTGACGAACGAACTCACCTGCCGGTATGTCCTGTGTGGCAAACCGGTGACCGGGCGGAATGACCTTATTAACAACGACCGTATCTCCGAACGGCAGCGTCAGGGCCAGCCCTTCCGAAGTCTCGCTTTTAACCACGGCGACGTTATCATCGGGATTTACGATGATCGCGTAGTCGCTGACCGGCCCAGCTGTTTCGGTGCCCGTTTCTATATAAGTCTCCAACATAAAATGTCACGCCAAAAGATCCGGCAAAACGTACGATCTTACGTCCTTGTGCAAACGAATAAGGAGTCCCGGATTTTCATCGACCTGCTTCTGCAGTTCATCCGCGTCCGCGGACAATTCGGTTTCGATCATTCGCTTAAAACTTTCGCGCTTTGCCGGCGCGGTCGAGGCATCCACGATCGACTGCACGATCCGTTTTGCGCCCAGGATAGCCGCCGGGCCAAGTGTCAGAATATAGGCCGCGTTCCTGCATTCTGCTTCATCGGCCTCGGACACTTCGCTGCCCCCGACCTTAAATTTTGCGATATGATGTTCGAGTATGCTGGGGCTGATCGGAATTATTCCGGCAAAGTCTGAAAACGTCGCGCCGCAGCCGGGCTTGATATAACAAAGGTGCGACGCCGCGCCGGCCTCCGGGCCGAGCCCGAGAAAAAATATATCTATCCCGCCGAGTGATCTTAGTTTTTCCAGGTAACCGGTGAAGGCACTTTCCAGATCATCGGTTTCGGTCAGCATCGGCGTAAAGCTTTTTACCTTTGCGAAAAAGTCTTTCCCCAGCAGCCGTTCAAAATCGCGTACAAAACTGAGCCCGTTCGCCATCCGCATCGGCGCCAGGGCGTCCTGCGTAAATACGTGCAGCCGGCCGAGCAATTCATCGATCTCATCGGTTTCGGCGAGCCTGTTAATAAGACGATACATCGCCTGCCCTCCGCGGCCGCCGAGCAGGATGATCGTGATATCGCCGGGCGTCTCGCTGGCATAAGCCACCAGTTCATCGAATATCGCCCTTCCCACCGCGTCCTCCGTTTCGAGAACGTTATAGCGAAATTCCGGCCCGGGCGCCGCTGCGCTTTTTGGAGCATCCGGAAAACCCAGCCAAATGTTGTTTCCGCTGACACGACGGTCTACTATCTTTTTTGAGGATGTTTTCACTCTTATATCTTTCGGATGTCTATAGTCTAACATTTTAATTGGTTAAACCAATTAAAATCAAGTATAATTTCCGGAATGTTTAAAATACACCTTGATATTGTGGAGTTTCTGGATAATTATAGGCAATGTCAGGCTGTTTACGGGTTTTACGATCTGATTTTACATTAGGTAAATGAACCGCAAAAGAACTAAAATGGTCATACCTTTGTAAAAATAGGTCATTGTCCAATTTCTAATCCTTTGATTTTATGAGCTATTCCAAATTAGATCTGGACGGCCGCACAGCCGTCGTTATCGGGGGCACTTCAGGCATCGGGCGGGCGATCGCGCACGGTTTGGCTGAGGCCGGGGCTGATGTCGTTTGTTCATCGCGAAGGACCGAGCAGGTGGAAACTACCGCTGCTGAGATCGAAGCGTATGGTCGAAAAACGCTCCGCGTGGTATCGGACGTGCTGGACAAATCATCGCTCGAAAACCTGTTGAACGAATGTGTCAATGCTTTTGGCAAAGTCGATATTCTGGTAAATTCGGCGGGCCGGACAAAACGCGAACCAACCCTCGATCTGGATGACGAGACATGGAATTCCATTCTCGAAACGAACCTGACCGGAACGCTGCGTTCGTGCCAGGTGTTTGGCCGTCACATGATCGGAAACGGTTACGGCCGGATCGTCAATATTGCTTCCCTTTCCACATTTGTTTCGCTGTTCGAGGTCGCAGCCTATTCCGCCAGCAAAGCGGCGGTCGCGTCGCTGACAAAATCGCTGGCGATCGAATGGGCGCGGCACGGCGTCAATGTCAACGCGATCGCGCCCGGTGTTTTCCGCACGGCGCTAAATGAAAAACTGCTTGACGAAACACCTCGCGGCCGGGAATTTTTGACTCGTACGCCGATGGGGCGTTTTGGCAATGTCGAGGAGCTGGCCGGCGCCGCCGTATTTCTGGCGTCTGAAGCGGCAAGTTATGTAACCGGCGAAGTCCTGGTTGTGGACGGCGGTTTTTTGGCGAGCGGTGTGAACCAATAAACGCACCCTATGAACGAAGAGCTCGAAGAAAAAACCGGACGGCTTGTCGAATTACTGGAACGTGAAAATATCGGCGCCGTGCTGCTTAATTCTCAGCACAATTTCGCGTGGCTTACCGGCGGCGGATCTAACGGCATAGATGCGAGCCGCGAAAATGGTGCGGCATCGCTTTTGGTCAGACGAGACGGTAGGCGATTTGTGGTTGCAAACAATATTGAAATGCCGCGCATGATTTTGGAAGAAGCCTCCGCCGAAATTTTGGGCGCCTTTTTTGAGCCCGTTGAGTATTCATGGCAGGACGAAAAAACGAACGGCAGTTTTGTCATAGAGAAAGCTAAACAGCTGCTGGAAACAGGAGCTGTGATCGCGACGGATATCCCGATCGACCCGGCCGCACCCGTGATAGAAAACAAGATCGCAGCTTGCCGTTACCGTCTAACGAGCCACGAGATCGATCGCTATCGCCTGCTGGGCCGTGACGCCGGAACGGCTGTAAGGCGCGTGATCGGCAAGTTGGATCAGGGCGAAACCGAGCTTGAGATCGCTGAAAAGATGCGGCATGAGCTGGCTTTGGGCGGGATGGCATCGGTGGTGACGCTGGTTGCGGCGGACGAAAGAATTTCCCGGTTTCGCCATCCGCTTCCAACCGCAAACCGTTGGAAGAAAACGCTTTTACTGGTTACTTGTGCCAAACGCGGCGGCCTGATCGTCAGCCTCAGCCGCATGGTCCGGGCGGGCAGCGTGCCGGACGAACTAAAAATAAAGACTGAAGCCGCCGCCTATATTAACGCTTGCCTTCTCGATGCAACTAAGCCCGGAACGACGGGAGCCGAACTTTACGCCGTAGCGGCAAAGGCATACTCGGACAAAGGTTTTGCTGATGAAATAAACCGTCATCACCAGGGCGGCGCCGCCGGTTATAAAACGCGCGAATGGGTCGCGCATCCGCGGAGCGCGGAAGTCGTGCAGCCGGGCCAGGCCTTTGCATGGAACCCGACGATCACCGGAACCAAGATCGAGGAAACATACATTACAGCAGTGGATGGAGCGGAAGGAGCGGATGGTGTCGAAGTGATTACCGCATCGCCGGATTTTCCGCAGATCGCGAGCACGGTGCAGGGCCGAGAATATTTTTCACCGGGAATATTGTCTTTATAGGAGCAAACTGAATGGGCGATATAAACGAGATCGTCGAAGAATTTGAAGAGCCAAAATCCCTCTCCGAGGTTTCACCTCCGGAG
>DASYKT010000011.1:0-441410 GCA_035995185.1 Pyrinomonadaceae bacterium
CAGCTCGCCCTTTTCCACTTGCGAAACCACCCCCAACTTAAAAGCCAGTCCATAATCTCGCTGCGTTCGCTTAACTCTTTTATTAACTCTCGCTTCCATAAATAAGTCGCCTTTCTGTCAACTCATTTCAGGACGAGACAATCTTATAAAAAACGACGGTGTTGGTTCCGTGAGTAAGATACCGGTCGACGTCAGCAAGACGATGGCCCTGGCTAAATCCGAGCAGGACACCGGTTTTAATGCCGCCGCGCGGAACGGCCGCCGGCCATATCATGCAAATGCGGCGTTTGCCATAATAATAAGGCACATTGTAAGAGAGCCGCTCAACACAATACGGCGGAAGATCGTCGAGAACTATCTGCCGCAGAAACGTCCACGATCTCACGCTGATCTTCGGGCAGGAAGCCCCAAAACTCGCCCATGGACTGAAATTTCGGCAAACCGTATGGCATGGCATATCGAATAGGAACTGGAGAAGAACCACCCCGTCACGACTTCGTCGTGCCACCCTTCCTTCGTAAGGAGGGGAGTTTGAAGAACCCGGTTTTCGGCTATACCAAAACTTTTATCCAACCGTCTTCGACCACGACATTATAGTGCTCGATGGTGCAGTGTTTGTCGGTAAAGCATTCGCCGCTGCGGACGTCGAAGCGATAGCCGTGCAGGTCGCATTCGACGATATTTCCGTAAAGCCTGGAATCGGCCAGCGGGTAGCCTTTGTGAGGGCAAAAATTCTCCACGGCGTAAAATTCACCGCCGACATTAAAGAGCGCCAGCTCGCTGCCGTCTTTTAATTGGACGGTCGCGCCGCGCCCGGGCGGAACGGCCTCAGCCTTGCCGACAGTGACCAATTTTCCCTCGCGCTCGGGCTGCCGTTTGTTCTGGTAAACCTTTCCCATACTTTAAAAAAAGGGTAACAAAGCGCCCTTTCCACTGCAAACTTGATTTAGTTTTCGGATAAAAGCAAAATATAGCTATTGCAAAAGTTAGGTGAGCACTTAGATGCCGGAAAACGAAAAAAACAGAGCCGACGTGTCAACCGGGGCCAGGCGCCGGTGCCGCGATATTATGACGAGCAGCGTGACCACCGCCGCGCCGGAAATGACCCTGCGCGAAGTGGCGGCGCTGCTGCGTGACACGGACGTCGGCGCGCTGCCGGTCGTAAAAGAGAACCGGCTGGTGGGGATAATTACCGACCGCGATATCGTCATCCGCGCCGTGGCAGAAGGAAAAGATACCAACACCGTGACCGTGGCTGAGGTAATGACCGCAGAAGTCTTTTCGGCCGCACCGGATACCTTCGTTTTTGAAGTAATTCGTGTGATGGGCGATAAGCAGATCAGGCGCGTGCCGGTCGTAAGCGGAGCGGGTGAACTTTGCGGCATGATCGCGATGGCGGACATCGCGCTGGAAATGGAAGACGAACGCGAGATCGCCGAAACATTGGAAGACATCTCAAGCGGCGCGGCCTTCTGGAAAAAAGGTGAGCAGTAAGCTGTTAGCAGTGAGCAGTAAAATTGAGGTTGTAACTGCTTACGGCTTACCGTTAACAGCAAACTAGAGTTTATGGCAAGAGCTACCAATCGATACTTTCACTTTCTGGCTTCGGCAAAGGACGCCAGGCCTTCGGGCAAGCTCTGGTACCCGGCGGCGGACGTTTACCGCACACCGGAAGGCTGGATAGTAAAGGTCGAACTGGCCGGCGTTTCGGCGGAAGACCTCGAGATCGATATCGAGGGAAACATTCTTTATATTGCGGGCACGCGCCGCGACCGAACCTGTGTTGTCGGTATGTCGTATCAACAGATGGAGATCACTTACAGCCGTTTTGAAAAAACGCTGCGGTTTCCGGCGTCGATCGACGGCGCGCGTGTTGAACATAATTATCAGGACGGGCTGCTTTTGATATACCTGCACAAGGCCTAAAGCAGGCATCTAAACCAAAGAGGCCCGAATCAAGGGGTTTAAGTTATGGCGGAACAAAATACAATACAGGCCGGGCCGGCGCCCAAACCGGAAAATCAGGAACCGGCCAAGCAATTGCCAAAGCAGTTTGAGATAGCGATACTGCCGCTGCAGAACACCACGCTGTTTCCGGGCACGGTGGTGCCGCTGGCGGTGGGCCGCGCGCGTTCGATCGCGGCGGTGGAATTTGCTTTAAGCACGGAAGAAAAACTCATCTGCTGTATCACCGCCAAATCTTCGGATGTGACGGGCGCCGATGCGCTGCCCAAGGACCTCTATGAAGTAGGCACGCTGGTGAACATCAAGAGAATGATGCGCGCCGAAGACGCGATGCAGTTGATCACCCAGGGCGTCGAGCGGGTTAAAGTTTTGTGGTGGACGCAGGAACAGCCTTACCTAAAAGCGATGGTCGAGGAAATGCCGCCGCTGACCGTTTCCGACCCGGAAGAAGTCGAAGCGTTAAAACGAAACGTGCAGGGTTTGATCCAGCGCGCGCTGGCAATGCTGCCGCAGGTTCCGCAGGAAATTCGTTCGGCGGTGATGATGGCGACCGACCCGGAACAGATCGCTTATTTTCTCGGCTCGGTAATGGATCTCGGAGTGGAGCTTGAGCAAAAGATGCTCGAAGCCGTGACGGTCGATGAATTGCTGCGGCTGTCGCACCAGGCCCTCTCGCGCGAAGTGGAGATAATGGAGATCCGCACCAAGATCGCTAACGAAGCGCAGACCGAGATCGATAAATCGCAGCGCGATTACGTGCTGCGCCAGCAGATGAAAGCCATCCAGAAAGAGCTGGGCGAAGAGGACGGCGAAAAGGCCGAGGCCGGGCAGTTGCGCGAGCGCCTGGAAAAAGCCGATCTGCCGGACGAGGTGCGCAAGGAAGCCGAGCGCGAGCTGCGCCGGATGGAACAGCTTCCACAGGCCGCGCCTGATTACAATGTCATCCGCACTTATCTGGAATATGTGCTGGAATTGCCGTGGCGAAAATCGAGCGAGGAAAAACTCGACCTTAACGAAGCGCGCAAGATACTGGACGAAGATCATTACGGGCTGGAAGATATCAAGGAACGCATCCTGGAATCTCTGGCGGTCGTAAAACTGCGGCCCGATTCGAAAAGCCCGATCCTGCTTTTTGTCGGCCCGCCGGGAGTGGGTAAGACGAGCCTGGGACGTTCGATAGCGCGCGCTTTGGGGCGCGAATTCGAACGAATGAGCCTGGGCGGAATGCGCGATGAAGCGGAATTGCGCGGCCACCGCCGCACTTACATCGGCGCGATGCCGGGCCGCGTGATCCAATCGCTGCGGCGCGTCGCCGTCAATAACCCGGTGATGATGCTGGACGAGATCGATAAGCTCGGCAACGATTATCGCGGCGATCCGTCGGCGGCGCTGCTGGAAATTTTAGACCCGGCGCAGAACAACACTTTTCGCGACAACTATCTCGATCTGCCGTTCGACCTGTCGAAGGTTTTCTTTATCGCGACCGCGAACCAGCTTGGCCCGATCCCGATGCCGCTGCGCGACCGGATGGAGATAATTTACCTGCCGGGCTACAGCGACCGTGAAAAACTGCACATCGCGAAACAGTACCTGGCGCCGCGCCAGACAAAAGAGAACGGCCTCAAGGAAGAACAGTTTGCGATCACGGATGAAGCGATAAATCTGATCACCTCGCGCTATACACGCGAAGCCGGCGTCCGCCAACTGGAAAGGACGATCGGAAATCTTGCGCGCAAGGTGGCGCTCAAAGTGGCGCAGGGCTCCGAAGAAAAAGAAACCATCACGCCCGAATCGGTCGCGAAACATCTTGGCCCGCCGCATTTTTATCCCGAAGAAGCGCGCGAGGAACTGCCGGCCGGCGTGGCGACAGGAATGGCGTGGACGGAGATGGGCGGCGAAGTTTTGTTCATCGAAGCGACACTGCTTCCGGGCGGCAGCGGGTTGACCCTGACCGGGCAGCTGGGCGAGGTGATGAAAGAATCTGCCCAGGCGGCGCGCAGCTATCTCTGGTCGCACTCGGCGGAATTCGGCATCGATCCGGAGATGATGAGGGAAAACGGCGTCCACGTACACGTGCCGGCCGGGGCGATCCCGAAAGACGGCCCTTCGGCCGGGGTGACGATGACCTCCGCGCTGGCGTCGCTCTATACGGGCAGAAAAGTGCGCTCGGATACGGCGATGACCGGTGAGATCACGCTTTCGGGGCTGGTGTTTCCCATCGGCGGCGTCAAGGAAAAAGTGCTGGCCGCGCACCGCGCCGGCATCAAGCGCATCATCCTGCCGAAAAAGAACGAGGCCGACATCGAAGAAATACCGGAAGACGTCCGCAAAGAGCTGGAGATCATACCCGTGACCAAGATCGACGAGGTCATCAAGGCGGCGCTCGAACCGGAGTCTTCCGCCTCTTCAAACGGCGGCAATTATTCGGTCCCCTTGAATACCGGTGTCGATGCCAGTCAGGACGGGGTGAGCGAACCTTTGATCGCAAAAGAAGGCCAGTAGCTTTTTTCTTATTGCTGCAAAACCAGAAAGAGGCTCGGCGACAAAAGCCGAGCGTCTTAGCGTATCTCGAACTTCTAACCGAAGTGTTCCAGGTGGAACAGGCTGTAACAATGGAACACCTGGAACGCTTTTGGAACAGAAATCTCGAAAAATTCGCAAATCCGCAGGCCAGGTTAAAAAAGAACGTTGAGATAGGGGAATTATAGATTCAAAGAACCCGCGCGCCATCTTCTACAGGCGGCGAACGTTAAATGGTAAGCCAATTTAGTGTTTATTCCGATAAAGGATTTGGAAAGTTGGCAAGAGTTTGCGGAGTTGGTGTGGTTAGTATGATTCGTGGTTAAATTTCGGTTAATAAATTGCCACTAGCTTTAGCTAGTGGATAACGAGCAAGTAATTTGTTACCGGCTTTAGCCGAATTACAGTTGGGCTAAAGCCCCGATCTTTGGCCCCTAACTTATCCACTAGCTAAAGCTAGTGGCAATTTATAAAGAGCGGCCGAGCCGCAAACCCGGTCGCTGCTTCCCACCACCCCGTCAGCCGAAGCGGCGGCCAGCCCTCCTAGGCACAATTAATTCCGCTTTGTTCTCTATAGATTTCGCATTTATGCCTTCCTACTTGCAGTGTTCCTAAGGAATGAACGATAACATTTGCAATCGAAAGACAAACAAAAACAACGCCCGAAACTATCAACACTCGGTGATATCTCATTGAGATTGTTCTCCTTTCTATTTTGCAAGTTTTTCCATTTCATCTATCTGCGCTTTTAGCCTTTCTATTTCCTTTTCCCTATGACTTTGAAGTACGGAAAAAACGGTTTTATAACCTGTTTTATATCCTTTTTTCCATCCGTCGGATTCGGATTGGCCCGATTCGGGCAGATCAACGGTTATCTCCGTGATTTCCTGATCTAAAAGTTTTGTCAGGTTACCGACGTCGTTAGCAATAATTATGTTTTTCAGTTCTCTGATCGCCGCTAGCCGTCCGGCTCGTTCACCGGAAATGTTTTTAGAAAATCCCTGGCTATCGACACCCCAAGAACTGCCATCTTCAAATTCTACGTAATCAATAGACAGGAATAATTGTTTGCTTTCCCTAATAGCCTCTCTTTCCAAAAACACTTCACTTTCATGAAATTCATTCGCACGCAAAGATTTTGTCGCAAAAGAATAGGTGTTTATTTTTCCGGTGGTTTTTGCCTGACCTAACAGCACGTAAGCCCTGACAGATTTGTTGCTTACATTCTGCAAAACAAGGTCGGCTTTTTGAAAAGACAAAGCAGAATTATCCACGTTTACAACTGTGATCGCGAGAGGACAATTTTTTTGTTTCACGATTTCCGGAACTATAGGAGCTTGATCTTTTGTTATGTTGTCGGAAGTCTGAGCGAAGGCTGAAGTAATATCAGGCAAGCCGATGCTACCATGTAATTACTCTTACTTACCTTGTACATTGCTATTACACCTTTCTGCTCGCGGGAAAGCGCGGGAATTTGTTCAACAGAAAGGTTGTCCGGCTAAGAAAGCTTAACAACCACTTTGAAAACGAAACAGGGGTCATCCAAAGTATAGGGAAGAAAAATTGACATTACAATAAGAATCTTTGCATAAAATGTAGATTTTCCGGTGTTTGCAGTAGAAAAATGCATTTTATTCTTGTATTCTAATTTGCTTGGCAGTTTGTTTAAAATTTTGATTATTCGGCTCATTGTGAGCAGCAAATTTACAGATCTATCGCCATATTGAATGCAATTATAGAAACGGATATTATTAGATGGCTTTTCCAAAATCGTTATTTAGCTTATTTTCCAGTGATTTAGCAATAGACTTAGGCACGGCAAACACGCTCGTTTACGCCAAAGGGCGGGGAATTGTCGTGAGCGAACCCTCAATTGTGGCGATCAACAAGATCACCAACCAGGTCGAAGCGGTCGGCCGCGACGCCAAAGAGATGCTGGGACGCACACCGGGCAACATCGTAGCCATTCGCCCGATGAAAGACGGCGTCATTGCCAATTTCGAAGTGACAGAGAAAATGCTGCAGCATTTTATCCGCAAAGCGCACAACGGAAAATCGTGGGTACGCCCGCGGGTGGTCATCGGAATTCCTTCGGAGATCACACAGGTCGAGCGCCGCGCGGTGGAAGATTCCGCTTATCGCGCCAAGGCGTCGGAAGTCTACCTGGTCGAAGAGGCCATGGCGGCCGCCATCGGCGCCGGGCTGCCGATCACTGAGCCGCACGGCAACATGGTGGTCGATATCGGCGGCGGAACGACCGACATCGCCGTCATCTCGCTTTCGGGTATCGTCTACTCGCGCGCCGTCCGCGTGGCGGGCAACGAGATGGACGAAGCCATCACGCAATATATCAAACGCAAGTACAACCTGCTCATCGGCGAACGCACCGCCGAAGCGATCAAGATCGCGCTTGGTTCGGCCTATCCGCTCGATGAACCGCTCTCGATGGAAGTTCGCGGGCGCAACCTGATCGAGGGTATCCCCAAAACGGTGGCGATCACCGATGAGGAAGTGCGCGAAGCGCTGTCGGATTCGGTGGCGACGATCGTCAACGCCGTCCGCGTCGCGCTCGAGCGCACCCCGCCTGAGCTTTCGGCGGACATCGTCGAACGCGGTATCGTGCTGACCGGCGGCGGAGCGCTGCTGAAAAATCTCGACAAGCGGTTGATGGTGGAAACCGGGCTGCCGGTCGTGCTGGCCGACGACCCGCTCTCGGCGGTGGTGCTCGGCACCGGAAAAATGCTTTCGGATTTTGACCTGCTCAAACGTGTGAAGTGGGACAATTCGATGATCACTGGAACCTAAGAGGTTCAAGGTTCAAGGTTCGAAGTAAAAGAAAGTTTGAAAAAAGGAAAAGCTCTTAAGCAGTATTCGCTTTTTCCATGGTTGAACGAAGTCAGAAAGACGTCTGGAAATTAACGCCTTGGGTGCTGGCCGCCTTATTGCTGCTTAATTTTGTCTTTATGGCGTTCAACGCCCGCAACCCGGACGGCGAAATGGTCGTTCGCATCTGGTCGCAGGCGCTGGCGGTTTTTGTTCAATCTCCCGTTGCCAGCCTCAAGTCCGCGGTCGGCGGATTTTTTGAATCCTTCTCAAATATGCGCACCGCGGTCACGGAAAACGACCAGCTGCGCGAGCGCGTGATGCAGCTCGAAGGCGAGGTCCGCGAATCAGAAACTCTGACCGCCGAAAACGAACGGTTAAAAACCCTTCTCAACTTTCAAAACGAATCGAAATACAAGATCCTGCCGGCGCGGGTGATCGCGCGCGATCCTTCGACGTGGTTCGATATGGCGACGATCAATCGCGGCAGCCTGGACGGCGTCAAGCTCAACATGCCGGTGGTGACCAACGAGGGCCTGGCGGGCCGTGTGGTCGCGGTCAGCCCGGTGACGGCGCAATTTATTCTTTTGCCGGATGAAAAAGCGGCGGCGGCGGCGGTTATCGGTGAACTGAGCAGTTCGAACGCTCTGGGTGTGATCCGCGGCACGGGTGAAAAAGGCGTGCTCGAGATGAAGTATGTTCCGGGTTATGAAAAGGTCGAGGTCGGAGACACGGTTTTTACTAGCGGCCAGGACAGTATTTTTCCGCCGGGCATCAAGATCGGAGAGATCGTCGAGGTCCGCTCGGGTTCGGCGACCGTCCCGCACGTGATCTATATCCGCCCGACCGTCAGAATGAGCGCGCTGAGCGAAGTGGCCGTGCTGCTTTACCAGGCGCCGCCGCGGCCGAAACCCGAACAGAGCCTGCCTAACGTAAATACCAACACCGCAGGAGGCAATAAGAAATAATGCAGGGTCTAAAGATCACCGTCGCCTTGATCATTTCCATCTTGCTGCAGTGGACGCTGCGCGGTGTGTATCCGCCGCTGGGCTATGTGGACTTTCCCCTGATAGTAGTGGTCTATGCCGCGCTGCAGCGCGACACGATCAAGGCGCTGCTTTTTGCCACCATTTCCGGCCTGGCGATCGACGCCTTAAGCGGTGGGCTGCTGGGCGCCTCGGGATTCTCAAAAACCCTGACCGTCTTTATCGTTTCCGAACTGGCGCGCAGGGTCTTCCTGGACAACCTTTTACTGCGTATTCCCGTCATAGCGGGTGCTTCAGTGTTGGAAGATCTGATCTATTACGGAATGCATCGTTTGATGGGGCAGACGCCGGATGTCCCGGTCGTCGAGACGATAGCCTACACGCTGATCGGCACCACTATCGCGGGCACGCTGATTTTCTTTTTACTCGAAAACACTTTTCCGGCCGGATCAAAACCACGTCGCGGCAGCAGCACTAAAGAATATTTTCCGCGCCGCCAGGGCCGCCGGCGAAATCCGATCAAGCTGGGGAGACGATAGTTCGGGGTCGTGAGAAAGTATGAAGTTTGAAGACTTCTCGCAAAACTTAGGCATCCGGATCGCCACTATCCAGACGATCGCCGTTATTTTACTAACGGTGCTCGGCGTCAGGCTCTATTTCCTTCAGATCGTCAAAGGCGATTACTACTCCGGCAAAGCCGAGAACCAGCGTATTCGCAAGATCCGCCTGCCGGCGCCGCGGGGGGCCATTTTTGACCGCAACGGCAAGCTGCTGGTCGATTCCCGTTCGACCTACAACGTCACTCTCGCCCGCGAGCCGATAAAAGAGATCAATCCAAACGACCGCGTCGATATCTATGCCGAGGCTCTGGGCATGGATAAACAGTATTTGCTGGAACGCCTCAACCTGATCAGAAAGCAAAACGAGTTTGAGACGATGGTGCTCAAAGAGAATGCGACGATCCAGGACATAACCTGGGTCGAGGCCCATTCGCTCGAATACCCGGAACTGCAAATACAGCAGACGCCGCAGCGCCGCTATCCGCTGGGGACGACGCTGGCCCACGTGCTCGGGTACGTCGGCGAGATCAGCCCGGCGCAGTTGGAAAAAGAGGAATACAAGGACCTCGCTCCCGGGGACGTGATCGGCAAGGGCGGCCTTGAGGCGTATTACGACAAGATCCTGCGCGGCAAGGACGGCTATAAAAAAGTAGTGGTCGACAGCCGCGGACGCGTCAAGGAAGAGATCGAGACCGTCGAGCCGCAGGCCGGGCAGGATATGGTCACGACCATCGATCTCGATCTGCAGATAGCGGCTGAAGAGCAGCTGGCGAAATCAGTCACCAAGCGCGGCGCGATCATTTCCCTCGATCCGAACAACGGCGAGATACTGGCGATGGCTTCGGCGCCCTCCTACGACCCGAACGTTTTTGTTACCGGCAGCGCCACGCCGGAAGGGCGCAGGATGATAGCCAAATACTACACCGACCCGCAGAAACCTTTGCTCAATCGCGCAATACAAGGCCGGTATCCGCCGGGATCGACCTGGAAGATAGCGGAATCGGTCGCGGGCTTGCAGCAGGGCGTGATCACGACGAAAAGCAATTCCATTGCCTGCGGCGGCGGTATCCAGATCGGCAATCGCTTTACCCGCGACACCAGCGGCAATCACGGCTCGCCCGACCTGCGCACCGCGATCACCAGATCGTGCGACGGCTATTACTACCGGCTCGGGCTCAAAATGACCGTGGACGGCATGATCAGGATGATCCAGGAATTTGAATACGACAAGGTCACCGGCATCGATCTGCCGAACGAAAAAGTCAGCCGCACGCCGGAGTATTACAAACCGATCGTGGAAAAGAGAGACGGCAGATGGCCGGATATTGAAACGGTCTTTGCTTCGATCGGGCAGGTAACGGTATACCTGACCCCGCTGGCGCAGATCCGGGCGGTATCAAGCGTCGGCGTGGGCGGGAAATTATTCGTCCCGCATTTGCTAAAAGAGTTTAGAGAGATCGGCGCGGTCGGCGAGCCGGACACCTCGGATTATATTCCCGCCCGGCCGAGCATAACTTTTAACCACCCGGAACCCAAGATCATCGAGATGACGGCGGAGCAAAACAAGATGGTGGTCGATGGAATGTGGGGCGTGGTAAATAACGGCGGCACCGCGCACGGTATTATTTCCAAAGATCTGATAATTGCCGGCAAGACCGGTACGGCGCAGGTGGCGGAAGTAGGAAAAGACACGGGCGCGAATAAAGACCATTCATGGTTCGTCAGTTTTGCCCCGGCTTACAAGCCGCAGCTCTCGGTCATCGCAATTATCGAAAACTCGGGTTTCGGCGCGGCCAACGCGGCCCCGGCGGTAAAGGCCGTTTATGAGTCTTACCTGGCAAAATACGGGATACCGGAAAACCAGCAGACGCGTCCCTAAACCTTGGTTAGCTAACCGGGTAAGACGACAGGTAAGGGAACTATTGAAATTTAGAGCTTAATCATGAGGCGGAATTAAGCAATTAGGAACAAAATGACAAGCCTCACCTTGTAGGACACCGTAATATTGACCTTGAGGTTGATAACAAGTGCATTTTACAAGAGGTTTTTCGGCAAAGATCGGTAAGCCTAAGCAGAGAGTGCAAACCACAAGTGAAGTTAGAATTACGAGACGGAAAAGAAGTTTTTTCATAGGAGATTCCAATACGGATCACAAAATTAAAAACGTGTTTTTAGTGTATACCCTAGACGGTCATAGTCAATGCATAAGTTAATTTAATAATGGCGGCAGTTTTAGAACAACCAAAACTGAAAAGAGGCTTTCGCGATTTCGATTGGGCGCTGGCGCTGCTGGCGATCGCCATCGTGTCTTTCGGCGTCTGGCAGATATACAATGCCCAGCCGGATGAGACTTATTGGCAGAAGCAGATCGTCGGGCTTTTTATCGCGCTGGCGGCGCTGCTGATAGTTTCCTTTATCGATTACCGGCGGCTGATCGATGCCGCGCCGGTGTTTTACGCGATCGGGATCATGCTTTTGGTGATGGTGCTGATACCGGGCATCGGGATGAAAGTGAAAGGGCAGCAAAACTGGATCCGCGTACCGGTCATCGGGCAGTTTCAGCCGTCGGAATTTGTTAAGATACCGGTCATCCTGATGCTGGCGAAATATTTCGGCGGGCGCAAGGCCAAGGTTTTAAGCTTGAAGGAGATCATCATAGGTTTTGCCATCATGGCTTTGCCGTTGGGACTGATCCTGCTGGAACCTGACGTAGGCCAGGCAATAACTTATTTTCCGATCCTGGCGGTGATCTTCTTTCTCTCCGGCATCAAGATCAGGTACGTATTGCTGGCGATAGTGGCGATCGTGGTTTTGACGCCGGTGGCATACATCGTGGGTGTTAACACCGGCAAGATCAAGCCCTATCAGCAGGAGCGTATCAAGGTAATTTTCGACCCGGAAAATGTCGATCCGAAAGGATACGGCTATCACACGGTGCAGTCGATGGTGACCGTCGGCAAGGGCGGGCTGACCGGTTCCAACACGGAAGCGGAATATTCGCAGAGCGCGTTGAAATTTCTGCCGGAGCCGCACACAGACTTTATTTTTGCCGTAACTGCTGAACACACAGGGTTTATCGGCTGCATATCGCTCCTGTTCGCTTACCTGCTTTTGCTCTCGAGGCTTATTTCGGGCGCGCGGCAAGCTCCCGACCGGGAGGGAATGCTTGTTATAATGTCTATTGCGGGAGCGATGGTGTTCCAGATATTTATGAACGTCGGGATGGCGCTGGGCTTTCTGCCGGTCATCGGCGTTCCGCTGCCGATGATGAGCGCCGGGCTATCGTCGGTGCTGGCAACTTTTATTGTGATAGGTTTCGTAATTAGTGTTAAAATGCGACGCTTTGTTAATTAGCGACTTAAGACAAAGCATGGGCATACGCGACGGTTTTTCGGAGGTTTTAAGCAATGGCAAATGGGGCAAGAAACGGTTTGAACGGTAAGGGAAAACAGATCCAATCATTACCGGCAAAAAATAAAGGATGGCTGGGGTTTGTCTGGCTGCCGATGGGGCTTTTACTGGCGCTTTCAGCCGGGGGCTTAACGGGCATCATCGTTTCCTATTACTTTAATAACTCCCGCTATACCACGGAAGTTTCCGCACTCGCTCATTACCGCCCGAGCACGGTCACCAAAATTTACGCCAGCGATAACGAAACCGTGATCGGCGAGTTTGCCATTCAAAAACGAATTCCGATCAAGGAAAAAGATATCCCGAAAACGGTGGAAGACGCGCTGCTTGCGGTTGAAGACATACGTTTTTATAACCACATCGGGATCGATCCGTATAGGATGATGGGTGTCGTGTATAAAGCTGTGACCGGCGGCCGGACCGAAGGCGCGTCAACACTGACCCAGCAGCTTGCGCGCGGATTGTTTCTTTCCAATGAACAAACTTTCAGCCGCAAATATAACGAGTGGATGCTTTCGCTCCAGATCGAACGCTTTTATACCAAGCGGCAGATCCTGGAGATGTATATGAATCACATCTTCATGGGCGCGAACTCGTACGGATTTGAAGCGGCCTCGCAAACGTATTTTAAAAAGTCTCTGAAAGATCTGAATCTCGAAGAAGCCGCGCTGCTGGCGGCCATTCCAAAGTCAGGCAGCGAATACGCGCCGACCCGGAATATGGATAAGGCGTTTGAGCGCCGCAACCTGGTCCTCGATCAGATGGCCAAATACGACAAGATCAGCCAGGCCGAAGCCGACGCCGCCAAGGCAAAACCGATCAAACTTGTCGATACGGCCTATTATCAATCGCAGCCGAAATCGGCGGTGACCGATTACCCGGTCGAAGAGATCCGCAAATATTTGGAAGACAAATATACGACGCGCGTAGCACAGGGCGGGCTGCAGGTTTATACGACCATCGACGTCGATGCGCAGAAGCTGGCGACCAAGGCCGTGCGCGATCATCTGCGTTCTTACGATAAAGGGCAGCGCTGGCGTTCCGAATACCAGAATATTCTGATCGATGACGATAATAATCCGATCACCGATCCGAAAGCCATCCAGTCGAAGATGAGTATTTATAAACATCCCGATTGGTACGGCGACGATTATGAGACGGATGATTATGTAAAGGGCTTGGTGACCAAGGTCGACACCGGAAAGAACGAGGCCGAAGTGCGTTTCGGCAGATACAAGGCATTTGTCCGGTCGGGCGATATGGGGCGCAGCGGCAAATCGCCGGCGCAGGAGTTAAAGGTCGGTTTGCTGCCGGAATTTCACGTTAAAAAGGTAGACGCTGAAAATAAGACTTTGGAAGTGGAGCTTTCGCAGGTCCCCGAGGTCGAAGCGGCGATCATCTGTATCAACGCTCACACGGGCGAGATCGTGGCGGAGGTCGGCGGGTATGATTTTGCCACCAGCAAATTCAACACTGCCACTCAGGCTCTGCGGCAGACGGGCTCGGCTTACAAACCGTTCATCTATACGGCGGCGGTCGAGTGGGGAATGACGCCGGATATGCTGGTCAGCGGCGCGCCGATCAAAAAAGGCGGCTGGCAGCCGCACAACTACGACGGTTCTTTGAGCCATCCCAATGTGCCGATGAAGATCGCGCTGGCAAAATCTTATAACCTGGCGGCGGTGCACCTGCTGGAAATGGTGGGCGTTCAGACCGGCGTGCAGATGGTGCGGCGCTTTGGCATCACTAATCCGATGGTCCCGGCGCTGCCGTCGGCGCTCGGCGCGTCGGAAGCTTCGCTGATCGATATGGTTTCGGCTTACTCGGTTTTCCCGAATAAAGGGATCCGGGTGCAGCCCCACCTGATCAAGAAAGTTTTAAATCGCGACGGCACGACCCTCGAGGAATGGGAAAAGACCACTTACAAGGTGACCAGCGAATATGCGGCGCTGACCATGGTGGAGATGATGCGCGGCGTGACGGCCGGGGGCGGAACCGCTTCCTCGGCGAGCGCGGGCGGGCAGCCGCTGGCAGGCAAGACCGGTACGGTCAACGACCATACCGATGTCTGGTTCATCGGTTATACGCCGACCTATGTGACCGGCGTATGGATGGGTAACCCCGCCAGAAAAGAATCGCTCGGCTCAAACATGACGGGCGGCCACGGCGCGGTGCCTTTCTTTAACGCTTTCATGATCCCGTATATGAAGGACAAGCCGCGTGAGAGCTTCCAGGGCCCGCCGCCGATGCCTTCTGACGTCAGGGCGATGCAGGACCAGCGCAAACGCGAAGAACTGGAAAAACTCGAGAAAGCGGAATTGGCCGGTAAAGCTATCGATTCTACTTACACGGGCGATAAGGCCCTGGCCGATCCGACTGCCGGCACCGAGTTGGGCAAACCCCCGGTCACGGGCGATAATCCCTCAACCGGTGACGACACTCCGCCGGTAATGCAGCCCAAGAATAATGGCGACGATCCGCCGAAGATCCCTGAGATAAAACGGCCCGAAACCGTGAAAACTCCGCAGCCCGAAAAGTCGCCGCAAGGCACTAAGAAAAAGGGTAAAAAAGGCGGGGACGATAATAACTAGGGAATAGGGAACAGGGGTTAGTGATGAGTAAAAGAGCCGGGCAAACTTGCCCGGCTCTTTATATCATTCGATACTGTTTGGATGAAACCCGGTTACAGCTACTGATAGCGCTCCCGGTTCTGACCTCATACTTTAATCTTCGAAGAACCTGCCCAGGAAATACGGCAGCATTTTGCGCCACCAGACCCAGTCGTGGTTGACGTCATAGCCCCACACGTCGAGCAGGTGCGGTATTCCTTTTGAATTTAGCAGCGCGGAAAACTCACGGCTGCGGTTGGGGGCTTCATAGGAACCCTGGCCGGTAGTGATGACGATCGAATCGGCCTTTTGCAGCAGCGGCAGGTAGTAATCGTCATTTAAATTGCGTAGGTAATCCGCCGGGTTATTGAAATAGACATTGGTGTCGTAATAATCGTAAAGATACGAACGGATGTCGTAACTGCCGCTCATGGCGATCGTGCCGCGAAATTCGTCAGGATGCTTGAAGTAGCAATTGGCCGCGAGAAACGCTCCCAGGCTGGCGCCGGTGGTCAGCGGCCGGGCCGTCGCGCCGCATTCGTTGCGGATCAACGGCAGCACTTCTTCCATTATGTAATGGTCGTAGCGCGACAAAAGCTCGGCTTTCCATTGCGGCGAAGCCTTGTCGTTGAGCAGGCTGTAGCGGTTGACGCTGTTGATGGAATAGGCGCGCACCAGGCCCTGCTCGATAAAGGGCTGAATGACGTCAACGAGCAAAAAACGCTCGTATTCCAGGTAATCGGCCGCCGCCGTGGGAAACATCAGCAGTGGTATGCCCGCGTGACCGTAAGCCACTAAGGGCATTTCCATTCCAAGGTTGTGACTGAACCAGGCCGTTGTTCGGCGCATTTGGTACTCCTAAAATGTTATTAAAATAAGAACTTACAAAATACATTCAGGCAGCCATTGTAGTCAAGCAGGCGGAAAATAGAGAGGCTGCAGTCAGTGAAGCTGACGAAAAAGTTTAGCCCCGTGCTTTAGCGCGGGGTTAGCGAACCAAAAACAAATAAAAAGCCCCGCTTTAGCGGGCGAAAGAGGCTAGGAATTTCTGTCGCCCGCTAAAGCGGGCTTGGGATTCTCTTTTGATTAACTTACCCCGCGCTAAAGCACGGGGCTACTTTCAATCGTCCGCTAGAGCGGACTTCAAATCGCTGCGCGTTCATGCGGACAAGAATGTCCGCGCTCCGGCCGAAACTATTTCTCGTCCAAAAACCGCGCAGAAATGTTCGATTATTCTATCCTCGACCTCGGCCAGCGTCAGCTCGCGCCCCAGCAGTTTTTCCATCGAGGTCACGGGCTCACCGTCGCAGGCGATGATCATATTGTAATAACTCAGATCGGTATTAACGTTGAGGGCAAAGCCGTGCGTGGTGACCCAGCGCTTGATATGCACGCCGATGGCCGCGATCTTGCCATCCGCGGTGTGAACGCCGGTCAGGCCTTCGATGCGAAAAGCCTCGATGCCGAAATCGCCCATTGTGCGGATCAGCACTTCTTCCAGATCACGGACAAATTTATGCACGTCCTCGCGATCGGGGCTTAAATTTATGATCGGGTAGCCGACAACCTGTCCCAGCCCGTGATAAGTGACCTTGCCTCCGCGGTCGGCTTCAAAAACCGCCACGCCCAAAGATTCCAGCAGCGGTTTGCTGGCCAGCACGCCTTCCTCTTTAGCGCGGCGCCCGAGCGTGAAAACATGGGGATGTTCGAGCAGCAAAAAAGTGTCATTTTCGCTGCCGGCGATAATGGCTGATTCCAGCTCTTTTTGCAGATGCAAAGCCTCACCGTATTCTATCCGGCCCAGGCGGCGAATTTTTAGGGGTTTTTCTTTCATCCCGGTTATGAGACTATTTTAAGATAGATCTAAAAGAGAAGCTATCAAGGAATATAGGGGGGGAGTATTTGAGAAAATGTTAAAAAATCGAAGAATGAAGTTATTGTGGCCGATCGCGCTTATCTTATTCTGCCTGCTTGGTTTATCTATCCCGGCGCTGGCGCAGAAAAAATCCGTTAGAAAACCGGTTCCGAAAGCGGCACCAAAACCGGTCTCTTCTTTTGCGATCAAGGAAGAAAGCCTGAAGGTCGCCAACCAGATCAAAAACATCTCCCGCTTTGTTTTCGTGCTGGGCGGAACCGCACTGACGATAGAAGATATCGATAGGGACCCAAAGGCGTCCGCTTCGGTAAAGGAAAAAAACCGCGCCGCTAAACAGACGGTATTGCAAACGATCAAAGGCGTTCGCGCGGGAATGGCGCAGCTCGAAGGCGATTTTCACGCCAAGCCTGAACTGCGGCCTTTTATAGTGTTTATTCAGGGAGTTTCGGAAACCGCCGGGATCGCGGAAGACCAGGCCATGGCCGGCCAATTTAACACCGCGGGAAAAACGCTGCTTGAAGTGGTCAACAAACTGACCGATACACTGCAGAATCTGCCTTAAGGTTTTTTCAAATTTAGCAGCTTGGGGTCTTCGGCACAGACCTCAGGCGCTTTATTTTGTGCTTGGGCGGTAGCAGCTGGGGCAGCTGCAGCAGCGGCTTTCTTTTCTTCTTTAGGCAGGCCGAGCTTTTCTCTGATAAAAGCTTCCACATCGGCTTCGATCAATTCGCCATTTACGACAAAGGCTTTACCGGCGAGCACGTCGCCGTCCTTTTTCAGCATCGCCGGTTGGAGAAAAATATTCCACGGCGAACCCCAGTTGCGCGTGTCGCCGGTTTCCTGGCGGTATTCGTAATGCGCAGTTTTGTCTCTCATCGCCCGCGAATCGGATTCAACCACGATCGGGAAAGTTATCTTGTTGGACTCAAGGTTGGTTTTAACATCATTAAGCAGCGAATACTCGCTCACGCCGATAACTTCAAACCCGCTGCCTTTATATTTTTCGTAAAGCTTTTCGGTAAAGGGCGCCTGGTTTCGCCAATTCGGGCACCAGGAGGCGAAATAAACGACCATCACCAGCTTTTTGCCTTTGATGGCGGTGCGCAGGTTTACTTCCGCGTCGCCCTGGATCGTTTTATAGGTCCAGTCTTTGTATTTCAGGTCGTGCTCCTGCAGCGGCGCGTATTCATGACTCTGCGCCAAAGCGGAAAAGGATAATAAAAGTAAAATTGCCGTCAGTAAAAGCTTGTTCATTGAATGATCCCTCAACGGTAAAAGACTAATCCGTTTGATGCCAAAATACAATACCGGGCTCGCCAAAGACAAATTTTTCACCACAAAGCCTCAAAGAACACTAAGTGGCGGTGCTTCCAGAAAGAACGCTCGAATTCTTTGTGTTCTTCAGTGCCTTTGTGGTGAAAAATCCCTCGATAATTTATAATCTTCACCTATGAGCGACCAAATAACGGTTTCCAGCCTTTACAGCCGGGCCAAAGAGATCAAGAAAAATAACGCAAATCTTTCATATAAAGAGGTTGCAGCGCTATTGGCCAAAGAATTCGAGGGGAAGCCTTTTCCGCCGGCGGACAAGCTGACGATTCCCGAACAGGACCGCATCACCCCCGAAGAAGACTGGACCGCCGGGCTGCCGGTCGTTTTGCGCGGCATTCAAACGGAGAACTGGAAAGAAGTGGCGCACGGCGTGATCATCTGCCTCGAGCAAGTGGAAAATTATGAGCGCGAATGGGGCCGCGAAGACGCGCCCGTCAAGGAATGGCACAACCGCGAAAAGGGAATTACCGAGATCACCGAAAAAGGCGTCAACAAATGGATGCCGGAAGAATTGATGGCCATGGCGAAGAAAAGCGCCAAGCAATAGTTTAGAAAGTTCGCAGAGTTTTCCGGGTTGGCAGAGTGCTAAAAGGCTCTGCCGGCTTTTTTATTTTAAAAGCTCATCCGATAACGAAGTCAGAACCGGGAGCGCATGGTAGTAGCCGCAACCGGGTAGTCATAAAGTATGAAACCACCCGGATGCACCACCCCGTCACGCGAAGCGCGCGCCACCCCTCCTCGACAAGGAGGGGAGCTTCCGATGACCTCGTGCTTGAATCCGATGTTTTACTCCCAGCGACAATTCACTATCAACTCTTCACTGTTCTAATGTATCTGTGGTTTAATCTTTTTAGTTTATGCAGATACATTCCATAGCCGTGCCCACGCCTTTTTTGGTGGGCGACGTCAACGTTTATCTCATCAAGGAAGATCCGCTCACTCTGATCGACGCGGGGCCGAAAACTCCCGAAGCCATCAAAGCTTTGCGCGAAGGGCTGCAGCGCCATGGCGTGAAATTTTCCGATATTCGCCGGATCGTTCTTACCCACGCCCACGAAGATCATTGCGGGTTGGCAAAAACCGTGCGGGACGAAGCCAAGGACGCGGAAATTTTGGTTCACGGCTGGGAAACGGGCCACCTGTTCGGGCGGCTGGCAAAGGAAGAGCATCACTCGCTGTTAATTAAAGCGGGCGTTCCGGAATCTGTCTGGCTCGATATGCAGGAATTTTACCAGTCTTTTCGAATGTTGACCGACGCGCTCGAAGATGGGGAATTTTCGCTGCTGCAGGATGAAATGGAGCTCGGGTTTGCGGGCGGAAGCCTGAAGGTGCTGCATACGCCGGGGCACACGCCGGGCTCCTGTTCTTTTCTACGCGAAGCTAACCGCACATTGCTCTGCGGCGATTGCGTGCTAAAACGCATTACGCCGAATCCGGTGCTTTCGCTCGACCCGGTCGATCCGAAACGAAGGTTCAGGTCGCTGGCGGAGTACCTGGTCAGCCTCGCGCGGTTACGGGCGTGCGCGCCGACGATGGTGTACGGCGGCCACGGCGAACCGGTGCATGATTTTGAGGAAATTTTTCACCGCTATGTGCGCGCGATCGATGAAAGACAGGCGCGCGTTATCGGCATGGTCCCAAAAGAGGGAACCACTGCGTGGGACATCGCGCAAAAACTTTTCCCGCATGTGATGGAAGATCTGACGCAAAGATTTCTCGCCGTATCGGAAGCCGTCGCGCACATGGATTACGCGCAGGGCGAAGGAAAACTTGCGATCGAAATGAGTGAGGGAGTGGAGTACTACCGGGCGCGGTAATTGAAGCGCCGAATTTATTCGGCATTTTTGCACAATGAATTGTGCGCTCCTAAAGAACCCGCAAAATTTCCGCCACACTCCAGGCCTGTGCAATGCATCCGCGGGGTTTATGCGGCGGGTCACCATCGAATATTTCGGAGATAGTTCCCAGACCGGCTTCGGTTAAATGATCCTCAAAATCTTTTAGCAGCTCTCGCACGTTGTCCATGCCAAAAACTTTTCGGTGCGCTGTGATATAAGGACCGATCAGCCATCCCCAAACCGTGCCTTGATGATACGAACCGTCGCGCATCAAAGGTGACCCGATATAAACTCCCGTGTATTTTTTATCTTTCGGCGAAAGGCTGCGCAGGCCGACCGGTGTCAATAATTCATCGCGAACTTTCTCAACTGTTCTTTGCGCTTTTTCGGGCGAGAGCATTGTATGCGGCAAGCTCACCGCAAAGATCTGGTTTGGGCGAACAGACGCGTCTTTTGCGCCTTCACTTATCACATCATAAAGACACTGCTCCGCGTCATTCCAGAATGCGCTTTCAAAATGCCGCGCGGCAAACTCGGCGAAAAGCCGGTAGTCGGTTTTTCGGGTGTCATCGCCAAATTTTTCGGCAAAGCTTTCCATAATTCGCAGAGCGTTATACCACAGCGCCTGTATCTCGACCGCCTTGCCGGTGCGCGGCGTCACTACCCAATCACCGATCTTGGCGTCCATCCAGGTAAGCTGAACGCCGCGGCGACCGCCCTGGAGCAGCCCGTCAGCCGGGTCGACCTTGATGCCGTAGCGGGTGCCCTGAATATGCCAATTAATAATGTCCCGGAGCTTTTCGTACAGATGATCTTTGACGAAAGCGAGATTCCCGGTCGCCTCGGTATACGCGCGGATGGCTTCGAAATACCAGAGCGTGGCATCGACCGTGTTGTACTCCGGCTCTTCACCGGCGTCGGGAAAACGGTTGGGTAGCATCCCCTGCGAAATATGTTTTGAAAATTCCAGCAGGATGCTTTCCGCTACATTGTATCGCCCGGTGGCGAGCGTCAGGCCGGGCAGGGCGATCATCGTGTCGCGCCCCCAATCGGTGAACCAGTGATAACCGGCGATAACGGTTTTTTCTTCGCCGCGCGCGACGATAAATTGGTCAGCGGCAAGCGTCAGCTGTTTGAAGAGATCGTCTTTTGCATTTTCTGCGCTTACATTGGCGACCAAGGCTTCACGGCGAGCGATCTCCGTTTGTTTCAGCCCGGCGGCTTCTGAAGCGTTTTTATGTTCGGTTGAAGCAATGAGAGAAATTTCATCGACGTCTGTTAAGTCGAACTTTATCGCGCACGGATTATAAAGGTCTTCGTGAAAGTCAAAACCGCGTTCTCGCTCGATGGCGTATTCGAAATTGTGATACCAATCGCCTGTCTCGGTTACGTGCGCGGCAGCGTCATACGAAATACAAAGCGCCGGCAGTTGGGTATCCGGGTGAATAGACAGGTGATCTTCGGCGATGGCCAACTGCGTGTTGATCACGCGTTCGTGGCCGAGGTGATGATAATCGCGAAAAGCGAGCAAAGGTTTTAATTCAAGCGTAATTTTATCGGCTGGTTTTTGTCCCTTAACGCGGTACTGGATCACGGTAACGTTTTCGCCATGCGCCATGAAAATCGTCTTTTCTATTTCGACCCCTGAAACTTCGAAGGTCCAGACCGGAAAAGGATCGAGGCGGAATTTTTTCAGATATTTGAAGCCTTGCGGGTAAATGGCGCCGGGATATTGATTGGCGGAAAGCTGAAAACTCTCGCCACCCACAATTAAAAGCTCCTCGAATTTCGACAGCAGCACCGCGCGCCCGACCGGCGGCCGCACCGCCGCCACCAGCAATCCGTGATAACGCCGCGTATTCGCGCCCGAAATGGTAGAAGAAGCAAAACCGCCGATCCCGTTGGTTTCCAGCCACTCGCGCGAAGAGCTTTTCGCAAAATCGGCGCACATGTCTGTGTCGAGGCCTATCACAAATGATTAATCCCTTTACTGCTTTTATCTATAATCTATCAGTTATCGTCTTTAATCTATTCCGGAATAGATAATAACGTATAGATGGAAAATGATAGAGAATGAAAGGAGTCGCAGGCAAGATGTGCAGTTTTATGCCTATTTTGTTATCTTATAAGTTTGAATCAGTGACGCGGATGTCGTCAATAGTAATATGAACGCTGAACGCATTAGAAATTTTTCGATCATCGCCCACATTGACCACGGCAAGTCTACTCTGGCCGACCGCTTGCTCGAGCGCACAGGGGCGGTTTCCGCCCGCGATATGGAAGCGCAGGTCTTAGACGATATGGATCTCGAGCGCGAGCGCGGCATTACCATCAAGGCGCATGCCGTACGGCTCGATTACAAAGCCAAGGACGGGCAGAATTATGTACTTAACCTGATCGATACGCCGGGGCACGTCGATTTCAGCTATGAAGTTTCGCGTTCGCTTTCCGCTTGCGAAGGCGCGCTGCTGGTCGTTGACGCTTCGCAGGGCGTCGAGGCGCAGACCCTGGCCAATACTTACCTTGCGCTCGAAAACGACCTCGAACTGATTCCCGTGTTGAACAAGATCGACCTGCCTTCGGCTGAACCCGACCGTATCAAAGAGCAGATCGAAAACATCATCGGGCTCGATACTAAGGATGCAGTGCTGACATCCGCCAAGACCGGTATCGGTATCGACGAGGTTTTAGAAGAAATAATTAGAAAAGTCCCCCCGCCAAAGGGCGATCCTAATGCGCCGCTCAAGGCGCTGATCTTCGATTCCTGGTACGACTCTTACCGCGGCGTGATCGTGCTGTTCCGTGTGATCGACGGCACGCTGAAAACCGGCACCAAAATAAGATTTTTTAATACCGGCCGCGATTACCTGGTGGAAACCCTGGGTGTGAACCGCCCGCGCCCGACGCCGATCGATAAATTGAGCGTCGGCGAAGTAGGTTTTCTCACCGCTTCGATCAAGACCGTGGCCGATGTGCAGATCGGTGACACCATCACTGAATCCGCGCGCCCCGTTAAGGAAGCGCTGCCCGGTTTTCAGGAAGTAAAGCCGATGGTTTTCGCGGGCTTGTACCCGATCGATGCCGCGCAGTACGAGGATCTGCGCGATGCGATGGACAAGCTGCGCTTAAACGACGCTTCGTTCTTTTACGAACCCGAATCTTCGACCGCGCTGGGTTTTGGTTTTCGCTGCGGCTTCCTTGGCCTGCTGCATATGGAGATCGTGCAGGAACGGCTCGAGCGCGAGTTTAATCTCGAACTGATAACTACCGCGCCGGGCGTGCGCTACCGGGTGACAACCACGGACGGCGTTCTGGCTGAGATCGATTCGCCCTCGAAAATGCCCGATGTCGGACGCATCACGAAAATAGAAGAGCCTTTTATTGAAGCCACCATTCTCACCTCGGACGAATTTCTGGGCGGTATCCTGCCGCTGCTGGATGAAAAACGCGGCGTGCAGAAAAAATTTGAATACGTGACGGACAGCCGGGTAATGCTGGTCTATGAACTGCCGCTAAATGAGATCGTGCTTGATTTTTATGACCGGCTAAAGAGCGTTTCGCGCGGATATGCCTCGCTCGATTATCATTTTTCCGATTACAAGGAAAGCGATCTGGTCAAGCTGGACGTGCTCATCTCAGGCGAGCCCGTCGATGCGCTTTCGCTGATCCTGCACCGCGCCACCGCCATCGCCAAGGGGCGCCTGCTCACCACCAAGATGAAAGAACTCATTCCGCGCCAGCTTTTCGAAGTGCCGATCCAGGCCGCTATCGGCAGCAAGGTGCTCGCGCGCGAAACCGTCAAAGCGATGGGCAAGAACGTCACCGCCAAATGCTACGGCGGCGACATCTCGCGCAAACGCAAGCTGCTGGAAAAACAAAAAGAAGGCAAAAAGCGCATGAAAAAAGTCGGCCGCGTAGAGATCCCACAAGAAGCTTTTCTCGCCGTGCTGAAGGTGAACGAGAGTTAATAAATAGATCTTAATTTTATGGATTGGTCAAAATTTATTCCCACAGATTTTGAGTACGATTTCCACAGCGATAAACTGTCCGCTCACAGCATTACGTTTAAAGAGGCCGTGGAATGTTTTTACAATGATTTTCATATCAGAAGGAATAAATCCTATACCGATCGCTTCCAATTAATCGGAGAGACATTTGGCGGCAGAAAATTGAAGATAATTTTTCAGTTAAAACCTGATAGAATAGTTAGAATAATTACAGGTTGGGATATATGAATACAAATCTAACCGAAAAAGAGATAGACGATATAGTAATAGCTCAAGCAGATGATGAGAATGCCTGGGAAGAGCCGATCAATGTGAAGAGAGAAAAAATATTCCCCTTATTTCTTTCTGAATCCGAGGTTATCGTTAGCAAAAAAGAGATATTGAACGGTACCCCCGTTTTTCGGGGCACGGAGATTCCAGTTTCAACTTTGCTTGAACATTTGGAAAAAAGCATTTCATTGGACGATTTTTTGAAAAACTTCCCCGCAGTGAAACGTGAGCAGGCCATTCAGGTTTTAGAATATTTCAAAACATCTTTATTACAATTAAGAGAAGTTGCCTGAAGCTGCGTTCCGAAACATCAAAAGGGAAATCCCAGCCATTTATGGCTGGGATTTTTTTCGAAAAACACATCGATCAGAGCGCGCAGGGTCATCGGAAAATCCCAACTCCCTGACGAGACCAATCTACACACTCCAACACGCCCGCGAAGCGGCTAAAATCAAAAAACAAATTATTAGCTCTGGCAGCGGGAGAAATTAAGAACGATGGGAGAGCGATTTAGTCTTTGACGGCCTCACCGGTATTTGGGTCATACGGGTAAATGCCGTCGCCGCCGATCTCTATCGCCGAGTCTGCGCGATTGCCGAAGGTAGCGATGCCCGAAAACCACTCCACCAAGATCGACGACGTTTCGCCTCTGGCGACGGTCCCGTAGTAGGCCCAGCCGTCTCTTCCGCTGGAAAGCCAGTATTGGGCCTCGGTTTCACCCAGGTTTCTAATGAGCACCTGGTTCGGGATCATCTCCCCAAAGTAAATGAACTGGCCGGTATACCCGGGCTCCACGATCGGAGAAGGTGTCGTCATTGCGGTAGCTGGTGCTGGCATATTAATGCCCTCCTTTTTGATTTAGTGAAAGAAATGGAAGGCCTTTATATCACACTCATTTTTATTTCACAAGACTTTTTAAAACAGGCGGAGCGCCGATGCGCTGATTGCGTACGAGTGAGTCCGCGCTCCGGTCTTCTACTTCGGCATCTTCTACTTCGGACGCGCGATCTTATACATCTCCTGTGCGATCTGGAGTCCAAGCCCATCCTGATAGAGATCGAAGTGCGTTTTGCCGGGCAGGTAAGTGAACTTTGCATCGCTGCCGGGGTTCCCGAATTTTTTCATTTCGGCGTCAAGCAGGCGCACGGCTTCGTCTAAGTGAAAAGTATCGGCGGTGCCGACGATGATATGGATCTTGCCTTTTAGTTTTGGCCCGAGCGTTTTCCAATTGTTGCGCAGGAGGAGCGAGATGTCGTATTTCTCCCAGGTCCCAAATCAGGGGCGATATTCGCGGAACTACATGACGCATTATTTTGACAGCGCCGACACTATCGGGAGCTTTACGCAGGTGGAAACGCGCAATAATATATTTTTCCCGGTAAGCAGAGTGAATAAACGGGCGATAGAGTTCGCTTTCGGCGGTGCGGGCGCTACCTTTGGAGGAGTAGCGCGCTGATCAGGTAGTTTACGTTAGGCGGGCCTTTCCGTCTTGGCGGTTACGGCTACGAGGAGTTCCGTTCGAGCAATTACATCCAGGCGGGGGCTGGATTTTTGTACAACCCTGAGATATTTCCAACGTTCCTGGGCGGAAAGGCCTATGTCGGGGCTTGGTACGGAGGCGGAAGCGCCTTTGAGAAGATCGGCAACGCTAACTATCGCCAGAGCCTCTCGGGCGGGGCGATTCTCGAAACACCGCTTGGCCCCGTCTTCCTCGGCGGCAGTATGAACGAGAACGGCAGGGGAAGATTTTATTTTTCCTTCAGGAAGATTTTCAGGTAAAATTAGCAAGCATGCGCGAACTCCTGCAAAAACCAGCGCTGAAATCTGCCGTCGCGGCTGATATCTCACATTCCAAATCTTCGCGGTCGTCTCAATTCGATCTCGGAGCGGCTCTTACGCGAAGCGCTTGCGCCTGTGGCGGCGGGTGCCCGGCGTGCGTGAATAAAAACAACACTTTTCCGGTACAGCGAAAATCCCTCACCATAAGCCACCCGGCGGATACGGACGAGCGAGAAGCAGATGAGATCGCACGAAAGATCGCGGATGGGCAATCGGCAGAGGTCCGGGGTCGTGCGGATGGAACGGTCAGCCGAAAAAGTAACGATCTAGCCGAAATCACCCCGAAATTCAGGTCGGGATTGGAAAGCATTGGTGGAGGGAGCGCGCTCGACGATCCTATTCGCCGCGAAATGGAATCGGAAATGGGAGCCGACTTTAGCGGCGTCAGAATTCACACCGGCAGCGATGCCCACAGCATGAATGAAGATATAAACGCACAGGCTTTTACGCACGGGCACGATATCTTCTTCAGGCAGGGCGAATTCGATACCGGCTCGAGGCAAGGCAAAGAACTTCTCGCCCATGAGCTGGCACACACCGTACAGCAGGGTAAAAGCCGGCGACTTGAAGAGACGAACCCTGATTCATCAACTCCGCGTATTCAAAGACAAGTATTCGATCCTGCTAAAAAGAAAAAGAAAGGCAGTGTGCCCGATGCGGGTAAACCGAATAAACGTTCGAGCAAATCATATATTACTAGTGTTAAAAATGCTCTCGAGATGATCGAATTATATGGTCCGAAATTGGAGGCGCTGGGAGCTGCAATTCTCAAAAATAAAGAAGGCATAGATATATTATCCGACAAGTTGAATGCGGCTGTAGTTGCGGACTTAGTAGGCTCTTTCAATCCTTTATTATTAGTGGTTAAAGAAATCGCTAACCTAATAAAGGGAGGCAGCGACATAGATTATATGATCTCTTTGCAAGTTATTAGAGCCAATGAGTTGGAAGGCATGGTGAAAGAGTACGAAGAGTTTTATACAACCTATCATTATGCGGTGACTTCCTTAAGGGGTGCAATGAGCGCTTCGTTATTAGACATGGGTAACGGCGTCATCTTGGAGAAAGTTGATGCATCAGCACCTAATATCAGTTTAGCTGCAGTTGCGGTTGCCGGGGCCGCAAAAGGCGTGCATAAGAATACGAAAACCGCAAAAGGTATGTATGCCCTGTACGAAATAAAAATTGACGGAAAGATATTTAAGTACGGCATTGCCAACGTTTCAACGCTGACCGCCAGTAAAATCCCGATACGGCTCGCGCAACAATATAGCAAGTTGGTGAGGACGTTAGGATTTGAAGGAGCTGAGATAACTTATAAAATAAAATTAGTACGCGAAACCATAAAAGACGTAATGATAAGTATCGAAAGTGAAAAAATATTGAAATATGCAAAGCGACACGGCATACCTATCGGTAACGTCGCTCATATGAAAGCGTGGGCACAAGGACTTAAACGCTTGTCCCCCGAAGCTCGGGCTTTGATGTTAAAGTTTTTGAAAATTCCTAAATGATCGTCAGTGTTTTTTAATGGTCCTTAGTAAGTTTATATCTTGAATTCCGCCACGACCGGGGTATGATCGCTGGGCCGGTACCATTTTGCGGGGAGCGCGGTTGATCCAGCAGGCAGTACATTTTTCCGCCTGGGCGCCTTTTGCGCCTTAACCGGCTCAAGGATTATGCCATCGAGGAGCTCCGGCGATGTGCCAAAGACCCAAAATCTAAATCCGGCTCGATCCTTTCCAAAGGTTTTTCCTGCCGGGTCATAAAGATCAGCAGCCGGTCTATTTTGACAAAATTAGTTCGCCGGATTCACTGTTTTCCGCACGATAACAGGTTTCCGCTTCGCCGTCGGTCAAACACAAAAGCTGCTTGCCGTACTCGTCTTCTTTTCTCTCAAACCCGAGCGATTTTTTGGTGGGTGTTTTGGTTTGCTCTTTATTGGCGCTGGCGGCACAGCTATTTGTGTTTTTCCAGTAATCGCGCGAGGGGTTTAATTTTATCGTCGAACCATCGACCGTGTATTTACCCTTGATCTCGTTAAAGAGCGTGGTGGTGCAGTTGTACATGGTCGATTCCATGTAGCCGATAAATTCATAATTGCCGTTCGGCAAAAACTTGTAGGTGAAAAGGCTGCCGCGGTTTGATTTAGTCGCGCCGGTCACCGTGTTCTGATATTGCAGCGATCCGACGCTGCCCGTTTTCCAGTAACCGAGAATGTCTTCGGGTCCCTGTGCGTAAGCGGTAAAACTTTGTGAAAGCAAAAGTAGAAATAAAATAAGAACGATCTTTTTCATAATCATCTCCAAAAAATTTATGTTGGCAAACAAAAGTTTGCGGTTAAAAAGTAAGGCGAAGAAAAATGAAAGAAAGGATCATTTGGCAATATGAACAATTAGCAATTGCTGTTTAGTGTATTTGGTGTGTTTCGTGGTTAAGCTTTAGTTCATTTACTTAAATGCATACATAAGAGTTTAACCACGAAATACACTAAACACACGAAAATAGATCGCTGACACGCGGGCTTCTGCCCTAAAGACACGACTCAAAACGAGGAATGCTAATTGCATTTCAACATCTGGAAGATAATAAAAGTGTCTGGAATTAGTACGTGACACTTAAATCAAGGAGGAATTATGGGAATCATCAATAAAGACGAGGTTAAAGGTAAATACGAGCAGGCAAAGGGTTACGTCAAAGACAAAGCCGGTGAAGTGACCGGAAACACAAGGCTGGAAGCCGAAGGCGAAGCCCAGCACGCCAAGGGCGAGGCCCAGGAAACCTGGGGCAAATTCAAACGCGGGGTTTCAGATGCGGTAGATTCGGTCGGTGAAGCGATCAGCGATGCCGGAAAGAAAGTGAACGATTAATTCAAACGCTCCTGCATTTTTCTGAGCGCTTTGTAGGCGTTTATATAGTCAGGCTGCATTTTCAGAGCGAGGCCGTAATGTTTTGCGGCCTCTAAAAAATGCCCTCGTTTTTCCATGACGGTAGCGAGATTAAAATGCGGAAAGCCGCGCGCTTCATAACGGGTGGCCTGCATCGCCAGTTTGAACCAGCGCACGCAGCCGTAATTGTCGCCCTTGGCGATCAGGTAGCTGCCGATGTCGTTATAAGGATTGCCGAAACCAGCGTCGATCGAGATAGCGGCCAGGCATTCGGCGATGGCTTCGTCATAACGTCCCTGAAAACTATAAACCCAGCCGAGAAATGTAAAAGCTTCGGCAGTGGGCGCGGCGGCGATGGAATCTTTATAGAGCTTGATCGCGCTTTCGTAATCATCGTCCATCTGCGCGGCATAGGCTTCATTAAAAAGCCTGATAGCCTCAAGATTTGCCGGGTCGTTTGTTTTTACCGTCTCGAACATCCTAATCACATTTTATCAGAAACGGGCACTTGAAGGTGAGTCCGTGCTTCCCACAATTCGGGAAAGAATTTCTTGGTCAGGGTTTTCTGCAGGTAGCCAACGCCTTCGCTGCCGCCGGTGCCGGGTTTCATTCCCAACATTCGCTCGACCATGGTCACGTGGTTCGAACGCCAGAAGATGACGTGCTCGTCGTGTTCGATCAGCAGGTCCTGCAGCTGGTAAAGGTCGTGATCGTTTTCCGGGTGGGTGAGAATATCTACTATCGCCGCGACGCGTTTGTCGTGATCGGAAACATCGATGCCTCTCTTATTCAACAAGGCCCAAAAAGTGTCGGCCAGGCTCGGCGCGCCAAATCTTTTTACCAACTGCGGGTAGGCGTAATCGTCGTTCTTAAAGGTGGCCAGAATTTTTTCATCCTTTGCGCCGGAAACAAATTCGAGTTCGCGAAACTGCATCGATTGAAAACCGCTGGCCGGATTAAGCTTGTCGCGAAATTCGAGAAAGCCGATCGGCGCCATCGTTTCCAGGATGTGGATCTGCGAAACGAGAATTTTCTCAATCGAGACGATCACGCGCAGCGAATGATTGGCGCGGAAGATACGCTCCTCGTTCAGCCAACCGATGGTGGCGTCGAGTTCGTGGAGTAATTGCTTGAACCAGAGTTCGTAGGTCTGGTGGATGATGATAAAAAGCAGCTCGTCGTGGCTGACCGGGTCGGAAAGAGTTTGCTGCAGCTCGATCAGGTCCGGCACTTTCAGATACTGGTTATAAGACAGTGTCGCATTTTTACCGTATTCATTACTCATTGTTTATCTATTTGTTCTGTCACCCAGGCGGTGATCGTTTTTTTCAAATCATCCAGTTTGCTATCAAAAAAATGGCCGCAATTTTCAAAGACCACCAGTTTGGCCTGCGCCGTCACCGGCAGGCCTTCGACCAGCGTGCGCAATTTCCCGACATTACCGTATTCATCCTGCGCGCAATGCACAAAAAGTATCGGTTTATCTAAAGTGTTCAAATAACTGTAGTTATATTTGTCGACCGGCGACCCGATACTGATCAACCGCACCACTCGCTTGTCCGTGACGCCCACTTCGGTGCCGAAACGCGAACCGAAAGAAAACCCGGCCAGCGTGATAGGTTCTTGCGGATATTTTTCGGCCAGGAAATCAAGCGCCGTGCGAACATCGTCCTGTTCGCCGCGGCCTTCATCGTGCGTCCCGGTGCTGGCGCCCACGCCGCGAAAATTAAATCTTAGCGCTGCCAAACCGGCATCGAGTAATCCGGCCGCGGCGCGAAAAACCACTTTATTATGCATCGTGCCGGCGCCCAGCGGATGCGGGTGGCAAACCAGCGCCACACCCTTCCGCTCGCCTGAAGGCTCTTTTAAGATCGCCTCAAGCTTGCCGTGCGACGCGGGGATAAATAAATTTCCTGCCGGATACATTAAATGAGTTTAGCAGTCAGGAGTCGGGAGAGTCTAGAGAGTATGGAGCGCGGGCATCTTGCCCGCAAAGGCCGCTCGCGGCCTGAAAGCTTCAGTGTCGGTTTTCACAATCTCGAACGCTGCGCGTCCGCTGCGGGCAAGATGCCCGCGCTCCATATCTAATTCTTCTGGATCGGCACTTTCTTAAAGTGTTCGTCGACCGCCACGTAGGTCAGCTCGGCTTCGGTCACTTCCACGGTTTCGCTGACGTTTTTAAAACGAGCGGCCTCAACGCAAACTTTGACCGTGATCGACGTATTACCGACCTTTGTTACTTCGCCGTAAAAACTCACCAGGTCGCCGACGTAAACCGGCTGGTGAAACACGACCTCGCGCATCGCCACGGTGACAAATCGGCGGTGATTCGTACGCCGCACGGCCTCGATCGCGCCGGCCTGATCGATGTAGCTAAGAAGTACGCCGCCAAATATAGTGCCTTGCGCATTGGTCATGTGCGGCATCATAGAAACGCGGATCGACGGGTTGGTGTTGTCTGCCATATAAAGTGAACAAAAATAGCCTTTTAAGGCTTAACGGATAAATTTCTGCGAGCGGTGAAAAACACGTTTTACACGTAAAAAACCGCTAATTTGATAAAAAATGCTGTTTGCGCGTTTATTTTAACCGAAAATGAGAAAAAACTCTTGACATAAACGCCGGTTTCTAATAAATTTACGGTCGTTCAAACACTAAATCATTAAAAATGAAATGTCGTATCAAGGTCAGGTGCCACTAGTTCTTTACGTAGTTAGTTTTGTTTTGAACTTAGCTCAAACCATTCGCTGTCTCAGGCAACTCTCCCCGGATTGTCTGGATATCGAATTTAGTTGTTCGTGAAGCGTTCCCGTGTTGATACTGTGCTGGCAGCTTAACACCCAACTCTCGACAACTAGTATTTTTCACTTATACGATCGGCCCAAGAACCGTTCGTCTTTAGAATTTATTGAAGTTTGTAGGAGGAAATTGTAAGAATGTCTAGAATTACCGGTCAAGTAAAATGGTTTAACAATGCAAAGGGCTATGGTTTTATCGAACAGCCCGGAGACTCTGATATTTTCGTGCATTACAGCGCGATACAAGGAGACGGTTACAAGACGCTGACGCAGGGCCAGGAAGTCGAATTTGAAGTCATAAAAGGACCGAAAGGACCGCAAGCCGAAAACGTAACCAAAGTTTAACCGAGCAATTGACCGAGAGAAGTTTCGGTCGGGGATCCCACGAAGATCAAATTCATAAATAAAAGAAGGCGGCCCGATGAGGCCGCCTTTTTATCGCCAAATATATTGCTGTATCAAAAATTCGTTTCGCCGCGCTGCTTGAATGTCCGGCGCCATAGTTCGCGATAGGATGTGAAACGCGACACCAGGTTGTTGAGCACATAACGCTGCGCATAGGTCAGGCTGCGGTCGTCGCTTAGCCGTTTAATATGGGCTTCTACGCGGCCGCGGGCTTCGTGGGGCGCGCGTTTTAAACCGCCGTTGAAATAGATGCCAAAATCGATCTTTAGCTTCCGGATATCTTCTTCGAGCCGGCCCAGATGCTGATCGACCGTCACTGCGTCCGCAAGAACGGTTTTCCCGAGGTTGCGCATATTTTGCTGCTGCCGCGCCAGTTTGTTTTGTATCGCCATTTTATTACCGTATCTGAATGAATTTAGCGTGAGATGGTGAGAGGCTCATTTAATAAAAAATAAGCTATTATTACTATACGATGGCGGACCCGGAAACTTCAACGAAAAAAACCGATCTAAGCTTACTACCTTCGGTAGACGCGCTGCTGCGCTCTGAAACGGGGCAGGATCTGGTTTCCGGGATCGGTGTTAAACACCTGACATTATTGGCGCGGGCGGCCATCGAGGGGCTGCGGGCGGAAATAGCCCGGGATAATGGAAAAAGCGCCGTCTCCCGGGAAGAATTGTTAAAGGAAGCTCAAATTCGCCTGGCGGCCGGGTGGGACTTGCAAAAGAGGGCGCGCCTGCAAAAAGTTATCAACGCCACGGGTGTGATAATTCACACGAATCTGGGCCGCGCGCCGCTTTCCGAAGCAGCCAGAGCCGCGGTCGCCGAAACCGGCGGCTATTGCACGCTGGAATATGACCTCGCCACGGGCAAACGCGGCAGGCGCGGCGCGCGGGCGGAAAAACTATTAGCGGACCTGACCGGCGCTGAGGCCGCGCTGATCGTGAACAATTGTGCCGCTGCCGCCTACCTGGTGCTGACGGCTTTAGCCGCCGGCGGTGAGACGATAATATCGCGCGGCGAACTGGTCGAGATCGGCGGAGATTTTCGCATTCCTGACGTGATGAAGCAGGCGGGAACTACGCTGGTCGAGGTCGGCACGACAAACCGCACAAAGCTTTCGGATTATAAAAACGCCATCACGGAAAACACACGCCTGATCGCGCGCGTACACCCGTCGAATTTTCGCGTCATAGGTTTTACCTCGTCGCCTTCAGTAGCCGAACTTGCCGAACTCGCGCACAAACGCGGGCTTACTTTTTTCGAAGATGCGGGTTCCGGCGCGCTGCCCGATTTGACGCAATACGGCCTGGACGGTGAACCGCGCATTAGCGATTCTGTCGCCGCCGGTGTGGATGTGGCGACTTTTAGCGGCGATAAACTCCTCGGCGGTCTGCAAACCGGCCTCATTGTCGGCCGTGCGGAAGTGGTAGAAAAACTGCGCAAGCATCCGCTCTATCGAGTGCTGCGCGTGGATAAACTCACCTATGCGACGCTCGAAGCGACGCTCGAAAGCTACCTGCGCGGGACCGAATTAGAAGATATTCCGGTGCTGAAAATGCTCTCGCAAACCAAAGAGCAGTTGGCCGAACGCGCGGCGAATTTCGTCGAAAACCTGAGCGCGGAATTGAGTGAAAATTCTTCCTTAGTTGTCGATATTATCCCCGGCCATTCCGCCGTCGGCGGCGGTGCGGCCCCCGAAGCAAAACTTGAAACCAGCCTGATCGCCCTGACTCACAAAACCCTTTCCGCTAATCAACTGGAAGAAAAATTGCGCCTGGGCGAGCCGCCGGTGATTACGCGGGTACTGGAAGATAAAGTGGTGCTTGATCTAAGGACGGTATCGGAAAGTGATGAAAATGTTCTGGTAAAAACCCTGCAAGATCTGTCGTAAAAAATCTTCAGAAATCCAAAGAAAAGTATTGTATTTAGGGTCGGCTTTAGGCTAATCTGCAGGCGTGGAAAACCCTGGATGATCCGGTATGTACTAAATATCGCCGCCGCTCTTCTCACTTTTACAGCGAGCCTGCTAATTACTTTCCAGTTTTACTCAAAACCCGTAGACAGGATCCTCATAGATCAGCCCCCGGCCACTGAGGAATCGGAATGGGTCGCGTACTTCCCGATTGCCGAAACACCGACTGAGAGCTCGGCAAAAAACGATCTGCCTAAAAAGCCTTTTTGTCACGATAAGAAGATCCTTCCTGTTTGGGACGAGTTAAAACGGGACAAGGAATTTCAAGGCCGGACCGAATTTACGGATGGTACCAGTGATTGTGCCGGGATGTTTGAATACAAAGCGGTCGACCTGAACAAAGACGGGCAAGAGGAAATAATGCTGCGCGGCAAAACCGTTTCGTTTTGCGGCGGAGTGGGAAACTGCATGATGTGGATCTTTGAGAAAAAAAGCGGCCGGTATAGGACCCTTCTGGCGACGACGGACTATGTAGATGCCTCGGAAATGGGAAGCCAGATCAGGAAAACCAGGACGAACGGTTACTCGGACCTTTTGCTCAAAGGCCATATCGACGCCGGCAATACGCATCACGTCTATTTCAACTTTGACGGGAAAAAATACCGCCAGGGAAAATGTCTGGTTGACGCGTATTTTCCCGGCAGCAGCCTGGAACCCGAATGGAGATTGATAGCCTGTGCAGAATTCGAGAAATACTACTACAACCGCTGAAATTTCTTAACTTATCTTCTTCCGCAAAAGCTATGTTAAAATATTAATTCGGGTAGAAAATCGTGCCTATCATTTCCACATTTTTTGGCATCGTTATCAGGATGTTCTTTGATGAGCATAACCCGCCTCATTTTCATGCCGAGTATAAGAGTGAAAAGGCGACTTTTGATTTTAGAGGTAATATATTGGTGGGAAATATAAGCTCCAGAACGGCGGTCAAGCTTATTCGTGAGTGGATCGACTTGCATCAGAGTGAGCTTGAGCAAAATTGGCAGGATATGCGGCAAGGACGAGGATTTAGTAAAATCGATCCGTTAAAATAAATTGATGAAAGAATTGGTTTTAATCACAGCAGCCAGATATGTTTCCGGTTACACGCTGGAGGTATCTTTTAGCGACGGGATAAAAGCCGAAATTGATTTCAGCGGCTGGATAGAAAAATTCCCATTTTTTGCTCCATTAAAAGATATCGAATATTTTAAGAATTTCTCTCTCGACGGTTGGACTGTTGGTTGGGAAAACGGCGCCGATATTGCTCCCGAAACCCTTCACGAAATCGCTCTCCAGAAGCAGCAAGTGAAAGTTGCTTAACTCGTCAATCTCCGGTAAATCTTGGGCATTCTCTCAGGCAGACTCAAAACATCATCAATAATTGTGTAGCCGACGTCGCCGTAGAGGTCTTTGAGTTCGGCTTCGCTGTCGCGGTCGATGGTGATGCAGAAGGGCGTGACGCCGGCGAGGCGCGCTTCGGTCAGGGATTCGCGGACGTCTTCGCGGGCATAGCGGGCGTCACCGTAATCGTGATCGTAGGGGCGGCCGTCGGTCAGGATGATCAGAAGCTTGGTGCGCGCTTCCTGTTTTTGCAGTTTCGCCGAGGCATGGCGGATGGCGGCGCCCAGCCGCGTGTTGTTTTGAAAAGAAATTCCGCCGATGCGCCGTTCGATCTCTTCGCTATAGCGCTCGTCAAAATCCTTGACCATATAAAACTTTACATTGCGGCGGCCCTCGCTGGTAAAACCGTAGATGGAATAAACGTCGCCCACGGCCTCGAGCGCTTCACTCATCAATATCAAGCCTTCTTTTTCGATCTCGATAATGCGGCGGCCGGGGTGCGTGTACGGCTGTAAAGGATTGCGCGTGATGGTGCGCGCGGTCGATGACGATTGGTCGAGCAGCAGCGACACCGCCACATCGCGCTTACGGCGTAATCTCTTGGTATAAAGCCGGTCGGATTGCATGCCGTCGGCGCGGCGGTCGATGACGTAATCGATCACGGCGTTAAGATCGAATTCCTCACCGTCGATCTCTTTATGAATTTTGGCGAGGTTTTCCGGCTTCATCAATTGAAACTGCCGGCGGATGGATGAGATGACGCCGGCATAACGGCTGCGTGTGAGTTCGACAAAGTTGCGGTCGCCCTGCTTGATCTGTTTTTCCACCACGCGGCACCACCCCAGGCGGTGATCCATCAGATCGCGGTCCCATTCATCGTAGGAAAATGCAAGGTCGCCGGTTTCCAGCGGCTGCTCCGGCACTTCGGAATGCGACCAGGCCTCGGCGCCGTCCAGATCGTCAGGCTCGTCTTCGTTTTCCAGATTGTTCCAGGCGTTAAACAGATCGCGCGCATCCTGCAGTTTCTTTTGCTTGTCGTCGCGTTTTATTTGCGATTCCAGCACGGATTCTTCGGAAGATTTATCTTCGTGTAACTCTTCGCCCTTTTCCTCGTTTTCGCTTGACTGCTGTTTTTCTTCCTGCGCGATGTTTTGAAACATCGTATAGATACGGCCGGTCGCCATCAGTGTGTCGGCGACGGTCGCGGCCGGTTTGGCAAGGTAATCGAAAACGACAGATTCCAGTTCGCCGACGATCTGCGCGTAAAACTGCCGCGCGTCATCGAGCGCGCCGCCGCATAATGTTATTTGAAACAGCAATTCAAACGGGACTTGATGAATGGGGAGATCAAAGATCATCGGGCGTTTTTCACGAACGTTGGCGGCCATCAGGTCAAGGTCGCGTACCAGCCCGCGATACGTTCCACGCAAGCGCCGATCGATCCGGCCGTTTTCCAGCGTGCCAAAAATTTTGCGCGCCAAGCCCGGTTCGGGGAATACCTGCAGTACCGAGCGGTAATCGGAATCTTTTGGCAGCGAACGTTTCTTTATCTCGCCGGCGGCTTCCTCGAGCGAGAGCATTTTCTCTTCCTGCCCGAGGTCGTGAAGATACCCATCGAGCGAAAAAGCATCGAGCGCTTCGCGGCCCTCTTCATAAACAAAGGAAAGCTCGGAAAAAGCGGCTTTTAATCCGGCGCTGTCCTTTTCATAGGTGCCGAATTCGATCTGCCCGGCGGCGTGCGCGGCCAACACTTTGTAGAGCCGAAAATCCAGCTCGTCATCGTTAAATTCAGCGACCAGCGAAGGCAGATAGATCATTCGCCCGTCGCTAAGGCGCGATTCCTGCGGCACGGCGGCGAGCGGCGCGATCTCGACCTCGCGCCCGGTCAGCGCTTCGATATAAAGGCGCAGAGTGGTCTGCACTTTTTCCAGCGGCAGGCCTTCGCGCCCCTCGTGCAAAAGGTCATGGCTGTGGCGCGTCTCGAGCGCAAAATAGCTGCGCTGGGCTTTATTATTGTTAAATTGCGAACTTTTACTTAAACCCGCTTTGACCCAATCTTCAAATTGCAGCAGCGAAACCTGTCTCAGCGCGCCGGCGCTCGAGCGAAAACAGGCGAGTGCGCTTTCGGCATCGGTTTCGGCGATCTCTCCGGTCAGCGCTAAAACGCGGTTTGAGATATGAACGGCGTCTTCGTGTTTTTTATGGGCGACCATTTGGCGAAAGAAATTCGGGCCGCTGCGAATGAAGGAAACCAGCACGGCGTTTCCGTGTTTGGCGATTATGTGCAGCACTTCGCACCAGGCGGGAAAAACTTCACCGGCCACGCGAAATATCTCACCACCGGCGGAAATAAAATTGAGCGTCACGCTGCCGCCATAAAGCAAAAATTCTTCGGCGGTGTTTAGTAGCCGGATGGCCTGTTTAGCGTCGAGGCCTTTTAACGCCTCCGGCAGCAGCGTCCATAGATCGGAGGTCATTCCGCCTGTTCGTGCGGCAAATTGCGAGGCCAGATCTATCGCGGCAACAGCGGTCTTCTTATCTTCGAATCGCTTTAACGCCACCGCCACCGCCGGGGTTGCGGCGAGAAAATCCGCGCTGTGTTTGGCGGAGCGCTGCGCCACTTCTACACCGACCTTTAAAATGCCGGTGAATAGCTCGTCGTCATTTACCTGCTCTGCCAGCAGCGGTATTTTTTTGAAGGTGTCCAGCGCGACCGAGGTCGAAAGCACCAGCTGGCGCAGGCAGATCTGAAAAGCGAGGGAACGCGCGGCCGCCGGCACCAATCCGTAATATTCCACACCGTCGGCAAAAAACTTTGTTCCCAGATCGGCATTTCCCATCGCGAGCTTTCGCCCGATCTCTGCCCAACTTCTTATTTCATCGGCGCTTAAGACCTTGGCGGCGTTCGGCATGGCCTGCAGGAATTCCTTGCTCACGCGCAGGCTGACCCCGGCGAGCGCCGCGCTTATTTCCAATGCCGCCCGTGATTTTTCCGCCGGAAGTTTTCTCAGATCGCCCGTTAAACTCATTTGTTTAAGATTAAGAGAATCGTAAGGAAATAGGAAATGAGAAAGGGAGGAAATAGAAATAAGCGGCGGAGTATTTTAACGTTTTTTTATATAAATTCGCAGAGAAATTTTTAATAAATTGCCACTAGCTTTAGCTAGTGGTTATGAGAGAAGCAATCCTTGATCGGCTTTAGCCGAAAGCACCGGTTGGGCTAAAGCCCGCTTTCTTTTTTCCACTTTTTTACCCACTAGCTAAAGCTAGTGGCAATTTAACAGGAAATAAAGAAAAGAATTCATCGTAAATGTCTTTTCTGTTCGCTTCCATACACTGTCTTTTTGAGGGGGTTATCCGTGAAAACCGTAAATAAATCTTCCGGATAATAATTTAAGAAAGGCAAGTTATGAAACGGAAATCAATTTTTAAGAACAGAGGGTACGCGGCGGTGGCATTGACGCTTTTTGCCGCGATGTTATGGAGTATGCTTCCGGCGTCTTTTTCCGCGAGCGTCGGGGCGCAAAAAAGAATGTTGGAAAGCGGCGGCGGCGATCCGCTGGTTACATTGCAGGCTCAGTTGGGTAGCTCGACCAGCGCCGCTAACGGCAAGGCAAAATATAGAGTCTATTCAGACGGAAACCGAAAACTCGAAGTCGAAGTGGAAGATGTTCCGCTGGCGGCGGGCACGGTTTTGACCGTGTTTGTCGACGGCGCCACTTTTGGGAATATCACTCTCAGCTCGCTGCATGCGGGAGAGATCGAACATGAAACCGAAGACGGCCAGGCGGTGCCGCAGGTTACGGCCAGCTCGACGGTCGTGATAAAAAACGGCGCGGACACGGTCGTCCAGGGTTCTTTTAACGGCGCACCTCCGCCGCCCCCGCCGGCCGGATCGGGCCAGTTTGCCGCTTTGACGGGGCCCGCCATCGGCGGGATAGCCCCGCACGGCTCGGCTGAATTTTCAAACATCGGCGGCGAGCGCGAACTCGAAGTCGAGGCCGAAGATGTGAACCTGGCGGTCGGTACGGTATTGAGCGTAGAGATAAACGGCGCGGCCGTCGGGCAGATGACGCTCAATGCAGTGCTCAAAGCAGAAATACGTTTAAATTCCGATGAAGGCGACACGGTTCCCGTGATCGCGGCCGGCGATACGGTAACGGTAAAGAACGGCGCGGCCACAATTCTTTCCGGCGTCTTTGGGTCGGCCCCGCCGCCGCCACCGGCCCCCACGACGGCTTTTGCCGCCAACATGACCGGCCCGGCCATTAACGGTGTGGCGCCGATCGGCGTAGCTTCTTTCCTGGCCAGAAACGGCAATAACAGATTGAAATTCAACATCAGGGTGAATCTCCCCACCGGGACACAGGTCGGCGCTTTCATCAATAACACGCGGGTTGGCACGATCACGCTGCGGCCCGAAGGCGAAGGCGAGCTCGAACTGGAATCGGAGAACGGCCAAACCGTTCCCGTGATCGCCGCCGGCGACACGGCTTCGATCAGAGATGGCAACACAACGGTTCTTTCAGGGACCTTCCAGACGGTGGTCGCGCCTCCGCCGGCAAACAACCAGGTGCGCTCGTTTGAAGGCAATCTAAGCGGCGCCCAGGTCGTCCCGGCTGTCACCACCAGCGGACGCGGCGAGGTCAAGATCAAACTTAACAGCGCCGAAACGCAGATCGAAGTCAAAGTTGAATTCAAAAACCTGTCGAGCTCGCAGACGAGCGCCAGCATCAACGGCCCGGCGACGAGCACCACCAATGGCCCGGTGATCTTTAACCTGGGCGTGACCGGCGGAACACAGGGGAAAATTGAAAGAACTTTTAATGTAACTTCCGAGCAGATCCAGCAGCTGCGCACGGGCAGTTGGTATGTGACGGTCGGTTCGACCGCGCACCCGGACGGCGAACTGCGCGCGCAGTTCAGAAGCCACGGTCATCATGCCGACGTAGATGGCGACGGGGTCGAAGATCTTTCGCTCTTCCGCCCGTCGAATGGCGGCTGGTATTCGGTTAGCAGCAGCACGAACACGATCGGCGTGCAGATATTCGGCGGCGCGGTCGATACGCCTGTCTCCGGCGACTTTGACGGCGACGGCAAAACCGACATCGCGGTCTATCATCCGGACGCGGCCTCGGGCCTTGGCATCTGGTACATCAACCGCAGTTTTGACGGCGGATTTACCATCCAGCAATTCGGCCTGGCAGGCGACATTCCGCTGCGCGGCGATTTTGACGGCGACGGCAGAAACGATATCGCGGTATTTCGCCCGTCAAACGGCGTCTGGTTCATCCAGCGGAGTTCGGGCGGTTTTACCGGCGGGCAATTCGGCATGAGCGGTGACAAACCGGTCGCGTCCGATTTCGACGGCGACGGCAAAACCGACATCGCGCTCTTCCGTCCTTCGAACGGAACGTGGTACTGGATGAGAAGCTCCGACAACCAGTTCGGCATCGTCAATTTCGGTTTGAACGGCGACATTCCGCTGGCGGCCGATCGTGACGGCGACGGTATCTCGGACATCGCGGTGTTTCGCCCCTCGAATGGCGGCTGGTACTGGATCAACAGTTCCAACAGCCAGGTCGGCGGTGTGGTATTCGGACAGAACGGCGACGTTCCGGTGTCCGGCGATTTCGACGGCGACCAGAAGACAGACGTAGCGGTGTTCAGGCCTGACAACGGCGCCTGGTACATCTATCGCAGCCTGGACGGTATGGTTGACATCAGATCGTTTGGCCTGAACGGAGACATTCCTGCGCTTGCTCAATAGGGCTGAAAAAGGTGTGCGTAGGAATAAAGAAAGAGGCTGCTTTTGCGAAAAGGCGGCCTCTTTTTTACGTTTGAATAGTGCTTTTCAAAGCGGTAATTAAATTGCCACTAGCTTTAGCTAGTGGCAACCGGTCGTTAATTCCAGATCGGCTTTAGCCTAATTTCACTTGGGCTAAAGCCCTATTCCAAATCAATTTTTTTATCCACTAGCTAAAGCTAGTGGCAATTTAAACGCGGCGCGTCAGAAGCACGTCCCTACGGGACTCAAAACACCCGTGCTCCATAAACATTTTCCTCCTATTCCCGTATAATCAACGTTCTAAGAAATATCCGGACATTCATTGTAAAAAAGGAAAAATATGACGCTGACAAGAGTTGTGCTAACGGCTTTATTGGTATCGATTTGCGCGGTTGCGGGAGCTGCGGCGCCCTATATGACAGAGCCTTCGCTATCGCCCGACCGAACGGAGATAGCGTTTGTTTCGGGCGGCGATATCTGGTCGGTCCCGGCGGCGGGCGGCACGGCGCGGCTGCTGGTTTCACATCCGGCGACTGAATCGCGCCCGTTTTTTTCGCCTGACGGAAAGCGGCTGGCTTTTACTTCAAACCGCACGGGCGCCGGCGACATCTATATTCTCAATTTAGACAGCGGCGAACTGCGGCGGCTCACCTTTGACGACAGCCTTGATCAGCTTGAAGCTTGGTCGCGCGACGGCAGCTGGATATATTTTTCCTCGACCAGCAAAGACATCTCCGGGATGAACGACATCTTTCGCGTTTCCGCCGGGGGCGGAACACCGATGCAGGTCAGCTCCGACCGCTATACCAATGAATTCGGCGCCACTCCGCTGGCCGACGGTTCGCTGGTGTTTGCGGCGCGCGGCCTTTCTTCCGGGCAATGGTGGCGCAAGGGCAGAAGCCATATCGATGAGACCGAGCTCTGGTTAAAAACGGGAGACCGGTACGAAGAGTTGACGCCGCGCGGCGCAAAACAGATGTGGCCGATGGCCAGCGCGGACGGCTCGCGAGTGTTTTTTATGTCAGACCGCAGCGGCGCGCAGAACATTTGGGCTCTTTCAGTAGGTGGCGCGAAGGGCCTGGCCAGGCAACTCACTAATTTTACCGATGGGCGCGTCTTGTGGCCGAGCATTTCCTACGATGGGAAAGAGATCGTCTTCGAACGCAACTTTGCCATCTGGAAAATGAAAACCGATGGGGGAACGGCCGAGGCCGTAACGATAACTTTGCGCGGTTCCGCTTCGAGCCCGCTCAATGACCGCGTTAATCTTTCGACCCAGGTGCGCGAACTGGCGCTTTCACCCGACGGGAAAAAAGTGGCGGTGATCTCGCGCGGGGAAGTTTTTGCCGCATCTTCCAAGGATGGCGGTGACGCCGTGCGCGTGACCAACACCATGTCGCCCGAATCTTTTGTGACCTGGTCGCCGGACAGCAAAACGCTTGTATATTCATCCGAGCGCGAAGGTTCGACCGCGCTCTACCAGTACGATTTCTCGACCGAAACGGAAACCCGGCTCACCACTGGAAACAATATCGATGTGCTCGCCAGGTTTTCACCCGATGGAAAACTGCTGGCCTTTGTGCGCAATGCGCGCGCGATGATGATCTATGACACGGCCACCAAACAGGAGCGCGAACTGTGCAAGTTCTTTACCGATCCCGCTCCGCTTTTAGGCAAAGACAGTTATTCCTGGTCGCCGGACAGCAGATGGATCGCCTATCTGACCTACGCGCCGGATACGCGGTCATACACGAACGTCAGCGTGGTGCCGGCGGGCGGCGGCGCTCCGCGTGCGGTCAGTTTCCTGGCAAATTCAAACAGCGGTTCGCTTTCCTGGAGCCCGGACGGTTCATATATTTTGTTTGACACCAGCCAGCGCACCGAGGACGGCGCGATCGCGCGCATCGATCTGAAACTGCGCACGCCAAAATTCCGCGAAGACCAATTCCGCGATCTTTTCCGGCAGGAAAATCCCAAGCAAACCCGTCCGCCGGGGCCGCCGCCGGCAACGAGCCCGACACCCGCAGCCACACCTGCTGCCACGCCGCAGCCGAGCCCATCCGCATCGCCGGCAGCCGGAGGCATTTCTGCCACGGAACCTGCAAAAAAAGAGGAAGAAAAAACCGAGATCGTTTTTGAAGATATCCGCAAACGGCTGAGCATTATCAATACCGGTGTTAATGACGGCGGACAGGTCATCAGCCCGGATGGAAAAACTTTGCTCGTGCTTGCATCGGCCGAGGGGCAGTTTAATCTTTACACCCTGTCGCTGGACGAGCTTTCAACCGACGGCTCCGCGCGGCAATTAACCTCGACCGCAGGTTTTAAAACCAACGCGCAATTTTCACCCGACAGCAAAGAGATCTATTACATCGAGAACGGCCGGATAAATATTGTGACGCTCGATCGCCGCGAAGTGCGGCCGCTGTCACTGAACCTGGAGATGAATGTCGAATTTGCCCGCGAAAAGATGGAGGTCTTCAAGCAGGGCTGGCGTTATATGCGCGACAATTTTTACGACGACAAATATCACGGCGCGGATTGGAACGCCGTGCGCGCGACCTATGAACCGCTGATAAATGACGCCCGTAATATGGACGAAGTGCGCCGGCTGATGAATATGATGGTCGGCGAATTGAACGCTTCACACCTCGGAGTCGGCGGGCCATCCGGCTTTACCGCTGCCCCGATCGGCAAACTCGGCCTGCGTTTTGACCGCGGCGAATATGAAACGAACGGCAAACTCAAGATCACCGAGGTCATCACGCTTGGCCCGGCGGCGGTGGTAAAAGACATCAACCTGGGCGATTACCTGGTGAGCGTTGACGGCATAAACATCGACGGCAAGACCAATCTCGATGAGCAGCTGGAAAACAAGGTCGGCAAACGTGTCGTGCTGGGCATTTCAAAAACCGGCGCGGCGGGCGATAAGCGCCAGGTGATCATAAAACCCGTTCCCACCTTTGCGGAAAAGAATTTGCTCTACCGGCAATGGGTTGAAGCTAACCGCGCTTACGTGGCCCGCATTAGCGGAGGCAAACTGGGTTATGTTCACCTGCCCGATATGGGCCAGGGATCGCTAAACCAGCTTTACATCGATCTTGATACCGAAAATCAGAATAGAGAAGGTGTGGTGATCGACGTCCGCAACAACAACGGTGGTTTTATCAACCCGTATGTGATCGACATTCTCTCGCGGCGCGGCTACCTGACGATGAAAGAACGCGGGTTGTGGAACGTGCCTTCGCGTTCGGCGCTCGGGCAGCGGGCGCTTGAGCGGCCGACGGTCCTTGTCACTAACCAGCATTCGCTTTCGGATGCGGAGGATTTTACCGAAGGCTATCGCTCGCTCAAACTCGGCAAAGTGGTGGGCGAGCCCACCGCCGGCTGGATCATCTTTACCTGGAACACGCAGCTTTTTGAAGGCACGACGTTCCGCCTGCCGCGCCAGCTGGTGATGGGAAGCGACGGCAAGGATATGGAACTAAACCCGCGCCCGGTCGACGTTCAGGTAACACGCCCCATCGGCGAAACGATGACCGGAAAGGATTCGCAGCTCGATGCCGCAGTGAAGGCGTTGATGGGCGGGAATTAATTTTTAGTGCATTTCGTGTGCTTAGTGGCTACTCCGGTTCAATATTAATGAACATAAGACGTAACCACTAAGTACACTAAAAACACGAAAAATTGTTTAAAACTTATATCGATAGAGCTATAAGCCACTGAGCCAGAAAATATGTGCTGAGGATATAGATGTCTTTTTTCGGGATCGGGTTTTTGAAACGGTCGTAGGCGAGCAGCGAATCGGAAACGATAAAGACGAGCGCTCCGGCAAAGGCCAGGGCGCTTTCTATTGTCTGTAAATTAAGAAAGCGGTTCATCGCAAAGCGGCCCATCATGCATATCGTCAGCGCATATACGAAAACCGGGATTTTCATCGGGCCGAGGCTGTACCACAAAATCCGCATAAAAACAGCAAAGAAAAGCACGAACGGCACGGCGGAATAGATTGCGTTCGGCATTACCGGCAGCTGGTAAAACGCCGCCACATAACAAAAATGCGCCAGCAGAAAAACCACCAGTCCCGGCAGAAAAAGCTGTTTGTCAAAGATAAGAAAAATGTCGCCAACCAGTGAAAATCCCAGCCCGATCAGAATAGCGATCTTATAAAATTGCGGATCACCATCCGGCTGCAACAATGCAATAGCGATAATGCACAGCATCGCGAGCGGTTTAAAAATGCATTTCTGAACGGTGTCGCCTTTGAGATAGGCGCGGATAGTGAGCGCGGCGAAGATCAACGCTAAGATGGACAGGATAAGTTGAGAAGATGGCATCGGTACTTAAGATTTACATTACTTTCTATCGTACCGGTTTGTCATCCGCCGGGGAACTTTCCGCTTCGGCGGCGGGCATCGGTTTAATTGCCGGGGAAATTTGCAAAAGCAGATTGATGTTTATGTTGTTCAAACCGTACTTATCATAAAATTCGGGCAATTCCATATCATGCTCTACCCGGGACATTAAAAGTTTTTTCAGACGTATTTTTGCGGCCCAGTAGTCAGACGAAACTGAAGATGCTTCGAGGTCTTCGGCAGCCAGTTTTTGCAATTCGTCCAGCAGCATCGGATTATCATCGAGTTCAGCGATCAGCATGGGATAGCGCAGATCGATGGCGACAAACTTTCCCAGTTTGTAAAGATTTATTCGCTTATGAGCAGAACCCTCCGGTGGAGGATTAAACAAACCCGTCTCGTTGCCGATATAGATCTTGAGCCGGTAAATATTCAAGAATTGCTTGATACGGCGTGGATTATAGTCGAAAAACGGCCCGACCGTTTTGATCACCTTGTCTATCGCCGGCGAATCCACGTCTTCTTGTTTGGGCGGTTCTTTCGACTCCACGGGTTTGTAGATAACATTACTTTCTACCCACCTAGTAGGCTTAGTCAGACCCGTACTAAACTTGATGCTGTCAACCGCAACAGGTTCATCTAAAATGTTTGTTGTAGTCTGTGAAGAAACGCTCGTCCTGCCGCTAAGCTCCATTATCAATTTTTCGATATCGTCCGGGCGCGCCTGGGGAACTTTGAACGGCACCTGGATAAATTTTTCGATAAATTCGAAACCGTATTCGAGTTTAGGATTTGCGTTCGGTTTGTCGGTCGGCGATGAGGGCGCCAGGTATTCCAGCAATTTTTCATGCTTGACGGCTATCCCGGCCGCCACCTTTTCACGGTCCATGCCGATGATGAAATAAAGCTGCGGATTTTCCGACAGCATCAGATTTAAGGCCTGCATCAATTCTGCTGATTTAGGAACATCACAGCGATCGAGATCGTCGATAAAAACAAACACCCGCCGGGCATTTTCACCTTTTCCGGCGTAGGCTTCGATGATCTTGGAAAAATCTTCGTGAAACTCGTCGAGAAAAGTTGCGCGTTTTTTATAGTCGGGAGCTCTTAGATGTTTCTTGAAATCGGTGGTCAGCGGATTGATAAGAAATTCGTTGATCTTGCGAAAAGCGAGAACGTAGAGGATCAAATAACCGGCGACGGTTAAGGTGAGAAACCTGATGACAAGATCGGCCCCGTCTTTACTCAACGCTTGTGCCAGCCAGCTGCCGAGCGGTGCAAATTCTGATAGATGTTGAAAATAATTATTGACCAGCAGCACGGCCAGATAAAACAACGAAAGCGCGACCAGCCCGAGGGTAAGAAAACTGAACCAGCCTTTTCGCCAATCAAAGCGGCGGCGAAAGAGTTCAAACTTGGCTTTGAACCTGTTTCTCCAGCTTACTTTCTGGCTTAACTCTTTTATCATCCTGGTCGCAAAAGCTGCCCAGAGAGCGTCTTCCTTATCATATCGCCAGGCGTTAAAGTGAACGGTCAAGATGTCAGGGTCGATCTTTTTAAGCTCCTCCTCGGTTTGCAGCATAAAGGAAGATTTTCCCGATCCCCATTCGCCCTCGATCGACATGGTCAGCGGCCCTTTGGTTTTTGGATCCATCAGAAATTTAGCGATCGCTTCGACGTAGGGTTTAAAACCGAGCTTGTCATCGGCCGTCGGCTGGTCGCCTACAGTGCCGATCTGAACCGTGTGCGACTCTTCCGCTTGCTCTGTCTCATCACCTGGCGATGAAGAAGTTTCGGGCGATCCGTTCGACGTAGGTTGTTCCTGGGCGAGAGAATCCGCTGGGAACATGTCAGTGTAGTCGGTGTCGAGCACAATAAATTTAGGCTGAACTCCCAACGCAGCAGCTAATAAAATGATATTGCTTTGTCCGGCCCTGACCATCCCGGTTTCGATTTTAGATATCGAAGATGCGCTCAAACCAGCGCGGGCGGCGAGATCTTTTTGTGACCATCCTCTTTCGAGCCGAAGTTTTTTAATCCTACTACCGAAAACCCTGTCACCGGTCGGTGTCGATAGCGGCGTCGGTGCGATTATGCCTCCGGAACGATCCCTGGTAGGTCCGGCCGCCGCTATAGTTCCATCTGACGATGACCAATGGCGATTTGTATCATAGATTTTTCGGGCAATGTTTTCGACCTCATAAAGTCCCACGCTCTTGCCGCCAATTGTGTTTTTGATCCCTAACCAAATTTTTTCGTCTCTTATCAGATCCAGAAAAGCCCGGCCTCTTTCGGTTAGATTAATTTCAGCCTGCTTCAGTTCATCAATGTTAGAGATCTCGGGACCTTCGAGAAACCCGGCCTCATTAAGTTCCTGAATATGGTATAAAAACTCTTTTATTGAAGGTGAAGATAATGCAGGAAAGCGAATGGAAGAAGAATTCTGCAAATTCAGCAGAATATATCTCGCAAGATCGATATCTAATTTAATAAGATTAAACTTCGTGGCCATATGCAAGAATAAAGTCAGAGGCGTGGGGGTTGGAGGATATCTAAGCTTGTCAGGGATTTACTTTATCGGGCAGCTTCCTCAATGTTCCATCGATCTCAAACTTATCCCGGTATTATTTCAGATAACTGCGGAAAACCCAATCTGTTTTTTGGACTTGAATGTGGCATTTGGCGCAATCGCCGGCAGTTTCGCTTTGATCGGTGCTTTGGATATTTTTGCCCAGGTCTTGTATTTAGCTACGCTCTGAAAAACATCGTCGCCTTCGGCCCGGGAATTGAAGAATTGCGAGCCGCAAAAAATAAAAGCGACCACACCCAGGACGCTTGATACAGTAAGAATTTTGAGACTGGTTTTCGACATTTTCCTTCCCTTAAAGAAGGTTGATGCCTTAAATGGTTATAGCAGCTGCTTCGGCGCCTGATTCCGTTTGCTGGCGTGCGTGGTAAGAGCTGCGGGTCAAAGGGGAAGATTCGACGTGCTTGAAACCCATGTCTTCACCGATGCGTTTCCATTCGGCAAACTCTTCCGGAGTGACATAGCGCTCGACGGGCAGGCGGCGTTCGTAGGGCTGCAGGTATTGCCCGATGGTCATAATGTTGCAGTCAGATCTGCGCAGGTCGCGCATCAGATCGACCACTTCTTCAAACTCTTCGCCCAACCCCGCCATGATGCCGCTCTTGGTCAGCATCGAGGGAAAATGCCGATCGCGGAATTTTGCCGCGCGGTCAAGCAGCTCGAGCGTTTGATCGTATTTGGCGTCGGGGCGGACACGGCGGTAGAGGCGCGCGATCGTTTCGGTGTTGTGATTGAGCACGTCGGGACGTGCTGCGAGCACCGTGTTTAGCGCCGCTTCGTCGCCGTTAAAATCCGGGATCAAAACTTCGACTTTGCACTCGGGATTTAATTCGCGGACTTTGGTGATCGTTTCGGCCCAGTGCGCCGCGCCGCCGTCGGGCAGGTCGTCGCGATTGACGGAAGTGATGACGGCGTGTGCGAGTTGTAAGTGCTGCACGGCATCGGCCACGTGCGTCGGCTCGAGCGGGTCAAGCTCCATGGGCTTGCCCTTATTGACGGCGCAAAACCCGCAGTGGCGGGTGCAGGTGTCGCCGCCGAGCATAAAAGTAGCGGTCTTGTCGGTCCAGCATTCGAAGATATTCGGACAGCGCGCTTCCTGGCAGACCGTATGGAGCTTTAACCCTTCGATCAGTTTCAAAACGGCGTTTGAATTGGTCGGGTCACCGATCTTGATCTTTAGCCAGTCGGGCTTTTTTAGCCGCTCTTTTTTCTTCTTGATGAAGTTTTGAATTAAAACCTGTTCCTGCATAACGAAAGATATTCTAGCATTTTGCCGATGCCCGCAAAAGTATTGCGTTTTAACGTGAGATTGGTTTAATCCTGTTAAATAAGGTCTTACGCCTTATTTTTTAACGACTTCCGTCTAACAGATCTTCATTTATATAAAAATAAAAAAGGCGCCGGTGATATAGGCGCCTTTTGCATATGATGAAAAAAGTTCTATTTTTCAATGATCGTTACATGTCCCATTTTGCCTAAGGTTTCAAGGAAATCTTTGATCCCGTTTCCATGAATTGCGCCGTTCACTATTGTTTGCGAATCACCTATGGTAACTGAAAATTGTTTTCCTGAAACAAATGCCAGTTGACGTAAGACTGTGTCGACGGTAGCGCCACCGACACAGATCGTCAGTTCGCCGCCGCCGATAAAATTATCTTTGATACCTTTCCAAAACTCTAATTTTTGTCCGTTTATAGTAAGAACGCCGCTGCCGTCCAGGTATTCCAATATGTCCCAGTCCGAGGGAGCCGCGGATTTTGATTCCTGAAGTTCGAAAGAGAAATTCTGGCGCGGTTCAAAAGCCACGGATACCGCGTAAGCGCGGGACAAAATGCCGCCGATCTTTTCCGACGCGGCAGTTCTCAGGGTATTCGCCAGGCGCCCGCCCTCTCCGAGTAAGATCGGTCCGCCCCCGGTTTCTTTTTGACAGGAAGAGCTGCACCCCGATGGGTTGCAGGTGCAAATGGCAAGATATTTAGGAGGACAAGATTGACTGGCAGAACATCCGTTCGGCAGGCTGCAGCTGCAGCTCGATTGAGCATAAACAGCTAAGGCCCCCATCAGTAGAAAGAAAAGGGACAACAATAGCTTTTTCATTATTTAACTCCTTGAAAGTGGGAAATGACGAAGATCAAATAGAAAAATACTCCTTTGAAATACTCCTTTGATTGGGAGGATTTTAGCACATAGCCTTGTATTTTTACAAGAAAATTGCCGGCCGTGGTTGAGCGGGCGCAGGGATCGAAGATATGAAAATCCGCGCCATTTTGCATGTATTTTTCAAAAGTTGCTCAGCAAGGAAATGAGTTTAAGCAAAATCATTTGTCCTGCTTTAAAATATCGATTCGCAGGCTGAATTCCTCCACTAAATTGCCGGTATTTCCAACTTTAAGAAACGAGATCTTGCCTTTCTTATCGACAAAAAGAGTGGTCGGATATGTCTCGCCCCCATCATTTATTTTTCTCAGATTTTCGGCATAACTGTCTGCCATCAAAACCGGAAAGTCGTATTTACGATCGGCAATAAATTTCTTTACGGTCATGAGATCGTCGCGCGAATCAAAAGTCAATATCGCGACGTCACTGTCATTCTTATATTTTGTCGCGAGTTCCTGAATTTCGGGCATTTCCTTTACGCAGGGCCCGCACCACACTCCCCAAAAGTTGATGACCACCACTTTTCCTTTTACATCGTCAGAAGCTATCGATCCCTGCTCGATAGTTTTCAGAGCGAAGGGCGCCAGATCTTTCGGTTCCTTGATGCGCGACGCGGCCACTTCGATCATTATCCTCGCCCTTACTTTTTCTTTTATATTTTTGTAATAAGCGTCAAATCCCCGCAGATCGCCGTTTTTCGCTTTATAAAGTTCTTTAATGCTGGCCGTGAGAGTGTTGGTGATAGTGGCCGATCTTAAATAAATGTCTTCCGCTTTATCGAATTCCTTGCGGGCCCTGTGTACCAGGGCAAGGATCAAAAGAACATCCGCATTTTCGTTGTTTATCTCATAGGCCTTGAGCAGTTCTTTTTCCGCCTCGTCAAATTTGTTTTCCAGGTACAGCGCGAATCCTAACGTTTCTAACGCATTCGAACGGATATACTTTGCCTGTCCTTCCGCATCTTTGGCATTTAAGACCGCGCGGAAATCGGCCGCGTCCGCCTCACCTTCTTCTATCCCGGCTTTGGCATACGACAGCATTTCGCCCGTCAGGCCGGACTTAAGCCCGAAAACTTTTCGCACTGCCAATAGATCGGCGATCTCCTTGTTCGTGTTGGAGTTTCGGTCATTTTTGTATTTCCTGACCGCGTCCAAAAGTTCTTTCAGTTTCTGGTCGGGCATTTGAAAGTCGTACTTTGCCCGCAAGAATAACCAGAAATACGCCATTCCCAACTGGTCCATGTCAAAATGCCGGGGACGCCTGATAAAAGCTCTCCATTCATCGTCGATCCTATCGGCTTCCTTTTTATCGGGGTTGATGTACTTTAAAGATTCGTCCAGCAATTCTCTGTCGCCCAGCAACCGGGCCTCGTCAAGTTCACTCAGTTTCTTCATAAATCCGGCCGCCGGCACTCTCTCATTCACAGCCCTGTTCATCTTAAAGATCTGTTGAACTATGATGAGCTCGGCAAACTTCGTATTCGGGAATTTCTTTAAGATCTGTGCCTCATAAAATTCCTGCTTTTGGGTGTTCTGTAATGTTCCATATTGGAGTGAAACGTTAAAGAGAATTTGCGGCGAATTTGGCTTGGTCTTTAACAACGCGTTTATGTCATCAACTATTTCCTGCTCTTTTTGTTCACCGGTTTTCTCGGTTTGATCGGCTAACATCCGCCAATACGCAACCCGGTTGGCCAATGCATTCGGTGCTAATTGCAGCGCTTTTTTTAGCAGTGGAAGCGCTTCTTTTGTCCTCTTATCCAGATTTAAATAATAAGAGTAGAGATAAAACGCATTGACCGATCCCGGGTCGAGCTTGATGGAAGTGTCGAAATCCTTAAAGGCTTTTTCCTTGTTATTAGCCTGGTAGTTACTAAGGGCCCGGTTGTAGTAAAACCGCGATCTGTCCTTGATCTTATCGGCATTCTTATCCAGCCACTCGATCGACTCAGCGTACTTGCCCGCGCGAAAGATCACCGTGTTGTAGCAAAAAATAGCTTCTTCATTACCGGGAGCGAGTTTGACAACTGTCTCGGCTGTTTTAAGCGCGTCCGCCGCGTTACCGTTATAACTATTGGCCATTGCCAGCGCTATCAGCGCCCACACGCCGCTATCTTTACGGCTATTACGGGCGGCCATTTCCCCGGCCATTGCCAGCGCAGCCTTGTAATTATCAGTTGACCGGGCGCCGTTTAAAACAACCCACATGCGCAATTCATCGTCTTCAGGAAATTGGCTGAGCAATTTTTGCCCGGTTTCATATCCGGCGCTGAAGTCGCGCGCGAAAAAAAGATCGCGCAATTTTTTTACACCCGCTTTACTGTCAGTAGGCGAATTTTTTCCGCCGGACGAAACGGCAGTCTGGGCCTGGCCGCCGCTCGTAAATAGGGCGGCTGCAAGACACGCAGATAAGATCAGTATCAAGTGTGTTTTCATTCGATCGCTTTGCCTATAAAGTCGGTTTCTTCATTAAAATTGTAAAAGCTCACACGGCTTTTAATTAGCCACTAATTACGCCAATAACACGAATTAAAACAATCCTTTATTCGTGTTATTGGTGACATTCGTGGCCGCATCCGTGACTTTAGAGGCAAAGCTATTCCGATCACCTTGTCGAAAATAGCTGAGCCGAAACCGATCCTGCTGTGGCGGCAACAAAAAAAGCGTGCCAGGTAAGTATTGGAAATTACTTGCCTCTGACACGCTTTTACGAAACTCCGGTTGCAAAAATTATTTCAGGCGGCCATTGACCGTGTCCCAATTGATGTTCGAGAAAAACGCTTCGATATATTTCGGGCGGTCGGCCGGGGCGTAATCTTTGATGAACGCGTGTTCCCAGACGTCCATCACCAGCACGGGCGTATAACCGGCGACGTTGCCTTCCTCGTGCATCGAGATCCAGTGGTTGGACAGTTCGCCGCTCGACGGGTCCTGCAGCGCCAGCGCCCAGCCTACTCCGCGCATTTTGCCGACGCTGGTAAAATCGGCTTTCCAGATATCGTAGCTGCCAAAGCTTTTTTCCGTCGCCTTGGCAAAAGAAGTGCGGCCGTCCGGATCGCCCGTGCCCTGCTTTTGCATATTGTCGAAATAATATTCGTGGAGCACCATTCCGTTGTACTCAAAACCGTAGCGGCGTTTGAGTTCGGAAAAGGCAGCCATATTTGCCGGGTCAAGGCTTCCGTCTTTTAACAGCCCGGCGACCTTTTCGTTCAAAGTATTAGTATTGGTAACGTAGCCTTCGTAAAGTTTAAAATGCATTTCCAACGTTTCGTTGGAAATTCCGTCGAGATCGCTCAGATCCCAGGTCTTCGCTTTATAAGTAGTATTCAAACCCATCTCATTCTCCTTGTACTTTTCGCAGATTCATAAATCTTGCATCAATCCCATTCTTCGGGACGCGGGCCGGCATCCATTCCCTCGGTGCTGACCTGTTTCAAAACTTTTACTTTCAGATCGTCCGCTACCTTGATCTGACACGAGAGGCGAAAACCTTCTTCGAGAGCGCCGCGCAAGGTCAGGCATTCGCGCTCGGTATCGCCCATCGGCGGGGTGTTTCCTTCGATTATCTCGACGCGGCAGGTGGTACAGCGCGCGTTTCCTCCGCAGCGGTGAAGGATGTCTACGCCGCCGTCTTCGAGTATCAATACGAGCCGGCGCCCGCCGGGCGTATCGATGGTTTTAGTGCCCTGGGCAGTTTCCGCGGTAATTGTCGGCATTAAGAAGCTCCCTGCTAAGTAAATTTAATATAAAACTTAACTTGAATTTGGCACAGTTTGCGGGAAAAGAGCAAGCGGCGGGTAAAGAAAGAGTCAGTAGCGTCGGCGTCAGCCGATGCGTGCCGATAACCGCATTTTGACGCATCGGCTGACGCCGACGCTGCTGACTAGTCCGGTTACTCTAACAAAGTCCTTCCTGAATTTAACTCCCGAGACTGATTCATGATATTTTGATAAATCGATCCAAACTTTATTTGTAAAAAAGCTTCTGAGGAAATGCCATAGATACAATGCAGGAAGTTGAAAAAAACGGCTTTGACCGGGACGAACCGCAACGGCGAAGCTGGGCGGAGTGGTTCGGCTCAGACGATGCTATCCGCATGGTCTTTCTTTTATTTGGGTTGGCCATCATCGCTATCATCATGGGCAGGCTTCAGTTTTCCACGCCGGCGGTGTGCTGCGGCGATTGGGACGGCTATTATCACATCCGCTGGAGCCAGCTTCTCTGGGAAAATTTCAGCCAGGGCAAGTGGCTGCCGGAATTCAAATGGCTGCCGCTGACCGTTTTAAATCCGCAGGACTACGCCGATCATCATTTTCTCTTCCACCTGCTGCAGATACCTTTTCTCTGGTTTTTTGAACCCGTGATGGCGGCCAAGGTCGCGGCGGTAATTTTCGGCAGCCTCGCTATTTTCAGCGTCTACCTGATGATGTACCGCTACCGGGTAAATCATCTGCTGTTGTGGCTGGGCGCGCTGCTGACCTGCGCCAACCCGTTCTTTTACCGGATGAACATGGCCAAGGCGCCGCCGCTCACGATCATCTACACCGTGCTCGGCATTTATCTGCTGTTCCAGCGCAAATATATCTGGCTGATGCCGCTGATGTTCGTTTTTGTCTGGACCTACAGCCTGTTTCCGATGCTGCTGATCGCCGCGCTGATCTGGACCGTGATCATCGCCTGGAACGAAAAGAAAGTGGAATGGCGGCCGGCAACCTATACCTTTGCGGGAATGGTGCTGGGCAATTTAATAAACCCCTATTTTCCGCACAACCTCGGCCTCTTTTTTGAACATTTCATCACCAAATTTAAATCCGGAGATTTTACTGTCGGCGTGGGCGGTGAATGGTATCCCTATACGGGTTGGGAATTGATCACGCATCTGACCATCGCGATGCTGGCGATGCTTCTTGGCTACATCCTGTTCGGGCCCAAGGAAGGCAAGCTTCCGGAAAAGGCCACATTCTTTCTGATGTTTGCCACCGTACTGTTTTTCGCAATGTTTCGTTCGAAACGTTACGCCGAATATTTCCCGCCGTTCGCCGTTCTTTTCGCGGCGTTTAGCTGGCAGGCATTCTGGGCGGCGCCGGTTGTCGAGCTTCCGGAAGACTTCCGCCGCGACCTCGAACCTTTTCTCGATGTCGAGGTGAAAGCGGCGAAGAAAGACCCCTTGGGGGTGCCGAAACAAGTCGCGGCCATCCTGATCGGCGTTTTCTTTTTAGGGTTGATGTATTACAACTTTATCGGGATCGACCTGGAAAGATGGGGCCTGAAAGACGTCAAGCAGGAAGGCATGATCACCAGCATAAGTAATAACGAGAAGGCCGATAAGCACCGCAGGGCCATGGAGTGGGTGAAAAATAATATTCCTGAAGGCGAACTGATCTTTAACGCGGACTGGGACGATTTTCCGAAGATGTTCTTCTACGACCAGAAACACGCTTATGTTTCGGGCCTCGACCCGACCTATTTGTACAGCAAGAATCCCGATCTTTCGAGGCTGTTTGACGACATCACCAACGGAAAACACGACGACCCGGCGCTGATCATCCGCGAAAAATTCGGCTCGCACTACATCTTTTCCGATATAAAACGCCACCCGGATATGTATGCCAAGGCGATGGAAAGCGGCTGGGTCGAAAAGATCTATGAAGACGATGAGGATTACGTTCTCAGGATCCGCGACGAAAAGGGCGAACCGCCTAAAGAAGCAGCAGGAGCGGACAACGACAGTGAACCGACGCCGGACGAAATAAAAGCGGCCGAAGACGAAGAGAACGATAACAACCTGGCGGAACCGGATGACAATGTGCCGGAAGATAATAAGAACGACCAATGAATGTTGTGAGTTTTGCGATAAAGATCCTGGTACTGGCCCTGACGCTTTTTTGTTTCGCCTGCGGGCCGGAAAATAATCCGGCCTCGCAGCCGGGCAACGAGACGCCAGCCCCGACCGTAGAGGTAAAAAAGAAAACCTTTGACGATGACGTGGCCACGGTCCGCTACAGCGAATATACCTGGATGTTTGTCTTGCGGCGCCGTGATGGCAAAGCGATCGACGGCGATGACAGTAAATTTATTCGCGCCAACACGCCGCCCGAAACAAATCAAAGGCTGGTCTCGGACGAAGGAAAAGCGGTCATAATGGGCACGAATTTTCGCTTCTATCCGGGGCAGTATGATGCGCTTAATAAGCGGTTCGAAGTGCAAGACCTTTCAGCGGCGAAATACGAAAAGAACGAGAATGACCTGCCGTCAGCAAATAAGGCGGCTGGTGATCCTAAAAACCAGAACCCAAAAAACATCTCTAATAAGAAACCTTGATCCTGGCGTTAGACATCGGTACTTCCAGCGTGCGCGCCGCCGTTTATGATAAAACCGGCGAGCGGCTGCCGGACACCGTGGTCAAAAACGACCGGCAGATCGAATTTACCGAGCAGGGCGGAGCTGAGATCGACGCCGAGAAGGCCCTGGCGCAAATTTTCCAGGCCGTGGACGAAGTGTTGGCGCTCGCCGCCGATACGGAAATTCAATACGTGGCGATGTCCTGTTTCTGGCACAGCCTGATCGGCATCGATAAAGACGGTAATGCGTTGACGCCGGTTCTGACCTGGGCCGATACCAGGGCAAAAGATTTCGTAAAAGATCTGCGCGCGCATTTCGACGAACGTGAAATTCACAACCGTACCGGTGCTCGTTTTCATGCAAGCTATTGGCCGGCGAAATTGCTTTGGTACGGACGAGAACAGCCGGAAATGTTTGGCCGCGTCGATAAATGGCTGTCGCTGAGCGACTACCTCGCGCTGAAACTTTCGGGCACAGCCGTGACGAGTGTTTCGATGGCGTCGGGTACGGGGCTTTTCGATGTTCGACTCTGCGATTGGGACGACGATCTTTTAAGTTTTCTGGAGATCACGCGGGAAAATTTGCCCGCGATCGTGGAAAGCAGCGGCACGTTTCAAACCGCGCGCTGGGAAAAGCTGAAAAACGCGAAATGGTTTCCGGGCATAGGTGACGGCGCGGCAAATAATATCGGCGCCGGCTGTACGACAAAAGAAAAAGCCGCGCTGATGATCGGCACGTCGGGTGCGATGCGCACCTGCTATGCGGGCGAACCGCCGCTGGAAATCCCCGGCGGTTTGTGGTGCTACCGCGTCGACCGCCAATGGGTGATCATCGGCGGCGCGCTTTCCGATGGCGGCGGGCTTTATGCGTGGCTGAAAAATACACTGAAAATGGCTGAAGTAGATGATGAGATCGAGGCCGAGATCGCCCGGCGCGCGCCCGATTCGCACGGCCTTACGGTAATGCCGTTTTTTTCCGGCGAGCGCAGCACCGGCTATCACGAAAATGCGAAGGGCGCGATCTTAGGGATGACGCAAAACACCACGGCGGTCGAGATAGTTCACGCCGCTATGGAAGCCGTCGCTTTTCGTTTTGCCGCGATCTTTGAACAGCTGCAATCGGTTTGCCCGGTAACGGAGACGATCGCGTCGGGCGGCGCGCTGCGCGAATCCGCAGTCTGGACCCAGATCATGGCCGATGTCTTGGGCCGAAATTTAAGCCTGCCCGACACGCGCGAAGCCTCAAGCCGCGGCGCGGTTTTGCTTGCGCTCAAAACTATTGGCAAAATAGAGAGCATCGAAGAAATAGAAACGCCGCCGGGACAGCAGTTCAATTTTGATAAAGACCGTCACGAAGTTTACCGGCAGGCGCGCGCGAGGCACGAAAAATTTTACCGGAAGATAATAGCCACAGAGAACACCGAGATCACAGAGAAACATTGATCAGGATACCCTGTGCATCCTGTTTATCTTGTAAGTTTCTTATGAATTTCTCTGTGACAAAAGTTAACATATGAAAACCAATATCGACCAGCTTTGTATCAACACCATCCGCACGCTTTCGCTCGACGCGGTGCAAAAAGCAAATTCCGGCCATCCGGGCTTGCCGCTCGGGATGGCGCCGGCGGCCTATGTGCTGTGGACGAAATTTCTGCGCCACAATCCGCGTAACCCGAAGTGGTTTAACCGCGACCGCTTTCTGCTTTCCGCCGGGCACGGATCGATGCTGATCTATTCGCTTTTGCATTTAACGGGCTACGATCTGTCGCTCGACGACATAAAAAATTTCCGCCAGCTTCATTCGAAAACACCGGGCCACCCGGAAAATATTCTGACCCCCGGGGTTGAGATAACCACGGGGCCGCTCGGGCAGGGATTTGCCAACGGCGTCGGCATGGGCATGGCGCAAAAACATCTGCAGGCGCGCTTTAACAAGCGCGGTTTTCCGGTGATCGATCATTTTATTTATGCCATCGTTTCGGACGGTGATCTGATGGAAGGCGTGAGTTACGAATCGGCCTCGATGGCGGGGCATTTGCAGCTCGATAATCTGATCTACCTCTACGACGACAACAGCATCACCATCGACGGCTCGACCGATCTCGCCTTTAGCGAAAATGTCACGAAACGTTTTGAGGCCATCGGCTGGCACGTTTCCGAAGTTGCCGACGGCAACGATATCAAAGCCATCGAGCGCGCCATTCGCGAGGCCCAAAAAATAAAAGGCAAGCCGAAACTGATCCGCGTGAAAACCATTATCGGTTTTGGAATGCCAAAACAAGGCACGAGCAAAGCCCATTCTGACGCGCCGGGCGCCGATGCCGTGAAAGAAACCAAACGCAACCTGGGCTGGCCGGAAAACAAGAGTTTCTATATTCCAAAAGAAGTGCTAACCCATTTCCGCACAGCAATTAAAGACGGCGCTGCGCGGGAAAAAGATTGGGAAGCGCTGGTCAAAAAATATGCCAAGGCCCACCCCAACTTAGGTGAAATTTTAAACGACACGCGCGCAAATAAACTCGCCGACGGATGGGAAGCGGCGCTGCCGACTTTTGCCGACACTGCAAGCCAAGCGACGCGCGCATACAGCGGTGAGGTGATCAATGCCATCGCCGGCGTCGTGCCCCAGATGATCGGCGGCTCAGCCGATTTGTCGCCTTCGAACAACACGGTCATCAAATCCTCGCACGCTTTTGGAGCCGGCACGTACGATGGGCGCAACATTCATTTTGGAGTGCGCGAACACGCGATGGGTTCGACGATGAACGGCATGGCGCTCTATGGCAGCATCATTCCATATGGGGGCACGTTCCAGACTTTTTCGGATTACATGCGCCCGGCCATTCGCCTGGCGGCGCTTTCGCAAATTCAAACCATTTTTGTTTTCACGCATGATTCGATCGGCCTCGGCGAAGACGGCCCAACGCACCAATCCGTCGAACATCTGGCAGCGCTGCGCGCGATCCCCGGCCTGGCGCTGATCCGTCCCTGCGACGCGCACGAAACCCGCGAAGCCTGGCGCGCCGCTTTAAAGAGAAGTAATGCGCCGACCGCTTTTGCTTTTTCGCGGCAGAAAGTTGCACTCATCGACCGCAAAAAATTTGCTGACGCTCGCGGTCTGCACAAGGGCGCTTACATTCTGGCCGAAGCCGAAACCAGGAGCGGCAAGGCCACCGCGCCCAAGTTGATCTTAATTGCGACCGGCAGCGAAGTCGGTTTGGCTATGCAGGCGCGCGAAAAATTAAACGCCGATGGCACGCCGACCCGCGTGGTCTCAATGCCGTGCTGGGAATTTTTCGACGCGCAATCCACCGCGTACAAAGAATCGGTTTTGCCTGCGAAAGTTCGCGCGCGTCTCGCCATCGAAGCAGGCGTTTCCATGGGCTGGGCAAAATATGTGGGTGATGCCGGCGACACACTCTGCGTTGACAAATTCGGCGCCTCCGCCCCGGCCGAAGATGTGTTTAGAGATTATGGATTTACCGTGGATAATGTGCTGAAGAAAGCAAAAGCACTCTTAAAATAAGCAAACAACAAAATTGTTGATGTAAGAGCCTCGACAATACCCGCGCGGCTCTTTTTAGCTCGGCGTAAACGCCTCGGAGCATGTGTTCCACCGTTCCGGGGCGGGTGCAAGTGGAACACTGGAACGATTTTGGAACAGAAATTTCGTAAAATGTTCAAATCCCAAAATTAAACCAAAAGCAGTATTGTAAATCGTGAAAAGAGCTGTGATTTTCAGGTTCAAAGATCGACGGCCAAAGAGCCTTGTTGTGAGGATACAAGGAAATTCCGAACGACGTAAGTGTGGTTTTGTTTCGGACTGACTTATTTTGGGATTTTAAATTATTAAATGTTTGTAATTTGGGGTGTCGATAAATTCGGTGCCTCCGCCCCGGCTGAAGATGTTTTTAGGGATTATGGTTTTACCCTGGAGAATGTGCTCAAGAAGGCGAAGAATCTATTAACCTAGAATTTATATTTGTACGAGGCGAACTTAGAATTAAGCAAGACTAATAATTCCACCACGCTTTCGTTCTATAAATTTCTATATTTTCCATGCTTGTCCAGGTAGCTTTCTGCCAAAAGGACTCGCCTTCGGAATATTTTAACTTGTCAGGGAGTTTTTTATATACATGTTTAGAAATGCAAGTGGAATAATTGCCGGAAAGCGCCGATAATTTCGCAGCGTGATTTGCGGCGCGTCCCACCCAAACAAGATCATTGGAACCACGAATGCCTGTTCTTGCTATGAAAAGATCGCTCGTATCGATTCCAACTATTTGACGAACTTCATAATCTGCCTCGGGGTATTGATTTTTGAGGGCTGTATTTATTACTAATTTAACGGTTGCATTGATTTTTAATGCGCTCCTAACAGCGGAGGAATTTTTTTGATCTCCGAGGTAAACCGCCATTACTCTATCCCCATCATAAGAAGTAATAACACCACCTTCTATACGAATAATTTTAGACGCACAGTGAAGATATGTTTTGTATATTTCAGCAGCAAATTCAGAAGGGTAACTATCGACTAAAGAAGTTGATTCTGAAAGGTCTGCGTATAAAACAGTCGCGTTTAGCTTTACAGCCTGATTGTAAAGACCCAAATTTTCCGAACTCGGCACCACAGTTCCATTACGTGTTTCCCAAGTTTCACCGAAGATCTGGTCAACTTCTTTTTTTAAATCGTCAATTAAAGCCATACGTTCACCGAAGAATTATTTTGTGCCCTTAGCTTTTATTGCAACTCGGAGTTCATTACAAACTGCAGCTAAATTTTCACTTAAAGTACTCTGAGCGTCCTGAGTATATTCAAGCTTCGTTATTCCTAATAAGTCCGAAGGTATTTTAACCTTCGAATCTTTTGGCGAAACAATAAAAGCTCTACCCCTAGTAAGGGCACCCATAAATAAACCTAATTCAAATAAAACGTTATCTCTAGGTGCTTCAAACATTTTGCCTCTGACGATGGATTTGTCATCAGATGAAAAAACCAAAATCCCAAAATCAGAAGCTTTTACTTGATCTTCTAAATCTTCAATGGGGAATCGAGACGGGACAAAAACCTTATCGGTCCAAATTTTTACGATAAAGTCGCTATCAATTAAAGCAGATTGAATCTCCTTGGCAATCGGCAACGCTTCTGTAGAAGAACCGATAAAAATCACTGGTCGAGGATTGCGGAGAATTACTAAGCTATTTCGCTGTCTTAATCTGACACTGAGGTGTCGCGCAATTGCCCTCCAGAGTTCAGGATATCGTCTTGTAATTTCTGAAAAATCAGATTCAGAAATTTTGCCCACAACGGTTCTGTCAATGGTGGTAACTGTTGCTATTCGTGGGATACCCGGATCTATCAAAGAAATTTCGCCGAAATGAACTCCTGCAGATCTTACTGCAATCTCTCTTCCATTAACTCCAATCGATACTCTCCCCGACAAAAGAAAGTACAAGTCATCGTCGGGGTTTCCTTGGGAAATAATATCTGCGCCAATCTCAAATTGAATTAGTTCAAGTCTTGAGGAAAGTTCAGCAGCAAGAACTACATCCCCGTTGACAATGGGCTGCCTTTGAATCGCTTCAACTAGTTTTGATTTATTAGGTTCTCCCTGAAATCTTTCTATCATCGTTTTATGAGAGGATTATTTATAAAATCCACGAACTTAACGAATTATAGCTCAAAACTAATATTAGCTATGATGAAAATAGAACGAAACTTAAAAGGTTTGTGTTACGTATCACCAGCAATTCTCCGTAGTTCCTAAAATTCAAAGATTTTTAGGTGGCAATAGTGTCATCGGATATAACTCTATGAAAAAATTGTCATTAATTTTTGTTCTTGCTCTGTTTTTGGCGCTTACGATCAAAGCGCAGACGGTCGCGTTCACTAATGTGAACGTCATTCCGATGGATAGGGAGCGGGTGTTGATGGACCAGACCGTGGTGGTGAAGGACGGTTTGATAACCGAGGTCGGCGATGCGAAGAAGGTCAAGATCCCCAAAGACGCGGTGAAGGTCGACGGGCGCGGAAAATATTTGATCCCGGGACTGGTGGATATGCACGCGCATATGTTGTCGGACGACGATCAGATACCCGACTCGATGGCCGAAGACGAACTGAAGATCATGATCGCCAACGGCGTGACGACCGTGCGGTTTATGATCGGCACACCCGAACAATTAGTGCTCAGGCAAAGATCAGCCAAAGGTGAAATTATTGCGCCGACCATCTACGCCGCCAGCCCGCACCTGACCGGCCGCGAACAGGGCAACGATTTTGTCGTCAAGACCGAAGAGGAAGCCCGCGAAGCGATCCGCAAATCAAAAGCCGCCGGGTACGATTTTATCAAAGTTACAACCTTTATCGATGCAAGGGTTTACGAGGCAGCGGTGGATGAGGCTGCGAAGCAGAATATTCGCGTCGTCGGCCATGCGGACAGCCGTTTTGTGGGTGTGCCGCGCGCGTGGAAAGCCAGGCAGCAGATCGAACACCTGGACGGCTACCTGGAATTGCTGGTGCCGGAAAGCTCCGGTCTAACGGGCTCGGTTTCGGACCTTTACATCTACAACGTAAAAAATTGGGACAGCCTCAATGTGATGGACGAAAGCAGAATTCCCGATGTCGCGCGGAAAACGGTCGAATCAAACAGGTACGTCGATCCCACGCAGCATTTTATGAAAAACACTTTCGGACTGCCGCGCAGCGAAGAATCGATCCGCGCCCAGCCTGACTTTCGTTTCTATCCTGCGAAGGTGCAGGATACGTATATTAACTTTCAAAAAACCAACCGGATGCTGCGCGAAGTTGCGCCAGAAAAACGTGCCAAATGGATAGCCATCAGAGACAAGCTGATCAAAGCCATCTATGACGCCGGCGGTAAAATTATGACCGGTTCGGACACGCCGGAGTTTCTGTGGCTCTACGGATTTTCCGAGCATCGCGAGATGCGCGCGCTGGCCGATGCCGGCCTGCCGAATTTTGCCGTGCTGCAGGCGGCGACCGTAAACCCTTCGATGTTCTTTGGCACGCTCGCGAGCGTCGGGACGGTGGAAAAAGGAAAACGCGCCGATCTGATCTTGCTTGAGGCAAATCCGTTGGATAATATTTCCAATACAGAAAAACGAGCGGGCGTTATGCTCAAGGGCAAATATTACACGCAGGAAGAAATGAACAAGTGGATGGATGAATCCGCGCCAAGAATGCATGCGGCCGTGCCTAAGGAACATTAAAACTTATTTGCGTACAAATAAACAATCAGTCTTTAGTGCGTTTTGTGTGATTTGTGATTTTAATTTGTAGAGCCAACAAATAGTTTAAGACTGAAACCGCGAAATTACGAAAACGGCATTTTGAAAAACTAAAAAGATCTAAAGATGAAAAATCAGCGGCTTCCGCTTAGTGTATTTGGTGTGTTTCGTGGTTAAGTTTTTTATTCATTATGTTTAGAAGAGCTTTAAGAGTTTAACCACGAAACACACGAAATACACGAAAATAGCCGCCATATTCTTCAAGAGGCTTTATGGCAAGCTCCGGACAAATAAAAACTTATGAAAAAGATATCGCTGCTTCTTTTACTATCTATCTTAGTTATTCCCGTATTTTCACAAACCTCGCCGGCCGACGATAAAAACGCTGCGGCTGACGCGATCGACAAGCTGTGGGCGGGAATGAAGGCGAAAAGCGCCGACCAGATCAAAGCAGTCTTTATGCCCGGCGGGCAACTGGTCGCGATCGATAAGCCGCGCGACGGCAAAGGCCCTTCGACGACGCGCGTGCTGACGGGCGACGAGTTTGCCAAGCTGATCTCCGAAGCAAAAGCGCCGGAGTTTATCGAAAGCATGCCGGAACCGGATGTGCGGGTCGATGGCGACATGGCCATCGTGACCGGGCGCTATACGTTTACGGTAGGAGGAAAATTCTCGCACTGTGGCAGGAACACTTTTAACCTGGTGCGCACGGCGGACGGCTGGAAAATAGCCAATGCGGCTTCGACGCTTGAGCCGAAATGCGACGCCGATCAGAAAGCGGTCTATATCAAAAGGATCGAGGCCGATCCGAAAGATGTTTCGACCATAGATGCAATAGTCAAGGCATTTTACGAAACCATCTCCGGCCCGAAAGGCGCCCCGAGGCAGTGGCAGCGCGATAAAACGCTGTATATATCCGATGTCCGTTTTGTCGGGATGGACGAGCAGGATGGAAAGATCCGCGCGGGAATTATGGGGCACCAGCAATACGTCAATGCTACCAACGAATATTTTCTTAACAGCGGTTTTACCGAGCACGAGATCAACCGCGTGGTGAGAAGGTTCGGCAATGTCGCGCACGTATTTTCTACTTATGAATTTTCCGCGGATGACGGCAAGGAAAAAGGCCGCGGCATCAATAGCATCGAGCTTTTCTGGGACGGCACCCGGTGGTGGATATCATCGGCCAGTTGGGATGAAGAACGCCCGAATAATCCGATACCGAAAGAGTTTCTGCCTAAGAAGAAGTAAGAATTTATCGACATTAGTTTGTTTTTAGTGAATAGCTGCTAATGTCTAATGATTAATTTTCAGAGACGCCAAACGGGCAAATTAATCACTAATCGTTAATCATTAGGAGAAACCCGGTCGCTACTCCCACCACCCCGTCACGCGAAGCGCGTGCCACCCCTCCTCTGGCAGGAGGGGAGCTTTCTCCCGGTTCTGACCTCATTGTTTGACCAGTATGTGGCACTCTTTAGGTCAGGAAGGGTGTCCCGCGCAAAACATTTTTGCGGACTACTTTTTGAAATTTACGAGAAATAAAAATGTAGTCAAGCGAAATATTTCGTAGAATATTCCAATGAAACGGATCTTAATTGAGCAATTTAATACCGGTTATGAAGTGAACGGCTGGTTCGTGGCGCTGAAAAATGCGGTGGCAAACATGACGGCGGAGCAGGCTTTGTGGAAGCCGGCGGGCACGGAACATTCCGTTTGGGAGATGGTCTATCATCTTTGGTACTGGAACGACCGCTGGCGAAAACGCTATTTGAACGAGAAGAACGAAAAAGGGCCGTCGGCGATCAGCGAAACTTTCCAGGCGAAAGAGAATGCGACGGAAGAAGAATGGCAGGAAGCGCTCGACAAACTTTTTGCGGTGATGGATTTCTGGAAAGACGCGCTGGAACATATCACCGAGGAAAAATTAAACGAGCAGGTGTCCGAACGCTATACCGACGCCTGGTCCTACCCGCTGGCGCATATCATGGTTCACAATGCTTACCACATAGGGCAGATCGTCATCATCAGAAAAATAGCGGGAAATTGGGATGCCAGCAAGGGTGTTAGTTAAAGGTTCAAAGTTCAGAGTTCAAGGTTCAAGATTCAGAGTTTAGATTCCAAACTTTGTTTGAACTTTCAAGGAAGTAAAAGCAAAAACCTTGAACACTAAACTCTGAACCTAGAACTCCGAACCTTTTTATTTTACCTGCTGATTTTTGTAGGCGCGGACCAATTTGAATTGGTTGTTTTTCCACTCGTAAAACCACGTGCCGTAATCCTTACCGTTCGTGCGGCCGACGATCTTCAGCAAGCGGCTGTTGGGTTTAAATTCGGTCATGTCGAGCGACTGGTTTGGCACGCCCATCACCACCGACATCAACCCGGGCGTGAAATAGGTCTGGCCGGTCTTTACATCGATCACGGCCATCTGATTGCAGTTAGTGCCGCAGCCCCACGTCGCCAGGGTATAATGACCGGCAAAATTTACGCCGTTTTCCTTGACGCTATCGCGCAGCACCGTGCGATAGTTCCGCGAATATTTGGAGTTTATCCTGACGGCGGCGAGCTTGCCTTTATAGACCGGTTCGCGGTAGCTAAAAAAGCCTGGTGAATTTTTCCGGTAAACTACGCTGTCGTCGGGAAAATCATCCTGCGCCGGCGTGCTCATGGAAAAGGCCAGCCCTAGCGCCAGCGTCATCAATAATGTAAATACGGATCTATTCATCTTTCTTGCACGTTTCATCGTCGGCCCAGCTTGTTAATTTGTAGACTTTTTTCAGATCCATATAGACCACTGCCCTGACGAAATGGATCTCGCCTTCATCGCCGCCCAGTTTAGATTTTAAACACATGCGATAATTAACGCCGGCTACGACCTGCTTTTCCGCCGATAATAATTCGATCAGCGTGCGGCCAAAATCATCGATCTTGTTTTGCGCGGTAACGGCAAATTCAGCCGCGGCCTTTACGTCGGCGGCATCGACGGGCGCAGTTTTATAACCGCCGACCTTTTGCGCCGGACTTGCTGTAGCAACCCCAAAAACTACACCAAAAGCCGCCAGTACCAATAACATCCGCAAACTCTTTATCATTCTAAACCCCTTTATATGCATAAATTAAGACGGTTTAATTCTGCGTTTTAAAGCGGCCGGTGTCAAATATCAAAAAACTTCAGGCGCTATCAAACGATGCGAAAGATCTCACGATAGCCGCCATCCACGTTATCCATATAATTTTCCATGGCTTTTTCGGCTTCCGGGCTGGGCTTCATTTCGCTCATGCGCTTTTCAAATTCCGCCAGGCTCTCTGCCTCGGATTCGATCACGACCGTCCAGTAGGTCGAAACGGCATCGACCAGGATACGCACCTTACCCATATTTTCTTCGCCGATCATCAGCGGCATCGCCGTCTTGAATTGCTCGATCAAAACTTTGGCCTTGCCCGGTTTGCAGCGAAATACGTCACGGATCACTATCATAAAAATTCTCCTTTTGTACTTTTAATTTTGAATTTTCATGCGGGCGGTGTCAATCGATCAAACAGTTTGTAGTTAACAATAGTCAAAAGCAACGGGGTCAGAACCGGGAGCCGTAGCGACCGGGTTCTTATCCGATGGTCCAGATGCGGTAGTTTTTCGCTGCGCTCATTACCCGGTCGCTCTCCCACCACCCCGTCAGCCGAAGCGGCTGCCACCCCTCCTCGGGCAGGAGGGGAGCTTACTCCCGGTTCTGACCTCATTACGATAGTCATCCGTTTCATTTATGGCAACGCCACTTTAAGACCGTACCGGCTTTCACGTCACCCACGGAATTTTGCTAAAGTCTAAATAAGTTTTTGTTTTTGATAATGGCAAGCGGGCAAGATTTTACACCGGCGTTGGGTTATGGATGGCTGACCAAATTTTTCGATCTGGCCATTCGGATCACGATGCCTGAAACTGAGTTTCGACGGCGGACGATCGAGGTTGTCGGGCCGCGCCCGGGCGAAACGATACTTAACTTCGGATTTGGCACCGGGCAAAATATGGTCCAGGTCAAACGCCGCTGTCCGGGCGTGAAACTTTACGGGCTGGAGATCGATCCGAAAGTAAAAGCGATCGCGGAAAAAAAGCTGGCCCGGGCGAATGAGCAAGTCGAGCTGCGTTTGTACGACGGCGGAGTTTTCCCTTTCGAAGACGATTTTTTCGACAAGGTTGTCAGCTCGCTGGTCTTTCATCACCTGGACGCGGAAACCAAGCGCAACAGCCTGCGCGAATTGTACCGTATCTTAAAACCGGGCGGTAAGCTGCTGATCTGCGATTTCGGCGAAGCAAAAAATTTCCTGATGCGCCTGGGCTACGGCCTGGTGCAATTGATCGACGGATTTGAAACCACCCGCGACAACGTCGCAGGCAAAATACCCGCTTACATCACGGAGGCAGGCTTTCACGGCGCAAGGGAAGTCGGGTTTATCAACACGAGCCTGGGAACACTCAGCTACTATGAGGCGGTAAAATGAGAGCGGTCTGGATAAAAGAATTTGGCGGTCCGGAAAATCTCGAAATCCGCGACGTCCCGCGCCCGGCGACGCCCGCAGGCGACCATGTTTTGGTGCGCGTGCGCGCGGCCGGTTTGAATCGCCCCGATCTTCTGCAGCTTAGGGGAGGCTACGCCGCACCGGAAGGATACCCACAGGAAATTCCCGGGCTGGAATTTGCCGGTGACGTGGCTGAAGTGGGCGAGGCTGTGACGACTTTTAAACCCGGCAATCGCGTTTTCGGGATCACCGCCGGTGGCGCGCAAGCGGAATATCTTTTAACCAGAGAGTCTCTGTTGGTAAAAATTCCGGCGAATCTGAATTACACCGAAGCCGCCGCGATCCCCGAAGCTTTTATCACCGCGCACGACGCAATATTTACGCAGGCCGGTTTAAAAGCGGGCGAGACATTGCTGATCCACGCGGTCGGGTCGGGCGTCGGGCTGGCCGCGCTGCAATTGGCAAAGGCGAATGGTGCGCGGGTTATCGGCACTTCGCGAACGGCAGGCAAACTGGAAGCCTGCAAACAGTTCGGACTGGATGAAGCCATTCTCGTGGGTGAAAACACCGACCTTGTAGCGGTATTAAAAGAGAAAACTAACCGGGGCGGCGCCGATGTCATTCTCGACCAGGTCGGCGCCAAATATTTTTCGGCTAACCTGCAGAGCCTGGCGTTAAAGGGAAGGTTGATGCTGGTCGGTTTAATGAGCGGAGCAATCGCCACCGAGTTTGACATGGGGCTTATGCTTCGCAAACGGGCCAAAATTATCGGTACGCTTTTGCGCCCGCGCCCGGATGAAGAAAAAGCGGAAGCTGTCAAAGCGTTTGCCGAACAGGTCGTTCCCCTTTTTGAAAACGGTAAGCTACGGCCAAATGTGGACAAGGTTTTTCCGCTTGAAGATGTTCGCGCAGCGTATGAATATCTGAGATCTAATGCGAACTTTGGAAAGGTAGTGTTGGAAATTCAGGATTGACCCTGGTCGGCCAGGACGCGTTCGGCGGTTTCGTCGGTCACGATGACGAGACCGAAAATCCCTTCGGCATCGAGCACATTACGGCACTCGATCGCCTGTTCATAGGTCAGATGGCGGACGGTACGGTCGCCCGCGCCGATGACGGCCCAGCGCGGTTCGTTCAATTCATTATCAGGCTTTGCGGCGGCTTCATCGTTCGAAGCAGCAGCGGTTTCTGCCGGGGCAACATTGTCTTCCGCTAAAATTTTTTCTACTTCATTCGACATTTTTTCAGGTAAAACAATAAAAAAAGGCACTCTCAAATTTTGCTATACCTGAATCTTACAATCTCCGTTCGGCAAAACAAAATACATTTTGTAATTAATAAAAAGGTTAAACGAATCTGGTTTCCATAAAATCGTTTTTGGATAAAGCTACTGGGTGCAGCGCATAAATGTTTTTTTCGTGTTGTTTTCGTGTGATTTCGTGGTTCCAGTCTTATGACCTTATAAATAAGGCATTTTAAGAAGTAACCACGAAATCACACGAAACAACACTAACAAAACCAAAATCGTTAACCATGTTTGAAACTTACTTTATATGCAAAAGCCGTTCAAAAAGAAAAATCAACGCCTAAAGCATATTTTTCCGCCTGCCGGACATCATAATCTGGGATAATCAATTCGACGGGTGACCGATGCGCGACTGCTTAAACACATTTGTATTAGTTATTTGCCTCTTTTTTACGGCCCTTGCGGCCTATGGGCAGTCCGGCGCGGCACGTCCCACACCCACGCCCGAGCCCCCGGAAGATCAGGTCGACAAAGTATTTACCGAAGAAATAAGACTGAATATTTCAGCTTTTGACAACACGGGTAAATTTGCCAAGGATGTCAAAAAAGAAGACCTCGTGATCACGGAAGACGGCCGCATTCACCAGGCCGACAGCTTGCGCCGCGTCCCGGCGAGCGTGCTGATCATAATCGATACCGGCGGCGAAGAGCGCCGGATAAAAGGGCTGACCGCAACCCGCCAGGTCGCCAAAAGCATGGTGAGTGCGCTAAACGCCGACGACTCCGTGGCCTTGATGGAATTTAACGATAAGGCCAACATCCTGTCGGAATGGACCTCGGATAAAACACAGCTGCTGGAGATCCTTACCAAAAAGCTCGGCTTTGGCCACCGGGCGCGGCTTGTGCTGGCGCTGGAAACGGCGGTCAAATTTATGGAACGCGCGCCGCTCGAAAATCGCCACATCATATTGATCACCGACGGCGTGGACAGCACCGCTACACCGCAGGAAAAAGCCGCCGCGATAAAAAACGTTCTTTCCACCAATATCAACGTCCACGTGCTCAGCTACACGCTGATGGAGCGAAACGATCTGCCGGTAAATAAAGGCGGGATCTTTCAAAAGGGCGAGCCAAATCCTAAACGGATGCCGGAAGAGGTGATCATAACCATGCCCGGGCCGGTCCAGGATGCGATGCGGTTGCCGCGCCTCGGTTCCATCAATATGGACAGGGCAATGATCCGCAAGCAAAAAGAACGCTCCGCCGCGCTGAAAAAAAGCGAGGCCGAACTCACCGAGCTTTCAGACAGCACCAACGGAGAGATGTTTTTGCCCGAAACCACGGAAGAAATGCAGGAAAAGACCGGGGTGCTGGCAAAAAATATCGATTCGCAATATACGCTTACCTACACTCCTAAACGCCCTCTAAATGAGGTGGAACAGGAAGAAACACGCACCATCGAAGTGACCTCGCGCCGCCCGGGCCTGGTAATACAAGGCCGGCGAAAACTGGTGGTAAAGAAACAATAACCTCCGATAACGAAATTTAGTTTGTGCATTGATCGGAGGCGCACCCCTCCTTCGTAAGGAGGGGAGTTTTGCGGCCACTGCCTACTGCTACTGCTTACTGTTTTTCTGGTCTGTTGGGGCGGCGGGTGTCCACTCGCGGCGACGCTTCGCCGCGCGGTGGCGGTTCCGTGGTTTTTAGGCGGAGAACCGAATACTGTACTTCACGCTTAGCCGTTTTTCATTTGGTTTTACAATGCGACATGCGAGGAGAAATCAGGCGGGAACAGGCCTCGCAGCGGTTGGCTCGAATTAATTTTTCGCCTGACGTCACGAGCAGGACGCAGGCTAGCTTTAAATACAGGGTTTTGCCCGCAGGGCGCTAAAGCATACGATGCGGGTTCGCTATGACTTTCAGAAGCAGCGGCCCTTAGTTCACGCCGCCTCCCGGGCTGCCAAGCATGCCCGGCGTGCACAGGCCAAACCGTGTGGTCTCACCTGCCGCACCTCAACAGAATTTCATCGTATATTTGTTTGGTGAAGATGGCGATAGAGGATTTGAAGAGTTGGTTTTGTTTTCGTGTGTTTGGTGTGATTCGTGGTTAATAAATCTTTAAGACTGTAACCACGAAACAACACGAAACAACACGAACAAAGCAAAGGAAGACACCCCGTGCTTTTAAATTGCCACTAGCTTTAGCTAGTGGTTAGCAAATAAAAAAATAGTCCCGGCTTTAGCCGAATAATTGGACTAAAGTCCAAAACTATTTTCTGAATTGAGCCACTAGCTAAAGCTAGTGGCAATTGATAAAACAAACAAACCGACAAGAACGCATTGGCTGACACCGACGCTACTGACAAGAAAGAACCACCCCGTCACGCGAAGCGCGCGCCACCCCTCCTTCGTAAGGAGGGGAGCTTTTAAGACCGGAACCACGAAATCACACGAAACAACACGAAAAACAAAGAAACAAAGAAACAAAGAAACAAAGAAACAAAGAGAAGAAACCCGGTCGCTACTACTCCCGGTTCTGACCTCATTCCACGAAAAACGCTAATCGGAAGCCCGGCCGCCACAAATGCGCAACCTGGCATTTCTTTCGCCCGTATACAAATTTAGATAAAGTTGTAACCAATTAGTGATATCAAACGTCTTTTAGGCGAATCTATCCGGACCAGATCCGGCAAAAAGACTTTAATGGGATACCCGACAGCCTGGGAAAACGACCTGATAATGCCGCGCGCTGATACGAACAGCACGGATGTACCCGTCTGCTCCGACACATCCGACACATTCGACATCACCGACACAGCCCGCACCTCCGCTGGTCGCCTGGTCGAGCTGGTTCTGGCTGGTGACGAAACGGCTTTTGAACAATTGTTCGAAAGATACAAACGGCTGGTCGGCGCGACTGCGGCCCGTTATTTTCAGCAGCCTGAGCAGATCGAAGAAATGATCCAGATCACCTTTGCCAAGGTGTTTTTCGAGTTGAAAAACTTTCGCGGCCGGCATGATTTTTCGCTGGCCAGTTGGCTGGGCCGGATCACGACCAATGCCTGCCTTAATGCGCTCCGCACAAAAAAATGCCGCGCGGAGAGCCAGTTGGGCGAGATACAGAAAGCCGAGATCAACGCCTTTCTTATTTCGGACCGGCATAATAACCGCAGCGAGATGGGCACGGAAGAAACGCTGGTAAAGCGCGACCTGGCGGAAAAGCTCCTGTCGAGCCTGCCGGCCGAAGACCGCGCTCTTTTGCAGATGTTATATGTCGAGGAAAAAAATATCGGAGAAGTGTCGACGATCACCGGCTGGTCCGTTTCGAACGTAAAAGTCAGAGCGCACCGCGCGCGGAAAACATTGAGAAAAGTTCTGCGTAAATTTTTGTAACCGTTCGGCGATACCGAACGTCTTTTGGACAGCGAGCATTTTTGGCCGCACATTTTGGAAAGCAAATGAAAAAGCACGAATTACAAGACGAAAGATTGGACGAGGCCGGCCGCAAGCTGCTGGAAATAGGCAGGATACAGGATAGCGAGCTGGAGAGGATAATTTCCGCGCCGCATCTCTTTTCCGCTATTAAAACCCGCGTAAAAGCCGAAGAGGCAAAACCCGCGGCACGTTTCGATTGGCGGACTGTTTTTTCATTTTTAGCGCAGCCTAATGCGGCCGCGGCCTTTGCCGCCCTTTTGATCGCCGTGTTTGCGTTTGGCGGGTTCTATCTTTACTCGCGGCAGGCGGCGCCGCCGACCGGAGTCGCGACGAATATTTCGCAGCCCAAAAAGCCGGAACATGTGGTTCAGGCGTCTTTACCGGGTGATAGCGGGCCCTCGCAAGCTGTCGCCGATGACGCTGATGATGAGACACCGGCACAGCCAAAGACCGCTATTTATCGTCCGGCTTATAAGACGGAACCCAGCACGGCAAGAGTGAGTTACCGGAAAAAAGCGGGGGCGCGGGAAGCAGTCCATTACGAATCGGACGGTGAATTTTACCCGCTCACTTTTACCGGCGGCTCGAATGAGATCGCGCCGGGAGCGCAGATAGTCAGGGTAGAGCTGCCGCGGTCGTCGCTGTTTTCGATGGGCGTCGATCTGCCGGATGACAACCGGACGGGCACGGTCAAAGCCGATCTTTTGATAAGTTCGGACGGCGTGGCCAGGGGCTTTCGTTTAGTCAAATAATTTTTTTGAATTTTACAGGCACAGTTGAGGAGAAAAGCGATGAAATATCTATTGACAATTTTATTTATCGGCGGCTGCATCGTCGTCACCAAGGGGCAAACGGAGATCAGAACCGCGCAGCTGGCGGACACTAAAATATATGCGGAACTTCTGGCAAGCTCGGAAAAAGTAGTCAAGGGCGCGCCGTTTTATGCCGAGGTTTCGAACGAAAGCGTGCAAACCCTATCTGACGGCAACCGTATCGTTCGCACCTCCAATGCGAAAATGTATCGCGACAGCGAAGGGCGTTTTCGCCGCGACGGCGCGGTAAATTCAGGCGCCAACACGATCGGATATTATTCCGGCGTGATGGCGACAACGATCACCGATCCGGTTTCGGGAACCAAATTTATTCTTAACGACAAAGATAAAACCGTTCGCAAGTGGGCGATCAAACTGCCGTTCGCATTCAAGGGAGAAGAATATGAAAAATTGCGTACGAAGCTAAAAGAACTGTCCACCACGGATTCAAAAATGTCTCCGCAGGCGATGGTCGAATTAGAAAAAAAGCTGGCCGTGCAAGGGAAAATGATGACCATCGTTACCACGCCTTCGGCGCAGTCGCCCGCGGCGCAGGCCGAGCTGGAAAAAGCTTTGGTGGGTAAGATCGCCGTTGCTGCCACGGTGCCGGGTGGAGAGTTAACCGTGCTGCACTCAGGCGAGGGCAGCGGTTATGCGTTCAATACCGAATCGCTGGGAACTAAAAACATCGAGGGTGTAGAAGCCGAAGGAACGCGCAACGTCACCACTATTCCGGCAGGCGCGATCGGCAACGAACGCCCGATCGAGATCGTCTATGAAAAATGGTATTCGAAAGACCTGCAGCTGATCGTCTATTCCAGGCACAGCGATCCGCGCTACGGCGACCAGGTCTATAAGCTGACCAACATCAGCCGCAGCGACCCGGACCCGTCGGTTTTCACCATCCCGGGCGATTACAAAATGCAGGCCGAAGGTTATGCGCCGGCCGCTCCCCGTTCGGCTTACCGGATAGCGACGGCGGCCACTGCGCCGATGGTCCAGGTTAGCGTGCCGGCTCCGGCTGTGACCGTCAAGGCCCCTGCCGCTCCGAAAAAAGCGCAATAGTTTTTGTTTTGATGTTATAGGTTGAGTACTGCCAATTTTTCTTGGGCGCTCCACAGGGGGCGCCATTTTTTTGCGCACGCTGCTTACGCAATTTTGATAATTGTCCTAAAGCTGTGGCGCACCGGTACGATATCTACTCTTCGAAATAGATGATAACTGATAGATAACAGCTGATAGATCGGAGCTATCGGGGCGCTACCGCAATTTTGTATGCTCAGTATCGTTCACTCTTTTGAGTCTGCCTGTAACGATATGAAAAAACTTATCCTGCTGCTTTTAATTGCCCCGGTTTGTTGTTTATGCGCGTTTGCGCAGAAAAAAACGCACGAGCGCTGCCCCAGGGTTTCCGTGGAAACCTCATTTATCTCCGTGATCGACGGGTATCCGATGACTTTTAGGGCCCGGGTCTTTAAGGCAGGCAAGTCAAAACTGCGATACCGCTGGACCCTCTTAAATGGCGAGATCATCGAGGGGCAGGGAACTCCTGAAATAAAAGTTGACACACTCGGCTACCAAGGCGAGAAGATCAAAGCGACTGTCACGATCAGCGGCTTACCCAAACGCTGCCGAAACCGGGCTTCAGCCACCGGTTTTGTGAAACCCAAACCTTATTTGAACTGATCCTTGGCTTAGCCGAATAAGTTGGATTATAAAAGTACTTTTTAATTATCCACCAGCTAAAGCTAGCGGCAATTTATAAGAAATAATTAAGAGTTTAACCACGAAATACACTAAACACACGAAAATAGATCACATGGGAAATGCCGGCCGAAGTATATCGGGGCCTCTACAGAGCCGCTGGTTTCGTATATATTAATTGAATCTAAACATGGCACAACCTTCTGGAACAATGCGGATAAAGAACCGCCCGCGCCTGCGCACACTCGATCCCACAATGGGCGAGCGTCATGCCAGCTGGCTCGAACTGTTTTTCGACCTGGTTTTTGTTTTAGCGGTTTCGCAGGTCGCCAAAACGCTGGCCGAACATGCGGACTGGGGCGGGATGCTGAAATACCTGGCGCTTTTTATACCGGTCTGGTGGTCCTGGGTGGGTTACACATTTTACTCAGACCGCTTTGAAACCGACGAGACAACCTACCGCATTCTGACGTTTACGGGAATGCTGGCAGTAGCCGCGCTGGCGCTTTGCCTGGGAAATGCTTTTTCCGGGACGGGCGATCTCCCGTTCGTCGTTTGTTATGTATTGGTGCGCGGCGTTCTTATCGCGCTCTATATCCGCGCCGCTTATTATGTTCCGCTGGCGCGCTCGTATGCCCGGCATTTTATCAGGGGGTTCGGCATCGCCGCCGGCTTGTGGGTGGTTTCAATGTTTCTGCCGCCGCCGGCACGTTATTATGTTTGGGCCGCGGCCGTGTTAACGGAATTGGCCACGCCGCTGGTGAATTTGAAAAGAGTTGTCTCGCTGCCGCTCGACCGTTCGCACATCCCCGAGCGCTTAGGGCTTTTTACGATCATCGTTTTAGGCGAAGCGGTCATTGCCACGGCAATGGGCGCGTCGCAAACCGACTGGACGATCCCGACGGTGGCCACGGCCGCGATCGGTTTTGCCATGGCGGCGGCGATCTGGTGGATAAATTTCGATTTTGTCGAAGACAGCGCCGTCGACTCAAGCTCGCTTTTCGCGCGTTTCATTTATCTTTACGGGCACTTTTTTATTGTGGCGAGCATCGTCGCGGTCGGCATCGGGGTCGAACACGCGATCAAGGAAACTTCCGACGCGCATCTTCATCTTCCCACGCTGGCGCTTTTAGGCGGCGGCATCGGCGCTTACCTGGCGGCGATCACCGTCATCAAGATCGTATCGGATAACTGCAATCTTTTTTACGCGCGGATCGCCTCGCTCGTCGTTTCGCTTTTGCTGATCTATGCCGGGCAATTTTTGCCGCCCCTGGTTTCGGTGGCCGGTTTCTTTCTTATTTTGGCCAGCGGCGTCTGGCTGGAGAATCGGTTCGGAGTAGAGGTCCGCAACGAAAGTGAACCGCAGCATTTGACCCCGTGCGAACATGCCGGCGAGATGCAGGTCTTTGAGCCGCGCTCGACGGAAGGCTGTGAAGAATGCGTCAAAAATAATTACAAGTGGATCCACCTGCGGCTTTGTCTGAGCTGCGGGCACGTCGGCTGCTGCGAGTCGTCGATCTATACCCACGCGTCCAAACATTTCCACGCCACCAGCCATCCGGTCATCGCTTCACTCGAACCAAATGAGTTTTGGGCCTGGTGCTACGAAGACGACAGATTCGTCCCCCTCGCCCAGCCGTTAAATGACAAGAGAGAGGCGTAGAAATTCTTTGGCTTGTGAAGGCCGAGCAACGCTATCTACCGCGGTTTTTCAAACGCCGCACAACACGTCTAACAAGGTGTTCCACCTGGAACGGGAGTGCAACAACGGAACACTTGGAACACTTTGAAGCCACAAGTCCCAAATCCACAAGAGGTTAAGACATTTGGGATGGTACGCTTGAATCGCATGTTTTGGCCGCGCCTGGTATTTTTAACCGTAAAAGCGCGCAATTTGCGGCTTTGGACAAACACCAAGTGATTCACTCTAACAGTCATAATTTAGAAAGAGCAGAAGAAATCAAGCTGTCAAAAAAGGCGGGTACAACTCGCTCCGCTTGCGAATAAGTTAAAACTAAACGGGCCGCAATTCAATAGCATCTCATGACGGTTTTTGAATAGAACTTCTGTTCGTAATGTTTGGAAGGCATTTGCGGGTTCGCTGGAGGCCCTTCAGGCGCGAATTCTTTTTTTGATGTTTCCGGAGGGCTTTCGTCACGGCTAATATCCAGCGTCCCTTAGGGACGAAAAGAATGTCAGGAATTGTACCCGGTTTATAAAAACCAAACCATATTTGAACTGTTACAATATGCCGGATGAATGAGAAACCGAAAATGGCCAGGTGGATGCGAATAACGCTGATCGCAACCGGAATCTTGAACATCCCCGGCGCGGCACTGTTTGTCCCCGCGTTTCAGAGCTTTCGCGAATCTAACGGCCTGCCTTCTGAGTCGCATCCGCTATATTTGTGGATCATTGCCAGTTGGATATTTTTGTTCGGGCTTTGCTACCTATGGCTCGGGATCACCGGCAGAAACGAACGGCTGTTCTTAGTCATTGGCGGAGCCGGCAAATTGGCTTTTGTTTTTCTAATGTTTGCTTTTTGGCAGGCCGGGCAAATCCCCTTAAACGCCGCACTCGGCAGCCTGGCCGATCTTTTATTCGCCATTCTTTTTGGAATATGGCTTTGGAAGACACGCGAAACCTATCCAACCTAAAGGTGTCGAATGACACGGAAATGGCGAGATCGGTCTTGTTAAAAACCCTCTCCACTTTCGATCGACCTGCCCGGAATTAGCTCAGCGTGAATCCTTTTTGATCGGTCAATATAATGTTCAGAAAGATTCAATTTTCATTGGAAAATTCTTTTGCATCCAAAAAATAAAATCTTTTCCTACCTGCTCGGTTATATGGTTCGACTTTAGAATGTGACCTCGCTCAAAACTCTTTAATTTTATTTTATTATCCGATCTATTCCAGGAATCGATTATATATGTTTCATTTGTCTTGCATGAATCACACAGGTGAACACTTATGAGCGGATATAATGAAACCAGTTTTTCCGGGTTCAACTCCAGATATAGATGGTTCTTGAGGAAATGAGCCGCCGCCGTCATTTCTTCTTGCTTTAAACCGGGATGATCCCCGGTATATACGAGCGTATTAAGAACAATGACATTTGTTTGCCAGTTCTGATTTGAGTCTTGGATAAGGCGGACCGGATAGGAGACAAAGAACCCTATTTTCCGATAGCATTCGTGCAAGATCTTCCGCAAATTTTCCACGGCCTCATCGTACTCATGTAATTGAGGATAACGGTCATGTTTAAAATCATTTTTTAACTTGACAAGTTCTCGCATTGATCCGGCCAAGTGGGACTCTTTCGCTCCCTTTCCCTTAAACCACATATTTGCGAATGCTGAAATAAACGCGAACTCGTTTAAGTTCCGAAGAACTTGACCAGACTTTTGAGCCAGCTCAAGCCATGACCCGGGCGAAATTCCACCCTGCCAGTCTTTAATTAAGAGCGATTGATCCAAATTATCACTCCCTAGATCTCCTTTAGCTATTTGATCTGTTACCAACGCTAATCCGATACAGGCTAGGAAGGCCAGCAAATTCTCCGCGACTCGCAGCTGTTCTTTATAAAGAGTCGAGGGGTCCGCATAAGCGTCTAAAAGTCGATATGCGTAGGCCAATACAAACGGGTAGTAATTTCTTATCTGGAAATTCAGATCTTCCGCGTCCACTACGCTTTTACTTAAAACATCTAACTCAATACTCAAGTTCTGCAGTTTTGATTTGAATTCTTCCGTGTCTTCCACACTAAATAATTGCTGCTTGATAGTGTGAGCTTTGTTAATGCGAGTTAATAAACCTTCCTCAGTCTCGTGTAAATTTTCCAGTAATGAGAAAACGGATGGGTCCGGGAGAGGGATCTTGAGAGTTCGCAGTTTTGATATGCTGAGAGTAGGGATAACCGCCCCGGAGATGGCGTTATTTAGCTTAGCCTGGCCTGCGTTCGAGTTGAAAAACTCCAGTAAATATCGCGATCGTGAGTGCTCGCTTCGGCGGGGTCGAATCACGAAAACCGTATCACTTATTATTATCCCGGCGAGATTTTCTTCAACTAAGAAGAACCGGGGTCTCTGACCGATTCGTTGAACCAAAATATCCCCCACCTGGGAACGAATAATTCTGGACGGTTCTTTAGACAACTCTTTTTTCTCCAGATCATCCACTCCTAATCCGGAAAGGGTCAGATCACGGCCTTGTATGATAGGCGTATTTCCCATAGACCGGGATCCGAGTTTCGTTCCCAGAATGATCGTTGCGTCATTTCCCAAATCAAACCATTCGAGACCTCCTCCAAAGGAAACTTCAAGATTTTCTGGATTTAAATAACTCTCCGGGATCAACTTGTAATTATTGAGTTCGATCTTTTCAATCGTCGAAAAAACCGCGAAGCCGTCCCGCTCTTCAGTGTTCCAAAAGGCATTTACAATTCGCTCACGGTGCGCAGGATCTAGAACACGCTTTTTCCCTTTTACGCTAAACTCGGCATCCGCCGAGATAAAATGCACCCTTCCTCTTTTATTTTCAGCCTTGTTCTTATTAAAAATTAAGATAGCCGATTTCGCAGTTGTTTGGGGCAGCAAATTTTCCGGAAGCGTAATAATAGCTTCAATAAGATCTTCTTTCACAAGGGTTTTTCTTATCTCGCCTTCGCGCCCTTGGATGAAAAGAGGACGCAAGCCGACGAGTAAGATGCATCTTCCATCATCTTTCAAGTTTGCCAACGCATTTTGAACGAAATTAAAATCGGCAACTCGCATGGGAGGGCCATAATAAAAATCATCTCGGGCCAATTGGATCTCGTGCAATCTCTTTTGACTTAATTTGAGGCCGATGGGTGGATTGGACAGCACAATATCAAAGTTTCCCTTGAGCCCGGGGTCGGTGCCGAGTAAGCTGTCCGCCCGCTCAATGGTGGAGTGCCGCATGCGATGTAAAAAAGTATTTATGCGAGCCAGCGCAACCGACTTCTCATTTATATCCTGTCCGAAAAATGCTGCCTCCCCCTCGCTCTTTTCACCGGTTTCGAGGTAACGATTTGCCGTCGCGAGCAAGCCGCCCGTACCACAAGCAGGATCGAAAATTCTTTCACCTGCCCTAGGAGCGATCAATTCCACGATCAACGCCGAAATATCCCGGGAGGTGTAGGATTCCCCTCCCTGAACGCCAGAGAGGAAAGCCATTTTCTCGATCAGGCTGTCAGTAATTTCGGCAATTTCCGAAGAAGTTAGGCCGGCCATATCCATTCTGGAAATCAAATAAATTACTTCATTGGTCAATCGAGGAGCTACAAATAATTTATCCCATAGAATAAGTGCGGCGGCACCTCTTGCGCTGGAAAAATGAAGGTCTACCTGGTTTGCGCTTTCATATAGGACGTCAATTGGGTTTGCTGCTTGCTGTATGGTGTCCCAAGTTAAATGTCCACGACCGAGCGCCAGAGCAAGGGTTTTTAGCTCGGGATCGAGAGTGGTAATTAATAGTCTGAGTAACATCAGACCGGTCGTCTGTTGGACAGCTTCATTTAAAGGGAAGACGTTCCGCAAAAGATCTGTTGATTCTACAAATAATTTTTCTAACTGTTGTGATGAAATTCTCATATAAACAAGTTCGATCGGGTTAAGTATTTACAGGATCGTTGAGAAATAATATTACAAGTAGATATTCTTAGCTAAAGAATTTTGAGCATTCCAGTCGGACGAGGCTTTTACACTATGGAATGAGTGCAACAGATAAAAGTTGCCGGGTCCAAGTACCTACTTGACAAAATTTGGAATTAGAATTATTCTAAATCTAACTTGACGGTTATGATCCAGGCAAACGAAAAAAATACGAGCGAGAAGAACGCGGGCGAGAAGAATCCGGGGTTGACGAAGCAGCGGGAAGTGGTGCTGCAGGTCATCAAGGACAGTATGGGCCACCTGACGGCGAACGAGGTTTTTGGCGAGGCCAAGCGAAAGCTTTCGACCATCTCTTTTGCGACGGTGTACAACTCTCTGCGCTATCTGAAGGACACGGGGCTGATCGCGGAGATAAGTTTCGGCAACGGCGCGAGCCGCTTTGACCGGATCACTTCGCGGCACGATCACGCGCTCTGCACGGCGTGCGGAAAGCTGGTCGATATCGAAATGGAGCACCCGCAGGAATTGGTGGCGCAGGCGGCAAAATATTCGAAGTTCAAACCCGAATCGCTGGAATTTACTTTGCGCGGGTTATGCCCGGAATGTGTGGGGAAGAACCATCCCGGCGCTAAGAGCGCCACCCCTCCTTCTTAAGGAGGGGAGTTTTACAGGAGAACCACCCCGGCGCTAAGAGCGCCACCCCTCCTTCGTAAGGAGGGGAGTTTATAAGGTAATTATCAAATTAAATTCAAATAACAGGAGATAAATAAACTATGGCAGCTACAGGAACAGCATCGGAAGCTTTGGCTCCGGCAACTATCGCGAAGGTCGGCCAACCGGCCCCGGATTTCAATATGCCTTCGACCAAGAATATGGAAACGCTTAACGAAAACGTTAAGTTGGGCGACTATAAAGGCAAATGGCTTATCCTTTTGTTTTACCCGCTCGATTTCACCTTTGTTTGCCCGACGGAATTGATCCATTTTTCAGACCGTCTGGAAGAGTTAAACGGCGTGGGCGCGGAAGTCATCGGTGTTTCAACGGATTCCGTCCACTCGCACCGCGCTTGGCTCAAAACTCCGCAGGACAAGAACGGCATCGAAGGTGTTAACTATCCGATCGCTTCGGACGTAGGCGGCAAGCTTTCGCGCGCTTATAACATCCTGGTCGAAGATGCGAACATCGCTCTGCGCGGCCTCTTTATCATCGATCCGGAAGGCGTGCTGAAATATTCGGTGGTGCACGATCTGAATATCGGACGCTCGGTCGATGAAACCCTGCGCGTGCTGCAGGGCTTGCAGACCGGCGGACTGTGCGCGGCGGATTGGAAACCGGGACAAGAGAATTTAAAGGTATAGATTTGGGAGGTTAATTGCGGGTTGCGGAATTCGGAATGCGGATTGAAAGTCGATAGAATCCGCACTCCGCAATCCCAAATCCGCATTAGAAAAGTATTATGCCAATGAGAATAGGAGATGCGCTTCCTTCGTTTGAAGGCGCAACGGAGTGGCTGAATGGTTTGCAGCATGAGGCCGAGGAATTCGTTAAGGGCAGCCCGACGCTGGTTTATTTTTGGGCGACGAGCTGCGGGATCTGCAAAGATAAAATGCCAGATCTGATCGCGCTGAAAGCGAAATATAAAGATCGCGGCTTAAAGGTTATCGCGGTCCATATGCCGCGCTACGAAGCCGACACCGATCTCGAGCAGGTGAAGGCCGCTATCACGGAACACTGCATCGACGATCATTGCGCGATCGATAACCAGCATAAGCTGAAGGACGCGTTTCAGAACGAGCAGGGCTGGGTGCCGGTCTATTATCTATTTGACGCCGAGGGAAAAATGAAAACCCGCGCGGCCGGCGAATACGGCGTAACGGTTTTGACCACGGCGCTCGAGAAAATGTTTCCGGCGCAGGAATTGGCCATTACGTAAACTATTGATTAACTAATATTTAAAGCGTTAGCCGGGGAAAGTTTGGCTGACGCTTTTTGCCGGGAGAGGGGACAGGCTTTGCCCTTGGCATTTTCGAATAGTCTTACGAAAGAACTACTTTTTTTCCCGCAGCATTTTTTTAATTCTAGCTCTCAATCGCGCGTTCACGCGATTTACGATCTCTTTTACTTCTTCGTTATCCAGCTCAAGCATGTGAGAGATCTCCTCGTTTTTGTAATCTTCCAAATGAAGGTCAAAAACTTTTTCTTCCAGGTCGGAAGCATCTTCCATATGCTTCTCCAGGATCTTTCTCGCATGGTCATAATCTATTTGCTCCTCCATATTTTTCGCGGTCTTTGTGTCCATTAATTTCTCCTCATTGTAAAGACTTGGATCGTTGTCGTCATCCAGACTGTCAGTTTTGTAGCCGTAACTTTTCCTTGCTTGCGTAAGGACAAGATGTTTGCACACCTTTTGGAAGTAAGCCTTAAAATATATAAATTCAATTTTCTTTTTGCTTACCAGTTTGTAGATGAGAATGATCGCCTCGTGAATTATGTCCTCGGGACTTATCCAGTTCGGAAGCAAAAGAAAAAAAGTCCAGGGCGGCGCCCCGGACTTTGACAACTTCTCCATATACTGTATGTGATCCTTCCTTAAGGACCCGCCTGTTCCGTTCATATATCGCCCCCCTTTTTTTGTGTCCAAAAAAATTGCTGAAAGGCACATTCCCCAACAGTTATAAAGAGGGGGATTTGGAGGACTTTAAAAAACTTTTTGTGAAAAAATCAAAGAAATCTTACCGTGGGCAAAGAAATATTTTCTTACTTATGAAAATGCAGAGGTTCTGAATGTAATAAGCAGGATTTAAAAAGAAGGTTTGGCGTGAAAATATGACAATATTTTTTGGTGACCTTGATAGGTGGGAAAGACGCCGCTTGAATTTAGGTAGCGCCCAGATTCCACAGCATCCGGAAAATAAGGGCGATGATAAATAAACTTATCACTACCGAGCCGATCAGAACGGCGAGTAAAACGCCGATCAGCACAAAGATAAATATCCAGTCGCTCGTCGTTCCTTTGCCATGCCCGGTGGCGCGCTCGCGGATGAGCTCGATGTTCCACTTGTTCGCTTTCCAGACAAAGTCGAATGCGTCGCCGATAAAAGGTATCGCGCCGACGGCATAGTCGACCGCGATATTGAGGGCCATGCGCAGCAGCGTGATCTTGGGCACGCCATAGCGCACACCGGCGATCAAAATATAAAAAGAAACCAGCGTGGTGGCGATGTCGCCATAGTTAGGTATCAGGCCGATCAGCGCATCGAGGCCAAAACGCCAGCCTGTGCCCGGGATGCGAAACAGGCCGTCAAGATAGCGGCTGAGCGTTTCCAGGCCTTGTTCGACCTCAACCTGCCGGCGCATTTGTTTGCGCTCTTTAAATTCTGAAAGTACCGGTATTTCTTCCATAAATTTTAGCCACGGAGATCATAGAGACAATGCAGCCTTCAGACAATTTCAAACTATAAGTGATGTTGCCCACAAAGCTTAATCATATAAAGCTAAAGATGAAAAATCAGCGGCTCTTGTTTAGTGTGTTTCGTGGTTAAGCCTTTAGTTTCATTGTGCTTACACATTTTTAGGATTTTAACCACGAAACACACTAAAATTATTTCCTGCGTCCTATTTTCTTCTAATTCGATATTACCTCTTTCAGAATAAAAGCGTCAGGGTCGATGGTGATCCCGACCGGTTTCGCGCTGCGTAATTTCAAGGAAGATGTTTTGCCGGTGGGTGTTATTTGAACGCGGCGTTTCCCGCGCGCGGTGATTATTTCCACTGTCACCGGTAAGAGGAAAGCCGCATCAGGCTGCTTTTGTTCGAGTGTAAGCTCGATCGTTTTGGCATCGACCTGTGTCCAGAAAATTTTATAAACGGGATGCCCGGATTGATATATCCAGCGGTCGAAAAATTCACGCAGATTTTTTCCCGAAGCTTTTTCAAAGGCCGCGCGCAGATCTTCGGAAGTAGCGGTCGAACCCTTATGCTGGTTGTAATAATTTTTTAGCGCCGCGAAGAAAACTTTATCGCCGAGCATGCCGCGCAATTCGTGCAGCACCCACGAGCCTTTTTCGTAATTATTTTTATTGAGCAGCGCAAAGAGGTCTTCGGTTTCGGTGTCGTGGATCGGAGTGCGCGCGATTTTTTCGTAGGCGAAATATTCCGCCGCATTATCTTTCATGTAGGCGCGAAAAGCGGCCTCGCCTTCATATTTTTGCAGGAAAAGCCCGGCAAAATAGGTGGCAAAGCCTTCCGAAAGCCAGAGATCGGCCCAGGTCGCTTCGGTCACCGAATCGCCGAACCACTGGTGCGCGATCTCGTGCGCGACCACACCTTCGACGCCGCTGGGAATGTTAAAGCGAACGCCGCGCTGCTTTTTCGTCGCGAAATCTTGGAAAAGGTTAGGCGCAAAAACGATCGTGTCGGCATTTTCCATCCCGCCAAAGCGAGTAGCGCCGACGATAAGCGCGAGTTTTCCGTACGGATACCGCGCGACCATTTTGCTGAACAAATTTACCGATGGGCCGGCCGGAGAAAATCCCTGCTCGGCAAATTGACGGTCGGAATGCGTGACGTAATATGATATCGGAATGGACGATCCGGCCTTTAGCTCGGCCGTGGCAAACTGCCCGACCGCAACGACCATGTTGTAAGGTGAGATCCGCTTTGGCTCGAAATAAACCCACGTGCGAGTGCCGTCCGGGTTGTCTTTTTTCGATTCCAAAATGCCGTTGGCGACAGCTTCGTTTCGCGCCGGCGCGGTGATTCTGAACCGCACGGTAGCTTTTGCCGACGGGTGGTCGAAACACGGTATCCAATGATGCACACGGTCGGGCCAGTTATCTCCTACGGCAGACGGCAAGCCGTCCTTGTCATTGGTGAGGATCAATCCGTCTTTAGGTTTTCCCGAATAAGTGACCGAAACGATCCTTGTTAGACGTTTTCCTTGCGTGGGCGGATCGAGATAAACATCTAGTTTATCATCGTGCTGATTGAATTTAGCGGTCCGGCCATCGACGGTCACACTCTTGACCGGCATCGCGCCGAAATCAAAATCGATCACCGACACGTCGTATTCTCGAACTGAGACATTGATCTCCGTGGTGACTGAAGTGAGTTCAGAAAGAGAATCGTTAAAAGTAAGACTTACATCGTAATGGGCCGGGTTCCAGATGTCGATCAGCCGCTCTCTTCTTTGGGCGGGAGCAGAAAAGAAAAAGAGAAAAATCAAAGAAAGCAGTAATAAATTTCGGGCGACGATCTTTTTCATAATTTTTAGCCACAGAGAACACAGAGTTCACAGAGAGAAAGAAACAAACGAGTTTTATTTTAATTTTTTCTTAGTGTTCTCTGTGAACTCCGTGGCTTATTTTCTTTCTATAATTTTAATGTTAATAATCTTATCTCCGCGTGTGACCCTATCTACAACCTTCATGTCCGTTTCATTGACGGTGCCGAAAACGGTATAACCGCCGTCGAGGTGCGGCTGCGGTGAATGCGTGACGAACCATTGCGAACCGCCGGTGTCTTTTCCTGAAAGCGCCATGCCGACGGCGCCGCGCTGGTAAGAAACCATATTTACTTCGCAGCGGATAGACCACCCGGGGCCGCCGTTTCCGTCGCCGCGCGGGTCGCCGTCCTGCATCACAAAATTGGGCGCCACGCGGTGAACGGACACGCCGTTAAAATAATTCGCTCTGGCTAGTTTAATAAAATTATCGACGGTTAGCGGAGCGTCTTCCGGCAGCAGATCGATAGTGAAGGAGCCTTTCCCGGTAGTAAGCACGGCTTTGACCCGGCCATTTTTACGCGCGGCCGCGCGGGTGTAATCCACGGTGGTATTTAGGACCTGGCCGAGCTTGGTGCCGAAAACGGGAGAGTATGGTAATACCTGATCCTTCTTTTTCGCGACCGCGTTTTCGAGCGACGTAGGCAGCCCCGGAAAATCTTTTTCCAGCCCCGGCGTTCGCAGCAGTTCAAAAGCTTTTTTTCGCACCAGATAATCCGGCGCGCTCAGCGCAACCAACAAGGACCCGACAGATTCTTTTTTGTCTAATTTAAATAGCGCATCCATTATCGCGAGCTGCGCGTCGTTATATTGTTTGTCGGCCAGAAGAGCTTTGGTAAAAGCGGTCTTTAATGCTTCGACATTTTCTTTTGACGCCGGCTGCTCCGCTAAAAGCCCGGCGGCCGCGGCGCGGATAAAAAGATCATCAAGCTTCAGGTGATTTTGCAGTATTCCGTCCAGCGCGTCGGTCTTAAAAGCGGCGTAGGCAGATAGTATGTCGCCGTCGGGCATATAAACGTTGCGGGTGACCGAGCCGTCGGGGTTCAATATGCTTTTGTCTACATTCTTAAGGAACGGAGCCGGAGCGCCCTTAGCACTAATGCTATTCATATTGTAATAAGCGGCCAGCCAGATGCTGAGCTCACCCATCGCGCGGTCGCGCAGATCTTTATTCGCCCCGGCCGGTTCGAGTTTTGCCAGTTCACCGAGCGCCTGGGCCATCGAACTCATCATGTGCCAGTCGGGCGGGAAATTTCCCGTTGACTTCTTGTATTCATCCAGCGTTTCGTAAAAACCGCGCGGCGAGACCTGGGCAAGCGCGATCTTTACTTCGGGCGACATTTGGCCACTCGCTTTATCGAAATCTTTCAAAAATTTTACGGCGCCTTCGTGGTTGGAATTCGGCAAAAGCCTGCCCAGTACTCCGGCGATCTCCAGCAGTTCATTCTTTTCCGAGGGCGCGACTAATTCTGCTCTTTTGTAATCATCCAAAAGACGGCTGCCGCGTTCGAGCAGGTCTTTGGCGGCACCGGCATCTTTTAAACTTCCCAGGGCCCGGATCGCGCTTACACGAACACGCAGGTCGCCGTCGGCGACGGCTCCCAGCAATAAGCTGTAAGCCGTTTTATCTTCCGCCGCGCCGAGCGCGCGCGCCGCATTAGCGCGGACAACCGGATCGTTATCCGCTAAGAGGGTGTGAAGCGCGTCGTTCGCATTTTTGGCGCGCAGCCGAGCTAAAGTGTTGGCCGCATCGGCCCGCACGCGCGGGTCCGCATCCTTCAAAAATTTCGCAATCGTCAGATCGGCCTTTTCAGGGCGCACTCGCAAGGCGGCAGTCAGCCCAAGCGAAACAAGCTCGCTGCTCGGCATCGGATTTTGCCATTCGGCGTCCAGAACGTGCAGGATCGCTGCCCCGAGTTTTTCGGCCACCGGTTTATTGGCGGCGGCGATATTGGGGGCGATCTTGCCGGCGGCCTCGATGGCGCGGGCGCGCACTTGAACGTTTTCCTGAATGTTTAGCAGCGCTTTTAGAATTGCATCGGCCGCTTTCTCGGATTCAGTTTCGCCGAGCGCAAAAGCAGCCATCGCGCGCACATCCGCATCCGCATCTTTTTCCAGCAGCGCGGCCAGCGCCGGAACGGCAGCGTCATCACCGATGCGCCCGGCTGCCAGCGCCGCGCGTTTTCTCACCGCCGCCGACGGGCTATGTAAAAGCGTCTCCAGCGTCTTGTCCCAGCGTCTTTCATCTTCCGCTTTTAAGATCTGAACCTGTACCGCGGTGGTCAGCCCGCTTGAAACCGCCGGTTTATTTTTTTGCGCCCAGGCGGGAATGGGGAAAAGCAATATAAAGGCAGTAAGGACAGGTGTTACGCGGCGAAACGAAATGTTTTTCATGCTTAAGAAAAGCGCTTTCTGTTGGATAAGTTGATGTTAGGCATTTTAACGGTAATACGCGCTTCTTTCAATGGTTTCTATAGCTTTGACCGGCATTGCCCATATGGATCGGTTGAAGTTAAAAAGTAACGGGTCAGTACCTCAGAACATAGTGACCGGCTAGTGATACAACTGGTTTGTTAAATATTTATTTGTGAGTAGGATGATAAAGTTTATGCCGGAAGCCGGTTTCAGCTACTTATGGGGTTCCCGGTACTGACTTCATTACGATAATTATTAGCCACTAATTACACAAATAACACGAATTAAAAAAGAAAAGGCAGAGCCGGTAAGCTCTGCCTTCTATCAAGACGAATCAGGTTCGTCGTTATTTACCGCTGGGTGACGATCCGCTGCGTGGGATCGCCAAGAAGCACGAGAGTGGTCCGGGTGTCGCGGTGATCGACGGCCGATTTGGCCTGTTTGGCCGCGTCGCCCAGCCTGCTTCCATTCATCAATGCGCCGTACCAGACCGTTCCCATCGCTTCCTGAACATCGGCATAGTTCATGCTCGTCAGGCTCCAGGTGGCAAACGCTCCGCCGTGCTGTGCTTTTAAGAAAGCTTCCGCCATTGTTTCGTTCTGCTCGGCAAAAGCCCCGTTCAGACAGGTGAGCATTACCACCAGGCTGGGACGCTGTTCATTGGTCAGCGCCGAAACATCATTCAGGTTAAAGATGTTTCCGCCCGTCCAGACACCGGTGCTGCCGTGGCCAAAGAAATTGACCACCAGCGGGCCGGCGCTGATGCGCTCGACGATCTGCTGCCGGACAGCGGCCGCGTCACCATCCTGGCGATTAACCGTGCCCACGGACATCTCCGCCGGAAGCGCCTGGCGAATGTTCTGATTACCGGCGACAAAATCGTAGCCGATATTATTATCAGCCACCGTCAAAGCGCCGCGGCCGTTAGCGACCGAGAGCTTCATCGGTTCGGTCGAGAGTATCTTCGCCAGCATGGCGGCCAGGTCGTCGATGCCCCGAACCGGCAGCCTGCCGATAGCGATCTCGCTGATCCCATCGCCGTTAAGATCGGCCAGGATTTCATCGCTGCTTGCTTCCATCGAGTCGGTGTCGACCCAGCCGGTCGGAATGAGGTCGGCCTGCGTTCCGCCGAGGCCCGAATAATTTCGCGGATCGGCGGTGGCGTCGCCAACCAGCAGGACATAGGACGGTTTGCCGTTCCAGCTTTCTTTCGCATATTGCAGGAAATCCTTGACGGCCTGGGAAGTATGCACACCCGCGGCAAATTCGTCATAGACGTCCTCGATATCTACGATCATAGTGCGCAGGCCTTCGCCTTCGCGCTTGGCTTTTAGCGCGGACAATTGCTGGTGGAACACGGACGGAGCGAGGATGACAAAATCAGCACGATTGGACGGACCGCGCAGCGCGGAAACGCTGTTGAGTTTTATCGCGTCGGCCGAAAGGGCAGGCACCGACATTCCCAAAGCCAGCAGGCTGCGCGCAACCGGCGAAGCAGGAACGGTGATGCTGTAGGCGCCGTTTTCTTCCGCTTTTCCGATCGCGCCGTACAGGACGGGACGCGCCGGATCGCTGATGTCATAAAGGTTGACCATCTCGCCGCTAAAGCCGGTAAGTTTGATGCTACGGCCCGCTTCAAGCTGAAGCTGCATCTGATCGTTTATCGCTTTGGCGTGACGCGGATAGCTGATGCTCGCAGTTTCCAGCAGGCTGATGTCGCTGCTTCCGTTAAGCGAACGGATACCGATGAGATTTTCACCGTTCTGCAACCCGGCCGCCGGGACGTTCACGCTCCACTCGGTCCTGGCCGAAGATTCAAGTGAGATCTGCCCGATGACATTTCCGTTTAGGGTCACGGCAATGTTATGAGCGATGCCGGTCAAGCCCTGAACGTTAAGCGAGACCAAAGCAGTTTCGCCGTTTTCGGCTGCGACATCGTTTAAATTCAGGCCGGAGAATGATTCCTGCCCGCCTATGATCGCGGCGTACCAGTTTTCGCGGTCGCCGTTGTGAACGGTGGTGGCGCGAACGGTGCGGTCCTGCCGTTCCACGGTCAGCCGCGTAACGCCTTCCGCCACGTTCTCGTCAAATTCGATCTTCTGAGATTTGATGCGACGCGGAGCAGCGTGCCCCGAGACGAGCCAATAAACCCGGGTGTTGCTTTCCGGACTACTTAGCGCTCGTCCGTAAAATTCCACCGAACCATCGCTAAGCGTCAAGATCGCCTGCTCCTGGCTATCGGCAAACATTTGAACGCTGCCCATCTGCCCGGCGTTAAAGCCGTGTGCGGAAAGTTCAGCGGCGTTTACGCGATACCAGCCGTCACGGCTGACGTCGATCTTCAGCGCATGGCCATCGCCGGCAAATTGATTTATTACTGCGGGAACCGCTTCCGAATTTCGGGCGCCCGGCAGATATTGCAGATATTCTCTCTGGCTGCCCGAATTTCCCGCCGTTAGCTCGGCCAGGGTCGGAGCAAATTCGGTGAAAGATTCATCGGCTTCCAGGCGCATGCGCGCATCGGCAGTCACCGGGCCAAACCATTCGCTGGAACCGTCAATATCGACGGCTTCCAGCCAGTAGCTCGCACCCGCGCTCAGCGAATGATCGAGCACGCGGTATTCCTTACCGGCGGTCAGGGCCACGCCGCCGATCTGTAAAGCGCTGCCGGCGACAAGTTCTTTATTGACCGGCGTGCGGGTTCCGTTGTTGTCGCGCCAGACGCGGTAGCCGAGGTTGTTGACCTCGTAACCGCTCTGCCACGCGAGGCCGACTCCGCCGCCAGTTGCGAGCGCGCGGAAGTCGCTCATCGTCACTGCCGAAGGCGGCGTCACCAAACCGAAATCGAGCGTCGGATCGGACGTCGAACCCGTGGCGTTGCTGACGGTGTTGTTGGTCAAGGCGCCCGCCGCACCCGGGGTGAGCGCGATCGGGTTGCTGACGATCGTTCCCGACGGAATACCGCCGATGGCTACGCCCGTCGGGCCGCCGTTATCGTCGGAGTCTTCGTTGTTATTCGGCGTCGCGTCTGTCGGCGTGCTCGAATTCTGAGGACCAGCGGCGACCGTTGCGCGGTAGCTGCCGGCCGGTAATCCGCAGAGCTGGTAGGTGCCGGGAGCGCCGGTCAACACACCGTTGGCTCCATCGTCGGCGGTGCCTAAAATGCCGTCCGCGCCGACCGGGATCTCGGTCCCGCCTGAATCGTAGATACGAACGCGCGCGCCGTTCTTGGGTATTTCACCGGCGTTAAAAATACCGTTATCGCGGTTGCCGCCGGCGCCCATATCGTTCCAGACGAGGTTTCCCACGCAGAGGCGATAGAAACCAAAGTCGACCGTCATATCGGCAAAGCCGTCGGGCGAACCCTGTCCGGAACCGCTCAGATCGCTTTCGCCAACGGGCTCGCTGACGCCCGCGCCGATCGTTACGGAATTCGACAAGATGCCGTTCGTCTGAATGCTGTTTGCCGTGACGGGATTGATACCGTTCTCGCCGTTTGACGAGGTGGTCGAATCCGAGTCGATGGTGACATTGCCGGTCGTGTTCTGATAACCGTAGAGCAGATCGCCCGCGTTATCGAAATTCGCCGGATTGACGCGCACGACATAATTGCCCGCGGCCAGGCTGTCGAAGCGATAATAGCCTCCGCCGGCGGTGGTCATTGTGCCTGCGGGTGTGCCCGGTGTGTCGGGAGTTCCATCGGTATTCGCGTCCGCAAAGAGGGAAACGGAAACTCCGTCGATGCCTACTTCGCCGGCGTCGATGCGCCCGTCATTGTCCGTGTCAAACCAGATGCGGTTGCCAAGCGAGTAAGTGCTGGCGGCGGAAAATCCTACATCAAAAGTGTGGTTATTATTTCCCGCGCTCCCGGTGGTCAGAGAGATGACCGGGAAAGTGCCCGCCGGTGAACCGGACGGGTTCACGACGTTTTGGCCGTCGGAATCGTTTGAATCGACGCTGCCGTTTTGAAAACTTGCATTGACCGAGGTCAGGAAACGGCCGTTGAGCGCGCCGCCGCCGGCGTAATTAGCCGCCAGGTCAAAGCGCACCTGGTAATTGGTGCCGGTCGAAATTCCGCCGTTGATCTGGCCGATGTTGTCGGTCGTGTTGCCGTCGGCCGAGGTCGAAGAAACAAAATAATATTCGCCGTTCGCATCCGTCACCGCGGTGCCGACCTGCGAGTTGGCGGCGTTAAATAAGTGAACGGTCACGCCCGAGATTCCCGCTTCGCCCGCATCCTGTACGCCGTTGGCGTTGCCGTCGAGCCAGACGCGGTTGCCGATCTCGATCGGGGCCGGGTCGGATAGAATGACGACGTCGCCGAGGCCGTTGACCTTGCCAAAATCGGGGACGCCCGCGGCGCCGGTGCTGTTGTAGAGGCGATAGGCTTTGTTGGTGGCGCCGGTCGTGTTGTTAAACCAGCGGAAGCCGCCGTCAAATGTTTGCGAGCTGACGTCGCGGTCGATCGGGTCGAGACCGCTGGCGACGACGTTCGGCGCGCCGGGTATCTGGGCGACGCTGCCCCAGGTTATCTCGTCGTGAAACTGGCCGGTGTTGCCGCCGGTGGAAAATTCGTCTTCGTAATAAAATTCGCCTTCGCCTACGCCCTGGCCGTTGTTTTGCGGGGCGTTTCCGGTGCCGCCGCAGCGCCCGTTGCTTTCCACCGTCCACGCACCTACCGAGCCGCAGGCGCGGATAACATCGCCCGCCGTGCGCTTGGCGTTAGTGCCGTTATCAAAAGCCTGGTCGCCGGCGCGGTCGCGGAAAGCCAGGATCAAATTTCCTTTATCAAATTCAAGATCGGTGAGCATCGCCTGCGGCGCGGCAAAATTTGCCGTCGCGGTGGCGCGCCACGCTTGCCATTCGGCCCCCCAGGTCGGGTCGGCCGTGCCGCGATTGTAATTAAGCGCCATCTGAAAAACCGGCGAAGCGCTAAAGGCCAGTGTCGTGGGATCGGCGGTGTAGACGTAAGCGAAGAGGTTGGTTGCGTTCGTCGTGCTTTCCGCCGAGCAGACCACACCGACATAAACCTGGCCGCGATAATATCTGACCGCGAAGGGGCGCACATCGCCGGCCGCGCAATTGGCGGCGGTCCCGCCCGGGGTCGGTACGGCTGAGGTGGGAACGGCCTGATTAGCTATCACCGCGCCGGTCGAAGGATTCAAAGCGTAGAGCGTGCGGTTTTGCAGGTTCATCACATACAGCGTGCTTTCATCATCCGAGAGCGCGATCCCGCCGAGCGAAGTTTTGCCGACGGCGTTTACGGCGGTGTCGCCGTCTAAATTATAGTCGGCCACGTTGTGCGAATTCGTTCCGGTATTCGGCACGGTGATGGTGCTCACCACGGCGTTGGTCGCGGGATTGACCACATAGATCGCGCCGGGGTCGTCTGAAGCCGCGCCGCCTTCGTTAAAAGTGCCGTTGGCGCCGGGGCCAAAGCCGGCGAATTTTTTGAAAAAAGACGCGGCGTAAATTCGCTGCGCGGTGCGCGCCCAGGCCAGGCCGAAGATCGTGCCCGTCTGATTCGCGTTGAGCGAGATGGCATGCGTCGAGGGGTTATCGTAATTGGCGGTCGTGGCGTCGGTGTAAGAAGTTCCCGACGAATAGGTAAAACTGTTGAGCGTATCTTCCGTCGCATTGGCTCCGCTTTGCGATCCGCCGACAATGCGGGTGGTAAGCAAAGTAGGATTATTCTGAGAATATTCTTCGGGGCGCACGAGCCCGAGATTTACATTCGGGGTGCTGCCGTCAAGGACGAACTGCACGGTCGTGCCGGAGTTTGTCGCGGTGCCGCCCTGCACCGAATCGGTGCTGCGTGCCGAGGGGTTATAACCCGCCGGGATATTGGTGAACTCAATGCGGTACGGCCCCGTTCCGGTCGCCGAGAGCGAATAATTGCCGCTCGAATCGGTGGTGACGACCCCGCCGGTGGTAACGTTATTTCCCGCCGAATCGTAAGCGCGAACTTCCACGTTCTGGACGCCGATATCGATGGCGGTCCCGACCGTGCCGGTGCCGCTGACGTTGTTTATGGTCGACGTGGTGTCAAAGGTCCCATTGCTGTTGTAGTCCTGAAAAACCTTTCCGCTGATCGCACCTGAGGCCCCGATATTAAAAATGCCAAAGGGAAGTGCCAGTACGGCAATACCGGCGATGAAGATAAAGATAGCGGACAAAGAACGAGTATTTAAACGCCGACAAAGGCGTTCAAGGGCAAAGAAACGCATTACGATTTGTTCTCCTAAAAGTAGTCTCTTGAATTGGACGGTAGATTTTGATCCAAAGGTAATCTGCTCTAGCGCAAGCAGCGGATCGCAGGTTTGAGGGAAAAGCTTTCCCTTCTCAAGGATAGGTTTTGGGATAAGTGATTGTCAATAAAAATATTTCTTCGTCCGTGAGACTTTGAGGTAAGAGCGGGCGCAAGCGGCCCTTCCGGACTGCAAATTTATCTGTCAATTGCCACTAGCTTTAGCTAGTGGATCTAAGACATCACTATGACCGGGGCTTTAGCCCAATACTTTTAGGTTAGGCTAAAGCCCTCCTTTATTATTTGGCCTGAACCACTAGCTAAAGCTAGTGGCAATTTAAAAGACAGGAGATTTAACACGACAAGCCGCGCTTGCAGGCAAGAGCCTCTGGCTCCCAGGTTTACGCCCGTTTTTTCTATCCTGATTTGTTAGAGCTGTTCGAGAGAGGTTTGATGCTTTTGACGCTCACCAATTTGCCGAATTCATCAGGCAATTTCGCGAAGGGCGCGGACGGGTCGGTGGAAAGATCGATGAAGATATCTTTGGCCGTGATCTTTTCAAGATCGGCCTGCGGCCCGAGCAAAGTCACGGTGAACGCTTGCGCGGTCCCTGACGGAGATTGCGTGTGAACGGTAAAATTTCGCTCGCTGCGTTTGGGCCCGATTCTGATCGCCACATCGACCACCGTATCCAGCACGGTGATCTTCGGATTCAGCAAATTGATGGCTATTTGTTTATAAGTGAAATCGGACTTGTGGCCGTCGAGCGAGATCTTTTCGGTTGAAACGGTGTCGATGGAATTAACATAGCTGGAAGGGCCGCGCACCTTTACTTTGACGGGGGTCACAACCGTGCTTTCTTCGTAGACTTCCAATCCTTCGGCAAGTTTTCCCTCGAACTCGGGTTTTACATCGACCTCGCGTTCCTCGCGTTTTTCCAGCTTTACCAACAGCAGGTTCGGTTTGATATCGATGATCTTAAGCCCGGTCGGCAGATCGTTGCCCGACGCCAACTCGAGCGAAATATTATCAGGCCGCAGCTGGACCAACCGCTCGCCCGAGTTGTAGGAAGAAAGATCGATCGAAGCCATCAGGTCGCCGCGGGGCAGGCGGTCGAGTTTTCCTTTGTCGCCGGAGATCGTTATGTCGATCTGGCGCTGCGGCTCATTGCTGATGTCGAGATCGCCGGCGACGCGGTAATTTAACCGCACCTCGCTATACGGGCGCGTGTCGGGCGTTTGCTGACCGCTGATGCCGAACCAGAGCGCGAGCGTTATGGCCAGCGCGATCAGCTTGGTGCTCCAATCTTCCAGAAATATCTTGCGCAGCCAAAGACCGGCCAGCGGCTGCAGATGCTCCCGCGGAGCGAGTTTTTCAGTTGGAAGACGAAATGCCATTTCTTACCCTAAAGTGATCTCCGTTTCCGGTTCTTTCATCGTCTTGGTGCGTTCGCGCTTTCTTTCGATCAGCGGAATTTCCATCGCCTCGAGCAGCAAGCTGCGCAGCGTCATCGGGTCGAGATTTCGGATGATGTCGCCGCTTTTGACGAATGAGATCAATCCCGTTTCTTCGGAAACGACCACCGCTATGGCGTCGGTATCTTCGGTAATGCCGATCGCGGCGCGGTGACGGGTGCCCAGATCTTTGGCCAGGCGCGGATTCTGTGTCAGCGGCAAAAAGCACGAGGTGGCGGCGATGCGTTCGCGCTGCACGATGACCGCGCCGTCGTGCAGCGGCGTTTGCGGATTAAAGATAGTTACCAGCAGGTCGTAACGCAGCTTGGCGTCAACCTCTACTCCCGCGTCGACAAAATTACGCAGGCCCACGTTTCTCTCGATAACGAGCAGCGCGCCAGTTTTTTCCGAAGCCAGCGTGGTCGCGGCGAGCACTATCTCGTCGTAAATATTTTCGCCCAGCAGGCCCGTCTGCCGCCTGATGATGGGCATTCGCAAACGGTTGCCGAAATAAATAAGCGCCTGTCTTATCTCCGACTGGAAAAGCACGATGATCGCCACCGGCAGGTACAGCAAGGCCCCGCGCAAAAACACTTCGAGAGTGGTGAGTTCGTAAAAAACCGCGCCCCAGTAGATCAACCCGACGCCGATCATACCGAAGGCCATAGGCATAGCTCTAGTGCCGCGCACCAGCCTGAGGATGATATAAACGATAACGAAAACTATCGCTATATCGATCAGGTTTCGCGCGCTGGTCAGCCGTACAAAGTAATCACTGAGCTGTGCGAAAATAAAAAACATCTTTTACAGTCCTGAAAGCCCTGAAAGTCCAGGGAAGTCGGGAAGTCTGGGAGGTCTAGGAAGTCTGGGAAGTCGAGGAAAGTCCGGGAAGAGAGATCAGCTCTTCTGACTTTCGACACTTCCCAGACTTTCGACACTTTCTAGACTTCCTAGACTTCTTTTAGTTAGACACCGTTTTTGGTGTTTTAGGTTGCGGCGGCCTTAGATATTTCCTTTAGTGTCCGCGGCTTCCAGAAATATCCGGTGAACCATAGGCTCAGCCTTTAGGATTTCCTTCTCGATCTCTCGTATCGTAGTTACTATTTCGGTGGTTGTTAGTTCGTCCTTTAAATTGACGTGCGCATTGACCAAAATTTGCTTTGGGGCCAGGTGCATCGTCAAAAGTTCCACCACTCCTTCTACATTCGGGTGTGCTTTGATCGCTTCTCTGATGGCGCGGGTCGATTTTGGCGTTGCCGCTTCGCCCAGCAGCAGCCCTCGGGCCGAACGCGCCAGCGCAAACGCCACGATCGCCAATATGACACCGATCATCATAGAGGCTATCCCGTCCCAGTAACGGCCATCGCCCGGCCAGGCGTGTATCTCACCCAGATAGAGGCCGGCGGCCGCGATAACGATGCCGACCAGCGCCGCGGAATCTTCGTAAATAACGGTTTTTGCGGTCGGATCTTTGGATTCTCTCAGGTATTCAAAGAACGACATCTTCTCGTGGCGGGCCTCACCCACCTCCTGGTAGAGGGCTATTCCGATAGAAATTGCCTCTAGAATAAAGGATACTCCCAAGATACCATACGCCCAAATGAGGTGATCGGGTTCATGCGGAACGCGAATTTTTGCAATTCCTTCATAAATTGCAAAGGTGGCGCCGACGCCGAAAATGAAAATGGCCGCGATAAAAGACCAGAAAAAACGCTCTTTGCCATAGCCGAACGGGTGTTTTTTCGAGGCCGGCTTCTTATAAAAACGCAGCCCCAGCAGCAAAAAGACCTGGTTGGTGGTATCGGCGAGCGAGTGAAAGGCCTCGGCCAACATACCAGACGACCCGGTGATAAAAGCCCCGATAAATTTTAGGACCGTAATCAGACCATTGGCGATCAGCGCGCCTATAACGGCTAGCATTTATAGTTAATCTCCTGTCAGAATTAGCTTTTAAATTTTAACAGTAAGCGGGAAAAAGGAGAAAACAGGTAATAAGAACATAAGGCTGCCAAAAAGGGGTGAGTGATAAGTAATAAGTGGCGGCAAACGATGGCCGCCTTTTGTTTTTGCTGTAAGGATCGGCGGAAAAGTGTGTAGCCTTTAGGTGAGGACCACCTGCCCTTCGGGTATTTCCTTTTTATAAAATCAGGGAGGGAGCGCGGCCCTGCCTTACTGAATCCCAACGTTCAGTCTCCCCCGGCAGTTTCCCAGCGCGCCCCCATAAAGATCATGGCTTTGCCGTCATATTCTTGTTGTCCAGTACCAGGCTGTTTTTGCCGTACTGCATATCGACGCGGACATTCCAGACGCCAACTCCCTGATGCGTCCGGCTGATACCGCAAATATAGTAAGTTTTCGCTTTCAGATCTTTTACGACGACTTTTCCCTGCGAGTCCGTAATAATGAATTTAATGGCCCGGCTTTTTAACTGCTCTATGGCTTTTTCATGGTCGGCGTCGATCAGCGGGATGATGTCCGAAGCGCTTTTTTCCAGAACATAAAACATCTGCCCGGAAAGCGGAAGAGTTCCGTTCCCCTCGTAAATAACCTCCGCTTCGACTTCTAGAATTGGAATAAGACCTAATCTCATACTTTTGGGAGTTTAGTAAGAATGCTATATTTATTGTCGATCACCGCCATGCATCACGGGACGGTGAAATTGACAGGGCTGTTACAATTTTTCAACACCCACATCTTTGAAAAAACGAGCATCAGGAAAATGTCACTGATCCTTAGAAAGAGCGTTACTGTTTGAACCATTCTCGCTACCGGATAAATCCAGATTCGGTACGCAGATTAAAGTTCAAAATGTTACTTACAATAGTAAGTACTATAGAGAAGCGCCGACACCGTGTCAAGGAGAATTTTTCCTGATGGGACACGGGCGCAGACAAGAAAGACCTGAGAGATTAGCGGAAAAGTTAAAAGCTATTCGCGCGAAATTGGGTTTATCGCAAATCGGAATGTCAGCTGCGTTAGAAAGACAAGGAATAAAGATGAGACCTAGTTCTATTGCGTTATACGAGTTAGGGCAGCGCATTCCCGGGCTTTTGACCATTGGAGCTTATGCCAAGATCGCTGGGATCTCGACGGATAAGCTGATTTACGACGAATTAAACCTACCGGCGAAATACAAATAAAGGTGCAAAAAAGGGCTGAACACTCCCAGTGATCCAGCCCGTACAATCTCTGAGGGAGATTGATTCTCCTCGAGCGGAGAATCATTTTTATATCATAAGCATATACTCTGGTGTAACCCCCAAACTGTTCAGGCTTAAGATATTGGCAAAGAGCTTTGCAAGCGTCCGTTAGAGGTAAACACACAAAGAGAGGGCTTTAGCCTAAGGAAAGATTCGGCTAAAGCCCCTATAGATCAGCATCCAAAAACCACTAGCTAAAGCTAGTGGCAATTTAAACCCAAAAACCCAAAACTTAGCCTTTTATCTTGTCGGGCTGTAAAAAGCCGATGAGATTTCCTTTTTCGTCGATCACACAAAGGGCTTCGATGCCGTTTCCGGCCATCAATTCGCGGGCTTCTTTTACCGGCATGGATTGTTCGACGAAATATTCCGGCTTTACCGGGCGCATTACGGTGGCGATCAGTGTTTCATGCCAATCTTCCCGGGCCAATGATTTCAGGTCTTCCAGCATGAGGACGCCAAAGAGCTGCTTGTTTTTTGCGACGGGAAATATCGGCTGCCTGACCAGCGGCAGGGTGCGGTCGATGAATCGGCTGACGGTATGCTCAGGATCGAGGGTGAAGGGCGGGGCCATGATCTGCGCGACGGTCATTTTTCCCTGCGTGCGTGAATAGGAGATGATCTCGGAAGCGGAATCGAAAAGAAACAGGCCGACCAATATCGTCCAGAGGCCGGTGAAATCCAGCCGGGTGATCAGCACAAAAAGCCCGAAGACCATCAGCGCGAGGGCGATTATCTGCCCGCTGCGCCCGGTGAGTATCGTGGCTTCATTGAGATCGTAGCCCCGGTTCCACAAGAAAGCCCGCAGCACGCGGCCACCGTCTAAAGGGTAGCCGGGAAAAAGATTAAATACGGCCAGCAGGATGTTGAAAAAGAAAAGCAGGTAGAGAAGCAGTGACAGCGCCGGCGCCTGCATCGTGCCGGAGTAGAGCCCCAAAGCGAAAAAAAACATCGCGATAAAAAAGCTCGCGACCGGCCCCGCGATGGCGATGCGAAATTCGGCCCGCGGCGTATCGGGCTCGCGGCTGAGGCGCGCCAGGCCCCCGAAAGGATGCAGAACGATCTCCAGAGTGCGGATATTTTCTATTCGCGCGGCCAGAGCGTGTCCCAACTCGTGCCCGAAAACACAGGCAAACAAGACCACGGTAGTGATGAAACCGAGGATGAGTTTTCCGGTAATATCATCAAGCGCAGCCGAAGGAATGCTGAGAGCGGTGATGACCGTCATCAATATCAGAAGCAAAAACCAGCGGTAATCGATAAAAACGGGAATGCCGAACAAACGAAAGATGAGAAGCTGCCGTTTAAAGAACTTAAAAATATTCTGGAGCATACTCCCTGGGAAATTAAGCTTCAAACGGGATTTCCGCATTCTGCAACAGGTGGGGTTCGTTGCGGGCTACTTTTCGAAGCAGTTCTTTTTCGTCAAACATTTTCAGCAGGCCGCGCACGGTGGCATGGCGGGGTTCCTCAGCGATGCTGACCGGCAGCGAGGTGCGGTTGCGTAAATACTGGTCGATGCCGTTAAAAAGCGCGCCGCCGCCGGTAACGATAATGCCGCGGTCGAAAATATCCGCCGCCACTTCGGGCCGCAGCTCGGTCAGCGCTTCGGTGACTAATTCGGAAACTTTTCGCACGATGCTTTCGGCCACCGGGTAAAGCTCGCCCACGGTAACGTCCTGCGCGCCGGGGCTTCCCGTTTGCACGTCGCGCCCGCGAACCGAGATCTCCTTGGCCAGATCTTCAGGCGGCGTGGCGGTGACAAAATCGGTTTTCAGCATTTCCGCGGTTTCTTCGCCGATGATCAGGCCGCGATGACGCCGGATGTGCGTGATCAGGGCGGAATTGATATCGGAACTGCCGATCCGCTCGGATCGCGAATGGACGATGCCGCCCTTGGCGACGATGGCGATGTTGGTCGTGCTGGCGCCGATGTCCACGATGGCGGAGGCCCGGCGGTCATGCGGGTCGACGCCCGCGCCGAAGGCGGCCGCCAATCCTTCTTCCATCATATAAACTTTATCGATCTTGGCGTCTTCGGCCGCGCTTAGCAGAGCGCGCTGTTCCACGTGGGTCACTTCTGAGATAACGCTCATCACGGCTTCGCGGCTGACCTGTGAAACGCCGCTGCGCGCTTTCTGCACAAATTCCGCGAGCATTTTTTTGGTCCGCTCAAAATCGGCGACCACGCCGCCAACGAGCGGCGCGACCACCACGACCTCGCGCGCCTCGCGCCCGCGCATCTCGTAAGCCTCCTGTCCGAAGGCCACGACCTCATCGGTAAGTTCATTAACGGCGACCAGCGACGGTTCATCCAGAACGACGTCGCGCCCATGCACGGCAATAATAGTATTGGCCGAACCCATATCTATCGCCATCGAATCCGTCACCAGATTCTTGACGCCGATCAACGTAGCTGCTTTGCTGACTATCGACATATTACGAATTTAACTCTGATCAAAGACAATTGGGAAATCTTTGATATTAATTTTATCTTAAGTCCATTCTACCTCAAAGAGTATCACGGGCTGCAAGCGATTTTTTACGTGTACCGGCTCGCTGGATAAAAGCGGGTAAAGATTTTCCGCCAGGGCGGCAGTGGCTTCGCTAATGATTATTTTCCCCGCTTTTGCTTGTGATTCCAGCCGCGCGGCCAGATTTACGGTATCTCCGATGGCGGTATATTCCGAGCGTTTATCGGAACCGATATAGCCCACGGTGGCCTCGCCGCTGTGGAGCCCGATGCCCACGCCTATTTCCGGAAAACCTTCTACCAGCAGTTTTTGATTAATTTCCTTCAATCTGCGTTGCATCGCAACTGCCGCATTTAAAGCATTTTTTGCATCGTCGGGCGTGGTATGCGGCGCGCCGAAAAGCGCCATAAGCCCGTCACCGATATACTTATCGAGCGTTCCGCCGTGTTCGAAAATAATATCGGTCATCTCGGTAAAATAAAGGTTCAATAGCTGCACGATCCTTTCCGGCTTTTCATTTTCGGAAATACTGGTAAACCCGCGAATGTCCGCGAAGAGTACAGTGATCGTTTGATTGACGCCGCCCAGGCCGAGCGATTCGGGATTTTCCAGAATCTGTTTGACCACGTATTCGGGCAGGAACCGGCTGTAATTTGCGCGCGCCACTTCTTCATTGGCCAGGCGTTTGTGCGCTTTGATCGTTTCGACGGCGACGGCCGTCTGCGCAGCGACGGCGGTAATAAGTTCCAGATCGTCGGGGCTAAAACTGGCAAAAGGATCGAGCCGGTCGGCATAGACCACGCCGTGCACGCTCGATTCGGTCAGCAGCGGCGCGCAGATAGTAGAGTGAACTCCCTGCGACACGATCGATTCCGACCCGGAAAACTGCGCGTCGCTTTTGGCGTCCTGGGAAAGCAGCGCGACCCTTTCCCTGATCGCTTTTTGCGTGATGGTGCGGCTGACCGTCATGCGGCCCGTGGCATTTTCCAGGTGTTTGGTGCGCGAAGTCACCGCGACCGGCTGCAGGCTATATTCCAGAATTTTTCCGTCCGGGGTCTCATCGGCCAGCAGCGCCACCACGCGGTCGGCCGGCGTGACGCGAAAGATAAGATCGGTCGCCTTGGTAAAGATCTCTTTAATGTCAAAGACGGAACCGAGCGTTTTGGTCATTTCGTAAAGCAGGTCCAAAATTTCCGCTTTGCGGCGGAGCTCTTTTATCTCGTCGGTCGAAGCGTCGCCCGTGACCTCGGTAATTTTTTTCCGGCTGATTATTTCGTTGGCCGATTTTAGCAGCTGGGTGTGGCCGAGCGGTTTATCGTCGTAGCGAATTTCCGTCGGCGGTTTTTCGATCTTTTTTTCTTCGGTCTTAAGCGCAAAGCCGAGTTCGCTGCCGCCGATGGTGATGCGGTCGCCTTCTTCCAGCACTTTTTGCAGATGCGCGATGCCGTTGATAAAAACTTTGTTGACGCTGGGGCGAATGACGCCGCCGTCCAAATGGCCGTCGATGATGACAAAATCATTGCCGTCGTGTTTGATAAAGGCGTGGTGGCGCGAGGCCCGCTGGTCGTTTAAAACGACACTATTGTCACGCGACCTGCCGATGGTGACATCCGCGCCGGAAGAGAAGTCGAACTCCCATTCATTTCCGCCGATTTCCTTTATTTTTAAAACTGCCGAAGCCATTGGAGAAAGTGTTGTGTATTTTACAAATGTTGTAAAGTATTTCCTAATCATTAAGACCGAATTTTCGCACCGTTTTTGCCTAATATGATCTATCTGGACAACAATGCCACGACCCGCACGGCGCCTGAGGTTTTTGAGGCAATGCAGCCCTATCTGACCGATCTTTACGGCAATCCTTCGTCGCAACACACATTTGGGAGGGAAATGCGCTCAGTGGCCGAGAAAGCGCGCGTACAGGTGGCCGAGCTGATCGGCGCCGACAGCGCCGAAGAGGTGATATTTACCTCCGGCGGCACCGAAAGCGACAACTGGGCGATCCTGGGCGCGCTCGCCGCCCAGCCGGATAAAAAACATATCGTCACCACGCGCGTCGAGCACGAAGCCGTCCGCAAGCTTTGCGAAAAGCTGGAAACAGCCGGGCATACCGTAACCTGGCTCGGCGTAAATGAAGAAGGCTTGCTCGATCTGGAAGAATTGCGCGCGGCACTGCGGCCCGACACGGCCGTCGTTTCAATAATGCTGGCAAATAACGAGACGGGAGTTTTATTCCCGGTGCTGCAGGCGGCGGCGGTGGTAAAGGAAAGCTCGAGCGCGCTATTTCACGTCGATGGCATAAATGCCGCTGGCAAGATAGAGATCAGCTTAAAAGATTCGGGCGTCGATCTTTTTTCGCTCTCGGGCCACAAGTTTCACGCGCCAAAAGGCGTCGGCGCTCTTTATGTGCGAGACGGGGTGAGCTTGCCCTCGATCGCGATCGGGGGTGGCCAGGAACAGGGCAGGCGCGCGGGAACGGAAAACGTGCCTTATATCGCGGGTATCGGCGCGGCCGCGGAACTGGTAAAAGATATGTCCGCGATGGAAAGAGTCGCGGCGATGCGCGACAAATTTGAAGAAGAAATTTTTAACGCGTTCCCCAACGCTACTCTAAACGGCACGGCCGACCGCGCTTTTCGCCTGCCCAATACTTCGAGCATTTCATTTGCCGGGGTCAACGGCGAAGCCATCCTCGCCAAATTAAACGACGCCGGTATCTGCGTCTCGACCGGTTCGGCATGCAATTCGGATAACCACACGCCTTCAGCCGTGCTGCAAGCGATGGACATTCCCTACGAACGCGCCATGGGCGCCATCAGATTTTCATTCGGAAGATTTAACGTCGAGGAAGAAGCGGGTATCGTTTTGGCGGAGTTGAAGAAGATCGCAGGTTGATATGAGGTCAGTAGCGCCTGCGTAAGCAGGTGCGTAATATGTTAAATGCACGCATCTGCTTACGCAGACGCTACTGACTTCTCTTCCTTTTGTATAAAAGCGTCGAAGTGGTGATCCAGGTTTTGCCTTCGTCGTGCGAACGGCCGGATTCGACCTTGAACGAATCGTTCTTTATTTCAGTGTAAGCAATTCTCAAAAGCACCTTTTTGCCGTCGAGGTCTATGGCGGTAGTCAGGATCATTTGATCTCCGGTTTTTTCTCCGTCGTAGAGGATCAAAAGGCCGTGCTCCGAATCGCTCCAGGCGCGCTGCATTTTTTTAGAAGTGCCGTTATAGGCGATCAACGCAAGAATGTTAAAGGGGCGGCCGCTGCGCGAGCCCGAAAACTGTTCTTTCAAGAGGCAGCCGGAGAGTTCGGGCCCGATCTGCGAAACGGCTTTGGTTTTCTCCCATTTGCCGTCGCCCGATTTGGTGTTTGATTCGACTTCCCAGTTTCCTTCGAGAAATCTGAGCGCTTCGAATTCCTGGTGATAGCAGGGAGCGGTATTTTGGGAAAATGCGGAAGAAGCACTTAGCACAATAGCGAGCACGATCAGCCGGACGGAAAACAATTTGTTGTACATTCTTTACCTCAAAATAATAAGAGCGTAATTGTGTATACGGGAAAAGAGGCTTTAAGTTTATTGGCGTAAGAGCGGGCGCAAGCGGCCCTTCCGGACTGCAAATTTATTTTATTACTGATCGTGGCGGTCGGTTCCAGGAATTGGTCCGGTCTCGAATTTCACCTCATAACCATCCGGAATTTTCGGCACCGTGACCCACAAGTCATAGCTGGACATAGCGCGGCAGGTTCCCTGCGGTGCTATGTAGCTGATTTGCATGGTGACGGTTTTTTTCGCATCGTCGCGGACGGCTTTGTGCGTCAGGCCGATGGGAAGGCCGCAGTAACCGGAATTGATATCGATGCCCACCAGCGAGTATTTACTAAAATCGATTTTCCCTTTTAATTTTTTGACACAGCGATCATTGTCGGCATCGCCGCGAATTGCTTTTAAAAAAGAATCGTTATCCTTGATGACAAATTGATTCTGCCGGTACAACTGGATACAGCCGTCAAGCTCGATTTCGGTGGTTTCCTGCGTTTGCGGGTGCAGGTATGAGGCAGGGTCTTCTCTTTCGGTCACGCCGCTTTCGTCGGTTTTGGTGTGCTCCCATTTCACCTGGTAACCGGTAAGCATTTTTCCGATCATTATCCAGCCGCGATATTGCCCATAGGCGCGGCAGCCGCCATAAATTTTATTTACCCGGATCGTATAAGTTTTGGCCGTGTCGTTGCGAAAAACTTTTGCCCGGGCGCTGACGTGGCAATCGCCGCTGGCGCTAAATCCGATCACGCTTTCTTTTTTCAGATCGGCTTTTAATTGCCGCGGCCCGGCGCATTCTTTATTCGCCAAAAGAGCCTGATACTCGGCCTCGGTATAGACGCCGCCGATGTCGCCGCGGCATGGATAGAACCTGGAATCGGCATTACGCAGTATTTTTACCTCAGTTTCGTCGGGCCTGGGGGTTGGCGCTCCCACCACCCCGTCAGCCGGAGCGGCTGCCACCCTTCCACTGGCAGTAGGGGCGGCAGGAGGGGTGCTTTCTTCCGGCGAGGCAAAGCTTATATTCGGTCTCGGCGAGAGTTCCTGCCCGTCGGCGGACCAGGCGCGGTGCTTGTCAAAATCGTCGCTGAAACTCTCCGAATTAAGACTCATCTGATATTCGACAAAATTTACGTTGTAATCGGCCGGAATTTTGGGGATGGTGAGCAATCCCTCGTGCCAGCCGGCGGCGCGGCACCCGCCCCAGCGATTTTTTATCAGAAAAGTAAATAATTTTTTCTTGTCGTCGCGATAGAGGCAGGTTTCGACGAGCATCCGGCAATCGCCGCGAGCCTGCCACCCGATCAGCGTTTGATTTTTCAGATCGACCTTGTCGGCGGCGGATATTTTCCGGCACTCGTCAAAGCTCAGCAGGGTTTTAAGGCTTTCCTCGTTATAAACACGGTTATCTATGCGCAGGCAGCGCGCAGGTGACGAGGCCATCCCGTCGATGTTAAAAACCCTGACCTCCTTGCCATACTCTTCTTCCTCGGGCGTCATCCTTTCGCTGATCTCAAAAGTGGCCCGATACCCCGAGGGAAGTTTCGGCACCAGCACCCAGAGGCCGTGGGTGGTTATCCCGGCGCAGGGCGAATAGTGATGCGGGTGGGTGATCCGGAAACGATAGAGCATGGCGGCATCGTCTTTGATCACTTTGTGTTCGAGGAGGAATTCGTGACACTGAGCGTTGCGAATATCCACGCCGAGCAGGCTGTATTTGGCGAAATCGATGCGCCCGGCCTCTTTCCGGCAGATCTTGTTATATTCACCGGCCGGGTAAAAAGCCGCTTTCAGCGCGTCCAGATCTTCAAAGACGTAACCGGGTTTTTCATGATCGTATTTAACACAGCCAACCAGGTCGGCCTTTATCGTCTCCAGCACGAACGGCTGCGCCTTGGCTTCGGTATGTAAAAACAGCAGCTGCAGCCCCAGCGCAAGCAGGAAAAAAGTAGTCAAATTTCGTGCAGTATATGCCAAACCCATTAGCGTCCCCCTGAATTTTAGATAGTTCTACCCGAGCGGGTTAATTAAGTGAACGGAGCCTCTCCCGTTTTCTTGCGATAAGTTTATATAATAAAAAGCTGTTAGCTGACAGCTATTAGCTAATAGCCAACTATTTATTCTAATTTATCCGCAAATATAATCTGGCGGACGGGAACGGGGCGGCTGGTCAGATAGCCGTAGAGGCCGAGAAGCGCGAGTATCAGCCCAAGCACAATGTGCAGCACATCGTCGGCGCGTGTCCATTGGAAAAGCTGTTCGGGAAAGAGGTTGGCGTAGCTGGCGACGAACTGATAGAGGTCGAGCGTGCCGAAAATGAGATTAAAGCCGATCGCGGGCCATTCCTGCCGGGTCAGCACTATCAGCACACCGATCACGCCAAAAACAATATGAAAGATGTTATAGGGTGCGGCATCGCTGGTCGGGGTAAGTTCGGGTGACAAGAAAAAGCCCAGGATGCCGGCCAGGATCAGCACGGGACCGAAGATCGCCAATGTCGCCCGGTTAAAACTCATACTATTGTATTCGAAATTATTATGACGCCGGATGCAAGCCGTCATGCGCAATTCAGGCGATTAAACCACTTAATTCTTTATTTTGCTCAATTTTTTATTCTGTATGAAACAAAGACACAGCCGTTTTTAAAGGGGCGGCATTCGAGCAGCTCCAGGTCGATCTGGCGACTCATCTCATGAAACAGCGGGATCCCTGAGCCGAGCAGGACCGGGTGAATATTAAAACCGATCTCGTCTATCAAGCCGGCTTCGAAAAAAGACCGCGCCAGATCGCCGCCGCCCATCAGGCAGATATCCTTGCCTTTTTGTTTCTTCAGATCCTTAACAAATTCCACCGCATTACTGCCTATGATCTCGACACCTTCGTGCTCCTGAGGTTTTAGCGTCCGCGAAAAAACATAACTGCCGATGCCCGCATAGGGATCAGATCTTTTCTTTGTCGACTTTTTTGGCTGGGGGTGCATTTTAAGGCTGACTTCGTAGGTTTTGCGGCCCATCAGCATCGTATCGAACCTTTGCCAGTAAGTTTTCATTATTTCCGCGGCTTCGTCGCTCCACATCAGCCAATCCACGGCGTCGTCTTTGCGGGCGATGTAATTATCCAGGCTGTTGGCCCCGCCAAATATTATTTTTCTCATGTAAGCCTCCTAGAGAGATATTTTCTTAAGTTATATGGTGCTCCTACGGAGCTAAAACCACCGTTCCGGATACACGTAAACCTTATATAATTCCGGCTAGTGTGTCTTGGCGTTTTTTGATATTGATTTAAGAGCGGGTTTCGGAATAGATAAAAGATCATAGCTGATAACTGAGAGATCCGATCTACGAGCTATCATCTATGATCTATCAGCTATTTCGAATGGCAATACTGCTAGCGTTTTGACTTGAGAGTGATCCGGCAATTCGCCGGCGAGGTTTTGGTGGCTTTGCGAAATTGTTTGTAAAAGCGGCTCAGGTCGTTGTACCCGACGTCGTGTGAAATGGCGGCGATCTCTTCGCCGATCGAAAGTTTAAATGTCGCTTCCGCGAGGCGGACCTGATGCAGGTAGCTGCTCGGATTTAATTCGTAATCGCGTTTGAACTGCCGCGATAAATGCTCGGGGCTAACCCCAAGCCGCGCGGCAATCCGAGTTATGGAAGGAAATACCTGGTAATTTTCATCGATCAGCCGCTTAGCCTTGAGCGAGAGCAGGGATGGTTTTGTGTTGATCGATATCGCGGCTCGCTTACCGGATAAATTCAAAACTTCGAGCGCTTGTTTGCTGCCGGTAAATTGGCCGGCGAAATCCGTTTCGAAAATAAGGGCTTCGTGAGGGAAAGCGGAAGGGACCTCGGTGAAACCGCCGATGCCGGTGAAGTTTCCCTGCAGATCCTTGACGTGAAGTTTTACCAGCGAAAACGGAGGATAAAAAATACCGAAGCGTTTTGATCCTACCGGGACCTTTTCGCCGTCAGAGAGGAAAAAATATTCACCGGACTTAAGCTCCATTATTTCCAACAGCCAGCCGGCGCCGACGACAAAGGGCGAGGCGCCTTCACCGGGGATCGATATTTCGCCGCCGATCGCATAAGCTCCGTCCGGTAATTTTTTCATTACCCGTAAATTGTAGATCGAAAGCGGGAATTTATCTAATAATTTTGGCTTTGTCTAAAGTCGCGGATATCGGCCACGAATTACACAAATAACACGAATAAGAATCATTTTATTCAAGGCTTCTTGTTATCGGGAATCGGAACGAATTTCAGTTTTGGCAAAGAGATCTGTGTTTTGCGCACATCTTTTCCGTTTAGATAATCGACCATCACCTGCTGCATGCGCGGATCGACCAGAGTGCTTTCGTGCCCCGCATTTCCGACGACAAGATGGATGCTCTTCGTAAAAAATTTCCGCACCTCGTCGGCCTGCCACGGCGGTGTATTGTTATCCAGTTCGCCGCTGACGAAAAGCGTCGGCACGGCAGTGCGGAGGGCGCTACGGTATTCATCCCCGAGATCGACATTGTCGGAAACGCCTTCGACATTAAGAGATGGGAAGTTGACCATTTTACCGAGAAGGGCCGTTTTCGCTTCGCGTTCGATCCGGGCCGCGCGCTCTTTCGTCGTTCCCGAGGCGGCATCCATCATCACCGTCATTAATGAGATACCCCCGCCAAACTGGTTGTAGCGTCTTTCGGCAAATGTTTTCAGTATCGAATAATCGCCTTTATCCATAGTGTAAAACCAGGCGGGAAAAATGGGCAGATCGTTCGTGTCGCCAAGATCGCGCATTATTAAAAATTGTAAGCCGAATTTACTTACTTTGATGTCAACCGGTTTTCGCGTGCGGCGATCGGTTATGGTAACGGTTGCCGGTTCTTTTTCCAGACGGTCCATTACCCGTTTTAACATACCGACCAGATCGGGAACTTTACTTCCGATTTCGGCATCGGCGGCGGCGATCTCCGCTAATTTTTTGAGCGCCTTGTCGGAAGTAAAAGGAAGTTTATCGGTATTATTCGGGCCTTCGGTTCCAAACAACACTACGCGGTCAAGATTTTCGCCGTGATAGCGCAGGCAGGCCAGCCCCAGGTGCGTGCCGTAGCTAAATCCGACCAGGTTTATTTTGGCGGCCCCGATAGCTTTGCGCAGGTCGTCAACGTCATGCGCGCTTTCGCGGGTGTTATAGGCCGCAATGTCCATTCCCTGCGAGCGAAAATGATCGGCCGCTTCCTTGATGCGGGCGTTGAATATTTTTTGCGCCAGGGCTTCGTCCGCAAATATATCCGGAGGGAAAGATTCAGCGGCAATACGAGTGAGATTCGGTTTCGAACGCCCCACCCCGCGCTGATCGAGTAAATAGACATCGCCGACTTCCCGAAGCTTTTCAAAGGCGCGCATATAGTCGGGAACATAAGCCAATCCGATCGGCGAAGAACCGGGACCGCCATCCAGATATACGACCGGATTACCCGGCTTTTCCGCGGTGCTTTTCAGCCTTAAAAACACCAGCTCGATCAAATTAGAATCCTTTTTGGCCCGGTTTTCGCGGACCATAAGATGGCCGATGTCTCCCTCTACCGGTTTCCCCTCAACGGTGATCTTGAACGGCTCGAACCAGACCTCGCCTTCTTTGCGCTGAGTTACGCTTTCCTGCCCGAATGCAGTGAGGCACATCAGCGTCAGAAACACAGCGGCATATAAGACCGGAATTTTAATATTCATTTTATTATTGTCCTTTGATAAGCGAACCGTTAAGAATAAGACGTTTCAGGATTCCGATATGTTAACACCGGAAAAGTGCTTTTTCTGACATTAAGTACGAAGGATCTCGCGCGAACGTTCCGAACAGTTTGGCAGGTGGTCGTCTCTTTATAGACGGGCAGCGGTTATGGATGATGCAAAAAAAAAGATCTTTCTCGTGCTTCGCTCTCAAACGGGCTAAAAATAAAACCTTTTCACCGGTTTTTTCGTAACTTACAACAGCAAAGGTATCAATATAAACGGATCAAAATAAAATATGAATAAAAGCATCTTTACGCGCTATTTTCTTACCCTAACGCTGTTATTTTCACTTTTCGCCGTGTCACTGCCGCAGATCGGCTATGCTCAGGCCGCGGCCGCCCCTGCCGCGCAAACTGCTTCCGATCTGCAGACGCGCCTGGCCGGGATCGAGGAAAAGCTTGAAAAGCGCCGCAAAGAACTCGGTATCCCGGGAATGTCACTGGTCATCGTAAAAGACGACCAGATCATTTACATGAAAGGCCTGGGATATAAAGATTTTGAAAAACAGATCGCGGTCACGCCCGATACGCAGTTTGCGATCGGTTCGGCCACCAAAGCCTTTACCGCGCTATCGGCGCTGATGTCCGTAGATGAAGGCAAACTTTCTTTAGACGATTCGCCAAAAAAATATCTGCCTTATTTTAAGATCAACAACCCGGACATCGATGCGAAGATCACCGTGCGTGATCTGATGTGTCACAGCTCGGGCCTTAACCGCACCGATCTGGCGATGATCACCGGTAAATTGACGCGCCAGGAACTGATCCAGGTCGCCGGCGAAGCAAAACCGGTGGCGGGCCTGCGCGAAAAATTCATGTACCAGAACCTGATGTTCACCGCGGCGGGAGAGATCGTCGCGACGGTGCAGAAAGAGCCTTGGGAAAAATTTATTCCCGAGAGGATCTTTAAACCGTTGGGAATGAAAAACAGTTCGCTGTCGATGAAGCAGATGGAAAAAGTAAAAGATTTTTCCTATGGCTATCAATACAATTTTGACACGAAAGAAACACAGCGGCTGCCGTTTCGCGATATCGACCAGGTCGCGCCCGCGGGCTCGATAAATTCTTCGGCCAGGGACATGGCCCAGTGGCTGCGGTTTGTCTTAAACGGCGGCACGGTGAACGGCAAACCCCTTGTTTCAGCGCAGAGCTACCAGGAATGGACCAAGCCGCAAATGAAGATAGGCGGCACGTCGTCTTACGGGCTGGGGTGGTTTTTGCAGGAATGGAACGGGCTGAAAGTGGTCCAGCACGGCGGCAATATCGATGGATTTAATTCGCTGGTGGCGATGATCCCGGAAAAGAAACTGGGATTTGTCATGCTGACGAATGTTTCCGGGTCGAGTCTGGGTGGTGAGCTGATGCCGATCGTCTGGCAGGGAATACTGGGAGAAAAAACGCCGGAAGATTCAGGCAAGCTGCCGCTGAAAACGATGGAAAAAATGGCGGGCAGATACCGCTTTGCCGAAGCCAAAATGGATGTCGAGGTCAGGATCGAGGGCGATCATATGACTTTAAACGTGCCGGGGCAGCCTGCTTACACGCTGGAAAGGACCGCGCCGCGCCAGTTCAAATTGGGCGGAGCGCCGGATGGTTTTGCGGTCAAATTCACCCCAGAGCAGGGCGACGCGACCGAAATCTACCTGCAGCAGCCGCAGGGAAATTACACCCTGCCGCGGATAAAGGATGACGGCAGTGTAGGGGTGACCGCTGTGCCGGGAATGGCCGGGCCAAATCCCGCGAAAGAGCTGGTCGGCAAATACGAGGGAACCACCGGACGCTCGGTCGAGATAAAGGACGAGGCCGGCAAGATCTCGCTGGTAGTGCCGGGACAGCAGCCTTACGAATTAAAGGAAAAGACCAAAGACCTTTACAGCGCGCCCCCGCTGCCGGACGAGTACGGTTTGAAAGTCACGCGGACGGCGGACGGCAAGCTCGAGGGCATCGAAATGGTCCAGCCGACCGGCAACGTCAAATTTAAATTCGCCGGCGTTAAAGAAGCGCCGAAGATCACGTCAGATGAATTGATGGCCAAGGTTGTCGAGGCGTCGGGCGGGGAAGCGAATTGGCGCAAACTTAATTCGCGCGTCAGCACTTTTGAAATGGACCTGGAAAACGAAGGCGTAAAAGGCCACGGAATTATCTATGCCAAGGCGCCGAATAAAACCGCGACCTGGACGACCATGACCGCGCTCGGCAAAGACATCGCCGACGGATACGAATATTTTGACGGCACCGGCGGCCAGGAATTTTACTCGTTCGCGCCGGTTTCGACCTACGCCGGCAAACGCCTGGAAGACGTCAAATTAGGGGCGGATTTTTATTCGCTGCTGGATTGGAAAACCAGCTTCAAAAAGGTCCAGGTGATCGATACCGCCAAGGTCGGCGGCGAGGAATGCTACGTGGTTTCCTTCGAACCGGAAAAAGGAACCAAATACACGGAGTTTTACTCGACGAAGTCTTTCCTGCTGCTCAAACACGATGGCGTACAGCCGTCGAGCACGAGCAGCATCGAATATCCCTTTACAATCACGTTTTCCGATTACCGCGACGTCGACGGCGTAAAACTGCCGTTCAAAACGGTAAACTCTTCGCCTTCGAGCGGCAACATCGTCACGACCGTTAAAGACGTGAAACACAATGTAGAGATCAAAGACGATGTGTTTAAGCTGAAGAAAATGTAGGCGTGATACGTGATACGTGATACGTTTGGTGTGGTTCGTGTGATTCGTGGTTAAATTTAGCCACGAATTACACAAATTACACGTCCAGCGCTACGGTTTGTATGAAACTCGGGGCTAAAGCCGCCTCGCTATGATCAAACACGGCGTCGAGTTCTTTTTCGACACTGCCGTGGCCGGGCGGGATCTTTTTAACCAGCGGTTCAAAGTTCTTGAAATCATACAATTCGTTATCCAGCAGGTGCGAGCCCGTGATGTTCGTCAGCGCGGTGAGAATGGTGCTGCGAATATGCGGGATCTCTTTTTCCAGTTCGGCGACGATCTCTTTGACGCGGGCGCGTTTTAAATTCGGCTGCGAACCGCAGAGATTGCAGGGGATGATCGGAAACTGCATTTCTTCGGAAAATGCGGTGAGGTCTCTCTCTTTCGAATAGCAAAGCGGGCGGATCACCGTATTGCGTTTGTCGTCCGAACGCAGGATCGGCGGCATCGCTTTAAGCTGCCCGACAAAGAATAAATTCAGCAAAAAGGTGGCGATCACGTCATCCGAATGATGGCCGAGGGCGATCTTGGTGCAGCCTTCTTCGACGGCGACGTTGTACAAAATGCCGCGCCGCAGACGCGAGCAAACTGAGCAGAACGTTTTTCCTTCGGGCACCAGCCGCGTGACGATCGAATACGTGTCTTCTTCGACGATGCGGTAATTAACGCCGATACCGTCCAGGTATTCCGGCAGCACGTGACCGGGAAAACCGGGCTGTTTCTGGTCAAGATTGACCGCCAGTATCTCGAATTTCACCGGCGCGCGTTTTTGCACGTCCAGCAGCAGGTTGAGCAATGAATAGCTGTCTTTGCCGCCGGAAAGGCAGACCATCACGCGGTCGCCTTCCTCGATCATGTTAAAGTCGCGAATGGCGCGGCCCATCTGGCGTAATAATTTGGTCTTTACTTTGCTTTCGGTAAACAATTTATACTCCTGAAACGTTTAAAAATGGCAGGAAATATGGTTTTTTGCAAATAGGCCGGTCTTGACCTATTATGTCTGCAAAGTTTAAGCGGCCCTATTTCCATAGACCGTAACCCTAAAAAACCAAACCGGCAGAACCTTCGATTCTGCTCCCAAAGCTTTATGAAAAAACGTATCTTATTGTATTTTATCGCGCTCGGCTCTTTCGTTCCTTCGATTTTCGCGCAAGACCCTCAACCTCAGGAAACGCCTCGCGTCGTCGGGGAAGTGACGGTGACGGCCAAGAATGCCAACGCCGACCCCCTCTATAAAGAGCTCAAGGTCAGGTCGCTCGAACCCGGTGCTTTCTCCGATTGCGTCCTGGTCACCAATCTTACGATGAAGAAGGATCGGGGCATTTTCGTCTTTAAGGGCGGCGAGATCTGTTTTCTGGCGCCGGTCAAAGGACGCCACACCGGCGCGGTGTTTATCGGAGACGGCGAATTTCACCTGACGCCGCCGAACGAAACCGAAAAGAAAAGCATCTCCATCTTTATCGAAGCCGGCGAGGTAAATGAACAATTTACCCAACTGGTAATGATGTTTACGGATAAGACGGTGGAGGAGATAAAAAATTCTCCTGATGCGAAAGCCGGCGGTAACGCCGAAGGCGGCGTGCGTGCCCGCGATCTTTTTCGCGATAAAGAGTCGCTGCTGAAAAAGCAGTTTCGATACAATATGTCGTCCCGTATCCTGGCGGATCTTTATACGCCTGACCGCCCCGGATTTTTCATATCCTTTATCGACGGCAAAAGTTACGGCAAACTTGTTTATGCTATCGACCCTCTGGGAATACCCGAGGTCTATCCGGAGCAAGTACAGCTTCTTAGTTATGCAGAGAATACCGGCGGCACCTGGACGGCTTTTCACCTGCAGGAAGAATACAGCAAAGGCACCGCGAATAGCTGGACCGACCGCCGTATTTACGACATCACCAAACACGATCTCGATACCACGATCCAGGGAACAAAACTGATCATTAAAGACGTGCTCACCATGCAAATGCGGGCCGCCAATGTCCAGTTCATCCCTTTCGATCTTTTCCGCAGCCTGCGGGTCAAAAGCGTCCGCACCGAGGATAACGCCGAGATCGACTTTATTCAGGAAAGTAAGGATGAAGACGCGGATTTCGGGGTCATCCTGCCAAAAGCCCAGGAGCCGGGGAAACCCTTTAAATTAACCATCGAATATGAGGGCTCGGAAGCTCTGCGCCTGGCCGGCAAAGGCAACTATATATTACTTCCGCGCTCTACCTGGTATCCGAATAATCCGAACACCGCATTTGGCGACCGGGCAGAATTCGATCTTACTTTTCGCTACCCGAAAAAATTCGTTTTGATCGCCACCGGCAACCGCGTCGGGACGGAGGAAGTGGCGGGCGATCTGAAAATATCCAAATGGTCTACCGAGGGCACGAATCTGGCAGTGGCGGGATTTAACTATGGCGATTTCAAGGAAACCGACGTGGCGGACGACGTCACCGGGCTGGCCCTGGAAGTATTTGCCAATCGCGAACTCCCGGATGAGATGAAAGCAATACAGGTGCAAGTCGAACAGGCCGAAAGCGCCGGAGCTGTTACCGGCACGACCTTCGGATCGATGAGCACCAGCGCCGGCGCCAAGGTAGTGCTGACCGAGGCGCAAAATGCCGTCCGCATCTACAGCAATTTTTTTGGAAAGCTGCCTTATAAGCGGGTAGCCATGACCCAGCAGCCTGCCGGGTTTTTCGGGCAGGCGTGGCCGACCCTCGTTTTTATGCCTTACTTTGCCTTTATGGGCGATACGCACCGGACCCAGCTGTTCGGTATTCGCGGCGGCACGGACGGTTTCTGGCGTGAAGTGGCCGCCCACGAAGTGGCCCATCAATGGTGGGGTCACACGGTCGGGTGGACGAGCTATCACGACCAGTGGATGAGCGAAGGGTTTGCCCAGTTTTCAACCGCGCTTTTTATTCAATATGTTAAAAAAGACGTCAACAAGTTTAATGATTTCTGGGAAGACCAGCGAAAGCAGATCATCGAAGCCACGCCGGCAACCAAGGGCAAAAAACCTTATACGGTCGGCCCGGTAACCCAGGGTTACCGCCTGAACACGGCCAAGACCGGCTCCATCGCCCAATCAATGATCTATCCGAAAGGCGCCTATATCCTGCATATGCTGCGGATGATGATGTTCGATCATAAGGGCGGCACCGGCGATGCTAATTTTCGCAAAATGATGAACGACTTTATCAAGACGCACTATAACCAGGACGTTTCGACCGAGGATTTCAAACGCATCGTCGAAAAACACATCACGCCGGAAATGAATGTGACGGGCGACGGCAAAATGGATTGGTTCTTTGACAGCTGGGTATACGGCGCCGACATTCCCGAATTCAAGTTCGACTACACCACAAGCAGCGGGCCTGACGGTAAAACCATTTTCAACGGAAAGATCACTCAAGCCGGCGTATCAAAGGATTTTGTCTCGCTGATGCCGCTCTATATGGATTTCGGGATCGGACTGAAATACATCGGCCGGATCGCGATCAAGGGCAATTCTACGCTGGAAATGAACAATATCGCGCTGCCCTCGGCGCCCAAAAAGGTGGCGGTCGATGCCTTTAAAGATATTCTCAACACCAGGATCTCGGTGAACGGAAAGTAGATGTGACCGCGATCAGGATAGTTCCACGGATAGCCGCATCGGATAATACCGGTGCGGCGATTCTTTGCCTTCCCATAACCGCCTAAGCCGCAGGGAAACTTTTTTGCAAAAATGGCCGTACTACGACCTATTATTTTGAGCTAGTTTACCAGGGCTATTTTCTCTTCCCTTTAAATACCCGCCGGTTCCTTTTTTCATCATTATGAAAAACTCTATTTTACTCTGTTTGTTGGTTTTAGCTTTTTTCTCAACCTCCGTGTCCGCGCAGGACCCGCGACCCAGCGAAACGCCGCGAATAGTCGGCGAGGTCACGGTTACGGCCAAGGAGGCCAACTCCGACCTGGTTTATAAAGAACTGAAAGTGAGTTCATTAGATCGTAATTCTTTTGACGATTGTGTTCAGGTCAGCAATCTGAACATGAAAAAGGACCGTGGAATTTTTGTTTTCAAGAGCGGCGATATATGCTTTCGCACCCCTATCAGAGGACGCAATACCGGCGCGGTTTTCATTGGTGACGGCGAATTTTATCTGACACCGCCAAATGAGATCGAAAAGAAAAGCCTTTCGATCTTTCTTAAAGCGGACGAGGTAAAAGAGCAATTCGGCGAGTTGGTGATGATCTTTACCGACAAGACCGAAAAGGAGATCAAGAATTCACCGAATGTAAAACACACCGACGCTTCATTAGCCGGCGCCGCCCGCGATCTGTTTCGTGACAAGGAAATGCTGCTGAAAAACCACTTTCGCAGCAACATCGCATCGCGTATTCTGGCCGATCTCTATACGCCGGAGCGTCCCGGCTTCTTCACCGCATTTATCGACGGCAAGGCACATGGCCACCTCGTCTATACTATCGATCCGCTTGGGATCGCGGAGGTTTATCCCGAACAAGTCGAGCTTCTTAGCTACAGCGACACGACGGGCGGTATTTGGACCGCTTTTCATCTTGAGGATGAATACAAGAAAGGCACTGCTAACAGCTGGACCGACCGCCGCCTCTATGACATTACAAAACACGAGATCGAAACTACCGTCCAGGGAACCCGCCTGATAGTCAAAGACGTCATGACCTTGAAGTTACGCGCACCTGACATCAGATTTTTACCATTCGATCTTTTTAGCGCGATGCGGGTGCGGAGCGTGCGCGGCCCGGACAACTCTGAATGGGACTACATTCAGGAAAAGAAGGATGAGGATGCGGATTTCGGCGTGATCCTGCCATCTGTTATGGAACCGGGCAAGCCTTTTCAGGTGACGGTGGAATATGACGGCCTCGATGCGCTGATCGAGTCGGGCGCGGGAAACTTCTTACTACAACCGGAGGCGCGCGGAACCTGGTACCCCAATAATCCCAACACCGCCTTTGGCGATCGGGCGAAATTCGACCTGACATTTCATTTCCCGAAAGGATTCACGCTTATCGGCATCGGTAACCGGGTCGGCGCCGAACAGGTCGAAGGAGATAAAAAAACATCCAGGTGGACTTCCGGTGACAAAGAGCTGGCGGTCGCGGCATTTAATTATGGCGATTTCAAGCTGACGGAGATCCAGGACGCAAATGCCGGTTACAACATAGAAGTCTATGCCAATAAAGAAATTCCGGCGCAGCTCAAACTAATGCAGTACCGCAGCAACTTCAGTGACTTTGTGCTCGGTGGCGATGGGGAGCATTTCGCTCCGGAGCGCGGTATAGACTCTATTAACACAACCAGCGGCAGCAAGATGATCATGACCGAGGCGCAAAATGCCATGCGCATTTATAACAACTACTTTGGAAGGAACGGCTATGACCGGTTGGCGATAGCCCAGCAGCCGACGTTCGGTTCCGGCCAGACGCCGCCGACGCTTATTTACCTCCCCTACCCGGTATTCATGGATATTACCCACCGGACCACGTTCATGAGCAGGCGTATTAGCATACAAAATTTTTGGCATGAGATCACTCCGCGTGAAGTGGCGCGTCAGTGGTGGGGACAGTTGGGATGGACCAGCTATCACGACCGGTGGATGAGCGAAGGTTTCGCCCAATTTGCAACCTCGCTTTACCTTCAGATTGCGAATAAAGATATCTCCACCTTTACCGAGTTCTGGGAAAATCAGCGCAAGAGAATAGTTGAAGCCGGGCCGCTCACCAAAGAGAAAAAGCCTTATACGATCGGGCCCGTGATACAAGGCTATCGCCTCAATTCCCCCAAGACAGGCGGCGCCGGATACGTCGCGGTATATTTCAAGGGCGCCTACATCCTGCACATGATCCGAATGATGATGTTCGATCATAAAGGCGGCACCGGAGACGAGCGCTTCAAGGTTATGATGACCGACTTTATCAAGTCTCACTATAACCAGGATATTTCGACTGAAGACTTGAAAAAGATCACCGAGAAATACATCACGCCGGAGATGAATGTGACCAGAAACGGCAAGATGGACTGGTTCTTTAACCAGTGGGTCTATGGCACGGAGATCCCGGAATTCAAGCTCACGTACGAAACTGCCGCCAGCGGCGGAAAAGCTATATTTAACGGCCAACTGACCCAATCCGGCGTCTCGGAAGGGTTTGCGTCGGTAGTGCCGCTTTATATGGATTTCGGGCATGGCTGGAAATACGTCGGCCGGATAACCATCATCGGCAACAATACGATGAACCTCAGCAATATCAAGCTTCCGGCGGCGCCGAGACGGATTTCGGTCGATGTTTATAAGGACGTTTTGAACACCGATATCGAAGTAAGCGAGAAATAAAAAAAGCCGTAAAAAAAATGGAACCTTTTCCTATTAATGAAGTGTAAAGAGGCAGGATAAGTGTATTCCGTTTGACACTTCGTGTTATCAAAAACTTAACTTTTCTTTAAAAGCAAGAAAATTGTAGACACCGGCAGAGGCTATTTCGTATGATTTAGCTTATGCAAGAGGTCTTTTAGGCGTTATTTGCCTTTCTTGTTCACAAACTTAGGTCAGGAATCACATTCCTAAAATTTGAATTCAAATTACGAGAATCCTGCGGGCACCGTCCTGTCAGAGTTCAAGGGAGAGGTATCGAGAAGCAAATGATTAGAATGGGAAAAAGTTCGAAATATGAGGATCCGTCGGAAAAGTCTCAACCCCAGGAGACTTTTAACAACACCAACGGAAGTTTGTACGCAGCAGAATCGGTCTTACGAACCGATGGAAAAGTGGTGTCGGAGAGTGAGTCTATGGCGCGCGATATAAAAGAAGGCCGTCTGAGCGGCTACGTCGGCAATGGCACGACGCTCACCGGCGAAACCAGTTTTCAATCTATGTTAAGGGTGGACGGCCATCTCACTGGTAAAGTTCACTCGGAAAAAGGCACGCTGATCATCGGCACGGACGGGCAGGTCGATGCGGATATCGAGGTTATGTCGGCCGTGGTAAACGGTACGGTCAATGGAGATATTACCGCGTCTGAAAAAATAGAACTCGGGCGCGCGGCCAAGGTGGTGGGAAATCTCACCGGTCCGCAGGTCGTGATCGAACCGGGTGCTATTTTTGAGGGAAGCTGCCATATGTTAAAAGCGCGCGATGCCCGGGATGAACGCGAAGCACAATCGCGTGGCTATATCCACACAAGCAATCCGCCGGTGTCGTATGAAGAGCCGGTCGCGGATACCTCTTCGCTAAGCAGCGATACCGAAGACGAGACAGAGGAAGCTCTGGCGTCGAGTGTAGTGCTGTAAACAAAAAAGAAATACATCTGACAAAGGCGTGAGTTTTGAAAACGTATGTTCAAAATTCACGCCTTTGGTTTTTTTAGGCTTTGCCTGTAAGTCACGGATACGGCCACAAATGTCACAAATAACACGAATAGAAATTTTTAATTCGTGTTATTTGTGTAATTAGTGGCGAGTAAAAAACTGACTTTATAGGCAAAGCCGTTTTTTAAAACAATGAGCTTTTAGTAGCGCGAACCAGCGTTTTGGACCACTGGATATATTTTGGCGCGTCGATCTTGCGGGCGGTGCCGTTTGAATTCATATATCTTATTTTGCCGAACACAGGGCGTTCGAACCAAGGGCGGTCGTGCTTTCCGAAACACCATAAAATTCCGGCATAAGAATTAGGATCGCGGCCGTCGAGCGCATACTTGTTATTTAAATGCTCCAGGATGGCGAACGCTTCTTCATAGCTTTTTGTCCAGGCGATGACATTTTTTCCCCACAGCATGCGCACATAATTGTGCATCCCGCCGGTTTCCACCAGTTCGCGCTGGGCGGCGTTCCAGATCTCGTCGTGCGTTTGGCAATTTTCCAGCTCTTCCAGGGAGTAGATGAACTCACGTTTATCGTCGACGTGTTCGCGCATCGTCTGCTGTACCCAGGCCGGCAGGCATTCCAGCGAATCGTATTTCGCATTGTGCCGGGTGAAGTTAAACGACAGCTCGCGGCGGACGACCAGTTCTTCGAGAAACGCTTTTTTAGATTCCTTTGGCGCGTGTTTGAGTTTATTGACCGCTTCGACAATTTCGTAGACGGAGATAAAACCAAAATGAAGATACATGCTCAAGCGGCTGGAGCCGTCTACCGAAGCCTCGTTGCGCGTTTCGTCATAGTCAGGAAAAATTTCCTTCAGGAATAATTTCAGCCGCGCCCGGGCGTTGCCGCTTCCGCCGCGATAGAGCGGCGACGGTTTTACCGAATGATCGATATCACAAGCGGCCACAAGCTCCGCGATGTTTTTATCCGTGACTTTTATATCCGGGCAATCTATTTTTAACTTCAGCGAATCGATCTTAACGCGCGCGTCTTCGAAAGGCTTTGAATATTCAGGCCAGAGCTTTCTTATTTTCGGGCGAATGGTATAGGCCGCGTATTCTTCTTTCTCGAATTTCGACATCGGAATGATGCCGTTCGAATCGACGGCGTAGACCGGGATCTCCGCCCGTTCGGCGACTACCTGGTTGTGATGCGGAACGATAAAGCAGGGAAAATCATCGGTCACGATCGCGGCGGCATCGCGGGCAAGCTGCGCCACGGTATTTTTTAGCGATGCCTTATCTTTTTGTAGATAAAATATATAGCGGATCCCTCGAGCAGCAAATTCGGCGCGTTTTTCTTCCACGCCTTCGAGAATAAAAGTATGTATCCGGTCGTTTGCCCACGGGTAGTAATACTTGAGGCCTTCATAAACGACCAGCGGAAGCTTTAAATCGTTAGCGAGTTCGACGGCGAAATTCAGCGCGTGGTTATGCGTCGCGCGCTTGTACATCTGCATCCAATAGAGAACGTATTTGCCGTTTTTATTCTCGGACCTATCGTTGAGGAGCCCGATGCGTTCGCCCACTTGTTTCATATTTGGTAAAGTGATTTCACTATAAAAAATGGCAAAGCGCAACATAATGATCTCTCAGGTTCGGAAGGCCGCCGCGCGCCCGCCTGTGAATCATATGCAGTGAATCAGGCAAAAATTAAAGCCTAAGCAGCGGGCGCAAGCAACCCTTCCGGACCTGAGAGGCAAATCGGCTTCTGATTTCTTAACTTTCCGGCGGCGTTATTTAGAAAAGATATGAAAAACAATATCAGACCTTTTTTTCTTATCCTGTTCACCCTCTTCATCCCTGTAAATAATTTCTCGCAGGACTTTAAGCCGCTTCAGGACGGCATCGAATACGCCGAGTTGACCCGCCGGATCGACAAGCTCCCGGTGCGGATGAATCTGCTGCGGCTCGACCTGACAAAAGTCAGGCTGGATGTGATTCATGCGATGGATAAAGCCATCGGAGTTGAAACGGTTTCGGCGATGGCGCAAAAACACAAAGCATTTGCGGCGATCAACGCCGGGTTTTTCCGTCTGGATAAAAGTGAATTTGCCGGCGATGCGGCGGGAATTTTTCAGATCGACGGCAGGCTTTTAAGCGAATCGTTGAATGACCGGATCGCGGCTTTGATAACTAACGGAGAAAAAAGCACCGAAGTTGCTTTCCGCCATTTAAAGACCAGCGTCAGCCTGGGATACGGCGTTGACTCGGAGATCGGAATATCGGGGATCAACCGCGAGCGCGGCGCGGGCGAGGTTATCGTGTACACGCCGGAGTTTGGCCCTACGACCAAAACTAAAGACGGCGGAGCGGAGATCGTAATGAAAACCGAGTGCGGTCCGAAGAATGGGCCTGAAGAATGCAAAGGCAAAGTTATTTCCATAAACGAAGAAAAAGGGAACAGCGCTATTCCCGCCGGCGGCATGGTGGTTTCTATCGACAGCGGCCTGAAAGAGTTTGCGCATCACGTGAGCGGGGTAAAAAGCTTTTCAAAAGGAAAATGGTTTTTCCTGCTCCCATTCTATGTGGTCGCACCGGGTAACAGCGCGATATTCCAGAATTCTCTCAGGGCCGAAGATATCGTTGCCGGGGTTCCGCAGCTTATCAAAAACGGCAAAATAGAGATTACCTGGGAGCAGGAAAAATCAAGCAAGTCTTTTGTCGAGACAAAACACCCGCGCACGGCGGTCGCGAAATTAAAGGACGGCAAATTTTTGATGATCACGGTCGACGGCCGGAGCGAATCGAGCGGCGGCATCAGTCTGAACGATCTGGCGGCTCTCCTGCTGGAATTTGGCGCAACGGACGGGATGAACCTGGACGGCGGCGGGTCGACCACGATGTTTGTGGACGGCAAAGTGGTCAATCACCCTTCCGACAAGGACGGCGAACGAAAAGTGAGCGATGCGCTGCTGGTGTTTCCGCGTAAGAGATAGCTGACTTGTTTAGTGTGTTTGGTGTGTTTCGTGGCTAAGCTTTTAGTTCATTATGTTCAAACAATTTAGAAGAGTTTAACCACGAAACACACTAAACACACGAAAAAACAGCCCGCCATAGTAGCTATAAATATAGCGTCTCTAACAGGATTGACTAGGTGTCGGTTTTACTGCGCACCTCGCTAATAGCCAGCGCGGCCAAGGTAAGAAACACGAACATATTTGCGGGGGTTCGCAGCGGAAAATCGAAGAAGCTGTGGATCATGATTCCGAAACAACCGGCGAGCGCCCCGGCCGCCACGCTGTTGCGAAAACGGTCGGAGGTCGAGAAAAATACACGCAAGCCCTGCCGGAAAAGAAAGTAAATAAAACCGAGAACGCACGCTAAGCCAAAGATGCCCGCGTCCGCCAGGACCTGCAGATAGTCGTTATGCGCCTGCTCGATACGGAAAACGCCGTTCCAGGTGTCGTATTTTGTAAAGGCAACTCCAAAAGCGTCGAGGCCGGCGCCGAGCAGAAAATTGTCTTTGAAAATTTGCAGCGCGACATACCAGAAATGCGTTCTGCCGTTACTGAGGTCGGCCGTGTTGTTTTCGATTCCCAGCCCGCGCAGCGCGCTGTCGTTCATCAAAACGGCAATACCCGCGATCAGCAGAAAAAATGCCAGCCCGCCGCCGGTGAGCAATAACTTTCGCCGCTTATTCGAAGCCTCTCCGGCTTCGCGGTTCTCACCGCGCTCGCCCTTTTTTAAGAAGGCAAAGATAGTTACCGCGCCGAGCACGCCCAAAAGGCTGATCATCCCGCCGCGCGAACCGGTCATTACCAGCGCTATGCCCATTAGTACCGCGGCCAGCAAAAAAATGACGCGCAGTTCTTTTTTCACGCTCTTTCCATAAAGCAAGCCAAGGCTTAAACCCAGGGTCATTTCCATCAAACCGGCAAAGTGATGGCTATTGACATAAGGCCCGAATGAACTTGCCTGAACGGTTTGCCGCGCGCCGTAGATGTTGTCAGGGTTGAGCAGTTTTTGCAGGATGGCGAAAACGGCGATCAGCGCGCCGAAAATAATAACGGCTTTCACTACCCGGCGGAATTGTTTTTTGTCCGAAAAAAAACTGAGCGCGGCGGCAAAATAGACCGCGTACTCGACCAACCTTATGACCGCCATACGGGTGGCGTTCTGGTCGAGCGACAAGGTTCGCGAGGCAGGGACAGAAAGCGCCGCTCCCAAGTCGGAGCCGCCGGAACCGCCGAGCGGCAAAAGCTGTACAAGCCCGATCAATATCATGCCCGTGATCGCATATTGCGTGGGATCGGTGCTAAAACTTAATTCGCCGGACCGCAACGACCCGGCCAGCCAAAGTAAAAGCACCATGATGAGAAAAAAGGCCAGCAAACCGGTCGCGCCGGCATCGACCGCGCCATAGGCGATGACCGAAAAGACAAGTATCAGGCAGAGGAGAACGACGATCGCGGTCGCGAATCGTTTCGGCCCGGCGCCGTCGGTCATGTCTGTCCGTTTTTCCCTCATCTTTTTTCTATACTGAGATCGTCAAACCAGATCTTTCCTTCGATCGAGCAATTCTGACAGCCGTTACGCACCAGCCGGACGATGAGCCCTTCGGTCTGCGCGCTTGTTTTAAGATCGGCGTTTAGTTCTTCCCAACCGGTGCTTTCGGCTGAGATGTCTTTGGTCGCCCCTAATACCTCGCCGGAATTTGCGTCTACTATTTCCCAGCGCAGCGCGCCGGTCGTCTTGATCTGGCTTTGAATGAAAACCCTGAAGCGGTATGACGCACCGCTATCGACGGCCACGACCTGGTAAATTTGACGAAAATCCTTACCGGAACCCTTCGCAAATATCATCACCAGGCTAAAGCTGCCGCTGTGTCTTTGTTTGTCGTCGACTCCTATTGCCGGCTGCGCCCCAACCGGTATTTGCCAATTGAAAGGCGACGGATCGGCTATATCGATCGGTGTTTCAAAACCGGGATTTGTAAAGGCTCCCACTGCCGGCCGCGCCGCGCCATTTTCCCCGCCCTTTTCCCCGGACGCAGAATGCATTTGCACGAGATGACGGAATTTCTTTTCCTTTAGCAAAAGGCCGGACAGCTGATCGCCGTTCTCTTTGAAGGAAATATTTTTTTCTGCTTCCGAAAGGGAATTCCAGAGCGCGAGGCTTTCGTCAAACTTTTTTTGGCGGGCCAGCGTTAAGGCCAAAGCGGCTTTCATCGCGGGCGTATTGCCGAATTTTTCCAGGACCGCCAGATAACCTTCGTCGGAAAATTGCAGGGCGGTACCGGCGGCCGTAACGGCAAATGCCGCATTGCCTTCAATGGCCCGCCGCATTTCGGCAAAAGCCTCTTCCGTCCGGCCTTCGCGCAGCAGCACGTTTCCCAGCGCCCAGTGGACCTGCGCATAATTTGGCGCCAACGTCAGGGCATGCCGCAAAGCCTTTTCCGCGCCGGGGGTATCGCCGCTATGTTCGCGGGCGCGCGCCAGCGGCAGCCAGTAACGGTAATCCGAGGGGGAAAGGGCGGCGGCCCGCTCATAGGCCTGAGCGGCATTAGCAGCATCTTCGGGAAGAAAACCTTTTTCGTATAAGACCCCCAGGGCATAGTGGGTTTGCGAGTCGTCGGGGGCCCAGACGGTGGCCAGTTTGGCGATCTCTTTATCTTCTACCCGCATCGCCGCCGAATCAGCCACGCACCAGCGCAGGACGATGACGAGCGCCGCCAGCAGGACCACTGCGAACAGCAGCAAAAGAATTCGACCGGGTAAAGTTTTTAATTCAAACGATATTTGAGACGGCATCTGGTTTCGTTACCGGCGGTTATTCAAGAAAATCGTCCAGAACTTCGATCTTAAGCTGGGCGCGCATCAAATTTACTTCGGCGCTGCGGCACATCTCTTTTATTTTTTCCAGCCGCTGCGGATCGACCTGGCGAAAAGACAGCAGCACGTCCTGGATCCGATTTTGCCGGCAGATCTCAAGAAGCGAGCCGTTGCCGCCAAAGACCGGCAGTCCATGAATGACCTTGTCCTTCTTGAACGGATCGTCGTCCACAAAACCTACCGGCGTGTATTTCCAATCGGAATTATTTTTTAGTTCGCGCAACACAAGCTCGCCGCCATCGCCCGCACCGTAGATCAAAACACGGCGTCCGTCTTCTCTCACCGGCGAAGGCAAAAGCTGGCGGAATAAACGAAAAGCCAGGCGGCTGGTGCTGACGGCCGCCATCAGCAGGAATGCGTCCAGCACGAATAACATGCGTGAGAATCCGGCAAAGCGGTAGATCAGCAGGATCGCCAAGATGCTCAGGATCGAACCGAGCGCGACGCCTTTACCGAAGGTGACCACGTCTTTTATGCTGGTATAGCGCCAGATGCCGCGGTAGACACCGACCACCAGAAAAGCGACCAGCTTTAAAATTATCAGTATCGGCAGGGACTTGAGAAACAGGTCCCAATCCGAGGTGTCCTCAAAGCGCGGGAATAAGATGACGTAAGAGTAATAATAAGCGAGCGCTATTAAAAAACCATCGAGAAGCACTTCAAAAATACGGCGTTTATGCGAAAGGTTAACCAGAAAGCCGAACGCGACGCGTTTTTCCAGCGCCAGGTCTTCCTGTTCGGATTCATAGACCTTTACCTTTGCCAGGTAGACTCCGATCAGGGCCAGGATCAGCGTGAACAGAGCGATCAGCCCGAGGCTCTGCGCGGGGCTTAGTTCGCGCACAAGATAGGCCAGCCCGCCGGAAAAGACCGCCAGCCCGTACAAGAGAAGCACCGCCGAACGTTCACCCAGTCCCAGCGCCACCAGCCGGTGCGAGGTGTGGTCGCGGCCTCCCTGCGAAGCCGGTTGTCCCCGCATCTTTCGCAGGATGGTGACAAAGGCCGTGTCAAAGATCGGCACGAACAGCGTCAAAACAGGCACCGCTAAAACAGCGAGGATGTGGCGCGAACGCCCGCCGAACTGGCTCTGCAATACCGTGCTCGCGAGAAAGAAACCGATGAACATCGAACCGCAGTCGCCCATAAAGATCGAAGCGGGGTTGAAATTGAAAATCAGAAATCCGAGCAGCGCGCCGATAAAGGCCGAGACGAGGATGAGTTCAAAGGTCTGCCCGTTGAGATACAGCACCACCCCCAACGCCATGGCGGCAATAGCCGCTATGCCTGCCGCCAGGCCGTCCATGTTGTCGAGAAGGTTGAGCGCATTGGTGAGGCCGATCAGCCAAAAGACCGTGATACAGATATTTGCCACTTGCGAGTCGGTCCACTGCAGGACCAGGCCGTAGCCCACCACTATGACCGCGCCGATAACCTGCCCGATCAATTTTTGATACGGTTTTATATGCAGCAGGTCATCGACCAATCCCACGAGAAACAGGAAAGAGCTGCCGGCCAGGATCACCAACAACTCGTTGGTCGGCGGCCAGAGAAAGAAAATACTGGCAGAGACCGTGGCCAGGTAAATGGCGACACCGCCCATCATGGCGGTCGGTTTTTTATGCCAGCGGTCGATCTTGGGCTTGGCGACAAAGTTATACTTTCGGGCAAACCAGCGAACGAGCAAAGTCAAAGCGATGGCCAGAACAAGGCTTGTCGCCGCAACTATGGAAGGGTTTGCAGACATTTGCAGCATAGATTTCCCGCTAAAAGTAGAAGAGGCGGTATTTTAACTAAATCGCCGACAGTTTAACAAGAATTCAGGACTTTTTTCTGTTTGGCGCTATACCAATTCCCGATAAAGTCTCTGTAAATCCTCAACCAGCCTTGTTTTATCGTATTTTACCACGGTATAGGAATTACCGCTTTCGCCCAGCTTTTCCCGCAGTTTTTCGTTTTCCGCCAAGTGAATCAACCCGGTCAAGAGATCTTCGGCGGAACCCGAGCGGACCAGAACGGCGCGTTCGCAGACCTTAAAACTACCGGTTTCTTCCACGACCTCGCCGGCCAGGTCTACCACCCCGCCAACGGCGGTGGCGATCACCGCCCTGCCGCAGTACATCGCTTCGATCAGCGAAAGCGGCGTGCCTTCATTAAGAGACGTCAAAGCGATGATGTCCGATCCGGGATAAAAAACTTCGGGGTCGGTGCGATGACCGAGAAAAGTGACCAGCTCCGATAAACCTGATGCCTCAAGACCGCTTTGAAGCTCTTCCCGCAATTCGCCGTCGCCGACGATCACAAATTTTAGTTTTGGCAGCCTGTCCTTTTTACTTTCGCGATAGAGTCTGGCGGCTTCCAGCAAAAGCGGAACGTTTTTGATCGCCGTCAGCCGCCCGACGAAACCGACCACGATCTCATCGTCTTTGGCGCCGATCTCTTTACGAAAAGCTTCGCGGTTTGCTTTCAGGTCTCCAAACGCTTCAAAATCGATTCCCAGCGGGATCACTTCAAACTGTTTCTTTTTACCGATGCCGAATTTTACATGGATCTCTTCCAGCTGCTGGTTCGATATGACGACGATCTTGTCGGTGGCAAAGCGGGCGAGAAATTTTTCTATCAGCAAAAAAACGCGCGTTTTCCACTTACCGTAATAGCTGTGAAAAATGTGGCCGTGAAAAGTGTGAACGACCTTTACCCGCCGCGGCCTGCCGATCAGAGTTTTCCAGGTCAGCCAGCGGTAGAGGAAGCCCGCGCCGCGGCCTATCACGCCCGCCTTTGCCGTGTGAGTGTGGATCACGTCGGGCTGTTCTTGTTTTATCAACCGGTAAACTTTGGCGAGAGAAGAGGCGTCTTTAAGCGAGAGCTCGCGGCTCATTTCGGGAATATGCAGCGGGGCCACTCCATTTTCGCGGGCGAAATAGCTCATATCTTCTTCGCCCTCGGGAACGGTTCCCGCGACCAGGATCGAGCTGAATTCTTCGTCTTGTAGTTCTTTTGTGAGCCAAACGACGTGGCGCGCCGGGCCGCCGACATTGAGCCGCGCGATGATACGAAAGATTTTCATCCGGATGATCTAAACAGCAGCCGGCGGATCGCGGGCGGCAACGGTTTTTCAACCGAAGCGGCCGGCGATCGTACGATAGTGCAGGGATATCGCTGCCGGCTGCTGAACTTTTACGAGTCTGGAGAGTCTGGAGAGTCTGGAGAGTCCGGAGAGTCCGGAGAGTCCGGAGGGTCCGGAGAGTCAAGAGAGTCTTAAATCAAAGCCTAACTCTTTTACTCTCAAAACTCTTTACTCTCAAGACTCTCTAAACTCTCTAGACTCTCTAAACTCCCTGGACTCGCAAGACTCGCAAGACTGTTTTATAAAACAAAGATCGTATCCGGGTCATCTTCGTGCCGGATCTCATCTATGGGCTGTCTTTTTCCTTCGCCCTTGTACAAACGGTTGGGACAATTTATCACAACGCCTTTTTGCGTGCCGCTGACGTTTTTATAAGTATGGACCACGCCTTTCGGAACTATCACCGCTTGCGGATTATCTTCACCCACGGTCATTATCATCCGGTAATTATAGGTCGGCGAATCGGCGCGATTGTCCCACATCCCGAACTGAAAATTTCCCGGCCCGATAAAACAGAAAAGGTCGGCCTGGTCGACGTGCTCGTGCGGGCCGCGCTGCACGCCGGGTTCGGTGACCGAAATATACGCCATCGCGGGATAAAATTCTTCCGCGATCTCATCGTGTCGAAACAGCTCAGCCAGCCAGCCGCGGTCATCGTAAAATTTCTTGAGCGGGTAAACGACAACGTCTTTTATATCCCCGTCAGTGAATTCCATAAAGTCTATCAAGTCTATAGCCGCGTAGCGGCTGTTTGATCATAGCCGTGGGTTTCAACCCACGGAAACATAAAAGATAATGACGATGTCGCGTTAGCGACAAATGAGTATCATTGACGCGCAAAATCTACGATTATTTTTCAGCCGTCTCTGACGCGACGTACATTGCGTCCTATTTTACCGTGGGTTAAAACCCACGGCTACATTCACCGTACCGCTACGCGGTAAGAGCCGACTCGCCAGACTTGCCAGACAGTTTATTAGCACCTGTTTCCGCCACCAGATTCGAGGCGCGCAGCAAGCTTTCAAAAGTTCCGGCGTCGGTCCACCAGCCGTCGAGTTGGCTCCAGGTCATCTCGCCGCGATCGATGTAGATATTGTTGACATCGGTTATTTCCAGTTCGCCGCGGGCCGAAGGCTCCAGGCTGCGGATGGCTTCAAAAACAGTGCCGTCGTAAAAATAGATGCCGATAACGGCCAGATCGGATTTCGGTGCCGCAGGTTTTTCTTCAATGCGGGTCACGCGGCCGCCGTCTAAAACAGGCACGCCAAAACGCTGCGGATCGGTCACTTTTTTCAATAAAATTTTTGCGCCTTTTCCCTGGCGGCGATAATCATCCGCTGCCTGGCGAATATTGTTTTCGATGATGTTATCGCCCAGAACGACACAGATGGGTTCTTCGTCGGCAAAATGTTCGACCAGCGAAAGAGCATCGGCGATGCCGCCTTCGCCTTCCTGATAGGTGTAGTTCAAATGTTTCAGGCCGAATTCTTTTCCGTTGCCCAGAAGTTTCAGAAAGTCACCGGCGGAGTTGCCGCCCGTCACGATCATAATATCGTCGATACCCGCATTTATCAGCGCACGGATGGGGTAATAGATCATCGGCAGGTCGTGGACCGGCAGTAAATGTTTATTTGTGATCTTTGTCAGCGGATAAAGCCTCGAACCCAACCCGCCTGCCAATACTACGCCCTTCATAGTCACCTATCGATCCCTTTTTTTGAAAAGTAATATTATCACGATAACGCCGCAGCCGCTTTTTCGGGCCTTAAGCGCTGCTTCAACGCGCAGGCGGCCCACCAAAATCCGCCGGCCGCCAAAACGGTCAGATACGGTTCAATATAAGGCATGCGATAACGGATCATCGCGAGAATGATCACATGAAGTCCCGTGCTGGCCAAAAAGAACGCCAAGATGAATGCCACGTAAAACCGGCCGTCCTTTTTCTTAAATAAAACCATCCCGCCGATAAAAGCAAAGATATACAAGACGGAAAAGAATAGTAAAGAGATATAAACCTGGTAATTGGGATAGGCGTTAGGCTGCAAAAAAGGACGCCAGTAATCCCAGAGTTTATACCCGAAAAGCGTCGCGGTTCTCGAGGGATCTTCGGTCAGGAATCTGATGGCATCGTCGCGCCAAAGTTTCTCGCGGTCTTTCAATTTTAACGAATAGTAGCCGTTGGTACGCTCAAATTCATCGATCTGGTTCTGCATCACTCCCGGTTTGCCCAGATCGTTGGTCATATATTTCATGTGCCGGCTATAAGTTTCCGGGGTGTTGGTGCTGCCGTCGTAAAACTTCATGAGTTCGGGGTGATTGCCGAACCAGATATTAAATCCGCTGGCGTCATTTATCACGATAAACTCGCCCGTCTGCCGATAGTTGTCCAATGTCCACGGCGCGATCGCAAGGACCAAACCCAGCACGGCGACCACAGGCTGAAGAAATGCCCTGCCGAAGCCGAGTTTTTTTATGTTCAGCAGGAAAATGAAGCCAAACATCGCCAATGCTATCGGCCATGCCGAAGGCCGGCAGAGCGCTCCCAGCCCCCAGGTGATGCCGGTCAGGAAAAAAAGCCACAGCTTTCCCGTGCGGTAAGATCTGAGCAGTAAGATAACTCCGCAAACCACGAGCAGCGTATGTAAAGGCTCGGTCTGAATATCGGAGACCTGCAGGGCGACAAAGGGATTAAAGCAATATGCCAGGCCGGCCAGGAAAGCGACCCACATATTATTAAAAAGCATCGATGCCAGCCGGAAAAGCAGTACCGAGGTTACCGCCAGCAAAATACACTGGGCCAGTTTCACCGCCAGAATGGATTGGGGAAAGATCAGCCAGACGCTGTAGATAAAGAAAGGATAAAGCGGGGCGCGGAAAAATGGGAAAGTGCCCTGTCCACGGGGATAGACGTTTTCCGTCAGCAGTTTGCCCGCCAGGTTAAGATAATCGGAAGAATCTCCAAAGGAGTATTTTTCCGGCCCGGTCAGAAAAACCACCGCCGCCATTACCAGCAGCCCGGTCAAAAAAATGATCAGCTGACAGGTTAGCGGTGTAAAAAAACTTTTTCGATCCGGCTGCATAAGCTCCTGCTCACTTTTTCCCGATAAAAAATAATTTGCCCAGCGTTTTTGAAGAATAGGCTTCAACAAAATATTTATGCAGAAGCGCCAGGACCTGATCGCTTTTTTCCAGCCACTGGAAATAGGTGGTCGCTTCGTAATGCGTCATCACGGCAAAGGCATCGAATTTATCCGACACTCTTTTTATCAGATCTCTCTCACTCAGAAAATGTATCAGCGACAGAAAAGGCGTCGGCCAGGGTTCGACCAGGATAAATTTTCCGCCCGGCCGCAAGATCCGGCGGACTTCGGAAAGCGTCCGGTCGAGGTCGTCAGGAATAGTAGGCAAATGATGCAGCCCGCCCTGCACGATAATAATGTCGCGGCTTTCGGTTTCCAGCGGCATCTGCCGGCAATCGGCTTCGTATAATTTCGCCGGGCCTTCGTAAAGCGCCAGCAGCTCGGCCGAAATATCCACGCCTTCCAAATTCGTGAATCCCAAACTCTCAAGCGCGCACAGGCCGTTTCCGCGACCGCAAAAAATATCCACTATTTGCGTATCGCGCTTCCATTCATGCTGCCCGAGTTTTTTCAGCCTTCCGACAAATTTCTTTATTTCTTCGCCGGGAGTTTCAAAACGGGTGTACGCCTCTTCCCAGGCAGACTGGATCTCGCGGTCGGTCAGGGCGGTTTTATCTAGTAGTTTGGTCGGTGATCTCACGTTAATTTATATTCAGGCTTTCTTAGCGATCATTTGGATATTCGAAGTCGAAAAACCAAGTTTAGCGCGCAAAATGTCCCACCCGGTGAAAAAAGCAAGTAACGGAATATTGCGAAACGGATCAAAAAATTTGGCCAGCCCCGGCGATCCAAACCTGTCCAAAACGATGTGGTGCAGAGAGTAGATCCAGAAAGAGTGGGCGGGCAAATAATTAAATTCCATTATTTCCAGTCCGCTTCCCGTCGCGAGCAGCGTCAGCGATTTTTTGTTAAATAAATTCCAGTGGCGCGGAAAATGATAACCGCCCCAATATTTTTTGCGAAAGAGACGCGTGTCCAGGCTCTGGGTGTTTGGAGTTTCAATGATCAGAACGCCGCCCGGACGCAGCAGTTCGACCATCGCTTTTAACATTTCGCCGGGCGCTTCGACGTGTTCCAGAACCTGCAAGGAAACGATCAGGTCGAACGAATTTTTTGGAAGCGCTTCTTCGGCGTCTTCTATCCGGCCGGCAAAACCCTTGAAACCATCGGCGTTGAGTTTGGAGATGATCTTTTCATCCATTTCGACGCCGTAAAGCTGATCGGCGGGCACACCGGATTGGTTGAGCATTCGCAGGTATCGCCCGTCACCGCAGCCGACGTCCAGAAATACGGGTTTATCCACCGACACATATTTAAGCCAGGTCTGGGTTTTCTTTTTATCGAGATAATTCTTGGCTTTGATCGCGAGCGGATGAACCGTTTCCGAATAATTATAGGCGTAATAATTCGGCGGATAGATAACGGACAATTCTTCTTTGACCGGGCGCGGGTTTAAGTACCAGTTTTCGCAATTCGTGCATTCGACTATATTGAACACGTCCGCGGTGGTCCCGTATTCATAGTCTTTCCCGATCGTAACGAGAGCGGCCGCGCCGCTTCTGCAAACGCCGCAAGAAACTTCTTCCATTTTTAAAGTAGCTTCAGGCATTTTCAGACGTTCTTTGGGGTTCAGACGTTCTTACGGGTTCGGCCGTTTTTACAGATTCAGAGATTCTGACAGGCTCAGACGATCTGACAGGTAATTTTCTCAGCACCTGGGATAAGAAACCGAGGTAGCTGCCGCGCACGGTTACTTCCGGGATCTCTTTTACGATCTTATGTACCGTCGGCAGGTTGTAATAGGGAATGCCCACCCACAGATGATGTTCGGCATGGTAGTTCATATTGTGCGGCGAGAAAAAAAGCCGCTCCAGCGGATTGGAATTGAAAGTGACCAGGCGGTCCCCATCGGTTTCCTCGCTGGCAAGATCGATGATCGCATGATCGCAAAAAGCGCGGATCTCATCGGGCAGGAATACCAGGAAATAAATAGGCGCGATCCATAACAGCGGATAGGCCCACCAGATCCCGCTCATCCAAAAGGCGAACAAGATCGCCAACTGCCAGATCATTACCGGAATGCGCGCGATGATGTAATCTTTCAACGAGCTCTTTTCGCCTTCCGCTTTTTCGCCCTCAGACTTTTCTGGCGCCGGAGATGCTTTCCTGCCGAACGGCGAAACCTTCAGTACGGTCTTGCCAAAGGTCGCGAGGCCTGAACAGAACAGCAAAAATTTAGCCGGGGAATTTTTATTGTCGATGATGTGCAGATAACGGTCGGGGTCCTGTGCGGTCCCGAGCAGCTGGTGGTGATTTAGATGATTACGCTGGCCATCGCCAAAATCCATGAACATCGGCGAATAGATCAGCCAGCGGGCCATAAAATTGTTTCGCTCGCGATCGGTCGAAAGATTACCGTGCAGGGCGTCGTGGCCCAGAATGAACAAGCGGTACTGGCTGCACCCGATCACGATAAAAGCCGGAATAAAACTCCACCAGGTTTGAAAATATGCGAAGAAGATAAACGCGCCGGCTAGCAGAGACCAATCCACGACGAGGTCCAGCCCGACCCGGTAGGCGGAAGGTTTCATCCATTCCTGGATCTGCTCTTTCTTAAAATCTTTTCTGACCTGCCGTTGGACGTCGATCAGGCTTAGTTTATCGCTCATAAAGCTATTTTCGTTTCATCCCCAAAATACTGACAAAAAATCCAAAGAGGATGGTTTGAAAGCCTAGTACGACGAGCGTGGCGCCGGGAATGACCAGACGCATGGTGTCGGCATAATTTAACGCGCCGAAATTTGCCAACCGCCAATCGTTGATCGCGGCGATCAAGAGGGCCAAACCGAGAAGCAGGGCGATCGCGGCAATAAATAAACCGCGTTCGAGATCGATGATCTTAAAAAATCGGATCATCTTCGGATCTTCGGGCATCAACCCCTCATTGATCGCAAAGGTCTTGGTCATGATGGCGAACATGGCCGATTGATAACCGCAAATGATGAACATGCTGCCGAATAGCAGCGTGTGAATATCAAAACCGATCCCGCCGATCCGCAGATTAGGAAGCGCTATCGCATAGCTGACAAAACCGAGCAGAACCAGAAACAGTCCCGGGATCAGGAACAGCCAGCGCGGGCTATACATCAGAAAAAATCTGAGCGTGCGCCAGCCGTCACGAAACGTCTTTAGGTGGGGCGCGTGGCTTTTGCGGCCATCGGGATGCAGGGTGATCGGCACTTCGGCGATCTTCGCCTTATAGAGGCTCGATTTGATGATCATCTCCGTGGCAAATTCCATCCCGGTGCAGCGCTGGTCCAGGCTGTCGTAATGTTCTTTGGTGAACCCGCGCAAGCCACAATACACATCGTTGATCGGAGCGTGAAACCACGATTTGACCATCCGGGAAAACATCGGGTTGCCCCACCAGCGATGCAGGAACGGCATCGCCCCGGGAAGAACGCGGCCTCCGCCTTTGGGCAGCCGGCATCCCTGGACAAGGTCGTAGCCTTCGTTTAGTTTTTCGACGAATTTAGGTATTTCCAGCCAGTCATAACTGTCGTCGGCGTCGCCCATCATCACAAATTTGCCGCCGGCGGCGGCGATCCCGCCCATCAGCGCGTTGCCGTAGCCCTTTTCTGTCACGTGGACCACGCGGGCTTCCAATTCTTCGGCGATCCGGATCGAACCGTCGACACTGCCGTTATCGGCAATGATGATCTCACCCGAAACACCGCTTTCCTTTATTCCGCGTTTGGCCTTGTCGATACAGATCGCCAGCGTGTCGGCCTCATTGAGGCAGGGCATGACGACTGAGAGAACGGGCGCCGGCAACGGAGATGGCGGCGGAGCAAAGACTGGCTTTGCCTCAAACTTTTCATTAACCAAGTTTGCGGTCATTTGAAAAAACTTATTCCTTAACCGGTATTTTAATCGATGAATCTCTGGAACCACAATTCCAGCATCAACAGCGTCCAGATCGGAAAATTGAGGTCTTCCTTACCGGAAACGTGACGTTCGATCACGGTTTTAACGATTTCAGGTTTAAAAATACCACGATTCAGCGATTTTTCGGAAAGCAGGACCTCGTATAGAAAGCCCTTCATTTCATTGCGCAGCCAACGGCCGACCGGTACGCCAAAGCCCATTTTGCGCCGGTAAATGACTTCGTCGGGGACGAGCTTGGCAGCGATCTTTTTTAGCAGAGTCTTGGTGTCTAAACCTTTAACCTTAATGTTTTCAGGCAGTTTAGCCGCAAATTCGATCAATTTATGGTCCAGAAAAGGCGAGCGCGCTTCAAGCGAGACCGCCATCGAAGCGATGTCCACCTTAACCAGCAGGTCGTTGGGCAGATAGGTTTGCTGGTCGGTCATCAGCGATGCGTCGAGCACGCCCATGCCGTTTGCGCGGTCAAACCATTGATCGATTATCCGGCGCGAATGAAAACCGGAGGCGATATTTTTGAATTCCTCGGTGTAAAGCTCGTCCTTTAATTCGGGGCTGATGCCGGATACCCAGTTCAAATAGCGCGTAGTTTTCGGCAGCGCGGCGGCTTTGACAAAGCGTTTGGCTGAGCGCAGGCGGTTGCGCGAACCTTGCGGCGCGGGCAGCATGCTCAAGGGAAATTCGACAAAGGGCTTTCGCAAAAATGCCGGAAACTGTTGGTAGCGTTCCGCCAGCCGCATCGCCGCGTAACGTTCATAACCGGCGAAAGATTCATCGCCGCCATCGCCGTTTAACGCGACCGTCACGTGCTTGCGGGTTTCTTTGGAAACATAGTAGGTCGGAATGGCGGATGAATCCGCGTATGGTTCGCCGTAATGCTCGACCAGCGTCGGGAGCACTTCCATCGCGTTGGGTTTGACGATGAATTCATGGTACTCGGCGCCTACGTGATCCGCTACTTTTTTTGCGTATTTGAGCTCGCTAAAATCCTGTTCTTCAAAACCGATCGAGAATGTCTTGACCGGACGGGAACTTTCCTGCGCCATCAGTGCAACCACGGCTGACGAATCGACACCGCCGGAGAGAAAAGCTCCGAGCGGCACTTCGGCGATCATGCGCAAGCGGACCGATTCGCGCAGAATGCGCAGCACTTCGTCCTGCGCTTCATCTTCGGAAATGTCCAGCTTTTCAGAAAAATCCGGCAGCCAGTAGCGTTTGGTTTCTATCTCGCCGTTTTTCCAGCGCATCCAATGCCCGGGTTCGAGTTTGCGAATGGCTTTATATGCCGTCAGCGGGGCCGGGACGCAAATGTAGCTGAGATAATGATGGATAGCTTCGAAATCGATCTCGCGCGAGATCGACGGGTGTTTCAACAGGGCCTGAAATTCCGAACCGAAAATAAGATCGCCGTTCGGTTGATAGGAATAAAGCAGCGGTTTTTTGCCGATCCGGTCGCGGGCCAGAAAAAGCGATTTGTCGCGCGTGTCCCAGATCGCAAAAGCAAACATCCCGCGCAGGTACTGCAAACAATCGGCCCCGTAGCGGTCGTAAAGCTGCAGCACCACCTCGGTGTCGCTTTTGGTATAAAGCTCGACACCGTCTTTGATCAGGTCTTCTCTTAGTTCCTGGTAATTATAGATCTCGCCGTTAAAGATCAGCCAGGCCGTCCGGTCGGAGTTATGGATAGGCTGCTTACCGCTGGCGAGATCGATGATCGAGAGGCGGCGCATCGCCAGCCCTACATTTTCGCTGACGTAAAATCCATCATCATCAGGCCCCCGATGAATGATGGCGGTGTTCATTTTTTCCAGCAGCGCGGAGTCAACCGCCCTGCCGTCTGCATTAATAAATCCTACAATTCCGCACATCTATTCTTCGTCAGGTTCCTTCTCGCCTTTTAGAAGGCTCTCTTTAGTATCTTCATCCCTGTTTTCGTAGTGATGAGGTCTCTTTTTTCTCGAATTCTTGGCGAGTTTACTATTTTCCCGCCGTTCCAGCGTCAATGTCCAACCCACGGCAATGAACATGAACAGAAAAACCTGGATCTGCGCCCGCTGGCGGTATGCCGTGCCTACATTTCCCTGGAATATCGAATAACCCAGCGTCAGCATTAACGAAAAAAGGAGAATGGGAATGGCCGTGCGGAGCTTGGTTTTCAAGGTGTACCAAAGCCCGCTCAGCAAGATCGGAATACACGCCCACCAAAGAAGCATTTCGGGCAGCGTAATGGCTTGCCGAATATTGGATATCTCCCACGGGAACGGGGCGAGCATAAGATACGTAAAGCCCGTGGGAATAGCCGCCAGGGCGCCCATCGGCGTCGAGACGTTCAAGTCTTCGCCGAACCCGGAATTAGACCGGGAGTAATCAGAGCGACTGGCCTGAACCCGCTCCAGCGAGCCGTATTTTTCCAGACTGGTCCCGGCACTCTGCAGGGCGCCGACATATGCTAAAACACCGCCGATGATCACCAGCGAAACGAACCCGCGAATTATCGACTTGGTCGAGCTGCTGGTGCCGATAATAAAACTTCCCGCCACGGCGACGCCCACGATATAAAAAATATAAAAACGAAAAGCCAGGATCCCGAAAAGAGAAAGCGCCAGCAGCCCTATTCCAACATAGTTGAATTTCTTCTGCAGCCTGAGGATCATCGTCATTGCCAGTACCAGCAAAAAAATGATGATGCCGTCTTTTAACAATTGAGACGACCAGACGATAAATGCCGGGAAAAGCGCAACGAGAATAGCCGAGATCTTGCTCACGCGCTCATTGTGATAGATCTCAGAGGCGCAGGTATAAACCATCGGCGCGGTGGCGGCCCCTATCACGGAGCAAAAGAATTGGCCCGCGAGCATATTTCTGCCGCAAACTAGGTAAATAAAGCCGATGATGTAATTCATTCCCCATCCGGGCTGGGCAGTGCTCATCGCCGCCAGGCTTTCGGGGTCGATGCCGGGGGTCGCGCCGATCCAGATCTGCGACAACCGATTGGCCATCTCATCGTATAAAAATGCGTCTTCCCCAAAAAATCCCTGCAGCTTAAAAACATACGAGATCGTGGCAAACAGCAGGCGGATCAGAAGGGCAATAAGAAATATGTTTATGAGAAAATGTTTTTCTTCGGCATTTTGACGAATGACAAGAATTACTACGGTGCTAAATACCACGACCAGCAAGACCCCGACCACGCCTTCAGGAAAAGCGACGGCCATGATTACAATAGCCGCGATAAAACATAAGATCGGCAGGGTCCTATTCATATGTGATCAGACAAACCCAAAAAGGCGGGTTTAATGCACCAGCTTGTGCGCGGCCAGTTCTGTTTTGGCGGCTTCGACGCGGTCGACGGCTTCCTGGTTTTTGACCCAATCCAGCAGCGCCGCGAGGCCTTCTTCCAGGCCCACTTTAGGTTGGTAGTTTAACAAATCTTTGGCTTTTGAAATATCCGCCACACAATGCCGGATATCGCCTTCGCGGTATTTACCGACCATCTCGGGCTCGATATTTTTACCCAAACCTTTGGCCAGCGCACTGGCTATTTCGCGGACCGAGATAGAGCGGCCCGTTCCGACGTTAATGGCTTCGTAATCGCCTTTATTTGTTTCGAGCGCCAGCAGGTTGGCCCGGACGATGTCGCTAACATGAACAAAATCGCGGGTTTGGCCCCCGTCCTCAAAGATCAGCGGACGCTGGTCGTTAAGCAGGCGGGAAGAAAAGATCGCGCAAACACCCGTGTACGGATTTGATAAAGCCTGCCGCGTGCCATAGACATTAAAATAGCGAAAGGCAACGGTCGGGATCTTATAGGCGCGGCCGACGATCAGGCAATACTGTTCCTGATCCTGCTTGGAAACGGCATAGACCGAGGTAGGAAAAAGCGGCTTGTCTTCGGCGGTGCCGATCGGCCGCAGCTCGCTGCCACAGGTCTGACAGGAAAATTCCCACTGGTGGGAAGCCAGGTTTTCATTGGGCCGAATGTAGGGAAAGATCTTTTTGTCGCAGGTCCCGCAGAAATAAGCGCCCTCACCATAGATCGACATGGAAGAAGCAACCACCAGTTTTTTGAACTGGCCCGGGGCTTTTATCATTTCCTCAAGCAGGACGGCCGTTCCCATATCGTTCGCTTTTACATAGCGCGTGATCTCGTACATCGATTGGCCGACGCCGACCTCGGCGGCTTTGTGATAGACCACCTCGATCCCGTCCAAAGCTTTTGCGACTACCGCCGGATCGCAGATATCACCCTTGATAAATTCAGCTTCCTTGTTGAGGTGCTCCGGCACTTTATCCCCGTGTACCTGCGGCACCAGGGAATCGAGTATGCGCACCTGATGCCCGGCTTCTACCAGGGCATCTGTCAGATGCGAGCCGATAAAACCGGCGCCGCCCGTTACCAATATTTTATGTCTAGTCATCTTATAAAAATTATTTTTACTTAAGTAATAAGAGCCTTCATGGGCCGGATGTCCAATTCACCTTTTTGTCTCAAGGAATCCGCATGTTCAAGTATCTTTCTCAGCCCGGCAAACATCCGGTCCGGTTCATCGGCCATATTTGTCGGGTGAAACCACAGATGAAAGATCTTTTTTTGCGCCGCGGCCGCGTCCAGGCCTTTAATGGCCCGCTTCGTCCTGCGCCCGATAGAGATATAACGGCGCAGCCCATGGGCCGGAAAATACATTGCCGAACCCGGGACATTCCATAATCCTTTTTCGTCGCGCTCGGGCAAAACCACCGGCGGCGCTGCCGCGCGCAATACATCCAACAGCCGCATCGCGCGCCGGACCTGGTGCGGATAGGACATATTTTCAAACCAATTCGGCTCGGTCCCGCGATAGCACGTGAATCCAAACTCGCTCAGCAGATCGAGGTGCCCGATCTCGTTACGGGGAAAGACAAACGAACTCATCTCGATCCCCATTTCTTCCGCCAATCTCACGCATTCTTTTAGCTCACTGCGCACTGCCTCCGCCGAACAGCCGGCATCGCCGAAAATGATATGCGAGAACGAATGTGAACCTATCTCCTGCGCGACCGGACAGTCCCGTATCTGTTTTACCAGATCGCGGCCGTAAAAGATCGGCGCAGCTTCGACGGTGGTGCAAGGATCGTTAGTGAACCAATCTTCGGGATGCCACGCGTGGTGCGCGCGAACTATTTCCGGGTGTTTCCGTCCGCTTTCGGGCGCGCACTTATCCAGAAACAAATGACCCAGAATGCACCAGGTCGCCGAAACGTCGAATTCTATAAAGAGGTCTAACAGCCTGCCGATAACTACTTCGCGTTCGCGCCTGTAAAGCTCGCTCCATTTTTCCGGGCCGATAACATCGACCGTGCCCCAGGCCAGTTCCAGATCCAGGCTGATGGTGAACGCGCCGCGGTCAAACGTTTTTAACTCCTTCATAGTAAGTATAGGCTATTGCGGCCATTACGGCTTGATAGCTTTAACCAGGAACATATTCGAGAAGTGTTTGAGCACCGGCAGATCGACGGTCCTTTTATCGATCTGTTCCCAAATTTTTAAGAGCGGCGGGACTACCGAAGGCACGATCCGCTCGACCCAGACCATCGAACCGCCATAGACGCCGTGTACTTCGACGTCATTAAAGCCCGCCCCGTTAAATTCCCGGTTTAATTTTCCCGACGAGTGAAAAAATTGTTTGAGATGAGTCAGGTTTCCAACTTGCGCCGAGGCCGTGATCTTATTCACCAGCGGATATAAATTAGCCTGGAGCGGAGGCGCCGCGGTCACCAGTGCCATTCCGCCCGGTTTTAATACCCGGAAGATCTCGCTAACGCACGGTCCGATATCGGGCAAATAACGCAAAACCTCGATGCAAACAAGATAATCGAAAGAATCATCGGGCAGCGGCACATCGGTCACGTCGCCCTGATGAAATTCGATCTGCGGGTTAATGGCCCGCGCCTGTTCCAGCATTTCCTCCGACCCGTCGACGCCGGTCAGCTCAAATCCGCGCTCGCGGTATTTTGCCAGGTGATAGCCCGTCCCGCATCCCAGGTCGAGCATCTTTAAACCATCTCCCCGCTCGGGGATAAATTTGTCCAGCCATTGGTCCAGCAAATACCGGCTGTATTTAAAACAATTCTGATAAGGGTCTTCGGCAATGGTCGAATAGCGCTCGGCAAACAGGCCGGCCTGTTCCGAATGCGTGTCAACGGCGAGTTGTTTTTGTTGGTCTTCCGATACTGTCATCGTTTTTTGTTTCGGAGGGTGCCTTCATACACCCCGTCAAATATCTCGGCTATCTTGGGCATCTGGGTTTCCAGGGAATAGCCTTCGACCGCGGTTTTTCTTGCCGCGCGGCCCATTTTTTCGCGCAGCTCGCGGTTCTCGATCAAGAGGCTTAGCCGGTCAAACCATTCCTTTTCGGTTTCCACTAAAAATCCATTGACACCATCCTGGATGATCTCAGTATTGGAACCCATCCTGCGCGCCACGACCGGCAAACCGGCCGCCATATACTGCACTGTTTTAAGGAAAAATTTCCAGGGATTCCAGCGGAGATCGAGCAAAGGCACCAGCCCGATGTCACAGTCCTGCAGGTTTGATATCTCCACATCCGGCGACCACTTGCGAAAATCTACTTTCACACCTTCGACCACCGGTTCTTCGTTCGCGATCAGGCGCAGCGGAACATCGTATTTCGCCTGCAGATCGTGCAGCGGTTTGGCGATCGTGGCGAGATTTCTGACCGTGCCGATACTGCCCGTCCAAACGATCTTGGCCGGCCCGCCATTCTTCGATCCGGCCGGGCAAAATTCATTCGTGTCCACAAAATTAGGCACGACCGAAACCGACGAATTATATTTTCGCGCATAGTCCGCCATCAAATTATTTATCGAGATGATATGGTCGGCCATGCGAAAAAACGAATGTGTCTTGCGCGAAAACTTCAACAGGCTGAACCAGCTGTTGACCGGGCTCCGGTAGGGCAGAAAGACCGGGTCGTCGATGTCATAGACGATCGGCACTTTTAATCGTTTTGCCAGGCGCTCGATGACCGCGGGACCGACCAGTGCCGCTTCGCGATAGATGAGCAAAATATCGCATTCCGGTTTATTCCAAACATTGCGCAATTGCCCGCGGTAGCTCGATATCAGCCCGGAAACTTTTTTCAAATAGTTTCCTTTGGTGTAAAGAACTTTATCCAGCTCTTCCGTTTCAAAGGGGTAAAAATCCACCGTCCAGCCGTAATCCGGCAGATGTTTCGACCATGCTTCTATTCTGAATCTCTGTCCGGGGGATTTGCCGAGTTTGTTGGGCACCAGAGCGGCTATTTTTTTCATTCCATTACTATCAGGCTGCGATAGATAGAACGATACTTTTTCCCCCCGATTTTTTCAAGGTCGAATCTTTCTTTTGCGCTTTTCCGGCAAACTTCGGAAAGATCGCAAGTTTGTTTTAATATCTCTATTTCCTGCAATGATTTAAGATAAGCCTGCCGGTCAAATTCCGCCACCACTGAACCGGTTTTATCGGCGCCTACCTGATCCGCCACGTCGCCCACCCCGCCGTTGGTAATGACCGGCAGGCCGCTGGCGAGGTATTCCGCCATTTTGGTCGGCGATGAAGAAAGCTTGGAATAACAGGGTTTGATAAAGGAGACCGCCACATTGGCCGCGCTCAGAAAAGCGGGGATTTCACCCGGCGTAACTTTTTTGATCAGCATATCGCCGCTTGAAAAACCGCGGGCCGCGAGTTTTTCCGCCATTATCTCAGGCGCGCTTTGGGTAAGGACCATGGCGAAAGCGGTTTCATCCTGTTCGCGCGCGGCCAGCAGCAGATCGGCCATTTCATCTACCAGGTACCAGGTTCCCAGCGCGCCGATATAGACGATCACTTTACGTCCGTTCAAATCATATTCATTGCGAATTTTATTTCGCGAAACTTCACCGGCAGCGGTAAATCTTTTCAGGTCCACACAGCAGGGAATGACCTCGACCGGACGGCCCGCTTTATCAAAACCCGTTGCGCGGCTTTCGGGAAACAAAATATCACGGGCTTTTTCGGTCAACACCACAAAGGCGTGCGATTCGCGCAGCAGCCAGCGTTCTACTCTTTTGACCGCTTTATACAACAAGCCGTTCTTTTTCCAGCGGCCGACGTCGGTGTATTCTTCGGGAAAAAAACTGCGGATATCGAAGAGCAGTTTAAGTTTTTTTCGGGTCAGTTTTTTTACCAGCACAGCCATCAGCATCGGTATGTGAATGCGGCCGTGAAGTATATTCACGCCGTTTTGCTTAACCAGCTTTCGCACGAAAAGCGTGCCGCGAAAAACGTCGTAAAGCGTGGCGGGAACCGATGGCCATTTGTGATAAGGCAGGGCATGCCACTCTATGCCTTCGGCGGCCAGCTTTTTCTTTTCCGCCTCGATCTGCTCAGGTGACCAGTTATTTTTGAGATCCGGTTCAAATGTAAGCAGGCTCACCACCAGGCCGTCCAGCTTCGTAAGTTCCCTCAGGTACTGGACAACCTGTGTTTGAACCAGCGGTTCGCGCAGGCCAAAGTAGCAGATGTAGAGGGTTTTATTGTTTTCAGAGACGGGCATCGGTTATTTGCAACTATCGACTTTTAACTTTGCACGGCTTTGCTTATTAAGTCACGGATACGGCCACGAATGTCACAAATAACACGAATTAAAAATCTCTATTCGTGTTATTTGTGACATTCGTGGCGAATAAATAGTAAAACCACAGGCAATTTTAGTAAATGCTGCCGTTTCAGGATTTTTTCCCGATCAGGTTTAGCCCGGCATTAGGAAGGCGGCGAATATCGGTAACGCCCGCGCCGGTCAGAGCGCTTTCGGTTTCGGCTTGCGTTTGCGGCTGGTCGAAGGTCGGCGAAAGCATATCGAAAGTGTCCAGTATCGCCCAGTCATAGCGCTGGGCCCGCGAAAGATCGGTCTTACCCACATAATTGGCCACCGGTATCACGAATTGAAAAAACCTGCCCAAAACCGGAACGCGAAATAAAACATCCGATACCGCAAAGCCGACCGGCATCAAGGCCCGGATCATCCGCAGCAGCGATTCTTTTTTCATTTTGCGCGTAACGGGGCGGTACCAGTATTTGCAGAAAAGATATGTCCAGGGTTTTCTTTCGTAGATCGTGACGACGATATCCCCATCTTTTTTGACGAATTGCGGCAAGGCGGAAACCGTTTTTTGGGGATCGGGGGTGTGCTGGATGACGCCGATACAATAACAGCCGTCAAACGCGCCTTTTCTGAAGGGAAGTTCGTAGATGCTGGCCTGCACCAAATGAACGTTTTTTCTTCCCTCCAGATTTTTTCGCGATGCGTCGATCGCCGAGCTCAGGTCTATGCCTACCACGTCACATTCATTTTGTGACGCAACATCCAAAAAACGGCCCGCGCCGCAGCCGGCATCGAGTATCCATTTACCTTGCAGACTTTCCTTTGTCCAGCCGGTCTCGGAATAGAACCGGTTGGCCGATTGCTCGGTGCCGTTGTAAGAATCAAGCTGTGTCCGGCTAAAAAGATTCCATTGATAACCGAACGATTCCGCGTAATTATCCTGCGGCACAAAACGAGGGATAGAGTCTTTTATCAAATACTCCGCCTTACAGCCGGAGCACTGCAGTTTGCCCGCGATGATCTCATCAGCCTCCGCAATGTCAGAGGGGTCAGCGATGCAGTTAAGCTCACCGAAGCATTTCGGACAGCACAAAAGCTCGAGCAATTTTCGCCGCATAAAATTAACCTTATTTCCTGACGATGAAATTGCCGACAGCCAAAACATCCAGGCCGGAGCTAAAAAATGTCCTGATGGCGTCACGCGGAGAATTCACTATCGGTTCGCCTTTGAGGTTGAACGAAGTGTTCATCACGATCGGCACGCCGGTCTTTTCGCCAAAACGTTTGATCATATCGTAATAGAGCGGATTGACGCTGCGGCGGACCATTTGCGGCCGCGTGGTCCCGTCCACGTGAACCACGGCAGGAATGTCCTTTTTCTTTTCTTCCTTCACCGGAAAGGTCATGATCATAAAAGGCGCGTAAACGATCTCTTCCATGTAATCGCCGGCAACTTCTTCCAGTATCGAAGGCGCAAAGGGCCGCCAGCCGTCCCGGTATTTGACCGCCGCATTTACCTCGGCCAGCATTTCGCGATCGCGGGGATCGGCCAGGATAGATCTCGCTCCCAGCGCGCGCGGCCCCCATTCGGAACGTCCCTGAAACCAACCGACGATCTTTTTATCCGCCAGCAGTGAGGCCACTTCTTCGATCAAGGCTTCGCGCGAAAGTTTTTCGTATTTTATCTTGGTTATCTTAAATGCTTTTTCGATCTCTTCATCGCTGTATTCGATGCCCCAATAAGCATGCTCCATTTCTTTCGGCATCAGCTCATGACCGAGCTGTTTATAACCGATAAAAGCGGCGCCCAGCGAACCCCCGGCATCGCCTGCCTCGGGTTGGACAAAGATCTTATCCACCAACTCAGAACGCGCGATCTTGCCGTTCATGGTGGCGTTTAACGCGACACCGCCGGCAAAGACGACATTGCGGCAGCCGGTTTTTTTCACCGCCCGTTTTAAAACCTCGAAACCGAAATCTTCCACCAATTTTTGCAGGTCGGCCGCAAGATTTTTATGACGCTCTTCGAGCGGTTCGTCGGGAAGGCGCGGAGGGCCCAGCAGTTTGACGAGATTCGATACATAACCCATCGAGCTTTCACTGACGGCGGCGCGGCTGACCTGCGTCAGGTCCATATACAGCCGGCTGGGATCGGCGATCTCATTAAAAATGCCTTGCGGAGTGCCATAGCCGGCGAGGCCCATCAACGACCCTTCGTCGCTTAACTTTAAGAAGCGATGGATCGCCCAGTAAAATTCCCCGATAGAAAAATCGGTAAATTGATCGAGAACTTCCAGCTCGCCGTTTCGTCCGTGCGAAACGGATCCCGTCAGGCCGTCGCCGCTGCCGTCCCAGGTGATAACGGTCGCTTCCGCGAAACCGCTGGCGTAGTAGGCCGAAGCCGCATGTGACAAATGATGATCGACGCGGAAGAAAGGTATTTTATCTATATCGAAGCGCAGCTTATCGCGAAAACCGGATTTTTCGTTTTCTTCCTCTTCCCAGGGTTTAAGTGTCTGATCGAATATGCGCAGGCCTTTTTTGAGACTGCCGGCCGAAGAATTAAGTTTTTTTACCACCCCGTAGGCGGCTTTTTTAACGGTGGTGTTGTTGGCTTTGATCCAACGCTCTACCGCCAGGTAAGGATCGTTTGCCCAGGCCACGGCGCTTAGGTCTTCACAGGTTATCCCGGCAAAGTTCAAACAAAAATTGATGGCATTAACAGGGAAATGCCCGATCGCATGTTTGACCCGGACAAAACGCTCTTCGCTTTCCATGGCGACGATCTCGCCGTCTTTGAGCAGCGCGACCGCCGGGTGATGAGCGTCGCCGCCCCCGCCTCCCTGATTATATTTTCCGCTTATACCCAGGACATAGACCGGTTTATTTTTGTCCCCGGGCACTGCATTCTGTTTCATAAAGTTTTAAAGGGCCGAAGTTTGTTACTACGAATTCAACGTGAGGTTTCCGAGGTCTTTTCGTATAATTCTTCCCATTTGGGCATTAGAACTTCGCTGCAAAATTGATCTCTCACTTTTGTAAGTGCTTCATTCCCAAGTCTTTTCCTTAGCTCTTCATCATTATAGATTCTTATCATCGTATCGGCCAATTCGGCTGCCGACGCCGGCCTCACCAGGAGGCCCGAAATATCGTTTTCGATCACTTCGCGGTGCGGCTCGATATCGGAGACGATGCAGGGAAGGCCTTTGGCCATTGCTTCCAACAGAGCCAGCGGCAGGCCCTCAAAAAGAGAGGGAAATACATAGGCATTTGCCATTTCCAGACAGGCCCCGATATCTTTTCTTTTTCCCAGGAAATGCACGCGGTCTTCAACATTCAACGATGCCGCCAGGTCTTCCAGCGAATTTTTCAGGGCCCCTTCGCCGATCATCACCAAATGAGCGTCCGGCGCGGCGGCCAGTGAAAGATGGAATGCCCGGAGCAGTGTCGAGTGATCTTTTTGCGGGTCGAGACGGCCGATATGTAGATATACGAAAGCTTCTTTGGCTATCCCCAGCGATTCGCGGATGGCTGCCGGTTCTTCCGGGCCGCAGACCAGCGCGCCAGGATCTACCGAATTATATATGACCGACATGCGCGAAGGGGGAACGCCCAACTCGCGGCGGAAAGATCCGGCCACAAATTCCGAGCACGCCACGAAATGCGGTTTTGTCAGCATGGCCAGGCTTTTGTCCATCCACCGCAAAATTTCTATTTTTGCCGGGGGCCAGTTTCCCGCCCGGATAACCTTGGGGTCGTAATCGGGCGCCTGCAGCGAAGTGATCAGGGGAATTTTCCGGTGCCGCAATTTTACCAGCCGGGCCGCGATATTGGCGTCGAACAGCCATGAATGAATAATGTCAGGAGGATCGTCGGTAATGATAGAATTTATTTTTCGGGCGGCTCCCCACCAATCGCGTTTACCGTTCACACCCAGTTCCAGCACCTCTTGCCCTGCCTGCTTTATCGGCGCGGAAAAAAAATCACTATCCCTAAATGCGCAAACTCGGTGAGAAAAGCCATTCCCGGACGTGCCGCTGACCACTTCCACCAATTGCCTTTCCGCACCCCCGCTTCTGAGGCTCGGGATAATGTGAAAAATTTTCTTTTTCATTGAGACCCTGGTTTGCGTAAAGATCCTTAATCGCGCGTGCAGACGTACATCATCATATTAGCGGACGTCCAGCATATAAAGCGGATAAACGTGCCGGCTACCGGTATTTTGGTGTCCTCGCTGATGAGCAGCCGCTTTAATAAAGAAGGCGGACGCTCATAGGCGATCAGTTCTTCCATATTTAAAGCAGCCGGGGATTCTTTTTCCGGAGTTTTGGAACCCGGATCGCCGTGGGCGCCGGATAAAAAAGGAATATCGTAAAGCCCCCAAATAAATGAATAGCCAACGGTTTCTCTGACCGCCAGGCCCGCGGCGGAAAGCATTTTCTCAAACTCTTTTTTCCGGTATGCATATTGAAAAAATCTCCGGTCCGTAAATTTTTCATCGGCATCAACTGCCGGGGCCGGCGTTTTGCGCCACTCTTTTTTCTTGAAAGGCAGCAGGGCCCGGCGCAGAGGGCTGAAGTAGGGAACGCTGATAAGCAGGACCCCGTCTTTTTTTAAAACCCGGCGGGCTTCGCTCAAAGAGGCCTCGGCGCCGCCTTCGAAATGTTCTACCACACCGCCCGAGTAATAAAGATCAAAACTTCCATCGGCAAAGGGCAATCTTGAGACGTCTCCGCAGGTAAGGGGGACGTCTTTTTCCCGGGCATGAAACTTTCGCAAGGTACTAAAAGCAAAATCCAACCCGATCACCCGCCGGCCGCGGGCGGCATAATAGGCGAGATACTGCCCCATTCCGCAGCCGCCTTCCAGCATCAGCGAACCGGGCTTGGAATACTTTTCAAAAAGCGGCCGCAGGGGATCGATCCGGCAAAATTTTACCGCTTCTTCAAAGCGGTTGTTTTCCCAATTTTCTTCCCAAAAATCAGGCGTGCTGCCGGCATTCGCTTGATCGTGGTACATTTTTAACATTAATATTTGCCGAAATTTCTTAAAAAGTTGACAGTGTCCCTGATAGAGGCGTTAAACCGATAAGCTACAAAAAAAGTTGTAATTAAGCAAACCGCAGCCGCCCACCAGGGATTTCCGCTCAGGGAGAGAGCGATCGCCCCGCCCACGCTGGGAATGGCGGCTAAAAACGTCCAGGAAACGGGGATATCTATTACCCTGCGCAGGAGGATGATGTAAGCCACCGAATTTGTCAGGTACATTATCGAGGTGGCCCAGGCACATCCCTGCATACCCAAAACCGGGATCAGTAAAAAGTTAAAAGCTATATTTGCCAGCGCCGCCAGGGCCGTCGTCCACATGGATATGTAGGTCGTGGAAGTGGCGTTGGAAAGCGAACCGTAACCGAGCAAAAACGGCAGCGCCAGCACTGAAGTGGTGAGCAGGATCCAGAGCGGCTGGGTCGAATAGGCAAACTCTTTGCCGAAAACCGCCGGTATCAAAAACCAGCCGGCAAGCGCCGCGAAGGTAACAAAAATACCCCAGAGCAGTATCAGCGTCGGGAAAGTATGCCGGAAATAGCGCTGCATGCGGGCGATCTGCTCTTCCTTTTGAAGGGAAACGAACAACGGCAAAAGCAGCGAATTTGCCAGGGTGGGCAGCTGCAGGGACAAACCGTTTACCTGCGTGGCCACGGCATAGATACCTAATTCCCGTGTGGAAAGATATTTAATGATAAAAGCAGCGTCCAGGTATCCGGTAGAAAGATAGGCGGTGATCGTAAATGGCAGCAGCGGTAACGAAAAAACTAACACCTCGCGCCAAAAATCCCAGGCGAATGAAAATCCGGTCCAGATAAATTTTCGCAAAAACGCCGATCCCACCAGAGCGACGACAAAGGGAATGACGGCGTAGCTAAGCATCGCTGAAACCGGCGTCATTCCGCCGGTGAAGACTATTACCAAAAGGCTCAGGAATATCAGCGCTCTTTCCACCATCAAAAGCCCGCCTTGCAGCCGGGGCATTTTAACCGCCTGCAGCGCGGATTGAACATGAAGCCAAAGCGTGGAAGCTATCAGGTGGATCAGTATCAGCCACAAAACCTCGGTCGAAAGTTTGAACAGATCGCTCAACAGCGGAAACCACAGTTTTGCCGCGAGCACGACCAGGACCAGATTCGGAACCAGGATAAAGAACCGCAGCCAAAATGTGCGCGCGATCTTTCCGGTTTCGACGAATTCCTCGACGCCAAAACGGACCACGGCGGTGTTGGTCCAATTCACCAGGACCTGCACCATTTGCGAGGCCGCGATGACGGCCACAACACCGCCGTACCCTTCGGAACCGAGCGAACGCGTCAGCAGCCAAACGGATGCAAAAGCAAAAAACGCGCTTCCGCCCTGCGCCAAAACCAGCGACACATAATTCCTCGGGGCATTCTGGATGTCCCACGAAGAATTGCGGCGGTCACTGCCGGTAAGGCCATCTATATCTAATATTTTTTCTTCCGTCACAAAGCGTCAAAGCCAAAAAGCAAGGGAAATTATAACAGGCTTTCAGATTTTACTATTCTCATTCGGCGGCAGTGACTAGAAGCATGCCCCAAAAGGTATCTCCGGGAGGACATTATGTCCGCCCGGAGATAAGGGGTAGGGTGTTGCAGGTAAAATTAACCTTCCCAGGTTTGCGCGGTCGGCGTCTTCCAACCGGTCCGGCTCACGGTAGTGCTACTGTTAGCAAGCGTATTAGTCGTGTCGCTGGTCGTGTCAGTGGCATCGGTCGTTAAGCCGCTGGTTAAGCCGGTAATTTCGGTCGCGTCCGTCCATTGGGCCGTTGGCGTTCCGGAAAGGCCGGTTTTGGTTTCCAGGGTTAAGCTATTCGACTTCCAGGTAACAGTATAGCCGCCCGTGCAACTAACGGTGTCCGTTGCGTCATTTTCGGTCGTAGCCCAGATGCTGCTATAGCTCTTATCGGGCGTGGTGAGTGACGTGCCAGTGGGAGTAGTAGTGTTAGCGCTCGTGTCTATGGTTAAAAGTGCGATCGCCAGGGCCAAAACTGTTATGCTGATACCTTTTTTCATTTCTTTAATCCTCTCTTCTTCGCGTTTTCCGCGTATCTAAATTATTTTTCCGTCGGGTGAAACTTTATTTCCACACTGTCTTCTGTTCCGTGCACGTGAATGACGTGTCTTTTGTGGATCGGATCATAGTGGACGCGAATGCCATGATGGGCGTGACTTTCTGTCGAGGCATCGCTTGCCCAGCCAGATTCGGCTTCTCCGTGCGTTTCCTGTGATGTCCCTGTTTCTTGGTAAGTCATGTTTATCTCCTTATTTTTGACGATTATTACTAAGTTCGTTTAAGCCTTTTTCAGTTCTTTCTCGAACTTCTTGCTCAGTTGCCTGTAGAGACGATGAAAAAAGTCTTTTTAAAATCTCGACTTTGAAAGTCTCTGTCAGTTGCTTCTCCTGTAGAGAAAAAACGGGAAGGACCGCGCGGTCCTTCCCAAGGCCCTTTCAAGCTTAGGAGAAAAAAGATCTTTGACATCGTCAGGCGGTTCGCTGGCTGCGGAAATCGACCACGGTGACATTCGCGAACGTCATACCTTTTGGCCAGATGGCCAGCTCGTCCTCCTGTTCATTGAGGAACATCCTCATTCCGAGGAGCATCCCGACCGGCGGAACCGCCAGGCTGATCAGCGTAAATGCTCCGCCGCCGTATGAAATAAAAATGAGTTGGAAAAGTATGAGCAGCACCAGCCCTGTTACGGCCACGATATTATCCGCGAAGCGGTTCGGTGCGTTGTGCGAGTAGGTCGTTGATTCTAGAAATTCTTGTTTTGGACGATGATCACCCTCGTCGTTCTGGGTGCCGAAGCGATCTTCGCTTTCAATTAAGTTATCCATTTTGGTCACCTCTTAATTTTCAAAATTTTGTAGCGGTTTCAGCGGCTACATACTAAGGGACGCACATAAGACTCTTTTTAAAACTGCTCTTTCACTGCTTCATAAATAGGTGGCCAAAAAAATACTTTTTCCTTTTTTTAAAAACCAATAGGAACGCGTCAATACAAATAAGAAGTTAAGGAAAGCTTTCCACCCCCGCTTCCATAAGGGGAACGTTCTTCTGAGGTTATTTAGAGAATTTTGTCTAAAAGAAGGAGACAGCAGCATGAAAGTTGAAAATACTAAGGAGCCTTTTCATGGGCACTTAAACAATGCAGCCTTAACCACAGTGCGCGCGAAAAAGGAAGATGACTTTCCGTCAGACCCGTTCGAAGGCGTCCAAAAGTACTGGCCGTACATACGGCACTCCTGTAACGACATCAGTGACGCAGAAGATGTTATGCAGAGCGCCGGTCTTAAAGTCGCTAAAATGTGCGCCAGACATCCAAAACGGGTAGCAGAAATTGATAATAAGCGCGCTTACATATTCAGGATCGTGCAAAGCGCGATAAATGATTTCTACCGGGGACATCGCTTTGAAATTGTTAGCCTCGATGAAGAGCAGGACGAATCGTCAAAGAAAGAGATCAGAGAGCCGGGTGATGAAGGCCAAGCGGCACACGACACGGAAATGGACATAGTACTTAAAGATTTCAAACTGCAGGCCGCGGAATTACTAGATGATTTTTCCGATTACGAGAAGACGCTTGTCCAGCTGAACTACTACGAAAATATAAAGCCTAGAAAGATAGCGGAGATGATCAAGGCCGATTATCCCGAGAAAATACCCGAACAAATACCGCCGGACGTAAATTTGGCGAAAGCGAAATTCCGTTACCACTTAAACAAACTCAGAAAAAAGCTGAAACTACAGTAAATAAAAGGTTTACCTATCTTGAAAACCAAGTCAAGCCACTAAAAATGAAAAATTTCTGGCAAAACATGACTCTCACTTTTGATCGCAGCACAGGGCTGAAGGAATCACGTGTTTCTTCAGCCTTATTCATTTCCGCCGCCGCCGCCCCGCCCGCGCTGCCCGGAACCCGACCCTTTCCCGTAAGCCATCACATCATCGGCTCCGGCGCTTCGCCTGGTTTCTGACCTGCGCGAAAAACTGGAGCTGTAAACTGACTGCCTTTGCCCGGCGGTCTTTCGCGGTTTACACTATCAAACTTAAGGAGAAAAGAATGAAAAACGATCTGACATCAACTTTAGCAACATTCATGACGAAATATATGACAGGCCCGATCACTGAGTGGGACAATGAGGAAAAAGAGTTCAAGAAATTAACATGCTCCGACTCGGAGGGCCTTGGCGCCTGGATCGAAAAATTCGAGCTGCCCGTGCTGGCCGAATTGCTCCGGATGCCGGACAAATATTTCTACGAGAAATTTAAGGGCTTGAAATCTTTCGATCGCGAGAAACGGATCGAGTTTGCCAAAAAATTGGAAGCTCACGGCAAAATATGCCCGCGGTGCAGTGTAAAGATCCTCATGGATAAAAAATGGGAAGCAATAGTTGATGAATCAATGGCCCGGTTTAGAGATAATGAAAAAAGAATGTCAAAAAGAGAAAGTACGCCCAACAGCAAGCACGCCGTGAGGCGTCAAATCAATTCTACTATCGCGGTGATATAAAAAAAGAGTTTATTAATAAAACAGGGGTGGTGCCGATAAAATGCGCCACCCCATTGCCGTTAACGCCTGATTACCGCGGATCAATGATGCTCTTTCGCGCCTTCCGGTATCTGGCCGTGGTAGATCTCGCTGCCGGTGGCGACAAACTCTTTTGCTTTGGCTGACATCCCGACGGCCAGCGCTTTTTCTTCTTCGACGCCCTGTTCGCGGGCATAATCGCGCACGTCCTGCGTGATCTTCATCGAGCAAAAATGCGGCCCGCACATCGAGCAGAAATGCGCCAGCTTGGCGCCCTCGGCCGGCAGAGTTTCGTCGTGATATTCCTTTGCCACTTCCGGATCGAGCGCCAGGTTGAACTGGTCTTCCCAGCGAAATTCAAAGCGCGCTTTGGAAAGAGCGTTGTCGCGATACTGCGCGGCCGGGTGTCCCTTGGCCAGATCGGCGGCGTGCGCGGCGAGTTTATAGGTGATCACGCCGTCTTTCACATCTTTTTTATTCGGCAGGCCGAGATGTTCTTTTGGCGTGACGTAGCAAAGCATCGCCGTGCCGTACCAGCCGATCATCGCCGCGCCGATGGCGGAAGTAATGTGATCGTAACCCGGTGCGATATCAGTAGTTAGCGGGCCCAAAGTATAGAATGGCGCTTCGCCGCACACCTCAAGCTGCTTATCCATATTTTCCTTGATCAGGTGCATCGGCACGTGGCCGGGCCCTTCGATCATGGTCTGGCAATCCATTTCCCAGGCGATCTTGGTCAGTTCGCCGAGCGTATCGAGTTCGGCAAATTGAGCCACGTCGTTAGCGTCCGCTATCGAGCCGGGCCGCAAACCGTCGCCTAAGCTAAACGCAACGTCATAGGCGCGCATGATCTCGCAGATCTCGCGAAAGCGCGTGTAGAGAAAACTTTCTTCGTGATGCGCGAGGCACCATTTTGCCATGATCGAACCGCCGCGCGAGACGATACCCGTCGTACGGCGCGCCGTCAGCGGAATGTAAGGAAGCCGCACGCCGGCGTGAATGGTGAAATAATCCACGCCCTGCTCGGCCTGTTCGATTAAAGTGTCGCGATAAATTTCCCAGGTCATATCCTCGGCTTTGCCGTTCACTTTTTCCAGCGCCTGGTAAATAGGCACGGTGCCGATCGGCACCGGCGAATTGCGCAAGATCCATTCGCGCGTGGCGTGAATATTTTTGCCCGTCGAAAGGTCCATCACCGTGTCCGCGCCCCAGAGCGAAGCCCAGCGCATTTTCTCGACCTCTTCCTCGATCGACGAAGCGATGGCAGAATTGCCGATGTTGGCGTTGATCTTAACCAGAAAATTTCGCCCGATCGCCATCGGTTCCGATTCCGGATGATTGATGTTATTGGGAATGATCGCGCGGCCGCGCGCCACTTCGTCCCGGACAAATTCCGGCGTGACGAATTTCGGCAAAGATGCGCCAAACGATTCGCCCGCGTGCTGGTGATAAAGCGACGAACGGTCATCGGTGGCAAACCGGGCAGAAGCCTGATCGTTAGGGAGGGTTGCGGCATCGCCATTTGTGGCGTGCTGAAGCTTTTCAAAAGCGATCTGCCGCCCGAGATTTTCCCGGATCGCGACGTATTCCATCTCCGGCGTCACTATGCCACGGCGCGCATAATACATCTGCGTCACGCATTGACCGGGCTTTGCGCGCAGCGGGGCGCGTTTCAAACCCGGAAATTCTTCGAGCTTGCTGTTTTCTTTTATGCGCGCGATGTCTTCCGCGCCTTTGGTCAAATAGCCGTTGTCCTGCGGCAGAATTTCGCGGCCTTCGTACTCTTCGACGTCGCCACGGCCCACGATCCAGTCGCGCCTGAGCGCGGGCAGGCCTTCGCGCACGTCACATCTCACCGCAGGGTCGCTCCACGGGCCGCTCGTGTCATAAACGCGCACCGGCGGGTTTTCCTCCAGCTCGCCCTCGAAATTCTTGGACGGCGAAAGCGCGATCTCCCGAAAAGGCACGCGCAGATTTTGTTTTAAGTTATTCTGGGTATTGCCGTTTGTCTCAACGTAGATCTTGCGGGAACTCGGCAGCTTTACCTCGCTGCTGGTTTTTTCACCTGTTTTTTCCGGGGTGCTCTTTTTTTCCGCACCATTTACATTAGCGGTCTTTTCCTGTGTCATTTGTTTTCTCCCTTCGTCGGTATTATCCGCATCAGGTTCCAGGAGTCGTGTGTTCACCACACCTCTCAGCTCTGTCGAGCTCCTCCGAAAACTTTATTGCTTAAGGTTAGTTTAATAAAACTAAAAGGAAAAACAAATCCATCAGATAAAAGTTGTGTTAAACGACATTTAATGTTAGTTTCAGAGCAAAACCAACACCACAAAAATGCAATGACAATAGGGGAGGCAATTTTTCACATTACTCACATTGATAACCTTCCGCGGGTCTTAGGTGATAATGGCCTCTGGTGTGATAACGAAAGAAAACGAAGAAATATAATAACTCGAGGGATAGCTTACGAAGCAATAAAAGAAAGACGTGAGCGGCGACCGGTGCCGACAAGCAGAAAAGGTTACCTGGCTGACTACGTTCCCTTTTATTTTGCGCCTCGGTCGCCGATGTTGGGAGCTATCCATATGGGGAAAATAGAAGGATATAAAGGCGGTCAGCAAGCGGTTCTTCATCTGGTGTCTAAAATAGAAGATGTTGTAGAAAGCGGGATACCATTTACTTTTACAAATGGTCACGCGGAAATGATACCTACCGAGTTCTATGAAGATACTGAGAACTTCTCCCAAATAGACTGGCCCCTGATGAGATCCCAGTATTGGAATGATACTGATGTAGACACCAATAGAAAATGGCGCCGCCAAGCTGAATTTCTCGTATACAACAAGTTTCCCCTTGAATTAATCGCTGGAATTGGGGTAATTTCAAAAGAAGTACAATCCGAAGTTCAACAAATCTTAGACAAAGCGGGAAAACAGATAAAAGTTGCAGTTTGCTCTAGCTGGTACTACTAAGTGAAAAAAATATTCCATATGATAAAAGTAGTGCAGGGAAACTTATTAGAGGCTGATGTTGAGGCTTTGGTGAATACCGTTAATACGGTTGGCGTAATGGGAAAAGGAATAGCTTTGCAATTTCGAAAGGCGTTTCCCGAAAATTATAAAGCCTACCTAGAAGCCTGCAAAAATAACGAGATCGAAATTGGAAAGGTTCACGTTTTTGCGACGAACAAATTTAACCCAAAATTTATTATTAATTTTCCCACTAAAAAACATTGGCGAGCTAAAAGCAAAATTCGGGATATCGAAGCTGGATTAATAGACTTAGCTAAAGTTATAAAACATTATGAAATCAAATCGATTGCAATTCCTCCTTTAGGTTGTGGAAACGGAGGATTGAATTGGGATGAGGTGAAACCGCTCATTGAAAGCGCTTTAACGCCATTGAAAGATGTCGAGATTTATGTGTATTCTCCGACAGGCTCTCCAGAAGCGATTCAGATGAAGGTCGCTACAAAAAAACCGAACTTGACTTCTGTCAGGGCAGCCTTACTAGCTTTATTTAAAGTTTATTTATTACCGGGATACAGGCTTTCCATGCTTGAAGCACAGAAACTTGCATATTTATTACAGGTTGCGGGTGAGCCATTAAGGCTCAAATTCGAGAAAAAGTACTACGGACCTTATGCGGAAAATCTGCATCATTTATTACAGAGAATCGATGGACATTTCATTAGAGGCTATGGGGATAGGACTCAAAAAGTGATCGATCAGACGATTGAACTGATTCCCGAGGCTTTTACAGAAGTAGATGATTTTCTCTTTGTGGAGAAGGAAGAGACACTGGAACGTCTGGCAAGGGTTTCTAGACTGATCGAAGGTTTTGAATATCCATATGGCATGGAGCTTCTTTCAACTGTTCATTGGGTTTCTGCCGAACTTGAAGAAGAACGTCGCAATTTAAAAAATGTTGTTCTGGCCGTGCATTCATGGAGTTCAATGAAAAAGGAAAAATTTTCGCCGCGAGAAATCAAAATTGCATGGCAGCGTTTAAGAAAGCAGAAATGGGTATAGGCTCAAAGATTTGAAAGTCTTCCATCGAACTACTCTTCCGTCACCACGATAAATCCTATTTTGCCGTTTTTATCCAGCCTGAAGGAGTAATAAACGATCCGGTCGCCGGTGGCGAGTTTGTAGTGCACGAACTTAACCAGTGTCGGGTCGAGAATGAAATGGTCTTCGCTGATGGTTTCGGCGGCTAAAAACGAAAAGGACTTTGCGTTTTGCAGATTTGCCGTGGTTTGCTTGCGGAAGTCCGCGGAGATGCGCGCTGCGTAGGAAGCCGTGAGCATGTCCGACGGTTTTCCGTCGCCGATGTCCTGCAAGAGCTGGCGCAGCCCACTAGTGAATTTTGGATCTGGATCGGTGCCCGGTTTGAGGCCGCCAAGGTAAGCGCCGGGGATATAAAAATTTGCCACGCGCTGTGAGATAAATTCGGGCCCCCAGCCGCCGTCTTCGACATTGCCGATGATGGCGATCGTGAGGCGTTCTTTGGGAAAGTAGCGCACCACACTGCCAAAACCGCCCACCGTCGAGCCGTGATGAAAGATCATCTTGTGTCCGTTAAATGAATCGGTGAAAAAAGCGAAACCGTGCGTTACCCGCCGCCCGTCGGCCAGCCTGACCGGTGCGAGCATTTGTTCGAGGCTCGCCGGTTTTATCAATTTTCCGCCCAGTACCGCGTCGAACCATCCCGCCAGATCAACCGCGCTCGCCAGCACGCCGCCGCTGGGCGCTATCACTCGCGGGCGAAAAGGCTCGCCGTTGGTAAATTTCCCGTCGGCAAACTCGTAACCGCTGGCCCGGTTCGCAACTATCTCTGCCTGGCGGCGAAAACGGATGCTGGGAAACGCCAATGGTTTAAAAATTCTTTCGGCTACGAATTCTTCGTAGGGTTTCCCGCTCGCTTTCTCTACGACCATGCCGAGGAGCGGCGGCCCCGTGTTGGTATAGGCCCAGCTCATGCCCGGCGCGTATTGCAGCGGCGCTCCTTTTATCAGATCGATAAATTCCTCGGCGGTGTATTCGCGGCGGTAGGAAAATTCCTTAATTTCGGTCCAATCTTTTAGCCCGGCCGTGTGGTTAAGCACCTGGCGGATGGTGATCGCTTTCCAGCTGTCGGGCGCATTTTTGGGCAGGTATTTATTGATCGGGTCATCCAAGGCGAGTTTGCCGTCTTCGACCAGCAGCATCACCGCTTCCGAAGCGAACTGTTTCGAGATCGAGCCGATCTCATAGACCGTGTCCTTTGTGGCCGGCACGTTCAGTTCGATATTCGCCAGTCCATAACCCGCCGCTTTTATCACCTTGCCGTCGCGCAAAACGGCCAGCGAAAGCCCCGGTATGTGACGCTTCTTGATCTGCGCGTTGACCAGATCGTCGATCTCGTCGGCTTGTATCGCGGCAGCCGATAGTAATAAAAAAGAACTCAAACTTATACAGAATAAAAGTCTTTTGATCATAAAGTGTCACCGGGTTATTTATTAAAATAGAAAAGTAATCATACCATCCGCTTCGACGCGTTTGATAATATTCTGCTAAGTTAAAAGGGATCCATGAATATCCTCTCGCTGGAAAATATCAGCAAAAATTACGGTTTTAAGCCGCTTTTCGAAAACACCACGATCGGGCTCGAAGACCGCGATAAAGTGGGCATTATCGGCGCTAACGGCTCCGGTAAAACCACTCTGCTGCGGGTGATGGCCGGACTTGAAGAGCCGGATACCGGCAAGGTCGTTCGCGCTAAAGGGAAAACTCTCGCCTACCTGGCGCAAATCCCCGTTTATGATGAAAACGCGACGGTGCTCGAAACGATCTTTGCCGCCAGCGGCGGCGTGATGCAGATGATCAGCGATTACGAAGCGGCATGTCACGACCTCACCAGCAGCGGCGGCGCAGATGAAAAACTGCTCGAACGTGTTTCCGAGCTTCAGCATCAATTGGAAATGTCGGGCGGCTGGGAGATCGAAACCAATGCGCGCAGTGTGCTGACGCGGCTGGGTATTGACGACACCACGGCAAAAATGGGCGCGCTTTCCGGCGGGCAGCGCAAACGAGTCGCGCTCGCGCATGAACTGATCGTCAAACCCGACATTCTCATTCTGGACGAACCGACCAATCACCTCGACGCCGACACCATCGAATGGCTCGAAGATTATCTCCGCCGCTACAGCGGCGCGCTTTTGCTGGTAACCCACGACCGCTATTTTCTCGACCGCGTGACCAACCGCATTTTTGAGATCGATCGCGGCGCGGTGCAGAGCTTCAACGGCAATTACGCCTATTATTTGGAGAAAAAAGAAGAGCAGGAAACGCTGCGCGCGGTCGAATCGCACAAACGCGAACAGCTGATCAAAAAAGAGCTGGCGTGGCTGCGTCGCGGCGCAAAGGCGCGCACCCGGAAATCAAAACACCGCATTGCCGCCGCCTACGATCTGATGGGCCAGCCGAAAGACGGCGCCAAGGCCGAGGTGGATATAGCCATCGGTTCCGCGCGGCTGGGCAAAAAGATCGTCGAGCTGGAAAACATCTCGAAAGCATACGGCAGCGTAAAACTTATCGACAGCTTAAGTTATATGCTCAAGCGCGACGACCGCATCGGCATCATCGGCGCAAACGGTTCCGGTAAAACTACGCTGCTGGAGATCATAACGGGGCGCGTCGCGCCCGACGGCGGCGAAGTGACCGTGGGGCAAACCGTCGTGATCGGTTACTACGATCAGGAAAGCCGCGCGCTCGATGAAGAGATGCGCGTGATCGATTACATCCGCGAGGTGGCCGAATACGTCACTACCGCCGATGGCAGCCAGATCACCGCCGGGCAGATGCTCGAGAAATTTTTGTTTGCGCCGGCCGCGCAATACGCGGTCATCGGAAATCTTTCGGGCGGGGAACGGCGTCGTTTGTATCTGCTGCGAATTTTGATGGCTTCGCCCAACGTGCTGCTGCTGGACGAGCCTACCAACGACCTGGACATCCCGACGCTGATCGCGCTCGAAGAATACCTGGACGATTTTGCCGGCGCGCTAATCGTCGTCAGCCATGACCGCCATTTTCTCGACCGCACCATCGATAACGTTTTCCGCTTTGAAGGCGACGGGCGCGTCCGCGAATACCCCGGCAATTACAGCTCTTATTTAGAATATCGCGCCAACGAAGAGCGCGAAGAGACGGAAAAAGCCCCTGCTCAACCCGCGGCTGAAACACCTAAACCCGTCACTGAAAACGCGGCACCGAAAAAATTGACCTTCAAAGAAAAACGCGAGCTCGAAGAACTCGAAGCCCGCATCGCAACGGCAGAAAAACGGCTGCCCGAAATAGAAAAAGACCTGACCACTTATGGCAGCCAGGCCGGCAAAGTCCACGAACTCTTTACCGAACAACAAAAACTAAACGAACAACTAGAAACCGACATGGAAAGATGGGCGGAGCTGGCGGAAAGAGCAGGGTAAGGCAGCTTTGCTTATAGTCGATTTTCTCATTAATACGTAAAGCCACAGGGTTGCTTATTCGCCACGAATAACACAAATAACACGAATTAAAAATTCTTTATTCGTGTTATTTGTGTAATTAGTGGCCGTAACAAGGCCAGTTAAAATTTCAAAGAATCTTTAGCTATTATTTTGAAGCGCTTGAAACAGTCACCCACGCCATGCCGTCGGGCCCCAGGCCGGGGTTGATGGTGGCGACAAATTCCATTTTCTCCATATCAAAGACGCCGACGTTTCCGGCGGCCATGCGGGCGACGTAGGCGCGTTTGCCATCGGGTTGGAGCAGGATGCCGACGGGCGTGCCGTCAGCTTTTACGCGTTTGATCTCTTTGCGGGTTTTGGCGTCGATGACGATAAACTCGCCGGCCTTCGGGTCAGAGACCAGCACCTTGCTTCCGTCCGGCGTGAACTTCACGCGGATCGGCATCTGCGCCAGCTTTACCACTTCTTTTACTTTATTGGTCGCGGTGTCGATGACCGAAATGCCGCCGTCCTCGTTGTGACCGATCCACAATTCTTTGCCGTCGGGCGAGATGTCGATGCCTTCGGGCTGTTTGCCTACCGCGATGTGGGTGATGTTCGCATCGTTGGGAGGCGCGCCCAGGTTAATAGCGGTCGTCGTGCCCGAACCGATGTTAGCCGTATAAATGCGTTTTTTGTCCGGCATTATCACCAGCATGTGCGAAACGCTCTGGCCGGTGCCCATCACCCAGTCGATCTTATTGGCGACCGGGTCGTAGCGCACGACGGTGCGGCTGAGCTCTGAGGTGAAATAGACTTTTCCATCTGCTTCGACAATGCCGTGCGGGCGATAAAATCCGCCGAGGTCGACGCGCCGCAATTCTTTCCTCGCCACCAGGTCGATCACGGAAAGCGAATTACCCGGTTTTTGCGCGCCGTAGTTGCAGACAAATGCCAGCTTGCCGTCGGCAGAAGCGATGGCTTCGTGCGGGCCTTCGCCGGTCGGAATTTTGGCAATAACCGTAAGCGTGACCGGGTCGATGATCGCCAGCGTGTTTTCGGTCTTGTTCAGCACCAGAAGATTTTGCGCGGCAGCCTGCGGAGCCGGCGCGGCAAAGATAGAAACGATTACAAATAGAGCTATCCCCAAAGATCTCATCAAAGTTTTCCTCAAAAAATATTTAAAGTTTGAAAAAGTCTGCCCGGTGGTTTACGGCTGAAACCGCGAAATAGTTTTCACCGCCGGTAAAAGGCCACTCTGGCATTATTATTGCATTTTTATCTCGTTAATATGATTTTGCGCAGAAATGGCCGTCTTTTAGTGAGTTTATGTATTGAATCAATATAAAGCCGGGCGGTTTGTTTCTACCGCTACGTACGGTTAACAGCCAGATGCGTGGCGCTTAATAAGTAACAAGAACAAGGAAGGGAAGAAATACAATGCCAAACAGAAGATATTACGAGGACAGGCAGCGTTCGAATGAGCCCTACAACGCTCGTTCGGAATACGGCAGGAGGCGCCGCGCTTCGGGTAATAACCCGTCTGAATACGATCGCGGAGATGACTATTATGAAAGCGACCGTTCGCGTTATGGCGGCGGCCGGCCGGGCATGTTTACCGGCGGAGATTTTGGGCGCGGCTATGGCGGCGAGAGAGGCAATTACCCGGAAACGTTTGGCGGGCACGGGTCCTCGGAAGGAATGTACGGCCGTTCGTATGGCTATAGCGACCGCACCGACGTCGAAAGCGAATATCAGAACCGGGGCAGGAGTTATGAGAATCGCGGCGACGCCGGGCGCGACCGTTCAAACCGGGGACAGGGTTCTTACGGCGCCGGCTATCCGAGCCGCAGCAGCTATTACCCGGAATCAGAGCGCGGATATTACAACGAAGCCAGGGAACCCGGATATTACGGCGAAGAAAACCGGGGCTGGTGGGACAAAGCCGCCGATGAAGTTTCGTCCTGGATGGGCGACGAAGAAGCCGCCCGTCGCCGGGAAACGGACCATCTTCATTCCGGCCACTATCGCGGACACGGCCCGCGCGGCTACAAACGCTCCGACGAGCGTATCAAAGAAGATATCAACGACCGCCTGACCGATCACGCCTATCTCGACGCTTCGGAGATAGAGGTCGAAGTCAGCGACGGTAACGTCGTCCTGACCGGATCGGTCATTAATCGCTATGCCAAGCGCATGGCGGAAGATATCGTGGACAATATTTCGGGCGTCAAAAACGTCGAAAACCGGCTGCGGGCGGAAAACCGGTCAACGTGGGTGGCCGGCGTGGGCGATATCAATGCCGCCGGGAACCGGTCAAAGTTCCAGGATATTTCCGAGAGTAAAACGGATACCAAAACGATGAGCAAAAATGCGTAGGCTTTAACGCTCATCAGGCAAGCGGGTTCGGGCTTGCTGTTAAAGGCAGGCCCGAAAACTACAAAAAGCACAAAAATTACCAGGGAGAACATTATGAGCAACACCGAACAACAAGCCGAGGGAACAAATAAATGCAAACACGAACTCTGTACCTGCTCCACCAGCGATTCGGACGGCTATTGCAGCGCCTATTGCGAGAGCGCGGCTAAGGGCGTGACCACGGTCAGGTGCGAGTGCGGGCATTCGGGATGCGCCGATTAAAGACGGCCGATCAAAAGACTCGACGTTTTGGCATTTGAATTGCACTGCTAAGAGCAAATGATCTTTCAGAAACAAATATCAAAAAAACGCCGGATGACGGCAAGTTATTTGTTTAATTGGATTTTCAAGCAAAGGAGGCGGGGACAGATGAAAAGGATCTTTTCATTTTATGCAATTTTAGGACTTTTATTTTTGTTATCCGTTGCACTAAACGCATACACAGATACAAAAACAACCGGGAATCAGTACAGTTTTGTCACCGCCGCCGGGCAGGCCAATATGGCCGAGGTTGAGTTGGCAAATCTGGCGCTTTCCAAATCTCAGAACGAAGATGTGAAAGAGTTTGCGCAGATGATGATCACCGATCACAGCAAAGCGAACGATGAGCTTAAGGGATTGGCGATGCAGAAAAAATACGAGTTTCCGGCCGACGTTAATATGACGCAAAAAGCTCTGGCGGAAAATTTGTCGAAATTGTCGGGGGCGGCTTTCGACAGGGAATATGTCAAAGCGATGGTCACCGATCATGAAGGCGCGGTTAAACTTTTTAGCAACGAATCAAAAGCGGGAAAAGATGCCGATCTGAAAACCTGGGCGCTGGCGACATTGCCGACATTGAAAACCCATTTACAGCAGGCGCAAGACTTACAGGCTAAATTGAAATGAAACGAGTGAATTGAGTGAGTGAGTGATTAAAATTGGTCCTTTCCATAAGCCGCTCACCCAGGCTTACGGAAATAATAAGGCGGCAGGTATCCTTAGATACTCGCCGCCTCTTTTTATTTTTTCAGCTTATCTAAAAACTTCTGCCGGAATTTTGCGACCTTTGGCGCGACCACCGCCTGGCAGTAAGGCTGGTTCGGATTATTGGCGTAATATTCCTGGTGATAATTTTCCGCCGGAGAATAATTCGAGACCGGCACGACCTCAGTAACGATAGGCGCGTCCCAGATATTTTCGGCCGTTAGTTCAGCGATCACTTCGTGAGCGGTCTTTTCCTGTTCCGGCGAATGAAAAAAGATCGCCGAACGGTATTGCGTTCCGATATCGCCGCCCTGGCGGTTGAGCGTGGTCGGATCGTGCACGGCAAAAAATACTTTCAGGATATCGCGGAAAGAAATAACGTCCGGATCGAATTTTATCCGGATCACCTCGGCATGCCCGGTGTCACCATTGCAGACCTGCTGGTAGGTCGGATTTAGCGTCTGCCCGTTCGAATAGCCCGACATCACGTCTTCCACGCCTTTCAGATCGTCAAAAACCGCTTCCACACACCAAAAACACCCTGCTCCCAATGTTGCTGTTTCTAAGTTGCTCATAGCAAAAGTCTATCAAAATCGCCTGAAATACACACTTTTGGCGACATCCCAAAAGTTATTGGCATTTAACAAAAAACAATGCTAACATGCTTCGGCAATCCCAGAAATTTTAATAAAAGAGGACCATACAATGATAAACTCCCGCGACTTCCGCGCTATTTTTCTGTTCGCATTTTGTTTTTTTCTTTTGGCAATATCATGTTTCTCGCAAACGAATGGCAAGCCGACGGTCGCCGTGGTCGATTTTGAGATAAGGGCGAATGCCGGCCGCGATGCCGGGCGTGAGCTAAGCGATATGCTGGTAAACGCCTTATTGGAAAGCGAAAAATTCAGAGTAATGGAGCGGTCTAATTTATCACCGGTCCAGCAGGAACAGATCAAGGTGTTAAACGGCAGTGTCGATTCTGCGACCGGGGCGGAAGTAGGAAAGCTGATCGGCGCGCAGTTTCTGGTGCTCGGTTCGGTAACCGAATTCAGCGAGAAGAAATCAAGCGGCGTTCTGGGCGGCCTGACCAGCAAGATAAATATTCTGGGTTCGACACCCAAGGTCGTGACTTATGAGGCGATCATCAAATTCAATCTACGCGTGGTGAACTCGACCACCGGTGAGATAGCTTTTTCCCGGGCGGTCGAAAAACAGGTTAAAAACTCCGGCATATCGGACGAAGGTGTCTACGGTGTCTCATTGAGCGGCGATTTTAAGAGCAAAGCTATGCAGGACGCCGTCAAACAGGCGATGCAGGAAACCGTGGGATTTTTGACCGAACGCATCGGGGCCGTTGCTTCACCGGTTGGGGTGACGCCCGTTTCCTCGGCGTCTCAAACCGCGGCTGCCGCAGACTGCTCGCGATTAACGAGCGGCGCCAAAGCCCCCAAGGTGATGATCGTAATTCCCGAAACTTACATTGTCCAAAAAATTCCCGATCCGGCCGCGGAAACCGAGATCATCAAAAAATTTGTGGAGAAGCGCTTTAACGTCGTCGACCAGAGACAGATAGCAGCCATACGCGACCGGGAAAAAGTGCTGACCGCGCTGCGAAACCCCCAGGTTGCCGCTTCGCTGGGTGCGGAATTCGGCGCCCAGATCATTATTATCGGCGAGGCATTCAGCGAAAGGGCCGGAAACCAGGGAGGCATGATCTCTACCCGGGCGCGGGTCGAAGCGCGCGCCATTCAAACCGACAATGCCAGGATATTGGCCGCTGACGGGAAACACGGATCGGGACTGGATATCACTGAGTTCATTTCGGCCAAGACTTCGCTGCGGAATGCCGGTTCATTGCTGGCGGATTATTTTATCGGGCAAATATGCCAGGCTTCTCAAATTCCGCAGGCTTCCTCGGTTATGTCGGCTTCACCGATGCCGGTCCAGGCCTCTTCGACGGTTGAGATCATGGTCTCGAATATTAGCTACGACCAGCTTAAAAACTTTACCGTTACGCTGACGGCTGTTCCGGGCGTCCAGAATATCGTGAAGACCTTCACCGGGAATGTAGCGCGCATAACGGTGGATTATAATGGCGACGCGGAAAAACTGGCCGACGCTATATCGGGTAAAAAGGTCGGTCTGATGAAGGTCAATATCGTCGGGTTAGCCGGAAACAAGATAGAAGCCAGCATCACAAAATAAAACGCGCGGGGCCGGGTCGGTTAATCCGTGATCTCGTCAAACGTTTGAATTATTCGATGGGTAGGTTCTTCGGTGAGTTCAGCGTTCCCTTTGCGCAGCGAAAGCGCGGTAATAAAGCCTGCGCCGCGGGCGGCGTCGAGTTCCGCCGGCACATCGGAAATAAAAAGAATATCCGCCGGGGCAAATTTTAATGCCTCGGCGATTTTTTTGTAGCTCTCGGTATCGCGTTTGGCGCCGGTAGTGGTGTCGAAATATTCGGTGATGAATTTGGTCAGATCGCCTTCGATTGAATGACCGAAAATAAGTTTTTGCGCCAGCACGCTGCCTGATGAATAGATGGCGATCTTTTTGCCGGCGGTTTGCCAGCGTTTAAAGGCCGCAGGCACGTCGGCGAAAACCTCGCCCTTCAGTTCGCCATTCTCATATCCCTGCTGCCAGATCTTTCCCTGGAGGGTTTTTAGCGGTGTTGATTTGCGGTCGACCTCGATAAGAAATTTCAAATAAGCCGCGACTGATCCGGGCAAAGCCTCGTCAAATTCTTCTTCGTAAGCGGTGTCGGCGGAATGCTCTGCTTTTAGCGCGGCGATCTCCTCGCCTAATTCGGCAAAATGTTCGCCGACGTAATTATCGATATTATTTGCAGCGTAAGGAAAAAGCGTTTTGTGAACGAAATCGATCGGGGTGGTGGTGCCTTCGATGTCGAGTAAGATTGCTTTCATAAATTAGTGACAAGTAAAAGTGACGAGTGACAAGACAAGAATTTCTCGCTACTTGTTACTATTCACCGCAAAGTAATCCGCGCCGAAACACATCGGCTGGTAACTTGTGTCTACCCCGCTTTCGCTGTAGTAAGGCGTCCAGCCGGAGATGTCCTGAAACAAACGGATGGCGCGCACCGTGCGGTCGCCGCAGAGGTTGAACCAGTGCATTGTTCCGCGCGGCACACGGATCAGATCGCCGGCTTCCATCTCGATCGACACCACGTCGCCGCCGGGCGGCGCGATGTGAAACAGCCCGTGGCCTTTGACGATAAAGCGCACCTCGTCTTCGTCATGCCAATGCTCTTTGTTAAATTTATTGAGCATCACGTCGAGGTTCGGCGTGGTCGGCACAATGTTGATCACATCGGCGGTAACATACCCGCCCGACACTTTCAGCTGTTCGATCTCAGGCGAATAGGCGGCCAGAATTTCTTCTTCGCTGGCATCCGGCGAGACACGCATCTCGTCCGCGTCCCAGCGCTCATAAGCGATCCCGATACCGGCAAGGTATTCAGTGATCTCCGCTGCATCGCGCAGGACTTGATCTTTACTTGGTACATTTACTACAGCCATATATTTAAGGATACAGGAGACGGGAGACGGGAGACAAGGCAGAAACGCGACAGTTATGGAGCGTGTCTCTGAAAGCCAAAAACACACGCTCCATAACTGTCGCGTTTCTGCCTATTACAGCCGTCTTCCTAACACTTCAAAAAGAAACTCGAAGATCTCTATGTGCCGTTTTGCTTCGGCGATGTCTTTGCCCCAGGTGTAGAGACCGTGGCGGCGCAGGTAGACGCCGTGGCAATCGGGATTTTCATTCAAAACATTTTCGATGACGTGTGAAAGCGCGATATAATCCTGCGAATTTTCGACTATCGGTAATATTTCTTTGTGCTCGTGCGTGGCGACACCCGCCAGGCCTTTGAGCATCTCGTAGCCTTCGATCTCGATCGCACCGCGCTCAAAAAATGTGTCGGAAAGGATCGTGCCCCAGACGGAATGGGTGTGCAGGATCGAGCCGGCTTCGGGTCGCAGGCGATAGATCGCCAGATGCAAAAGCGTCTCCGCCGAAGGCTTGCCAACGCCTTCGGTCACAAGGCCTTCGGCATCAACCGAGAGAAAATGATCGCCCGTAAGCCCGCCTTTTTCATTACCGCTGGCGGTGATGCAAAGCGACAGGGGATCGCGCCCCATCAGCGCCGAAAAATTTCCGCTCGTGCCCAGCACCCAGCCGCGCCGGTAAAATTCCGCGCCGCATTCTCCGAGGCTGGCAGCTAATTCGTCTTTGTTCATTGACGAGAGTCTAACAAAAATGGCGAAACGCTTAAAGGCTGAACGCTTCGCCCTCAGATAGTTATAAACCGCCGCAAGTTACTTTGCGCCCGGAGTACTCATCACTTTTTTCATCCATGCAACGGTCCGGCTCCCTATTTCCGGGTTATAATTGTCGGCCCCGTACTGCAGATATTGCCCGGAGCCGTATAGCTCGTAAAATTTCCGGTAGGAATCGACCTTCATAAAAATATGCTCGGTGCCGGGCAGCAGCAGAAATTCGGCATTGCCCGGGTGGCTTTCGTTCACGATGTCGGCGATGGTCCGCGCATCGCGTGAGTTTAGCGCCTGGACGTCGAATTCGCCGTGCATCGAAAACACCTTACCTGTGACCCTGGCCCAATAGGCGCCCGTGCGGGACATATTCATGGTGTGCCAATACTCTGCGCTGCGGCCCAGAAAGTAGCTGCCGTTAAAGGGAAATGAGCCGGCCCTTCCTTCCATGATGTCTTTGTATTTTGGATTCTTGCGCAGCTCGTCAGGGCTTTTGCCAAGTTCGAGCCACTCATAAATAAAACCGATCGAATCGCGTGTTTCGGCTTCAGCCTGAACGTGGCTGTTTCCCGCATAGGTCGTCTGGATGCGCATAATGTCCAGAAAATATTCGAACCACGAACGCACGCCCGATCCGTAGGTGATGATGCCTTTTGGCTGGTGCATCTCGGCGATGATCGGCGCGGTAAAGGCCCCCATCGAGTGCCCGAACATAAAGACATTATCTTTATCGACAAATTCATAACTCAAAAGCTTTCCGTAACCGGCTTTGTTGACCGCGATCTCTTCATTGAAAGTTATGTCGCGACAGTCCTTGCTTGTGCGGCTATCGCCCAGATTAGGACGCTCCACGCGAAAAACTACAAACCCGCCCTTGACCCAGTCTTCCCAGGCCTGCTTGCGCGGGTCTTTTGAATCGGGGCCTACTTCCTGTGACTCGCAGGGAAAACCCTGAACATAAAAGACCACCGGCAGCTTGCCTGTCTTGCCTTTTGGGATATAAGTGATGGTGCGAAGCTTGCCGAGCGGCATCTCAACCCAGTCGTATTTAACCTCCGCATTAGGAGAATTTTCGAGCGGGCGGCCGGTCATTTGTCCTTTTTTAATTGAAGGGATACCGCCGGAGATGACGGACAACTTGACGTTGTCACCAGCGCTCGTATTTCGGGCAAATTCAACCAGTTCTTCGACCTGCGAGAGGTCCTTGCCATTTGCCGAAAGGATCACATCGCCGGTTTTGATCCCCAGCGCTTCGGCGGTCGATCGCGGAGACACAACAGTGACCACTAAACCAGTGCCGAGCGGGATCTTGTTTGCGCCGGCAGCGGCTTCGTCAACCGGTTTGATCCCGATGCCAAGCCAGCCCCGGCGCGGAAGCTCTTGCCCGAATGTCCGAATGCATGCAGCGAACGCGATAAGTACGAGCCCCGCAGCAAAAAAGCCGATCAAAAGTTTCTTCATAATGTTTCCTTAAAAATATTGCCAAAAAATATTGCCGTTTCACTTTAACAGCACGGTAACGCAGGGAAATAGTATGAAAGTAACTCGGGCAGAGCTTATAGCTTTTGAAACTGTCGCGGCAGAAATCCGGTGACTTCGCGAAACGTTCTCGTAAAGTGGCTTTGGTCAAAAAAATCACACCGGTAAGCTATCTCCGTTAAGGAAACCCCGCGTGATTTGATCAGCGGGAGCGATCTTTCGATCTTAAGCCGGCGCCTGTATTCGCCCAATGTGCAGCCAAGATACCTGGGAAAACATCTCGAGATCGTTTTGGGGTGTACGCCGGCCACCAGCGAGAGATCGCTCAGGGAAAGATCTTTGCCCCGATCGTCATGTAATAATTCGACAACCTTGTTCGTCCATTCGGGCTTGTTCATCCACGCGGGGCTATTTCGGGTTGTTCCGGCCTTATCACTTACCAGGCCCAGCAGCAGCATTTCGATGGAGGTTTGGGAAAATTCGTCGGGCATCAAAACTTCCTTGTATATCTTGAGCACGTTAAATTTGGCGCGCGCAGTATTTTCGACTGATTGTTTCACAGCGGATTCAGCGACCCGGTTTTTCTCAAAGAAATTTGGATCAAAAGCGAGACTTATGTATTTTGTGGGAAATGTCGGGGTTATCGTCTGGTGCGGCTCGCCGGTTTCGAAAAACATCATTCCTCCCGGAACGCGTTCCGTTTCTCCGTCGTTTCTTTTATCGATCAAGCCTCCATTTAATAACAATGTCATATGAGGCTCTTCGTGATAATGAAGAAGGTCGCTGTTTCCCGTTTTAAGATGCGTCGAAACATATATGGCCGCGTTTTTACTGCGCAGCTCAAACCTCTCGGTCAGATGCAGACCTCGATTCATTGCATTGAACCGGGAATTTGGCAAAGCATTACTCATAAAAACACAGATAGTGTTATTACGCGGGAACTTTGCTTTTTGTTTTTTCCGAAAGGCTAATGTTTATTTAGCAGGTAATGTTTTTCTTCTACCAAAAGTGCTTCGAGCGGGGAATTATCGGCTTCGAGTTCGGTGGAAGCGATCCGGTTGCGCCCCAGTTCTTTTGCCTGGTAAAGCATGTCGTCGGCGGCCTTGATCAGTTTGGTTTCGCTCTCGCCGAGGAAAGCAGCCACAGTGGCTACGCCCATGCTAACGGTCAGCATGCCGTCGGTCGGTGAATTCTCATGCGGGATCGCCAGCTCTCTTACTTTCTCCATTGCTTCCTGAGCGATCGTAAGAGCGCCCGGCATATCGGTGCCGCCTAAAACGATGGCAAATTCCTCGCCGCCGAATCTGGCCACCAGATCGGTCGGGCGATTGATCGTGGAAAGCAATGCTTCGGCCACCGTTTTCAGGCATTCATCGCCGACGAGATGGCCGTAGGTGTCGTTGTAGAGCTTGAAATGGTCGATATCGAGCAGGATCAGCGAGATCTGCGTGCGGAAACGGATCGCGCGGTGCCACTCATCGGCCAGAAATTTCTCGAACATCCGCCGGTTGCCTATGCGCGTAAGCCCGTCGGAATTTGCCAAAAGCTGCAGCGATTCGTTGGCGTCCTTTAACTCCCGAGTCCGCTCATCGACGAGTCTTTTGAGTTTTCTTTCGCGGCGCTTCAGTTGATAGACGCTCACCTGCCAGGCGATCAGCACGCCGACGGCGATCGCGAGGGCGCATAAAAGAATGAACAGCCTGGTCTGGTAAAAATACGGCAAGGCTTCGAACTCTATCGAAGAGCCGGCTTCCTGCCAAACGCCATCGCTGTTGGCCGCGATAACTCTAAACGTGTAATGTCCGGGAGGAAGATGAGAATAGTAAGCAGTGCGCCTGGTGCCGGCATCTACCCAGTCCTGGTCAAGCCCTTCAAGTTTATACTTGAATTTCATCTGGCTCGATCTAAGGAGGCTTAATCCGGTATAGGTGATCTCGACATTTCTCTCATAGGGTTTAATTTCAATATCTTTACCGGCCTCTGCTTTTTTACCGCTGACGGTGACGGATTCGATGACGACCGGCGGCGGAAGCGGATTAAAGGTTTCCATGGAAGGATCGACGATCGAGATCCCGTTTTGCGTGGGAAACCAGAATCTGCCTTTTTCATCCTTCAGGCTGGCCGGCTGGCGTCCGCCGTTGCATTCGGTGTTGAGCATGCCATCATCTTTGCCATAACCGACGCTGTTTATCTTTTCGATCCTGCCATCGAAAAAGTCGTTCAATTCCTGTTTGCTTACGCGATAGATACCGCGATTGGAACTGATCCAGAAATTGCCTCTCTCGTCCTCCTGAAAAGCAAAGACACCGTTGCTGAAGAGGCCGTTTTCGGACTGAATGCTGGAAAAGCGGCCGTCTTTAAAGCGGCTCAGGCCTTCGTCGTAAGTGCCTATCCACAGCATGCCGTCTTTATCTTCATAGATCGTTCGGACATTGTTGCCTGCCAGGCCCTGTTCGCTGGTGTAATTGACGAACTTTCCATTCTGATACAGGGTCAAACCGCCGTATCCGCCAAACCAGAGGCGCCCTTGGGAATCCTGAAAAATACTGGTCATGAAATCGCTGGGCAGTCCGTCTTTTGAATCGAAGGCCTCGTCAAGTTTGTAGTTCTTGAAGCGTAAAATCCCGCGGCTGGTTGCCGCCCAGATCATGCCGCTGCGGTCTTCGATGATCGAATGAACGTGATGAGATTCTGTCTCCGCTATCTTTCGCGATCTTCCATTTTCAATGACATAAAGAAGGCCCGCGGTCCCGATCCACATCTTTCCATTCGAATCTTCAAAAAACGATTGGATAACGGCATGCTCGTTCACATCATCGTAGGTTTTGTCCGGATTTTGTTTGTCCGCCTTAAAATCAACGGTCTCAAATTTTCCGTTTCGATAGATCGAAACTCCTTTTGTCGTGCCGACCCAGATATCGCCTTTATGGTCGCGATAGATCGGATAGATCTCCTGATCCCGCAGGCCGTCTTTGGTGCCCAGGGTTTCAACTACACGCTTGCGCAGCCGGCTGAGGCCGTGATTGGTCGCCAGCCAGACGGTCCCCTCGCGGTCTTTGAAAACGCGAAAAATTTGCGGGGAAATTCCATATTCCTTACCGTATATTTTAAACGCGCCGTCTTTGTACCTGACCATGCCCGCCCCGGCGCCTAAAGTTCCGCCATTGGCAAACCAGACGCTGCCATCCGCTTCTTCCCAAAAAGAATGAAAGTCGACCCCTTCGACAAATCCGTGTTCTTTGCCAAAAATTTCCGCTCTGCCGTCTTTTAAGCGGAACGCGCTTTTGCCTCCGATCCAGAGCGCGCCTTCGCTGTCTTCAAACAGGGAAAAGCCAAATGGGTAATCGGGTATGTTTCGGGTGTAGTGGGTTTCCCGATCACCCGCATACTCGGTAACTTCACCCGGGGTTACGCGCCATAATTTTCCCGATCTGCCGCGGTATTCCTTGACGGGGCTTACCGGGTCGAATTCTTCACTAAAGACGAATTTTCCATCCCTGAGGTGATACCAGCTGCCGGGAGTCAGGTCTTTATTCTCGGTAAGAAAACGCACTTCGCCTTTTTCGTCAGGCGCAATAAGCTGGATGTCGTGTCCGGGAATTTGATCGGAAGTATAGGAATAGAAATTTCCATTTTGTCCGATCGACACTACGCCATCTTCCAGTGCGCTGGCGTAGATGGTGCCTTGCTTGTCACTATAAATGATGCCGAATCTGTTGCTTACGATCCCGGGAGTGTTGCTCTTATCGAAGATCGTGAACATCACCCCGTCAAACCGCACCAGGCCGTCGAAGGTAGTGAACCAAATATAGCCATCCGGGGTTTGGGTCAGGCCTCTGACCCCGTTTTGCGGCAGCCCGTTATCGGTGGTCCAGGTGTCAAAGCGATATTCCGCCGCGAGCCGCGGACTGGCGGCGTGGCATAACAAAAGACAGAAAATAACGATGAATAAACGGGGATTTATCGTGGACGGCATTTTGGAAATTGACCGGCTTGTTGTTTCAGAAAACGAGGAGAAAAGTCAGAGCAGGGCGGAAAATCCGCTAAGTCTATTAAAAACGATTGCTTAGAATTAGTCAATAAAAATTTATTTACCACCCTATCCGCCGATAAAACTCATGGTGCGTTCGGGTTGAATAAAGGCGGGCTCGTTTATCCGATGGCGCGGTTCTTTTTTCATCACTGCGGCGCGAATAAAATCGGCGATCTCTTTACGGGAAGCGCCGCTGCGCAGCACGTCGCGAAGATTGTATTCGCCGGTAGAAAAAAGGCAGGTGCGTATCTGGCCGTCGGCGGTCAGGCGTATGCGCGAGCACGCGCCGCAAAACATCTCCGTCACCGGGGCGATGATCCCTATCCCGCCCCCGGCGCCGTCGGCAAAATCATATTTCCACGAAGTTTCCGTGCCGCGCGAATTTTCTTTTAAGCTGAGCGGAAAAACCTCGTTTATTTTTTGATAGATTTCCTTACCCGGGACGACCATCTCACGCCGCCATTCGTGACCTGAATCGAGCGGCATAAATTCGATGTAGCGCATCGTTAAGTTTTGTTCCCGCGCGAACCGCGCCAGCTCGACGACCTCATCGTCATTAACGCCGCGAATGATGACCGCATTTATCTTCACCGGTTCGAGGCCCGTCTGCTTTGCCGACTCGATTGCCGCCAACACATTTTCCAGCGCGTCGACACCCGTGATCTTTTCAAAATTATCGCGGTGCAAACTGTCGAGGCTGATCGTCACGCGATCGAGTCCGGCCTCTTTTAATTTTTGCGCGTGGCGCGGCAGATCAAAACCATTCGTGGTAAGCGCCAGGTCTTTTAATTTTGGTTTTAGCGCGGCTAAAAATCCGGTCAGCTTATCGATGTCTTTTCGGATCAGCGGCTCGCCGCCAGTCAGACGAATTTTTTCGATCCCCAGCGAGACAAAAATTTCGCAAAGAGCGGTTATTTCTTCAAAGGTAAGGATGGTCTCTTTCCGGGCAAGAGGCGGTTCGCCGTGCGGTAAACAATAGAAACAGCGAAAGTTACAGCGGTCCGTTAGCGAAACGCGAAGATCGCGGATGGGCCTGTTGTATGAATCGTGTAAAGCAGTGGACACATTAGGATGATACAGGGATTTTAGTTCGAAGTTAAATGTTCGAAGTTTGAGCACGGGTTTCAAAGTTCGAGGTTTGAAGTTCAAACTCAAAACTTCGAACTCGGAGCTTCGAAACGTTGAACTATTTATACGCTTCGGCCAACTGGTTGATCTGGCGCAAAGGTTTGTCTTTATCGACCAGCGGCAGACGGGAAATCACATTGCGCAGCTCGGCCAGAAGGCGGTTATATTCCGCGCGGTCGCTGAGCTCTGACGGGCCGGTGTACACTTTCTTTTCCTTGATGTCGGCGACGATCGGCTGCAGGTAAGACGTAATGTTTTTCAGTGCTTCCGGTGAATATTTGCCGTTCGGATGCAAGGTTAGATATTCGCCGTCCGTCACCCGCATCAGATAAAGATAGCAATTGATATAACCTTCACACTCGCCCGGCAGATTTGTCCGGGCGGCCGCCCAGGCGATCTCATCCGCCAGGGTAGACTTCGCATATTTTTTTCTCAGGTCCCAGAAGAGGTCGGCCCGCACGAACCACTGCCCGGCGGGATCGCTATAGACGATCTCATTATCGTGCGCCGCCGCAAAATCCTTGTACAGCTTTTCTTCGGATTTCATTATCGGAATGGCTTCCAGCGCCGCGGCGAGCGCTTGCAGGCGTTTAAGCCCCAACTCCGCGGCTATCTCGCTGCTCTTGATATCGCCTAAGACATCCGTGAGAAATTCATATACTTCGGCGCTGTCGGCAAAAGACATTCCCGTTTTCTTAAAGTTTTTTGCGGTTAGCTGACGATAGATCGTTTCGGCTTTTGCCTGATCGAAACTGCTGGCGACGGTTGAAGACATCCAGCCGGTAGAAGTTTTAGCTCCCGGCGGCAGCTGCACCTTGTACCAGGGCGCGGGCCCGGCAGATTTTTCCAACACAGAAAGGACGGTGCCTAATTTCATTTTTCGGAGTTCGGGCGAAGCGGTAGAGGCATCGCGCCTGACCCTGGCGGCGGTGGTATTGACGATCACTTTTTGCGTCTCGCTCGCGGGCGTAGATGCGGGCTTAGCGGCGGGCTTGTTCGCGCCGGTCAGATCCGCCGCCTTTTTGACGGGCGTGGGCGCGGGCGTAACAGCCGCAAAATTACCGGCCGGAAAAATAAGAAAGATAGCCGCAACCGAGATCAGTACGGCCCTGCTAATATAATTTGACGGTAATTTTCGCGAGAGATGTTTGGTTAATTCACGCATGGTTTTATTTTTTTAAGGCGCGGGCGTTTCGCTGCAGTCCGCCAAGCTTGGCTCTTTTGATAGCGCTGCGGCGAAAGCGCTCAGCATATTTTTCCGGTGAAAGTTTCAGTATCTCATCGATATCGGCGGAAACATTTCCCGTTCTAGGTTCAAATCTTTTTTCGGCGGTGGCCTGCTCAAAGCGGTTCCAGGGGCAGACGTCCTGGCAAATGTCACAGCCGTAAAGCCAGCCGTTAAGTTCTTCCGCGATCTGCCCGGGGAGTTCAGGAGCGCGCAATTCGATAGTAGCGTAAGATATACAACGGTTTGAGTCAACTACAAATGGTTCCACAATAGCTTGTGTAGGGCACGCATCAAGACAGGCGGTACAGCTGCCGCAGTGATCGGGCACGACGGCGGTGTCATATTCAAGCTCGAGGCCGAGCAATATCTCGCCGATAAAAATCCACGAACCATACTCCTTTGTTATCAGGTTGGAATGTTTTCCCAGCCATCCTAAGCCTGCGCGCACCGCCCATGCCTTGTCCATCATCGGCGCAGTATCGACGCAAATTTTTCCTTCCGCCTCGGGAGCGACCGCCTTTATCCAATCTAATAAAGCGCGTAATTTTTCGCCGACCACTTCGTGATAATCGTCGCCCCAGGCATAGCGCGAGATCTTCCCGGTGTCCTGTGAATTTTCATGAGCGTGCGGCGTGTAATAATTTAGCGCCGTGACAATCACCGAGCGGGCGGATGGTAAAAGCAAGCGCGGGTCGGCGCGCTTTTCGGTCCCTAGTTCCATCCAGCGCATCTCGCCGTGAAAACCGCGCGCCAGCCATTCGTTCAAGTGCTCTTTTTCTTCGACGAGCGGCGCGGCGGGAACGATACCTATCTTTTGAAAGCCCAATTCGAAAGCTTTTTCTTTGATCCGGCGGGTTAATTCTGTCTTGCTCAATTCCACGTTTTTAATTAAAAATTTTTGCCACAGAGGACACAGAGAAAGGATACGGAAAAGAAAAAGACTGATCTTTCTATTCAAAAGTTCGAAATGTTGAGTTGCTGCTTTGTATTCTCTGTGAACTCTGTGTCCTCTGTGGCTATCTTAGTTTTCAGAAAGTTTTCCGCGATCATGCAGCGGACCGAACCGCCCCCGCAGGATTCGATGGTCGGTATCTCCGCGGCGACAAGCCGGGCGTGCCGGGATAAAGTTTCTACCTGGGCCGGATCTAAAGAACCATGCGCCTGCCGCGATATTATCAAAAGACGGTCACTAGAATCGTTTTGCAGCAAGAGCATGTTTCCGGCGAAGTCGGCCATTTGCCGCAAAGATATTTCGACGATCTCTTTACCGGTCAGCGTTAATTTGTCTTGTACATTCTTGCGCTCCCCGGCGTCGGGGATGCTTTCCAAACAGACGACGGCAAAGGTATCGCCCATGCACATCAAAACGTTGGTGTGGTAAATTGCGTCGCCATCTGAGTCGCCGCCCGCATCAAATGCCGCAAAGCCTACCACATCGAAATTCATTTTTTCCGCCCAGATCTTCAGCGCGTCTTCGTCAGTTCGCGGGGAGATGCAGGCATAAGCGATGCGGTTTTTGTGATCCAAAACCAGGCTGCCTGTTCCTTCCAGAAATTTGCCTTCGTTTTCAAAGGAAGTGAGGTCGACGATCTCACGTATTTCAAATTTTTCACGCAGCGTTTCGATGATATCTTCCCGGCGTTCGAGCCGCCGGTTTTCCGCCATCATCGGGTAAAGACACAGGGTGCCGTCCGAATGAGTCGAAAACCAGTTGTTAGGAAAGATGGAATCGGGCGTGTGCGGCTCATGGGTGTCGTCAAAGATCAGAACATCGACGCCGGCATTTTCCAGAGTCTCAGCAAGCACGGAAAATTCCCGCATCGCTTTCTCATGGATCGCGCCGGGGTCCGCATTTTCAGCGGCCTTCTGAAATTTATTGCTGCCGGCCGTTTCCGGGTTAAAACCGAAGGTGGCGGGGCGGATCAAGATAACCTGATGAGCGATCGGGTGCTGGGTCACGACAGTAGCTTAACATAAAAAGGCCGGCCATTTTCAGGGGCCGGCCTCGTCGGATAATTTCCAATTAAGTCTTTAGAAATTAAGTTTGAACCCAAACTGGAACTGCCTCGGATCGTAAGCCGCGGTCGGCTGGCTGAAATACTTGCCGCCTACCTCGTGCTCGCCGAAAGAATTTACCACGGTATAGAACGGGTTGGCCGCAGCTTCGTTAAAACGGTTGAAGAGATTGAACCCTTCAGCTATCAGGTCGAGGCTGACACGTTCGCCAAAGCGGATCTTCCTCGATAAACGCATATCTACCGTAAAGAAATTATGCGTCAATCCCATATTGCGTCCCAGCGCGCCGTTTATCGGAAAGCCGGTAACGCAAGGCGGATCATTCGGATCGGTGGAGGAAATATTCTGGCCTCGGCAAAGCGTTCCATCCGCCAGAACGAACGGGCGTTCGTTAGTGCTTTGGAAGTCACCGTTCGCGTCGCCGACGGCGATGATATTGAACGGGCGTCCGGAAGCGAACTCAATGATCGGAGCGAGGGTAAAGCCGTGCATGACTTTCTGCCAGGCGTTGCCGGATTTCCAACTGCTGGGGGCGCTAAAGAAGCCGCTAAAGACAAAACGATGCCGCTGGTCGAATAAGGAATCCGAACGTTCGGCCCTAAAGCCCGTGTTGTCCTGCGGTTTCAAAAGCGTTTGCAGGTCGGACGAATCATCCAGCGTATGCGACCACGTATAGGTGGCAAACAGTTGGACGTTGCTGGAAAAGCGCTTCTTCAATTCAATATTCAAAGCATTGTAAGAAGAGTTTCCGTCAGACATCTGCGCGTTCACATCGGCATAAGGATTAAGCGGGCCGGGAGCGCGAACCGTTCCCGCCAACTGCGCATCAAAGATCGCCTTGGTGACCAGGCCGCCTGTGACCGACGCCACGAAAAAGTAATTCGGGCCGACACGGCGGAAATAATCTGCCGCGATCGGGCTGACGAATCTCTGGCCGGTCGTGTTATTTACCGCGATCAAACCCGGGATGACCACCGTGAACAAAGCATTACTGGTGGTCGGCATCGGGAAGAAAGCCGCGGTGGAAAGGTTAGCCGGGAAGCAGGACGCTGCCTGCGGCGTGGCCGTGGTGCAGCCCGGGAAACCGGGATTATTTACCGCAAAGCGGCGGAAGTTTTCCTTAAGCTGATCGACCTGCACGATGTTCACATCCTGCGGGTGGGCCAGGTGACGGGCCTGGACCGTGATATAGCTGGCCGAGAAAGACATGTCTTTGCCGATCTGGCGTTCGAAGGAAAGATTGCCCTGCGCGGCATAAGGATATTGGAAGTCCTTGATCACGTTAAGCGTGAACGGCAGGACCGGGCCAAATCCGGTGAAAGTGCTCGAATTGAACCGCTGAAAACCGAATAGGTACTGTGCCGATGAAGCCACACCCGGCGTCACGCTGGCGCCGCAGATCGCGGGCACCGAGCCCTGCACGCCGCAGACCGTTCCATGAAACACCTGGAAGGCGTTGAAAAGCCCCGTCGGGGACGGGCCGCCGATGGGCAGCAGGGTTGCCTGCTGCTGCTGCGAACCGTCAGCGATGTCCGAGTTAAACGCGACCGCCAGCAGCGGGTGATCGTAGAACATACCGGCCGCCGCGCGGATAACGGTTTTGCCGTCGCCAAATACATCCCAGGCAGCACCGAGGCGAGGCGCGAAATTATTGTTGTCACGCGGGAAACCCTGCGTAACGCCGATCGCATCCTGCGCCGCCAGCACGTCGGCCGCTGTCAGCGTGATGCCGGTCAGCGGATCGCGGAAAGGCGTCGGCGCGAATTGCTGCGTGAACTCCACATCGTAGCGAACTCCGTAATTGAGCGTAAAGTTACGCCACATTTTCCAGGTGTCCTGGATGAAAAACGCGACCGGTTTATTTTTGATCTGGCTATTCGGGTTACCGAATCCCTGGATAAATACGCTTGGGAATCCGAGGCCGTAAGTCTGGATCGGCGTCAGTGACGGACAGCGCTGGGCCAGCGGAAGCGCCGCCGAATCGCACCCGGCGATAAGAGAGCTGCCGGCCTGCTGACTGAAGTTGAACAAGGCCGGGAAGTTCAATTCGAATCTGGCGCTGACATCGATAAAGTTAAAATCGACGCCGAATTTGAGAGTATGGTTGCTCAGCGCCCACGTCATATTATCGCGGAACTGATAACGGGTTTCCGTGCGGTTCACCGGCGAGAACGGGTTAGAGCCGATAAACGCCGTGCCGGCGATCTGGTGAGCGACACTGGGTACCTGGGAATCAAATGTCGCCTTGCGCTGGCCAAAAGTGATGTACCCCTCGTTGACCATGTTGTGCGGCAGCACGCTCGCCAGTGAAAAACTTACGGACGTGTCTTTTACATCCTGAATACCGGTACGGGAATAATCGTTCTGGCCCAGCGTCTGGTTTTGCGATTCATCCTGGATACCGTTTAGTTTTCCGGGGTTATAACTCATGCGCAGGCTAAGCTGGTGATCGGAGTTGATCATATGATCGAGCCTGACCGAGCTAAAAGTTGTCGCTTCGGAGATCGGAAAGATCCGGGCCAGTTGGGCCAGCGGACGGAAAGCGACGAATTGCCCCAGGGAATTGGTGGTCAGCGGAACCGGCGTTCCGGAAAGAAGAAATCTTGGGCCGATGGCTCCGGGACCGATCGGAGAGATCGCCGGGCAGCCGCTGCCGTCATTCGGGCTGACCTGCGGGGTGGTGCCGTTCTGTGCGTTAGCGGCGCCGATGCCGGCCAGAAACGCATAAGCGCGGGCAGTGCAGATCGCCGTCGGCGTTGCCAGGCCGAGCATCGTATTGATGTAATTTACCTGTCCCGGCGTCAGGCCGTTAAAAGTTCTCGAGATCGGATTCAAGCCGGGAATTACCGGTATCGTTACGCTGGAAGTGCCACCGCCGACAGTGTCGCCGGTAAAGAAACCCGATTCCTGGCGGCGTCTTTGTTCAAAAGATGCGAAAAAGAAAGTCCTTTCCTTTACCAGCGGGCCGCCAAAAGTAAATCCGTACTGGGCGCGCGTATAAGGCGGACGCTTGCTCGGGTCGCCGTCGATGATCGGCGCAAAGGCATTTTTCGCCTGGATGCTCTTGTCGCGGACAAAGCCAAAGAGATTTCCGTGAAAATCATTACCGCCGCGCTTAGTGACGACGTTGATGATACCGCCCGTGGCGCGCCCGAATTCAGGCATATAGGAATTTGTCGTTACCTGGTATTCCTGCACGGCTTCCATCGAAACTGTGCTGCGCGCGGCATTGATGGAGTTGTCGGTAAAGTCAGCACCGTCCACCTGCACCAGCGTCGAGCGTCCGCGCTGCCCGCCGATGTTTAACCCCGAAGTCGGCGCGGGGCCGACTGGCCTGCCGTTATCGCGGCCGACGGTTGAGATGGTCAGGGCAAATCCCGTTGCGCTGCGTTCATTGATAGGCAGATTCTCAATGCGGTGCTGGTCGATAGTGGTGGACACCGTAGTCTTGGTAGTTTCTACTATCTGCGCGTCGTCACCCGAGATATTCACCACTACGTTTTGCGCTCCTACCTCAAGCTTGATGGCAAGTTCCGCGCTCTGGCCGACCGTTAGGGTTATGGGTGAAATAACCGTCTTTTTAAAACCTGATCCTTCGGCCGATATTTCATAATCACCCGGCGGCAGTCCGATAAGTTTATATTCGCCGGTATCGCTGGCCGTAACCGTGCGAGACAGTCCGGTCGCGAGATTTTTTGCCGTCACGGCAACCCCGACAACGGCTGCGCCGTTCGGGTCAACGACTGTCCCGGACAGGTCCGCAGCCGTGGCTTGCGCCTGCGCAAAGGTCGAGACGGTCGAAATGAGCGTGATCAACGCCAAGACCAAAAAACTGACGCCTAATTTTGAAGATCGGATAGTTAACGCTCTCATTATGTAAATATCTCCTTGGCTAAATTTTCCGAATTCCGACGAATGTCCGTCAACTTACAATTTAAGCCTTCGGGGATTTGGCCAAATTCGTTTTTTGAAGAATTTGGTAGGGGGAATCAAAGGCTTAACTTTTGACTTATGAATTCCTTGTAAATGAATGCTTTCAAGGTTTTATCGCAAAAGTGAGCGAATGGCAAGAAAAAAATTGGAAAATAGCTAATTTTTCGTAATGTTTTCAAAAAAAAAGGCTTTAAGGTACCGGAGGCGGGATTTTCAACGCTAAAAACCATTGCCGGCGAGCAGCTCGATTAAGGATGGACGGGTCGTGTATTTTTGGTCAGAAAATGTCTGAGAGTTTTGTTCCATCTCAGGATAAAAATAACGCTTTCGGCCAGCGCCGGGGAAAAAGACGCGGGGCGCATCAGTTTGCAAAGAGCGAGCCGGCGGCCGAATTTCCGGTGATAAGCGGCGCCATAATTTTTTGATATTTGAGGAAATGAGAATGTGTCCGCCGTCCGGCATTCTGTCACGCACTCCGCCAGAAGCTCGCTGCTTTCGAGCGCCATCAGCATTCCGCTTCCGGTGAACGGGTCGATAAAAGCGGCCGCGTCACCCACTGAAATAAGCCCCGGCGCCGGGGTCAAGTCTTTCTCGCCGAAAACGTCGATCGAAACCGCTATCCAGTCAAACTCCGGTTCCGCCGTTTTCATCGCTTCAAAGGCTCGCGGGTTTTTTAGAAACACCTCGCGCCAGACACGCGCGGGGTCGTTGCCGTGCGCGCGCACCACATCCGCCCGGATGATAAAGCAGCAATTAGTCACGCCGTCTTCTACCCAACTCAGCCCGCCATAACCCCCTTGGAACAAATAGATCTCGCACACGCCGCGCGCCACGCGGGCATTGCGCAGATGCGTTTTAAAGGCCACGAATTTTGTTTTCGGTTTGGGCGAATGCAATTTGCGCCGGATCTGCCGCGCCAAAACGCGCGCCCGCCCGGTGGCGTCTATCACCAGGTCCGCTTCGACGTCGAATTCCTTTCCGTCTTTATCGCGCAATCGCGCCCCGCGCACTTTTGATCCGTCCACCCCATGGAAAAGCAATTTGGTGAAGCCCGTTTCTTCTAAAACATTCGCGCCCGAATCCTTTGCCTTGTTAAGGAGTTTGAGGTCCATTTCCGCGCGGCTGATCCCGAGCGCGCCGAGGCTGCCATTTTCAAACCATCCGCTGGGCACCGAGACCGAGCGGCCGCTCGCGGAATAAAAAACCGTTTCGCTGATATGGTCGCCGCCGATCGAAAACATTTCGTCCAGCACGTCGAGTTTTTGAAAATGCATTAACGCTTCGGGCGAGATGAATTCGCCGCAGAGTTTGTGGCGCGGAAATTTATCCTTCTCCGCCAGGACGACGTCGAAATTTTGCGACGACCGGGCCAGGCGAATGGCCAGGCTCGAACCCGCCACGCCCGCGCCGACTATCAAAATTTTGCGTCTATCCATGATTTTGGCCGTCATTTTGCTGAAGCCTTTAAAACCAGACGAAAAGGAAATCGTCTCATGACGTTAACATCTTTCAGCCCCGCCATTTTTCCCAATTGCCGCAATTCATCGGCTTTAAAAGAACGCAAGATCGAAAGCGCGCCGTCATGGCGAACCAATCGTCCCTTGATAAAAATTTTTCCCACCGTGGTATATAAAAAATATGCCGCCGGGTGGCGATGCAGATCGATGACGTAGATCGCGCGCCGGGCTACCCGTTTCATTTCTTTTAGCGCGGCGACGATATGTGTTTCCGACAAATGGTGGGTGAAGAGCGAACACATCGCATAGTCGAATGAATCATCGGGAAAGGGAAGGGCCAATGCATTTCCTTCGATCGCGCGGATGTTAGCAAAACTTTGCGAGGCCGCCCCGATGGCTTCGACGGCTTCGGGATTTAGTTCGAGCCCGGTCAGCTCCGCCGTTAAATTATGCCTCTCGGCAAAGTCCGCGCTCTGCCGCAGCAGTTCACCAGATCCCGCGCCCACGTCCAGCACCGAAAACGTTTTTTCACCGCTTTTTTCGATATCCGCCAACAGCGATCTTCTGAGTGCCCAGTAATCGCCGGCAAAGCGGTTCACCAGCGCGATCTCGCGCATGAACTCGGCATATTCCTGCGGAGTATAATCACCGGTATCGATGTACTCCAGTTCCAGGCAGCGATCGGCAAACATAGTGAAAATCATATGGATATGTGTATGGAAATCATATAAAGTTGTCCTAATTCCGTCTTTGGAATAACTGTATGCTTCCGTCCGCTTATAGTAAAGAAATTACCGTGCCGATGGCCGCGTTTCTCAATCAGATCGGCATAGAAACCCGTGTGGGCGAGGTGCCGGACGATACTTTCGTGCCAGGCATCGAAGTGCGAAAAGGCGCGCTCATTTATGACGAAGCAAAGCTGAAATATCCCGGCGACCTTTTGCACGAGGCAGGCCACCTGGCCGTCATGACGCCCGGAGAAAGAGCTGAAGCGAATGCCACGGTCGAGACCGGCCCCGGTGAAGAAATGGCGGCCATTGCCTGGTCTTATGCCGCCGCCCTGCATATAAATATCGACCCGAAAATCGTTTTTCATCCTGACGGATACAAGGGCGGATCGAAGATGATCCTGGAAAATTTTGCCGCCGGTCACTATTTCGGCGTTCCGCTGCTCGATCTGTGGGAAATGGCGGAAGAATATCCCCGCATGGCCAAATGGCTGCGAGACTGAAAAGTCTTGATAATCAAGCGAATCTGGTCTATTATTGCTTCAAAATCCTGCTTTTTATTGCTTTTTTGCTCAGCCTGGAACCGTCGGGGAGAATTCATAATGAAAAACTTGCTTGGAGGTCTTCTAATTGTCGGCTTTATCAGCGCCGGTGTCTTTGCTCAACCGGAACTCGATACCACTTTTAACTCGACCGGCATTCAGACGGCCTCTTTCGGTATTCATGCTTCCGGAGGCGATGTTGCTATCCAGCCCGATAACAAGATCGTCATGGTCGGCAGTTGTCAGCCGTCGACCTATCAACAATGCGTGGCGCGCTATAACGAAGACGGTTCCCTTGATACCACCTTCGCGCAGCAAGGTTTTCTCGTAAACTTCGGCCTTGACGACGGCAGCCGGGTCGCTCTGCAGAGCGACGGCAAGATCGTGGTCGGCGGTACCAAGAGGTTCGACAGTTTTCCTGTATATTCGTATGCGCCTACGCTTGCCCGCTACACCCCGGATGGAGTTCTCGATAGTTCGTTTGGCGGCGGAAACATTATCGTCGGGGGAGCAGGCCTCGGACTAAATTCGGTAACCGCCATGGCGATCCAGCCCGATGGCAAGATCCTACTGGCAGGAGAATCCCGGGCATGGGTATGGGGTTGGGGAACGTCGACCAGTAGCCTGGGATGGGTCGTCCGCTATCTTCCCAATGGCACGCCGGACACCTCATTCGGAAACGGCGGCGTCAGGAATCTTAGCGGGACGCTCCAGTCGTCCTGCACTTCAGTGGCTGTCCAGCCGGATGGCAAAATTCTGCTCAGCGTATATACCAGCACGGGTTTTAACCCGCCTCCGCCGGAAAGCATGCTGTGGAGATTGAATCCGGATGGATCTTTCGATCCAACCTGGGGCGGGGGAGACGGTATCGTCAATATTCCGGCCGCACCGCTACTCAGTCAACTTAAATTCCTAAATATAATGCCGGACGGACGTGTCGTAGGGGTGACCGACTACCGGTCTATTTTTCGTTTCAACCCGGACGGCTCTTTCGACACCAGCCTTGATGGTGATGGGATCCGTGAGTTAATAGAAACGGGCGTCAATACCGATCTGACGGTCTCAGCCAGCGGTAAGATGACGCTCACCGGCCCTATCCCTAATTCAGGTGCCGGGTTCGGTATTTATAAGTTCAAAGCGGATGGAGCAGTTGAAACCGGCTTTGGCGATAACGGAAGGCTTGTTATCAACCCAGTCAGCCTTTCTGATCATAGCTATTCGTTGTCTTGCGCATTCGACCCGCACGGCCGCCTGGTCACCGCCGGATATGTGAATACCACCGCGCCCAACCGGTTCGTGCTTGTCCGCCTGGTTGCGCCGCCCGTTATGTCGGTCAGCGTTTCCGGCCGTATCATGGACGCGAATGGGAATGGCGTGGCAAATGCGACCATCTCGACTCAAGGCACATCCGCCCAGACGAGCCCTTTCGGTTATTACACCTTGAACAACATTCAGACCAACCGGACCTACATTTTCTCGGTCAGGGCGAGAAATAGCTTAGCGTTCACAAAGCGCACCATACTCGTTGACGATAATCTCACGGGTATCGACTTCGTCGGTGAACAGCTTGACCACCGCACCATTCAAATAGAAGAACCGGCGCCTAAATCCCTGGGGCCGTCCGTAAGGAAATTGCGATGAAAAAATTATTTTGCGTCATTCTTGCTATCGGCTTTATCAGCGCCGGCGTGTCAGCTCAACCGGAACTAGATGCCACCTTTGGCACAGGCGGCAAAAAAGTTATTAACTACGGCGCCCTGGCTGTCACCCGCGATATGGTAATTCAGCCGGATAACAAGATCATTCTGGCGTCACCCTGCGCGAGCTTTAATTACACGAGTGTTCCTTTCTGTCTTGTTCGCTTGAGCGAGAACGGTTCGGTTGATGCTGTTTTCAGCCAACCACCCGCAGGGCTTCCGAGTTTTGGAGGGTTGGGTGTTTATACCAGGTTTGGTAACAGCACGTATGGAGCAGTGAACGGACTTGCCCTCCAGAGCGACGGCAAGATCGTTGCGGCCGGTTACGGCCCCGGCCTCGGGCCCGTAAATGGGGATGACGATAATGTTTACATGGTTCGTTATAACGCTTCGGACGGAACCATGGATGCCACTTTCGGCACGGATGGAATTGTATTGACTGACATTTCTCCCTATAACGACCTCATTCAAAAAGTCGCTGTCCAGCCCGATGGTAAGATCGTGGCCGTGGGCTACTCCGTCCACGAAGTGGAGGCCCCTCACGCTTTCGTTTATCAGCAGTTCGTTCTTCGCTATCTGGCGGATGGAACCCTTGACAGCTCGTTTGGAACGGGTGGAATCGTCCAGACCGTAATTCCGGGAAACTACACTAGCGCCCAATCCATGGCGCTTCAGTATGACGGCAAGATACTTGTTGGCGGATTCTCGGTGACGGAAGTTGGTTCACCGGCCCCGTCAGCCTCGTATCTGGTGACCCGTTTGAACGCGGACGGTTCGCTTGATCCTTCATGGGGTGATGGTGGGATCAAGAGCTTCGCTACTGACACGGGAGCATATCCCGGCACCGGTATCCGCTCGCTCGCCGTACAACTGGACGGGCGCGTTGTCGCGCTTGGCCAAAAAAATATTTTCCGTTTCAATACTGACGGCTCGCTTGATACGAGCTTTGATGGCGACGGTTCTCGTCAGGCGCTTGCAACGGACAAAGGTCCTTCCTGGCTGATGGTTTCCGCCAGCGGCAAGATCACTGTGGTAGGCGGGACGCCTTCTCCCTCGAACTGTGGGTGGTGGGGAGGCTGCCCGACGATCGCTCAATGGTTTCTCACCGCGCGGTATCTATCCGACGGGTCTCCGGATGCGAACTATAGCGGCGATGGTTATCTCGATATTGATGTCGGCGGCGGCTACGGCTCGATGGCAACGACCGTTGGGTTTGATCCGACCGGCCGTCTGGTTGTATCGGGGCTGACGGCAACAATGGGCACTCCTACTATTCCGATCCAAAACCCCGTGTTTTCCGCTACTCGCCTGGCTGCGCCGCAGCCGAGGCCGGTCAGTGTTTCCGGCAGGGTAACGGGCCCGAACGGCAACGGGGTCTCAGGCGTGACCGTTTCAACTTCCGGTGTAAGCGCCACGACAAATCCGTTCGGCTTCTATACTCTTCACAATGTCCCGACCAACCGGACCTATGTTTTTTCGGTCAGGTCGAAAACTGATATGGCGTTCGGTAAACGCACCATACTCGTCGACGACCAGATCTCAGGCCTGGACTTTATCGGCGAACAGCTTGACTCCCGCACGATCCAAATAAACGGACCGGCACCCAAATCACCGGGGCCGTCCATAAGGAAATTGCGATGAAAAAATTATTTTGCAGCATTCTAATTACCGGCTTTATCAGCGCCGGTGTTTTCGCTCAAGTGGATACCACTTTTAATTCGGTAGGCTTTCAAACCGCGTCTTTCGGCTTCCATGCTATGGGCAACGACGTAGCAGTTCAGCCGAACAATAAGATCGTCGTGGCCGGTCAATGCCAGCCTGAGATCTTTCAACAATGCGTGGCCCGTTATAACGAAGACGGCTCTCTTGATACAACATTTGCGGAGAAGGGTTTTCTCGTGAATTTGGATCTTGAGAGCGGTGGCCGTGTCGCGTTGCAGAGTGACGGCAAGATCCTGGTCGGCGGCACCAAGAGGTTCGAAAGTTTTCCTTCATATTCGGATACCCCTACGCTGACCCGCTACAACCCGGATGGAACTCTCGATAGTTCGTTCGGCGGTGGCAATGTTGTCATTGCGGGAGCGGGAATGGGAATAGCCTATCCCACCGGGCTGGCGATCCAATCGGATGGAAAGATAGTGATGGTGGGAGGCTCTTATCCGTGGTCCAGGCTTGGAACGACTCTTAGCGGGGGATGGATGGTTCGTTATCTTCCGAACGGCACGCCGGATAATTCATTCGGAACGGGCGGCATTATGAATCTGACGATGACGGATCAGACTACTTGTGCCGGTGTTGCCATTCAACCGGACGGCAAGATGCTGCTTAGCGTTTATACAAGCACGGCAGCGGGCACCCCGCCGCCGAAAAGTATGCTGTGGAGATTAAATGCAAATGGAACTCCCGATCCGACATGGGGTGGTGGAGACGGAATTGTCGATGTCCCGGCAGCTCCGTTCCTCAATTCAATTAAGTACCTCAATGTAATGCTGGATGGACGCGTGGTAGCGATCTCCGACTTCCGTGCCATTTTCAGGTTCAATCCGGACGGCTCTTTAGACACCAGTCTTGACGGTGACGGCATTCGCGAACTAACCGGTATTACGGCCGTTAATACCGATCTTACGGTTACGGCCAGCGGTAAAATAACGATAACCGGCCCTTCGCCTAGTGGAAGTTCAAAATTCAGTATCTATAAGTTCAAAGCGGATGGCGCAGTCGAAACCGGTTTCGGCAATAGTGGGGTTGTCATTGTCGATCCTATCATTTCTGCTTCTGAAAATAGTTTTTCGTTGTCCAGCGCCTTCGACACTAAAGGCCGCCTCGTGATCGGCGGATATTTAGCCTCGACTCCTATGAGTTTCGCGGTTGTTCGCCTGATGGCGCCCCCCGTTATGTCGGTCAGCGTCTCGGGACGGGTAACCGGCCCGAACGGCAACGGGGTCTCAGGCGTGACCGTCTCAACTTCCGGTGTAAGCGCAACGACAACTCCGTTTGGCTTTTACACCCTTAACAATATTCAGACCAACAAGACCTATATTTTCTCGGTCAGGTCGAAAACGGATATGTCGTTTAATAAACGCACCGTACTCGTCGATGATCAGATCGCCGGCCTGGACTTTGTCGGCGAACAGCCTGACTCCCGCACGATCCAAATAGACGCACCCGGGCCCAAATCAGTGGGGCCGTCCATAAGGAAATTGCGATGAAAACATTATTTTGCGTCCTTCTTGTTATCGGATTTATCAGCGCCGGTGTGTTCGCTCAACCGGAACTCGATGCCACCTTTGGCAGCGGCGGCAGAAGTGTCGTCGTTTCCAATTTTTTGGCTTATGCCGATGACATAGCCATTCAGCCGGACAATAAGATCATTCTTGCCTCGTCGTGCAGGACCATGGATTCACCCCTGGTCCCTTTCTGTCTGGCCCGCATGAACGAGGACGGAACGATGGACAGCACGTTCAAAGGAGGCGTTCCCAATACTAGTTTTGGGGGTGTATTTACTTCATTTGCTCCGATGGGCTCCGGATCGGCACGGGGAATAGCGCTCCAGGGTGACGGTAAGGTGATCGCGGTGGGCTCCGGTCCGGGTGCCGGAAGCGGACAGGATGTTGCGCTGATCCGTTATAACGCGGATGGGTCTCTCGATCCTTCATTTGGTACGGGCGGCATTGTGTTCACCTTGATTACCGGTGTCGATGATCGCGCGGAAAAGATCGTCCTCCAACCGGATGGCAAGATCCTGATCGTCGGTACTGCGGGCAGCATGCAATTCGTCGCCCGCTATCTGTCGGACGGAACGCTTGATACCTCATTCGGCACGGGCGGGATGAGTACGATCCCGGTAGCGGTGGGCAGTTCGATCGCGCTTCAGCCTGACGGCAAAATAGTCGCCGGCGGCGCCGGCGGGGTGGGTTACCTGTTGATCCGTTTGAATTCCGATGGAACGCCTGACACTACCTGGGACGGCGACGGAATTCTGAGCGTTCCGGCTTCCGGAAATTTAGGCCTGGGCTTTCGTTCCATCGGCTTGCAGCTGGACGGGCGCGTGGTGGCGCTTGGCCATGGAAATATCATTTACCGTTTTAATGCGGATGGCTCGCTCGATACAAGTTTTGACGGTGACGGGTCTCGCCAGGCGCTTAATGGAACAGATAAGGTGCCTTACAGCCTGATGGTCTCAGCCAGCGGCAAGATCACGGTGATCGGCACTGGAATTCCCCCGGCTTGCAGCTTTGGTTTTCCCTGTCCCACTCCGGACCTGCGGTATTTCACCGCGCGCTACAAACAGGACGGATCTTTAGATACGAGCTTTAGCGGCGATGGATATCTGGAAATTGATGTCGGCGTCATTATCAGTGCCGGCTATAACGGCGGCAGGACAATTGCCGTCGATCCGATCGGACGGGTAGTCTTCGCGGGAGTTTCATCATCATGCTGCATCAGAACCTACTGGGAATCACCGCGGTTTTCCGCCGCCCGCCTGGCCGCCCCGCCGCCGAGGCCGGTCAGCGTTTCTGGAAGGGTGACGGATGCGAACGGCAACGGAGTTTCAGGCGTGACGGTCTCAACTCAAGGCGGCCTGAGCGCGCGAACAACTCCGTTCGGCTTCTATACTCTGAATAATGTTGAGACCAACAAGACCTATATTTTCTCGGTCAGGTCGAAAACCGATATGGCGTTTGGTAAACGAACCATACTCGTCGACGATCAGATCTCAGGCCTGGACTTTGTCGGCGAGCAGCTCGATTCCCGCACGATCCGGATAGACGCACCGGCGCCCAAATCACCGGGACCGTCCATAAGGAAATTGCGATGAGAAACTTATTTTGCAGCATTCTAATTACCGGCTTTATTAGCATTGGCGTCTTCGCTCAACCGGAGCTCGATACAACCTTTAATTCGACCGGAAAGGTAATTATTAATATTGCCGGAAAATCCGGCGCATGGAAGGTGGCCGTCCAGCCGGACAACAAGATCGTCATGGTTTCCGGCTGTCATAATAACCAGGGAAAATTTCCGTTTTGCGCGGTTCGCCTGAATCAGGACGGTTCTGTTGACACAGCTTTTGGAAATTTCGGCCAACCCGATAATTTCGGCCCCCCGGGCTCTGTTATTACCAAGTTCGGTCCATCAGCCGCCCAGGACGGGCAGGCGACCGGAATAGCAATTCAAAGCGACGGCAAGATCGTCATTGTCGGCTCGGCCTCGGATACGCCGTATAACAACTACACCGCGATGGTTCGCTTAAACGGCGACGGCACGCTGGATACCACTTTCGGCACCGGGGGCAAGTTGCTTGCAAACATTACCGGCGCACAAAATGCCGAGACCGTCCGCGCCGTCGCGGTCCAGCCCGATGGCAAGATCGTGATCACCGGCGATTCAATGCGGATAATCCCGTGGCCGAATTTGGATAATATCTGGTCGCAGTTCGTGGCCCGTTATTTGCCAAACGGTACGCTCGACAGTTCCTTCGGCGTCGCTGGGATCGTCAAAACCAATACCGGCTCTACTTCGGCTTCCGGGCAATCGCTCGCGATCCAGCCGGACGGAAAAATACTTGTCGGCGGAAATCTTTGGGTCAATACTCCGGGAGGAACTCCCTACCGGGCGTATTATGTGGCCAGGCTTAATTCTGACGGTTCCGGCGATCAGAATTGGAGCACCCCGCAGATTCCTTATTCTGCTGACGATATTGGCCCGGCGGATGGCATCCGCTCCGTCGCCGTTGCTCCCGACGGGCGCGTCGTCGCACTCGGATTTGCCACCAGCAGGCTCCTCAAGTTCATGCCGAATGGTTCCCCGGATACGGGTTTTGATTCCGATGGCGCGCGTTCGGTGTTCATAGTTGACGAGAAAGCTTATGATCTCGCTGTTTCAGCCGACGGCCGGATAACAGTCGTCGGAATGTCGCGACGGGGAGCTTCGTGGATAACTATTTTCCCCTACCTGATCCAACGGTTAATGCCGAATGGTTCCGATGACGGAACGTTCGGCGCCGGCGGGCGTCTCTCTATCCATTTTTCGCAGGCTACGCTTGATGGCGCGCGGGCTATCGCGTTTGATCCGTCAGGACGGCCTGTCATCGCCGGGTTGGCGGCGGATGCGGCCAATCAATATCCCTGGGACAACGCGGTTTTTTCCGCCGTTCGTCTGACGGCCCCGGCCATCACTCCTGCTGCGTCCACTATCACGGGCAGGGTAATGACGGCTGAGGGACTCGCGGTTTCGGGCGTGACGATGAGAATGGCTGACAGCTCGGGCGCAACCCGTTTGGCCCGTACTAATCCATTTGGTTACTACCAGTTTAGCGGTGTTATGTCCGGCCAGCTCTATTCGATCTCGGTCAAATCGAGGGCTGTTGCCGTTTCTGAACGCGCCTTGTTCCTCACCGGCGACGTTTTAAACTTCGACTTTACAGGAGCGCCGCAAATTTCTTCCAGAAGTGCTTTAAAAGGGGACATGGTAGGATTCAAGTAGCCGTCGAATATCGAAAAGTAAAAAGGAGCCGGATTTTTTGACCGGCTCTTTTTTTGTCATTACTCGTAAATTTTGCCGCCGGCCATTTTCATTGGCGTGTACCTTTAGTCTCCTTAAATAATACAGGTAAAGAACTGCGATTCTCGTGATATACTCCGTCGTAAATTCGCACACTAAGCGTTCATCACGCTAAAACCCGCCCCGTTCCCAAAACGATCAAGCGGCTAAGATCGGCACAAGACCTGCTCATATGAAATTTTTTACTCCCGTCGTTACGAATGAATATCAGGAAAGGCTTATCGTGCTGGCAGACCGGCTGGATGGCTATACCCGAAAATATGAGGCCGCAAAAGATTCACGGGCTATTTTTTCCTGCACCTATACCAACATCACTCTTATCCTGGCAAACGGACTGACGCAGGAAAAATTTTTCGACCCAGGCTGGGTCGTTTCTTTAGCTGAAATTTTTGCCGGATATTATTTCCGGGCTCTCGATGCCGAGGACGAAAAAAAGGAAGTGCCGGCGGCGTGGAAAAAAGTTTTCGATACCATTCGCTTTAACAATTCTTCCGTGCTCGAAGATATGGTGTTTGCCATGACGGCCCACATTGTGCACGACCTTCCATTTGCGCTGATCGATGCGGGGCTTTCCGGCGCGGATGAAATATCTCACATTCACGATTTTCATCACATGAACGATGTCCTGGCCGCCAACGTGCAGATGATCGAAGACGCGGTGCTGACAAGATATGCGCCTTTTTTGAGTTGGCTGGATCATCTGGAAAAAGGTTACGACCAGATATTGAGTAATTACGGTTTTCGTTTAAGCAGAGGCATGGCGTGGTACAACGCCGACCGGCTGCTCGACCCGAACTCGAGAGCCGAAGCCGAAAGGTCGATCGTAAGAAGTGTAGAAACGTTTATCGACAACGTTCGCCGCCCGTCAATTTTATCGGTGCGAATATTTTTTTGGTTTGCCCGATTTATTGTCGGACTCTGCCGGAGATGGCCAAAAAATTAAAGTTTTTAGAAGGCGTTTGCTCATAAAAGCGTGGTTACGTCGGTATAAAGATGAAAAATTTGCGGTTCCTGTTTAGTGCATCTAGTGTACTTCGTAGCTAAGCTTAGTTTAACCACGAAACACACCAAACACACGAAATAGCACCATGGTCGCGCGAGAATCTTTATGGGGAAGCCTTTTTTCTATAAACCGTTTTCAATCATTCTGCTGCTTCTTTAGGTTTATTAAAAAATCCCAGCACCAGGGCGATCACCGCGCCGGCGACGGCGCCCATCACCGTTACTACCAGTACGTCGACGACCAGCGGTACGATGCTGGTGTGCAGGTTCATAAAAGCATAGTACTGGAGATTGACCCCTAGTATCAGGGCAAACATTATCGCCGCTCCGGCCTTTACGCCGCCTGTAATGGTACTGATCCCGGACCACTCCATCACAAAAGCGATCAGCCATGCCCAAACCAGATTAAAAAGAAATATCAGCGAGATCTCGGGCGGGTCTTTCATCAAGCCCTGATACTTGACCGTATATTCCGCGAAAAAATTCGCCAGCAGAATGCCAAAAAACAAAAATCCCAGCAGGAACATAACGAGCCCGCCCGCAACCGCAGCCAGAATGGTGCCAAATTTCATAAAACTCTCCTTTGGATAAATTATGAAAAACTACCCGCCCCTTGTTGTACTGCGAATAAAATGTAATTGAGTGTTTCAAATATATGCCGTTATTGATAATTGTCAAATCCGGCGCGAATCTGTACTTAAAGTCCCCAACGGGGACAAAGAAAATAGCCCGGGGTAAGTGAACGAAGTGAGCGCCACCCTGGGTATGAGAACCAAAATTATTCGGCCCTGAAGGGGCGGCAGAACCCAGTCAGTTCTGCCGCCCCTTCAGGGCTAATGCGTCAAATGATGGTTCGATACCCAGGGCTGAAGCCCTGGGCTATTCTCGCCAATCCGCTACGCGGATATTCCCGTTTTAAATTGACCCACAACCGACAGGATCGATAATTATGATATTTGAGCTGTTTCACGGTAGAATCTAACGTTCATTAACTGTTCATTAACTAATGCCGCAAAGCAAGAAAAAATTCTGTCTGGTTCTGGTAAAACCGTCTCACTATGATGACGACGGTTATGTCATCCAGTGGTTTCGTTCCGCCATTCCTTCTAATTCGCTGGCGGTGCTATATGGCCTGGCGCGCGAGTGCGCGGCGGAAAAAGTGCTGGGCGATGATGTCGAATTCGACATTCACGCTTTTGATGAAACCAACACCCATATTCGCACGGATCGCATTGCCAAAATGATCGCAGCGGCCGACGCCGGAATGGTGATGCTGGTCGGCGTGCAATCAAATCAGTTTATCCGAGCGATGGATATCGCCCGCCCGCTGCTTGAGGCGGGTATCAAGGTTGCCATCGGCGGCTTTCACATTTCCGGCACGATGGCGATGCTCGACGAAATGGACCCGCACGTCACCAAGGCAAAGGAAATGGGCGCGACACTTTTCGCCGGCGAAGCCGAAGGCAGGTTGGAGCAGGTTTTAAAGGACGCATATTTCGACCAGCTTCTGCCTGTCTATAATTTTATGGACGACCTGCCGAATATCGAGGGCGTTCCGTCACCCGTGCTTCCGGCCGAAAGAATTAAACGCACCGCCGGAGCGACCACCAGTTTTGACGCCGGTCGCGGCTGCCCGTTCACCTGTTCTTTTTGCACGATCATCAATGTGCAGGGGCGAAAATCGCGCCGCCGCTCGCCCGACGACATCGAGCAGATCGTGCGGATAAATATCGCGCAGGGGCTGACCAGCTTTTTTATCACCGATGATAATTTTGCCCGCAACAAGGATTGGGAAGTCATTCTCGACCGGCTCATCCATTTGCGCGAAGTGGAAAAACTCAAAATGAGTTTTATCATCCAGGTCGATACGCTCTGCCACAAGCTGGAAAACTTTATCGAGAAATCGGCGCGCGCCGGCGTCAAGCGCGTTTTCATCGGCCTCGAAAATATCAATCCTGACAGCCTGGCCGGGGCGAAAAAACGCCAGAACAAGATCACCGATTACCGCCAGATGCTGCTCGCCTGGAAACAGGTTGGCATCGTCACCTATTGCGGCTACATCCTTGGTTTTCCCGGCGACACCAAGGAATCGATCGTCCACGATATCGAGGTGATAAAAAAAGAACTGCCGGTCGATCTGCTGGAATTTTTCTACCTGACGCCGCTGCCCGGTTCCGAAGACCACAAAAAACTTCACACCGCCGGCATCGCGATGGATGCCGACATCAACAAGTACGATCTGAATCACGCGGTCACCGGCCACGGAAAAATGTCGCGCGAAGAGTGGCAGGATGCTTACCGCACGGCTTGGAAAACCTACTATACCGACGAGCACATCGAAACCGTTCTGCGCCGCGCCATCGCCACCGGCACCAGCCCCGGCAAGACGATGTTTTTTATCTGCTGGTTCAAAGGCTGTATCGACATCGAGAAAATTCACCCGCTCGAGGGCGGCTTCCTGCGGATGAAATTTCGCACCACCAGGCGCAGCGATCTGAAACTGGAAAATCCGCTCGTGTTTTATCCGCGCGTCGCTTGGGAAATGCTGGCCAAACAACTGAAATGGATCTCGCTCTACACCCACCTGCGCCTGATCTACCGCCGCGTCAAACACGACCCGAAAAAACTCGAATACATGGACACCGCTCTTACGCCCGTCACCGATCACGACACCGACACGCTCGAACTCTTCCAATCCGAAGAAGCACAAAAATTCGTTAACAAAATCCACCAGATGGACAAGATAAGACACGGCGAGGCGGTTTAATTTGGGAGCAGCGGACCGCTCGTGGCATACATGTAAGCGATAGTGGGGCACTGCTCCAGCGTGCGCCACTGCGCCACCTGCTCCAAAAATGCCCCAGAAATTCTTACAATGTCACCTAATTTCCAAAGATCAAACATTTTCCTCTTGCACTCGCTGAATATCATCCTCTTTTAAGATGTTATGGTCGCCGGGCGTTGCAGCCCGAAGATAGCGGCCGACGGTTCTATGAGAGATGCCCATGATCATGGCGACCCGGCGCTGGCTTGCTCCCTGGGCATAGAGCCTTTTTGCAACGATCATTAATTTGGCGCGTTCACCGTCCGAGCAGTCGTAGCGCCAGACAAGGTGGTCACGTTCCCTGGCGTAACTTTCGAATTCGAATTGTAAGAACGAGTACGCTTTTGTTATCCGGTAAAGTATGACGTTCGAAGCGTCGTATTGAATTTCGGAAGAGCGCGGCTTGAGGTGTTTCAAATAGCGCAGGTCTTTGGCCTGGTTGCTGGCGCCGATAGCGAAAACATTATCAGCAAAATTGCTGAGCATCTTCGACCCCTGCATATCGTTAAGAGAAAACGGCGACGTATAAGGGAGCTTTGGCGTGTGGGCTAAGACGAGCATCGAGACGCCATAGTATTCTTTTAAATGTTTCAGCGCCTTCATCAACTGGACGGCGGCCGAGGCGTTTTCGTTCGCGCCTTTAAGAAAGGTGATGTTGTCGACGATCACTATCCGCGCGCCCGTTTCCCGCACCAGCGTTACGAACGAATGATGAATAAATTCCGCCATGGTTTCAAAACCCGGCGGCAGATGGTCGCGCACGGCAGTTTGCGCGCGCAGCAAATTATCAGAGAAACGGTAACGATGGCGTGTTCCGGCTTCGCTTATCGTGGAATAGCGCGATTCAAACTGCCTATCGCTCAACTCGAAATCTAAATAGAGGACTTTCTGCGCCGACGGCACGGCTTCGAATGGCGCGACCGGTTTTCCACGCGCCAAGCTCTCGGCGATCTGCATTGCCAGCGTACTTTTGCCGCGATTGGTATCGGAAAAGAGTATCGACAACTCGCCTTCCAGCCAAAAATCGCCAAACAGCGCCTCGGGCTGCGGCTTTTGGCCGGTATCCTCCATCCACTCGTTCGCGGATTTCAGGTTAAAAAGATTATTCCAGTTTTGTATTTCGTGCTCGGGTAGTTCAAGCGGGTTTTGGGAGTCGCTCATGTGAGCATTATCTTATTTGGAGCGAAAAAGGGAAGGGATGATTTTAAAGAATAGAAGTAATTAGGGAATGAGGTCAGAATCGGAAGCGATAGCGACGAGATGGTTTTTTAGTCCCATAGGGACGTAATATTTGTAGCAACGGGTTTGGAAATGATTTTCGAGTTCCGTAGTAACGATATATGTCGCTCCTACGGAGCTTGGAACCTTTATATGTGAATGTTTCTACAAATATGATGTCCCTACGGGGACTTTTGAGTAAGAGCGGGCGCAAGCGGCCCTTCCGGACTGCAAATTTATTTACTTAAATGTTTATTATTATCACGCGAGCCAATCACTCTCAGGTCGGGAAGGGTTTCATGTGCAGCACGAGCAAAAAAAGAACCCGGTCGCTACGGCTCCCGGTTCTGACTCCATTTTCCGTTTAGAAGCCTTTCGGCAAGTCTTTCTCGTCATCAATAATTACATCGGTGGAAATTCGGGCGAGTTTTGCATAGGCGAGTACTACAAGAAATGAAGGCACTCGAGCTTTGATTTCATAAGAGCCTATATAACCCGGATACATCTTCACGCCATATCGTTCCAAAGCCTCGGCCATTTTTGGTTGAGATAAACCCAATTTCAAGCGAATACGGCGCAGTTTTTCGGCCAGTCTTTCAGGTCGTTCGATTTTGCTGGTACCCATCAGGAAATTTCTCCTTGACAGGTATTTCGACCTAAGCTATTATCTCCCTCAATTGCAGGAAGCTGCTTTACTTGAAAATCACACGCCGTATTCTTTTGAATATGGCTGTGCAGATGGATCAAGATTTATTGCTCTTAAAGGTCAGCGGCATTACTCAGATGCTCGTTTTCAAAGATGTGGGATGACGAACGATTTAGTTAGCATCCCTGTCAATTTACCGCTTTTGAGGGCGGTGATGAGTATAAATATAACACTCTTAGAAACTCCTACAACTATGAGAAAACAAAAAAATGGCGGCGCGGGAAATGCGAGCTTAACGGTGAAGGTGGAAACTGAAGCGGGTTATGTGGAATTAGACGCGCACATAATGGCCGGGCAGGTATTCTATATTTTAGACAGGGATCTGTCGGAAGTATTAAAAGAAAACTAAAATGCGATCTGGGGAGACCTGTTAAAAAAGAGGGGATTGTTTTCAGACACCGCGAGGGGGGAACATCTCAGAGAGATACTGCTGGCGCCGGACCACCCTCGCAAATATCCGGCGGCGCTGATTTACACGGCCGAGAAGGCTTCGCGTATGAGCCCGGCCATGGGTGTCAGTTACGCTAAAGCGATTGATGTACTAAGTGCCCGGGCCGTCAGATTCTTTATCATCGATTCGGAAGGAAAAGCCGCGTTGGAAGATCTGAATTCCGGGACCTGCTATGTCTGCGGGATAGGTAAAACAAAAAAGAAAAGCGGCATCTGGAACGTGCAGGTAGAGCTGAAGCCGGGCAAAAATAATTTGCTGCTGGACGGCAAGAACATGACTGGAAGACGAATTTAAAAGAGAGAACCACCCCGTCACGCGAAGCGCGTGCCACCCCTCCTTCGTAAGGAGGGGAGTTTGAGACCCGGTCGCTACGGCTCCCGGTTCTGACCTCACCGTTGACGCCGACGCTACTGACAAAGGAGAACCACCCCCCGCCTTTCGGGTACGAGGCTAAAAATCTTGAAAATCGGGTGAATTTGGCATATCATTCGGGTCTAACTATGTACATGGTCTTGGTTCCCACCTGAAACCGCCGTTGGAGGATCGTTTATGAAAAATCTGTTTCGCTGCCTTTTGGTTATCTGTCTTTTCTCCGTCGCAGGTGTGACAGCTCAAACCACACTGGATTTTGCAAACATTGTCAGCGCGGGTTCCTTAGCGTATGTCAAAGATATAGCTGTGCAGCCCGACAATAAAATAATTATGTTTGCGCCTTGTAGTGGCATAAACACCGGTAACGTGCCTTTCTGCGGTATCCGCATAAATGAAGACGGTTCGTTTGACCCCTCTTTTGCGAACTCCCAGTTCGGGGTTTTGTCTTCTCCTAATGGTGCTACCAGCGTAAGCGATGTTGAGGTCCAAAACGACGGTAAAGTCGTGGCGATAGGCGGCGGAACGGGAGCTGTTCTTGTTCGTTATAATGCAGACGGGTCGCTTGACCCTATATTCGGCACCGGTGGAACGGTACTAACCATTGTTGACGGGGGCACGACAACGGCCAGCAAAGCTGCGATACAGCCTGACGGCAAGATCGTGATAGTCGGCACCGCACCGGGCGGTCAACTCGTCGCGCGCTACCTGCCGGATGGAACACTCGATAATTCATTCGGTACCGGCGGCATCGTGCAAACTAATGAGCCGGGTTCTTCTTTCAGCGGCGTCTCCGTCGCGCTTCAGGTAGACGGCAAGATCGTGGTGGGCGGAAATAATAGCACTGGGCTCGCGTATCTGGTGACTCGCTACAATTCCGATGGTTCGCTTGACACTTCCTGGGACGGAGACGGCATCAAGAGTATCCCTTACACGGCGGGCGCCGCTAATAACGGTTTTGCCGCAGTTGGTATTCGCGCTATCGCCGTCAAATTGGACGGCCGTATTGTCGCGCTCGGCCATAAAAATATATTGTTTCAATTTAATTCCGACGGTTCGGAAGATACGACATTTGACGGCGACGGTGCGCGTCAGGCCTTGAATGGGAATGATAAGGATCCGTACTCATTGGCTGTTTCAGCCAGCGGCAGAATAACGGTTGTTGGCGCAACGTATGGCTATATTTCTTCTTGCGGGCCTTTTCCGACGGGGCCTTGCCCTTCTCCGATCCTTTACTATTTGGTTTCAAGATTCAACGCGGATGGTACGCCCGATACGACCTTATACGGTGTCGGTTATGCAAATATCTATCCCGGCGCGGCGGCCGGCGCCACCGCAGTCGCGCTGGATTCGCGAGGCCGGACAGTTGTTTCGGGAATTGCCGCGGTAGGCAGCCAAACTTTTAATCCCTGGAACACGCCGCTGTTTTCAGCTGCTCGCATATCCGCGCCACCGTCGGTCGGACCGGTCGGCCTTTCCGGCCGGGTTACGCGGCCTGACGGCGCTCCCGTCGGAAGCGCGGTCCTGATCCTTCAGAGCGGCAGCACGGCCATGACCGCGCTGACAAATCCGTTCGGATATTACAGTTTTCAGAATGTTCCTTCGGGTGCGGCCTATGCGATCTCGCCCGGCTCGAAAAAAGTGATGTTCGCCGACCGCAATGTATTCGTTGATGGAAACATCACCGCGTTTAATATCACCAGCGAACCGGCAGCAGATGCGCGTTTAGGCCCGGTTAAAATAGGCCCGCTTACTAAATAACGGCTCTGGGGAATAACTACAACTCCTTACCGAAGCGGAGAAAAATTATGAAAAGCTTACTCACTAGTTTTTTGACAATAGGTTTTGTTCTAACCTCAGGTGTCCTAGCTCAACCGGAACTCGATACCGCCTTTAACTCAACCGGCAAAGTCATCGTTAATTCGGATATGGCCTACACGGAGGATATGGTCGTTCAGCCCGATAACAAGGTTGTAATGGTTGCCGGTCAGTGTTTCAGCTCCGGAAGTCCGGCGAACCGCCCCTTTTGCCTTGTTCGTTTAAACGAGAACGGTTCGCTTGATACTACCTTCGGCAATAATGGCCAGGTATACACCCTCGCAATAGGGGGCAGGGCGTACGGTCTTGCGCTTCAGAAGGACGGCAAGATAGTGGTCGTCGGCTACGGTATATTCAGTTCGGCTGAGTACCTTACGATAGTCCGCCATAATCCGGATGGGAGTCTGGATCCTTCGTTCGGAAACGGCGGGATAGGGGTCTATGATATCAATCCGGGCGAAAATGACCGGGCGCAAAGCGTGGCGATCCAGCCGGACGGCAAGATATTGGTCATTGGTAACTCGACGCGCAACGGACCGCAGTCTGAAGCTCAACAGTTCATTGCCCGTTATTTGCCAAACGGCGCGATTGACGGCTCATTCGGAAACGGCGGGATCGTAAGAACGGTCCTGGGAGCTTCCAACGTGGGCATCGTTATCAAACTTCAGCCTGACGGCAAGATAGTGACCGGCGGCTATGGTAATTCGGGTTCGATCTACTCATTTATACTGGCGAGATTTAATCCCGACGGGTCATCCGATGCCACCTGGGACGGCGACGGTGTTCTCACCGATACTTCTCCCGTTTCCACTTACATATACGGCTTGGCTATCCAGCTCGACGGACGCGTGGTCGCGGTCGGGGGAAATGTCCTTTACCGGTTCAATACGGACGGCTCGCCGGATACGAGTTTCGACGGCGACGGCAAGCGCCCCGCGCTTGACGTAGGCTTTGCCAGGGACGTAATGGTATCGGCCGGCGGCAGGATAACGGTGAGCGGCGGCACATCGATGCCTTTTTATCTTACCTATTATTATAATATTGCTAAATACAGGCCGGATGGATCACCGGATACAAATTTTAGCGGCGATGGATTTCTCAATTTCGACCTCGCTAACAACGATAGCGAGGCGGACGCCGTCGCGATGGATTCGCAGGGCCGGACAGTATTGGGCGGGCTGTCAGGATCAGGTATCCCGACCGTCCCGTTTCAACAGGCCCGGTTTTCCGCCGCCCGCCTGGTGGCGCCGCGGACCGTCGGGCCGGTGGGTCTTTCGGGCCGGGTGACCCGCGCGGACGGCCAACCCGTCGCAGGCGCGGTCCTGATACTTCAGGGCGGCAGCACGATCATGACCGCGCTGACCAGCCCGTTCGGATATTACTCGTTCGCTGATGTTCCTTCGGGTGAGGCCTATGCGATCTCGCCCGGATCGAAAAAGGTGATGTTCGATGACCGCAACGTGTTTGTCGACGATGAGGTCTCGAATTTTAATATCATCAGCGAGCCCATGGCGGATACCGGCAAACGCCCGGTGGCCTCGGCCGTCAAAATAGGCCCGCTTACTAAATAACCGGTTGTCTTTATGGATCAAAGGGAAAGTGCCCGCTCTGAGGCGTGAGAAGGAGTTCATCATGAAAAATCTGCTTGGCTGCTTATTGATGATCTGTGTTGGTTTCAACATCAGCGCTTTAGCACAACCCGAACTCGATACGACCTTTAATTCGTCCGGTAAGGCGCTTATTAGTTTGCTCGAGAAATCGGGCGCGTGGGCTGTAGCAGTTCAGCCGGACAACAAGATCATTCTCGGTTCGGGCTGCTACCATAGCGGGTATGCTCCCTTTTGCCTGGTTCGCTTGAATCAGGACGGCTCGCTTGACACGACTTTTGGCACATCGCCCCCTCCGGGTTCGCCTAGCTCCGGCCCTCTTGGTTCTGTTATTACCAGATTCAATGTCGCACAGCAGGACGGGCAGGCCACCGGAATAGCGCTGCAAAGCGACGGTAAGATCATTGTTATCGGATCGACAGCGAGGTGGGATTACAACGAAACGGCGATGGCTCGTTACAATGGCGACGGCACCTTAGACACCACTTTTGGCTCGGGTGGCATGGTGCGTAGGCATCTTACCCTGTCGACAGATATCGAAGAGGTGATCAGAGGGGTGGCGATCCAGCCCGACGGCAAGATCCTGGTTACCGGCGATTCGATGCGGTACATGCCGCCGCCCCTGCTTAATAATATTTGGACGCAGTTCGTTGCTCGCTTTCTGCCGAATGGCACACTTGACAGCACCTTCGGCGTGGGCGGAATTGTCCGTACTCAACAACCCGGCTTTGACTCTACTACCGGGCAATCGCTGGCCATCCAGCCGGACGGCAAAATACTTGTCGGCGGAAATTTTTGGAGTTCCACTGCGGGTGGAACGTTTACCGGACAAGCGTATTATTTGATCAGGCTGGGTTCTGACGGCTCTACCGATAACACCTGGAATACCGTAAAGATCGATACTGTTATCACCTATATGCAACCCACCCATGGGATCAGCAAGATCGCCCTTCAACCTGACGGGCGCGTTGTTGCGCTTGGTTATTACACCGGCAAACTCTTTCGGTTCCAACCTAATGGCGCCTTTGATACGAGTTTCGACAGCGATGGTGTGCGCCAGGTTTTTGCCGATGACCTGAATCAAAATCCTTACGACTTCTTAATTTCACCTGACGGCCGGATAACAGTGGTGGGTATGTCACAGCTGGGAGCGTCATGGATAACTGATTTTCCCTATATGGTCAAGCGTTTTTTGCCCGACGGTTCACTTGATCAAACTTTCGGCGACAATGGTTTTCGCAAATTCTACCTGGCGCCCGGTTATACGCTCGACGGTGCGCGGGCTGCTGCCTTTGACTCGGCAGGCAGGATCGTCATTGGCGGGGTCGCGGGAATTGTGGGCCATCAGCCTCCCTGGGAGAATACGATCTTTTCGGCAGTGCGGCTGACGGCCCCGGCGATCACTCCCGCCCCGGCTACTGTTACCGGCAGGGTGTTAACCGCTGAGGGGATTCCGGCTTCGGGCGTAACGATGAGAATGGCTGATAGCTCAGGCGAGATCAGGACAGCCCGTACTAACCCGTTCGGTTACTACCAGTTTGGGGCTGTTATGTCCGGCCAGCTCTATTCGATCGCGGTCAAATCAAGGACGGTTGCCATTTCCGAACGCAGTATATTTGTCGCCGGCGACGTCTCAAATTTCGATTTTACCGCTGCCCCGCAAACTGCTTCTAAAGGGGAATTGGACTTTAGAGCCTTACCGGTGCCGGCAGTAAAGTCCGATCTCTCAAAAGATCTCAGGTAAATGATTCAAGCTGACTTTGGCAAAAATTTCGGCGTCTCTCTCAACCTGGTTGCCTGTTCAAAAGCGTAGGCAAATTTGATCAGCGCAGGTTCGGAGAACGCCTTGCCGAAAAACGCGAATCCGGCCGGGAGGCCATCGACAAAACCGGCCGGGACGGTGATGTAAGGATAACCGGCGACGGCGGCGATCGCCCAGGTCTGCCCGGAGGAAGGCGCAACGATCGCGTCCAGTTTATATTTTGCCGTTAAGGCGTCGATGCCGTCATCGCGCGTATTTTTCTTTAGCGCCTGCAGCGCTTTTAAGTACATTTCATCGGTCAATGGTCCCTTTGCTTCGGCCTGCAGAAAAAGTTCCTGTGCAAAGAGCGGCATTTCTTTTTCCTTATTAGCGTCGTTAAATTTGATCAGGTCGGCCAGCGTTTTATATTGCGACTTACGCCCGGCCAGGTATTTGTTCAGGTCGGTTTTGAATTCATAGAGCAAAACTTCAAGCCGCATGTCGCCGGCCTTTTCAAGCACGGGAAACTCCACATCGATCAAGGTCGCGCCCAGACTTTTTAAGAGTTCCAGGTGTTTTTCTGCTACCTGGCCAAGCTTTGTTTTGCCGTCGATGAACTGCCGCGCCACGCCAAGTCTCGCACCGCGCAAGCCGTCCTTATCCAAAAAAGTGGCGTAGTTTTTCCGCCCTTTACCGATGCCGGCGGTGACCGCGTCTTTTTTATCTTCACCGGTCATTATGCTAAGCAGCGTCGCGGCATCGGCCACCGTGCGGGCCATCGGCCCGGCAGTGTCCTGGCTGTGCGCGATAGGGATGATGCCGCTGCGCGAAACGAGCCCGAGCGTCGGCTTGATGCCGACCAGGCCGTTTCTGACCGACGGGCAAATGATCGAGCCGTTCGTCTCCGTGCCGATGCCGACCGCCGCCAGATTTGCCGAGATCGCCGCGCCCGTGCCCGCGCTCGAACCGCATGGGTTTTTGTCCAGAACATACGGGTTATTTGTCTGCCCGCCGCGGCCGCTCCAGCCGCTGATCGATTTTGTCGAGCGAAAATTTGCCCACTCGCTCAGGTTTGTTTTACCTAAAATAATAGCGCCCGCTTCGCGCAGCCGTTTAACGATAAAAGCGTCTTCCTCCGGCACCGGCGCATCCATCAAGGCCAGGCTGCCGGCCGTCGTTTTCATCTTGTCGTGAGTATCGATATTGTCTTTGATCAAAACCGGGATACCGTGCATTGCTGAGCGCACTTTGCCGCGCTTTCGCTCTTTATCCAGCTTCGCCGCGATCTCCGGCGCATCCGGGTTGATCTCCAGCACGGAGCGTATTTTGGGATCGAGCTCTTTTATCCGCGCCGTGTACATTTCCACCAGCTTCACGGCCGTCAGCTCGCCGGACTGCATTTTTGCCTGCAGCTGGGCGATCGTGATCTCGCCTAGTTCAGGGTGCACGTCGGAAAAAACGGCAGTCTCGGCCTTGATGCCGGTTCCCAAACTTAATGCTCCCAGCGCCGCCGCACCCGTCGCGATAAACTCCCGTCTTGACTGTTTTTTGGATGTCATATTATTTTCGAACTAAACCTGATAAATTTTAGGAATTATAACAGTAAGATAGTTCTTAGGGTATAATTTAGCTATGAAGATAAAAGTAATAGTTCACGAAGCGGAAGAGGGCGGTTATTGGGCTGAGGTTCCTTCCATACCCGGCTGTGCGACCCAGGGTGAAACCCACGAAGAACTCATAAAAAATTTGCATGAAGCTATAGAAGGGTGTTTATCAGTTGACGTCGTTGATATTAAACCACAAAAGAACGATCGTATCTTGGAACTCGCGATATGAAATCAATTTCTGGTAAAGAATTTGCCAGTATATTGGAAAAGCACGAATGGACGTTGCTGCGTGTTCAAGGCAGTCATCATATTTATGGGAAAGTTGGCAACGTAGTCAGGCTCTCCGTTCCTATTCACAAAAATCAAACACTCAAGATCGGTCTTCAAAAACACTTGATGAAACAAGCTGGACTGGAGGATCAGGATCTCTAGCTTCCTAATCTTCAAACGCTTCCAGATATTTGATGCCCGAACCGGTGTTGAACAAGACAACTTTCTCGTCCGGTTTCACAAAACCTTCTTCCAATAATTTTTTCAGTGCGGTTAAACATGCACCGCCTTCGGGCGCGGCAAAGATGCCTTCGTGCGCGCCGATCTCTCGGGCGTCTTTCACCAGATCTTCATCACTCACCGCGACGGCAGTGCCGTGCGACTTACGCAATATGTCGAGCATAATAAAATCGCCGACCGCTTTTGGCACGCGCAGGCCCGAAGCAACCGTGTGAGCGTTTTCGATATCCGCGCCGACGGTGTCGCCCTTATGAAATGCTTTAACCACCGGCGCGCAGCCGACCGCCTGCACTGAGACCATGCGCGGCCGCTCGTCACCTATCCAGCCCAGCTTTTGCATCTCGTCAAAAGCTTTCCACATTCCGATCAGCCCGGTGCCGCCGCCGGTCGGGTAAAGGATGACGTCGGGCAGGGTCCAGTTCATCTGCTCGGCCAGCTCGTAGCCCATCGTTTTTTTGCCTTCGATGCGGTACGGCTCTTTCAGCGTCGAAACATCAAACCAGCCTTCAGCCTCTTTTCGCTCGGCGACGATCTTTCCGCAATCGGTGATCAGTCCATCAACCAGCGTAACATTCGCGCCCAGCACAAGGCATTCGATCACGCAGGCTTTCGGCGTGTCTTTCGGCACAAAAATATTCGCCTCCATGCCGGCCAGCGCGGCGTAGGCCGACAAGGCCCCGGCGGCGTTTCCCGCCGAGGGCACGGCAAGCTTTTTTACGCCCAACTCCTTCGCCATCGAAACTGCCATCGTCATCCCGCGTGCCTTAAAGCTCTGTGTCGGGTTGAGCGATTCGTCTTTGATCCAGAAATTTTCCAGCCCCAGCTTGCGCCCCAGGTTTTCCGCGCGGTGCAGCGGCGTCCAACCTTCGCCGAGCGTCATCCGGTTTTTGCCGTCGCTGACGGGCAGGATCTCTTCATAACGCCAGAGTGACGAAACGCGTCCCGGCAGGCTCTCTTTGGTCAGGGTTTTTTTGACGGCTTCCATGTCATAGGCCACGAGCAGCGGCTTGCCGCACTCGGTGCAGAGGTTGTAAAGCTTGTTCGGCTCGTACTCTTTATGACAGGAAGAACAAAAAAGATGTGTGACGTTCATATTTATTTGTGGTATTTATGATGACAGATTTTCGCCAAACTGAAAAATACGGAGAACCTATGATCCTGCTGCTCGTGGCCTTTTTCGGCCTGCTTGTGCCAAACGGCATTTTTATCTATTGGCTGATCTACGAACATAAACACATCAGCGACTTTTGGGACAACCGCCTCGCACTCGCTTTTATCATCGAAGCCGCGATGCTTTTCCTGATATTTACCGTCTATTTTGCGCGCAGACCGATCGGCAGATATAAATGGTACTGGTTCGTTATTCTTTCTCTTATCGGCGGTTTGGGTTTTGGTTTGCCATTTTACTGGTGGCTAAATAAGCGGAACGATTAATTTACTGAAAAAAAAGCTTCTATGAATAAATTTTTATTTATTACGTTCTTGTTTATTCTTTCAAGCGTTTCGATCTATGCTCAAACGCCTAAACAAGCCGACCCGATCACCGAAAAGCAGTGGAAAGAATTACTGGTCGCCCTCACCAAGGAGAATTGGGACACCGGATTTGATCTTTCGGCTAAGTACCTGAAGCTGGTAAAGGAAGAAGACGATGCGCAAAGAGTAGCCAGGCTTCGCTATATGTATTTATATTCCGCCGCTGGAAAAGTGTATGAAGATAAAATGGATTATGACAAGCTGGAAAGGCTGGTTAAGGATCTCGTCGGCAAGGAGATCGCTTTTCCTTACCGTGCCATTAAGCTTGATTGCAACGGAGAGTTCAATTTTATTTGCTGGTCGGCGGATGAAGCAAAGAATAAAACAATGGTGTCGGCTTCAAACAAAAAGGGCACCTCAATTTTCGCTTTTGAATATGTGGAGCTCAAGGACAAATTCGATTTCGCCAAAAACGCGGGCAGAAAAGCGGAGCTCGGCGGAAAGATAAAAGCCATCGAGCCAAACCCGAACAGATCTAAGATCGTAATACTGAGGATCTACGTCTCCGAGGGCCGCATAAATCTTTTGTAATCTGAGAGGCCGCAAACAAATGATCAAAATACTCGCCATTTTACTGGCCGTAATTTTCACGTCGATCGCGCTGCTGCATCTTTACTGGGCGCTCGGCGGAAGCACTTCCGGTATGGCGGCCGTTCCCACGGTCGGCGGCAGGCAAACTTTCACTCCTTCAGCTTTTGGGACTGTCATGGTCGCTGTTGCGTTCGTTTTGGCTACGCTGGTCGTGCTGGGACAAGCGGGTTTTCTTGGCGCGTTTATTCCTCACTGGATCTTTCGCGTGGGCACTTTTGGCATCGCAATTATTTTTCTCGCCCGGGCGATCGGCGAATTCAAACTGGTCGGTTTCTTCAAGCAAGCCAGTGACAGCTCCTTTGCTTACTGGGACACATGGTTCTATTCGCCGCTCTGTTTGGCAGTTGCTATTATCGCGTTTATTGTCGCGTTTAAAGATTCTTAAAGTGACTAAGCAAAACTTTTAACATATCCCGTCCACCAGTATAAGTCGGAAAAATCAGCCGAACTCCCTGACCGGTTACTTCCCACAAAGAAACAGTTTTTACATGTTCGAATGAAACGATCATTGCGCCGTTTGCGCAGCGGTCTTTTCCGATAAAGAAATTTACAGGAGAAAAATAATGATTAGAAAAAGTTTAGTTAAACTTTTAGTTTTTGGCGTGTTCTCATTCGTTTTCGGCGCTTTAATGATGATGGGCACTTTTTCATTTACCTCAAAGACCAGCGCGTCCTCACCTGACGCAGCGGCAGCAGAGCAGCCCGCCGCAGCTCCCGCTGCGGCCGCCGCCACTACGACCTGCACCCCGATCCAGGTCGCGATTTTTAGCAATCGAATTCACGTTAAGTGCGCTGCGCCGGTAGGCGGTATCAGCTATTTCGCGACTCCCACATCAAACGCGACTCAAGCCGACCGGTATTTAAGCATGTTGTTGGAGGCCCAGGTGGCTCACCGAAACTTAACCGTCTGGTATGACCCGAACACCACGAGCGGAACGTCTTTCGGCTGTCTGGCAAGCGATTGCCGGCCGATCGACGGGCTGGCTTTCGGTAATTAAGAAGGAGGCAGATCGCGGCGCCCGCGGCCGCGCTGCTGCCGCCCGATGTAATACGCGTAGGTTTTGCGAACTAAAACTTTTGCTGCATCGTATCTTATTGTTTAAGATAGGTGCAGCAAAAATGTTTTGTCCCAATTGTGCCAGCCAGAATATAGATAACGCCAAGTTTTGCCGGGCGTGCGGCCTGGAGCTCGAAAGCGTGGCGCTGGCGATGCACAATAAACTTGCGCCGCCTTCAAACTGGCTTGAGCTGTACGGCGAGAGCAAAAGTAAAGTGGCGGTCGGCGCGATCATGGCGGGCGCCGCGCTGCTGATCTGGGTGGTCCCGGCTTTTATGATCCGGGATACGATGGCGTGGGTCGCTATCTGGTCGATATTTTTTGGATGGCTGGCGGTTTGGGGGATAATAAAATTTGCTCTTAACGTCGGCGATCTTATCAGGGCTAAGACGATGCTCAAGTCGCAATATCTATACAATGCCGAATTGCCCCCCGGCGAGCAATATGGCCTGCCTCCAAAGCCGGCCGGGCAGCAAACGCCAACCCCTCGTTACGCTACAGATCAATTGCAATCTCCGCCCAGCGTGACCGAACATACCACCAGGTTTTTGGATAGGAAATGATCTCCACTGCACGTTATGTCGAGATCAATTCGGCTGAGGATGTTATCCTGACGACAAAACGAAAATAATATTTATCAGGAATCGACGCGCTCTAAAATCAGCGCGGAATTTTTCGAACCAAAGCCGATGCAGTTGCAAAGCGCAATTTTGACATCGGCTTCTTTGGATTTGTTTGGCGTGTAATCTAGATCGCAGACCTCATCGGGGACGTCGAGATTGATGGTCGGGGCGATCACTCCTTCATTGAGCGCCATCAGCGCCGCTCCGATACCGGCCGCGCCGCTGGCGCCCTGCGGATGGCCTATCTGAGATTTAGTGCCGGACATGGGAATGTTATAGGCGTGTTCGCCAAAAGCGAGTTTTAAGGCTTGTGTCTCGATACGATCATTGAGCTGCGTTGAAGTTCCGTGCAGGTTAACGTAATCGATCCGGTCAGGCGTGATGCCGGCCTGCTCCATCGCGATGCTCATCGCGCGCGCCGGTTCGACGCCGTTTTCTTCCAGCCGCACGCGGTGATAGGCGTCACAAGTAGCGCCGTAGCCTGCGATCTCCGCGTAAATTTTCGCGCCGCGGTTCATCGCGCGGTCCATTTCTTCGAGCACAAATATCCATGATCCTTCACCCAGCACGATCCCTGAGCGGTCCTTTGAAAAGGGGCGGCAGGCGCGCGCCGGTTCGTCGTTCCAGTTGTTGGTCAGCACCGTCATCAAATTAAAGCCTTCCAGTATCCCGGGTGCGATCGGTGCATCCACGCCGCCCGCCAGCATAATAGTTTCCCTGCCCAGGGCGATGTGCTGCGCCGCGTAAGCGATGGCGTCCGTCGAACTGGTACAGCCGGTCGAGACGATGTGTGAAAGCCCGTGCAGGCCAAAGACCATCGAGAGCTCTGAGGAAAGCCCGCCGTGGGTTGAAGTAGGGATCGTGTAAATGCTGGCTTTGCCGCCTTCACCTGTGAACCAGTATTTGTATTGCTGCTCGGTAAAGGCCAGCCCGCCGCCGCCGGTTCCCAGGACGACGCCAAATTGCTGGCGCTCCTCGAGGCTCATCGCTTCCGGTTCCAGGCCCGCATCCTGCACCGCCTCACGCGCGGCGCGCAGCGCCAGCGGCACCGTGCGGGCGACGTGTTTGCGGTCTTTTGGCTTTAGCTCGGCTTCCCAATCGAAATCCAAGACCTCAGCCGCGATCTTTGCCGGCGATTTCGATACGTCGAAGCTTTGTATCGTGCGCACGCCGCTTATGCCATTTTTTAAAGATGTCCAGAAGTTTTCGCGTCCGATACCTATGGGAGTAACGCATCCAAAACCGGTTATGGCTACCCTGCGTGATCTGGTGAAGTTTCTCAGCATAAAAACTAAGCCGTAGAATAAGATTAAACGTTATTCTACGGCAATATCCAAATGACCGGCGTCTTTTTTACTACTGTGGGACGGGCCCCGTGTAGCCGCGCTCCATTTTGACAAATCGCGAACCCGGCAGCCATTCGGGCATTTTTTCGGCCGCTGAGAGGCGAACTCCCATTATTCCCATTACCAGGGCGACCGTGCGAGCGCCTTCCCAGTTCCAATCGGGCCTGATGATATCACCCGGTTCGTGATAGTCGGTTCTTTCAAACTGCTCCATCTTTTTCATCCAAACCATCATGTCGCCGGCCGGAGCACCCATCAGCATCAGCGACGGCACGCCTCTTTCGACGAAGGAATAGTGGTCTGAGCGATAGAAAACCTGCTCTTGCGGGATCGGGTCGGGGATAACGGTGATCTCCATTGAACCGGCGATGTCTTCCATCATGCCCCCCAGGCTGGAATATTCCGCGCCGTAACCGACAAAGGTTTTCACCGGGCCGTATACTTCGGTGCCGATGCCGTCCAGATTTAAATTCGCCGCAACTTTCTTTATATCCCAGGTCGGATTCTGCGCCCAATATTTGGAACCGAACAAGCCGTATTCTTCGCCCGTCACGGCGATAAAGATCAGCGAGCGTTTCGGTTTTACTTTGTGTTTGCCAAAAGCTTCGGCCACGGAAAGCATTTCCGCCACACCCAGCGCGTTATCGGCGGCGCCCGGATAAGTTTTGCCGTTCTCGACCCCGTAGGCGTCATAATGCGCGCTGAAAATTACCGCTTCGCTTTTAAGCGTGGGATCGCTGCCTTCCATCACGCCCACGACGTTGCTGCCGGTGCCGCTGTTCGTTTTGTATTTGATGTTTATATTGATCGTCTGCTTGAGCGTCACCGGCTTGAACTCATTGCTGTCAGCCGCAACTTTCGCTTCTTTGAATGTCATGCCCGATCCCACAAATAATTTCTCGGTCGCCGCGTCGCTCAAGGTGAGAACTGGCGGCAAGGCCTGTGGAACCTGCGGCTTCGAAGATTCCATCGTGACGCTGCGGCGGGTGAAATATTTAGCCGTGGCGGCAAAGCCGTTTTGTTCGCGCCCGTTTTTGAGCAGCAGGACACCGGCAGCCCCTTTTTGGATCATCATCCGGACCATTCCGAACGTGTTTTTGGTTTTGCTTACGGGGTCGTTTTGCAGGCTTTCGGGCACGCCGCCCAGCACCATTATGATCTTTCCCTTGAGATCGACGCCCGCCAGATCGTTTCTCTTCAACGCATCGGAAACCAGGCCGTATCCGATAAAGACCACATCGCCGGAAGCTATATTGTCATTGTTGGCCACCGGCAAAAGATAATAATCCGTGCCGAATTTGAGGGCCTCGTCACCGATCCTGATGCTGGTCTCAGGCCCGGCAAAAGTTTCCTTGAATTTTATTTTTTGCAAATAGGTGCCGTTATCGCCCAGCGGCTTGAGGCCGAGCGTGGCCATATAGCGCGCCAGGTAATCGGCCGCTTTATCGCCGCCCGGCTGCATCGTGCCGCGCCCCTGCATATCGGGCGCGCTCAGTGTCGAAGTTATTTCCTTTATCGTCGACACCTTGACCTGCTCGGAGAACCTTTTCTCGTCCGCGGTGATAGAACTCTTGGCGGATACGGCCGCCGTCTGGGCAAAGGTGGAAACAGAAAGTGAAAGAAATAACAGGAAGGCTAAAAGACCTTGCTTACGGGGTGCACGATAGAGCGATAGATTGTTCATAGTATTTAGTTTGAAAGGTTTTACGCAACCGGGATGAAAAAGGTTTGAGAAAAAACGGCAATTGCCATAAATGCCGTTGAAGTCAAAGGTAACGGGGTCAGTACCGGGAACGCAGTGACCGGCTCGTACAAAGCGAAGCGAGTATTGGTTATTTTGTATGGCGAATGCTAATGAGACTGTAATCCGCTGCGCTCGGAGCCGGTCACTACGTTCCCGGTACTGACTTCATTTTCTATAAAAAAAGGACGGCTTAAAGACCGTCCTTTTCTAACCGTATCATGCCGGGCACTAGGCTTCTGCTTCCACCTTTGTTCCGCACTCATTGCAGAACTTGGCGCCCGGGTTGAGGTCCTTTTGGCAGTTGGCGCATTTTTGTTTTTCCTGGCTGGCGCCGCATTCGTTACAGAATTTCGCGCCTTCGCGAAGGTTGGTGCCGCATTTTACACAGGGTGCGGTAGCTTGGGCCGCCACTTCCATCTTGCCGCCGCACTCGCCGCAGAATTTTAGCCCCGCGGCATTCGGTTTGCCGCAAGTGGGACAGTTCACGGTAGCGGCCTGCTGGCCTTGCTGCTGTCCCTGGCCGCCGCCCACGCCGCTAAAAGCGTTCGCCATCTGGCCGCCGACCGCAAAGCCCGCGCCCAGTCCGGCGCCTAAGCCCGCGCCGCCGCCTTCATTCTGCGCGGCATCGCGCAGAGCGTCGGCCGCCTGAAACTGCATATAGCGATTGGCGTCGCCCAGCGCGCCCATCGAAGAGCGTTTGTCGATCGCCGCTTCGACCTCTTGCGGCAGCGAAATATTTTCGACGTAAAATTTGCTGATCTCGATACCGAACGATTTGAAATCTTCGTTGATCTTGCCGCGCAGCGCCGTGCCCAGTTCTTCATATTTAGCGGCGAGGTCGAGCGCCGGGATCTGAAGCTCACCCAGCGAATCGGAAAAGCTGCTAACGATCGCGCGTTTCAACTGGCCTTCGATATCTTCGGTGCTGAAATGCGCGTTGGTTCCCGCGATCTCCTTGATAAAAGTTTGCGGGTCGGCCACGCGCATCGTGTAAGTGCCGAAAGCGCGCAGGCGCACCATGCCGAAATCGGCGTCGCGCATCATCACCGGGTTGGCGGTGCCCCACTTCTTGTCGGTAAACTGCTTGATATTGACAAAATAAACTTCAGATTTAAAGGGGGAATTAAAGCCGTATTTCCAGGCGCCCAGTTTGGAAAGGATCGGGGTATTGCCGCCGTCGATGGTATATTTGCCGGGCGTAAAAACGTCGGCTGCCTGGCCTTCGAAAACAAAGACCGCCGCCTGCGATTCGCGGACGATCAATTGCGCGCCGTCCTTTATTTCCTGTCCCGCCACCGGGAAACGATAAACCATCGTATCGCCGGTATTATCGAGCCATTCAATGACTTCAATAAACTGATTTAATGCCGCTTCTTTAACTTTGTCGAAAATACTCATCTTTTTATTATCTCCCGAGAAACATCTGCTTAATATCTAACGTTAGATTATCTCACAAAGTTCGAAGAAACAAAGATTATCCCGGCTACGGAGCGGTCAATCGGTCATCTTGACTACCTCTCAGGTTGGGAAGGATTGCCTGCACCCGCCAAATTTACACTTTCAGGTCAACATCTATTTTTTTAAATAAAGAGCGGGCGCAAGCAACCCTTCCTAACCTGCCAATTTATTGAACTTTAAGTTTTTTTCACAGGGCAGACTATTTAAAGACGATTTTAAGGCGAAGTTGATCCCGGAACTGCTCAGGAAGCTAAGGAAGGGTAGCGCCAGCGTCCCGCTGGCTGTAGTGGGGGCGTCTCGCCCGCGCATTCGACTGACGGCGAGACGCCGTCAGGACGCTACTTTTTGGCCAATCTTTCCCAAAAATAAAAGATCAAAATAACGGTAAGCCCGCCGGAAATATCCAACAGCACGTCCTGTGAAGCCCCGGTTCGTGAAGCCAGGAAGCTTTGATTTGTTTCGTCTATAGCAGCGACCAGCGCCACCAGCAGCAGGGAAGCCGCGAAGCGCCAATTTTGCAGAATAGCTTGAGATGAGCGGCGAAACGCCCGCACAGACAGAAATCCCAGCATCCCATAAGCCGTGAAATGCGCGGTCTTACGCACCCAGAAATGCACGGCCTGAATGCTCGGCTCGGTAATATCGGGAAAAAGCCAGAGCAGGAGCGGGCGGATGATGCGCGAAGTATTCGAAGCCGCGCCCATATTGCTGGAGAGAAAAAAGATCGCCCCGATCCACAAAAGCAAAGGCGCGTAGCGAATGATACGCCCGCGCCATTTATCTGATGAAAAACCCGACATTAAACTTATTTGAACATACCGCCGATTACGATCAAAACAATGCCTCCCAGGATGACCAGCGTCGGCTGCAAGCCTTCTTTCTTGGTGAAATACATGACCAGGCCGGTGATCCAGGAAAAGAAGATCGCCAAAACACCCCATAAAGCGCCTGCCTTAGTAAAAGCGGTAACAATTAACCAGATCCAGCCGACCAGAGCCAAAAGGTATCCGATCGTTACAAGTATAGAACCCATAAGTTCCTCCGTTTTTTTAAGTTGTATAGGTAAAGCTAAAAGAAAAGGGGCATTTTACAGCCCCCTTTTTATCGATGTGAAAATTCTACAACGCGGCGGCGCCGGACACAACTTCGATAATTTCTTTTGTGATGGCGGCCTGGCGAATGCGGTTCATATTGAGGGTGAGCGCGCCGATCAGATCACCGGCATTTTTCGAAGCCGAATCCATCGCGGTCATTCGCGCTCCCTGTTCGGAAGCGATCGATTCGAGCAGCGCGCGATAGACCTGGGTCTCTATCTGCTTGGGCAGCAGCCTGCCGAAAATATCAGCGGGCGGCTGTTCGTAAATATATTCCGCCTGGGGTTTATTTTCCGCTTCGCCCTCGGCTTTAGGAGTGCTGACGATCGGAAGAAGCTGGTCGATCACTACTTTTTGTGAAAGCACCGTCTTAAATTCGTTAAAGACCAGAAAAACTTTATCGATCGACGTATCTTCGGTAAAAGTCCTGATGACGTTATCGGCGATCTCCTGCGCTTCGGAATATTCCACGCGGGCCTTGCCCGTCACGCCGATATATTCTTCGACAAAATCCATACCGCGTCGTTTGAAGAAATCGCGGGCTTTTCTGCCGACCGGCATCATCTCGACCTTCTTGTCGGGAAACTGTTTAAGAAAATTCTGCACGGCTTTCATCAGGTTGGCATTGAAACCGCCGCACAATCCTTTGTCCGCGCTGACCAGAACGATCAGATATTTTTCATCGCCGCGGCCATCCAGCAGCGGGTGCGAAAAATCTCCGACGTTGGCGCTAAGATTACCCAGGACCTCGGCCATTTTTTGCGCATACGGACGGGCGGCGACCACCTTGTCCTGAGCGCGGCGAAGCTTTGCCGCCGAAACCATTTTCATGGCCTTGGTGATCTGTTGGGTGTTTTTGACCGACTTGATGCGCCGGCGCATATCTAACAAGCTAGGCATAATTCAATTGTGGATCTCGGAATGCCGAATGCGGAATTATTCCGAGTTCCGCACTCCGCATTTTAAATTAACTAGGCTCCCGCGGCTGCCGCTCTGGCGGCGGTATTATTTTTCCACTCTACGAGAAAATCGCCGAGAGTCTGTTTCAGATCTTCCTTGATCTCGTCGGTAATGCTCTTTTTCTCGCGCATCGATTCAAGCAGCGCCGGTTTGGAATTTTCCACGAATTTCAGCAGTTCGTCTTCGAACAGGCGGATGTGTCCCACTTCAACAGTGTCGGCAAAACCGTTAGACACGGCCCAGATGATCAGCACCTGTTCGACCACGTCCATCGGTTTATACTGCGGCTGTTTCAAACATTCCGTCAGCCGCTTACCGCGCTCGAGCTGTGACTGCGTCGATTTGTCCAGATCGGAACCGAACTGGGCAAAGGCCGCGAGTTCGCGGTACTGCGCCAGGTCGATGCGCAGCGTACCGGCAACCTGTTTCATCGCCTTGATCTGCGCCGAACCGCCCACGCGGGAAACGGAGTTACCCACGTTGATGGCCGGGCGAATGCCGGAGTTGAAAAGATCGGATTCTAAAAAGATCTGCCCGTCGGTGATCGAGATCACGTTGGTCGGAATGTAAGCCGAGATATCGCCGGCCTGGGTTTCGATGATCGGCAAAGAGGTCAATGAGCCTCCGCCGCGCGCGTCCGACATTTTAGCCGCGCGTTCCAGCAAGCGTGAGTGAAGATAGAAAACGTCTCCGGGATAGGCTTCGCGGCCCGGCGGACGGCGGAGCAGCAGCGAGATCTCGCGATACGCCGCGGCCTGCTTGGAAAGATCGTCGTAAATCGTCAGCGCGTGCATTCCGTTGTCGCGGAAATATTCGCCCATCGCGCAGCCTGAATAAGGCGCCAAAAACTGCATCGCGGCCGGGTCCGACGCGGTCGCCGTAACCACGATGGTGTAGGCCATCGCGCCGAAATCTTCCAGCTTGCGCACCACCTGCGCCACGGTCGAAGCCTTCTGGCCGATCGCGACATAGATACAGATAACGTCTTTACCCTTTTGGTTGATGATCGCGTCGATGGCGACGGCGGTCTTACCGGTCTGGCGGTCGCCGATGATCAGCTCGCGCTGTCCGCGGCCGATCGGTACCATCGCGTCGATAGCTTTTAAGCCCGTCTGCAGCGGTTCTTTCACCGGCTGGCGATCGATGATACCCGGCGCGATCTGTTCGATCGGCAGGTAAGTTTCAGTGACGATGTCGCCTTTGCCGTCGATGGCGTTGCCGAGCGCGTCAACTACGCGGCCGACCATCGCCTGCCCGACGGGCACGCTCATGATGCGTCCGGTGCGCTTGACCGTGTCGCCCTCTTTGATCTTTTGCGTGTCGCCGAAAAGCACCGCGCCGACCTTGTCTTCTTCCAGGTTTAAGGCGAGGCCGCGCACACCGAAAGGAAATTCGATCAGCTCACCGGCCATTACTTTTTCCAGGCCGTGGATCTGGGCGATACCGTCGCCGACCTTGATAACGGTGCCCACTTCGGACACGGTCATGCTGGCGTCAAAATTTTCTATCTGTTGACGAATAATTTCGTTTATTTCGTTAGCTTTGATTGCTTCCATAGTCTTTTAGTTAATAACGGTTAGTGGTTAGTGATGAGCGGCGTGATGTTTTGTCCTGCGTTTATCACTAACCGTTCATCGTTCACCACTAGCCTTTGATAAGTTGTTGTTTAAGATCCTCTAATTGTGTTTTCACCGAGCTGTCATAAACGGTGGAACCGACGCGCGTGATCACTCCGCCGATAATATTTTTGTCGACCGTCGTCTGCAATTTAACTTTGCGGCCCGTCAGTTTAAAGAGATTGCTCTGCAAATGAACCTGTTCCTCGGGCGAAAGTTCGCGCGCGGTTATTACCTCCGCCGCAACTTCATTCGAGCGTTCGGCTAATTCTTCTTCAAAGGCTTTATTGATGGCGCCGAGATCGCCCAGCCGCTGGTTGCGCAATAAAACGCGCAGAAAATTCGCGGTGGTTTTGCCGGGGTTTGATTTGCCGAGCAGGCTTTCCAAAACTTTGCTTTTCTGTTCGTACTGGATCGCCGGGTGCTTGAAGAGGGAAAGCAGATCGCCTGATTCCTGCATCATTTTTTCCCAGATCTTTAATTCCGCCTGGACATTTCCCACGCCGCCCTCTTTTTCCACTACATCCGCCAGCGCTCCGGCATAACGGCGGGCCATCAGTTCAACGCTCATTAGTTCAGCCCTCCCAAATTATCGATGCCGGTTTTGACGAACTTGGAATCGGTATCGGAACCGACCTTCTTCCGCAGCATTTCTTCCGCCAAGCGAATACTTTCTTCGGCGGAGAATTTGCGCAATTCCTGCCTGGCTTGGAGCCCGGCGCGCGCGATCTCGTTCTGCGCCTGTTCGCGCATCTTGGCAATGTCCGAATCGGTCTGCCCGGCGATACGCGCTTTTTCAGTTTCGATATCGGCCGCGGCCTTATCTTTGATCTGCGCGACCTCGGTATCGAGCATCGCCAGGCGGCCTTCCACTTCCTGTAATTTTTTCATCGCGGCGTCGCGTTCTTCCTGGGCCTTGATCAGTTCGGCGCGGATCTGTTCGCGTTTGGCTTTAAAGCCGGCGCTCAGCGGTTTTCTCAGCAGGAGATAAAGGGCAAGAACAAAAATACCCAGGTTGATGAACTTCCACAGTTCAAAACCCGGGATGTTCATATAATTTTCCCAGAAATGCAGGAACTGCTGCCAGCCCGTTTGCCCGCCGGCCGAAGTGGTGTGCGCGGCTTCGCTCGCAAATAAAAATAAAAAATTATAGAAAAATGCCAACATTGAAGTAATTATTTATGCGTTTTTCAAGATCGTTGCCGTTATATTCTCAGCTATTTTCTGCGCGTCAGTGCCGAGTGTCGCGCGCGCGGAATCAGCCTGTTTTTGCAATTCGCCCTTTTCCTGGGCGATCAGCGTAGAAACTTCTTCTTTTACCGTGTTTACTTGTTCCTGGCGGGCTGCCAGTGACTCGGCGCGCTGCGCTTCCATCAGTTGGTATCCTTCGGAGCGCGTCTCACGCAGGGTTTTTTCGTACTGGGAAACTTTGCTTTCGACCTGAGTCAGTATGTTTTGCGCTTCGCCGGTGCGGCTGCCGCCTTTTCTTACGCGCTCTTCTAAAACACGGTTGATCGGCTTGAACAGCGTGCGGTTCAAGATCCAGATCATCAAAAGAATGATCGCAATATGTAAAAAGATTGTGCCATCCGGCACAAGCGTAATGGATTCTTCGGCAAAAGCGAGCAAGATCATAGCAATCTGAAAACTAATTTAAGTATAATTAAGTAATAAAAACGGGCTTTTCAGCCACTTTCTTAAACTATCAAGAATATCACGAGCCATTTTTAGGGTCAAGGAAGGCTTCGAGAGGGTAGCCCGGGTAAAACGCGCACGCCACAGGCTAATCCTTTGGAGTTGTCGGCTTTCCTTCCGACCAAGGAACAAAAGCGTTTTTCTGGCCAAAAAATTCCCCGGTAGGAGCGGATACGATTAAGCGGATTTTTTCACGCAATCTTTCAAATCTAGTACTTATCAATTTCCCAGGTTGCGTACGTTTCTTTTCTTCAATTGCATCTGGATCCGGATTGTAATCAAGTGAGGCATACCTACCCCAAATAGCTAGTATGAAATCAACGACACTTATACAAGGTTGTTCAAGCTTTCGACCTACAATAATTTCAGGCAATTTGTATGGGCGCCTCTGGTGATTTGCCGCCAATGAATGGTAGGCATCTTCTATAAAAACTTTCACCTCCTCAAATGGTATTTTACTGTTTTGCTCTATAACAATTTTTACTTCTGCGCGATCGGAGGCACTTAGTCGGGGAAGTATGATCCTAGATAGAAGTTCGAAATACTTTTCTCGGTATTTGGCCGGATCCGGTAGCATGTCATAAATGATAAAAGAACGAAATGATAAGTAATGGAGGGCGTCAATATAAATGTTTCGCCCGTTTTCCGAAACGTCAACAAAATGAAGCCCTTTTTTTCTAAGTTCCTTTTTGTTACTGTCAGCAAATGGGTCGTCCAAGATACCTTTCAAGATTTCTAAGGTTTTTACGGATACCTCTTCTACGTTTTTAATACTTACGCAGCCGATAGCAAGAATTTTGCCATCGCCGCTTTGAATTTCCGATTCATCAATATATATAGATAAGGGCCAAGGCTCTTTCTCTACGCGAGAAAGATACGCAACTTTTTCTTCCTCAACTTCTAGAATTTTCTTCCATTGATCTTGAAGTTTTTGAGCTAATTCCGGCTCGATGGCGTGGATGTAATTAATAGTTCCGTCAAGTCGATTCACGCCGGACTGGACAGTTGATTCTTTAATTCTTGACAAGTGGGCCTTAAGTCCAAAGTTTTTTGAGTAATGCAGTTCTTGACGAACTCGTCGTTTTAGCTTGCGAGGAATGCGAGGCTTATCATCGCTTACGCTAAGCCCGGTAACGAAATGGGATTGCCCTCGTTTTGTAATCCAAAATTTCTTTTGAGAAAGTTTAAAACCTTGGGCGATGACTATTGCTTCAATATCAATTTTTTCAGGCAGAGTTTCATTACTTGAAAAAGTTAGGTCATCCGCATATCGGGTAAAAATAACTCCTACTTCATCAGCGTGTGCTCTTAAGTTCTTATCCAAATCACGACATATTAGATTAGCTAATAAAGGGCTTGCAGGAAACCCCAGCGGAAGTGCTTCGTTTATAGTAAGAAATTTTGACAATGCATCCGACGTATTAGCACTAATTCCTAAATCACGAAAAAGCCCTTCTACTCTTCCATGAGTTATAGTTTGAAAGAAATTCTCCATATCAGCATGTAAAATGAATTTTGACCCGGCGTGAGGTAGAGCATTAGTGTAGGTTGATCTGCGTGTTACGTAGCCATGGGCTTCATCGGTTGGATAGCCGGCGGTGATTTGAACAAAGTGTTCAAACTTACGCTGAAAAGACTTATGTGCCGCTAAAAGATCGGGTGAAATTATTTCCCATACTTCTCTTACCAATCCCACTGTCTTTTTGGGAATTTGGTGGCGTGCATAAAGTTTTGGGTTTTCACGGGCATCTATGACCTCTTGCAAGAAGCTAGGCTCAACGCCGATAACAGCGGCTAATTGTTTAGTGTCAAATTGAGTGAAATCGAAAAAATGAGGTTTGATAGCCATAAGATGAGGATAGGCAGCCAGAGATACGACTTAAAGTAGTCCCGTAATAGGCGGATGCGAATCGCACCCTAAAACTATATCGAAGCTGACTGCCTACAATAATACTCGTCTTTATTACTTAATCGTGTCAAGGCTTTTAATACACCATTTCGTTACGATTTTTCAGGCAACTTTCCACCATTTCGTATGCAAACATACTTAAACACACGAATTTCGTAGGAAAATAGAAAATACAGATAAGGCACAACTTTTGCTATCCCTTGACCTTAGAGCAATATTCCGCCCACCGTTTAGCTCTATTAAGGACGGCGCGACGAAGAAAGCTGACTCTTCCCGGATTGGAACGAGATCAAAAATAACAAGGAGAAGGTTTATGCGGCTAACGAGACTTTTGGGATTGTTTCTTTTGCTGACGCCGTTTTTGTTAGTACAAAGCGCATTGGCAGGCGATGTTGATGATACTTATGACGACACGCCCGATGTCGTCGCGCGTGTATCGCGCATCAGTTTTATGCGCGGCGAGGTACAGATCCGCCGCAGCGGCAGCGAGGAGTGGGAACGCGCCGCGCTGAATTTACCGGTGGTCGAAGGCGACCAGATAGCGACCGGCACGGATGGCCGGGTCGAGATCCAGCTTGATTCTTACAACTATGTCCGGCTGGCGGAAAATTCCTTTCTAAGCTTTATCACCCTGCGCGACAACCAGATAGCGCTCAGTTTGCCGGAAGGCCTGATGAGCGCCCGCGTGATCGAATTTGATGCGGCGCGTAATTCCTTTGAGATCGACGCGCCGAAGACGACTCTGGCCGTGCAAAAAGCGGGCATGTACCGCATTGACGCGGGAGACAAAACTTCCGAGCGGATCCATATCGCCGTCACCGACGGCGGGCAGGCCCGTATCTATTCCGACAACTCGGGATTCTTACTTAAGAACAGCCGGACGGCCACCATTTATCTGACCGGTGAAAATGTCGGCGAACCCGATATCGATAACGTCGCGAAATACACGGATGAATGGGATACGTGGGTGTTGGAACGCGACGCGGCCGTGGCCAAGAAACTCAAAGATTCCTATTACGATAAATATTACGATCGCGATATGTACGGCGCGGAAGACCTAAACGACTATGGCGAGTGGGTCTATACCCGCAGCTATGGTTATGTCTGGCGGCCGTATCGTACGTCCACCAGCTCTTATAGCAACTGGTCGCCGTATCGTTACGGAAGCTGGCGCTGGGTCCCGCCCTATGGGTGGATCTGGATGGGCGACGAACCCTGGGGCTGGTCTACCTATCACTACGGCCGCTGGATCTGGTACGGGGGAGCGTGGGCCTGGACGCCTTATGCGTCACATCGCTGGGGACGCAGCTGGTGGCAGCCGGCATTTGTCGTGATCACCTGGTCGGGTGCTTCGATCTGCTGGTACCCGCTGCCGTACGATTATTACTATTACAACTACAATTCCTACTACTACTGGAACAATTACGGCGGGTATTACGGCGGTAACCATCACTGGTGGAACAATCACCACGGTGGAAACGGCGGCGGCCATCACAATGGAGGCGGAAATAATGGCGGGGGCAACCCGAATCCTACTCCGACACCGGGTGGAGGCGGTTCGAATCCGAACGCGAACGGCCCCGGGTTAGTTAAAGGCCCGAAAGCACCACCGCTGCAGCCGGCAGGCCCGCTCGACCCGGCCTATACCCAGGCGGTGACGATGACCAACTCGGGCGGTTTCGGTTCCGTCAGGACCGATATCAAGCCCGCGCCGCAGGCGATCGCCGTCAAGGCGCTGGTGCGTCCGATCACGTCTGACCCCGTCAGGCTGCCGGCCGTCACGGATACCAAGAGCCCGGACATCAAACCGGCCCAACAGGTGCAGGTAGCGGTCCGTAACGGTAACGGTAAAACCATTCGCGGCGGCGGTGCAAGCGGGGTCATAATCGGCGGTATTAAAACCGGCGCTGCGATTCGCGAGCCTGGTGCCAAGCTGGATGAAAATCTTCGCAAAGACCGGGTTCTGGGCGGTCGTCCGCCGCTGGCAAGCCCGCCGATAGTTTCCGGCGGCGCCGCGGGCAGTGCGGGGGCAGACACCGGAAATGAGGTCAAAAACAATGGCGTTCGCGGAACGGGTGCGGTGAAGCGTGACGATCCTCCGGTCAAAAGCTCCGGCGGCGCGGTGCGCGACGACGACACTCTGTACAACAGCAATCCGGTGCGCTCGTCGGGCGGTGGTGAAAAGCCTCGTGAGGAAAAGCCGCGCGATAACCCGCCGGTAAGGCAGGAGTCGCCTAAACCTCGATATGAGCCTCCCCCGCAGGAAAAGCCGAGGTATGAACCACCGCCGCCGCAGGAAAAGCCGCGCTACGATCCACCGGTGCGGCACGACCCGCCACCGCGCAATGACCCGCCGCCGCGGAACGATCCGCCGCCACGGTCAGAGCCGAGAAGCGAGCCGAGGAGTGAGCCCAAGAGCGAGCCGAGGAGTGAGCCCAAGAGCGAGCCGAAAAGCGAACCAAAGAGCGAGCCTTCGAAACCTTCCGATAGCGGGAGGAAGCCGAAGGACGGCAGATAAAAAGGGCCATAGAAAAGGGGCAGGATTTCCTGCCCTTTTCTTATTTTGGATTGGGTTTCTTATTTAGTGTGTTAGTGTGCTTCGTGGTTAAGCTTTAGTTTCATTGTGATAGACAACTATAAGAGTTAACCACGAAACGCACCAAACGCACGAAAAATGGCCGCCGACATTTTAGATCTTGAAATATTGAATCAGTAGTAACCGTGAAATCCAAAATCCGCAATCCCAAATCTAAAATCGTTATTCCGTTGTTCCTTGTAAAAATATTTTCTTATCCACGCTGGCGGGATTGCCGACCACCACGAAGCGAATATTTTTCATGTATTTATTGGAAACGTCCTGCAGATCTTTGGCCTTTACCTGGCGGATCCGATTCAGAAACTCGAACGAATTTCGCCACCCGCCGCCGAGCAGTTCATAGCGGGCAAGTTCGCCTACCTGCGCTCCGCTGGTTTCCTGCGTCAGGTAATAAGTGGTCAGAAAGTTTCCCGCTACTTCGGAAACGACATCGTCTCTTAGCGCGCGCGTTTGTAAAAACTGTATCTGCTCAAGCATCACCGCGACGCTTTGATTGGCGTCGACCGCCGAGACGGAAATGTTTGCCGTATTGGCGCCGAAATTATCGAGTTCCGCATTCGGCGCGTATGAAAGCTGGCGGTTCACCCTTACTTCCTGATGGACCAGTCCCTGTAAAATGGCGACGGCCACCTTCATCGGGTAGTAATCCGGGTTGGCCAGCGAAGGGGCATTGAAAACTCCCTCGACATAATTGGTCGGCAGGCTGGGACGCGCGACGATATCCACCGTGCTGCCGGAAAAATTAATTGCGGGATAAGGCTGTTCCTTATAATCGCCGCGCGGCAATTTTCCGAACGATTCCGTGACCCGCGCCTTTATTTCATTCGGGTCGAGGTCACCCACAAAGACCAATAGCAGATGAGAGGTCTGCATGATCTTTTTGTGATAGGCGAGCAGGTCTTCGGCAGTAAATTTTCCGATCGAGGCCGCAGTTCCGTCAGCATCGATGGCATAAGGATGCCCCGCGTAAACACGCCGCGCAAGCTCCGCTTCCAGCGCGCCTTCGGGGGTTGTTTCGGATTCGCTCAATCCGGCCAGTATCGCGGCGCGGTTTCGCATGACATCATCCGGGGCAAAGGCCGGATAAAGCATCACATCGGTAAAAATATCCCAGACCTTATCGAAATTCGGGCGCGTCGCCCCCAGCGACACCGCGCTGTAATCGCGGCTGACCACCGATCCGATACCGCTGCCCGTGCGCGACAGTTCGCGGCGCACGGTTTGCCGGTTATATTTCTTACCGGCCTCGATCGCCGACCTTAGCATCAGATTTTCAATTCCCGCCTCTTTATCGGTCACGTTGCGGACGCCGCCGCGGACAAACAAACCCACCGCAACCGTAGGCGCCGAAGCCCGGCGTTTGACCAGAACTTTTAATCCGTTCACGTCAAATTCGGTAACCTGCGCGGCCTGGGCGGCGATATTGTCCGTCTGGGCAAAGGTGAGACCGGCCAAAGATAGAATTAGAAAAACTAAAAAAAGTAATTTATTGATCCGTGATATGCCAGTCATTATTTTTCTCCGATCAGGTCCTGTTCCGTGAGATTCGCTGCCTGTTTAGCGCCCGGCGCCACCAGCGCGAGGCCGACGTGCGGTTTTCCCAGCACGTATGTTTTCAAGTAAGCATTGATCTGTTCGCGCGAAACCGCCCGCAGATTTTTGTGATACCCGCGGAAATAATCTATCCCGGTCGAAGACCACCAGAACCCGATCGTGTGCGAATATTCGCTTAATTTCTCGCGTTCAAAAAGATCGTTCGATTCCAGGATCGTCTTGGCGCTTTCAAGTTCCTCATCGGTGAAATAATCAGGGCGGGTAAATTGCGCTATCTCGTCGTAGGCGGCCTTCATCGCGGCTTTGGCCTTCGCGGGCGTGCTTACTAACAGCAGACTGATCGGCCCGATATTTCTCTGCGTGTAGTAGCCGAAGCCCGCGCTCGAGACTAATCCCGAATCCACCAGCTTGCGCTGAAATCGGGAATCGGGCTGCGTGATGATGTAGGAAAAGACATCGGCGGCATAGGTCGCCGTGTCGTCTTTGCCGATCGACGGCCCCTGCCAGCCGATCTCGAGAAATATATTCTGTCCCTGCTCCGGCGAGCTGTCGTCCTGGATCGTTTTTTCAATGATCACGCCTTCGCTTTTCGGCAGCGGCGGATGCTCGACCATCGGGAATTCTTTAAAAGGATCAACCTTGCGTTTTTCCCAGCCGCCCATGATCTGTTCGGCCAGCTTGAATACCTCATCCGGTTTTACATCGCCCGTCACGACCAGCGCCGCATTATTCGGCACATAGTAGCGCGACTGGATCAGACGCATCTGCGCGGTGGTCGCCGCCGCCACGGTTTCGCGCGTGCCGCCCGGTTTTTTCCGGGTCGGGTATTTATAAAAAAGCTTGTCCTTTAACGTCAGGTCGAGATACTGGTAAGGATTTGCCTCGTGCCGGTCGAGCTCACCGATCACAACTCTTTTCTCATTTTCAAATTCGGTCTCGTCAAAAGTAGGGAAGCGGACGGAGTCGTTAATGTTCTTGATCGCCGATGCCAGATAAGGGCTGGTCACGGTGTAAAAATAATTCACCACTTCTTCGCGCGTCGTGCCGTTGTAAAAGGTCAGCTGATTGGCGTCCTTTAAATAAGAAGTGTCGCCGATCGAGGGCTTGAGCTTAAGCGTCTCGCTGCAGATAGAATTGAAAGAAGTAACGACGCTCCGCGGGGGCGCATTTTCACACTGGAGCAAGCGCACCGCCATGCTCGATTTAAAGAACATGTGTTCGAATAAATGAGACAGGCCGTTGAGTTCCGGCGGCTCGGTAAAAGAACCGTTGCGCACGTCGAGTTCGACCGTGACGAGCGGTACGCTCGAATCCGGCAGGACAATTACCTCCAGGCCGTTGGCCAGGGTTTTGGTCACGAGCGGGATCTCATACGCGGGGGCCGGTTTGGCGGCCGGTGTCGCCGCGGGTACTGCTGATGTTACTTTCGGGCGCGGGGCAGCTTTCTGGGCAAGACTCGCCGCGGGCAGTGATGCTAGAATTAAAAATAGGCTGAGATAGAATTTTTTCACAAATAACTCCAATGAAAACTGTTCATTCTTATGCACTGTAGCACAAGGAGAAAAATTAATGGAACGCGATAATATGATGCACGGAGCGCGCACGGCGTTGAACCAAAATATGGATATGCGGGCCTGGTCGGAAGATTATTTAAAGAATAAAACACGCGCTGAGTATACGGAGATGAGCGAAGAAGAGTTTGAAAAATATTGGCGTTATCACAAGCCCGAGATAATGCACGCCGGCGCCGCCGAGGCCGTGCTCGCCTATAAAAACCGTGAACAGTAGCGGTAAGTAGCAGCAGCAGCAGCAGGCAGAAAAGCTCGATAACGTCGATCTAAAGATGAAAATTAGCGGCTCTTAATTTAGTGTGCTTCGTGGTTAAGTTTTAGTTTCATTATGTTTAGGCAGTGTAAGAGTTTAACCGCGAAACACACCAAACACACGAAAATAGCTGCCTACTGCTTACACATAATCCGAGATATCGATCCAGGCTATTCTGTTGCGAGAGGTCGGGGTAGGTTTTGCACAAAAGATAAGTCTTTTCCCGCCTGGGAAAAACTTGGCGTGCTGCGCCTCATAAACCGTATCGGTCAATTGGACGGGCACCCTGTCCCTGCCAAGTGTCAGCAAAAATAAGGCAAACGCATTTCCATTCCGGGTAGATTCAAAAACAATAAAATTCCCGTCAGGAGACCACGCCGGCGCGCGTCCTTGAAAATCAGGGTCATAGCTGTCGATCGGGGCATCGGTTTCCGCCGGTGAAGAGGGAAAATGCCCGGTGCGATCGGGGGAATTGAGAAAAATATAATTATTTTTCTGATCATAAGAAGTACCGCTCCCGGGACTCCAATTATCAAGCGCCGGCTGCCCGGCAAATGCGATGTGGTTGGTTGAATGAGGTTTTACTGCCGGCATTCCGCCATACACCGCCGTTCCGTCGGCATCGTTGCCGTTGATATTGAGTATCGATACCGCACCGGTTTTGGGATCTATGACCGAGCTGCAGGGATGAACGGTTCCGGCGCTGCCGCTGCTATTCATAACGGTCAGCGTGCTGCCGTCGGCGTTCCACTGCGGGTAGAAAAAATTATCGGTGCTTCTGAAAAAGCTGGCTTGGCCGGCTGTTTTTATAATCCCTATCAAATTATCACGGTTAAAGGCCACTTGACCGCTCTTCCAGCACCAATCGGGCCTCGTCTGTTCGGTATTGAGGTTTGGCAGGATAGGCACCGGAGTGTCGCCGCTAAGGCTGTCTACTTTATACAATTTTGTTTTTATAGAGGTATTCAAAAAAGTGCGTTCGAAAATAACGCTTTTGCCATTGCCGCCGATCGCCGGGCGGTAATCCTTAAAGTCCGTTCCTTCGGTGACCCAGTGAATGTCGGGATAAGTAGGCATAGCTTTTACTGCCTTTCCGCAGCGGCTTTTTCCACTGCAATTCAAGAGGTTAACTATTGGCGCCGTTTGTCGATGGTAATTACAACCGGGAGCTGTAGCGGCCCGGTAAAAGTCCCGGTTCTAACTATGGGTGCGCATGAGTTAAAAGGAACCCGTTTAAAAACCAAAAGGCAGGAGAATTTAATTCTCCCGCCTTTGATTAGCAGTTAAATAGCTTAGTTACCCTTCGGTTTACTGCTTTCGCTTCTGGTCGTAGACGGCATATAGACCGGCGCAGGCGAATAAACCGGGGAGGAGGAATTAATATCCGTTCGCGTATCGGTGATCGCTCTGACACCGCCGCCGCCGCCCGTAATACTTCCGCCGCTTTTCGGATCAGCCTGGATCCGCACAAATGGCGGGGCGCTGGAAAAAGGCGGCCGAATTCCGCCCCCTCTGGGGTTATTGGCTATCGGGGTGTTCTGTCCGTTGTTCCCGTTGTTTCCGTTACTAGGGTTGTGGACCGGCGGTATAAATACTACCGGCGGCAAATTATAGGCAGAGATACAGGGACCGAAACCGTAACCGTAAGGCGAATTCCACCCGTAGCCAAAAGGCAGGAAAGCATAGCTTCCCCAAAACGGGTCATAGGTCCAGAGGCCGAAAGAATTGAACATATTCCAGCGTCTGGCGCCGAAAGAGTTGAGCAGCGAATTTCGCATGCTGGCGGTTTCAACCCGCCGGCTGATCTGGGCCAATTGCTTGGCGCGCGCCTTGCTCCAGATCTCCAGATCGTCCTTATCGTCTGAATCGAATTTTGCCACTTGCGAGGCGCGGCCGCTCACCGTCGCCTGGTTGCCGCCTTTAATAACGGTCGCGGTGTTATCGTCCAGTTGGGCGCGTCCCTTGGTGACCGATATTTTTCCGCTGCCGTCTCCTAATACATCCACGCGATAAATGCCGGATTGTACCAGGAACATTTTGGCCTTGGGGGTATTGATCGTAACTTTGAAATCTTTACTGGCAAAGACCTCAAATACCGTGCTGCCGCTGTCCAGGTTGAGCTCCAGTTCATCGAGCGAGGTCGTCACGAACTCAAACGTCGAATTAACTCCCAGACGGGCATACGAGCCGGGGTTGAGCAGGATCTCGGCCTTGCCGTCAGCGCCGGTTTTAACAACGTCACGCGCCTCCAGCCGGTTTCCCTTCGTCAGGCGGCCCCCGGTGCCGTCATTGGCGACCACTGTAACTTTTCCCTCAACAAAATTTACCCCGCCGGCTTTGGCGGAAATCACATATTTGTCGCTGACATCGCCCATCCAGCTGTCCTGGGCAAATACTGCCACTGAGAGCAAAACAAGGCTCAGAAGTCCAAAAAACACACGCATAAGTCTATTCATAATAATTTGCCTCCCGGGAGAGTGGTCTTATTTAAGAATTTTAGGCTTTTTTTAAGTGAAAAACAATATTTTTAGGTAGTTGGTAGTGTCCTAATTTGAGTTGCTGGGGTAAAGACTATAAAATACACAGCATTATGCGAAAAACCCACCTTGCATCTATTTCTAGCAACAAGAAATGGAACGATGATGATTATGAGTTAGTGTTTGACGATGAAAACGGCGAACTCTATGTCGAGCATTCTTGGCATCATATTAAGTACGGAGGCGAAAATAGGCAAGGCAGTGAGAATATAACCCTTGCAAAATTAAGAGAAGAGAACCCAGAGATTTATCAGAAAGTCCTTGATGTAATCACACCTCTTTTTTCTCAGGATGAAGAGTAAAACGCAACCCACTCAGCTAATCCCAATCAATTCTTTCAGTGTCCAAAAGGTTTTCGAGATCCCCGCCGCCATTGCCGGAGTAGCGCCATTCAAAGTTTTATGACCGCGACAGAAATTATAATAAGCGAAGTGCAGGGCTAATGCATAATTATGATTTTCCCACTTTTTGCTAAAAGCATTTGTCAGGCGGGTAAATCTTCTGATTCCCATTCTCATGGTCAAGTTCGCTCTCTCGATAAACGAAGTGCTGATTTTTTCTTTAATCGGATTGCCGCAAATGACACGTTTTTTAATACCAATACAATCGCCAGCCGAGTAACGAACTTCGTTAGCGTTCGGCTTATTATAAAGTTTAATGATCTGCCCGTAATCCGCTCTAGCACCCAAGATTTCATTTACTGAATGTTCGTAGCCTTTGAAGGCATCGGTTGAAACCTGATAGCGGTTATCCGTTCCGTTATCGACCGCGTTATAAACTTTCTCTAAAAAGATTTCGGTATCCTGCAAACTTCTTTTGCCTAAGTGCCAAGCAACGATTAATTTTGATTCGGATTCGATAGCGGTGAAGGTGTAGGAGCTGCCAACTTTTTCATCGTAGCCTTCACGCTGATTTACGGTTTTTTGCTTCGCGCCGATGAACGCCCAGATTTCGTCCATTTGAACATCTTTCACATTGATGCCTTTGACTAAGTTTTCTTGGATAGCCATACAGCGCGTACCAACGGATTCCAACAAGCGGAGGATGGTATCACGGTGAACGCCTGTAATTCTTTCGGTAGAGCGGACGGAATTGCCTTCGACTAAAAGTTTAATGCACAGTTCGATCTTGTCAGCTGACAATCTTTTGCCTTCAAGTTTTTCGGTAGAGGTAAAAACTTTTCCGCAAGATAGGCATTTGTATTTTTGTTCGCCGGTTCTATTTTTGCCGTTTTTCTTAACTATGCTTTTGCAGTTTGGACAATTCATATTCATTTTCCTTGAGTTGCTATAATGAATATTATACTTGACCGCTCAAGTATTTGTCAACAAAAAATACCCCTAAGCCTATAAAAACTTAGGGGCTTTATGATTTATTTGTTCGCCAATTCCCTTAATTTCCGCGCCCGCTCATCAGGAGTCATATCACGAAGATGAGAAAGAAACGCATCTATATCAAGGTGTGGCGGCTTTGGCGATAGGTGCGGGTGTTGGCTTTGTGCGCGACACTCGTTTTTTAATCGCTGCTTTCGCTGTGGTTGGTTTCGTGAACTCATAGATAGATTCTCCATACTCATAAATACTCATAATTATTTCAAAAAAGTCGTCATCTTCTGATTCATCTAAATGAATCACTGGCAAGCCGAGGCTCGTTGCTTCAGCGCGATCAATAACAAAATCGTGAGCCGGATATTTCCATACTAAATCCGTTACTGCCTGTGCGTGTGCTGACCCTGTAAGCGCTAAAAGTCGTTTTGCATATTCTTCGCCTTCAGCCAAATTCCTTCTAAAGCCGCCTATTTTGCTTGGGTCAATTTTGTTATACAGAGGCGTCATTAAACTGGTAACAGCCGGAATTGCTTCGCGGAACGCCTCCTTCAAGCTCATTCCGCTTCTCTGAATCAGCGCGAGCGCATAATAGTCTAAAAGACTGATTGAGTATTCCTTCAAATAATCTAAAGACTTAAATTCATCAAGGGGCGAAAATTGTTGCGTGCCTTTTTCCACTCGGTCAGTGATTTGCACATCTAGCGGCCCAAGTTCGGCACGCTCGCCCATATATATTGTATCGCCCGCTAAACACATTAACGTTGCAGCACTTTTTGCCACCAACGGAACAATAATATTCAATTGTTTACATCTTCTCCGAAATAGTTTTGCGATCTGATATGCACAGCTTGCGTGCCCTCCCGCTGAATGTAGAAGCACTTCAAGTTTATCTACATTCTTAAACTGATCTTTTTGAGAAAAAACGTAACTGCGGTTTGGATAGCATATATGGGCGTAATCTTCTACTTCTATATATACAAAAATCCTGGACTGGCGTTTCTTTTCTAATTTACGCAACAATGACTGCGCGTGCTCATAAGCTTTTTGCTGTGGGGTTGCCATAATAGTTATTTTTCCGGTTTATCCCATCGCGCACGCGCAGCTTTTAGCGCAATTTCTTTACGGCGCGCAGGGGTTAATTTTTCAGCTCTAGCTTTGCCTCCCTTTAATCCACCTCTACGGCCTAAATAAACTGCCGCTGGATTCTTTTCAGGCACTCGCTCAAACGTCTCGCTTTCGGTTAGCTTAATGATGTCATCAATGACACCTTTAGCTAGAAGATTTTCATCTTTTGTCTTTTTCTTGTTCATAATGTTATTTGCGGGTTGCCAAACCGCTCAAGCATCATTCTGACAGGAGAGGCAAAAAATGTCAACCGAAAGTATTACATACAACTTTGACGCCTATAATACACACTTTTGCGAATTTTCAAAGAACTTTCTTATTTCACGCAATTATAATGCCAAAAGTGGCATTTTTGTTACAATTCAGCAACCCCTATTAGGACACTACCAGGTAGTTTCAAGGATAAATTGATAATTGAAAATGGATAGTTTCCAGCGTCCTGCGTTTCAACTATCCATTATCAACTATCAATTAACAACTATTTAAGCCGTTTCCATCGGCACGACCGACTGGGGTTTGGCGTAAAGCTTTTTGATCAGCGGTGAAATGATGAACAGCAGCACTGCCGCCGCGATCAGGATGATCGCCACCGTCGAAAAAATGCTTATCACCACGCTTGCTTCCGGTTTGAATTCGCCGGCGATCATGCCCGCGAAATAATTTCCCATCGAGATGGAAAGAAACCATACACCCATCATCAGGCTGACCATTTTTGGCGGGGCCAGCTTGGTCATCGAGCTTAAGCCTACCGGGCTGAGGCAAAGTTCGCCGATCGTGTGCAGAAAATAGACGAGGAACAGCCAGGACGGATTTACCTTGCCGCCGCCGGCCATCGAAACCGCGGCCGCAACCACGACAAAACCCAACCCGGCGAATAGCAAAGCGATGGAAAATTTTACGGCATCCGAGGGCTGGCGGGTCCCCAGGTAATACCAGACCGCGCCTACTACCGGCGCCAATATAACGATAAAGAATCCGTTCACTGCCTGCAGCGAACTGGCCTCGAGCCAGCCGCCAAAAACGGTGAGGTCGGTCATATCGCGGGCGAAAAGATTCAGGCTGGTCGCGGCTTGTTCAAATCCCATCCAGAAGATGGTCGAGAAAACAAAAAGGATGATGATCACTCCGATGCGTTTCCAGTCGCCCGCGTCGAGTTTGTCCTGCATTCCCGAAAGCAACACGCCGATCAATCCGGCGATCAGAACCGTCGGCATCAGAACATAGCTGAGCGCGAAATCGAAGTCCCGCACGAAAACGGAAAGTACTATGATCGTGGTCGCAATCACGACCAGCGCGATCATTTCAATTATGTAAAGAGTGGACATGCCGTTGCCGGGTGCGTTTTCCCCGGCGGCGTCAACCCGGTCATCTTTGGGGACCTCACCGATGTTCTTCAGATTTTTCCTGCCGAGCAGGTACTGCAGCAATCCGAAGAACATTCCGACACCGGCCGCCGCAAATCCGAAGTGCCAGCTGCTGTGCGGATTAAATCCCATACTGGAAATAAACTGCTGAAAGTTTTTATTCTCGGCCAGGAAACCGCAAATGAGCGGGGCGATCGTCGCACCCAGGTTGATGCCCATGTAAAAAATGGAAAATCCCGCATCGCGCCGCGAGTCTTCCTTGGTATAGAGATCGCCGACCATCACGCTGATGTTGGATTTTAAAAAGCCCGTACCCGTGGCGACAAATATAAGCCCGAGATAAAAGGTGGTCGGGTTGGAGAAGGCGAGTGTAAAGTGCCCGATCATGATGATGATGCCGCCGATCAGCGTGGCGCGTTTGGCCCCGATGAAACGGTCGGCGAGCCAGCCGCCGATGAGCGGCAGGAAGTAGACCGACGCGGCATAAAGCGCATAGATAGGGGCCGCTTTTTTATTATCCCAACCCAATCCGCCCTTGGCGGCCTCGGTGGTCATATAAAGCATCAGCAGGGCGCGCAGTCCGTAAAAACTGAAGCGCTCCCACATCTCGGTAAAGAAAAGCGTGGAAAGCCCGCGCGGGTGGCCGAAAAAGCTTTTGTCGTTTTGGGGTAAAGTATTTTCCATCTCAGTATTCTTAATTCTTAAGATTCTTAACCTTTTGTTAATGGTTGTATATGCAAAAAGGCCGGCAGCAAAAAAACAATGCCGCCAGCCTTAAACTAACTACTGATTGCGAACCGGCGTTACTGCTGATCGATCCGGTTTTTCAACTGGAACCGCATCTGCGGGCGAATGCCGGTGAAAAAGTTCAACCCGGTAAGTCTTTCCACCTGGCGAACGTTGGTGCGGTAAATCTGCCACGAATTGGTTCTGATGCCCTGCGTATTGGGCATGATCACCGCGATCACGCGGGTCGTTTTACCTACGCGGTCGGCATCGTTATCGCCATTCGGCATGACCACGATCACCTTCCAGGTAAAGGCCGGAACCACTACGTGGCCCGACGCCACTGTATTTGCCGCGCCGTTGGAACCGACACCGCCTTGCCCGGCGCCGCCGGCGTAGATATACAATTCGTTACCGGCGTTTACCAGCGTCCGGCCATAACTTTCCAACTCTTCCCACGGGCCCTGATTGTTATCAGGCGCCTGCGGCATCATATTGGTCATTACGAACGTCGCTGAATTGTCCGGTATGCTCGACGTCCGATCGCCGGAGGGGCAATGGTGGCCGCGATCGAAACCCGAGCCTGAATAATCGGTATTCAACACCTGGTACCAACCGGCCGGCAGTGTAGTGTCCGGGCGGAAATCGTCCTGCCGCGGCGTACTGCCAAGCCAGGTCGTATCCAGATGCCAGGCCACCCAATTCGGAATGCCGCGGTCGCGATGATAAGACATCACGAACTGGCTCTTGGAAAGCAGGTAATTGGTCGGATTGTTTATGTCGGTGGTGGCGCCGCTCGGATTACCCATCACCAGGTGCTGTGCCGGATCGACCGGTGCATCGACGCCCAGTGGTATCGAGGTCACAGCGCTGCGCTTCTGCGCGTCGGTGATCAGAGAGGGAAGGTTGTAACTGCCTCCCAGCGTGCCCATCGGAACGGTATAGCTAAGCGAGAAAATATTATCGCCGGCCATAACGTCGCCGTTCGATCCGTTATCGAAGAAAGCTTGTGCGGCCGAACCGCCGACCGATGAAAGGTCTGTCGTAACAGCGATCCCCGTGCTCGGCGGGGTATTGGCCGGCGTGACGTGAACGGTAAGCAGCGAAGCATTGCCCGGCGCTACCACGCTCGGACTTGCCGAACCGCTGCCGCCAAGATTTACCATGCCGCCGCCCGTGCCGGTAACGCTGATGTCGTCAATGCCGATCATCGCGTCGCTGCCGATAACGTTGCAGGTAAGTATGCGCAGCTGTACGAGCGGATGATTTTCAACCGCCGCGGGCAGATTAACGCTGACCGGGGTGACCAGGGTGGAACTGCTGTCGTTTGAAGCATCGGCCACGAACCCCGCCGGAATATTCGTGTAGTTTCCGGTATTGCCGATACGGTACTGCAGCGCAAAAGGCTGAGTGGCTACATCGGTATCATCCAGGTCGCGCAGGTTATATGAAATATGAAGCGCCGTCGTTCCGCTCGTGTTGATGCTGATAACGATATGCGGAATATCGGCAGTGGCGGAACCCTGCATCGCAATGACCGGGTTGGCCAGGTTATCGAATTCGTAAATGCCGCCGCTGACCGCCGTGGTCGGCGTGGTCGGCGCACCGGCCTGGTCGTTCGAATTGGGATTTACCTGGACGGGAGAAGTCGATCCGTCAACCACCACGGTTTGCGGGTCGACCCCGATGGTCGTGTTCACATCGTCGCCGCGATAGCCGATTATCCCCGGAACGCCGCTCCAATCGTTAAGAACGGTGATCTGCGAAGTGGTGCTCCAATTGTTACTAAACGGGATCGCCTGGGCCACGGTATCGGCGTGCGCCACCGGCATTGTTCCGAGATAAAAACTCTGGGAAAACAAAACCGAAAAAAAGACAAAAATAAACGCAATTTTTCTGGAATACTTTTTAAACATAACTCAATTCCTTACCGCTAAATGTTTCGAATAATAGCCAAGATCAAGTAACTAAGGTTAATACCGGCTGCTACCGGCTGCGACGGTCGTATCAATAAAAAGAACCTGGGAGGTGAGACATTTTCCACACTGTAATTCACGAAAAAAACGGGATTTTTTCGAAAAAATGCTCAACAAAAAACACAGCAGTGATGTAGAAACGTGTCAGTGACCCTATTTTTTAACACATTTCAGCCAATTAAGGTAACCAAAAAAGCCAAAAATTCACATTTTCGTCACTTTTAAGGCACATAGATCGACGGAATCGCGGAATCGCCCGTGTTGCCGAATTGGCTTATGCTAAACGTTCCGCTCACCGTGCTGATGTAATACCACAAATTTGTGCCCGGCCGGAAAACCGCGATATCGCGTTTGCCGTCACCGTCAAAGTCGCCCTGCAGCGGCCTGTCGCCGTTTAATCCGAACTGGGCGGCGGCAAACCCTCCAGTCGTCTGGAACAGGTACCAGGTGCCTTCCGAGGGCCTGAAGACACAAAAGTCCGCCTTGCCGTCGCCGTCAAAATCACCGGCCACCGGTTTGTCGCCGTCGAGCCCGAAGGGAACGATGTTAAAGCCATTGTCGCTGCTGCGGAAAACGTACCAGGCGCCGTTTGATGGCCGCCAGACCGCAATGTCGTCCTTTGCGTCGCCATCGTAATCTTCCGGGACCGGGACATCGCCGTTCAGGCCGAATTGAAATACCGCTATCTGTCCGTCGCTGCTGCGGAAAACGTACCAGACGCCGGTCGAAGGCCGGAACACCGCAATGTCCGCCTTGCCGTCACCGTCGTAATCCGCGGGAGCAAGCTTGTCTCCCGGCAGGCCGAAGGTCGCGATCACTATGTTGTTGTCCGAACTTTGCAGAATGAACCAGGCATTAAGAGAGGGGCGAAACACCGCGATGTCGGCCTTACCGTCGCCATCGTAATCGGCGTTGGCCGCGAGGTCGCCCACCGAACCCCACGAAGCCGTTCTTACCGTGCCGGTCAGGCTTGCGTAATATTCAAAATCGGCGTTGGCCTGGTTGTCGCTGGGATGAAAGACCGAAAAGTCCGTCTTGCGGTCGCCGTCAAAATCAAACGGCGCGGCGCCCGAAGGAACGAGCGAGCATGAGCAGCTAACGCCGTCCTGCACCTCGACATTGTCGATCCACCAACCGGTTCTGCGGCCGCCGATATCGGTTGCCAGTCGCCAGCGAAACTGCACGTCCTGCCCGGCGGCAGACGGCGGGACCCGCACCTGCGAATTTATCCAGACCGGTTCGCTATCGATACCGCTCTTGCTCGCAAAGGACAGCCTGCCCTCGAGCGGATTCGAAAAACCGATGGCGATCGGCCCGTCATAATCACCCGCCGTAAATAAACCGCCGGCGGCCATGATGTCCTGAAAATTACCGCTGCCGATCTTGATCTCAAGTACGCCGCCGTCGTAGAGCAAGTTTCTCAGGAAGGTAGATTCAAGATCGTATTTATTTCGGAAATTCAAGATCGCGTTCGCGCCGGTAATATGCACGGTCGGCGAGACGAGTTCATTGATCCCCGGATGCACCGGTTCGGGTGAAAACGCGGCGTAATCGTTTTGATTCGGTTCGATCAAAACTTTTTGCCACAGCTCGGCTTCGCCGGTGATCGACGTCGTCCAGCCCGTGGGGAAATTGGGGTCGGACCCGGCAAAAGGTTCCTGCAAAATAAAATGAGGCGCGCCGGTCTTTTTGATCAACCCAACAGCAAATGAACTGCTTGCGCCGTCCGATATCTGGAAGGACAAGGTAATGCTGCCGCCGCAAGATAAATTCGGCGAAGCGGTAAAAGTGAATGAGCGGGTCACGAAACTTCCGCCTACCGGAAGATTTCCGTAGACCTGCGCGGCGCTCGGGTTAGTCACACCGCCCGTGGCCTGCAGGGTGACGGTGACATTATTGATATCGACCGCGCCCGTGTTTCTTAAGGGCAGGGAAATAGTGACCGTTTCACCCGGTTCGATGGACTGGTTAACGCCGCAGCTTTCGGCCGTCAAACCGGTCGAGCCGGCGTCGATAACCGCCCGCGGCTGGAGCACGAAGTTTTGCGTCAACGCTGCACCGTTAGTTAAATTCAACTGGACCGTTTGAGAAAAATATCCATGCGCGGTGACCTGAACGTTGATCGTTCCCGGTAAGAGCAGCGCGCTGTAATTTCCCGGCGCTCCGGTCTGCCGCGAATAGGCGGAATTAAAAGTTAACACGGCATCCGCTATCGGCTGGCCGGTCACGGAATTTGTGACTTGTCCCTGAATGATTCCGCGCGGCGCGGCGGTGCATTCCGGAAATTTGAATTTCCCGATGCGCGTTTTCCAGCCGAACGGGCTCTGGTCCTGGCTCTCCTGCGAAAAATATTGGCCGTTGTACCAGAAAGTGCAATCGTCAGTGGGGTCGACCGTCATATTCGTGTAATCGCCCCAGCGAAAACCGAAAGCGGTTTGCACGCCCGTGCCTTCGATCAGCGCGGTTTCGCCGCGCAGGGTTCCCGGCGGATCGGTCGCTAATCTTCCGCTGTAAAAGATCGCCGGTTTTCGCAGCACGTCGCCGGTGTTGTAACCGACGGCGATATCGCCCTGGTGGTCTTGCGCGGCGCTGCCGATCCAGTGGTTTTGACCCGGCACGCCGATGGTCGAATCGACCCCCACGGTAAAAGGCGAAGCGGGCGACGTCCGGCTTAGTTCATAGAGACGCACTCCCGCGTGATATTGCTGATCGACCGGGGTCAGGCGCACGGTTTGATTTACCACCAAAGATTCGCGGCTGCCGAAATTTCGATAGGCAAGCCGGTACATCAAACGGTCGGAATTTGCGTCGAGATAATCGCCTGGTGACGGCTGCACGATATCTGTCCTGCCTGCAACGCTGGTCGGGTCAAAAGGCGTGACGGGGATCGGGCCCCCTGGAAGTTCCGAAAAGGTCGAAGCAAAAACATCGCTGAAATTCGGTTTTAATTCAAAGATGCGCAGCGCATCCTGCGCCTGGCCGTACTCCGTCGCCGTAAAGCTCATGAACAGGCCCGAAACATTTGCCGGGGGCGGCGTCAGCCCATCCATATCCGCCGGGAGAAGATTTCCTAGCCGGCTGACTCCTACCGCGGAAGGAATATCGAAATAGATAAAGCTCGCGGTCGGATCGCCGCGTAGAAGTTTGTCGCGGTCAAAGGCGAATGCGCCCGTGCCGGCAAAGTCGCTGCCCAGGAATTGCTCGGTCGACATGTAGTAAGCGTTATGCCAGACACCGAATTTCGAAACGTCGTTCTGTTTGAAATTGGGCATGACAAATTCATAGACGTAATAGCTGCCCAGCGGGTCGCCGGTCTTGGAAACCGCCACCATCTGGCGAAAAGGCGGCGTGAGATTGCAATACTGCGACATCAGCCAGCGGTCGGCCAGCGGGTCATATAAAATTGTCGGCTCGCCATCATCCCGCACTGAGCAGCCGGTTCCCAGCACAGAAAAAAGACTGCTCATTTTTAGCGGCGGAGACAGCGCATTGCCGCTTTTGTCGAACACGCGAAACAGGATGTTCATCGACTGGACGTAATTATTCGGGCCGACGTCGCCGTTGGTGTCCGGCGGCAGAACGAGAATGCCGTGATTGAGGCCGTTGTCGATGTTGTTCATTCCATCGAAAGACAGGCTCGGGGTCGGCATCGGATCGGCCAGAAAACGCGCCATTGCGCCATCGACGTCGTGAACGGCGCCGGGAACTTCCCAGTCGGGCACCGGTTTTTCTGCCTCGGCGCGGACCTGTTTGGGATCGAATTTTTGGGCCTGAGAGCGGGCGGCGAGCTCGCTTAACGGGGCTGTCTCGGCAAACTTAACTGCCTGCGCGCTCTGCGGTTTGAGGGAAGCGAAAAATTCCTTCGCACCGGCTGAAGAGGCCGAAGCCGACACCAAAGCGCCATCCTGCCGCGAAAGCAAACTGATAAACAACACCAGTGCCAGCACCGGCACGGAAAACAACAACACTCTGCGCATCGAAAAATACCCCCGCTGTAAAGAAGCTGTAAGAAATTGCTCTAATAATACAATAAAACCCTTGAAATGCGATGGCCTTGCTTCTATAGTCGGTGAGAATTTTTCTGTAAATTGCCACTAGCTTTAGCTAGTGGATAAGGAAGGCAATGTGAATCAGGGCTTTAGCCCAACTTATGCCGGAATTTGGCTAAAGCCAACTGCGCAGATAGAGCCCGAAAACCACTAGCTAAAGCTAGTGGCAATTTATGACAGGAACCGCTCTAAGCTCCTATCAGCGCATCACAGATCCGGCCGGCGGTTTTTCCGTCCCAGAGCGGAGGTATCCGGGCAGAATTATTCGCAGGGGCTTTTTGCAGAATTTCAAACGCGGCTGTTTCGATCTTGTGTTTGTTTACGCCGACCAGCTGGTTGGTGCCCATTTCGATGGTGATCGGGCGCTCGGTATTTTCCCGCAGCGTCAGGCAGGGAATAGAAAGCACGGTCGTTTCTTCCTGCAGCCCGCCGCTGTCCGTCAGCACCAGGCGCGCGCCGCTGTAAAGCCTTAAGAAATCCAGGTAGCCGAGAGGCTCGATCAATTTCAAATTTGAATTTTCTATTTTTTCGGTGAAACCAAATTCGGCGATCTTTGCCTTGGTACGCGGGTGCGCGGGAAAGATGACGGGAATTTCTTTGCTGATGTTCAAGAGGGCTTCAAGGATTCCGCTAAAGGTTTCCCGCTCGTCCACATTCGACGGACGGTGCAGCGTGACCACGGCGTATTCTTTTTCACTCAACCCCAGATCGTTTCGAACAGTGGAATCTTCGGCGCGGGTTAAATGATCGAGCAGTGAATCGATCATCACATTGCCGACAAAGCGAATTTTTTCGGGCGCGATGCCCTCGGCTTTTAAATTTTCGTCGCCGTCGGTCGAAGGTGTCAGCAGCAGATCGGAAATGCTATCGGTCAAAATACGGTTGATCTCTTCCGGCATCGAACGATCGCGCGAGCGAAGCCCCGCTTCGACGTGTGCGACCTTTACTCCGAGCTTGGCGCAGACCAGCGCGCAGGCGATGGTCGAATTCACGTCGCCTACTACCAGCACCCAATCCGGTTTGTGCTCGAGCACGACGGGTTCAAACTCGGTCATTATCTTTGCCGTTTGCACCGCGTGCGAAGCCGAGCCGACGCCGAGATAAACGTCCGGTTTCGGCAACCCCAGATCGTCAAAAAAAGAATCCGACATCGCCGCATCGTAATGCTGCCCGGTATGAACGATCAGCGGTTCAAATTCACCGCTGCGCCGTTTCATCTCGGCATAAATAGGCGCGACCTTCATAAAATTAGGCCGCGCTCCGACGATGTTTAGGATTTTTAACATGTGATGTAGCGCCGGCGTCTCGCCGGCAGTCGTGAAGGCGTCTCGCCTTCACATTTCAGAAACTACGAGCGAACGCTCGCGGAAGGCGCAGAAACCATCCATTTATGATACGGTTTCGTCATAAACCTCCTTATAGTTTAGAGTTTAACCAAATCGTGGAGGTTGTCACTACGAAGTGCGAGTGTATCCATTTATTGAACAGAGGCTGCCTTTAATACCTTAAACGACTCCAGAGTTTTTATAGCGTACTCGTCATTTGGACCGGCCGTCCACATCACCGTAACGCCATAAAAGCGATCCTCAACTTGGTAGTACCGATTTATGACGGTAAAACCGTCTTTTTCGCGGCTTTTTACTTCGAAGCCGGGATAGCCATCGAGGGTGATTTTATTTTTAGATACGATTTCCGCCGCTTTTGGTAAGGCCCCGATGTAGTCATCCGCAGAAGTCGCGACAACGGCTTCGGCGTCTTCGGCTTTTTCGGTGACAAAATGCTTAAAGAGCACCGAAAACGTGGCCCTCTCATTCCTCCACCACAATTTCTTTGCATCACGGAGCGCCAACTGGGCGTTTTTTTCTTCAGTCGGGGCCTCCTGCAAATCAATCGAGAATCTGCCTTCGGATGAAACGAATGTCTTGTTTTGGGCACAGGCTTGTGTGAATAAAAGTGCAATGGTTAGTGAGAGTAGAACTGTTAAACGGAGCATAAATTAATTAATGACCTTCATAAGATAAAACACCTATCTGATCAGAAGCATTTTACTTCCTCAGAACGTATCTTTCACCAATATTATCATATAACTGATACATGAAATCCGTGCCGGCGAGACGCCGGCGCTACGTTTTAAAGCCGAACAATTTTGGCTTTGCTTTCGTCTCTTAATTCTTCGTTCAGCGCATTTCTGGTATCGACGATGAGCGGTGCCAGCTGTGTGACCTTTTTATAATCCACGCCGCTGTGTTCGGTGCAGATAACCACGCAGTCGGAATTTTTGATCAGGTCGTCGGTGAGTTCCGAATTATAGAGCGCATCACCGGCGCCGATGGTGTAGGCGTGATCGAAAGTCACTTCTTTCACGAAGGGATCGTGATAGGTCACTTCCGCTCCGCGCGAGCGCAGCAGGTCGATGATCGAAAGCGCCGGGCTTTCACGCATGTCGTCGATGTCTTTTTTATAAGCAACGCCGAGTATCAAAACTTTCGAACCGTTGACCGCTTTTTTCTGTTCGTTAAGGGCGGTCGAGATCAGCTTGATGACGTAGTTCGGCATCCCGGAATTTACTTGTTCCGCGAGCGAGATGAACTGTGAATCGAAACCGTGCTGGCGCGCTTTCCAGCTCAGGTAATGCGGGTCGAGCGGAATACAGTGGCCGCCGATGCCGGGACCGGGGTAAAAAGGCATAAAACCGAACGGCTTGGTCGCCGCCGCGCGCACCACTTCCCAGGTGTCGATGCCGAGCGCGTTGCAGAGCTTCGCCATCTCGTTGGCCATGCCGATGTTGACCGCGCGAAAAGTATTTTCCCAGAGCTTGGCGGCTTCGGCCACGCGCGCCGAAGCGACCGGGTGAACATTGTCCACGATCTGCCCATAGAGCAGCGCCGCGATGTCGGTCGAATCTTTTGTCACGCCGCCGACCACTTTCGGAATATTGTGCGTTTGAAATTGCGGGTTGCCGGGATCGACGCGTTCGGGTGAAAAGGCGAGCAGAAAATCCTTGTCGAGCTCAAAGCCTTTTTCTTCGAACATCGGCTGCAGCACTTCATCGGTCGTGCCGGGATAGGTGGTCGATTCCAGGATGATCAATTGCCCGGCCCGCAGGTGTTTCTGGATCTCTTCGCCGGCGGCCAGGATATATGACATGTCCGGATCTTTTGTCTTGCGCAGCGGCGTCGGCACGCAGATGATGATCACGTCGCAATTGCTGAGCTCGCTAAAGTCCATCGTGGCTTTGAGCGTCCCGGCGTCGACGCATTTTTTGACAGCCTCGGCCGGCACATCGACGATATAAGAATTGCCGTTATTTATCTCTTCGATTTTCTTGTTGTCGACCTCAAAACCGATCCCGTGAAAGCCTTTTAAGGCAAATTCCACGATCAGCGGGAGCCCGACATAGCCCAACCCGATCACCCCGACAGAGGCGGTATGGTCGTTTATCTTCTGCGTAAGTTGTTCTTTTATCATCACTTTATTGGAGATATGAGTACTATTTGAAATGATATCATGCATATTTAAAGAAATTTAACCTGCTTTCACCGGCTTTAAAACTACCAAAGATAAAAAAACTGTCAAGACAGGCAAATTTCCAGAACGAAAAGCTTTAGCCACGAATTTCACTAATAACACGAATAATTAATATTAATTCGTGTTATTAGTGAAATTCGTGGCTAAGCTTCCTAACCTCTTGAAGATTTCGCCGTCAGCACGAAACTCAGAGCGACAAAAAGGGAAACGATACAGGCGACCGCGGCCGAGACGACTATCAAGGTTTGCCCGCTCTGTTTCACCGCGATGGCGGTCACCGCCCAGGCGATCGCCAGTGAGTACAGGTAGTTGGCCAGTTTTATTCGCACCAGCGCCCCCGCAGCCGCCGCCAGCAAAATAATCGCGCAGCTTAGTATCGTCTCAGTGCTTCCGGGCAGATCGCCGTTTATGGATTTCAGGGCGACAACCAGATTGACCATCGACGCCACCGTAACCCAGCCGAAGTAAATTCCGAACGGCGTTTGCACCAGCCAGAATTCTCCCATCGTCTGCGCATTTTTCAGATGGAAATTTATAAGTAAAAGCGAGGCCAGCAAGACCAGTATGATGACGAAACAGAGGACCACTTGTTCCTGGTGCCAGAAATAGATCCAGGCGCAATTTGCCGCGCAGCTTAAAATATAGAGCGATCGCACGCTGCGAAAACGCTCGGCATTTTTTGGCAGCGCCTGATAGATGCTAAACACTATCATGCCGAAATAGATCAGGCTCCAGATGGAAAAAGCGTAACCGGCCGGCGTCACCAGCGTCGGGTGTTTGGCCGAGATTATCTCCGGGGTGACTCCATTGACATAACCGGCCGCGGCCGACCAGTTAAACGCGATCACTCCCAGCGTCGCGGCGATGACGAGTATTTGTTTAAGTCTGTCCGAGCTGTTTTGCATTGAATTTTATGTTTTGGCGCCTCTAAAATTTGGCCCGCGTTAATATTAACACTCCCGGCCTTTCGGCCTTAAGGTGCGTATCGGTTTATCTGGCAACGACATAAAGAGGTCACAAAATTTCACCGTAGTTTCGGGCACAAAGTTCGTTGGTGGGGCAGCATTTACATGCTACCATTAGGGCGAATTTTGCCGCACTTCGAGGAGGGTTTCTTAATGTCTTGTAAACACATCTTTCCGGCGATCCTTTTAACTTGTCTCGCTTACACAATCACGGTAAATGCTCAAAGCTTGAATCTGGACACGGGATTTAACCCCGCCGTTACCGGAGGTAGCGTAAATGCCATCGCCGTACAACCCGACCAGAAGATCATCATCGGAGGGACGTTCACGACCGTTAATAGTTTCGCGCGAAATAAGATTGCGCGCTTGAATTCAGACGGGAGTCTGGACACGAGTTTTGATCCGAACTCTGCCGTTACTACCGGTAATTCCGTCTCCTCTGTGCAAGTACTGTCTGACGGCAAGCTGCTTGTCTCCGGAGCTTTCGGTACTACTTCCCCCGGGGGCCCTATCAAGGCTGTTGTCCGGCTGAATGCAAACGGCAGTTTCGATACTTCTTTAACGGATTTTCCCACTGCCATGAGCGGTGATGTCCGGATCGCCAAACAATTGCCGGACGGCAAGATAATGCTTTGCTCTGGCCCGCTCAGACGGTTTAACAACGATGGAACTTCGGACCCTTCATTTACCACCGCGATCACGGTGAACAACGGCTCAGCCACGGGTACTTGCATGGATATCGATCTGCAGCCCGACGGCAAACTTCTTGTCGGCGGGTCAATAACGGCGGTCAACGGCATTCCGAGGGCGGGATTTGCGAGACTGAATGCGGACGGAAGCCTCGATACCGGTTTTGCCCCGGCTGCTCCTGCGAACAGCCTTAGCTGGACTTTGTATTCGATACTGCCTCAGCCCAGCGGAAGAATTAACTTCTTCGGCATCTCCAGCTATTCCAACCCGGTCCATCCTTCCCAGCCCATTCTCGGTTTAGAGTTATTTGCCGTTAATTCGGATGGCAGCGGCCAGACCAAGTATACCGCTGATAGTCCCAGCGGAGTTTGGGCCGGGGTGCCGACGGCCGGTTCTAAGACTCTGATGGTATTTGAATATTTCGGGACCTTTAAGCTTCGACGCTACTTTGCCGATGGACAACCGGATGCTTCTTTGAGCGTTCCTAATTTCAGCGGTGGAGTGAGGTCGATAGCGGTTCAGGCTGACGGGCGTATTCTGGTAGGCGGTCAATTCGGCCTGGCCCGGTTGATCTCCGATGCGGTACCGTCCCTACCGGCCCCATTTGATTTTGACGGCGATCACAAAACCGATATTTCCGTCTTTCGTCCCGGCGACCGGTATTGGTACCAGCATATGAGTTCAGGGAATTATATCTTTACCAATTGGGGGCTGAGCACGGACAAACTCGCCGCCGGTGATTATGACAATGACGGGAAGACAGATATCTGCGTATTTCGCGACGGGGTCTGGTATATCATCCGCAGTTCTGATTTGACCTACGATTTTCGCATTTACGGCCAGGCCGGCGATATCCCGTACGCGCTGGATATAAACGGTGACCACGTGACAGACATGGTCGTGCGCCGGAGCATAGGTGAAATAGGCGGGGTAGTCACCTGGAGGATCGTCTATTCCGGAAACCTTAACACGCAGCAAAACATCAATGTTGCCGGCGAGCTTCCGGGAGATATTCCGGTCGTCGGTGATTTCAGCGGCGACGGAAAGGCCGATGTCGGTTTTTATCGTAATGGTGACTGGTATCTCAAGGATGAGATCGGGAATGATCCGGTGCGGCATTTCCTGTGGGGACTGGCCGGCGATATCCCCGTGCCCGGTGATTATGATAATGATGGACGGGTCGATCTGGCGGTATACCGCCCTTCGAACGGTGTCTGGTACGCGCAAAGAAGCACGCTGGGTTTTTACGCCGTGCAATGGGGTATCAGCACGGACATACCCGTTCCGGGCGACTATGACGGCGACAATGTCGCGGACATAGCGGTTTATCGCGACGGCAGCTGGTACCTGTGGCAGAGCACCGCGGGCTTTGGCGGGGAAGCATTCGGCTTGGCGGGCGATATTCCGATCCCGGCACAGTCCATTTATTCGGGTTCGCGGCTGCCACCACCGCCACTGCCGGTGAGGGGCCTGAAAAAATAGATAAAGCGAATCGCTAACGAACAAAAGGAGAGGTGTAAAAGCCTCTCCTTTTTAAATCTTTAAATTGCCACTAGCTTTAGCTAGTGAGCAGGAATGAAATGCATTACAGAGGGCTTTAAGCCCAGGTTGAATTTCGGCTAAAGTCGGTCACAAATCAGCACCTACAACCACTAGCTAAAGCTAGTGGCAATTTAAATTCAAAAGATGCTTCCCAGGGAGCGCAGGCGTCTTGCCTGCAAGATCGCGCAGCGATCTAAATAGGCTCCGGCATATACACGCGTTTTGTTCCTGCACATCGGACGCCTTTGATGTTAAAATTTTCATAAGTTAAGTTCGGACTACTTCACGCGTTCACAAAAATGGAAATCGAAATATTTTCAACCAATCCCGCCGTCAAAGCCGTGATCACCGGAACCGCGCCGCGTCCTGCCCGGCTGGCCGCCGCTCGCGGCCTGCTGCCGCTGCCGCAAACCGAATTGTTGGAGATACTGGTCAATCTTGCCGTTTGCGAAGACAAAGAGATCGCGGACACCGCTTTGGTGACCCTCGATTCACAGGACCCCAATGAGCTGCGCGGGGTTGCAAATTCGGATGAGGTCGCCCCCGGCGTTCTGGATTTTTTAGCAAGAAAAAAAGAGCTGCCGCGCGAGGTTCACGAATCGGTCATCGCCAACCAGCGTACGTCGGGCGAAGCGCTGGTCGACCTGGCGAAAAATACCGGCGAAGGCATGCTGCTCGAACTGATCGCGATCAACCAGCAGCGTTTGATCCGCGTTCCGGAGATCATCGAAGCCATCATTGCCAATCCCGCGCGCACGCCCGAAGCCGAACGCCGGGCGCGTGAAACCAAACGCGAGTTTTTTGAAAAGGAACGCGGTGCTCAGCAGATCGTCGATGAGCTTCGCGCACAGGGAAAAGAAGCCGCGGCCGAATTTCTCGAGCGGGCGGAATTTGCCGAAAATGTCGAGGAGAGTGAACTCAGCCTCGAAGACGCGGCGCTTTTGGCCGAATACATTGAAGTGCCGGATGTCGAGATAGACGATTCCTGGCTCTCGATGGACCTGATCGAGGAGTTCTATGAAGAAACTGCCGAGCAGCGCCAGGCGATAGTTAATAAGATCCTCGGCGAATTGAAATCGGAAGAGGGCGAAGATCCGAATAAATTTGTCACGATGGTCCGCCGCATCCTCTTAATGGGAGTGAAAGACCGCGTGAGATACGCGATGAAGGGCGACCGCGAGGTGCGCAATATTCTGATCCGCGATTCGAACCGGATAGTTTCCGAAGCGGTCATAAAAAATCCCAAGATCACCGATCAGGAAGTGGAAAAGATCGCCGGGATGCGCACGGTTTCTTCCGATATCCTGCGGCAGATCGGATCGAAGCGCCAATGGCTGCGAAGCTATTCGATCATCCACAATCTGGCGCGCAACCCGCGCACGCCGATGCCGATAATTATGAGCATCATCCCGCGCCTGATGCCGAAAGATCTGAAATCCCTGGGACAAAACCGCAACGTCCCCGACGCCGTCCGCCAGCAGGCCGCTAGATTGGCATCGATCAGAGGTCAGGGATAAGTAGCGCCACCGTCTCGGTGGCAGTCGCGAGTGCGTCCCGCGCTCGCATTTTAAAAAGTGAAGGCGGGACGCCTTCACGACAGCCGGCGAGACGCCGGCGCTACCTTTAAAGCAGCGCTTTTACTTTACCCGTCTTGATATAAGTTCCCACGATATCCGTCAGGCTGTGGCTTAGGCCGCCCAGCCAAAGTCCGAGAAAGACGAACCAGGCAAAATATTTTCCTAAATAGCGGCTGATAATTTCAGCCAGCCGCTGCCATTCGGCGGAGACGGCGATGAGATCGGGCAGGTTGCCGTGCGAGTAAACCGCGCCGATCAAGGCCGCCAAAAAAGCGACGAGCGTCAGCGCGCCCATCAGATAGATCGTGCGCAGCAGGGTGCCGAAAATAATGCCGTGGGTAAAACGCGAGCGGTGTTTGAAAAAAGCTCGGTAGGGAAACCAGATAATACGGAAAATTCCCCAGCGCGTGTAATGTTTGGAATAGGTGTCGAGATCGGGGCCAAAGATCAGCCCGCCAAAGAGCGAAGCCGTGGCGATAACACCGGCCGTCACCGGGTCGCGCGATGCTATCCAGCTCACGGCAAAAATGGGGATCGCCAACAGGACCGTGATCGCATCATGCGCTTTAAAGGAAGGCATAAACTAGCGGCTGCCCCATTCCCAAATGCCATAGGCGATCTTCTGGTCGACCTTATGGCCGGATTGTTTGAGCGCGATAATAATTTGCGAGCGATGATGGGCATCGTGCGCGATAAGGTAGCCCAAAAACGCTGCCACGTTGGGTTTAAATCCTTTTACCTTGCCGTCATTTTCGAGCGCGTGCTTGAGCAGTTTTGTTACCGCCTCGGCGGAGGCGGCCAGCGATTTTTGCAGCAGCTTTTTACTGCCGGCCTGTTCTTTCTCGATCTTCTCAAGGCCCTTTAATGCTTCGGGTCCTTTTAGCGTTTCGGGTAATGCCACTTTCAGCCACATCAACCGCACGTTGTGGATGTGCGCAAACTGCTCTCCGACGCTGCGCCCTTTGGAAACCAGGCTGTCGCCAAGGTTTTCTTCCGCGACCGAATCCAGCAGGTAAAGGTTGATGCGTTGGTTTATTTCCCAGGTTTTATAAAGTTCCGCCCACTCCATACGGGTTGGATTTTAGCATATAAATTTCCCGGATCTTTGCATTTCGCCAACCGCGCAGGACGAAAATACCGGGTTTTGCTAAACTTTCGTTTGGCACCGCAGTTGCCCTAATGACGGAAGAGGTAAGGCCATGACCCAAGATCCAAAACGTGAACTGCTCAGGCATCTGGTCGCCACGATAGCTTTTCGCGGCCGGGTAGCGATCCGCGAAGCGCCGGAAAATTTCTCCGGCTTTAGCCTGGCCGCGTCCGTTCGCACGCCGGGCGAGATCCTGGCGCATATCGGCGACCTGCTGCAAGGCTCAGTTTATTTATTAAAGGGCGAGATGGTCTATCTGAATGCCGAACCCCTTTCCTGGGACGAGGAAGTGAAACGTTTTTTCACCGCCGTGAAAGAGCTCGATTCTTTCCTGGCTTCCGGCGCAGAGCTTGCGGTCCCGGTGGAAAAACTTACCCAGGGCCCTATCGCCGATGCCTTGACGCACGTCGGGCAGATCGTTATTTTGCGGCGCGCCGCCGGAGCGCCCGTCCGGACCGAGCCTTATTTTACTGCCGAGATCATTCCCGGCGAAATTATTCCCGGCGAGATCACAGCAAGCTAGTTTTCCAAAACATGTCTTCTTTTTTTCAAAAACTGAAAACCACCCTGGCGATGATCAAGTTCGAACACACGCTGTTCGCGCTGCCGTTCGCATTTTTAGGCGCGATCCTGGCGGCGAACGGCTGGCCTACTTTGTGGCGGGTGCTTTGGATAACGCTGGCGATGGTCGGCGCGCGCAGCGCCGCGATGAGCTTTAACCGGATAGCCGATAAAGACATCGACGCCGCCAACCCGCGCACCGCCAGTCGCGAACTCCCCGCCGGAAAACTTTCGGTAGGATTTGCCCGGATGTTTTTCTTTGCATCGCTCGCATTGTTTCTTCTTTCCGCTTTTATGCTCAACTGGCTGACGCTTGCGCTTTCGCCGGTCGCGCTGCTTTTCGTGCTCGGCTATTCATACGCGAAAAGATTCACTTCGTTTGCGCACGTCATTTTGGGAATTGCGCTGGCCATTTCGCCTTCGGCGGCGTGGATCGCCGTACGCGGCGCGCTCGACAGCGAGGTCCCGCTGCTGCTCTCGCTGCTGGTGATGATGTGGACGGCCGGGTTCGACGTGCTTTATGCCTGCCAGGATTTTGAATACGACCGCCGCGCGGGTTTGCGCTCGATCCCGGCGCGATTCGGTATCGGCGGGGCGCTCTGGATCGCGCGCCTGTTTCACCTGCAGGCGTTTATCGTCCTGCTGTTTTTATATCTGGTGACGAACCTGGGCTGGCTCGCGCTCGCCGGTGTCATCGCGGTCGGTCTTTTACTCATCTATCAGCACACCCTGGTAAAACCCAACGACCTTAGCCATCTCAATGCCGCTTTTTTTACCACGAATGCGTTTGTCAGTGTCATCCTGCTGCTGACTTTTGGCGGCGCGGTTTTTCTGGCAAAAATGTGATGAAAAACTTCCGGATAAAATAATTTCAGATCAATTCACAAAATCCTGTTTATCCTCGATCAGTTTCACCGGCTCATCGAATTTCGGGGCTTCTTCTTCGAGGTTCCAGATCTCATAAAGATCGACCGGAACTTCCGTCAGAAAACGCGAAGGTTTTTGCAGCACGGTCTGGCGCGAATAATCGACCACCATCAGCGGGTAGGTCAGATACAACTGCTCGGCGGCTCGGGTCAGGCCGACGTACCACAGGCGGCGTTCTTCTTCCTCGCCCTCGTTGTCGCGGAGCGCGCGCGGGCTGGGAAATTTTCCTTCGGCGGCCCAGATGATAAAGACCGCTTTCCACTCCAAACCCTTGGCCTGGTGAATGGAGCTCAAGGTGAGCAGTTCGTCGTCTTCGCCGCCTTCGACCACGTCTTCGGCGGTGACATCGGTCGGCGAGCCGAAGCGTTCGGTGGTCAACAGAGCGAGCTCGGACAGGAAAGCGTCGGTCGATTCATAGCGCCGGGCAAAGAGCGCAAGCTGCTTGATGTCTTCGAGCCGCGCTTCGTAATTCTCAAAATTATTTTGCAGGTGCTCGGTATAACCGCGCTCTAAAATAAGCTCGATCTGGCGCGAAGGATTTTGGCGATTTACGTCCGACACCAGTTCTTCCAGCAGCTTGATAAATTCTTCCCAGGCATTTCCGCGCCGCGGACGGGCGGCAAAATCTTCGCGGCGGACCAGGGCGAGAGGCTCCGCCGAGTAAGCGATCTGCGCCCAAATTTTATTCGCGGTGGCGTTGCCGACGCTGGGAATAAGTTTCAGCACGCGTTTCCAGGCGAGCTCGTCGCGCGGGTTGGTGACGATGCGCAGGAATGAGATGACGTCTTTTAAATGCGCCTGTTCGAAAAAGCGCGTGCCGGATTGCACACGGTAGGGGATGCCGCGGCGCGTAAGTTCGAGCTGCAATTCCAGGCAGTGATAATGCGAGCGATACAAGACGGCAATTTCTTCGAGCGGCGTGCCTTCGTCGCGCAGATCGAGAATGCGCGAGGCGATAAATACGGCTTGCTGATCGACATCGCGGCAGGGCACGAGCGCGGGTTTAAAGCCCTTCGATTTGCGCGCCGGTTTTAACACCTTGGGAAACTGGCGGCGGTTGCCGGCGATCGAAACATTTGCCAGGTCGAGAATTTCCGGCGTCGAGCGATAGTTGGTTTCAAGCTTGTAAACTTCTGCCTCGGGATAGCGCTTGGGAAATTCGTAGATGTTGGTAAATTCGGCGCCGCGCCAGGCAAAGATGCTCTGCGCATCGTCGCCGACGACCATCACGTTGCGATGCTTGGCGGCCAGCAGATCGATGATCTCGGCCTGCAGCTTGTTAGTATCCTGGTACTCATCGACCAGAATGTGCTGGAATTGATCGGTGTAGATATTTGCCACATCGGGCTTTTCGATCAGCAGCCGTTTCCAGTTAAGCAAAAGGTCGTCGTAATCCATCACGTTGCGCTCGCGTTTGCGTTCGTGAAAAAGGCGGTCGATCAATTGTATCTGACCCGAAAGCGGTTCGAACCACGGGTAGCGGCGCACGATGACCTCGGGCACGGGCTGGTCGGTGTTGGTGGCGTAGCTGATGATATCGTGCAGGACTTCGGGTTTGGGAAAGCGTTTCGACTTGGTGTCGATGGCGGCTTCCTCGATACAGACCGAGAGAAAATCGCGCGCGTCTTCGCTGTCTAAGATCGAATAGCTGGAATCGTAACCGAGCGAGATAGCGTGACGGCGCAAAGTCAGATTGGCGATGCGGTGAAAGGTGCCACCCCAGGTGCGATGAACGTTTTGGCTGCCCGTCAACGCTTCGACACGCTGCAGCATCAGCCGCGCCGCGCGATTGGTAAATGTCGCGAGCATTATCCGCCCCGGCGCCACTCCTTGCTCGATCAGATAAGCTACGCGATAGGTGATCGTGCGCGTCTTTCCGGTGCCCGCGCCGGCGACGACCAAGGCGGCTTTCGGCTGCGAGGTCACCACGCGAAACTGCTCGTCATTTAGCTCTTCGCGATAACGCGAAAGCTTTTCGGGCAGCGAGCGGGCGTCGTTTTTGATGATGTACTTTTTCATCTGTAGGAGAGATTACCACAGATGGAAATGTATCTTGAACACCTAAAAAGCTATTAATAGTCAGTTTTTTGCTCTTTTAATTTTTTAAGCATGTTGACGGCATTTTGATTTTTGGGATCCAGTTCCAGCGATCTCTCATAATTCTTTATCGCCAGTTCGCGCTCGCCGTTTTTCATATGGGCTTCGCCCAGGCTGTCATAGGGGTCGCCCGCTTGCGGATATTCTTCAACATTCAATGTAAAGATGGCGATCGCATCGGCAAATTTCTGCCGCTCCAGCAATTCGTAACCGAGCCGGTTTAGCTCTCCCTGGCTAAAGATATACTCGGCCGGTTTATTTTGTTTGAGTTCGCGGTAGAGCTTCGCCGCCTTTTCCGCGCCCTCGGAGTTTACCGTCGCGGCAAGTGCCCTGGCGATCGAAAGCCGGGGCATTTCGAAGGTCTGCCCGTTTAGTATTTTTTCTATCGCCTGGCCCGCGCGCGGCACGGCCGTACTATCGGCGTTGCTCAACACGACCACGGTTTGGCGGCGCGCCGGGTTCAGAGAATAGAAAGTTACGTAGCCGGGCCACCCGCCGGTATGCCAGACAGTGCGGCTATCATTCGCGCCCTTTCGCACGAACCAGCCAAAACCATAACCCGATTCAAGGCCTCTTGAATTTTCGTAGGTCCTGGCAGCGCTGCCGTCTTTAAGAGTGACGGGGGTAAAAGCTTCTTCGATAGTCTTGTTTTTAATGAGTTTTTCCGTGCTAAAACTTTTTCCCCATTTCAGGAGATCTCCTACCGTGGAGTGGACACTGCCATCGCCCACAATACCGCCCAGGGTTATGACAAAAGCTGTGTTATCGAGTTTTTCAGGCAGAACAAAATCATCCGCCAGCAACGACGGTCTTAAATAACCCGCAGCCAAATGGAGAATCGGTTCTTTACTAAGCCGTGTATGAATTCGAGTGTTCTTCATGCCAAGAGGCTTAAATATATTCACCCGCAAAAATTCCGCAAAGGGCTTTCCCGACACCTTTTCCACTATTGAAGCGAGCAGACAAAATCCCGTATTGTTGTATAACCATCTTTCACCGGGCCCAAACTGAACAGGCGGTTTATCGCTTTTCAAAAGCGCGATCAGGTCCGCATTTGTCTTGATGGTTTTGTCCCAGCCGTTATTTTTTGCGTAAAAAAGGTCCATGTATTCCGGCAGGCCTGAGGTATGCGTCAAAAGATGGCGGATCGTTATTCCCTTATAAGGGAGGCCGGGAAAGTATTTTTTAATATCGTCGTCATATTTTATTTTTCCCTGCTCAACCAGGATCATCACCGCCATCGAAGTAAAAGTTTTCGAAATAGAGGCGATCTCAAAGACCGAGTCCGCGTCCACCGGCGTCTTTTTTTCAAAGTCGGCATAGCCAAAGCCTTTGCTGTAAATTACCTTGCCGTTGTCCTCGGCCAGCACCGCACCGTTGAACTGCCCGCGCTTTACCAGCGTCTGCATTAAAGTATCTATCGCGGCAACTTTTTCAGAGGCTGGCTTTTCCTGCGCGTTTGCGACACCGATATTAATTAAAAGGATACAAAACAGCGCGAAAACATACCTTATCTGCAATATTTTCATGGTCTTGCTTTTACGTCGGGCGGAGTTTAAGAGTTTCAGAGTTGAACCTATGTGAGGAAAAATAAGGCAGAGCAAAAATAATTTCTTAAGAGCGGGCGCAAGCAACCCTTCCTGACCTGATGAGGTGTTTGGCTTAAATGGTAAAAATAAGGTCTAAATAAGTTTGCAGTACGGAAGGGTTTTGCGTTCGAAGACTGTTCTGATAGCTCGTCGGAGCGGGCGCAAGCAAAGCGTTCGTGCGGACAGGGATGCCCGCGCTCCATAAACTATTTCACCATGTTCGACGGCAATGAAAACGGCTCGCCTTTTTTCGGCACTTTCGCGGCGGCAGCTTTGCCCTCGGCCGAAGTCCAGGGGATGCCGTAAAACAAACCTTTGGCCGGCGATTCGGGCACGAGGCGTTTGTCCATCGGGCTGCCGCCGGCGGGAATTTCCATGTCGATCAGGTACGTGTTGTAGCCCAGACCGATGTTGCCTTTTTGTTCGGGATGCATTTCCACTTTGCCGTCCGAGCCGACCTTCCAGCGCCAGGTGCGCCAGATCTCGCCGTTGTTTACCAGGCTGCATTCCCAGTTGCCGGGATAGTCTTCGAGCGCCAGACGATTTGTATCGCGCACACGTCCCCAGGTCAGCGGAAACCTGACACGCACCATTTGAAAACGCATCTCGTCGCGATACTCGATCCCGGCTTTGTATTTGGGCGCGATGCGGTCCTGATAAATTTCGTGCGTGAAGCGTTCGATCGAGCTGGTGATCTGATCGCTGTAAGGCATCGGTCCCGGCATCGAAAGCAGCTTGCCGTTTACCGTGCAGCGCGCATTGCTATGCGGCAGGTTGCGGCCGATGTCGGTCGGCGACAAGCTGTAGTGGAGCTCGACAAGATTTGCGCCGCTGCGTTCGGGGCGGTCGGCGACGTCGAAATAAGAGATGTAGCCGCTCGGGCGCAGGAACATAAAACTGACCGGCGCTTCGCCGTGGCGCATGATGATGTAACGGGGCGGCGCGGTGCCCGGCTGCTGGCCGGAAGGCACCTGGTTGACCGGGCGGACATCGATCTTGTAAGTGCGGACTAGTTTTTCGGCCAGCGTTTCGCCGTTGACGGCATAAACCTGCACATCGAAATTCCCGGTCTCTTTGGTGGCCGAGCTTTTCTGCCAGCAATCAGCCGTGCGCATAAAACTTTCATCGACATCGTTGCCACTTTTTCGATAGATATAAGCTTCACAGCGCGTGGCCGCGACCGTTTTCCCGGCTTTTGCCACGATGAATTTCAAAGCGCTGCGATTGGGAAATTCGCCCAGCACGCGCGCCCATACCTTGAGCATCCAACCGGTGGCGACCGGCGCATTATTCACACCGGTATTTTCTGAAGTCCCGGCCGATTCGAACCAGGTAAAACCGTCATCGATCACGTCCTGGCGTTGCGCCATTGTCGAAATGATAAACGCACCGAATAAACAAAGAAGTAGAAGAAAGTTTCTCATTTGCGAGCAAGATTATCATAGATGGGCGAAGTTCCGATAGATAAATTGCCACTAGCTTTAGCTAGTGGTGAAAGGATTAAAAAATTCGATCGGCTTTAGCCGAATGTTTTTGTTTTGGGCTAAAGCCCTCTGCTTTTATCCAACTTAAAACCACTAGCTAAAGCTAGTGGCAATTTATAGAGAACAATTTCGCCCCTACCCGATTTACTTCGCATTTCCTTTGGTCCATAGCCCGATGAGCCGTTTTCTGCCTTCCAGTTTGGCTTCGATACCGGGAACTTTCAGGACCAGCTTTTCGACATGCTGGAAATAATCCGGCTCGCGAAAGATCTCTCTCAACTCGGCGAGAAACAGGGCGATCTTGGCATAGACGAAAACGTGCTCGGTGTTGGCGTCGAGAAAAGTTTTTTCGTCGATGGCGCCGTTTAAGACCAGCGAACACGCCATGTCCCAATAGGAAACGACCATCCGGAAATTAGCGCTCTCCCTTTCGCCGCCGCGATAAAGCGCCACGATGTCCATCACATTTTCCGGCGCGAATTCCGAGAAAAACCACTGGCGCGCAGCGCGCATCTGCTCGTCGCGGCGCAGCTCGTAAAGTTTTAATATCGCCAATGCATCATTTTGTTTATCCACGTCAATTCTCCTAATGCCCCTTCATCAGCGAGGGCCTGAACCTGATAAAAAACTGAAACCCCTGATGATTGGTTCCGCCGTAATAGGAAGCGAGCGCGGCCGGGTTTTGATTAAAGGTCAGCTGCGAGCCAAGGCCGACATCGATGCCTTTTCCCTGCACCACGTCATAAATATACCCGAACGAATAAGCGCCTACCCAGAAAACCTCATGTTCGTCGGGCGGATTAAGCACCAATTCGTGCCCGGATTTTTGCACACGTTCGATGCGCCCGTAAAACGAGCTGCGATAAAAACTAAAATTGCTTTCGAATAAAAAAGAATTAGTGCGCTCGCCGCTGGCATGGTTTTGTCCCCAGACAAAAGTGCTCGCCAGGTTTTTTCGTTCGCCAAAATTTTTGTTGTAGATGGCCGAGGCCGTGGTGCGGCGCAGGATATGAACGTCCGGTTCCGACGGTTCGGGATCGACCAGATAGCCGTGCGAAATTTGCAGCGCCAGGTCTTTGGTAGGGTTCCACGAAATGCGCCCGCTAAAAGAATTGAGCCGCAGCTTGTCGATATTCCAGCGGTTTTCGTTCGGTTCGTGGCCGTTAAAAGCGCTGGCTTCAAATTTTACCTTGCCGAAATTATACCCGGCGGTAACCACGCCGTAGCTGATATGGGTGGCGTCCTGCCAGTGGTGCGAGATGGGCGCATCGGGGTTATCCATCCCCGACAAGCGATGCATGAACGTCGGCGGCCCCAGCGCGGGTTCGCCCGCCACACCGGCATACAGATAAACGGAATTTTTCTTGTCAAAACTGTAAGAGAACGTGGCGGCCAATTCGTCGATCAGATCGTGCGGGTGTTGGCGGTCGTGCAGCGGCCCGCCCCGAAAAGTTTCGCCGCTTTGATACAGCAGCGGATAGCCATAACCGCGTTCTACAGCCGGATCGAGGCTCACCATCGCGCGAAAACCAAACTGCGCTTTTTCCGACAGAGGCCGCGAATACATCGCCATCAACATCGACGGCGCGTCAAAGCGCGCTCGGCTTCCTTTTCCTGAAGCGGAAACATCGCGCACGCTTCCTGTTTCGGTGTAGCGTAAAAACGCCGTGCCGTGCAGCATCAGCATTCCGCCGTCCTTATACATTTTCATGTAGGCGTAAATGGGTGACGATTCCGGCTGCCACGAAGTGCCCGAACCTTCTTTTGACATCGGGGCATTTCTGTCCACGGAAGAATGCATCTCCGCGGAATGATCCATCGTGATGCTGCCTGGCATATGATGTCCTTTGTGGTCATCTGTTTTGGGACCGTCCGCCTTATGATCGGGCGCTTTATCTTCATCAGGCGAATGAACGTGCTCGGTCTTTTCCGGCATTTTCATATTTGCATCGGGCCCCACGCCGACGGCGATGTTGCCCCACATCCCGCCTTTGGCGTGGCCGCGTATGGAACAAAAGTATGTGAATTGCCCGTTCTCGCCGGCCTTGATGACGAGTTCTTCTCCGGAGAGAGTTTCGTCTTCGGCTTGCGGCGTGACTGGCAAGCTTCCGGCGGTGGCGGAAACCTCCGGGGTTATCTCAAACGGGGCTTTCAGATCGCCGAACCTCAGATCGTGTTTCATATCGAGATCGGTATTAACAATAAGAATTTTGAGAGTCGCGCCCGCCGGCACCACCAGCGTCGGGTTGCGCATGCCCTGCAGGCGGTAAGAGAGCATATCGTCCGCCGGGCCGGTGGTCATCACCAGGCGGATCTTTGTCAGGCTGAATGTTAAATTCGAACCTTCTTTTATTCCTTGAGTTTGCTGGCTTTTAAATTTTGTCAGGTCGGAATATTTGAGAGTTTTCTTTTCGCTGCTGACCAGCGAAAACGGCTGGTGCGCAAATACGCTTACGCCCAGCGCCGCGCACAAACCCAGAAACAAAATAATGCGTTTCATTTATTACTCCTTGTTTATGAAATAGATACACCACTGCCTAACATTTTCAGGCAGCTTCGAAATTAATTGTGCATTATTTCACAAGCAGGCGGCGCGCGGGCCGGTGTTTGAATGGAGAAGAGATCCGCGGTGAAAACCGGGGTGATGAAAAGTGTTTCTGCAGCCTCAGGCCGGACCGTCAGAACGGCCGGAAAATAACCTGCCGTTAAAGCCGGAATTTCGTGCAGTGTCTTTCCGGTTTCGGAAATTTTCGCCGGAGCATTTTCCTGTTTTTCCGCAAAACAGGCGCAGCCTGCATGGTGCGCTTTGTCCAACGAATTTGCCGCGTGGCTTTTCATCGGGCAATGGCCTTCCATTTTTTCACAGCAGTCGCGCGACTTTGCCTTTGTGTCGAGACAAGCGCAGAGCGGCGCGGCAAACGAAGACACGGCTAATGACAGCGCTGCGAAAACGCTGACCGCGGACCGTTTTAGCCATGATGTTCTCATCTTTGATTATGCTAATGATTTTGTATTTTAAATACAACCTCCGGAGGTGCAGAATAAATTGCCACTAGCTTTAGCGGCAATAATATACTTGACACACCTGCCGCGACACGCTTAATATAAAGTTTGGCGTGATGTCAATATATATGTATTGCCTCCAAAACTAGGAGGTAATAGTTGGATAAAGAATATGATTCTTGGGAGCATTTTTGCAACCTTATTTTTCCCGATAACCCGAAAGGTATTATCGTTGTGGTAACAATGTATCTGGACGCGGCATTTAAATCATATACCGCTGACAAAAAACCATTGTTTCATACTCTCGCAGGTTATGCCGCGACTGTGGATAATTGGCGGCGATTCCGCAAAGAATGGAAACTTGAATTAGACAAAAAAGGCATAGACCATTTTCATATGACGAAATTTGAATATGCCAAAAACAGGAAAACGCACAGGCACGAAGTGCATCAAGCAAAGAATCCATTTGCCGACTTACCACTGGAAGACTTCGATCCAATGTTTGAGCGTCTGGCTCGCACTCTCAGCCGAAAGACAAATGGCAAAACCCGTTTATATTCCCGTGCTTCCTCCATCATCAATGAAGATTTTTATGCTGTCAGACCTGATATTCTAGCCGATGATATCCGGTGTATTAGTCCCTACGTCTTTAACGCATATGTGCTGTTGCGCGATATGTCGCAACGGCTGCCCACTTCCGAAGACATCGCTTACGTTTTTGCCACTGGAGATGAAGAAATAGGACAGCTGCATAATTTATTTTTATATATAAAAAAACGTCCCCATATCGCTAAAGATTTGCGCATACATTGGTCGGGAGATAATGAGGTTATTAAGCAGAGCCAAATGAAAGAGCAATCTCCAATTCAAGCGGCTGATATACTGGCTTATGAAACGCAGGCTGATTTAAAGAACTGGATAGACGCTGGCCGCCCGATGGCGAATCCAGATTTATCAACGAGACGGCGTGCCTTAAGCTTGCTCGTGAAGTACAACGATATAGGCGGGCACGTATACACTAAAGAGCAGTTGGGAGAAGAATTTGGGGACGTTATAACGTACGGAAAATGGATGCTATGACAAAGAAAATAGAAACAAAAAAGGACGGAAAAGATTTTGAACGCTTTGAGGATTTAGTTCGCAAGGTCGTCAGCGTTCCCAAGTCTGAAATAGATCGTCGGGAAAAAGAGTGGAAAAAGGAACGCGCAAAACAGGCAAAGAAAAAAGCCTAGCCTTTGCCAGACTTTTTCTTTCGACCCCGTTTCTGAATGAATTTATGCCGGACTTTCATACCCAATCAACTCGGAATAGGTAAGACGTTTTCCGGTGATTGAGTTAAGCGCTTCCAAGAATCTATCTTGGTCGTTTCCGTCCTTTTGGTTGTATCGGAATATTTGCTCTTCGACATACTTTTGCAGGTGCGCGGGATCAACGGCAACATAGGTTCCTTTGATGGTTCTTTTCAGCAAAGACCAAAAGTTTTCGATGCCGTTGGTGTGAATGTGACCATTAACATATTCAATGGAATGATTGATAATTTGATGGGTGTACTGGTCGTGCAAGTTATGATAACCGCGCCATTGGTCGGTCATAACTTCGGCCCCGGTTTCCGCGCCGCCAGTGACAAAATCACGAATGGTTTTGGCGTCACGGCTTTTGACAACCTGAGCGCGAACTTTGCCGCCGCGCTGAATCATACCGAGAACGGCGGATTTATGTTCGGTCGAACCGTTTGATTTGACGCGAACCTTGCGCTTTTTCTCGTGCATATTCTTAGCATCTCCGCCGATATAGGTTTCGTCGGCTTCGATGATGCCAGAGAATTTATCAAGGCCTCCGTTTTCCAGCGCTATACGGATTCTGTGAAGCATAAACCAAGTAGATTTTTGGGTAACACCGATAGCGCGGTGAAGTTCCCAAGAGCTAATTCCGTTCTTTGCATTAACGATTAACCACATCGCGGTTAGCCATTTATCTAGCCCGATTGGCGAATCCTCAAAGATGGTTCCCATCTTGACCGAGAACTGTTTTTTGCATCCTTTGCACTTCCAGATTTTGCGGGTCGAAAGAAACGAAGTTTCGGTTGCTTGGCAACGCGGACAAACGGCGATTCCATCTTTCCAGCGCATATCTGCAAGGAAACCGATGCAGGTATCAATGTCGGAAAAGTAGCGGATGGCTTCTAACAAGGTTTTCGGTAAGTCATTCGCTTTCATCATAATAAGAATTATGACAGAAAAAGCTAGGTGTGTCAAGTATATTATTGCCGCTTTAGCTAGTGGCAATTTAAAAGTGTCCTCCGACTTAAACTTTTCTTCTTAGCTTGCCTTTTACCTCACTCTTAGTTAAAACTTGCATTTGATGCAGCCAAAGATGCAAGTCAATTGGAAGACCGATACGTCCCGTCCTATCTTATTCATAAATAGAGCGCATTGGACGGGTTTGCATCTGAAACACTGCCGCGTCACTCCCGGCGAACTTCTCGATTTCGTCCCCCGGCATCACGAACTTAACATGACCCTCGACGGCGCCGTGCAGACCAAAAAGCAATCGGCGGGCGGCGTGATCGTGCGTCATAGCGAAGGTGTGGGGCAGATGTGCCTGACCTCGGCCGGGCAGACGATGAGCGCCGTGTGGGACGGCGAATATGAATATTTGGCGCTCGATCTGGAGCCTGACTACATGGTCCAGACGGCGATCGAAAACCGCTTTTCGCCGCGCTTTGAACTGGCGGAAAATTTTGCCGGCAACGATCAGCTGATCCAGCAGATCGGTTATGCGCTGTTAAAAGAATCGCAGGCGGAAAATCCGTCGGGAAGTTTATACGCCGATTCGCTGACGCAGAGTTTGACGCTGCACTTGCTGAAAAATTACAGCACGGCGAGCTACGCGGCCCATACAGGGGAAAATCTGCAGGGGGGCCTGCCCGCCTATAAGCTCAACAAAGTGACGGATTTTATCAACGACAAACTGGACCAGGATCTCTCGTTGGCGGAGCTGGCAACGGTTGCCGGCCTGAGCCGTTTTCATTTCTCGCGCGCCTTTCGCCGCAGCACGGGGATTACTCCGCTGCAATATCTGATGCGCCAGCGGGTCGAGCGCGCCAAAGAACTTCTCCAAAACCGCGATCTGCCGCTCGCCCAGATCGGCCTGCTCGCGGGCTTTAAAAATCAAAGCCATTTCACCACTCTCTTCCGCAAATTTACCAGCCTGACACCCAAGGTCTGGCGCGAATTAAAACTCGCCTGAAGTTTTCAGCAATCCTGGAAAATAAAAAGCAAGAAACTGATAGAAAAGCTAAGACGCAATCTTTTAATCTCTTTTTCAGACTTCATATAAGTCTAAGGAGTATAAAGAAATGCGAGTATTCTTGTTCATATCTGTCTTGATCTTTACTTTGACCGGATCTGCTTTTTCACAAACATCATCCGATAAATTCGTCTTTGACGAAGCAACTACCTACGCCCGAGAAGGCCTTTACGCGGAAGCGCTGGAAAAATATCGCGGGCTTTTACCGTCAGTAAAAAAAGCGGAGTTGGCGGCAAAAATTCATTTCAATATCGGAGTTTGTCTTTATCATTTGGGGCAATTTGAAAATGCGGTAAGTGAATATCAAGCGGCGATCGCGGCCGACGGCGCTTATCAAAAAGCATTTTATACGCTGGGAATAGCGCAGGCGGCTTTAGGAAAAACCAATGAGGCCAAAGCCGCGTTTTACGAAGCCGTGAGACTAAAGAAAAATGACGGCGAAGCCTGGTTTGACTTAGGGATGGTTTTGCTCGCCGAAAGCGATGAAAAAGATCATGAAGCCGCCAGTGAGGCCTTTGAGAACGCGGTCAAAAACAACTCGATAAACTCGGTAGACGCGATAAATAATATCGGTGTTATCGCGGCGCTAAACGGCGATCTGGCCGCGGCGGAAAAGAAATTCAAGGCTGCCTTGAAAATGGGCGATTCCGCCGAGGCAAAGAACAATCTGGAGGTCTGCGCCCAATACAAACAAAGTTTGAACCGGGAATTGATAGCCAGGTTAATTTTCGGCAACGGCACTGGCTCAGCCCTTTAATTTATTGAGGGCCTTGATCTCCTTGTCGGCGGCTTTAGTGCCGGGCACCCCGTCACGCGAAGCGCGTGCCACCCCTCCTTCGTAAGGAGGGGAGTTTTAAGACTGGAACCACGAAACCACACGAAACAACACGAAAAAAACAAAGGAGACACCGCGGTGCTTTAAATTGCCACTAGCTTTAGCTAGTGGTTAGCAGAATAAAAAAATAGTCCCGGCTTTAGCCGAATAATTGGACTAAAGTCCAAAACTATTTTCTGAATTGATCCACTAGCTAAAGCAAGTAGCAATTTATAAAGCAAACAAACTGACAAGAACGCATCGGCTGATGCCGACACTACTGACAAGAGAGAACCACCCCGTCACGCGAAGCGCGTGCCACCCCTCCTTCGTAAGGAGGGGAGTTTTTAAGAATAAACTCGAAACACACGAGCAACACGAAGCACACGAACAATACGAAAAAAGCAAAGCAACAAAGCACAAATCCGGCCGCTGCTTATGTTTTCTTGATAGCTGTCATTTCCTAAGCTTATTTAAGATCTTTATTTCCTTGTCCGACTTTTCCGTACCGGCCGGAGTGGTGCGGGTACAAATATTGGTGGTCAGATTTTCTCTATCATCGTAGGCATAGATCAGATAGCTTTTTCCCACTTCAAAAAAATAACCGCAGTCGCCGCCTCCGCCCCCGGTCATTATAGTTATTTGAGAGCTCGCCGCGCCTTTCCAGGATTTTGATACTTTCAGCCTGACCTCGCGGGAATAATCGCCTCCTCTGACGATCTTTATCGAGACCACTTCTCCCACAAAAACGGCTGTTGATTTTTCCTTTGCTTTGCGGATGCCTTCCGCAAGGTCCGGGTTCTGCCCCCTGCAGTCGCAAGCCAAAACCTGCTCAGCCGAAAGAGAAAAGATCGTTAAAGCAAGGGTAAATATCGATATGCTCATTAGATTTAATTTCATGGCCATGATCCTCCTGAAAACTACGACAACCACCCCAATACGCCGGTTCCATAGAAGTATTTACCAGTTGAATGTTATAATCAACAAAATTTGTTTTAGGGAAGTAATAATCATATGAAATTACCCGGTGGATTTGACCTCGGCGGAATGATGAAGCAGGCGCAGCAGATGCAGGCCAAGATGGCCGAGGAGATGCAGGCGCTGATCGTGGATGCTTCGGCGGGCGGCGGTGTGGTCACCGTCAAGATGCGCGGCAATTATGAGGTCATCGAAATAAAAATTTCGCCCGAGGCGGTGAAGGACGGCGACGTCGAGATGCTGGAAGATATGGTCGCGGCGGCGGTCAACGAAGCGAACCGCAAGGTCAGCGAAGCTTTAAAGGGCAAGATCGGCGGCATGCTGCCCCCGGGACTCGGCGGAATGTTTTAAATGTAGAATGAAGATCGAGGAATGCGGATTTGGCGGAAACTCTCATCAAAGCCAATGATCTGAAGGACCGCAGTAAGCGGTTTGCCTTGAGAATAATCAAGCTTGTTAACAGCCTTCCGAAAACCCTTGCGGCAGATACGGTGGGAAGGCAGCTAATGAGGTCGGGAACATCAGTTGCCGCAAATTACAGGGCTGCATGTCGAACGAGATCGAAAGCTGAGTTTATCGCTAAGATGGGAGTCGTTGAGGAGGAAACTGACGAGTCCGCATTTTGGATAGAACTTCTGGTCGACGCTGAAATTATGAAAAGGACAAAAGTAGCCGACTTATTGAATGAAGCCAATGAGCTTACCGCAATTTGGGTTTCTTCGATAAACACTACGAGAGGGCACAAGCGCTAATTCTGCATTACGCTTTCCGCACTCCGAATTTAACTTATGCTGGAATACGCCGAACCGGTCGCCAAACTAGTCGATGAATTTAAACGCCTGCCCGGGATCGGACACAAGTCCGCCCAGCGGCTGGCGTTTTATATTTTGCGGCGTCCCGACGCCGACGTCGAGCGGCTGGCAAATTCGCTGCTGGAAGTAAAACAAAAGATCGTCTTCTGCGATCAGTGCAATAATCTCACCGACATCAACCCGTGCGCGTTTTGCGCCTCGCCGAACCGGGACCGCTCGATCATCTGCGTGATCGAAGAACCTTACAATTTGGTCGCGGTAGAGAAGACCCGCAGCTATAAAGGCCTCTATCACATCCTGCACGGATGTCTTTCGCCGATCCGCGGCATCGGCCCCGACGAATTGATGCTGGCCAATCTGCTGCCGCGCCTGATGCCGGAAAACAATGAAGGCGTCGATGTCAAAGAAGTTATCCTCGCCACCAATCCCAACACCGAAGGCGAAGCCACGGCAAATTATGTCGCGCGGCTTTTAAAACCTCTGGGCGTAAAGGTCACCCGCATCGCGATGGGAATGCCGGTCGGGTCCGACCTGGAATTTGTCGATGAAGTGACCATGGACAAAGCCCTCACTAACCGCCACGAGATCTAGCAGCCAAAGACGCCGGGTGTTATCCGAAAATGGCGTTGCTCATAAAACAGACAACCTGCCGTGTGACTGAGATTTGTTTCGTGTTTTTCGTGCGATTAGTGGTAAATTTCCGATATTTTAACCACGAATCACACTAAACACACGAAATATCATTCGTCATCGGAGATGGGTTGTTTATTTATGGGGATGTTACCCGAAAATGAAAAAGCCCGGCATATCACCGGGCCTTCAGATCTGCTTTGACGGCGAGACAGCCCCGCCACATCTGACTGCGACGGCGGCGCTACATTTAGAACCTTACTTTTTCTTCCGGAATATCGCCTTCCAGTCCTTCGGCGGTTTTCAATTCTTCGGAGGTGCTATAAAAATTACAGTCGTATTCAAGGAGAGATTGAACTTTTACCCCGTCGAATTCGGGCGAGGCGTCTTCAAAGCGGACGATCGAACCGATGCCGATGACTTCCGTGTTGAGGTTTTTTACCAGCGCCAGGGTTTCGTCAAGGGCCCGGCCGCTGCGAATGATATCGTCGACAATGATGCACGGGTAGATCTCGCCGGATTTGATGTACTGGCGAAAGGTGCGCTTGCCGTCTTCGATCTCGGCCCAATATATCTGCTCGGCGCCGAGAGCTTCGCGAACACCGAAGGCGACCGGGATTCCACCGGGGCTCGGGCTGATGACCGCCACTTTCGGCAGGCGGCTGGCGATCTCTTTGATCATCCGAAACTTGCGGCTCAAACCCACCGCTAAAACGCGGGCGTTATCGTAATAGCGAAAAGCCAGCGGCATCTGAAAATAATGCGAGGCGTGCTTGCCCGAAGGATAAACAAAATGGCCGTGGCGAAAAGCGCCGGTCTTTTCCAGAATGCTTTTGACGGAGTCGGAAGAAGGTATTAAGTCGATCATAAATTTTCCTCAAATTTTATTTATAAAAGCTTACGACAAAGTTTTCTCAATGACAAATTTCTGCACGGGGGACATCTCGGCCGGCATTTCAGAAAACGCGAACCACCGGGCGGAATGTATTTCCGCGCTTGTTACTTTTAACTCGCCCCCGCCCTCTGCCGCGGCGCGGGCGCGAAAGAGTATCTCGACGTGGCCCTGGACGGTCCGTATCCAGATCATTTCCGGCTCGGTTATTTCCAGGCCGGTCTCTTCGCGGATCTCGCGGCGGATGGCGTCTTCGGGCTGCTCATTGCGATCGATAAATCCGCCCGGCGGCCCCCAGCCCGAACCGGGGCGCAAAACGTGGTCCAGCAGCAGTATTTCGTCCTTTTCATTGCGGACCACCGCCACCACCGAAACCGTAAATTTTTTCTGGGTGGCCCGTATCAAAGACCGTCGGACGGACGGCGGAAGCCATCGCCAAATTTTTCCCGCCAACCGTTTATGTGCTTCCATACATCTGAATATTCGAGTTTTTTGATTATACCGTGAGTTTTGCTGCAGCAGATCGGAAATACCCGGTTTCAGTTACTTTATGACGCTCCCGGTCATGACGGCACGTGCTAACAACTGCCCGCGCTCCATATTTTGGTGTTGTCTCTAAAGTTGTGGTGCTGAGGGAATGTCGTTCGGAAATAGATGATAACTGATAGATGATAGAGGATAGATCGAATCTTTCAGTTATCATCTTTCATCTTTTATCTATTCCGTTTATCTATTCCGAATGATGCGAACACCACAGCTTTAGGGACATTACCCATATTTTTATTGACTTGATCGTATTAAAGTTTTAACATATTTATGTTGTTTTACTGTGTTAAAGCGACCCGGTTATCCCACTTTACTACTTTTGAGGAGAACAATTTAGCTTAGTTTTTACGGAGGAGTTTTAATGATCCGAGAGCGTAGTTCTCTGCCTTTCCGCCATCTTTTTATCGCTTTTATTGCCGCCCTGGCCGTTCAATTTACCGGGCAACTTACTGCGGCCCAAACTTCTGAATTAGACAAAGATCTCAGTAAAGAGCTGCGCAGCTTTACAGTCGTAAAGCTTGATGCGGCCGCAGCCCGCCGGCAGGCCGGGCAGAACCGCACGCTGAATTTGCGCGTCGGGGAACGTGATTATTCTCTCGAGCTGGTGCCGAACGATCTGCGTTCGCCGCGCTACCGCGCCGAGGAAACCGGGCCTGACGGCGTCAGGGAAGTTCCTTTTGGCGGGGTCAATACCTACAAGGGAAAAGTTTCCGGCGACGAAACGTCAAGGGTGCGCCTGTCTATCGAGGGAAGCAAGGTCGAAGGCTATTTCTTTAGCGGCAGCAATAGATTTTACATCGAACCCGCCGGCCATTTTTCCAAATCGGCACAGCCCGAGGAACTGGTCGTCTATAAAGCGGAAGATTTGCTGAATCCGGTCACATTTAGCTGTGACCTGCACATCGATCAAAAGATCGCCGCGGGAGAAAAACTGGTGGCACCGCAGATGTCGCCCGAGACGGCTGCGATGCGCGTGATCGAGATCGCGACCGACGCGGATTTTGAATATACCAACGCGACCGGCGGTTCGCCGGCCGCCAACGCCGATGTTTTAAACACCATCAACATGCTCGAAGGCGTGTATGAAGACGAACTGGGAATTACCTTCGACGTCGTTTTCCAACACACGTGGGCGACCGCCGATCCTTTTTCGGGAGCGAATATGGACGCCCTTCTGCGTTCGATCCAGGGGTACTGGAATGTGAACTATCCGGTCAGCCAGGTGCCGCGCGACGTGATGCATCTCTGGAGCGGGAAGACGATGGCCGCGGCGCAGGGCTGGGGATTTATCGACGTTATCTGTAACCGGCCGGATGCCGCTTACGCCTTGAGCGGAAAGATCGATTGGGTGCCGGTAAAGTATGAATTGACCGCGCACGAATTAGGACACAATCTCGGGGCGACGCACGTGGAAGAAGCGCAAAGCTGCGGAAACACGCTGATGAACGCGCAGCTCTCGACGGTCACTCCTTTTACTTTTTGCGCGGCTTCGCGCGAGCAGATACAGGGGCACGTGGCGGCCTCGGGCGGATGTCTGGGCAGCCGCAGCTCGGGCGTGACGCGTTTTGATTTTGACGGCGACGGCAAGGCCGATATCGGTTTGTTCCGTCCCGCGGGCGGCCTCTGGTACATAATGAACAGCCGCGATTCTTCGTTCTCGATCTACACTTTCGGCCAGGCCGGCGATAAACCGGTTTCGGAAGATTATGACGGTGACGGTAAAAGCGATATCGCGCTTTATCGCGGCGGCGGATGGTTCAAGCTGAAGAGCTCGACGGGGACGATCGAAGGCGTCGGTTTCGGCCTGCCCAACGATCTGCCCGCACCGGCGGATTTTGACGGCGATGGCAAAACCGACGTGGCGGTTTATCGCCCCAGCGAAGGCCGCTGGTATGTGCAGCCGACCGCAACCACGACTGCGTTCTATGTAATTCAGTTTGGCGCAAGCGGCGACCTGCCGGTTCCGTCAGATTACGATGGCGACGGCCGAGCGGATGTAAATCTTTTCCGCCCGTCGGACGGCACCTGGTATCGCCTTAACAGCCGCGACGGCGCGTTTGTCGCGATCCCGTTTGGAAGCGCCGGCGACCTGCCGCAGATCGGCGATTTTGATGGCGATGGCAAGGCCGACCAGGTCATCTATCGCCCGGCCTCGGGCTCGTGGTATGTGTTTAAAAGCAGCACGTCCACGGTCGGCGGCGTGGGATTTGGCCTAAACGGCGATACTCCGGTCCCGGCGGATTTTGACGGCGACGGCAAGACGGACTACGCCGTGTTTCGCCCGAGCAACGCCAACTGGTACCGCCTGCAAAGCCAGGACGGCGGTTTCTACGTTTTCCAATTTGGCACCGGCACCGATATCCCGGCTTTAAGCCGGTAGAACAAGGGGTTTCATCACACACTTAACGGGAACGGCCGCGGGTCGTTCCCTTTTTTGTTTTAGTCCGGAAATAGGACACGGATGAGACGGATAAAACGGATAAAGAGCGGATCAGAAAATTTGAAAATAACATCCGTGAAGATCCGTCTTATCCGTTCTATCCGTGTACTATTATTCTTATGCGCAGGTTTGGGAAAAAAGATGTCGGCGTGATCTTTTCGTGGAACGAAGTGAGTGAGGTCCACCAGATTCGCAATGGCGTTTATCAACGTAACGGGCAGCTTATTTCGCTGCTGACGGATTTTGGCAAGATAAATCCCTGCTACCCGGACTTTCACGGCGACACTACGGACACCATTTTTTATACCGGCGCGGGCCGCCGCGGCGATCAAAAACTCGATGCGCCTAATCGCGCGCTGCATAATGCGATAGAGTCAAAAACAAAAGTGCCGCTTTTTAACAAACTCTCGGTGGGGCGCTGGCAGTTCATGGGTTACTGGCAGGTCGCGGACGCCAAATATATTTTTGACGAGAAGACGGATAGAATGGTGTGGAAATTTACGCTGCAGAGAGTCAGATGAATTGTTCATTATTTAATTATTCATTGTTAATTATTTTTCAGATTTGCCTATAAAGTCCCGGATATGGCCACGAATTACACAAATAACACGAATGAAGAATTTTTATTCGTGTTATTTGTGTAATTCGCGGCTAATTTGAATAATTTATAATGTGAGAAAACCCAATGCTGGAAATTCGTAAAGCAACACAAGATGATTGGCTGGGGATCTGGCCGATCATAAAAACGGTGATCGCCGGCGGCGATACCTATACCATTGCGCCCGACGCGTCGGAGGAAGAAATGCGCGCGATGTGGTACAGCCCGGAAAAGCATACTTATGTGGCTGTGTGGACAGAGGCTGAGACTGTCGAGTCTTCGCCCGAGGTCCTGGGCACATTTTTTCTCAAGGCGAATCAATCCGGGCCGGGCGCGCACATCGGCAACGCGGGTTATATGGTGTCGCCCGAAGCGCGCGGCAAAGGCGTCGGACGCCGGATGGGCGAATGGTCGCTGGATGAGGCCAGGGCGTTGGGCTTTAGCGCGATGCAGTTTAATTTTGTGGTGAAGAGCAATAAGTATGCGGTGAAACTCTGGCAGGATATCGGCTTTGAAATAATCGGAGAGATTCCGGACGCGTTCGATCACAGGGAATTGGGGCTGGTGAACGCGTATATCATGTACAGGAAACTGTAGGCCAGTAGCAGTAAGCAGCAGCAGAAGGCAATAGGCAGAAGGCAGTAAGGAGTTTGGCTAAAGCCATCCACCGCCTACTGCCTACTGCCACTGCCTTTTCTAGAATTTAAACCTTGCCCCGAGCTGAATCTGGCGCGGCTCGCCGAAACCGGCGGAGACCGTGCCGTCGAAATTAAAGGTCAGCGGACGCGGCAGGCTGTGTTGGTTGCGGTTATTAAAGGCATTGAATATTTCAAATATGCCTTCGATCGACATTTTTTCCGAGATCTTGAAGCCCTTTGTGGCGCGAAGATCGAAGGTGAAAAATTCGTTCTCGAGCCGCAGAGTGTTTCGTTTTATGATATTCGGAAAAACGCCCCGGTTGGTTTCCGACGTCGGCTGGGCCGAGCGAAACTGCACGATCGGCGAAACCGAAATACCATACGGCGCTTCCATGGTCATAAAGAAATTGAAGCGGTGACGCTGGTCGCGATCGGACCAATTAAATTCCGACCGGAAATCGCGCGGGTCGGCGTAACGGAACGTGAAAGGATCGCGCTCGTTATCGTCATCGGATTTGTCGAACGACAGAAGGTAATTGGCCTGGAACTGAAAGCGGTTGCTGAGCCGTTTGGTCGCGGCAATGGTGACCCCGTGAAAGCGCGATTTGCCCGAGCTTTCCGTGCTGCGAATTTCACCGACACCGGAACCGTCCGGCCGCTCGAAAACCGCCACGCCGCCATAAAGGCGCGCATCGTTGCGATTGACAAAACGGGTCAGGAAATCGGCCTTGGCGTAATTGTAAGCGACGAGGAGATTCAGGTTCTTGACCACTTCGCGCTCAAAACTAATGCTGTACTGGATCGTCTGCGGGTTTTTGAAATTCTTTTCAAACACGGCGACGCCCGGATTGAAAGGCGTAAATCCGGCGGTCGGAACTATGCCGGGATAAACCGGGCAGGGACCGATAGTGGGGCCGGGGCCGCAGATAAAATTGGCAAAGAAAATATTTCCCGCGATCACGCCATCCGTATTTCGAGGGCCGGCCAAAACCAGTCCGGGGATGCGGCTGGTATATATGCCGGCGCCAAGGCGGATCACCGTTTTGTCGTCTTTACCCGGCGACCAGGAAAGACCGAGGCGCGGCTGCCACCCATCGGTCGAATCAGGAATAGAACCATCTGATGTGAATCTCGGATCGTTCAGGAACTGCCCGTAACGGGTTTGCGCGGGCGGCGTGATAGTGTTCGGGTGAAATTGAGCGTCCCATCTCAGCCCGAGGTTCAAGGTCAGGTTTCGCCTTATATTCCAATTATCCTGAACATAAATTCCCGGCTCGATGTCGGCGAACTCCTGTGTTCCGGCTTCCTCGGCCGTACGGTTGCCGATCGGGGCAAATTGCAGATAAAGCTGCAGGGCGTTTCCATTTATATTGTTGATGTAATTTTGGAATCCCGCGATCGCCCCGCCGATAGTGGCGTCGGCAAAAATATAGCGCCCGCGGGCAAAGCCGACAAAGGTTTGCGAAGTTTGGGTGCGGTTAAGGTCAAAACCGAGCTTGATCGTATGATTGCCGCGGATGACGGTGAAATTGTCGGTAACCTGAAAACGCTTATCTACCTCAGGCACCGGCAGAAAGAACGGGCGGCCGAAACGATAGGAAATGCTTCCGTCAAAAGTACCGATGGTCGTGTCCGGAAGGTCGGGGCCGTCATAAAAGCGCGGCCGCGCTTCGCGGGCCCACTGAAAGCGCATTTCGTTGAGCAGATCGCCGGAAATATTAGTGACCAATTGGCCGATGAAAGAATGCGAATTGTCGGTTTCGCGCCCGTTGGCGCTGGTTCCCCAGGTCGGCACGTCAAAGGTCCCGTTGACCTGCTCGGCGCGGCTGTAATTGTGCCGCAGGGTCAAACGGCTTCTTGAATTCAACTGGATATCGACCTTGCCGAGAAAAACATCGGCGATATTGGTGCGATTTATGATCCCCTGCTCGCCGGGATCGGCAAAGCGGGTGGCAAAGATGTTGACCAGTATCGGATCGATAAAATTGGGCTTGCTGCTTTTTCCGTCGTTCCTTTCATAAGCGACGAAGAAAAATGCCTTGTCTTTTTTTATCGGCCCGCCGATATTCGCCCCGAATTGATAGTTGCGAAAATCTTCGACCGGCAGCCCGGCGTCGACCGCGTCCGGGTTTTGGCTGGAAAGACTCTGGTTGCGGAAATAAATAAAAGCCGAGCCGGCGACGGTGTTGGTGCCGCTCTTGGTGACGGCATTGATAAAGCCGCCCGAGCTGCGTCCGAATTCGGCGGAGGCGCCGACCGGGACCACCTGAAATTCCTGGATCGATTCCAAACTGACGGTAAAAGCGGGACGCTGGCCGCCGCGCTGTTCGCCGAAGAACGGGTTGTTGGCATCGGCGCCGTCTATCGAGAAATTGTTTTGAATTCCTTTTTGGCCGTTGATCGTGACCTCGTCGCCGTCCGGGCCCTGAACGATCGACACGCCCGGGGTCAGCTGGACAAATTTGCTGAAGTCGCGGCGATTGATCGGCAGATTTTCTACCGAGGTGTTGTCGATCAGCGTATTGAGCTCCGTCCGGCCGGTCTCGACACCCTGGCCTTCCTTGCTGACGTCAACGGTAACAGTAGCGCCGCCGGCCGCCATCTTGACCTGCAGATTCTGCGTCTGGCCAACGGTGAGCTGCACATTTTCCAGGATCGAACTGGCAAACCCCGAAGCGGTGGCCGTCACCCGGTAACTGCCAAGCGGCAAAAGCGGGGCACTAAAAAAGCCGTCCGAATTTGTGTTGACGGAACGGCTGAACCCGGTGTTGGTGTTTTCGATCTTAACGGTGGCATTGACGACGACCGCATCGTTCTGGTCAGTCACCGTGCCCTGTATCAAGCCCGTGGTCGACTGTGACTGGGCAAATCCTGTTATCGAGAGGCAAAAAAGAAAAACGAAACTGCTCAAGGCGTAGCGAATTCTATACATATTTCCTCCGAGAATGTTTTTGATCCCGCTTGTACTTTTCCCGCTTGTCTTATTTCCCGGCAAACACTTTATTGCGTGACGCAATACCTTGCGGAAAAGCCGGATGTTAATTAAGTATTAAATTCGTGTGAACTAATAGCAAACGTACCACGTTGGGCGAACGCTTGGCAATGATTTTGATGTTAAATTTAGTGGGTAAATACATTGCCACTAGCTTTAGCTAGTGGATAAGAAACCGAACTTGGAAATAGGCTTTAGCCAAAAAACTAATAATTTGGCTAAAGCCAGATGATAAAAAATTACGATATATAACCACTAGCTAAAGCTAGTGGTAATTTAAAGACCTAAAAAACTCTTTGACAGGCTAAATAGTGACTTGTGCTCTCAGGTTTACGACTTCTTCTCGCCCAGCGCGACGGCGCGTTGATACGCGGCATAGACCGCTTTTGACAGCACGGTGCGCAGGCCGCCTTTTTCCATCTGGTAGATCGCGTCGGCGGAGGTGCCGCCGGGGGAAGTGACCATATTGCGAAGTTCGGCCGGGTGCTTGTGCGATTCCATCGCGAATTTTACCGCGCCGAGCATTGTTTCCTGCACCAGCTCTTTTGACATGTCGCGCGAAAAACCGAGATGCACACCGGCGTCGGTCAGCGCCTCCATCACCATAAAGATATAGGTCGGGCCCGTGGCGGAAAGCGAGGTCGCCATATCGATCATGTTCTCCGTTTCGACGCGAAGTTCTTTACCCAGCGCGGTCAAAATAGACCTGATCTGCGCTTGTTCGTTTTCAGAAACTTCCGCGGTACAGGTCCAGGCGGTGATACCCGCGCCGATCTGCGCGGGCGTGTTGGGCATGGCGCGGACGATCTTCCCGTGGCCGAGCGCGGCAGAGATCGTTTCGAGCTTGGCGCCGGCGACGATCGATAAAATTATCTGCTCAGGCGCGATGGCGTCTTTTAACCCGCGCATCACACCGTCAAGCCGCTGCGGCTTGACGCAGAGCGCGACGATCGAATTTTCGCTGCCGCGGACGGCTTCGGCGGCCTCGGAATTATGTTCGAAAACGGTTATGCCGTATTTTTCACCAAGCTCCGCGCGGCGGTTCGCGTTTGGGTGCGAAGCCGTTATTTGCTCAGGCTTTACTAATTCCTGTCTTAATAATCCGGCGACGATGGATTCAGCCATCACGCCGCAGCCGATAAAGGCGAGTTTTGTGTTAGTCAGATCGTTTTTCATAAGCGAGTATGGGGGTTTGAATTTTGGTAACGGTACGGCATTACCCTTCGAAATAGATGATAGCTGATAGATCGGATCTCTCAGTTATCAGCTATGATTTATTATCTATTCCGAAAACCGTCTCTTTTGTGTCTGTTTTATTACACCATAAGATTAAATACACTACCGAATCCTAACAACTTTTCCGATTTGCCGCTAATTGTTTTATTATCTGCAGCTTAAGATAATTCATAATGACCATAGAAGAACAAATAGATTTCTGATAAAGGGTGCAGCATCAGGTTGTAATAACACGCAGCCGAGACGATATCCAAGTGTATTTTCTTTATAATAATGTTATTTTAGCGATATGAACTATAAGGACATCATTACCATTGAACCGGACAAGCGCGGGGGAAAGCCTTGTATTCGTGGAATGCGAATGACCGTCTATGATGTGCTTGAATATCTTGCTTCGGGAATGAGTAAGGAGCAAATTTTACAAGATTTTCCTTATTTAACCGAGGAAGATATTCTGGCTTGTCTGGCTTTTGCGGCTGACCGGGAAAAAGGGCAAATTTATATTGCTGCATGAAACTTCTCTTCGACCAAAATCTCTCGCCCGATTTGGTTAAGCGTCTTGCTGAATTATATCCGGATTCGAATCACGTCTATCAGCTAGGTTTGGAAAGATCGAGTGATCGGGAAATTTGTTATTACGCTCTCGCTAACGGGTTTTCAATAGTAACGAAAGACGGGGATTATGGCGACCTTTATACTCTCTTGGATGCTTCTCCAAAAATCATCTGGATCAAGCGTGGAAATTGTTCGACTGATCTGATCGAGCAAATATTACACAAAAACAATGATAAAATTGAGAGCTTTTTCCAAGATCCGGACGCCGGAGTTTTAATACTGTTTTAATTATTTTTAATTTAATGACCATAGACGAGCAAATAGCATTTCTGAAAAAAGGCGCGGTGGATGTGATCCGCGAGGCCGATCTGCGGGCGAAACTGGAACGATCGGCCAAGACCGGTAAACCCTTGCGCGTAAAGCTGGGCGCCGACCCGACCGCGCCGGATATTCATATCGGGCACACGGTGGTGATTCGCAAGCTGCGCGCTTTTCAGGAATTGGGGCACACGGCAATTTTTCTGATCGGCGATTTTACCGGGATGATCGGCGACCCGACGGGTAAAAATACGACTCGCCCGCCGCTGACGCGCGAGGAAATAAACGCCAACGCCGAAACTTACAAGGCGCAGATCTTTAAACTGCTCGACCCGGATAAAACCGAGATACGTTTTAATTCCGAATGGTTCGATAAATTTTCGGCGGCGGATTTCGTCAAGCTCTGTTCGCACACGACGGTCAAACAAATCCTGGAACGCGACGATTTTGAAAAACGGATGCGCGAGGAAAAACCGATCTCGATGCACGAACTGCTCTACCCGCTGGTGCAGGGTTACGATTCGGTCGCGCTGGAGGCCGATGTGGAGCTCGGCGGGACGGACCAGAAATTCAACCTGCTGGTCGGGCGCGACCTGCAGCGCGAATACCAGCAGGAAGCGCAGGTCATCATGACCACGCCGCTCCTGGAAGGTTTGGACGGCGTGAACAAGATGTCGAAATCGCTGAACAATTATATCGGCATTACCGACGCGCCCGATGAAATGTTCGGCAAGGTGATGTCCGTCAGCGACGAACTGATGTGGCGCTATTACGACCTGATGACCGACTCGACACCGGCGGAGATCGCTGCGCTGAAAACCAAATGCGATTCGGGCGAAGTGAACCCGCGCAACGCGAAGGTCGATCTGGCCAAACTTATCATCAAGGATTTTCATTCACCGCAAGCCGCGCAGGCCGCCGAAGATGAATTTAACCGGCGCTTTGTGAAAAAAGAAATTCCGGATGAGATAGAGGAAAAACATCTGCCGGCCGGCAGCTATAAGCTGTTGGCTTTGCTGACCGATACGGGACTGGCCGCCTCCAAGGGCGAAGCAAAACGTTTGATCGAACAGGGCGGCGTGAAGGTCGGCGGCGAAAAAGCTTCAGATACGAACGCGGAAGTTACGGTAGACGGCGAAGTCGTATTGCAGGTCGGCAAGCGAAAATTCCTGAAGATCAAGACCGGATAAATATAAAGTTGATTTTCTTAGCCACTAATTACACAAATAACACGAATTAAAAATCCTTATTCGTGGCAATTATGACTTACTAATAAATGTCCCAGGCCATTATAGAAACCGAAGAGGTGCTGATCATCGAAACGCCGGAGCGCGTGCCGCTGCAGTTTGCGCTGGCGTCGATCGGCAATCGTTTTCTGGCTTGCGCGGTCGATCATCTTATCCAGTTTTTTATCATCTTTTTACTTGCGTGGGTTTTGACGGCGGCGACAAATGCCGAGACGGCCAGGCAGGTTTCCGAGGGGCTGCCGCGCTGGGTGGTCGCGATATTGATAATCGCGTTCTTTTTGATCATTGCCGGCTATTTTGTTTTTTTCGAAGGTTTCTGGCACGGGCAGACGCCGGGCAAAAGGCTTTTGAAACTTCGCGTCATTCGCGAGGACGGCCGCCCGATCACTTTTTGGGAAGCGGCCGCGCGCAATCTTCTGCGCATCGCGGACATGATGCCGGCGCCGATCATTCCTTTTTATTCGCTGGGGTTGATCTCCGTTTTTATCAGCCCGCGCGACCAGCGTATCGGCGATCTTTTTGCGGGCACGGTGGTGGTGCGCGAGCGGCAGGACGAAGCGCCGACCTTTAAAAGCGTCTTTTCGACCTCGATCAGCGATTCGGCCTTTCAGCGGGTGCAAAACCGGGTCACTTTTACGGCGGATGTTTCACCGCTTACGGATCCGGAAATCGAGGTGGTTGAATCTTTTCTGCGCCGCCGCTGGGACCTGACCGACCGGCAGCGCCTGTGGATGGCGTGGCGTATCGCCCTGCCGATAATGTATAAGTTAAAACCGGCCTACGACTTGAATAATTTCTCTTACGAGGGATTTCTCGAAGAATTGCTGCAGCGCTGGCACGCCCTGCCCAACCGCGGAAAATAAAACATTTTGCTTTGAAAAAACGTATATATTCTGTTATTGTGCCCCGTGGTGTTTCACTCTCCTGGCGTTTTATGGCGCCCAAATAATTAAGGAAAACAGATCAGTTGACCGAAGTAAGAAAAAATATCCTGGTCACAGGCGGAGCCGGTTTTATCGGTTCGCATTTGGTGACAAAACTGTTGTCGGAAAACGCGTGGTCGGTGACGGTCATCGATAATTTCGACCCCTTTTACCCGGCCGAATTCAAACAGATAAATATCGGCGCTCACCTGCGGGACCCGAACTACCGGCTTTTTGAGAGCGATATCCGCTGCTATGACAGCCTGAAAAATATCTTTGCGGAAAATAAATTCGACCGCGTGGTGCACCTGGCGGCCAAGGCGGGCGTGCGGCCTTCGCTGGAAAATCCGCTGGGTTATGCCGAGACAAATATCAACGGCACGATGAACCTGCTAAAGCTGGCGAGTGAATTCGGCGTGGAGCATTTTGTGTTCGGCTCTTCGTCGAGCGTCTATGGCGAAAGCTGCAAGGTGCCTTTTAGCGAAGACGATAAAGTGGCAAAACCCATCTCGCCCTACGCCGCCACCAAAGCCGCCGGGGAATTGCTCTGCCACACGTTTTCACACCTCTACGATTTTCGCACCGTGTGCCTGAGATTTTTTACCGTCTATGGCGCGCGCCAGCGCCCTGACCTGGCGATACGTAAATTTGCCACGCTGATCAGCGAAGGAAAACCCATCCCGGTTTTCGGCGACGGTTCGACCCGGCGCGACTATACGTATATCGACGACATCATTTCCGGCGTGCGCGCATCGATCGATTACGACGGCAGCCTGCACGAAATTTTTAACCTCGGCGAATCGCAAACCGTCGAGCTTTCACGGCTGATAGAATTGCTCGAACAAAATCTGGATATGCCCGCCACCATCGACCGCCAGCCAAGACAACCCGGCGACGTTCCTATTACTTACGCCGATATCACAAAGGCCCGCGAACTGCTCGGCTACGATCCGCAAACAAAGATCGAAGAAGGCATCAAAAAATTTATCGAATGGTTTTTGCACAGCGGCAGGCAGGAGCAGTTGGCGGTGAAGTAAGTGGCAGAAGGCAGTAGCAGAAGGCAGTGGCAGAAAGCAGTAGCAGGCGGCAGGTAGAAGCGAATTACAGAAAACAAAGTCAGTAAATTTTCCATATTCCCATGAATGGACACAAAGACCTGAAAGTATTTCTGAATGCTTATCGGTTAGCGATGGAAATATTCCATATAAGCAAAAGCTTCCCGAAAGAAGAAAAATATTCTTTAACCGATCAAATCAGACGATCTTCCAGAAGCGTTGCCGTTAACATTGCAGAAGGCTACCGAAAACGGCAATATACTGCAGCCTTTGCAAATAAAATGTCAGATTCCGATGCAGAAGCGACGGAAACACAAGTTTGGCTGGAAATGGCAAAAGACTGCAATTATATTTCAGAAGAAATGTGCGTTCGACTGCTAAATGAGTATCAGGAGATAGGAAAAATGCTTGGAGGAATGATCGCCCATCCCGAAAAATTCAGGCCGCGATAAATTACTGCCCACTGTTTCTGCCTACTGCCTCTGTTCTGCTATACTTTCTGGACACTTACAAAGCTTATGGATGAAGCAATTTTACAGCGGGTCGTCAAGGTATTCGCGGAATTTAAGAAGGTCCCGGCTGAAAATATCACGGTCGATACAACCTTTGAAGAATTGGGGCTGGACTCGCTCGACGGCTTGAACCTGGTCTTCGAACTCGAGGAAGAATTCGGCCTGATGATCCCGGACGATAAGGTCAAGGAAATGAAATCCGTCCGCGAGGTTACCGAGGGGATCGAATACCTGCTGGCCCATCCCGAAGAGCAGGCCAATAACGTCAAACCGCCTGCCGCCTAAATAAAAATGAGAAGAGTTGTCATAACGGGTGTCGGCGTGGTCTCCGCCATAGGACTCAACGCCGCGGAGTTTTGGTCTGCGCTGAGCGCGGGGCGCAGCGGCATCGCGCCCATCACCAGGGTCGATGTTTCCAACATGCGTTTTCAAAAAGCCGCGGAAGTTAAAGGCTTTAAACCCGAAGAAATATTCGACGAAAAGTTTTTGTTCTGGCTCGATCCTTTTGCGCAATACGGCATTGCCGCCGCCCGCGAAGCGGTCGCCGATTCCGGCATCGAATTTACCGCGGAGCTAAAAGATAACAGCGGCGTGATCACCGGCTCCTGTCTCGGCGGAAAACCGACCGAGGACGAGCAATACCGCAAGCTCTACGCCGAGGGAAAAGAGCGCCAACCGCCGGGAGCGATCCCGAAAGTAATGGCCAACGCGGTAGCCAGCCATGTCTCGATGGAATTTGGATTAACGGGCGCGACCTTTACCACCTCGACCGCCTGTTCGTCCGCCAATCACGCGCTCGGCCAGGCGTTTTGGCTGATCCGGCAAGGGACGCTCGATGTAGCGATCGCCGGCGGCAGCGAAGCCCCGATCTGCAACGGCCACCTGCGCGCGTGGGAAACGATGCGCGTGGTTTCGCCCGACACTTGCCGGCCGTTTTCCAAAGACCGCAGCGGCATGATACTGGGCGAAGGCGGCGCGATGTTTGTAATGGAAACTCTGGAATCGGCGCAGGCGCGCGGCGCAAAAATTTATGCGGAGATCGCCGGTTTTGGAATGTCGGCCGACGCGCACCACCTGACGATGCCGCTGGCCGAAGGCGCCGCGAAAGCGATGCGCGGCGCGCTAAAAGACGCGGGGCTGGCGCCGGAGCAGGTCGGATACGTAAACGCGCATGGCACCGCCACCCAGGCCAATGATTCGATGGAGACGGCGGCGATAAAGCTTACCTTTGGCGAGCACGTAAAGGACCTGGCGGTCAGCTCGACCAAGTCCATGCACGGGCACACGCTCGGCGCTGCCGGCGCGATCGAATCCGCCGCGACCGTGCTGGCGCTGCACAACTCTCTGCTTCCGCCGACCGCGAATTTTAACGAAGTTGACCCCGAATGCGATATCGATGTGATCCCCAACAAAGCGCGCCCCGTGGAGGTCGAAGCTGCTATTTCAAACTCCTTTGCCTTTGGCGGCCTCAATGCCGTGCTTGCGTTTAAACGCTGGCGCGGTTGACAATATTCTTTGATGGCCCCGAAAAAAGACGGAAAAAGCAAACTGCAGATATGGGTGGAGTACGGCGTAGCGCGTTCTATCCTCGGTTTTTTCGCTGTCCTGCCGCGCCGGGTTTCCATCAGCTTAGGGATCGGGGTCGCGAAAATAGGCTATGCCGTTTTGGGCCACCTCCGCCGCGCCGGCATGCGCAATTTAGAGCTCGCCTTTCCGGAAAACACCCAGGAAGAAAACCTGGCTATCTTAAAAGCTTCTTTTAAAAGTCTCGGGCGCGTGTTGGGCGAAACCAGCCAATTCGCGCGCGCGACGCCGGAAAAATTAGCCGCCCGGGTAGAGTTTGAATTCGACCCGGAAGCCGAAAACCACTATAAAGAGATGAAGGCGTTGGGACGCGGCGCGATCATCGCCTCGCCTCACCTGGGCAACTGGGAAATGGGTGTCTTTGCCTACTCTGCTTTGCAGGAGCCGATCAACTATCTCGCGCGGCCGATCGATAATCCGCTGATCGAAGAGATGACGGTAAAGCTGCGCACGCGTTTTGGCAATCGCCCGATAAATAAAACCAATTCTGTTTCCGCCGCGATCGAACTTTTACGCACGGGAAATATTCTGGGAGTTCTGCCCGATGTGAACGTGCACCCGAAAGAAGGCGTCTTTGTGCCGTTTTTCGGCATCCCGGCGTGCACCACCAGCGGCGTGGCGATGCTGGCGATGCGCGCGAACGCGATGATCGTTCCGATGTGCTGTGTGTGGGACGAGGCGGCGCAGAAATATAAACTCATCCACGGCGATATCATCGAACCCTCGCGCACGGGCGACCGCCACCGGGATGTGCTGGAAACGACCGCCGCCTTCACCTTAGCGATAGAAAAATTTGTCCGCGCTTACCCCGAACAATGGCTCTGGATTCACAAGCGCTGGAAAACACGCCCGCCGGGGGAAAAGGGATTGTATTAGGTTTGACTTGTAGGGTGGCGTTTGATTAATTCGATTGGTCAAAGTATAGCGCCGGCAATCAACCACATACTAATCAAACAATGAAGTCAGAACCGGGAGCAGTAGCGACCGGGTTTGTTTTTAGTGACTAATACTAATGATTAATGATTAATGATCAACGAATTCTTTTGCTATCTCTTAAATATTACCGGAAACCCGGTCACTACCGTTCCCGGTTCTGACCTCATCACAATGGCCAGAAATTACTTACGAAAATCAGCCCCAGCGAAAAACTTTTTTCATGATCGGGAGCAATCTGTGTTTTTGCACGACGGCTTTGAAAAAGTCTTCGTGGCGCTGCTCGGTATCTGACATCTCAATCATCTGCTCGACGCAGTCTTCCAATTCAAGTTCGCGCGCCCACTTTGAAGCTTCGACATACTCCTGCACGTTCTGGCTTTCCAGCCGCCCGGCAAAATACATCGGCATGAACCAGCCCGACACGAAACAGGTTACGCCTAGCACGCGGCCGATCGTCCAGAAGATCGCTTCACGCAGCGCGCGCGGTTTGGCGTTGAAATGCGCGAGCCATTTTTCGATACAGCGGCGATGCTCCCACTCTTCTTCCTCGATCTTTTTTATCTCGGTGCGTTCGTCAGATTCGCGCAGGGATTTCCAGTGCCCGCGATAGGCGTAGGCGGCCGCGAGCTCACCGGCGTGAGCGTTTTGGAGGATGCGGATGAGATTTGCTTTGGCGTTAGACATCAATTCGGACAGACTATATTAGCGTGTCGCACGGTCAACTGCCATTTGCCGTTTCTTTTCGTCCAGATATTTGTATAGCGGCGGTGCAGGATCTTGCCGGCCCCGGGCGCTTTGCCGGTCGGCTCGATCGTCTCATGCCCCATCACGACGACCATATTTGGCATATTCGGCATGTCCGGGTAGATCAAAACGCTTTCCGGTTCGCGGACGAACGACGAGTAATTGATGGTGCCGTTCCGGATCATCTCAATAATGCCGTCGCGTTCCTTCACGATCTTACCCGTGGGATGATTGGTGACCGCATCGTCCGCGATCAGGGTTTTTAACGCTTCGACATCGCGCTTAAGAATGGCTTCGGCGTGGGCCGCGTCGAGCTTTCTGATCTCTTGTTCGAGCCTGGCGTTTTCTTTTTCGCTCTGAGCGAAGGTTGAAGTAACCGCCAGGATGAAAATGGCTGCAGTTAGTAAATAAGATCTCATGATCATTTATTTTACAGGCAAAACCGTCCGGCCATAAAGCTGATAGCCGTTAGCTTACGGCCTTTTTTACCGGTCAATGCAGCCTGGCATAAAAAAACGATCACCTCCGCGGCGCGATTTTTCAATGTTCGGGTTGGGGCATAAGCGGGGCTTGTGCCCATTGCTGGCTCCACAGGCAACGGATCGCGAGGATAAGGGCAAAGGCCGAGACCACGAATAGCGCCCAGTTTCCCCAGACCCAGAAAAAGGCCCCCGTGGGTTCGGCGGCGATCTTGCTGCCGATTAGTCCGACTCCCGTCAGGTGAACGATGGGGATACCCGTCCCAAAGATCGCTTCGATGAGCATGATAATGTACCCCGAACGCCGCCCGGCGAGCGCCAGCGCGCCGTACACCCAGATGGTCAGGATAAGCATCGGAATGATCATATTGAGCCCTCCTACCTCCATTCCGCGGGCGATCTCGTCCGAGATATGAAAAGTAAGGAAAAGGATCGAGAGCAGAGACGCGATGGTCAACAAAACGTTGCGTTTCATTTTATATTCTCCTTGTTTGATCGGTTGACAATATATACGAGCGGAGAATGGGGATAAGTTCCCTGTTTTGATAGACTCGACCAAAAACGTTGACATACGAAGACAGCGCTCGTAAGCCATTGTGATCTGCCGGCGATATTTTATTTCTCGCCGTGCCTTACCCGACTCTACTTTTTCACGGGTGATTCTAAATACATGCGGCTGCGCGAACGATCAAACACCACATTGTATTGGCGGAAGACCGCATTGCCGATCACGCCGTCATAATCCGTGCTGAGCAGGTTGCCGCCCGTGGCCTGCGAGAACATCGTCACAGGCTCTTTGATCTCGGCGGTCCCGAGCCGCAGCGACTGCAGTGGGCCTATACGCGCTTTCGAGTAGCCGCCGATGCCGCATAGCTCGAAGGGTTTCGTCTTGTCGTCCGGGGGTAACAACCGGTTCGTTTCGACGAAGGGTTTATGCAGCAGCAAGGCGCCCATGTGACCGGTATCGATCATAAAGAACCCCTTGACCGTGCCCGCCGTTGATGACGTGAGCTGCGTGCGGAGGTATATATGCTGCCCCCTTACCTCGAACGGGATCGCTTCGCCGCGGCCTTTATATTGATAGCTCTTAGGCTCGTAAAGATTCATCACTTGCGCGGCATAGTCGATCTCGACGACAAAGAGCCTGAAGAATTCGTCCCCGATCACGCCGTCGAACGGCTGCCGTTCATCGCCTTTTCGCGATCGATCCCGTCGAGTCATGCTGCCCTGCGTATCGACGTCTATTTCGTTCGAACATTCTTCGAGCGTCTCGAAATCGATGACGCCGAACTTTTGACCTGTGACTTTCACGCCCGGCAAGGTGAAGGATACATTCTCTGTGTGGAACGCGTCCTGTGTCTTATCGCCATTTCCGTCTGCCTGTCCCGCCGGCGTGAGCTTTAGCCCAAGCGCCTGGGAATGTTTGCTCGCGACGAGGTTTGGCGCACCGGTGTCCAGGACAAACCACAAAGGGGCCGACCCATTGACCGCGACATGCAGGTAAATGTGGTTATTAAAGAGTTTGAAAGGGATCTTCAGAGCGCTACTTCCGGACGTGAAGCGCACATCTGAGGCTGCTGCCGTAGAAGCAGCGCCGAGATTGACTATTAGGATGGCGTATAAAACAAACCGAATCCAGGACCCCAAGGAAAGTCTGAGCTGAAACATTTATACAATCCCCCGTTTTATCAAAATAGAAGCAATCTAGCCGCCAGCTTGGCGGGCGCTGTAGGCGATCGTTAGCGACCTATATGGCGTAGACGCGAATTACAGGGCCTTATCAACATTTTTCCTATTTTTCCGAAATTTTTCCATAGTTAGCCTAAACCTCTCAGCCCTTTCGGTTCGGACTCGGTTTACATAGTCAAAAAACCAGTTCTTGAGTTGAGCAAACTTTTGCGGATTACCAATGTCGCTCAATTCTACGAGCCAAAGCACGCCGTGACGGGCAAAATAGATGCCTATTTTTCTAATTGGTCGCGTACGTGAATTCGTGTTTACGCCGCCAATTAACGAAAGAATATAATAACCAATCAATTGATTGAAATGTTCACGTCGCAATTGGAAGTCCTGAATTACTTTTACTTCAATCAATGCATCGTCCAATATTATGTCGCAGTCCGCTCCGCCAACTAACTCGGACGCCTTTCCAAACACAGGATTGAGATAACAACGCTTAATCGCTACGAAGTTGCTGAAATCTACTATCGAAATAAGTCGCTTGAGATCGACAAGGTCCTTTGCCTCGTGTGCTTCGAACAGTTGAGCAACAAGACCTGCCCGCATAACTATGTCCAATTTGGCGAGGAATAAGCAATCGGCTACCAATTCATCGGTAAGCACACCATATTCGATAAAGCGACGATAATTCAGCTTAGCGCGTATAAATTGGTTCCGGACAAGACGAAACTTCTCTAAATCCTCACGAACGATTTTGTTTGGAATCTCGCGTTTGTGCCGGTGCTGAAGACGGACCCCTAGTCGAAAAGCAAAGCCTTCAAAGGCATGATCGGCGATCCATTCTTCTCTGCAAACGATAGTGCTCTTGTTGTGGTATTCAAGATGAAAGCGAAATAGGTAGTCGAATGCAGTTCCGATTAATCCGTAGTTTTTTGTAAGAGGTGGAGCTTTAAGCTCAGGATGAGGTCGTGGGAAGGTTGGCTTGGTGAAATCAATCTTGAATCGTGTCCGAACTTCTTGGTGATCTCTGCCTGTAATGTATCCGGTCAAACTCATCGCAATCAATATACCTAAAGTGCGCTGATCGTAACGTAATATCCGTCCGGATCGCGGAGCGAGAATTCCATAGTTTGCGTACTCGGGTTTGTGTTTGGCTCTTCTTCGAAGCGGGCGACGAGAGTACGCGCATTTTGCAGCGCCGCGTCGAAATCGTCGACGCGAAAGAACAGGAGAAGCCCGTTGCCGGGTGTCGCGCCCGTCGCGCTCGTGAGCGACGGATGATCGTGCGCGCCCCACTGGTGAAGACAGAGCAGGACCGTTCCGTCCGAGTCGAGGATCTGGCCAAAATAGTCATGGGCGGGACGAGTTTCGGGCAGGCCGAAAAGCGACTGGTACCATTTGAAACTGCCCGGCACATCTTTTACGCCGATGATCGTCCACGTGCGTTTCATAGAGTTACTTCAAAGCTAGCGTCTCACCAATGAAATACGCTACGGTGTTTTCTTTTCCTGCAAATCTTCTTTCTTTAAATCCTTCTCAAATTTTTGCAGTTCAATTAACACCTCAGCAATATCTGCCCGCCAAATCGCTCCATCCTCGAAGCGAACCGCGTTCACATATGCCACCCCGGTTCCAAACTTCTCGAAAGAAAATGCGGCGTAGGGCCTTTGTTCCCACGTGCCATCACCGTTTCCATCAACAGGAATATCTTTGATGGCCCATCCGTTAAACTTACCCATTAAGCTATTGAAAGCATCAAAAGCCACCAATCCGATTTGATAAGCCACGATCACTTTGCCTGAAATGTTTTGACAAGTAACTGTGTGACTCACCTGGTCCGGATGGCTAACATAGCTTCCTCTAATTTCGTCCTGAAATTTGGCTTCGTACTTAGTGATTTTTAAGGGTGCAGTTTTTTGCGTAAGAACTACAGAGTTTTCACCATGCGCAATAATCATTGTCAGAAAGATAACTAACAACACCGAAATCCATTTAAACATACCGTTTGATCTCCATTCTATAAAGGATTTTACAACCCAATAACCACGTCTCTATCGGAGGGAATCAAGCTCATTCTGCAGCGAGGATGACAGATCGCTTTCCGTGTCCAATATGAACGATGATCGCTGGCAATATTCATCCCCCTGGCCTCCGATCCACTGTTCGTAACCCGTTGTCTTGATCGTAGCGAAAGGTGTCCACTCAGCCTTGCTTCCTTCCTGCGCTGAGCGAAACTGACCGCACAACAAATACCGCTTTTCTCCGCCGGGCTGCACAATGTGCCCAATACGCACATCACGAAAGCTGAGCGGACCTGAGGGTCCGTGCTTGTGAAAATCAGCAGCGGCTGAGATAAGTAAAAACCGGACAACCGGCTCTATCGAACTCGAATCTGTCTGACGGCCGGGAGCGACGGTCTGAGTAGGGCTCGCCGTCCCGGACCCAACTCCTGTTGCCGGGGCCGCTGCGCAGGCTGAGAAAACTAATGCCACAAATAAGACTAAAACGTATCGCATAACTCTCCTTAGGTGTTAATCAGGTTCCGTCTCCTGCGGGCGAACCAAGGCGCATCCCGGTATGAATCCGCCACCACCCAGGCGCAGGCAGTCAGTATTATAGAGACAAAAAACTCACCCCATTGAAATGCGCTAAGTTGGTGACCCGATATGATCATCAGCACCCAGACCAGCAGCGTGAGCATGCCGAACTGCAGCGTTACCAATGTGGCGGCCAGCCGCGCATACACACCGGTAAGCACAGCCAGGCCCGCGGCGATAAAGGCACCTCCCGTGAAGTATGCCCAGAACACGGGCCATAGCAGCCAGCCAGGCACCAGTGGGGCGGTCGCATCGAGATAGAGAAAATGGGCCAGGCCGAATGGGATCAGGGCCAAGCCGAAAAGTATTCTCGCTATACCCAGGCCTTTGTCGCCGGTGACAAAACTGTTCCGAGTCTTATCGGAAAGAGATAAATACAACACCCAAACGCTTGCCACCATCACTGCGGTCGAACAGGCCGACCACCAGGTACCCACTCCGAACGCGGTGAGCATCCAGGGCAGTCTCAATAGCAGCAGCCAAAGCAAGAGATAGTAGAAGAACAAGCGAGCAGCAAGCACGGCTGTGCGCCTCCAGAACAGGCCGACACCGGTTGCGAGGCAAACAAGGGAGCAGAGATAGGCCAGTGCCTGGCGAGCAGGAATAGATTCAGGTACCGGTTGCCAGCCCGGGGCGAAATCGCCTTTGATCAGACCGAGGATACCCCACCCGATCAGGACCACCGCAAAGACTATATGACTTACTCTTTTGATACCTAACATTTTGTCGTTGAAAGTACGCTTTCGATTCGGCGTTTTCAGTTCGGAAGGTGTTTTATTCCACTGGCCCACTATGGCTGCGATCCGTTCCACACGGTTGTAGACCGTATCTCTTTCCACCGCCTCGAAGCCTCCCAACACCCTATGAGCCGCGCAAAATCTTCTCCATCTGCCGGCCCTTCGCCAATTCATCCACCAACTTATCCAAATACCGGGCCTGCCGCGTCAAAGGATTCTCGATCTCCTCCACACGATACCCACAGATCACTCCGGTGATGAGATGCGCATTGGGGTTTAGCGAGGCATGTTGGAAGAAGGTTTCGAAAGTTACTTTTTCTTTTATTAGTTTTTGCAGCTTCTTGTTATCGAAGCCCGTCAACCACTCTATGACCTGATGCAGTTCTTCTTTTGTCCTGCCTTTCTTTTCCACTTTTGCGAGATAATGCGGATAGACCGAGGCAAAGGTTATTTTTGCGATACGCTGATCTTGTGTGCCGGAATTGTTCATACCTTCTATTTTTACTTTCAACGACCTCGAAGCCCGCGCGTTGGATCATTTCGATTGACCACTCCGGCCTGCCTGCGAAAGAGTTTATCTAATCCCAATCCTTCTTGAGCAGCAGCTCTTCGATCCTGTAGGCATGCAGCATCTCGTGATTCAGCAGATGCCGGAACATGATCCATACCGAGTAATGATCAAACGCTTCGTGCTCGGCGGTTTTCCCCCACTCGGCCGGCGATAGCTTCTTCAATCTTTCGACGAGCGCGGCCCGCTCGCGTACATACACGTCGAGCCGCGCGTCGAGATCTACTTCGAGCATCGCGCCTGCTTCGTCCTCAGGCGAATTTTCTATCGTCTTAATGTACGGCGCCGGCGTGGACAAGATCATTTCGAGCCGCGCGAGAAACGGAGCGTCAGACTGTGACAGGTGACAGGCGTGCTCGTACGCCGACCATTTTGCCGGGCTCGGACGACGCTTTAGGATCTGCGGCGGCACCTCCCGGATCAGGGGAATGATCACGCCAGGCGCCGTCTGAAGCGCCGAGATCAATGTGGCTGTATCGCTCATGATGTTTGCTCCAAATTTCGGTGACTTGTGTATTTCGATCATCGCGATTCGCGTGTTGAATTGAAGACTCGTGAAGCCATCCAAATGAACAATACTGCGCAAATCGCATATGGAATGCGTCGAAGCCAGAAGTTTGTTTCCATGAGCCGCTCGAAGAGTGGCAGGGAATAGCCGTCCGCACTGAGTTGGATCTGGATCGGTACCTGAATGCTGGCGGTCGATACCCAAACGATGGTCTGCATCGCAATGGCCGCCCAAACAGACCAAATCGGAATGGCCGCCGGCCGAAACCATAGCATCAAAATCGTAAAACCCGTGCCAATCAACATTGGAGCGACCAGATACGTCAAAATTCTGGGCGTGACGAAGTGATGGTATTCAATGAACTCGGCCCGGCCAATAAGATGCCAGCTTGGATAGTTGACGAAGCTCTCCATGAAAGCGGCGCCGGTTCCGTAGAACACAAGCGCGAAAGCGATCAGGAAAACCCAATACGACGATCTCATTTTAGTGTCTCCAATGTCGACATCTTCAACCGCGCCGGGCGGCTTCGATCGCCGCGATGTCGATCTTTTTCATCGTCATCATGGCGTCAAAAACACGTTTGGCAACGGCCGGATCGGAATCGGTAACCCCCTCGCTCAGGGCGATCGGCGTGATCTGCCAGGACAGCCCCCATTTGTCCTTGCACCAGCCGCACTGACTCTCCTGACCGCCATTGCCGACGATCGCATTCCAGTAGCGATCTGTTTCGGCTTGGTCACTAGTTGCAACTTGAAACGAGAACGCCTCGTTGTGCTTGAACATAGGACCGCCGTTAAGCCCGAGGCAAGGGATTCCCAGCACGGTAAAGTTAACCGTCAAAACCTGCCCTTTTTCCCCGTCCGGAAAGTCTCCCGGCGCATTGTGCACCGCGTCAACGGACGAATCCGGAAATGTCTCCGCATAAAATCGCGCCGCATCCTCCGCGTCACCATCGTACCAAAGACAGATCGTGTTTTTCGCTATCGTCATAATGTTAATTCTCCTGCTTGCTCTTTTGATATCTACACATCAGTTTATGGGTAGCAAAGCTTTATAGTTATAGTACCAATTATCTCTTTCCACCACTGAGTCCTGTATTTTCGCAGCAAGCCACTATTTTTTCATTTGTGAAAGAAAGTAAGCGTCGCTCGTCAGATTGATCCATTTTTGAGAAAGAAGTAATACGGCTCTAAAGAAAAACGCAAACTCGTCAATTTCAGTTGAGGCTTCTACTTGTAGTACTTCTTTATTATCGCCTTCAGTCCAAGTCATTACGATACTAGGCAACGCAATCTTATATTCGACGAGTAGATAACCAGCTGACCTTTTGGTGCTACCTCTCGAACCAAATCCAAGCTCCGTGTTAAGAAGGGCGGTGAGTTCAAGTACGGAAACAAAAGCTGTCGTTAGATCAAAGTAGCTTTCTATATCCGCAATTTTTGGAACTTCATAGTCATGTTCCATCCTATTGCGGATTGTGTTCAGTCTTGCGAGAGAACGGGAGCTAAATACCCCAGCAGCGGTTAAAAACTCCAACTTCTTCTCAAATTTTAGATTCCTTTTTCTAAAAAGCTGGAGCAAGTTAAACATATGTAGAAACGTATCCAGCTGACAATCAAGTGCGCGTTTTAAATGGCCAACACAATTAATTAAGTTGTGATCGGTCGTCCCACTCAACTCACTTTCAGCAAACCGTAGGTAGTCGCGCGGTGTTAATTCATATTCAGGCGCCGGAAGTGCATCCGAGCTACCGAAATCTCCCTCAAGCAAAGCTAATTTTGATAACAAAAGCTCTCGCAGCCGCTCGGACTTTTTGTTCCCAGTAATATCTGTACTTGAATCACTTTTTGAAGCAACGGGCTTAGACATGAAAGACGTTTTCGCGAACCCTGTTATAGACCGTATCTCTTTCGACTGCTTCGAAGCCGGCGTTTTCGATGAGGGTGATGATTTCCTGCTTGGTCATTTTTACTTCTCCGCCTGATTCGACGGAGTAGCTGTGGGTGAGTTCGCCGCCTTCGGTGATGGTGCCGTCGAGGTCGTTGGCGCCGAAATGCAGCGCGGTCTGCGCCACGTTTTTGCCGAGCATCACCCAGTAGGCCTTGATGTGGTCGAAATTATCGAGCATCAGCCGCGAGACGGCGATGGTCTTGAGCGAATCGATCCCGTCAGGGCCGGGCAGTGAATCGAGCGCTGTTCCCGGCGGGAAAAACGCCAGCGGAATAAAGCATTGAAAGCCGCCGGAGATGTCCTGCTGCTCGCGGAGTTTTACAAAATGATCGATGCGGTCTTCGAGGGTTTCAATATGGCCGTAGAGCATGGTGGCGTTGGTTTTTAGTCCCGCCTTGTGAACTTTGCCGGCAAGCTCGAGCCAGCGCGCGCCATCGCATTTGTGATCGCAGATGCGCGAACGCGTCGGTTCGGCAAAAACTTCGGCGCCGCCGCCCGGGCACGAATCCATGCCGGCCGCGTGCAGCTGCTCGATCACGTCTTCGTCCGTCATCTTGTAAAAGCGCGCAAAGAAATCGAGCTCGACCATGGTCAGCGCCTTTAGATGCAGGCGGGGGAATTCGCGCTTGAGCGACGAAAAAAGATCGGTGTAATAGGTGAAGGGCAGCTTCGTGTTGAGGCCGCCGACGATGTGCAGTTCGGTGGCGCCTTCGGCCACGGCCGCGCGGGCGATATCGAGCGCTTCATCGACCGAGTGCGTGTAGGCGTCTTCGGCACGCGAGCGGCGATAGAATCCGCAAAACTTGCAGTCGGCCACGCAAATATTCGTGTGGTTAAAATGCCGGTTGACGTTGAAATAGGTCGTGCGCCCGTGCTTGCGCCGCCGCACCGTGTCCGCCAGCTTGCCCAACGCATTCAAGTCGTCCGTGTTAAAAAGTTGGATTCCTTCGTCAAAAGTCAGCCGCTCCCGCGCCTCAACCTTTTCCGCGATCGTGTTTATATTTTTATCGAATGAAAACTGCATAATATAGCGTTAATGTGTAAATATAGTAACAAAAAGTCCTGAAACAGTGTATTTTAATGAAGCTTATGTTTTAAAGCTTTAATACTAAATCATATTTGCACTCAGTGTATGTAAATCCCATAAAATATGACTTATTCTGTTGAGACGGTTGATTTAAAGCAAACTAAAGAGTTGGAATGCCGGGCGATGATCTGTCAATTCCACTTTGAGGAGTTTGACTGGCAAAAAAAGACTGGGCTGACCTTCCTCACTTACAATGATAAAATATCAAAAAAAATTTCTACCTTTCTACAAATTGCAAAACAAAACTCTGTCGATTTAGTACTACTACCTGAACTATCTGTGCCAGAAAAATTAGTAGAAAAGATTCGCCTATGGTCTCAAGAACATAATGCGATAGTGGTTTGCGGTAGTCATTACTTTGAAAATGCCGACGGATACACATCCAGATGTCCTGTTATTGTCAGTGGTAGCAACTATTTCACCGAGAAAATAATGCCTTCGCCGTTTGAAAAGTCTCCCATTGTAGGAGAAGGATTAAATTCAGGAAATAAAATCATAAAAATTAGTAATTCACAGTTTGGCAATATTGGCGTACTTATTTGTTCCGATTATCTAGATGAAGATTTAAAGAAGAATTTAGATTTGGAATCTCTTGATATTTTGTGTATTCCAGCTTTCCAAAATAATTCTGATTTTTATCATCGAAGGATGGCAACAGACTGTGAGAATTCAAAAAATGGCATATACATACTTTATTCAAATTTTGTTCATCCTAAGTCAGGCGATGGAAGGTCTGCCCTGTTCGGCACGATGGACAATATTTTTAGTGAAAAACTACAAGAAAGAGAGTTTACAGACTTAGATCCTGCCAAAAAACTTTTTGAATTTAAAAAAGATATTGAATACCTAATAGTAGATATAGATTTACAGAATAAAAGACCTTTCATTAACCGAAACATTTCAACCGAACCGAACGTTCGAATTGTTTCAACAGACATAGCTCCGTTGTCTAAAGATGCGGATTTTCTTCAAAAAATATCCCACGATGATGAAAGATATAAAGGTATTGATGAGTATTACGTAGCTCCTACTGAATATGAAGAAATTATCGATTCGCTCGAAAAACACAATTTAGTATTCATTATTGGTGATCCGGGAATTGGAAAAACATATACAGCGGTTAAAATTTTGAAAGATTTTTATGAGAAAGGATTTGAACCGATCTGGTTTGCGGGCCTGGAAAAAGAAGACAGAAATGTACAAAGCAGAGTTCTTAGCCAATTTACTCCGGAATCTAAACAAATAGTATATTTTGAAGACCCCTTCGGTAGAACTGTATTTGAGCGCAGAGACGCCCTATTTCAGGTTTTTAGCCCGTTATTGGATAAATTGTCGCAACTTGACTCAAAAATAATAATCACTTCACGAAAAGAAATTTTTGAAAGATTTAGCCAGGAAAGTCTGTTAGAAACAGAAGTGCTGGAATTAAAAAAAGAACTAAATGTTCGAAGACCTTCCTACGACGCTTCTCGGTTGGTACTTATTTTTAAGAAATTAGCATCTTCTTTTTGTGAGTGGTTCGCCAACATAGAATTCAGAAAATTAGTTTATCATGCAATAGAATCTAAAAAACTTACAACGCCATTAGCTATTAGAGATTTAGTATTTGGATCAAGAAGCATTACCTCGATCGAAGAGCTAGAAGATAGAATAGTGCGAAGAAAACATGAGATCGTAAAAGTGTTTGCACTGGAAATCCACGAACTAACCACACCGGCCAAGGTGTTTCTCTACATAGTTTTTTTATCCGGCTATAAAGGTCACGGCATATTGGCCAGCATGTTTTTAGAAATTCTGAAAGAATTAAGAGCACTTGGAATTGAAGCAAATGCTTATTCATTTAATATTGAGCTTCGAGCTCAGCTTGGATATAGAGTAGAGCAATTAGGTAGTGTTAGAACAGCTTACCGGCTTTCTCATCCCGTATATGAAGAAGCACTTGCTAAACTCATTTTTTCTGATGACAAAGCCGAAACGATCGTGAAACTTATTATTCAGGAACATGCCAAAATTAACACCAACCAAGCATATAGAATAATAAATAGGATAGTTGTTAAATATCCCAAAGTAGCCTTACTACTCTTTAGGTATTTATTAGAAAATAATCTAAAACTATCTAATGATGATTTAAGGGCTTCTGTAAGTCAAAAATTAGTATCTATTTACTTTTTAACCAGACAGACCGAGTTTTTTGATTTAGCTCTTTTAGTTTATCCGTTTAAAGACCTAGTTGATGATATAAATAAGGGTGGAGATGACGACAGAGGCCTTTCTAATAAATTAAATTTGGTAAAAGTCTATAAACTAAACTCCCCTCTTGGATTTGATTCTTCCTATTCTAAAAAGATTGATTGGAACCGAGTATTTAACACAATCAATTCGCATCCTACTTTGGCAGGGACACTTCTGTATTACCTGTTTATTTGCGTTTCGATAAACCCTAAATCCATCGCAACCTTCGTAGAAAAACGCTCTTCGATCTCTCTACAGAGAGTATATTTTTATCTTGATAAAAGAGATCGTGAACGCTTTGAGCAGTTATTAGGTAATTTTGGGTTAAAAAAGGAAATTCGAAAATACAGTGATCAAATCTCTGAGTTGGAAAAACAGTATGGAAAAGGAAAAAAGAACAGAAAACTTTTTATTAATATCTTGTTTGCTGATAGAAAATATTTTGGGAAACTCACTATAGATAAAGGCGCTGAAAACGCATTTAAAGATGCATGGCGAAATCTATTACCTGCAGGAATTGTAAACGTTACTGGTGAATTTGGAGCCGGAAGTGTGGTAGCTATCGTGACTGAAGATGATAAAATCCTTGGCGTAGGCGTAACCGAATATTCCGCCAAAGACTTAAGAATTATAATGAAACATTCATCAAACGAATTTCAAGAATTGTTAGGCTTTTTCCACTCAGTCGCCGCGGTGAAACGAGAATTTTTAAATATTTTTGTCGACGATAAAACAGCTTCTCAGGAGTGGCAATTTGAACCAAAATAAGAAATTAATGAGACTAGTAAGGTCATTTAATATGCCCGCAGAAGCCTTGCCAAAATTTATCGCCGGATCGTGCAGGTGAGGCTGTTTATTGATAGCAATTATGTGGGGAAGGGCAGATGCGGGCAAGATCGCGATGAGAGCAGCCCCTTCCAAACACTCTAAGATGGAACCACGAACACACGCGAAATAACACGAAAAAAGCGATAACCACCCCGTCGCGAAGCGCGCGCCATCCCTCCTTGAAAAGGCGGGGAGCTTTTGAAGCACACACTCCCAGTTCTGACAAAAATAACCACCCCGTCGCACGAAGCGTGCGCCACTCCTCCTTGAAAAGGCGGGGAGTTTTTAAACCCAGTCGCTACTGCTCCCGGTTCTGACAAGAATAATTAACATTTTTCAAAAAAAAGACTTGCGTAGTTAAATGACTTCATGTATATTTGTAGTCAGGTGACTACACGATGAACTTACGACGAGACGTTTTCCAAGCCATAGCAGACCCGACCAGAAGGGCGATACTTCTGCTGGTAGCCGCGCAATCCATGACGGCCGGGGCCATTGCTTCGAATTTTGACACCGCCAGGCCGACAGTTTCAAAACACCTGCAAATACTTACCCAGTGCGAATTGCTCGAGCACGAACAGCAGGGCAGGGAAATTTACTATCACATCAACGCAAAAAAAATGAAAGAGGTAGCCGATTTTATCGAACCGTTTCGCAAAATGTGGGACGACAGGTTTAATAAACTGGAAGCCGTAATGAAAAAATACAAGGCGAAAAAATAGCGAAAATAGAATGATATGGAACTAAAAACAAAGATCAATGCCGAGGACGGCAAACAGGAATTGGCGATCACAAGGGAATTCGACCTGCCGTTGGAACTGCTTTTTAAAGCGTATGCAGAGCCCGAGATCGTCGAGCAATGGATGGGAACACGCGTGCTGAAGCTGGAAAATAAAAAGCACGGCAGTTACCAATTTGAAACAACCGATCCGAAGGGAAACAAGCACGGATTTAACGGCGTGATCCACGAGTTTAGCCCGAACCGGAAGATCACCCGGACATTTGAAATGGAAAATACGCCGTTTGGCGTCCAGCTCGAGATCCTGGAATTTGAAAAACTCACGGACGACACCAGCAGGCTAAACATTCACACGATCTTTGAATCGGTCGCACTCAGAGACCAAATGCTGCAGCTGCCTTTTGCGTGGGGGCTAAGTATGGCACATGACCGCTTGCAGGAAATCGCAGGCAAAATGAGATAAACGTTATGACAAGGACAAATAAAATAATCTATTGGATCGCTACTCTCTGGCTGGCATTAGGAATGGCATCGACCGGAATAGTACAGTTGTTAAAATCCGAAGTGGAAGTAGCCAGGATGGCACATTTGGGCTATCCGGCCTATCTTCTTACGCTGCTTGGTATTTGGAAAATTCTGGGAGTCGTGGCAGTGCTTATTCCCAGATTTCCCTTGATAAAAGAATGGGCCTATGCAGGCTTTTTCTTTGCCATGTCGGGGGCGGCAATTTCACATATCATATTGGGCGATCCGATGAGTGAAATATTTCCTTCGCTGCTGCTGCTGGCCCTGACGCTGGTGTCGTGGTATTTCCGGCCCGCGAGCAGAAGGCCCGCCGCCACGGCCGGCACCCTGGCAGAGGAAACGCAAAGGGCTTAGTGGATATTGAGAAGGCAAAATTCCTGATCGGAACTGTAGGCGTGATCGCATTATGGACATCATGCGTCCTCGGATGCACAGCTGTCGAAGGAATGGAGAACCCGATTTACCAAAGTGACCGGATCGCGTGGACATACGGCTTTATTTCAGGCGTACTCGCGCTGTTGAGCGTGGCCTTATATTTTCTCCGCGGCCGTAAAGGAATATGGGTGACGATCGCGGCCTTGCTGGCTCTTGCTATCCACCCGGCCTGGACCATGAGTGCCTGGTCAGGCGACTGCGGGACGGCTAAGGTCGAATACGCCTGCTGGTTTACGATTTTCCTGGCGCTGTTAGTGATCTGCCAGGCAGGGCTTTGGATACTGGGAAGACAGACAATTAAACTGAAAATGCCTGACGGAAAGAAATGGAAAATTACGAGCAAATTTTTTATCTCAACTGCCCGCATTTTACGGTTGGGCGCGTCGATCAATGGGGCGAGCAGGGCTATCTATTGTTCGAGGGCAAAGTTTATTCGTACGAAGAAGACCGTAAAGACCAATGCGGAAGAACATATTCGCCGACTACGATCAAAGACTTTTTAATGTATGCCGAGCAGTTTCAGATCCCGATCCCGGACGACTTTATGGAAAAGTTGAGAGAAATTTCACATGAATAAAATGAACCCAAAGGTTAATTTCTACTTTCGCAACGCCGAAAAGTGGCAGGCGGAATTGGAGAAATTGAGAACGATCGTTCTTGACTGCGGCCTGGCAGAGGAATTGAAGTGGGGTTGTCCTTGTTACACGCTTGAGGAAAGTAACATCGTTTTAATACACACGTTTAAAGAATACTGCGCGCTGCTGTTTCACAAGGGCGCGCTGCTAAAAGACACGCACGGCATTTTGGTCCAGCAGACGGAAAATGTGCAGGCGGCGCGGCAGATACGCTTTGATAGTATTGAAGAAATAATTGAGTTGGAGCCCGTGATAAAAGCCTATATTCACGAAGCTGCCCAGGTGGAAAAAGCCGGCTTAAAGGTGAATTATAAAAAGACCACGGAATTTAAAGTCCCTGAAGAACTCCAGATAAGATTGGACGAAGACCCCGTCTTTAAAACTGCCTTTGAATCACTCACGCCCGGGCGGCAGAGAAGTTACATACTTCATTTTTCCGCACCCAAACAATCCAAAACCCGCGAGTCAAGGATCGAAAAATGCATGCCGCAAATTCTCAAGGGCAAGGGTTTGAATGATCAGTAGTTTGATGAGAAAAACGGCTTTGCTTACACGGTTCTTTATTCGCCACTAATTACACAAATAACACGAATTAAAATGTTATTTGTGACATTAGCGGCTGTACCCGTGACTTATAGGCAAAGCCGTCGATCTTATAACCACGACCGGGCTATCCCGTTTCGTCAGCTTCGCTGACTGACGTATAATCCGTACTATGAAATTTGGACAAGTAGATAACCCCGAAGAGATAGATTTTACTATTCCGCCCGACCACCCGGACACGGCAAAGACGCTGAAAAAGGCGGCCACAAAAGGGGCCAAAGACCTGAAGGTATATGTCGGTTGCGCGAAGTGGAACAAGGCCGATCTGAAGAATTTTTATCCCAAGGGGACCAAGGATGAGCTTGGCTATTACTCGACACAGTTTAACTGCATCGAGCTGAACGCCACTTTTTACCGGCTGTTTCCGGCCGCGCAATTTGAAAAATGGAAAACGACGGTGCCGGACGGGTTCAAATTTTTTCCCAAGCTGGGGCAGGAGATTTCGCATTGGAAACGGCTGCAGGAGGTGGCGGAGATCGTCGATAATTACGTCGGGAATTTTTCGTCTCTCGGCGACAGGCTGGGGATGCCGTTTTTGCAGATGCACAACAATTTCGGCCCGAAGGACGTGGACCGCGTCGTGACGTTCGTGGAAAACTGGAAATACGACGTGCCGCTGGCGGTCGAATTTCGCCACACCGATTGGTACAACAACGCGGATGTGGCCAAAGATCTTTACAAACTGCTCGAAGACAATAACGCCACAAACGTGCTGGTCGATACCGCCGGGCGGCGCGACCTGATGCACATGCGGCTGACCACGCCGACGGCTTTTGTCCGCTATGTCGGCGCCAACCATCCGACCTCGGATTACACGCGGCTGGACGATTGGATAGAACGCATCGCCGAGTGGAAAAAACAGGGCTTGAGCGAACTATATTTCTTTGTCCACCAAAATACCGAGCTCGAATCGCCGCTGCTCTCAGCCTATTTTATCGAACGGCTGAATAAAAAGATCGGTTCGGACCTCGCGATACCAAAAACCCTGGTCGAGCCAAAACCGCCGACACTTTTTTAATGCGAAAGCTGTGAGCGTCCAGCGTCTAAGCGCCGATGAAATGCCGGGCAAACTTATTTTTCAGGATGAATGCCAGATAGCGGTGCATTCACCGGAAAACATGATGCATATGAAATAGCTTTTTTGCGTGTTCTATTATGAAACTATTTTCAGTCTCACTGCTGCTGCTCTTGCTGAGCTCTCCGCTGCTCGCGTCCGCCGAGATCGTAAAGTTTCAGCTCTTCGACGGCGAAACGGTCGAAGGAAAATTATCGCTGCCGGCGGACACTTCAAAAATAAAAGAGCTCGTCATCTATATTCACGGGACCGGGCCGGGAACTTACGATAAGCATCGCAAGATGGGCAGCACGGAGTTTAATTACTTCGATCTTTTTGCGCAGGAATTCAACAATCGCGGCATCGCTTTTTTCACTTACAACAAGCGCGGGGTCACAGGCGGCGATACGCCGCCGCTTTATGAAAAAGTGGACCGCGAAAAATACAAGAAAGTGCTGCCGAGCATCGAGGCCAAGGACATCGCCACCTTTATCGGCACGCTGCGAAAAGATAAGCGGCTAAGCAAAGCCAAAATTGTGCTGATGGGTTGGAGCGAAGGCAGCATCATTGCCTCAATGGCGGCGGACGATAAGAAAAATAAGGTCTCGGCGCTGCTGCTGGCCGGTTACGCCAATGACAACTTATTTGACGTGATCAAGTGGCAAAATAGCGGCGGGTCTTCGATGGTGAATATCAGGGGCTATTTCGATGCTAACCACGATAATCAGATCAGCAAGGAAGAATATGAATCGGAAGCGAAGCCGGCCACGGCCTTTAGAACGCAGGCTTTTGGCGGCGCGAAATTCGAACAGCTCGACGTGAATAAGGATAATGTCATCAACGCCGCAGATTTCGGGCTGCTGAACAAAGCCCGGTATGAAGCGATCCTCGCGGCGGTGGAAAAAAATGACGACGAATGGATCTGGAATAACTATTTCCATGTCACCACCGCCTGGCTGAAAGAACACTTTGCGCTGGAAGCGAACAAAGTGCGGCTGTTAAGGGCCAATATCCCGGTCTACATTTTCCAGGGCGAAGACGATGCCAATTGCCCGGTCGAAGGCGTCTATGACCTGCAGGCGGGTTTTAAGAAAGCCGGCAAAACCAATCTGCACGCCTTTGTTTTTAAATTGCATAATCACGATCTGAATTACATCGACTGGCTGACGAAAAAAGAAATGCCGGAAGGAATAAAAAAGTTATTTGAAAGCGCGGAAGAACTGGATAATCAATGAACAATGAATAGTTAATAATGAAGCAATTATTTGTTTATGGAAAACCTTGCCGTAAAAGCTGAAGTAAATCTCTACTACGATTTGCACGTTCCTGAAAATGCTGCACAGCCGGCGCCGCTGCTGATCGTCACGCATGGTTATGGCGAGAACAAGCGTTGGGCCATGAAGAGCGCGCAGGATATGGCGCCGGAAGGTTTTGCCATCGCTTCGCTGCAGGGGCTTTACCAGCAGATACAAGAACCGAAAGAGCCGGGCGGGCCGCTGCGTTTCGGCTTCGGCTGGCTTTCGAATTTCAAGCCGGAAGAATCGATCGCGCTGCATCACAAATTCGTGCTGGATGTTATGGATAAGCTCACGAGCGACGGCATTGCCGACAAAGAGAAAATTTTCCTGCTCGGATTTTCGCAGACGTGCGCGCTCGATTACCGTTTTGCGCTGACGCATCGCAGCATTCTTCGCGGAATATTCGGGCTCTGCGGCGGCGTTCCCGGCGATCTGGAATCGAACGAATTGTTTGCCGAGATTGAGATCCCGGCCTATTACCTCTACGGCGATACCGACAAATATGTCCCGGTGGAAAAATTCAGGGAAAATGCCGAGAGGCTGGCGAAATTCGTCAAAGCCCTTACGGTTAAACAATACGTCGCCGGCCACGAGATCTCGCGCGAGATGCGGGCGGACGTCAGAGAGTGGTTGGCAGAATTGAGCGGTTAGTTTTCTATCGCTCTCGAGATCGAAAAACCGATAAAGAACTATTACCAAATTTGTGCTATAAATATTGCCCTAAAAGATAGAACTAAAGCTCGATAATCTCGATCCAAAGATGAAAAATTAGCGGCTCCTGTTTAGTGTATTTGGTGTGTTTCGTGGTTAGGCCTTTTGGTTATGTCTACACAACTGTAAGAGTTTAACCACGAAACACACCAAATACACTAACCGGCTGGCATCTGCTTTCGTATAACCACGGGGGTGAGGCCGTTTCGGTATAATTTTCTCAACCAAACCTTTGGTGGTAAAATAGTTGGCGATTTTGGCTTAACCAAACAAAAAACGATAGCCTGACGGAAAACTATGAGAAATTGTCCGAAATGCGGCGCAAAATACGATAACGAAACGCTTCTTTTTTGCACTCGGGACGGCACGCCGCTGCTGCCGGCGGCAAACGAGCCGGAATTTACCGACATGCCTAGCGAGAGCTGGGACGAAGACACGGTCGTCATCTCAAAACCGGGTGCGGAAAAGATAGTGGTTCCGACGGGTGAGCCGCAGACCGAGCAAAGCGCTCCGCGTCCGCCGGTCCAGCCCCGGCCTATTCCGCCATACCAGCCGCCGCCAAAACCGCGCATCGGATTAACGATCGTGCTGACCGCTTTGTGCACGATCGCGGTGATCGCGCTGGCGATAGCGCTCTGGTGGACGATGAACGGCGGCCCGTCAAATATGCCGGCCAACGGAAATCTCGACGCCAACCTGTTCAATAATAATTACAACGCCAACGCGAATATGTTCAACATAAATACGAATTACAATTTGTCGAACATAAACCTGAACGCCAACGCGAATTTCAATTCCAACACGGGTTTCAATTTTAATTTCAACAGCAACGTGAATTTCAATGCGAATGTGAACGCAAACGCGAATTTGAAACCGAGCCCGACACCGAAACCGTCGCCGACGCCAAAACCTTCGCCTTCGGAAACTCCCGACGACGGCAACGATGGCGACGGGACCACGCCTACACCTAAGGCGATCGATGCGGGAATGTTAAATTCGCGGGCGGTGACCCTGCCGACGCCCACCTATCCGGCGTCGGCGAAAAGCGCCGGCATCTCCGGGTCGGTGAGCGTAAACGTAATGGTCGACGAACAGGGAAACGTGACCTCGGCCAGGGCGGTGAGCGGGCCGACTATACTGCGCCCGGCGGCCGAAACCGCCGCACGGCAGGCAAAATTCCGTCCGCCAAAAATAGGCACGCAGCCGACAAAAATGACCGGTATGCTGCTGTATAATTTCCAATAAATTTCGCTTCGGTCCACGCGCTGCCCGGTTCACAATATATGCTTAGCCTGCTAAAGATCGACAATATCGCCCTGGTAGATAAACTCGACAACGAGTTTTCGCCGGGGCTGAATTTGCTGACCGGCGAAACCGGGTCTGGCAAATCCATCATCGTCGATTCGCTGGCCGTTTTGACAGGCGAGCGCGCTTCCTCAGATCTGGTCAAAGAGGGCCGCACCGGAGCCGTGATCGAAGGTTTGTTCACCCTGCCCAGCGAAAAAAAGCTGCGGACGCTGCTGGGTGAAGCCGGGATCGGATTCGAAGCGGCGGAAAAAATCGAGCTGATCGTGCGGCGCGAACTATCGCTTGGCGGAAAAAACCGGATTTTTATCAATAACCAACTGGTGACGCAGGCCTATCTTAAAAAGATCGGCATATTTCTGGCGGACATTCACGGGCAAGGCGAACAGCAGGCGCTCTACGACCCGGCAACGCATCTGGAAATGCTGGATGATTATGCCGGCGCGCGCGGGCTGCGCGACAAGCTGGCGGAAAAATATCTGGAATGGACAGACGCGCGAAATGAACTGCGGCGGCTTAATAGCGACGAAGCGCAAAAATTGCAGTTGATCGATCTTTTAAGGTTCCAGGTAAAAGAAATAAACGCGGCCGCCCTGCAGCCGGACGAAGAAGAAAAACTGGAAGACGGAAAAAGAAAATTAAATAACACGGAAAAATTATCGACGCTGACGGATGAAAGCTACGCTCTGCTTTACGACAACCACGATTCGACGGCCTCGACGCTGGAAAAAGCCGCCCGGCGCATCGCCGAACTTTCCGAATTCGAACCGAAATTTGCCGAGCATAAAGAAAATCTCACCACGGCCAAAGCGCTGGTCGAAGACCTCGCTTTTTTGCTGAGAGATTACCGCAACAGCCTTGAGTTTTCACCGGAGCGATTGGAAGAAATAGAAACGCGGCTGGCTGAAATATCACGACTGAAAAGAAAATACGGCGCGACGGTGGCAGAGGTTTTGCTGCACCTGCAGGAATCAGAAGAACGTCTGGATACCATAGAAACCGCCGAGCTGCGCGCAGAAGAATTGCGCGCCAGGGCGCAAAAACTTCGCGGCGATTACCTGGACCTGGCGGTCGACCTGCATCAGAAGCGAACAAAAGCAGCGCGCGGGTTTGAGAAAGAAGTCAGCGAAAATCTGAAAGCCGTCGCGCTCGAAAAAGCGGTCTTTAAGGTGCAGATCAGCGCTCCGGAAAAAGAAGAACTGAATCAGATGGGCGACGGTAAAGCTTTAACGATCAATGGTTTCGACCAGATCGAGTTTTACTTTTCCGCCAACCCCGGCGAATCGCCCAAGCCGATCTCGAGGGTCGCGTCGGGGGGCGAGGCCTCGCGGCTGATGCTTATTTTAAAAACCACCGCGCGGCTTTCCGAGCAGGAAAAAACGGTCGTCTTTGACGAGATCGATGCCGGCATCGGCGGCCGCGTGGCAGAAGCCGTCGGCCTGAAATTAAAACAGCTCGCGAAAACTCACCAGGTGCTTTGCGTCACGCACCAGCCGCAGATCGCTTCGCTGGCCGATGAACATTTTCTGGTGGAAAAATCCATCGTAAATAAAAAAACCGTTATTGACTTGAGAAAGTTGAACGCCGATGAACGCGTCGAAGAGATCGCCCGGATGTTTGCCGGGGAAGAGATAACCGAAACTGCCCGCATCCACGCTAAAGAAATGATCGCCGCCAGAAAATGAGCAGTAGGCAGTAGGCAGTAGGCGGTAAGCAGTAAGCAGTAAGCAGTAGGAGACTATTAGTTTATAGTTATTTTTTTGCCGACAAGCTAAGTAAATTTGCAAACAATCGGTACGCTCCGGGAACGCCTGCCGGAAGCTGCCGGAAAAACGCGTACGAGCAATAAACGTATTTTCCACGGCCAAGTTCCGCCACCACCAACCCGCCTTTATTTTCCGGTTCGCCCACATCGTGAGATTCCAGCAGCGGTTTATAGGCCGCGTCAAAATTGTCGAAATTATAGAGGTCGCGTTCCTGCACCCACCCGTCAAAATCCGCATCGGTTATTTTATTCGGAAAATTAAATACGGGATTGGCGGGATCGAGGATCGTCACCTTAGCATTTTCATCCACCACGCGCGAACCCATCTGCGTGGGAAACGGCACGAGTTTTTTCTGCGCATATTCGGGCCGCTGGTATTGCACCAGCAGAACGCCGCCGTTTTTTACATAATCCATCAGACGCTGATTGTGCGCGACAAAATCGGCCCTGGTTTCCGAAGCGCGAATGCCGATCACTATCGTGCCAAAGCGTGAAAGATCTCCGCCGGCCAGATCTTTTTCGCTTAGCAGGTCCAAATCGTAACCCATCTGCCTGATGGCGTCGGGCACGTCGTCGCCGCTGCCGGAAACATAGCCGACCTTGACCGGCGAAATTTTCAGATCTAAGACGACAACTTTCACTTCGGCAAGGGTATAAAAACGGTGCGTTTGAATATGCGGGTAAGCAATGGTGTGCATTTCAGAATCCAGGAACGCATTGCCGCCGGTATGTATCGACGGGAGAACACGATAGTCTCCGGGCTTGATACCGCCCGGGATGGCGATATCCATTGAGGCTTTGGCGGTTTCACCCCGGTTGTTAAGCTCAACACCCCGGTGGTCCGCTGTAGTTGTGGTTGCAGATGACCCGATCCCGCCCGGGAGCATCTGCTGTGCGAGCTGTCCGCTAATTTTTCCCGTTGAATTATTTGTGACGGATACCGAGATCGTCCGAATTTGCGTCTTACTGCCGGCCGGTACTATTAAAAGTTTCTGATCTACGGCGACAGAAAGCGCAGGGACGATGTCGATGTCGCGGCGGATCTCGCCGCGTGTTTGATCGGCGTAGCGATATTGAATTGGCTGAAAAACAATGATCGTCTTGCCGTTGACGCTGAGCGTGACGTTGGCAAAAAACCTCGGCTGCTGAAAAGGAAACGTCAGCGCAGGATCGTTCGCGGGCCAATCAAAGAGCGCGTTTTTGCGCTCGTTCCAGAGCCAGTAAGGCTGGGTCGGCTTCGCATCCTGCGGCACGCTGATCTTAAAATATTCCGCCGCATTCGCCGCTTCCCGCCGAAAAACATTTGGCTCATTATCTTTCGGTGCATCGACTTTGATGGTCTGACATCCGCTGCAGCCAGGTGAGACCTGTTTCAATTCGACGTTGGCGGAGGCGGGAAAGTACACCTTGACGGCGGCATTCAGACTTTCACCCGGGGCCACAGTTTCCCTGTCGGCCAGCGCGTCGATCTGAATACCCGCGGCGCGCCTGATCGATTCGGCCAGCTGAGATTGTTTAGGCGCAAGCACAGACATGGCTTCGAGGGCAGCACGGTCGATAGGTTGGGTTTTGGCCGGCTGGGTCGGCATATCATCATTTTCCAGCGCACCAAAGAGTTCTGATCTTTTCTGCGCTATCGAAATATACGCTTCCTGCAAAAGAGGAAGTATTTTTTGCGGCGCATTCGGGTCGTATTCTTTTAGGGCCCGCTGCGTTTGCTCGGCCACGCCGGGCAAGATCTTTTTCAGCGTCGTGTCGATCCCGTCAAAGATGCTCGTTTCCTTTTCCACCTTTGGCACCTGGCTGTCCGCCAGATTCAGGCCGGAAAAGATGGGGCCATGAAGTTCCACGCGGCCCTCGCCCTGCGAGCGGTGCTGGCTGCGGCCTTCCATCGCGATCTCAAAATAGGAGCGGCCGAAAAGCGGGTCGAATTTACCGGTATCGACACGCAGGGCCGCCGGGGCGCTGCTGCTAAAGCCCTGCTCGACATAAAACTTCAGGACCTGCCAGGGTGGCCCGTCCATTGAGCACTGCTGCGGATCGGCGGCGGCCTTGACGGCGATCGGGGCGAGATAACCGGAGAACTGGTGCTGGCCGTGCCCGTCGGCGGGCGTGCCGGTAAAACGGGCGATCACCACTTGCGGTTTAAATATCCGGATCGCCCGGACCGCGTCGCAGAGAATCAGATCTTGCGGCCATTTTGCGCGCGCTTCGGCGAGTGTTTTGGAAAAGCCGTAATCGAAAGCACGGGTAAAATATTGCTCGGCGCCGTCGAGCCGGCGGGCCTGCAGAAGTTCCTCGGTGCGGATCACGCCGAGCGATTCGAAAAGCTCCGGGCCTAGAATATTTTGACCGCCGTCGCCGCGGGTCAGCGAAAGATAGGCGGTGCGGGCGTTTTCGCCGCGCGCCAGATATGCCAGCAGCGCCGAGTCTTCATCATCCGGGTGCGCGCCGATCATCATCACGCTGGCGGTGGTATTCAAGCGGCGCAAAAGCTGCCCCAAACCAAGCGCGCCCTGGTCATAGGTCGGCCGAACCTGAGCAAAAGAATTGCCACAGAGAGCACAGAGGACACAGAGAATAACGATGAATTGTGAACGGTGAATAGTGAATACTCTTTTCATTGTATTGCTTTTTTCGTGTGTTTAGTGTGATTCGTGGTTCCAGCTTTTTGTTGATGGTAGTTAAAGCACTTAAGAAGTAACCACGAATCACACGAAATACACTAAACAAGAACCGCTAATTTCAGCTTTAGCTCGTCGCTGACGAGCCTGCGGAGGGGCCGTCAGCGCTCCCGGTAAAAGGATATTCATTTCGTCTATACGCACGAACGAAATAAATTATCAGCCCCAATACTATCAGAACAGCCGCGTAACCGATCTCTTTTTGAAATCCCTTTCTCATAAAAAGGATGTATAAAAAACCGACCAGGGCCAGCACCGCCGGGATAGGATAAAGCCACATTTTAAAGGGCCGGGGCATGTCCGGCCGGCGGCTGCGCAGGATCAAAAGACCGACGATCTGGGCCAGAAACTGGATGATGATCCTGATCACGACCAGCGCGGCGATAACATCGCCCAATTTAAATAAACAGAACAGCGACGCGATCCCGCCCATTATCAAAAGCGAGACGTAGGGGAAATGATGCTTCGGGTGTACCTTGGAAAAAATCTTGAAATAATTTCCGTCGAGCGCGGCGGCATACGGCACGCGCGAATATCCCAGCAGCAGCGAAAACACCGACGAAAACGCGGTGAACATTATCAGCAGCGTAGCGACGATGCCGGCCGTCGGCCCATAAAGCCGCTCCATAAAAACGGAGATGACGAACCGGCGCGCGTCCGAATTCGCGGTTTCGCCAAATTCCCGCCAGGGGATCACGCCCAGCACCGAAATATTCATCACGATATAGATCGCCGCCACCAGCAAAATAGAAATGATGATCGCGCGGGGGATGGTCTTTTCCGGGTCCTTTACTTCACCGGCGAAAAAATTGACGTTGTAGTAACCCCAGTAGTCGTAGATCGCCACCAGCAGGGCCGCGCCCAGGCCGAAAAAGAATCGTTGATCGAGGACGAATGCGTCGGGCGGAAAATCAAAGGCCAGCGCGGGGTTGAAATTTGTCAGGCCGGCAAAGATCACCCAGACGATCGTCAGCATCACCACGACCCATAAAAACTTCGAGAATTTTTCGATCACCGTGATCTTGCGGTAGAGCAGGAACACGCACAGCAGGCAGACGCCGATGGCGACGACCGTGGTCAGCGAAAAAGAGACACCGACATTTACCAGCGGCGCGTCGTAAGAAAAGAAAGTGAGATTAAGACCGGGAAAAGCGTAGGTCGCATAGAGGGCAAAGCCAAGGCAGCCCGAAGCGATCGAAAGCGGCGCGGAAAACGTCAGCTGCCAGATAAAGAGGAACGACATTACCCGCCCCAATTTGCCGCGCCCGTAAATTTCCTGCAGGTAATTGTAAGGGCCGCCCGAGCGCGGTATCGATGCGCCCAGTTCCGCCCAGACCAGCCCGTCGCACATTGCCAGCAGCGCGCCCAGGATCCAGCCGATCATGGCCTGAGGCCCGCCCATGGCGGCGATGATCAGCGGCATCGTGATAAACGGGCCGACGCCGATCATGTCGATCATATTCAGCGCCGTGGCGCCGGGCGTGCCTACGCCGCGAATCAGTTTTGGCTGCTCGTCGATTTCGGGAACGGATGTTTTTGTCATCGGTTCCATAATTTATGCGGTTTTGATCTGTTGTTTTTGTGACTGCGAAATTATTTTTTCGTAGTAAGCGATGTATTGCGAGATGATAGTATTTGCGTCGTAACGGGCGATAGCCTGAGCGCGGGCACTTACCCCAAATTTTCGGGCCAGGGTTTCATCACTAAGAATTTTCAATGTATCGTCGCCCATTTTCTCGATATCGCCGATGTCGCTTAAGAAACCTGTTTCGCCGTCAGTGATGACCTCGGGGATGCCGCCGACCCGGGTCGCCACTACGGGAACTTCACAGGCCTGCGCTTCGAGTGCGGCAAGCCCGAACGATTCTTCTTCCGACGGCAGGAGAAACACATCCGCCACTGCCAGGTAATCGGAGATATTTGCGCGTTTGCCGACAAAATTAACCTGTTCGGCAATATTTAATTGCTCGGCGCGATAGGCTATCGAGGAACGTTCCGGGCCGTCACCGACCATGATGAGTTTTGCCGCCGCTCCTTTATTTAAAACCCTGGCCAGTATTTCCACACAATCGACCGGGCGTTTCACGGCGCGGAAATTCGAAACATGGACCAGCAATTTCTCACCGTTAGGCGCCAGCTCTTTTTTCAGCGGTGAATCTTCATCACGCTGGTAGTGGGTCGGGCAAATAAAATTCGGAATGACCTCGATATCGTCAAAGTCAAAGGTTTCAATAGTGGCCCGTTTTAAGAACCGGGAAACCGCGGTCACACCGTCCGATTGCTGCAGCCCGTAACGCGTGATCGGAAGATAACCGCGGTCGGCCCCGACCAGCGTGATATCCGTTCCGTGCAAAGTGGTGATGACCGGCACATAACGTTTCTGCTTGATCGATTCACGCGCCAGGATCGCGCTGATCGAGTGCGGGATGGCGTAGTGAACGTGCAGCAGATCGAGTTTTTCCGCTCGCGCCACGGTCGCCATTTTGGTGGCGAGTGCCAGGTCGTACGGCTGGTGTTCAAAGAGCGGGTACGACATCATTTCCACTTCGTGAAAATGGACGCGCTCGTTGAGTTCGGTTAGCCGCGTGGGCAGCGCCGAGGAAATAAAATGCACCGAGTGGCCGCGCTGAGCCAGTTCGCGCCCGAGCTCCGAACCGACGATCCCGCTGCCGCCATAGGTGGGATAAACCGTAATGCCAATGTTCATAACTTCAATAGTGAATAGTAAAGCCTAATTAGTCGAGAGTCCAGAGAGTCGATTTGAGTCTGTTGAGTCTGGCGGGTCTATCGAGTTTGAAGCATCGGGAATATTTTTGATTCGACAAATTCATAGACTCTCTGGACTCAACAGACTCAACAGACTCAATAGACTCGCCGGACTACTTCCGTCTCACATAATAGACCACGCCGTGATTATCATCCGTAAAAAGGAACGAATTCGCATCCAATTTCATGATGTCGCACGGGCGGCCGTTCACCACGCCTTTTGTCAGAAAGCCGGTGATCAGGTCCTGCGGCTTTTGACCTTTGCGCATCAGCACTATTTTATAACCGTGGCCGATGTCCTTGTCCGTCGAACCGTGCAGCGAGAGCAAGAACGCATTTTTCAGCAGGGGGGCGGTTTCGGCGTCCCCAAAATAATCAAAGCCCAGCACGGAGCTGTGCGAAGGAAAAAACGCGTAAGGCGCGGGACTTGCGCGGCAGCCCGCCGGGCGTTTAAATTTCGGATCGCCGAATATTTTACCATTGGCCGAGTGGCAGTAAGGCCACCCGTAATCTTTGCCCGACCGCAGCGCGTAAAAAGTTTCGTCCGGTTTATTTAACCCCAGATGGTCCGATCCCTGGTTCGAAGCAAATAAATTATTCGCCAGCCATTTGAGTCCCACAGCATTACGCAGCCCCGACGCAAATTGTTTCTGCCCCGTCCCATCCGGATTCATTTCCAGCACACTGGCGCGCACTTTTTCTTTTTCAAGGCAGGAATTGCAGCTGCTGCCGACCGAAACATACAGCTTGCCGTTGGGCGCAAAAGCGATCGTCCGCGTCAGGTGCCAGCCGCCGTATTTGTAGCTCAAACCGTAGTCGGGAAAAGTGGCGATGATCTGCGGCCTGGTGTCGGTCGGTTTTGTTTCGCCGCGGGTAAATTTGCGGCGCGTCAGATTGTCGGTCTCCGCCAGGTAGAACCAATCCTGCCCCTTCGCGTCGGTGTAAAACTGCACGCTGTTCGGATTTTTCAGGCCCGTCATATAGGGAATGACCCTGGCGAATTTGCCGGCGGCGGCGTCCCAGCCGTCGAGAATATACACCGCGCCTTTTTCGTTGTCGGTCAGGTTATACATATCGGTCACGAAGATGCGGTTATCCGGCGACCTGGCAAAAAAGCGCGCGCGTTTTAAGCCTTCCGCCGCGGGGCTGATCTCGTATTCGGCGGGCAGGTTCAGGTCAAACGAGCGGCCGCCTCCCAGCGTGATCTTATGCGGAACGAGTTTTGGCTGCGCGGATATCAGGAGAGGCAATAAGGCGATAAAAAGGAACAGAATTTTTTTCATACATTTCCGGATAACTAACTCAGTCCGTTTGCGATGAGGTCAGTACCGGGAACGTAGTGACCGGCTTCCGGTAATGTTTAATTGAATTATCAGTGAATCATTGATCATTGGCAGCTAATCACTAAAAAGAAAGCCGGTCACTACGTTCCCGGTACTGACGCCATTGCCCTTTTAGATTAGAATACTTAAAACTATGAAAACCAAAAACTTTCTAGTGCCCGAAGGCAAAAAACTCGACTTGAAAGACTATCCTACTGATTTTACAGGCGATTACAAAAACAAGGAAGACGCCGTCGAAGATCTGCAGAAGAACATCGAGAAGATGAAAACCCTTCAGGACGTTCTCTATGCGCAGGATATTTATTCCGTCCTGCTCATCTTTCAGGCGATGGATGCCGCCGGCAAGGACAGCGCCATCGAGCACGTGATGTCCGGCGTCAACCCGCAGGGCTGCCAGGTCACGAGTTTCAAAGTGCCTTCGTCCGAAGAGCTGGACCACGATTTTATGTGGCGCACCACCAAGGCGCTGCCCGAACGCGGCCGCTTTGGCATCTTTAACCGTTCGTACTATGAAGAAGTTTTAGTCGTGCGTGTGCACCCGCAGATATTGCAGGGCCAGCGCCTGCCCGCCGATATTAAAAACGACAAGGACGTTTGGAAAAAGCGTTTTCGCGACATCAGGAATTTTGAAGAATATTTGCATGACAACGGCACGGTCATTTTGAAATTCTTCCTGCACGTTTCCAAAGACGAACAGAAAAAACGCTTCCTAGACCGCACAGCCGAACCGGACAAGAACTGGAAGTTTTCCGCCGGCGACGTTAAGGAACGCGGCTTCTGGGACGACTATATGAAATGCTATACCGAAGCGATACAGGAAACCTCGACCGAAAAAGCGCCGTGGTATATCATCCCCGCCGATAAAAAATGGTTCACCCGCGCCGCCGTCGCCGAGGTGATCTGCGAAACGCTCAAATCGCTCGACATGAAATACCCGGTGCTGGACGAAAAACAAATGGCGGAACTGCAGGAAGCGAAAAAGTTGCTGGAGAGTGAGAAATGATAGTTCCGGGCTAATTTTATAGATAAAATCAGGTATTGATTGTAAAATACAAGAGTTATGACAGAATTACTCGAAAAAGCATTTTCTGAAGCTTCCAAGTTGCCTTCTTCGATGCAAAATCTGATCGCGAAGAGATTATTAAAAGATATTAAGGCCGAAGAAAAATGGGAAGAGACCTTTGCCGAAACTCAGGATGAGCTGTCGCAATTGGCCGACGAGGCTCTGGAAGGCGCATGCTGAATATGATATGACAGGCTGATCTCACAATTGTAAAAAGTATTCAATTTGACACTATTTTTGAGCAGTAAAAAATCTCCAGTCGATTGGGTTTTCGCAGAAAGCTTCCACTATCCGTCTGACCTTCATTGCAGCCTGTGAAAACAAAGATGACCGTAACATCGCGTTCTTCCACGCTGCTATCCGGGGAAAACGTCCAATCCCTGGCAGCCTGAGCTGCAACATTCTTTAGGAACGGATGGCCGTTCATAGCCATAGCGGAGAGGACGCTTCCGTCAGATCTTAACTTTACATTAACGGAGACTTCACCCGAGGCTGCGACAGCTAATGCAACTACCGGATATGACGGCGCTTTGTAGGTAACGACTTCCGGCTGTTTATCCGCCGCGCAATTTGCACACCAATCTTTTCTAGATTCCACTTCAAGCGGTAAGTTAGTTGGGATCGGGCCTTTTTCCGGGACCATGATAAAGACAGTGAAGGCTTGATAAATATTTTTATCCGGCAGTACGGTATATCTGCCGGGCGGCAGCGAGACTTTGAAATTGCCTTTTTCGTCGGCCACGGCCGTTCGTTTGATGTCGCCGCCCTCAAAATAAAGCGTGATCCCGGCGTGCGCTGTCTCCGCGCGGTCTTTGACGGTGCCGGCGATCTGGAGGTCCTTCTTCTGCGCCGCTGAAAGCGAAGCTAACAGGAAGATAAGAGGAAATAAGAGTAAAAGGGTTCTGATCTTCATTAGTTAGTAATGATGTAGATCCGGGCATACGAGTTGTAAGCGCGCAATTTTCTATTTCAAAACCAGCTCGCACCCGAACGCCTGTTCGAGCAGGTCTTTTTTCTTTTCGATGGCCTCGTATTCGCTTTCGCAGTTCTCGTCGCTGACGAGTTTTAAGGTCAGGCTGCCGTTCTTTTGCATAAGATTTATCTTTACTTCACGGAACTTCACTCCAGGCGCCTATATTTCTCACCGAATTGGCGTAAAAACGCAATAATTTTCAAAACTATCCAAAAACTTTATTTCGATGTAGACGGAAAATTTCTATAATGGCCCGCGCGATGTTGTTATTTGAAAATCGGGCAGTTCCAAAAATCGCAAAAATCCAAAAGCCGTGTTCCATTTTTGTTCCAGTGTTCCGCTTGCGCAGGCCGGGAACAGTGGAACATCTCGAAAATGTTAGATCCAAAGCGTTTAGCGGTAAGTTAATGTTCCATTACTTCAAAACCAGCTCGCAGCCGAACGCCTGTTCGAACATATCTTTTTTCTTTTCGATCGCCTCGTATTCGCTTTCGCAGTTTTCGTCGCTGACGAGTTTTAAGGTCAGGCTGCCGTTTTTTTGCGCAAATTTTATTTCGCGGACGCGGCTTTCGTAACCGCGGTCGAGCGCGTCGGCCAGGCGCAGGATCGCGCCGAGCTTCCAGACGACGCTCTGTTCTTTCTCAGTCAGCGCCATAAATTCCGCGTGTTTTTCCTTGGGCGCAGAACTGCGGTGATAGCGCGCGATATTGGCGATGATGGTTTTCTCGGCCTCGGAAAATCCGGTCATCTCCGAATTCTTGATCAGGTAGTAGGAATGCTTGTGGTGCGCTTCGTGGGCGATGTGATAGCCGATGTCGTGCAGCAGCGCGGCCGCCGCGAGCAGCGTGCGCTGGTGGCGCTTGAAACTGTAAATAGAGGTGAGCGAATCGAAAATTTTCTCGGCCAGCGCGGCCACCTGCAGCGCATGATTTTCCTCGTAACCGAAACGCCGCCCGACGGCGAAAACACCGCGCAGGTTCGGATCGGCCACATCAGGCACCGGCGGCAAAGATTCGGTCTCGATCTCGCGCAGGTAATCGATGAGCACGCCTTCGCGCAGGGAAAATTCGCACGGCGTGACCGATTTTATCCTGAGCGCTTCCATCACGCCTTCCAGTATCTGCCCGCCGGCCACCAATATTTCGGCGCGCTGCGGGCTGATGGTCGGCAGTTTTCCGCGCTCAGCATTGGTCAGACGCGCGGTAAGCTGGTTAAATCCGGCGAGTCTTTTTAAGGAAATATCGGGTCTGGTTTTGGCGGCCGGGTCGGCCTGAAAGTTCAGACAGGCGTAGAGCGCGAGCACCGTGCCGGAGGTGCCACTGGAAATTTCCCACTTTTCTCCCTTTAGTTCTCTTACCGGACGTTCGAGCGCGGCGCGTATTTCGGCCCGCAGTTTTTTTATCTCTTTCGGAGTGGGCGGATCGTGGCCGAGAAATCGTTCGGTCAATCCGACCGAACCCAGTTTCATGGAAAAAAGTTTGCGCGGCTGGCCGTCCTGCATCAGCGAAAGCTCGGTCGAACCGCCGCCGATGTCGATATTTAGCAGGGAACCGGCCGATGTTTGGAAATGTTGCGCGGCGGCGATGCCGATCAGGCGCGCTTCTTCAATCGCGGAAAGCACGTCGACGCGCAAACCGGTGCTTTTGCGAACGGCCAGCGTGAATTCGCGGGAATTTTCGGCTTCGCGGACGGCGGCGGTGGCCACGACGATGACGCGTTCCGCGCCGCGGGTCTTGGCGATATCGCGAAAACGGGTGATCGCCTGTATGCTTTGGCTGATGGCTTCTTCGGAAAGAATATGGCGCTGCAAGGTTTCGTTGCCGAGCCTGAGAAGCTCTTTTTCGCGGCCGATTATGGTGAACGAATCGCTGGCAGCGGCTTCTGCTACGGCGAGTTTTATCGAATTTGAACCTATGTCGATGGCTGCGAGTCGTTGCGTTTTCATTGCTGAGTTGTGAAAATTATAATATCAGATAAATGGCGAAAGAAAATTTGAGATGAAAGTAAGTGACATAATGACCGCCGATCCCGGTTTTTGTTTCGCGGTAGACAGCCTGACCAAGGCGGCCTCGATAATGTGGCAGCGCGATTGCGGCGCCGTGCCTGTTCTCGATGCCGGCAGCAAAGTCATCGGTGTGGTTACGGACAGGGACATCTGCATAGCGGTGGCGAGCCGCGCCGGCCGCGCGTCGGAAATAACGGCGGGCGAATTGTGCGGCGGCAATGTTCTGACCTGCGCGCCAAATGACGAGCTCAAAAAAGCCTTAAAGCTATTGCGCAAGAATCAGCTTCGCCGCCTTCCGGTCGTCGATGGCGACGAGCGGCTGGTGGGCATAATTACGCTGGCGGATATAGTGAATGCCGCGGGCGCGAAAAAGAAACACAAAGACCTATCTCCCCAAAAAGTCTTCTCGCTGTTTGCAGCAGTGAGTAAAAAACCGCCTATCCTGCTTCTGGAAGTCAGCCCGGAAGAAGAAAAGACGACAATTGAAACCTGAGCTTTTTTGACCTCGGCTTTGACGCATTTCTTTTAAGCTGGGGCTGTGCTTTAAGGGGGAAAAACCGTGAAAACACTTTTACTTTTACGCCACGCCAAATCAAGCTGGGACGACACCAGCTTGTCCGATTTTGAACGCCCGTTAAACCCGCGCGGGAAACAGACCGCGCCTTTTATCGGGGAATTGATCGCGGAAAAGGGATGGCAGCCGGACCTGGTACTGAGTTCGCCGGCGGAGCGCGCGAAACAAACCGCCTTGCTCGCCAAAGAAGCCGGCAGCTTAAAAGCCGAGATCCGATTCGACGAAAAGATATACGAGGCAAGCCAGTTTCAATTACTCGAAGTGCTCAAAGGGATCTCCGCCCCGGCCGGCACGGTCTTGCTGGTGGGCCACAATCCCGGTATGGAAGGTTTGCTCGGTTTGCTGACCGGCGAGATGCAGAGCATACCGACCGCGGCTCTGATCAGAATATCGCTCGACATCGATTCCTGGGACCGGATCGAACGCGACAGCGGCAAGCTGGAAGAATTTATCAAGCCAAAGGAAGAAATGAATTCTACCGGCGCGTAGAATAGTTTTAGCCTATAGAGTCTTCTTATTAATATATAAAGCCAGGCGGTTCTTTATTCGCCACTAATTACACAAATAACACGAATAAAAAAATCTTTATTTGTGACATTCATGGCAAAGGCTTGTCTTCCGGATCGGACGGCAAGCCTTTCTTTTCGTCGTGCCCGATCAACAGCCCATGTCGCAATGGTTATAACAATTGATAACCTGTTGGACGCAGACGCTGCAGTGCGGGTGATTTGGGAAATCCAGGCAGAAGTTGTCACAGGCCTCCGCCAGAGTGTCGCAGGTCGTACAGCACCGCAGCGCTTCGACCGGCTGGTCGTTATTAATTCCTACCAGCGCCAAACCGCCTAAGAGCACCGCCAGGACAAGAAGTTTTCGGATAAGCTTAAAGCTGCTAACTAACATATCGTCTCCTTCGTAATTGGGATTATTGACTTAATAATAAGTCCGAAAAAATTTGAATAATATGGGAATCGGGGAGACTAAAACCGATTTTAGAGTTATTCGAGAGCCGCGTTTAAATGGATTCTATATTTGTGGCGCCGCCGCCAGTCTTTGCGTGGGCGAGACGCCCCCGCGACAGCCAGCGGAACGCCGGCGCTACTCTTGTTACAGAATTAACATTTATTTAACATCCCGGTCATTCCTTTTTAACACTGGCGGGCCATCTTAGTTCTTACATCTTTCGAAAATTTATGTTTACCGCTCTCTGCCCGGTTTTTAGGTCCGATCCAATGAATGTCTGTGCTTTGGTTATTTGAAAATTTGGTCTAAAGTCTTAATTTATGGAACACAAAGACGCAATTTTAGCGCGCGAATTAGATATTTTGCGCGACCGGCTGCTTCTGATGGGCGGAGAAGCGGAACTCGCTCTGCAGCGCGCGATCAATGCACTGGTCCATCGCGACAGCGATCTGGCGCAGCAGGTCCTGGAACACGATAAGACCATCGACGATATGGAAGTCGAGATCGACCGGCTGAGCATGGACATTTTGGCGCTGCGGCGGCCGGCGGCGCGCGATCTGCGGGCGGTCATTTCGATCTCAAAGATCACGCCGGTGCTGGAACGCATCGCCGATCACGCCGCCAATATCGCGCGGGTCGCGGTGGAACTCAATGACGAGCCCGAGGTCAAAACATTCGGGGAACTGCCCGTAATGGCGGAAAAAGCCTCGGAGATGCTGCGGGAAGCGCTGGATGCATTTACTTCGAATGACGCGGAAAGCGCGCGGGGCATCAAGGCGCGCGATGCCGAGATCAACGAGATATACGAGCGGCAGTTCAAGGAATTTATGGAATCGATGTCGCAGGAAGCCGAATACAGCACCCGGTTGGCGCGGCTTTTATTTATTACCAAACACCTCGAACGGATCGGCGACTACGTCAAGGATATTTGCGAGGTGACGGTGTATATGAAGGAAGCAGTTTCCATCAAGCACCTTAAAAATCACGCAGCGTAAGCATTTGTCTTGCGCAAAAATTTATGCCCGGAAAAATCTTGATCATCGAGGACGAGGCCGATATAGCCGAAAGCCTGCGCTACAATTTTGAGCGCGAAGGATTAAAAACAGACCTCGCGGAAACCGGCGAGAAGGGGCTAAAGATCGCGCTCGATCCGAAAGGCGCGCCCTCGCTGGTGATCCTGGACCTGATGCTTCCGGGGATGAACGGGATGGAGATCTGCCGCCGCCTGCGCCGCGAAGCCGCCACCCGCCGCACGCCGATCATAATGCTTACCGCCAAGGCCGCCGAGACGGATAAGATAGCCGGCCTGGAACTGGGCGCCGACGATTACATCGTCAAGCCGTTTTCTATCAAGGAAGTAGTGGCGAGGGTGCGGGCCGTCCTGCGCCGGGCCGACGAGGGCTCTATCCAGCGCTATGACGATGACAAGCTTTCCATCGATTTTGCCGATATCCGCGTCGTCTGCCAGGGCGAGCAGGTAAAGCTCACGCGCAAAGAGTTTGCCCTGCTGGAAGCGCTTTCAAAAAGCAGCGGGCGGGTGGTAACGCGGCAAAATTTACTGGACAATGTTTGGGGCTATCAATATTTTGGCGACACCAGGACGCTCGACGTACACATTCGCCGCCTGCGGCAAAAACTTGGGCTGTGCGGCGATTGTATCGAGACGGTGGTTGGAATCGGCTATCGTTTTGTCGGCGCTAAATAATGATTTATGAGCGTCGGGGATGAAGTCAGTACCGGGAACGCAGTGACCGGCTCCGTACTGTTTCAAAAACCTGTACAGATCAAAAGCTACTCCCTCCGCTTATGAGCCGGTCACTGCGTTCCCGGTACTGACCCGTTATCAACACGGCCAGTAACACAACCAGAGTTTCTGAAGTATAATCCTAGCTAAATTCGCCTTTAATTTGAAAAGCGGTAAATGACAGAGTTTTTTCAATCACAGTCTGTTGTTCTTCTGGCCATTTTCGGGCTTTTTGTGCTCGCGCTGGCCGGGCTTTTGCTTTGGCACCGACGCCGGAAAAAATTGGCGAAAGGGCCTTACATAGAGAGTTCCGATATCCAAAAAACTTTTGACCCCTCGCGGTCCGAAGTGCTGCTCGAAGTCACTAAAAACCTGCGCGAAGGCATTTTGATCGTCGGGCGCGATATGACCATCGCCTCTTACAACGATCAGGCCCAGAATATTATTTCCCGGCTGAACGGTTCGTCGGAACGCCGGCGTTTGAGCGAAGCGGTCCGCGATCTTTCGGTCCACGAAGCTTTCGAAAAAGCGCTGACAGTCGGAACGTTTTCCGAGGTCAAGCTGGAGAATTTCGGCCCGGAGAGAAAGGCTTTCGATCTGCGGGTAGCGCCATTGGAGATCGGCGGCGGCAGGCAGGCGATCGGGATCTTTTACGATATTACTGAGCTGGAACGGCTGGAAAAAGTACGCCGTGAGTTTCTTTCGAATGTTTCCCACGAATTACGCACGCCCCTGACATCGATCATCGCTTTTGTGGAAACGCTGGAAGACGGCGCACTGGAAGACGTTGACCACAATCGCCAATTCCTGAACGTTATCCGCAAAAACGCTCACCGGATGCACCGCCTGATCGACGATATCCTGGAGCTTTCTTCTATCGAAGCCGGAAAGATCGCGGTCGAACCGCGCGACATTCAGCTTTTCCCGCTGGTGCGCGAAGTGTCGGTCAACCTGGCGGCCAAGGCGGGAGATAAACAAGTTACGATCAAAAATGAGATCAGCCCGGACACGCGCGTCCGCGCCGATGCTTTCCGGTTGGAACAAATGCTGACCAATCTTCTGGACAACGCGGTGAAATTCAACCGCGAGAAGGGTGAAGTGTCCATCTGTCACGAACGCCATAACGGCAGCGATCTGATCCATGTCACCGACACCGGCGAAGGTATCTCCGAAGAACACCTGCCGCGTCTTTTCGAACGTTTTTACCGCACGGACAAGGCCCGCTCGCGCGATCTGGGCGGGACCGGCCTGGGCCTGGCCATCGTCAAACATCTCGCCCGGCTGCACGGCGGCGAAGTAACCGTCGTTTCCGAGGCCGAAAAAGGCTCGGTCTTCACCATCGAACTCCCCCGCTAAAGAAACATCAAATAAGGGTTACCGGCTTTTGTGCAGAAATACCTTTCTTCTGCCGTAACAATTTGGTAAAATTTACTTACCTCAAATTTTATAACCTGGTCAGGCAGTAACCCCCGAAAAGCCTGTTGAACGTAAGAGTTTTAGCCGGAGGAAGAAATGCTTTTCACAGTTGGACAAAGGGTCTCATATCCCAATCACGGTGTGGGCACGATCGAAAAGATAGAAGAAAAACAAACCGGAAGCTGCGCCGCCAATTTTTACTCCCTGCGATTGATGGAAAATAACAGCCTGGTATTCATTCCCGTAGAGCGGGCGGAAAATATCGGCGTCCGTCCTGTTATCAGCTCCTATCAGTGCGATAAGGTAATGCGTTTTCTGTCGGAAGATTTTGAAAATTACGCGCGTGATTGGAAGGAACGTTACCGAACATTTTCGGACAAGATGCAGTCAGGATGTATTTTTGCCGCGGCCGAGGTCTTAAAGATACTTTCTTACCTAAGCCGTGAAAAATCACTGTCTTTCCGCGAGCAGAGAATGTTTGATAAAGCACGTTACCTGGTAGTTTCGGAGCTGGCCACGGTTTGCCGCCAGCCTGAATGCCGGGTCCAGGCAAAGGTCGAGGACCTTATTCTCAGAGCTTTGCAAAAGCACTCAGACTCAGAAGGAAACATTCAGGCGATGAGCGCCGCCGTCCATTGATTCGGTTCAAAGTTTGGAGTTTGGAGTTCAAACCTTAGCTTATCTTCCGACTCTGAACCTCGAACTCTAAACCCCGAACTATTTCTTCTTATAACTTGCCCGAACGATCGTTTTGATATTTCCGCGAATATGAAAATCGCCCTCTATCTCCACGCTTAACGGGTCGCAAGCCTTAACAAAGTCTTCCAGGATGATATTTATCACGTGTTCGTGAAATATTTTGATGTCGCGAAACGAGTTTATGTATAATTTCATACTTTTTAACTCGATACAGCGCTGGTTGGGAATATATTCGATCCGGAGGATGGCAAAATCGGGGAAATCCGAGAACGGGCAGATCGCCGTAAACTCAGGTATTTCAAAGTTTATGCGCACTTCGCGACCGGGAAATTCATAGTTGAAAGTATCCAGCGGGTAAAGCTTCATTTCTTCCCGCGGAGTGGAGCGAATATCCAGACCCTGCTGGTTTACCGGTGCGGCCGTTGCTTCTGACACTAAAAAACTCCTTAAAATCTAATAAATTAACAGAATTGTAACTTTTATATGCGATTTTGACGAATTAATGGTTGAAAAATTCGAGACAAGGTCTAGAATTACATTTATGTCTTAAATTTGTGGAACCTTTCACAAATTTGTGCGTGAAAGCACTAGTTTTTTGTAGGAGATAGTGTCTTTAAAGTCGCTGGTTGTAGTTTTGAGGTCAGAGCTTAGCGCGCTGTAATAAAGTCATGATCGCCTTTGGTTTTTTAACTTATGACTGCCAATCAAGGAGGGGAAAATGGCATATCTATCGCATTACGCTAATGACGCTAAGCCCTTGATCCATGAAAGGGTTTTAGCGCAATTGCCGGTCAGGGCAAAGTGGAAAGATAAACTTACGGGTAAAGAGATCTCGGTTGACGGTATTACCGAAAACATCGGCGAAACCGGGGCTCTGGTAAATTTTCGGGTCCTTCCGCCGGTGGGCAGCGAAATTTCGCTGCTGGTGATGGACGAGAAAAAGAAACTCATACAGGTTCCCGTAGAAGTAATCCGCGTGGAACGTGACCCGATGAAACCTTTAGCCGCGCTCTCAGTCGTACAAAATATCAAAAAATGGAAATCAACCGCCGTCAAGGCCGCACAGGCCTGGGTGGCGAAGCGTTTTTTGGAATATGAGGAAGAGTGGGTTAATTAAGAAGTTTAGGATTTAACCACAAGACACGAAGGACACTGGGTAAAAGGGAATATTTACCTGGTGTTTTTTGTGTCTTCAGGGTTAAAAGCGTTTCCCTGAGCGGCCAAAAATTCCGCCGACATCAAAACGAACGATATCCACAAAATGTCCGCCAGCAGCAAATGGATCAGCTGCATCACGATCGGCGCCAGCATCACCAGGGTCAGCCCGCCCGCAATTAGCTGCAGGATAATAGTTAAGGTCAGCACATTGGCCCAGCGTTTTACCCAAAAGCTTTCCGGCGCTTTTTTGACCGCCCAAAGCGCCAGGCAGTAGAGATAAACGCCGAGCGCGATCGATAAAATGGGGTGGCTGATGCGCAGGCGTAAAAGAAAATGCGAGGTGTCGGAAAAATCCCGGGCGAAGCCTTCGGCCAGGGTAGCCGAGGGAAAAAGCATACTGCTCAGCGCGGCTGTCGAACCGCTCATCCCGACGACAAAAACTCCCAGCACGCCCAGGGTGAGTAAGATCAGGGTCTTGCGCGGAACATTAAAGCTAATAACATTGCCCCCGCCGGCAAACCACGCGGTCAGCGATAAAAGCGCGACCAGCGCAAAGGTGTTTATCAAATGGCCCGCCATCCAGAAAGGCCGCGCCGGGGTAAGCGCTTCGGCGGTGTTCCCGGTCAAAACCAGCCCGGCCCCGAGCAGTGCCTCAAAAATAATAAAGACCAGCGAGGCAAAAGCCATCTTTCGCAGAACATGTTTTTTAGGAAAAGCGCGAAAGGCCCAGATGACCAGAATCACGACCGCGATCAGCGCCAGGCCGCTGGTCAGCCGGTGCGAAAATTCGATAACGGTTTTAAGCTGCGGCGCCGAGGGGATGATTTCGCCGCCGCAGGTCAGCCAATGCTGGCCGCAGCCGTCGCCCGATTTTGACGCGCGCAGGAAAACTCCCCAGAGGATCACCAGCAGGTTAAAACCGAGCGTGAACCACGCGAACCGGGCAAAATTACGGTTGCTTGCCTGAACTTCCATTTTTCGTTAAGTTTAGATGTTAAGTGTTGTTTTTACAATTGATAGGGCGGTTTTGAAGTATTGGGGTGTAACGGTTTTGCCTATAAAGTCAGGGATTTGTCTTATGTTCTGTTCGTGTGTTTTGGTGTGATTTCGTGGTTTCAGGTCTTAAACTCCAGTAACCAAACACTTAAGACTGGAACCACGAAATCACACGAAGTAACACGAAAACTGCAAAACTTGATTTATCTACTTTATAGGCAAGCCGTTAAAAGTTAATAGTTATTTTGAATCGAAGCAATAATTTTAATGAAACGCGAACGCATCGATAAGCTTCTGGTCGCCGCGGGGCTGGCCGATTCGCGCACTAAGGCGCAGGCGCTGGTGATGGCGGGCGTTGTGCTGGCCGATGAGCAGCGCGTCGAGAAATCTTCGCAGGAGTTTTCGACGGAAGTCGCATTGCGGATAAAAGGCGAAACGGCGGAGACAAGATACGCCAGCCGCGGCGGGCTTAAGCTGGAAAAAGCGCTGGAAGAATTTGGCGTCGAAGCAGCGGACCTGATTTGCCTGGACATCGGCGCTTCGACCGGCGGTTTTACCGATTGCCTGCTGCAGCGCGGTGCGAAAAAAGTGGTGGCCATCGATGCGGGCACCAATCAGATGGTGTGGAGGCTGCGAAACGACGAACGCGTCGACGTGCGCGAAAACGTCAACGCTCGTTATCTGAAACCTGAAGATCTCGGGGAAAAATTCGATCTGATTGTGATGGATGTTTCTTTTATCTCAGTCACAAAAATTTTTCCGGTGCTGGGCGATCTGCTAAAAGAAAACGGTAAAATGATCGTGCTGATAAAACCGCAGTTCGAAGTGGGAAAAGGCGAGGTCGGTAAAGGCGGCATCGTTCGCGAAGATGAGAAACATCAGCGGGTAGTTAAGGAAGTAAATGCCTCGGCGGCGGAATTCGGTTTTGAAATTCTGGGGTTGATCGAATCGCCGATCCTGGGCGGGGATGGTAATAAAGAATTTTTGGGGTTTTATAAGAAATTGCAAGGCGCAAACTAACTGGAGCCGCCTAGTGTGTTTCGTGGTTAATTTTGGTTTGCATAGACGCCGGCAAATAGAACCACGAATTACACTAAACACACGAAAAGTCTCGTATATCCACTTCGCAGCTTATGAAAGAATTTTTAGCACAACTTAAAAATATCAAGGACTCGTATCGGATCTTTATTCGCGAGAATTTTGAGTTCAAAGCGAAGGACTGCGGTGTGTGCGAGACAAAGGGCGCTTGCTGCCAGGACGAACATTTTGTAAACGTGCATATCACCCGACTGGAAGCGGAAGCGGTCTTATCGGCGCTAAAAGAAAAAGGAAAACTGGACGAGGTCTTGGCGCGAAATAAAAAAACCATCGCTCGCTATGGCCTTAATGAAGGCGGCGATACTTATACGCAAACTTTTTCCTGCCCGCTTTTTGAAAAAGACGCCGGATGCCTGGTCCACGCAGAAGGCAAGCCCGTGCCTTGTATCGGGCATGCCTGCTATGAAAATCAGCAGGACCTGCCGCCGCAATTCTTACAGGACAGGGCCGAATTAAAAATAGAAAAATTAAATAGCGAAGCCTATGGCGACAAAGCCAAATGGCTGCCGCTGCCCTTATGGCTGGAGCGCCTGGAGCAGATGGAAAGGGTGAGCAAATGAACGTTCGCCCGGCAACCCAGGACGACGTGCCTCGAATAGTCAAACTGATAGGCGAAGTGTGGGCGGAATACGGCTGCATTTTAAACACCGATATCGAAGAGCAGTATCTGCTCACGCCGGCCGAATATTTCCATTCGAAAAACGGCGAGTTTTGGGTGGTTGAGACAGACGGAAAGATCGTGGCGACCTGTGCCGTGCAGATGCACGATCAAAACATCGCCGAACTAAAAAGCCTGTATGTTCATAAAGACGCAAGGAAGCGCGGGCTTGGCTGCCAATTGACGGAGATGACGATGGATTTCGCCCGGGACAGAGGGGCAACGGAAATGATCTTGTGGTCAGACACGCGTTTCGAAGCCGCGCACAGGCTTTATGAACGGCTCGGTTTCGCGAAAACCGGAGAGCGTAAATTAGACGATATAAACAATACGACCGAGTTCGGTTTTGGGAAACGGATGTAGTTTTTATGTAGCGCCGTCCGTCTCGGCGGCTGTCCTGACGGCGTCCCGCCGTCAGATTTTGCGCGGGCGAGACGCCCGCACGACGGCCAGCGGGACGCTGGCGCTACTCTGCAAAACTTGCAGTTTATTCGCGATTAGTGAATCATTGTCAAAATATTTTAAATGCCGGATGAATCAATCAAATGCGTCGGTGTGATCGTCAAGCCTCATCACTCAGAGGCTTGGGACACGGCCTGCGAGCTTTCCGATTGGCTGAAAAAGCGGAACATCGATCTGGTGGGCCGGTCGCTGGCCGAAGATGAGGTGTGCCGGGTTCCGACGCTTCCGGCCGACGAATTCGTTGCCAAGGCCGATCTGATCATCGTGCTGGGCGGCGACGGAACGATGATCGCCGCCGCGCGGCTTTTAGGCAACGCCGAGATCCCGGTGCTGGGTGTTAATTACGGCAGCCTCGGTTATCTGACGGATTTTCGCATCGAGGAGATGTTTCCCGCGCTGGAAGCCGTGCTGGAGGGAAATTACAAACTCGACCGGCGCGTTACTTTAAATGTCCGCCATCATCGCGGTGAAAATATTCTCTCGGAAAGCCGCGTGTTAAATGACGTGGTGATAAACAAAGCTGCGCTGGCGCGGATCATCGAGATCAGAGTCGAACTCGACGGCCACTATGTAAATTCTTTTCGCGCGGACGGCTTGATCGTGGCCACGCCGACCGGTTCGACGGCTTACAATCTTTCGGCGGGCGGGCCGATCGTTTTTCCTTCCATGCGGGCGATGGTGCTGACGCCGATCTGTCCTTTTACTTTATCCAACCGCCCGATCGTCGTTCCTGACGAGGCCGAGATAAGGTTGAGCATGGAAACGAATAACGAAGAAGTGGCGCTCACGCTGGACGGGCAGGTAGGCTTTGAACTCGAGGGCGGCGATGTGATAACGATCAGCAAAAGCGATTCGACCTTTAATCTCGTACAGCCGACGAACAGAAATTATTTCGATGTTTTACGCGACAAATTGAAATGGGGGCGGTAGGCCTTCACTTATAAATAACGGATGCCGCCACGAATGTCACAAATAACACGAATAAAGAATTTTCACATTCGTGTTATTTGTGTAATTAGTGGCTAACAATGAACACCTGGTTTAAACTGACAAATATATATGAGCGAACAAGAAAATAAACCGAACGAAGAGCTGGCCCCGGATAGCTTTGAACAGGAACTCAGGACCGACCTTGACGACGCGACGACCGATAAGCCTCGCGGCTTGGCGCTGCACACAAAGGTGCTGATCGGGCTGGTCGTAGGCGTGATCGGCGGCGTGGGCTGTCATGAGCTGTTTGGCGATAATCCGAATCTGGGATGGTTCATCGATAATTTTACCAATCCGATCGGGCAATTGTTCCTCAGCCTGCTGTTGATGATCGTGGTGCCGCTGGTTTTTTCTTCGCTCATTGTCGGCGTGGCAGGCATCGGCGATATTCGCAAACTGGGCCGGATAGGGCTTAAATCTTTTGCCTATTGCCTGATCATCTCGGCGATTTCGGTGGTCATCGGTTTGGGCCTGGCCAATACCATTCAGCCGGGAAAACGCATCAGCCAGGAAACGGCGACGAAGATGAAAGACCAGTTTGGCAGCGCTGCCAAAAGCCAGTTGGAGTCGCAAAAGAAAAGCGAGGAAGTGGCCAAGCAGGACACGGCATTAATGTCGGTGGTAAAAACCATCGTGCCGAAGAACATTTTTTACTCCATCGGCAGCGGCGAAAATCCCAACATGCTGCACGTGATGTTTTTTGCGCTCATCATCGGCATCGCCATCACGCTTTTACCGGCGGACAGGACGCAGACTTTTGTCGGGTTCATGGAGTCGCTGTTTCAGATCAGCTCAAAGCTCATCGACATCATAATGAAACTCGCGCCGTATGCCGTGGCCTGTTTGATCTTTACTAATATGGCGCGGTTCGGGATAGAGCTTTTGTTCGCACTGGGCTGGTTTGTGGCGGCCGTGCTGATCGGGCTTTCGCTGCATATGTTCGGCGTGTATTCGCTATCGGTTTATTTTCTTTCGAAACTCAACCCGCTCGATTTTTTCCGCCGCGTCAGGACTGTGATCCTGACCGCGTTTTCCACCAGCTCTTCAAATGCGACGCTGCCTACCGCGCTCAGAGTGTCGGAAGAAAACCTGGGCGTGCCGCGCGAGATAAACAGTTTTGTGCTGACGGTGGGCGCTACCGCCAACCAGAACGGCACGGCGCTTTATGAAGGCATCACGGTGCTTTTCCTGGCGCAGCTGGCCGGAGTGGAATTATCGCTCGGAGCGCAATTGATGGTCGTTTACCTGGCTATCCTCGGAGGTATCGGAACGGCCGGTGTGCCGAGCGGTTCGATCCCTTTTATCATCGGGATACTGGCCATGATCGGCGTCGATCCGGCATTGATCGCGATCATCCTGGGCGTCGACCGCCTGCTCGATATGTGCCGCACTACCTTGAACGTGGTGGGCGATATCACGGCGGCGACCTACGTGGCGCGTTCGGAAGGATACGAACTGCTCAAAACTCATCCGGCTGAAGCAAGCTAGGCAAGAGGTAATTAAATGTTTCCGATCGGCGATGACAATAGCGAAGTTTTTACCACGCCGTATGTGAATTACACGTTGATCGCGATCAACATTCTGGTGTTTTTGCTGTTGCAGCAGGCCGGATATAACGATCAGTTTACCTACGCGTTTTCCCTGGTGCCGAGAGAAATAATGACCGGGCAGGACCTGGCGGGAGCTCAGGTGATCAAAGACACCCTTACCGGCCAGGTGCTCGGAAAAGTAACGCTCGAACCCACGCCGTTTTCCGTCTACATAACATTTTTGTCATCGATGTTCATGCACGGCGGCATCATGCATATTTTCGGCAATATGCTTTTCCTCTGGATCTTCGGCGACAACATCGAACACCGCATCGGGCATATTCGCTACCTTGTTTTTTACCTGATCTGTGGATTTCTCGCGGCCGTCGGGCAGATCGTGATGGACACCAACTCGGCCATCCCGATGCTCGGAGCTTCGGGAGCTATTTCCGGTGTTCTGGGCGGATACATTTTGCTGTTTCCTCATAACCGCGTCCGCGCCATCATATTCAATTTTCTCACGACCGTTCCCGCCTTTGTCGCACTGGGGTTGTGGATAGGTTACCAGCTGCTCGCGAGTTACCTGGGCGGCGGAGAAGGCGGTGTCGCCTACGCGGCACACATCGGCGGTTTCCTGGGCGGCCTGGCATTGATAAAGATATTCGCTATTGGAATGGACCCTGGAGGAACTGGAGGAAGATATTCACCACCAAGACACTAAGGACACAAAGGAAAGAATAAAAATAATATAGGGGAAACACGACAATGAGCTACGATCCTATCCCACAGGACGTTGAGATAATTGCCAAAGAAGCGGTCAATTGTGCCTTAAAAGTTCATAAATCACTGGGCCCGGGACTTTTGGAAAGTGTTTATGAAGTTTGTCTGGCACACGAATTGGAAAAAACAAGACTCACTGTAGAGAAGCAGATCAAGCTTCCTGTTGTCTACGACGGCGTGGTTCTTGACGCCGGGATGAGATTGGATCTCTGGGTCGAAAGAAAACTGATAATAGAAATTAAGACCGTTGAAAATTTGCTGCCTGTGCACCAGGCACAATTGCTTACCTACCTAAAGTTGACTAAAAACCGTCTCGGTCTTCTGATGAATTTCAATGTCCCACTGATCAGGGCAGGTATCAAACGAATTGTTTTATGATCCTTTGTGTTCTTTGTGTTTTTGTGGTGAAAAATCCGGAAATCTTAATATTCAAACCACTGGGTAGGTTCTTTGGCGCTGGAGAGGACGATCTCGGTCTCGGGCGGAAAGAGTGAATGGCGGCTTTTGAGCGCCATTTCGGCGGTCAGTTTTGCGAGGTGGGGCTCGTTCGCTTTTTGTGAAAGGTGCATCAGGATAACGTGGCGCGCGGCGCCGTCAAAATCGTTCGTCAGCCATTCGGCCAGGTCCTCGTTTGAAAGATGTCCCGAGCGCGAAGCGATCCGCTGTTTCAAAGACCACGGGTACACCGTACAGGCGCGCAGCATATCGACGTTGTGATTCGATTCGATCATGATCCCGTCACAATGGCGCAGCCTCTCCTTCATCAATTTCGTGAAGTGCCCGAAATCCGTCAGCGAAGCGATCCGCACGCCGTTGTGCTCGGCGACAAAGCCCATGTTGTCCGCCGCGTCGTGCGGCACCGTGAACGGGTGAAAATCGATCTCGCCGATGCGAAAATCCTGGCCGGCTTGTATCTCAACCGCGCGGTCTTTGACCGCCGCCGAACGTCTCTGCGGCTCTTCGTTAGAAGAATAAAATGTTTCCCCGAGATAAGCTTCGTGAGTTTCGCCGGAAATAAAGACCGGGCATTTTACCAGGTTGAGCAAAACCCGCAGCCCGCCGACGTGATCGCTGTGTTCGTGGGTGACGATGACCGCGTCCAGAGAAGTTATATCTTCACCGCGCATCGCCATGCGGCGCGCGATCTCGCGTGCGCTCAAGCCCGCGTCGATCAGGACCCTGGTTTTTCCGGCCGAGATCAAAAGGGCGTTGCCCGTGGAACCGCTGCCTAAGACGGTGAATTTCATCGTTAAAGTTGTATCATAAATGAAACAGATTAACTAATTGCATCCGCAGGATTTTCCAGCCGCCGTTTTCTTTCTTCCAGCTCCGCAAGTTTTGCTTTTAGCCGGTCGATCTCTTCCAGTATCTTCTGAAGATCACCGGGCCCGCTCGTGGGCGCCCTAGGACTGATGAAATGGAAGATCGGGATGAGGACCGTAAGCGCGGTGATCAGGATCGACAAGATAATGAGCAGCCGCCCGATCAGTTCATAGCCGGGGTTAGAGTAAAGAAGTATTGTCCAGCAGATGGTGGCAAAGAGGGTCCAGGCCACGATCTGAACCGCGATCAGCGACCAGTTAAATTGTTTGGCTACGCTGACCCGCAGGATAAGTGAAAGATAAACGCAGGTTATTGCCAGGGCGATGCATATCGCGAGGACCTTTCCGCCAAGTGCGGTTGCGGTGGCCAACTCCCAGATACCTACGATGATGAAGCCGACCGCCAAACCCGTTCCCAGCAACCCCAGCAGGGAAACTACCGGTTCTCTTTTTTGTTCATAATAAAATGCCAGCGAAATGAGAAAGAAGTTGGCCGTCAATAAAGTGAACGCCGTGGCCAGCGGCTTGAGTTCGCCTAAAAAACGCAGCTCCCAGACATAGCTGACACATAATGAGGCGCATACGGCCGTGGTCAGAAAGCCCAGATAAGGCAGGAGCTTGATCCGCAATTTTTCGAAGAAGACACCATTGAGAAACAAAGAAAAACTCGCCACCGTGATCGTGAGCGAAGTCAAAAAGATCCTGCCGCCCTGTTCCTGGGTGCCGAGCAGCACCACCAAAATGCCCACCAGCACACTTATTCCAACCGAAACGATAAGCAGATATAAAAATATTTTTTTCAGATCCAGATTATTCATTTTCAGGCCTCCGGTCTTGCTCTGTCAGTTTTACATTTTAAAATTACGTGACGCCGTCGGGACCGCATTTAAAATAAGCGATGCCGAATCACAAAAAAAACCAGATTGTAGTATTGCAGGGAAGTATTTTAGATTATAAACAAAATTCGTGTGCGCGTCATTAGCTGGATCGGCCCGCTCCCAGGTTTACCAAGCCCTACCCTCCGTACACCTCGCGGAGGACTTCGGCCAGGCCGTGAATAGCTTTTTCGCCGTCACCGGTAAAGGCCGAACCGTGCATGGTGGCCAGCGTGCGCGGTTTGAGCGCGGCCAGCGAGGCGAGGATCTCGCCCGTCTTATTCGTGTAAGGCAGATAATCGGCAAGCGGCCCCTGCTGGTAAGCCGTAAGGGTATCCTTGCACCTGTCCAGGATGTCCGAGGTAGTGGCGGCCTCAATGTCGCCGGACTGATGAAACAGGTCCGAACAGAACAGCGTCGCGTTAGTCTCTTCAAAAAGGAGACCGGCTTCCCAGCAATGCGGCACGTGCGGAGTTTGCAGAAACCGGAAGGTGTATTTGCCGGTCGAAAATGTTTCGCCGTTCATCATCGCGCGGGCCGGCCGCGGCGAATAATCGTCTACACTTACCACCTTGCCGACAAAGCTGCAGACGGCGGTCGCTTCCGGCGCTATTTGCTGCCATTCGGGCAGCGAACCGCATTCGTCGGCTTCAAAGTGGCTGAAGCTGATCCACTTCAGGGTTTCGACGGGAATAAGTTTTGCCACCGCTTCGCGCACCGTCGGAAACAGGGCTTTCATACCGGTGTGGAAAAGAAGCGGTTCGTCGTCCCGCACCAGGAACTGCGAAAACTCCAGGTCCGCCTCGGGGATGAAGGTTGATATCTTGAAAACATCGGGAGCGATCTCGGTTATCTGTGTCATGGCTTCTCCTTTTTTTGCAGAAAAGTGAAATTAATAATAATTTCTCCTGCATATAATCAGGCGTAAAACACCGCGAGAAAGTATCAACCCGGCGGGTGTCAACCATTCGGAATAGATGAAAGATCATAGATGATAGCTGAGAGATCAGATCTATTTTTCATCAAAATTGCCAAGCGCCGTCAGGACGAGTTTGTCCGAGACAAAAAATTCTTCGGCAATTTCCATGATCTCTTTGGTCGTGACCTGTTCCAATTTTTGCAGCGTCTCGTCCACGGAAATTTGCCGTCCGAAAGTTATTTCGTGCTGCGCCAGGTTTCCCGCGCGGGTGCCGGAATCTTCCAGTGAAAGCAATAAATTCGCGGCGGTTTGCTCTTTGGCCAGCGTTAGCTCTGCTTCGCTTACTGGTTCGCTTTCTATCCGCCGCACTTCCGCGGTCGCCAGTTCGACGGTTTCTTCGAATTGCTCGGGCGAAGTGGCTGCGAATATATTAAAAGCGCCCAGGTCGCGATAGGAAACCCCACTGGCGCCGACGCTGTAGGCGAGCCCGCGCTCTTCACGGATCTTTTGCCACAAGCGCGAAGATGTTCCGTTGCCGAGGACCGTTTCCAGCAGATGACCGGCATAACGTTTTTCGCTGGTTTCCTCGATCCAGGGAAAGGTAAGGATAAAATGAGTTTGTTCCAGACCGGGTTTGTTTTTTAGGATGGTGGATTTTGTAGCTCCACCGTCGCGATACGAATCTGAGGGGCTGTCGTGGAAGCGTCCCGCTTCCACTTCGGCGGCAAGAGGCCGGCCGGACGCCGGCGATGCAAAGAATTTCTCCGCCAGCTCGACTATCCGTTCATGCTCAAGGTTTCCCGCCGCGGTGATAACCAGATTGTGGGGTTGAAAGGCAGCGCGGTGATAATCGGATGTGATCTTGCTGTCAAAGGTCAGCACGGTTTTTTCGGTCCCCTCGATAGGCAATGCGAGCCCGCTGCCGGAAAAGAAATTTTGCTGAAATATCTCGCTCAAAAATTCTTCCGGTGAATCTTCCACCATCTTCATTTCTTCGATGATGACCTTTTGCTCGCGGCTCAGCTCGGTGTCTTCAAAAAGCGGATCGGTGAGCATATCGGCCAGCAGGTCGAATGCATCGGGCACAGCTTTATCCGTGACCTTGATCGTAAAACCGGTTTGCTCATGCATGGTAAATGCATCGAAATTTCCGCCGAGGCGATCGGTTTCCATCGCAATGTCGAGCGCGGTCCGCTTATGCGTGCCTTTAAAGACGGCGTGCTCGATGAAGTGGGAAATGCCGTTTAAATGCGCCGGTTCGTCGCGTGAACCGCAGCGAAACCAAAAGCCCAGCGTCGCTGAGCGTAGGTCGGGCATTTTTTCGGTCAGGATGGCCAGGCCGTTGGGGAACCGGGTTGATCTAATGCTTTCTTTCATTTGGACTATAAAATTTACCACAAATACGAAAAGACAGCCTTTTCACTCTTCGGTAATTGTTGTTTATCTGCTGCAAATAATAGGCTTAGTGCTAAATAAAAAGACGATCGGTTCTTTTCCCCTACCGTTGACAAAACAGCACGTAAATGAGATAACTTAGTAAGTGCTTACTAACTTAGGATATGTTATTATTTGCAAATATGAGTGAACAAGCAGAGGGAGCAAGCGGGGAACAAAAGGATCTAACTGAAGTTTCAGAGCCCTCCGAAACCGAAAAACAGACAGAAGACAAACAACCGGAACCGCCGAAGAAAAACGGCAATGGAAAACGCCGGCGGATATTTTTTATCGGCGGGATAGTTCTGGTCATAGCCGCTATCTCCGGGATAACTTACTGGCTCTACGAGCGGCAGTTCGAATCTACCGACGATGCCTTCGTCGAGGGCGACATCACCCAGGTCAGCCCGAAAGTTTCAGCCTACATAAGTAAGATATACGTCAAAAATAATCAGTTCGTTCACAAGGGCGATCTGCTGGTCGATCTGGACCCGAAAGATCTTGAAGCCAGGCTCGAGCAAGCTAAGGCCCAACTGCGCACGGCGCAGGCGCAAAAGGGACAGGCGCAGGCCAACGTGGACCTGACCCGGAAAACCACCGGGGCCAGCCAGACCGAGGCGCGCGCCAACGTCGAAACGGCCCGCAGCAATGTAGAGCAAAGCCGCGCGGCGTCTGAGGCCAGGCGCGCGCAGATAGGGCAGACGCAAAATGCGGTAAAAACGGCGCAGGCCAATTTAGCCCAAACCCGCACGACGGTGCCGCAGGCGGAAGCCGATCTTCATCTGGCGCAGGTCGAATACAGCCGCCGCGAAAAACTTTACAACAACGGCGACGTTTCCCGGCAAAACCTTGACCAGGCACTGGATGTTCTGCAAAACGCGCGGGCGAAATACGACGCGGCCGAGAAACAGGTCGAAGCGGCGCAATCGCGGGTAGATGAAGCCAGGGCGAATGTTACCACCGCGCAGGAAACCTTTCGCCAGTCGCAGGCGCAGATAAATTTGAGCCGGTCGCAGGTCGGGGAATCGGCCGGGCGTCTGGAAGACGCGAATGCCGCGCCGGAACGCATCACGGTCAGCCAGACCCAGGTAGGCAGTTCGGATGCGAGTATCGAGCAAGCGGAAGTGGCCGTGCACCAGGCCGAACTCGAGCTGTCTTACACCAAAGTTTACGCGCCGGAAGACGGATTTATCACGCGCAAGACGATCGAGGAGGGCCAATTGGTCCAGGTAGGAACGCCGCTGATGGCGATCTCTCAATCGGATGAAATGTGGGTGATAGCGAATTTCAAAGAAACGCAGCTCGCCAATATGCATCCCGGCCAGGCGGTCGATATATACATCGACGCCTATCCCGACAGATCTTTTCACGGCAAAGTCGATAGCGTGCAGGCCGGCACCGGAGCGCGTTTTAGTTTGCTGCCGCCGGAAAACGCCTCGGGAAACTACGTCAAGGTGGTGCAGCGAGTGCCGGTGAAAATAGTTTTCGATCCGGCGCCGGACCCGGACCACCGGCTGGTACCGGGAATGTCCGCCGAACCGGTGGTAAAAGTCCGATAGGTTTTAAGAAAGCGGCTATTTAAAGGGCGATCCAAAAAGAATGAGCGAGGGGCAACCGGCAGAGCAATGGAAACCGAGTTTTAATCCTTGGCTGGTGGCGGCAGCCGTAATGCTGGCCACGTTCATGGAAATACTCGATACCTCGGTGGCAAACGTAGCGCTGCCGCATATCGCCGGAAATCTCTCCGCCTCGACCGAGGAAGCCACCTGGGTCCTGACCAGCTATCTTATTTCCAACGCCATAATTCTTCCCGCCACGGGCTGGCTGACGTCAATGTTCGGCCGCAAGCGGTTTTTGATCACCTGCGTCCTGCTTTTTACCGCGGCCTCGGCGGCCTGCGGAGCGGCGGCTAATCTGGGAATGCTGATCGTCGCGCGCATATTACAGGGTGCCGGCGGCGGAGCGCTCCAGCCGATCGCGCAATCCGTACTGCTGGAAAGTTTTCCGCGGGAAAAACGCGGGTCGGCGATGGCGGTGTACGGCTTGGGCGTGGTGGTGGCGCCGATCATCGGCCCCACGCTGGGCGGATGGATAACTGACAATTATTCCTGGCGCTGGATATTTTATATCAATCTGCCGATTGGCATTCTGGCCGCTTACCTGGCCAATGCCTTTGTCGAAGACCCGCCTTACTTGCGAGATCAAAAACCCGGCAGGATCGATTACATCGGTTTCGGCTTAATGGCGCTCGGGCTGGCGTCGCTCGAACTCACGCTCGATCTCGGCCAGCAGAGAGATTGGTTCTCTTCATCGACCATCGTTTTTACTACGGCCGTCGCGGTAACATCGCTGGCGTCGTTCGTGGTCTGGGAACTTTTTACCGACGAGCCGATCGTTAATTTGAGAATTTTTCTCAACCGGAATTTTGCCGTCGGTACGCTGCTGATAGCGGTGGTGGGCGTGGTCTTGTACGGGACGATCGCGCTGCTGCCGCTGTTTTTGCAGACGCTGCTTGGTTACCCGGCGGTAGAAAGCGGAATGGCGGTGAGCCCGCGCGGGATCGGAGCGGTGGCTTCGATGGTGATCGTCGGCAAGCTGATCGGCAAGGTGGATGAACGCTATCTGATAATGTTCGGCTTTGCCCTGCTGGCTTATGCTACGTACCTGTTTACCGGGATAAACCTGGACATTTCGTCCGGCAATATATTATTCCCGATGATCCTGAGCGGCTTTGCCATGGGCTTTGTCTTCATCCCGTTGACGACGCTGGCCATGGGCACCTTGTCCAATGAACAGATCAACAAGGCTTCGGGCCTCTATAATCTGATGCGCAACGCGGGCGGCAGTGTCGGGATCGCGGTGATGACCACGTTTTTGCTGCGCGGCGGCCAGATCTATCAAAATATTTTGTCGGGAAATTTGAATGAATATAACCCGGCTTTTCAACAATGGTTCGCGCAGCTAAAGGCAAATTTTGCGGTCAGCGCCGATTCGGCCACGGCGACGGCCCAGGCTTACCAGACCATCTACGGCGTGCTTCTCAAACAGTCGATGGTGATGGCCTATATCGATAACTTTCGTCTGATGGCTATCCTGTGCGCGATCTGCGTCCCCCTGGCGCTGCTCTTCAAAAAAGTAAAAGGCAAAGGGCCGCCGCCGGGCGCGCATTAGATTTGTTTCTTTTTTATATTTTAGAGTTTTTGATTTTTGGCAGAAGAGCGGGCGCAAGCAACCCTTCCTGACCTGAGAGATAGTTTGCTTGAGCTATAAAAATTAAAGTTAAAATAATTTGCAGGTTCGGAAGGTCGCCCCACGCCCACTCTTATCTCCTCTTTTAAATTGCCACTAGCTTTAGCTAGTGGTTAACGTCAAAAAATAAAAGAGGGCTTTAGCCCAACCTAAATGAATTGGGCTAAAGCCCCATCATAAGAGTCATATTTGAATCCACTAGCTAAAGCTAGTGGCAATTGATAGCTCACAAAACCAACTTCTAAAAGAAAACCCGGTCGCTACTGCTCCCGGTTCTGACCTCATTGACGACCAGCCAGTCACCTCATTAGGTATTTGGAAAGAAAAAAGGCGGGCTTCGACCCGCCTTTCATACGCTCCATAAACTGTCGCGTTTGTTAGCTTTTCTTTTCGCCGTTGCCGCTATTGGCCGCAACCGGCGAACTGTTTTTCTGCATCTGGTCGCGGAAGAGATTGAGCAGCAGCAAGCTTCCGATACCGCCGCCGCCATCGCCGTTACCGCCGGTGGCCATGATGTCCGGCGTGATGCGCACGCCTTTTTCACCGATGACCTTGAGCGTTTCGACCAGCGCCACGCCGTTTGCGCCAAGCGCGTTGACCTGTTCGCGGTAGGCCACGCCCTGCGCTTCACCGATCAGGCGCATTTTCTCAGCTTCGGCCTTACCGGTTTCGCTGATGTAGTAAGCTTCGCCCTCGGCCTCTTTCTTGCGCTGCTCGGAGCGTTTCGCTGAAATGTCCACACCCACCGTGGCTTCCATCAAACTCTTCTGATTGTCAGCCTGCGATTTGGTCCTTTCGAGCTCGATACGCTTGATCTCTGCTTCGCGCTGCGCGTTGAACATCGCCTGTCTTTGTTCGGCAAGAATTTTCTCGGTCTGCGTTTTCATCAGCTCTTCGGGCAGATGAATGTGACAGATCAGGACGTTGACCACGTCGACGTGATATTTCAGCAGGTGCATGCGGACGCGAGCTTCGGCCCGTTCCTGTTCCTCGTGGCGATTTTGCAGGTAAGCCATCGCCGAACTCTCGGAAGCCTGGTTGCGGAAGATCGAGTCGATCAGCGGATGCATCACGTTCTGGATCAAACGCCCGACGTCGCCGATCTTGGCCACCATAAAAGGCGCGTCTTCGGGTTTCACGCGAAAGACCACGCGCACTTCCAGCTGCATAGTAAAACCGTCTTTGGAAATGACCTCGAATGGGTCAAACGTATTGGCCACGGGGCCGGTCGTCCATTCGACGGTTTGGTTAGTGGTCGGAATAATGATCGGTGAGACGGCCAGCGTGTTGACGTAATAACGTCCGGGGCCGACGACCATTTCCTGGATACCGCGGAAACCTTCCGGCACGACATAAGCTTCGTGCGCGCCGCTGTCCAAGCGTTTATCCGACGGGTCGCCGTTTTCGAGTTCGGCTTTAATTTCGCTAAGCGAAGATCCGTCACTATCGACCTTATCCAATTTTTCCGCGGCGATCTGCATTTGCTCGGCTTCCTCGCGTTCCAGCCGTGCGCGGATCTTCCGCGCCATCGCCTGGCGAATTTCTTCGCCCGGATCTTTGCCGACGTTGGAAACGATCACGGCGACCTCGCCGGGTTTCACTTCCTTGGCCGATTCCAGAATGACCTTGAACATCAGCGGGTTGATGTAATAGGTACCCGGCAGCAGGATGTCTTTTTGCGGGCCGCGCTGTCCGCCGCCGCTGATAAAGGTGTTCGAATCCTGATAGTTGTCGTGTCCGGTCACGGCCTGCGCCACGTAATCGCGCGGATCGAGCGGTGCGCCATCCAGCGCCTCGACCAGGCCGATCTGGTTTTCGGAGATCTTGGTTGCTTCAAATAAGCGAATGGTAAATAACCCCGGCTGCTGGCTGTTATCCAAACCGATCGACTGCGTGTGGATACGATAAGTACCCGGCGTCAGCGTTTCGACCTGCGGGCCTTTTTGGCCGCCCTTATAAACGAAGCTTTCCGCGTCCTGGAAATTTTTATGACCTTCGATCGCGCTGCCGTGCAGGCGGCCGGGTTCGAGCTGCGCGCCGTCAGCGGAAGTGACTACGCCGATGCTTCCCGGCGGTATGACGGTCACTTTAGCGACCGATACGTTGAACAGGTAAGGGTGAATGGCCCATTTTCCGGGGGGCAGGGTGCGGAGCTGGATGCCTTTGACGCCACCCTGTTTGATAAAAGCAATCGGGTCCTGGAAATTGTTGTGCGCGTTTTGCGCGCGGTCGGGCGCAAAGATGTAGCCGGTCTGCATCGGTTCGCCGTCGATGGCTTCGATCACGCCGAGTTCGTCAGCACCGATCTCGACCAGCGGCACTTTATTAATGACGCGCTCGATCGGGTACCAGACAAAGTGCAGACCGGGCTTGAGCACGTCGGCCTGGATGCCGACCTCGCCTTCGGTCGCAACGACGCGGCCCTGCGGCATCCGGCGGCCCAGATAACGGCGCTCTTTAATAGCGACTTCGGTGGCGCCGACGTTCACCAAAAAACGCGTCACTATATACCAGATCACCCCCAGGGCGATCAGGCCCAATACACCCAGAACAATTAATGTAGTTGTGTTGTTCATCTAAATTCCTCTAAAAAAGCTTTCTAAGAAATTAACAGGGATGGAAGGGATAAAGGAGATAAAATTTCTTTATCCTGTCTATCCCATTTATCCCTGTAAATTATTCTTCTCTGTCTCGTTTCGCAGCGCGGCTATGTCTTCTTTCAGCCAAAACAATGCGCCCGAAGCCATTTCCTGTTGGGGAAGAAGTCTGAGATGGCTGTCCAACAATGCAGCCAGGTCAGCGGCCGTCAGGCCTGCAATCTTTTTATTGTGCCAGATTTGTATCACATTTTTGGAAATTTCGGAAAAAAATTCCGCGCTCTCTGTGCCGGCCGCGGCCGCCAAAAGCTCGCCTAACCGTTTGGTGTCAGGCGCTTTAGCCCACTGCGTGAAAAGCTCGCCCGTATCCGCCATTTTAGCGGCGGATTCCTTTTCCGCCGCCAGGCGCTTTTCTTCCTGCGCGCGTTCCTGTTTTGCTTTTTCCTCGGCGCGTTCGGACGCAAGCAGGTCCGATTCGCTCGGCGCAAAAAGCGGGCGATAGATCCTTGGATCGGGCGGATAAAGATTTATTCTTTGATCTTGCGGAGCGGAGAGTCTGCGGTTTTTCAGGTAAAAAGAAAACCCAAAGGCGATCAATAGTCCGGCTACGATCACCATCGCGAAATAAAATAAGATGAGAAGTATCATCCAGATTAAAGCCAACGCCCGAGCGTTAAATCCTTTTCGAGTGTTGCCCTCTAATAAAATATACGAAGATTATGACAGAGGGTTCGGAAAATCGCCACAAATTACACGGATAGCACGAATAAGAAGCCGCAAACTCTTTATTCGTGCTACTAGTGTAATTCGTGGCAAATCCCGAAGCCGATCCTTTAGCCACGAATGTCACAAATAACACGAATAAGAATTTGTCGCCTGCTAAAATACCAATCTTTCGTATTCAAGTTTGCTCTTTCCAAAATTCAATAGGATCGCCAATTTTAGTCCGGTCGCTTTCAGATAATTCAATGTCTGAACGCGGTGGAAGCTCGACAAATTTTCATGCGCTTTTACTACCAGCAGCACGCGGCCGTCGACCATAATATCAGCAATATAGTCACCGACCAGATGCCCGTGAAAACGGACTTTTATCGGGAATCGGGGCACCGCCTTTATTTCGTCTTCCTTTAACAAAACCGTCAGGGCATTTCCATACACTGTCTTCCATAAAACCGAAACCAAGTTCAGTATGTACCTGCATGGCCAGCCCGACTATCTTGTAAGACAGTTCTTTATAGAGAATCTTTTCTTCAGACATGGGAATATCTGAATACACAAATAACACGAGTAAAAGGAAAAATTAAAGATATCAGAACCTCTTATTCGTGTTATTTGCGCTATCTGCGGCTAATGGAATTAGCAGGACCCGACCGAGAGGGTCTGGTTGAAAAAGTACATCCCGGAATTTTGTGTATAGCCATAAACGATGGACAACACGCTGCTGCCCATGCTGGTGGTATAGAGGTTCGTGCCGACGGAAGTATTGATCTCCACATCGTTAAAACCGTTGCTATATTGCAGGCAGAACATCACCGTCCCGTCGCTTTTATATATGACCAGACCACAGCCGGTGACGGTGTCGCCGGAGTTATCGGCAGTGACCGTACAATATCCGCTGAGCTGTCCGGTGGTGGAACTGTAGCAAGCTTCCCAGCCCGATACCGTCACCGGCTGGACAGTTTCGACAGACATTTTTTCCAGCTCCGACAAATTAAAGTTTCCCGCCTTGATCTGATCCAGGAATTTTTGCGCGTCATCATTAGACATAATTATTTCTCCTTTTGTTGTTCGTTCTTAGTGGAAGAGCGGAAGTTGTAATAAACAACATTACTCTTATGAAAATCGCTTTGCGATAAACAAATAATATCATTACCGGGATAAAGAGAGCCCGCGAATTAGAGAAAATAGTGCATTTTGGTGCTATTTTCTCTAATTCTTAACAATAATTTAATTTGCAACGGCATTAAAGAACAGGGGAAACGTCGCCAGCGACTGCCCGCGGTATTGCGGGCGGAATCCGAATAATACGATCTTTCCTTTGCCTATATTGATGGAAACCAGCGCGGCCTTTCCGGCGATCTTTTCCGCGCCCAGCGCCCAGCCGGAAAGCAGAATTTGCTTCGGATCGGTCGGGTAGCGGGCGATTATTTCGACATTAGTATCGTCGCTCGTCGTTATCTCAAAAGCGGGCGAACTCTCAAACCAGGCGATGGACTGCGCCGGCATTCCTTTGGCGACCTTGTGATTTGTGTTTAATTCGGTACGCAGGATCGAACCCGGGATAAAGAAATCTTTTCGCGCCAGCCCTTCGGTGACGTCACGCACAGGCAGGTCGAATTGCTCGATGGCAAAACGCGAGGCACGGTTTAAGAAAACGAGCGTCCCGCCGTCATTTACAAATTTCTTCAGGTTTTTAACGCCGTCTTTGCCGATCCCGCCGGTGTATTCTTCAGGCATGGAACCTTTGGCAAAGCCGTTTAGTATTTGGGCGGGTGCCTGGTCCGGAAAAACGATCGCCGCGGTGTTGTGATAAGTTTGATGTTTTATGCCGCTGCGGATCTCCTTGTCCGCAATAGTGTCAAATTCTCCGCAGGCAACCTGATAATCGTTTGAGCCCATTGTTACCCAGCGCGTCCACCCTTCATCTATATTTGGCATAGCCGACTTATAGATAAGATAGCGCGGCCCGTGATCGCATCCGCCCATTGAGCCGCTACCTCCACCTTCACCGGAGTGCGGCATCTTATAGGCAAAAGGCCCGTTGACTTTTATCACCTCGACATTCATTAAGAGAGACAATGTGTGCGCCGTCACGTCGTAGGGCGGGATGGGATTTTCCTTTTCATCCTTGAGATGCGGATAATCCTGATTTTCCAGCAGTGCCTTGGCAAAATTGCCATAGGGCTGCGCCAGCTTTATCACCGAAGTACCTTTCGGATAGGCCACTCCATTTGCTTTGAAGGGCAGAGGCTCATCGATCTCCACCCCTCCGCTCGACAGGATCTCAAGGAGTTTCTCCTGACGTGAGGCATCGTCCAGCTCCATGTATTTAAGATCGTCGTCAGAGTCAGCCTTCACTACTTTTTTCTTTTGCGGCTTAAAAATAAAGGCAAATAATTCTCCCTGTTTTCTCGGCCTGACCGCTTCTTTTCCGATCGCGTAAAATCTGGTCAACCATTCCTTGCGATTTTCCGCCGCATGGCGCATCAGCAGGAAAGCGGCGCTGGTCATATAGTTAGTAATGTCGCGGATGTGCCACTCGCCGCCGAGCCAGACCGGGCCGAAATTCGGCGATTCCTTGTGAAGGTCGTAACCGAGGCCATTGCGAAGCTGGTTGTATTTTACGGTGATCGGAGTCGCCAATTTACACGAAGCAGTCTCGCTCAAAATTCGCACGCCACCGTGGTAATGCGAGTAGGCGCGCGCCGGTGTCCAGGCGTCGTAGGTGGAATTGGTGGTGATACCCTGAAAGCCTTTTTTGCGCATCTCGCCGGCCATATAATTTCCCAGCTCGGTATAGCCGTCTACCAGCTCCTTTGGCACGTTGGGTTCGACCGGCGTCATATAAGGCGGCAGGAAAAGCCGGGAACCGTATTCGCCCTGCTGGTGAATGTCGTGCGTGATCTGCGGATGCCAGACATTGTGAATTTTATCGACGGTCAGCTGCGTTTCCACCTGAGTGAAAGCGTACCAATCGCGGTTGTTATCGTGACCGACATATTTGTGATAGAGCTCGGGCGGCTCGGTGCCTTCGTATGGCGTGCCGAGCGTTTTGTCATACCAGTTTTTAATGATGTCCGTTCCGTCCGGGTTGAGCGAAGGCACCAGAAGAATGATCGTGTTCTGCAGAATATCCCTGACCTCAGGTTCGTTTGAGGAAGCCAGCCGGTACGCCATCAACATCGAAGAAAGCGTTCCGCCCACCTCGTCCGAATGAATACTGCAAGTGATGAGAACGACGGTTTTGCCCTGGGCTATCAGGCCCTGCGCGGTGCGATCATTGCTCTTGATAAGGCGCGGATCGGCCAGCCTGGCGTTGATCTGTTTATATTTTTCGAGGTTCCGCAGATTCTCCGGCGCAGAGATCGTAGCGTAAACGAACGGAGCGCCCATGGTGGTCTTGCCGATCTCCTGAAGCTGCATCCGGTCGCTCACCAAGTCGAGCTTTTTGAAATAGTCGACCACTTGCGCCCAGCTGGCCAGTTTCCGATCGTCGCCCGGCGTAAAGCCAAGGACGTCTTTAGGGGTTGGAATTTTTTGTGCAAAAGCTGTAAAGACAAAAAGAAGGACCAGAAGAACAAGACGCAACGACGCAGTAAACATTCGATCTACCTCGGGTAAATTTTTGACGATTGTAGGGTATTTCGCGCGCGCCGTAAATGACTAATATGAAACTTTGCCTATAAAGTCGGGTTTCTCGTTAAATTGTAAAGCCCGCGCAGTTTTTATTAGCCACTAATTACACAAATTACACGAATTAAAAATTCTTTATTCGTGCTATTGGTGGCATTCGTGGCCGTATCCGTGACTTTATAAACAAAGCTACTAATATGATATAAGAGAAAAAACTTATGGATATTCATTCGATAGAAAACGCCGCCGAGCTGACCCGGCCGTACATAAGACGGACGCCGCTCGAATACAGCCGCACTCTGAGCGCCGATCTGGGTACTAATGTTTATGTCAAATACGAGCTTTTTCAAAAGACGGGTTCCTTTAAGTGCCGCGGCGCTTTTAATAAATTGTTGAGCGTATCGGCGGAAGAGCGCGGGAACGGTGTCGTGGCGGTCAGCGGCGGCAACCATGCGCAGGCCGTGGCTTATGCCACCAGCGTTCTCGGCGCGGACGCGGTGATCGTGATGCCCGAATCGACGCCGAAGAATTACGTGGAAGCGACGCGCGGCTATGGCGCGACGGTTGTTCTGACGCCGACGATCGCCGCCGCTTTCGAGGAGGTCAAACGTTACCAGGGCGAAGGCCGTGTTTTTATTCACCCCTTCGACGATCCGCTGGTGATGGCCGGCCAGGGAACGCTCGGGCTGGAAATAATGGAAGATCTGCCGGAGACGACCGACGTTTTTGTGAGCATCGGCGGCGGCGGGTTGATGGGCGGCGTGACCACCGCTCTTAAAGCCCGAAAGCCTGAAATCCGGATCTGGGGAGTGGAAACCGTCGGGGCGGACACGATGACCCAGGCATTAGAAGCCGGCCGGCCGGTGACGGTCGCGGCGATCACTTCCATCGCTAAAACCCTGGGCGCTCCCTCGGTTTCGGAAGCGACATTGGCGCTGGCCCAAAAAAATCTGGAGAGCGTGACCGTGGTGACGGACGATGAAGCTGTCGAGGCACTCCGGTTCATGTTGGAACGGCTTAAAGTGCTTACCGAACCGGCCGCTTCGTGCACGCTTGCCGCCGCCCGCCGGCTAAAAGATAATTTCGGCCCGGATGACAAGGTCGTGCTGATTCTTTGCGGCGGAAACCAATCACTCAGCGATGTTTGCGGCTATTTGAAATAGGCGGGCTGGTAACGGAGTCAGTACCGGGAACGCAGTGACCGGCTCTGAGCGTAGCGAATAGGTTCATTTAATGACAAGCAAAGGGGTAACCACCCGTCATCGCCTGCTTTGGAATCCTGAAATTGCTTACAATTAAATCCAAATACCTCAAACCGCGTGATCGGTTCCATTATTCCGCTGGTATACTTCATCTGGATAAAGTCGCCCCGATTCTCCAGTTTTCTAGCGACAATAGCTCTTTCACAACTTTGACGTCGATTTGGGAAGATCGCTAAATTTCTGTTTCATTTTTGTTTCACTGTTTCATCCTGAGACAGCCGAAACACTGAAACACCTTTGTTGCGGCCGCTGCCTGATTAACCGGTCAGTACGTTCCGAGGTCTGACCTCATTGCCGGTCTACGCTCGCTTTTGTGACCTTGTGTTCGAGCGCTTTGTCCGCGACACGTAATATTTTCCTTGTTTGTTTCGGCTAACTGGGTTAAATTAAACAGGTTCAAGCATAGCTCTTCCCGTATTTTATACTGATTAGAATCTTTTCGGAGGTTTTCCTAAATGGCAAGTCGGAATCCATTTCTAGACAATTTTCGTCCTTATATCCCTGACTCGGCAAATTTGCGTGAACTGACGCCGCTACCGCTGATAATAGGTACGTTACTTGGGATCATTTTTGGTGCTTCATCGCTTTACCTGGTGCTAAAAACCGGCTTGACCGTTTCCGCGTCCATTCCGGTCGCGGTCATCGCGATCACGCTTTTCCGCCTGCTTTCAAAGGTCGGTCTGCGTGACGCCACGATCCTGGAAAGTAATGTAATGCAGACGGCGGGTTCCGCCGGGGAATCGATAGCGTTTGGCGTCGGCGTGACGATGCCGGCCATCATGATCCTCGGTTTCGACCTAGATCTGGGCAGGGCGACCCTGGTTGCGGTGTTGGGAGGCTTGCTTGGCATCCTGTTGATGATCCCGCTGCGCCGCGCGCTGATCAGGGACCAGCACGGACTTTTGAAATATCCGGAAGGGACGGCCTGCGCCGAGGTCTTAAAGGCCGGCGCGTCCAAAGAGTCGCGCGAGGCTTCGCACGAGGGCGATACGACCGGCACGGACGATTCCGCGCTGCAGGGCGGAAAGATCATATCGGTCGGGTTCCTGTTCGGATTTATTTATAACGCGCTGATGCAGGTGTTCAGCCTCTGGAATCCGGAGCCGCACAAAGACCTGGCAGAGCCGAAAGGCGCCTCGATCTCACTCGAAAACAACCCGGCGCTGCTCGGCGTCGGCTATATCATCGGGCCTTATATCGCGGGCATCATGTTCGGCGGCGGCATCTTGTCTTACCTGGTGCTGATCCCGATGATCAAATATTTTGGCGCATCGGCCACGGCGCCGATCTCGCCGGAGGTCAGTAAGACGATCGCGGAGATGTCTCCGAACGGCATTCGCGGCGCATATATTTTGTACATCGGAGCCGGAGCGGTGGCGGGCGCGGGTATCATTTCACTTTTTAAAAGCCTGCCGACCATCTGGAGCGGTTTGAAATCAGGGCTGGCGGATTTTACCGGCGGTACCAAGACCGGGGAATCGGCGCTGCCGCGCACCGATCAGGACATATCGATGAAGTGGGTCGTCGTGGGAATCCTGGGCCTGGTGCTGGCGATCATGCTGCTGCCCCAACTCGGCCTGAGCGTTTTTACGGACTGGAAAGTATCCATCATCGGCGCCCTCGCAATAGTCATTTTGGGATTTCTTTTCGTCACCGTGTCGTCGCGCCTGACGGGTGAGGTCGGTTCTTCGTCTAACCCGATCTCGGGTATGACGGTGGCGACGCTGCTGATCACCTGCCTGATCTTTCTGGCGATCGGCTGGGTCCAGCCTGACCCGTATTTTGTCACGGCGCTTTCGATCGGCGGTATCGTTTGTATCGCGGCATCGAACGGCGGCACGACATCCCAGGATCTGAAGACAGGTTTCCTGGTCGGCGGAACACCGAGCAAACAACAGATCGCGATCCTCTTCGGAGCACTGGCTTCGGCGCTGGTGTTGGGCCCGCTGCTTGTGACCCTTAATAATTCGGCGACCTATTATCACAAAATTACGCCGACCGAGGCGATCTCCTCCGTAAAACTCACGGAAGACAAACTTTTCCGCGAAGACGGCAAGCTCAAAAGCGAACACGTCGTAAACGGCAAGTATAAGGATATCGACACCAATACTTATCGCGTTTGGCAGAACACCGAACCGAAAGACGGAGCGGTCGGGAAATACCTGATCGATAATCAGGGCAAGCCGGTCTATTTTGTCGACCCGGGCATTAACGGCGTCGTGAAAGAAGATGAAGACGGCACCAAACTGACCCGTTACGATGCGCCGAAGGCAACCCTGATGAGCTACATCATCAAAGGGATCCTGAATCAGGAATTGCCCTGGGGCCTGGTGCTGATCGGCGTGATGATCGCCATCATGCTGGAAATTTCAGCCGTGCCTGCTTTGGCTTTTGCGGTGGGATTGTATCTTCCTATTGCCACGTCGGCGCCGATATTTGTCGGCGGGGTCGTGCGCTGGGCGGTCGATATGTATCTTAAGAAAAAACTGGCGTCGCGTGATCTGACACAGGAAGAGATCGTGGCGGAAACAGATAAGTCGAACGGGGTACTGATGGCATCCGGCTATATTGCAGGCGGCGCCATCGCGGGTATCATGGTCGCGCTGTTCAGCCTGGATTTTGGCCCGCTCAACTCTTTGAAACTGATAAAAGACGGTTGGGCGAAATGGGCTGAGACATCGAACCCCTGGTTTGCCGGGCCCAATGCCGATTGGCTGGGAATGATACCGTTCTGGATCCTGGCGCTGGTCTTATATTATGTCGGCCGGGAACTGTTCCTGAGCGGCAAAAAAAATCCCTAACGGATAATATTAACCCTTAGGTAAAGATCGTCTTTGCGTTATACTGCGCGGAGGCGATCTTTCTTTTTTGAGGCTTTATTATGTTAAAAACTTCCGCTTACTTCCTTTTGACGATCATTTTTCTTGCCTGTCCCGCAATAGCGCAAAATTCGAACACCGCGGCAAATGCCGTCCAGAGCGGGCCCTTAAGCATAGAGATGCCGCCAATACCCCCGGCAAATTCCACTATGCGCGGCAGGGTCTATTACGAAGACACGGGCCGGCCGGTCAAGCGGGCTTCGATAATGTTCGTCAGCAGCGACAGCGGCGGCGCCGGTGAAAAGTCGGGTCTGACCGACGGCGAGGGGAATTTTCTGATCAAGAATGTTCCCGCGGGAACTTATTACGCGGTGATCAATGCACCGGGTGTCGTTTCGCCGATCGCCTATATCGATTTTTCCAGGTTCGGCCCCGGCGGCGGTGGCAACGACAGGGAGGCTTTAGAGCAGGCCCTGGTGGATTTCGACAAGATCATAGTTGACGGTGTAAATGAGACCTATGTTCAGGTTCGCGCCAAACACGGCGGGGCGATCAGCGGCCGGGTCATTTATGCGAACGGCGATCCGGCGGTCGGCGCAAAAGTAGAGATATTAAGGAAGGTCAATGGAAAATTCGTCTCCGTGGTCTCGAGTTTGGCGAGCATAATGAGTATGTTCAGCGGCAGCGGTTCCAGCAGCGGACAAACCGACGACCGGGGAATGTACCGTTTTCCCGGCCTGCCTCCGGGTGAATATGTGGTCAAAGTGAGCGAAAGCGTGCGCCATGCGGAAAATGACGAAAGGCGCGGGGGCCCGGGAGATGCGTTTGCGATGCTATTATTCGGATCGACAAACTCGCTGTTGAATTTTTACTTTCCCGATGCGACCGATCTCAAGGATGCGCAAGTGCTGAATGTCTTGTTAGGACAGGAGCAAGGCGAGGTCAACATCACGATTCCCGATAAAAGCCTTTTTACCCTGACCGGCAAGGTGATCGCGCGAAAAGATAAAAAAACTTTGGCGGGCGTGCGCATAGCTCTTCAGAAAAAGGGGCAGACCGATTCTTCTCTATTTAATATGATGGGGCGTGAGATGAACAGCGCTGTCACCGACGGGGAAGGGAACTGGAAATTCAAGGACCTGCCCCAGGGCGAGTACTCGATAACCGTGACCTCAGATAATTCCCACCGGGAATATGATTCGGATGACGATGATCCGGACGTTGGGGTAACTGCGAAAAAAATACCCCCACCGGTGAAATTCGCAAAAGCTTTTAAAGACGTTCTGATCGAAGACAAAAATCTCGAAGATGTGATAATCGAACTCGGCTATGGGGCCGTCGTCTCCGGGACCGTATCGGTCGAAGGTAATAAGGCGATGCCGATGAACGTGACCATTCAGGCAATGGGCGAACACGAAGAAAATCTTTCTTCCGCGACGGTGTTCAATTACGAGGGAAGCGTCAGTGCCAACAGAGCCATGCCTTCGATTCCGCAAAAGACCAACAATGAATTCAAACTGGAAAATGTCGCCGCCGGAAAGATCACTTTGAAGTTCAATATAAATGAGGACAGTTACTACGTAAAAAGCGCGCGGTCCGGAATGACCGATCTGCTGGCCGGGCCGGTGGATGTCAAAGAAGGCGAGATGCTGTCCGGCGTCAAGATAGTTTTAGCAAAAGATACCGGAACGCTCAAAGGTAAAATTTTGGACGATCGGGACCAGCCGGCTTCGGGCGTGGCCCTTTTAGTGCTTCCTACCGACTCAGCCAAAAGATCTTCTAATTTCTTTAAGAATGCGCGGTCCGACGGCGAAGGAAAGTTTGAAATGAAGCTGCCTCCCGGTGAATACGCGATATTGTTTGTAAAAGCCGGGATAACGAGCGGCGACCCGATCGCTTTTAAGGCCTGGCTGGACGAGGAAATGAAAAGTCCTTACAAAGTCTCAATCAGCGCGGAAGGTACGGCAAACGCGGCCCTGAGAAAGCCGAACCCATAGTTAGTAGTGGTGTAAATGTGTGTTGCTGCGCAACAAAATCGCGCCAGGCGGAAGCCCGACTGTTAGGGAGGGCTGGTTTTCCCGCGATAACACCCGAGCCCTTGCTAACGCGCGGGCTTCTGCCTCTCAAACCGGCAAAACGTTAAAGGTTTTTTGACACGCTTGGTAAGTGTTGCGCTATAATTACATTGGCGCATGCTTCTCTTCTAGCTGCGCTTCCGCGCGCGCAAATCTACAAATCGGCAGTTAAATACTTATGAAAACAAGAATTATGAGTTCGAATCGTTTTTTTCTGGGCATTATATTTTTAAGTTTATTTTCCGGGCTTACCGCTTGTACGTCTGTTTCGGGCGAAAAAGCGCAGGCGGCCGCTCCTGAAACGGCACAACCGGCGGTTCCAAACACTGAAGAAAAAGGGATCGTCATTCTTAGCAAAATCGAGATCCAGGCAGGAAGCCCCGGCGAAGCGGTGAGGAATTTTTATAAGCTTATCCGTGAAAAACGCTTTGTAGACGCGATGATGATGACCAATATGAAGCCGGCCGTGGAAGGTTTGACGCTGGAAGACGCACAACAACTGGCCCCTGATTTTGAGCCGCTGGCGGCACAGGTCCCGCTCGATCTGGTGATAACCGGCGAACAGATCAGCGGCAACAAAGCCAGCGTGTTCCTTAAACTGCCGGGCGACGAAGGCACGGGCAATCCTACCTCGGATGAGATAAAGCTGCGTAAAGAAGGCGAAAGCTGGGTCATTTTAAGCGGTGACGATAAAGACGAAGCAAACGCCAAAAAACAGGGCAAATCTTACTTTTTTAACGTCCGGATCGACGTTCATCACCAGGAAGTCCACTTTATGCTGGAACGCATAATGAAAGCCCAGGCGATCTTTAGCGCCGACGGCAAAGGCCTGTATGGCGACCGCGACATGCTGATCCGCGAAGGACTGCTCCCTGTCGATATAACCGGTTCATATACAACGGGTTACAATTTCAGCATCGTGCTTTCGGCGGACAAAAAGAGCTATTACGTCAATGCCGTTCCGGCGGTCTATGGTAAAAGCGGCAAACTTTCGTTCCTGATGGAAGTAACCGGCAATAACGAGCCAAAAACCAAGAGCAACGATAACGGCGGTATGCCTTTGAAGAGATAATATTTCGGAAAATGGTTTAGATCATTTAGGAGCGCAAGGCGAAAAGCCTTGCGCTTTTATTTTGTGCGGAGCTATTGCTTACAAACTTCAGCGGCTGGGTTTTGCCCGCACAAGAGTTTTTTCAAACCCTCGATGACGATCTGCTGTTGTCTTAGCTGTTCCTGTTGTTCCTTGATGGCGTTGACCAACACGGTTGAGATGCGGTCGTATTTCACGCCTTCGACCTCGCCTTTTTCGTTGTAGGTGACCAGCAAAGGCTCAACGGCAGCCACGTCTTCCGCGCCAAAACCGATGTCCTTCGTCCCGCCATCTTTCCATTCGAAACGGATCGGGCGCAGCCGCTGCAAAAGTTCCAGGCCGGATGAAAACGACTTGATATTCTTTTTGTAACGCAAGCTGCTGGACGAGCAGCTAACAATTTGATTGAGTAAAGTGGGAGAATTACTGCGACAAAGCGCAACGCCCGGCCCCTTCGGAAGTGTATTCAATTGCAGCCTGCCGGGAATCAGGACGGTATCGAGCGGAAGCCCTAGCCCTGGTAGTGGGTTACGTCCCAAAACGATCGTATCGCGTGTTCTAACTACCGAGCCTGCGCCGATGGCGGTAGCAAATATAAGATTGTCTGAGCTTACGTCGGCGGATGTGCCGATTACCGTGTTATTGGAGCCTGTTTTGTTGCCATAGCCTGCACGAGAGCCGAGAAACAAGTTGTTGCTTCCGCTTTCGTTCCTACTGCCCGCGCTGAAGCCGAGAAACGAGTTGTTGCTTCCACTTTGGTTGCTACTGCCCGCGTTTGAGCCGAGAAACGAGTTGTTGCTTCCGATGTTGTAATAGCCCGCGTTTGAGCCGAGAAACGAGTTGCTGTTTCCGGTGTTGTGATAGCCCGCGCTGAAGCCGAAAAACGAGTTGTGATTTCCTGCTTGGCTGTTGTAGCCCGCGCTGGAGCCGAAAAACGAGTTGCTGGAGCCCTCTGTGTTGTAATAGCCCGTGTACGAACCGACAAACGAGTTCCAGCTTCCTGTATTTTTATCTCCCGCGTAGACGCCGGCAAAATAGTTACCACCTGGCACCTGGCTGCGGCTGATATTAAATAAGCTCTTCGTGCTGAAGGCGGTGTTGTCGCCGGAGGTGTTGAGGTTTTCCCTTCGCGGCAAGGTGCCGAAGTTAAAAGTGTAAGCACCTTGGATCGCCGGCGGGGTTTCCGCACTCGTTGCCTGTAAATCTCCGGTTTGCGCCGCCCCGGCAAACGCTAAAAGCAAAACAACAAAGATCGCCGTCAGCAGCAGGCGAAGGTGGGAAGTGAGTGTTTTCATGATTTTCTCCTGAGATAAACAGACTTTTGCCCTTAAAGTCGTATTTTTGAGTATGCTCCGCCTAAAGATCTCAGGGGGGATAGGTTAGTGAGGTGGGAGTTCGGGAGATAAACCTGTGGGCAGTTTTTCTTCCTTTCAAGCAGCTTTTACAGATGCTTCCTCACTTCTACCTTGATATGAGAAAACGTCCCGAAGCGTTACGGAAAATAAGCAAAGCCGGGGATTTCCGGACACCTCATTTTATGTAAAAGATGTTCCGGTCAGGCTTTACGGGCAAAAAAAATCTGAAAAAAGTAAAAAAAGTATTGTTATTTTAAAACAAAAGGTGTATATAACTTATCCCCTTTTAATATGGAGGAAGTTTTCCGCTCACTCGTGGGTCGTTTCAACGAGTCTGTGAGAGGCTATCTTAAGCCCTCGCGGAAACCTTCTTGTCTGCCCGTACTAGTATCTATCAGGCCGAATATCCACACTACCAGTTTGCTGACAAACCGCCTGGCGGAAACCTACGCGCCGAAAAGAAAAGACCTGTCGATCCTGGGCGAAACCCAGGATATCAGTGAAAACGGCCTGTCGTTTATCGTCGCTTCGATCCGGTTGGGCGAGCATTACCTGGTCAGCGACGGAACGGTCCTCGAGCTTGAGATAGATCTGCCGGAAGGGAAATTGCACGTGAAAGCGGTCGGGTGCCGTTATGAACAGATCGATCTGGACTGCTCGGTCAGCAGATTTTTGGTCGGCGCCAGATTTATCGAAGTAAGCGCCAAAGATAAGATTCTTTTGGCGGAATACCTGGAAGCAGAAAAACGATCTCGAAAAAACAAGGTCAAAAACGTCCAGTGGGGTCTGGACCTGACCCGTCCATAAATCAGGAAGCCGTAAAATAAGGGGAAATCTTGCCGGTCCGGTTCAAAAAAATCTTAAAAATATTTTTGTTGGTAGCAGCCGCATTGCTGATTGCATTCGCGGTTTTTTTCTTTGGCTTTGCCGCGCGGCTGGTGGCCGATACGATCAATGGCGTTCACAATAAGCCTCCCTATCAGATATCCGAACGTGCGCAGGCGATGCACAAGAAACTGCTGGTGGCCGATATGCACTGCGATGCGCTGAGCTGGGGGCGCGATCTCACGATCAAAAATTCCGGTGGCCATGTCGATATCCCGCGGATGCTCGAAGGCAACCTTGGCCTGCAGGCTTTCACCGTGGTGACTAAATCTCCGCGCGGGCTGAATATAGAAAGAAACGACGATAAGACCGACAATATTTTCTGGCTGGCGCTCGGCCAGATGCAGCCGTTGGAAAATTTATTCAGCCTGACCAAGCGGGCCTTGTGGCAGGCAAAACAGCTTCATTACTTTGCCGAAAAGTCCGGCGGCAAGCTGATCATCATAAAAAATAAAAAAGATCTGCAGAATTTCCTCGAGCGGCGGAAGACGGAAGAAGTTGTCGGCGGCTGGCTCGGCATCGAAGGCGCGCACGCGCTCGACGGTGATATTAACAACGTCGATGTTCTCTATGACGCGGGATTTCGGATGATGTCGCCCTCGCACTTTTTCGATAACGACATTGGCGGCTCCGCGCACGGCATCGAAAAGTACGGCCTGACCGAAAAAGGCAAAGAGATGGTGCGCCGGATGGAAGCAAAAGGAATGCTTGTCGACGTGGCCCACGCTTCGACCAAAACCATCGACGACGTGCTGGCGATGGCGACGAAACCCGTGGTCGTCTCACACACCGGCGTAAAAGGAACGTGCGACAACAATCGCAATCTCACCGACGATCAGCTCAGGCGTATTGCCGCTACCGGCGGCGTGATCGGGATCGGATTTTGGGACACCGCCGTCTGCGGGAATGACGCGGCGGCGATCGGCAGGGCCATTCGTTATGCGGCCGATGTGGCCGGCGTCGAACATGTCGCGCTGGGCTCTGATTTCGATGGCGCGGTCGTCACGCCATTTGACGCAACCGGCCTCGCGCAAATCACCGAAGCTTTGATGAATGAAGGATTTAGCAGAGAAGAGATCGCCCGGATAATGGGCGGCAATGTGGTGAATTTGCTGCAAAACAACCTGCCTGACTGAAACCGTTCCTTTGGATTTTGTGTCTAACATCCTGTATCATTCCTGCCATGAAAACGCTTTACCCTGAGATAGAACCGTTTGATGACGGAATGCTGCAGGTTTCCGATCTGCACACCATTCATTACGAGCGCGCAGGCAGTCCTGACGGCATTCCCGTGGTGTTCCTGCACGGCGGGCCGGGCGGCGGGCTGCTGCCGATGTACCGCCAGTTTTTTGACCCGGCGGCGTTTCACGTGATCCTGTTCGACCAGCGCGGATCGGGTAAGTCAACACCTGCTTATGAGCTGAAAGAAAACACGACCTGGGACCTGGTCGCGGATATCGAAAAGCTGCGCGAAAAATTCGGGATCGATAAATGGTATGTCTTTGGCGGTTCGTGGGGAAGCACGCTGAGCCTGGCTTATGCCGAGACGCATCCCGACCGCGTGCGCGGCCTCGCGCTGCGGGGAATTTTTCTGACGCGGCGCAAAGAGCTGGAGTGGTTCTATCAATACGGGGCTTCGGAAATTTTTCCGGACCACTGGGAACGTTTTCGCGACGAAATTCCGGAAGACGAGCGCGGCGATTTTATGACCGCTTACTATAAACGGCTCACCGGCGACGATGAAGAAACACAGCTTTCGGCGGCCCGCGCCTGGAGCGTTTGGGAAGGTTCGACCTCTAAACTTTATCCCAGCAAAGATCTGATCGAACATTGGGAAGGCGCGCATGAAGCGCTCTCGCTCGCGCGTATCGAGTGTCATTATTTTATGAACAACTCTTTCTTTCCGACGGAAGATCATCTGCTGGAAAATGTCGGCAAGATCCGCAATATTCCGACCGTGATCGTGCAGGGACGCTACGATGTCGTCTGCCCGATCACCAGCGCCTGGGACCTGCATAAGGCTTTCCCCGAAGCGGAACTTGTCGTAGTGCCCGACGCCGGCCATTCGGTTTCCGAACCGGGAACGATTTCGGCGCTGGTCGATGCGATGGATAAATTTCGCGATAAAGAAAAAAGTTAAAAATGCAACCTGATCGCCGTTTCGGAGTGAAATGGATTGAAAAATTTACTCCGATGTAAAACGAGGTGATCAAAATATGCGTAAAAGTTTCTTCCTTGGTTTTTTGATAATTTTGGTTTGTTTTTCCGGCCTGTTTGCGCAGGCCCCGCAGCCTGTTGCGCCGCAGTGGGAATACCTGGTGGTCGCTTTTGGCGGCCCCGCCGGCAGCCCGATCATTACTACCGAAAAAGACTCGGCGCCCGCAAAAGTAGGGTTTCGCCAGGTTTATTATGGTGACAAACTCGTAAGATTTACCGATAATGCCAGTAGCCAGGCCGCGCTGGACGAGTTAGGAAAAGCGGGCTGGGAATTGGTCAGCGTTATTCCCCCGGCGGAAGAGCGGCCGGTAAGTTATATTTTCAAGCGCCCGTTCGAGCGCGGCCGTTCGCAAAAAGAATTGGCGGAAGTGGCAAAGCTGGAACAGGACGCCAAAGCCGGTAAAAAGACGGTCATCAGAAAAGAGCCCTTAGTCGATCTTGACCGGGCCGAAGTACTGGCGGCGGATGACGCGGTGGCCGGCAGGGCCAAAGCCAAATTGGAAGAGGCGATCAAAAGCGCGGGCTTAAGTTCGCTGGTAAGCGTGAGGACCCGGTACGATAGTTATTCCCGCGAGACCTGGGCGGAAGTAACCGTGGACGGCAGCGGTATCCTGTTAAAAGACGGAAATAAATTCCGCACCTCGGAAGCGAAAAAATACGTCAGCGAGATAGCTTCCGAGCTTTTTAAGAAAAGCGGCCTGCAGCCGGTGCCGGGAACCGATAAATATTATTTTGAAAATGGAAACGTAGACAAAAAGGGAGAGATCGTGATCAACCTGGCTGTCTTTGTCAAGTACAACGGGAGAGATAACTTTGTAGGCAGAGGGGCCATCACCGGAAATTGGATGGCTTCCAATCAGCAGAAAGAATGACCGGAAGAGTTTTAGTACTGAATGCTTCTTATGAGCCGATAAACGTCTGCACGGAGCGCCGCGCGGTAGTGATGATCTTTAAAGGCGTGGCCCGTATGGAGGAGCACAACGGTCATATGCTTCACTCCGCGAGGTTGGAAATGAATGCTCCATCGGTCATCCGGCTGATGGAGTATCGCCATATTCCCCACGAAAGGAGGTCGCTGTCGCGTAAAAACATTTTGCTGCGCGACCAATATATGTGCCAGTATTGCGGCCGCACCTTTGCCCCGGCAGACCTTACGCTCGATCACGTGATGCCGCGCTCGCGGGGCGGCGGTTCCACCTGGGACAACCTGGTGGCCTGCTGCAAGCGCTGCAATCACCGCAAGGGCAATCAAACCCCCGAAGAATCAGGAATGAAACTGCTCAAACGTCCGCGCGCGTTTTCGTTACATATGAGCCGGCAAATTATGAGATACTTAGGCAGGGCAGATGAAACCTGGCGCAGATACCTGTATTATGAGAGCCAGGACTAGATAAGGAGAGTGTAAATGTTAGGTGGATGGGAATGGATAGTTATTGTTGCTGCGGTCTTTTTGTTATTTGGCGCCAGCCGTCTACCGCAATTGGCGAAATCGCTGGGACAGAGCCGTAAGGCCTTTAAGGAAGGCATGCGCGACGCCGAGGATGAGTACGAGGAGGAACAAGCGCAAAAAAAGATCGCCGCTCCCTCCGTTACGTCGGCGACCAGTATGACCGATGAGCAGCTGATGGAAGAGATCGCCCGCCGCCGCGCCGAAACAAAACAATCGTAAATAACACCTGAGCACTCGTTTGCAAAAGGTTATCAAGCGCCTGTTGTCTGCAGGTGCTTTCTTTTAAACGCTGGTCCGATAGGCCTTTTTCGGGTTACTCGACTTTATGGCGAACCGTTTTATGGCGAACCGTTTTATGGCGAACCGTGATTTTTGCCGCGTTAGCGGCAGCTTGAATGTAGCCGTGGATTTCAATCCACGGAAATAGGTGTAAATATGTCCGCGTCGCATAGCGACGGTTGATAATAGTTTCTATTCAAATATGGCAAATACATTCTCCCAATGTTTCTATCATATTGTCTTTAGCACCAAGAACCGCGCGAATTTTATCAATCCTGAGATTGAAGATCGCGTCTGGTCATACATTGGCGGCATTGCGCGCAAGCATCATTTGACCGCGATACAGGTTGGCGGTGTTGAGAATCATATTCACGCTTTGATCAGCGCGCCGCCGACGGGTTGCCCCAAGCGCCATCGCCAAGTTTATAAAAGGTGATTCATCATATTGGATACATCGCGAGTTTCCGAAGTTACGGGCGTTCGCCTGGCAGGATGGGTACAGTGCATTTACGGTCTCAAAATCTCAAAAACAAATGTTGTGGAATATATTAAGGATCAACGAGTTCACCATAGCGGGCAAACATTTGAAGAAGAGTTCGTTGAGTTATTAAAATTGCATGAGATCGAATACGACGAGAGATATTTGTTTGGATGATATCGACCCATTCGTCGCTGACGCGACATAATTATTACCGTGGGTTAAAACCCACGGCTACAGTCAAAATATCGCTACGCGATAAAGATCAGTCCTTTAGATTAAAGCCCTAAGGTTTCTTACCGCTGACCACGGTCGCCTTTATTGAAAAGCGAAAGGTCATATCGGTTCTATCGCCATCGATCGTGCGGATTATCTCCGGCACGATCTTTTCTTTTTCTTTCCGGGTCAGAAATTTCAGCCACCGCGGCAGGAAAAATTCCGTCATCAAAAAAGAATTTATAAATACCGTACCGTTTTCGTAGTCGAAAAATTCGGTTTTGGTAACGCTCTTGAGGCTTTTGAGCCCGGCTATTTCCGCGATCGCTTCCACCTGGGTGATCTGCGGTATATCGCCTATGATTTCCTCGATCTGCGGGCTGAGCCCTTCCATACCCGTGTTAAAAAGAGCTTCCCAGAGGATCGAAAAGAATTCACCAAAACTGCCCGCCGTCGGTAAAAAGAAAGCTACGTGGCCGCCTTTTTTTACCGCGCGGCTAAGTTCCGCCAGAAAAGCCGGAAGATCTTGTGGCGGAATAAACGTCGCATCGGCTATAATCGTCGTAAATTTTTCGTCGGGAAAAGAGAAGCGGTTTTCGGCAGACCTCAGAAACTCGATCTCGTACATCATGGCCTTAGCTTTTGCCTGGGCGATTCTTAAAAGCTCAATGTCGCTGTGAACGCTGAAAAGCTCGACCTTATCGTCAGACTTATCTTTTATCCTTTCCGGAAGAGAGATCAGGTGATTGCCGGAACCGGGTTCGACATAAAGAAGCGAGCCTTCTTTTGGTAAAATAAGGTTCTTGTCCAGGAGACTGGTAAACCGCGCGGTCCAATCGTTATCTATGTAGAGGTCGCGCAGAAACGCCGCTTCGCGTGCGGATTTTTCACTCATATAAAAACTTTAGCGCGGGAGGTCGTAAATGACAAAACACGTCAGGGAATTGTTCGACTTGACAGGAAAAGCGGCCATTATCACGGGCGGCTCGCGCGGGCTGGGGCTGGAAATGGCCGAGGCGCTGGGCGAGGCCGGCGCGCGGCTGATGATCTGTGCGCGGCGGGACAATTGGCTTACCGGAGCGCTGGAAGAATTGCGCGGCCGCGGCTTTGAAGCCGAAGGAATGCTTTGCGATGTGGCCGTGCCGGAGCAGGTGCAGGCCGTAACGGACGCCGCGATCGCAAAATTCGGCCGCATCGACATCTTGATAAACAACGCGGGAATTACCTGGGGCGCGATGCCGGAAGACATGCCGCTCGACAAATGGCAGCAGGTTTTGGATGTAAATCTGACCGGCTGTTTTCTTTTCGCGCGCGCCGTCGGCCGCGAGATGCTAAAACAGGAAAGCGGTTCGATCGTCAACATTGCTTCGATATCGGGAATAACCTCTTCGGCAAACGGGCCTTTTCTGGCCGGGTATGTTGCCAGCAAGGCAGGATTGATCGGCTTGACGCGCGAGCTGGCGGCCAGCTGGGGACGCAAGGGGATCCGTGTCAACGCCATCGCACCCGGATTTTTCCATTCCCGTTTGGCGGACTCAGCGATAGATATTTACGAATCGTCGATCAGGGAAAATAATCCGATCCCGCGTATCGGTAATGAAGGCGAACTAAAAGGCGTGACCGTCTTTCTCGCGTCCGATGCCTCAAGCTACGTTACGGGACAGACGATCCCGGTCGATGGCGGAATGACGGTTTGATCGAAGATCAAACCTGTTTAGTGCGTTTCGTGTTTTTCGTGGCTGCTTCTTTAAAGCTTATCCTAACCACGAAGCACACGAAATACACTAAAATCTATTCACGATTCACTATTTTCTATTCACGAAAATTATGGACTACGCAGCAACAACTTTAAACCTTGCCTCGGTCATCGAGCATCATGCGAAGCTCGCGCCGCAAAGAGAAGCGATCGTGTGGAACGATGTGCGTCTTACCTTTGGACAGCTCAACGGGTTCGCGAATCGCGTCGCTCATGCGCTGAACGAAATGGGCATCGGTTACGGAGACAAAGTTGCGCTATCGTGCCCGAACCTGCCGTTCTTTCCGATCGTTTATTACGGCATTATGAAAGCCGGCGCGGTGGTCGTTCCGCTGTGCGTGCTCTTTAAGCCGCGCGAGGTCGCCTACCACCTCGAAGATTCCGACGCCAAGGCGGTTTTTGTTTTTGAAGGCACGCCGGAACTTCCGCTCAGCAAATGGGTCAAGGAAGGTTTCGACAGCACGGAAAGCTGCCGGCATCTGATCGTGATGCCGAAAGATCCGGCCGGGCCAAGCCCGATAGAAGGCGCCAAAACGCTTACTCAAATTACCTTCGACAAACCTGACACCTTCGATACATATCCGACCAAACCGGAAGACACTTGCGCGATACTTTACACTTCCGGCACTACGGGCCAGCCAAAGGGCGCGGAGCTCACGCATTTTAATTTAATGTCAAACGTGGTGGCGACGGACCGCACGGCGATGCCGGTCCTGGATTTTACCGGCGGCGAACAGATGACCTGCCTGATAACTTTGCCGCTCTTTCATACAACGGGGCAGACCGTGCAGATGAACACGAACCTTTATGCCGGTAACCGCGTCGTTTTGCTGCCGCGCTTTGAACCGCAGGCGACGCTCGAAACGATGGCCAAGGAAAAGGTCAATTTCTGGATCGGAGTGCCGACCATGTATTGGGCGATCCTGAAATTTGTCGAAGAAAGCGGGTTCGATATTTCGGCGGTTGCCAGGCACTTGAAGGTTCCGACCTCGGGCGGAGCGCCGATGCCGGTGGAAGTAATAAAAGATTTTGCGCGCGTCTTCGGGCTGCGCGTGCTGGAGGGTTATGGGCTTTCCGAAACTTCACCGCTGGCGTGTTTTAATCATTTCGATAAGCCTTCGAAACCGGGAACGGTCGGCCAGCCTATTTTTGGCGTGGACGTAAGATGCGTCGATGACGATGACAAAGAGGTGCCGCGCGGCGAACGCGGCGAAGTGGTCATCCGCGGGCCGAATGTAATGAAGGGTTATTACAAACGACCGGAAGCGACGGCCGAAGCTTTTCGCAACGGATGGTTTCACACCGGCGATATCGGCATTGTGGACGAAGAAGGCTATCTCGCCATCGTCGACCGTAAAAAAGACATGATCCTGCGCGGCGGTTATAATGTGTACCCGCGCGAACTGGAAGAAGTCATCATCACGCACGAAGCCGTCTCGCTATGCGCCGTGATCGGCGTGCCGGACGAACGCCTGGGCGAGGAAGTAAAAGCTTATATCGTGCTAAAAGAAAATATGTCTATCAGCGAAGATGAAATGATCGAATGGTGCCGCGGCCAGTTCGCGGCGAATAAATACCCGCGCTATATCGAATTTCGGGACGCTCTGCCTATCGGCGCCACCGGGAAATTGCTGAAGAGAGAATTAAGGGAAAATTAATTATGGAGCGCGGGCATCCCTGCCCGCAACTTGTGGCCAGACAAGTTAACTTTCCTTGATTATGCGCACATTGAGATAAAAATATTTCGAACGCAAGAGCGTTCGTTGCGGGCAAGGATGCCCGCGCTCCACTACTACTTGGAAACGGGGCGAAGGAGATAAATAATTATGAAAAAATATTTCAATTTATATGCTGTTATTGCCGTCACGGTTTTTCTTTTTTTGGCGGCGGGCAATGCTGCCGCTCAGACTTCTCCCTGCGGCGCGACGGATTATGATTGCAAGATCAAATATAACCAAAACCAGATCAAGACGGATCCGAAAAACACTGAGGCTTATTACAATCTGGGCCTGGCTTTTCAGAATAAAGGTGAATATGCCCAATCCGTCGCGATGTTCGATCTTTATATTAGTATCGGCGTGGACAATCCGGAATATATGGCCGACGGCTATTATAACCGCGGATTCGCTCAAAGAAGCTTGGGAAAGAACGACCTGGCGATCAAGGATTTCACCAGGGCGATCGAACTCGTTCCGACTCAGGCGTTATTTTACTCGGATCGCGGAAAAGCCTACAACGATCTGAAAAATTTCGTCCCCGCGGTTGCCGATTTTAACAAGGCGATCGGATTGAAGAGCGACCACAGCACTTCCTACTTTGGCCGGGGTTTTGCTTACATGGAACAGAAAGACTATCTAAAAGCGGCCGCCGATTTTACCAAAGTGATCGCGCTCGACCCGGGCAATTACGAGGCTTATTATAATCGCGGAACGACCTATTACTACCTAAAGCGATATACCGAATCGATAACCGACCTCAATAAATATATCGCGCTGAATCAGGCGGACACGCGCTTTATGTCTGACGGTTACAACAGCCGGGGACTGTCCTATCTGTATTCGGGAAGCGTGGTAAAGGCGGTCGATGATTTCACCAGAGCGATCGAATTGGCGCCGGCGGCAAAAAGCGGATATGTGAACCGGGCGCTCGCCTATCGGAAACTGAACAAAATAGCATTGGCGGAGGCGGATGAGAGAAAAGCCGCCACTTTAAAAGGCAAATAAGCCGCTCTGGCGCCGCAAGTTATTTAAGGTTCTGCTGAAAGAAATCTATCACCCGCTGATCGTAAAGATCGGCTTCCTCGGGTTTGGTATTGATAGCTCCCAGGCCGGATTGGGCCAGGTCCAGTTTTGCTTCGACCTTGTTTTGTTTCGGCAGGCATTGGCTGAGTTCGAGCGTCGAGGCCCTCCATTGGGTGGCGTCGGAGCCCGACAGAAGCAGTATCTGCCGGCCGTTTAAGCCTTCCACCTGCTGGCAGAGAGAGGCTTCGCGGTAGCAGGCATTATGATAAAGGCGATTACCGCGGGCAGCTAAAAGACCCGTCACCGAGCCGGCAAAGGGGAAACGATTTTTGACCACGGAACTTATCAGGTCGTCCGCTTTCATCGGGACGGAATCGAGCACCAGCGTTTTGATCTCGGGCATTGAAGCCGCGCCGGACATGGCCGCATAAGCTCCCATCTCTAAACCATAGACGCCTATGCTTTGGCCGATCAACGCAATACCGCTGTTTGACTTAACATCGCGGAGAAATTTGACCGCGGACGCAATATCATCCGCTTCGCAAACGCCGAAAGTAGTTGTTTCCTTTTCAAAGTTCTCACCATGGCCGCGCTGTTCGGGCATCAAAACGGTAAAATTGGTCTGCTCGTTTATTTTTACGCCGAGGTTCAGCATCCAGGAACGGTCGGTGCCGTACCGGTGGAGCAGTATCACCGCTGGAAGATTTTCACCGCCGCGCAGCAGCCAGCCTTTAGCACCCGTGCCGTCGCTGTTTGACCACGATTCGTCCGTGATCCGCGCCCCCCGCGTGCTTAGGCGGCCGTATTGCTCCGGCGTGACCAGGTACTGCGAATGAGGCGGGTTAGATGAGACATGCGCCAGCCAAACGGACGTTCCGATACCGGCTACGATAAGGAAAATAGCGACGGGTAGAATGAGTTTGAGAAAGCTGCGGAAAAGTTTTTTAACAGAGGCCATTGTTTTTGTTTTGACGAAAAGACGCGTTAGTGCATCAAAATGAATTGAAGATAGAACTCGTGCGGGACAGAATTAGATTGGTTTTTCCCGAAATACTTAGTAAAATCGGCTAAGTAAATCGGGTTGCCATTATTAAGTTTAGCATTAAATGGGACAGCAGGAAAAGAATTTTCTAACGCGGCTCTGACAGATGTAACAATATGAACGGAAAAGAAGTAAATAAAGCAGTTTTAGCGTTTCTAGCAGTGGTTTTCTTAGGCGCGGCAACGTTTGCGCAGGCCCCGGCCGCTTCCGCCGGCGGTGGTTCAGGCAGGCCGGCAAATGCGGCTATTTTGCCGTTGAGCGAGGTCAAAACCGGGATGAAAGGCACCGCGCGAACCGTTTTTCAGGGCTCGCAGGCCGAAGAATTCACGGTTGAGATACTTGGGGTTTTACCCGGAGCGGTAGGGCCGAAACAGGACCTTATCATCGGCAAACTGAGCGGAGCGAACGTAGCCCGCACCAGTGTTTTCGCCGGGATGTCGGGGTCGCCGGTTTTTATTGACGGCAAGATCATCGGCTCTATTTCCTACAGTTTTCCGTTTTCCAAAGAACCGATCTGCGGCATCACGCCGATCCAGCAGATGATCGGCATCTTTAAGCAAAATCAGGGCACAAATACGGCGGCGGCCCAGGCGTCGTCCCAAGCGTCCCACATAAGGGCTTTTACGCTGGCCGAACTAAAAGGACAGCCCGCTATTGCCGATCCTTCAAAAGAAACATTCAAATCTTTTTTGACCGCACCCGATGCAAGTTCACCGCTGGCGCCGCTGATGGGACAGCAGTTCATGCCGATCGCCACGCCGCTCACTTTTAGCGGCATCAGCCAGGCTACGCTTAATCAATTTGCGCCGCAGCTGATGTCCGTGGGACTGATGCCGGTAATGGCCGCAGGCGGAAGAGCGGAAATAACTCCGCTCGTCAAGGCGAATGAGAACACGCTGCAGGGCGGCGATTCGGTTTCGATGCAACTTGCCCGCGGAGATTATTCGATGGCGGCGGCAGGGACCGTTACCATGCGTGACGGCGAGCAGGTCTACGCCTTCGGACACCCTTTTCTGAGCCTGGGGATCACGGACCTGCCGATGTCCGAATCTTCGGTGGTCACGGTCATCCCGAGCGTGAACAATTCGTTCAAACTTGCCGTGCCGGGAGCGATGGTCGGCACGATGACGCAGGACCGCGCCACGGGCGTTTACGGCAAGATCGGGCAGAGCCCGAATATGGTGCCGGTCAAATTGAAGATGCAGACCAGCCGCAACCAGGTCGAGGTCTACGAATTCGAAGTGGCCAAGGATGCCTTCTTAACGCCGATCCTGCTCAGCATGACAACCTTTAACTCGATCGTGGCGAACGAAAAATCGCTCGGCGATGCGACCATCTCGGTCGAAGGAAAAATAAACATTAACGGACAGGAACCCATCATGATCGGCCGCCGGTTCTCATCGGGCAATACGGCGCAGCTGGCCGCCGGGGCGGCGACGCTGCCGATGAGCTTATTGCTCCGCAGCGGATTTGACGATATCGATGTCCGGGGCGTTGAGTTAAATATTATGGCGACCGACGGGAAAAAGACTGCACAGCTGCAGCGCGTGACGCTTGACCGCACTGAGGTCAGGCCCGGCGAAACTTTCGAAGTACAAGCGTTCATGCGCTCGGATTCGGGCAAGGTTTTCGTCCAAAAAATTCAAGTAAAAGTGCCCGCGGATGTTCCAGCCGGCGCGCTGGTGGTCGCCGTGGCTGACGGCGATTCGCTCGACGTGCTTTCCGCCAGTAAATCTTTTGTGCCGAAAGACGTCACCGAGCTGGTCAAAACCATTAACCGGGTAAAGAAGGACGACCGGATGTATGTAGAGACCTATCGCATAACGAGCGGCGCGGTCATCGGTTCGAATGAACTGCCGAATTTGCCGCCCTCGGTTTTGGCGACGCTTAACAACGACCGGACGGCGGGCGGTTTTCTGCCGCGCATGATCACGGCCCTTAGCTCGCAGGAATTTCCGCTGTCGGAATATGTCATTTCCGGTTCGCAGGCGCTGACAATTCAGGTCGTCCGATGAGATCTTATGAGCGATGTCGAAAAACTTATGCGGGCGGCCACCTACGCCGCCCAGAAACATCGCTCACAACGGCGTAAGGGCGCTGACGCCGATCCATATATAAATCATCCTATTCACGTGGCGGCGCTGCTGGCCGAGGTCGGCGGGGTCACGGACGCCGATGTTCTGGCGGCCGCTCTTCTTCATGACGTCGTCGAAGATACCGACACCAAACCTGAAGAGATCGAAGCGGTTTTTGGCCCGCGGGTGCGCGGACTGGTGATGGAATTGACGGATGACAAGACACTTCCCAAAGCCGAGCGTAAACGAAAACAGGTCGAACACGCGCCACATCTGTCCGACGAAGCAAAGCAAATAAAGATCGCCGACAAATACAGCAATATTTCAGACATCATGGAAAACCCGCCTCACAATTGGAACGACGAACGCCGGGCTGAATACATCAGATGGGGTGAAGAGGTTTTTACCGGCCTGCGCGGGGTCAATAAGAATTTGGAAAATGCTTTTGAAGAATTGATCTCGAGGGCAAAGATTTAGAGTTTTAGTTTTGAGTGGCTTTGCCTGTAAGTCAGGGATAGGGCCACTAATTACACAAATAACACGAATAGAGAATTTTTCATTCGTGTTATTTGTGTAATTAGTGGCGAATAAATGATCGTATAGTAAAAACTTAGGGCTCTGAACTTTCCACCCAGGCCCAACCATCCGCGTAAAATTCTTTTTTCCAGATCGGGACGGTTTTCTTTAGTTTGGTGATCAGCCAGGCGCAAGCTTCAAAGGCGTCTTTGCGGTGCGGCGCGGCGACAGTTACTACCACGCTGGTTTCGCCGATCTCCAGTTTTCCCAGCCGGTGAATTATTCCAATATTAGAAATTTCAAACTTTTCCCGGGCAGACGCGCCCAGCTTTTCCATTTCTTTAAGCGCCATCGGTTCGTAGGCTTCGTAGATCAGATATAAAGTTTGTTTGCCCCGCGTGAATTCGCGGACATAGCCGTCGAGCGTCACCGTGGCCCCGCATTCGGGCGGGACGATGCGGCGGGCGGCCGCGCCGATGTCGATTGCTTCAGTTGTGAGTTCGAAAAGATCCATGCGAGAAAATTATCACCCGCCCGAAACCGGCGGAAAAAAAGCGAGTTCGTCGCCGTCCTTTAAAACTTCGCCGCCATCTGCATATTCTTCATTCAGCGAAAAAAGCAAAGACCCCCGATAGCGTTCGCCCAGCAGCGGGTAGGCAGCCAAGACAGACTCCCTGGCCCCGGCAGCATTAACTCCGGCGGGAAAGGCGATCTCCTCATTTCTTTTCCCGGTGAGCTCTGCCGCGGCGCCAAAAAACAGCACGTTCACTTTTATCGAGGTGGAGTTCATTGGTCGAGGTCGATCTTCTTTTTGCTGTGCCCGTTGGTTTTGGATACCTGCGCGATCATCGCGGTTTCCTCGATATTTTCCACGGCTTTTTTCAGCACGGTGCGAAGGCGCTCCAGGCGTTTTACGGTCGAGCGGGTCTTCATCAATTCAAATTTGACGGAATTTTCAAAATTGAACGCGGCGGAAATAAGATAGGAAAGTTCCTGCGGCGCGATATCGGGAAGTTCGGGCATCGGAGTGCGGTCGCCGCTGATGCTGTGGGCGGCGTTGGCGACGCGCTTAAAAAGTCCCGTAACCTCTTCGGAAAGCGATCCGAGCTTTTCCGCATCTTCTTCTTCGCGGTCTTCAAAATAAGTTACCTCGCCGGCCAGATAGGGTTCGCCGGTTTCCGCATACTCGTCGAAACGGTAGCGTATTATTCCGGTGATCACGATATTCGAACGCCCGTCTTCGAGCGGCTGAACTTCGCGCACTTCGGCGACGCAGCCAAAATGCCCGGCCGGCGGCAGCGGCTCTTCCGATTCCTGCGGTTCGAAATAGGAAAGCCCGAAAAGACGGTTTCCCGCCTGAACGTCGTCGAGCATTTTGCGGTAGCGCGGTTCAAAAATATGCAGCGGAATTATCTCTCCCGGCATCAGGATGACCGGCAGGGGAAATATCGGCAATTGCCGCACACCGCGTACTTTTTCCAGAGATTCCGACATCTATACGCCTTATACACTTTGTCCTGCGATCTTAGCGGCGATGAAATCCGCGATCTTTTCCGGTTCTTCGTCGCTTAAGGCCATTTTCTTTGCGCCGATGATGGCGTCCGTTACCGGTGTTGGATCTTGTTTATAACGGGCGTCGCGCGCGATGAGGTCTTCGACCACCCGGCGCTCCAGGTCTTCGCGCGTTATGTCTTCTTCCGTGTCGGCCGCCACCGCGTATTCCACCGGGACGGTGTGATTCTTTAGCCGGACGTGCAGCGCGCCGGTCATTTTTTGCGTTTCCTCGCGTATCTTTTGTACTTCGAGCAGGGAATTAGGAAAACCAAGATGGCCGCGCAAAGTGATCTCTACTATCGGCTCCCCCGTATGGGCCGCGCTATCCGTGTCCCAGGTTTTGCCGCTTACTTTTTTTAACACACCTTCGGTAACTAACTCCGTCGTCATATCAGCCCCGACGGTAAAAGGAATTCTTTCAAAAGGCCGCTGCCGGTAATTTTGCAGGTGCTCGGCATTTACCTCGAGTTTTTCATCTACTTCAACCAGAAAGACGCCGCGCGTTTCCTTGAACTCTTCAATATTGGTTATTTCCAGCGAGCCGGGATTAAAGCACCAGTTATCGATGTCGAACATTTTATGCGTGTGACCGAGCGCGACATAATCGGTGACGGATTTAAGCTCTTTCAGACTGGCCATGGAAAGCGAAGGCAGCGGGTGTGTCTGATGCCCTTCGACATCGGTGTGCAGCATGAGAATATGAAACGCGCCTTCACGGCGATTTTCTTTTATCCCCTCGGTAAGCATCGGGATCGCCACATTTGCCGAGGCGCCGTACCATTTCGAACCGAAAATACGGGCCGGACCGATGTCGACGAACGATCCTTCTTTCTCACTCTCGTCCCACGGCTCATATTGCATCCTGCCGTTTTCGACGTGCGGTTCGAGCAGTTTTAGCAGCCCCCAGGCGGAAAGCGAGCGCAGCCAGCTAAAGGCGCTGCCGGAACCGGCCTGATCGTGATTGCCTTCGATAACGACGACGGGAATATTATTTCTTTTCAGTAATTCAAGCCCCGCCATGGCATGATTCATCGCCTGCGGCTCGACATTGCGTTTATGAAAAAAATCGCCGGCGATAATGACAAAATCAACCTGCGTGTCAACCGCGTATTTTTTCAGCGCGTCATACCAGGCGAGAAAAAAATCCTTCGGACTCTCTTCCAACTGGTAACGCGTGCAGCCCAGATGTATATCCGCAATGTGGAGAAACTTCATAATATTTACATCAATTATACGATACTTTTGCAGAAAACTATCAGACCGGCCATTTTCACAATTTTATTCGAAATAGATAAAAGATGATAGATGATAACGAATAGATCGGATCCCATCTATTCCGAGGAAATTTAATTATTTCTTTGCAGTATCCGGTAAGCTTCCGACCGGCTCAAGCCGAATTCCTTCGCGGCTTTTTTCAGCGCGGCTTTGCGGTCGAAGCCTTCATTTTCCAGCTGGGCGACGCGATCCGCCAGCGACCCTGAGTTTTCAGTTTTTAATTTTGAATTTTGAATTTCGGTGCGGTCTATTACCAGCACGATCTCGCCTTTTACAGTTAGCGCCGCAAATTTCTCCGATAGTTCCTGCAGATCGCCGCGAATAATTTCTTCGTGCAGTTTGGTCAGCTCGCGGGCGACGGCGGCTTGGCGGTTTCCCAGCACTTCCAGGCAATCGGCGAGAGATTTGCCCAGACGATGCGGCGTTTCGTAAAACACCAGCGTGGCGGGGATACTCTTAACTTCTTTTAATCGCGTGATGCGCTCGCCTTTTTTTGAAGGCAGAAAGCCGCCGAAAAAATGCGAATCGGTCGGCAGCCCCGAGATAACCAGCGCATTCACAAAAGCGGCCGCACCCGGGATCGAAATAACTTTTGCGCCGATCTCGTAAGCTTTTTGCACGATGCGAAAAGCGGGGTCGCAAATGCCGGGTGTGCCGGCGTCGGATGTGACCGCAATATTTTTTCCGTCGAGCAAAAGTTTGGCCAGTTCGTTCGCGCGCTCGTGTTCGTTGTGTTCGTGATAGCTGAGGAGTTTGTTTTTGATGCCGTAATGGTTCAGCAGTTTTCCGGTGTGGCGGGTGTCTTCACAGGCGATCAGATCGGCGATTTTAAGGGTCTGCAGAGCGCGCGGCGAAATGTCCTGCAGGTTGCCGATCGGCGTGGCTACCAGGTAGAGGGTTCCGGCCATGCGTTAATAGTAAAGGTATTGCCGAAAAAAGAAAAAAGCCCGGACGGTCAGGCCCGGGCTGCGCGTTGCGGCTTTTGGCATATCTTAGTACTTCGGAGGCAGCCGCAGCAACGTTTTGTAGTTTCTTAGAAAGGCCACGGAGTATTATTGCCACGTCCATTACCACGCCCGCGGCCGTTGCCGTTCCCGCGGTTGTTATAGCCGATGCCATAGGCATTAGCGATCACCCGCAGGTCGTTGCGGATCGAATTCCAGGCGTACATTCCGTTGTTGTTATAACCGCCGTAACCGCCATTACCCCCGCGTCCGCCACGTCCGCCGCCATTGCTGCCGAGCATCCGGTCGATCTGTTGACCCAACTGGACCAGACGGCTGGCTTCGTCATAGCTGTTGCTCAGGTTGCGGCCGTTGCCAAACTCGTCTTCCAGATCGTCCGCGGCATTTTTGAATTGGTCGGTCAGATTTTCCAGGCTGCTGCCGTTGCCATAACCGCCATAGCCGCCATTGCGGCCGCCGCTATTGTGATCGAAGGCATTTTCAAGCTGCCGGGCCTGATTTTGTACGCGCCTGATGGTGGATTTAAGCGCACCATTGTCGTAATTGCCGTTGTTGCGGTCGTTACGCCACTGGGCGGAAGCGATGGCCGGCACTCCCAGAAGCAAAAGTGAAAAAGCGAAAACTTTGATCAAGCTACTTAATTTCATTAATATTCTCCTCATTCTTCTTTCACGTTAAGTTCCTGGCCGCCGCTTCTTTTCACGAAAAGGGTGCGACCGAACCGTGTCGGTTATGCTAATGGCAAAGCTTGTGCCAAATCTGGAGAGAATTAGTAAGACGTGATGTATCAGTTAGTTGCAAGAACACAATTAATCCCAAACCCCCATCTTTGGAATTAAAACGTTTAACGGGTAGACGAAATGGTTAGTTTTTTATCCACTAATAACACGAATTAAGATTCTTATTGGTGCTATTTGTGACATTCGTGGCAATTAACAGCAAAGCGGTTATAGTTCGAGAAAAAAAGAGAAATGTTCGTGGAAAAAATCTTCAAAAAGCGGGGTGCGCAGCTGCTCGTCTTCCTGAATGACCCAGACGGGCCGCTCGTCGATCTTGATCAACAGCAGCTCCCTGGTTTTTTTGGCAAATCCGTAATGGCTGAGGCGGGCAAAAGCCAGCCCGCCGCCGCGCATAAACCCGTGTTCCGGAGTGCGCGTCCAGCCTGCTTCGATAGTCAGGCCTCGCAGGCCGCAACGAAACGAAAGGCGCGAGCCGACCATCGTGCTGTGCCCGACCGCAAAGCTATGTGACGTATTTGTTTCGAGCGTTATCCGGCATCCTTTAAGCCGAAACTCTTCGCCCAGGTCGACGAACTCCCGCATCAGCCATTTGACGGCGGCCGAGCGCAGAAAATCGTTCGAAGCCCGCAAGCTCAAATAATCGGCGATATCCTTTTGACCGGTAGCCTTGGCCTTTTCCAGCGCCTGCGCGATCTCATCTGCCCAAAATTTGTCGAGTTCCGTCACAAAAAGAAGGATAAACGTAAATTCTTTTGCCGTAAAATTTAATTTAGCCTTTGCGGCGGGATTAGTGCTAACATAACTGTTCATAAGATATACCAATGAAGTACCAAGCTATAAAAATCCTATTTCTTTGTTTAATGGTTTGTGTTTTATCGGCTGCGGCTTTTTCGCAGGCACCTAAAGCAAAGCCAACGCCGAAGAAACCCGTCACCAAACCCGCGGCATCGCCTACGCCGGCGGAATCGGAAGATGAGGTTTTCGAAAAGGTGAGAAATATCGCGGCCCCGGCAGAGCGCGCACCGGCTTTAAAGGAATTCCTGGAAAAATTTCCGGAATCCGCTCATAAGGTCCGCGCGCAGGAATTGCTGGTCAGCGCCCGCGCGCAGGAAGCTGAAGGTAAGATACAGGCCGGCGACACCCCGGGCGGAATAGCGCTTTTCGAACTCGCCGTCCGCGAAGCACCGTCCCCGCTTAGCGACCAGCTTTTCCACGGCGTGATGTTTCTGATACCGAACAATCTTCAATACCTCGGGCAAAACGGCAACGCGATAAAGATCGCCGATCTGATCGAAGAAAAGGTTGGAAATAATTTCGCGCAGCTGCTGGACCTGGCAAAATTTCATTTAAGCGTGGAAAACGCTTCCGGCGCGCAGCGGGCCGCGGAAAAAGCGACCGCGATAGATTCCGGCTCGGCGGCCGGCTATGAAATTCTCGGCCAGGCATACCGCATGAACTTGAAATTGGAAGAAGCCGCCGCCGCTTATGAAAAAGGGCTGCAGACGAACACCCGGCTTCTTTCCACCATCCTGTATCTGGCGGATTCCAAAAGGGCGCTGGGAAAACCTGAGGAAGCGCTGGCCTTGTACAAGGAAGCGTTGGAGCGGGAGCCGGATAATACTTCTGCCCGTTCGGGCATGGTGCTGGCCCTGCTAAATAGCGGTAAGCGCCGCGAGGCGGAAGTTGAGCTGCAGAACGCGCTGGCCGCAAATCAGAAAAATTTTGTGCTGATGGCCGGAGTTGCGTACTGGTATGCCGCGCACAATGAAGGCGATAAGGCGGTCGAATTAGCGCGCAGGGCTTTGACGGTAGAACCTCGTTTTGTCTGGGCGCATATCGCGTTGGCGCGCGGATTATTGCTGCAAAAACAACCGGTGGAAGCTGAGAGGGTCATGCTCCAAGCTTCGCAGTATGGAAATTTTCCGACCATAAGCTACGAACGCGCCAGCGCTAAATACGCCGTCGGATTTTTCGAAGAAGCCGCGATCGACCTGCGGCGCAGCTTTTCTATCAAAGATGGAAAATTAGCGGTGGACCTGGCCGGACGCATCCCGCAAAGCGGCGACTCTTTTGTCGATATCCTGGCGCCCGAACGCCGCGCAAGTATTTATGAATCACTGGCCGCCGATTCACCGGAAAATGCCGCCCGGTTAAAAACCCTGCTTGTTTTTGACCTGAAGCTGAGCGACAAGGATGCGGCCGATGCGGACATCGTCGCTGCCGCCGATGCTTTTGTCGGAGAGAAAGACGCGATGCAGTCATACCGCCAGCTGTATGTGGCGAACAAACTTTTGCAGAAGAAACGGCTGCCGGAAAAAACGCTCCAGTATGTGCAGTCGGCAGTGGGCGGGATCGATAACTCGGTCACGCTTCCTAACGCTACGCTGGCTGTTTTGGCGGATGAATTGTTAGAGCCCCGGGCCAGCGCACTGACCCGGGGAACGGCCGTTGACGTGCCGGCGATCCCGAAACCGGTGCTGCTGAGCATAATGCGCGGGCGGGTCGAAGAACTTTCGGGCTGGGCTCTGTTTCAACAGGAGAAATTGGACGAGGCAGTGGTCAGGCTGCGGCGGGCGGTCAGCGTTCTACCGGAACAAAGCACCTGGTGGCGCAGCACTTTGTGGAAACTGGCCACGATCCTGGACGCTACCGGAAAGTCCGATGAGGCTTTTGAAGCTTACTCAAGGAGCTATCTGAGCGGCCCGCCGGACACGATAAAATACGCGACGCTCCAAGGCCTCTGCCAGAGGTTGTATGGCGGCCTGAACGGCTGCGAAGAAAAGATCACTCTCGCGGCCAAAGGCGACCCCAGCGTAAAGAAAGGCGCCGGTTCGCTGCTTAAAGCCCAACCCACGCCCGTGCCTCCCGTATCGGAAGCCCCTAAACCTGTGGAGACGAGCGAGACAATTAAGAACACCGGCGGAGCTGCTGAGCCGTCACCGTCACCTACGATGGAACCGGTGTCATTAAAGACTTCACCAAATACTTCACCAAATACTTCGAGCGCGCCGGAAGTTGTTCCTCCCGCGAATACAGCCGATACCGCCGCGCCGCAAAAGACCGTCACGGATGAATCCTTAAAGAGCGAACCGGTAAAGGAAGCAGCAAAAGTTACGAGTGATGAGGCAAAACAGGAAACGGCCCCAAAAACCGAAGAAACCGCAAAAAATGAAGGCGCCGCAAAAAATGACAGTGAAAGCCGAAAACGCACGGTAACTTCTAAAACCGAACCTGAAGCCGCCAAGGACGGAGTAGTATATTCGAATCCTAACGCGCAGGTACGCGTCCGATCGCTCTCTTCGGAAAATACGTCCGGCTCTTCAAATACTTCCGGATGCCAGACAGCGGTCAGCCCGGAAAAGTTGATACTGATCAATAACGGAGGATGGGGTTCCGTTACCATCGATCTCAAAGGCGATGGCAAGCTGGAAGATATAAAAGTGACCACTGAAAACAGCGAAGACCTTACTCTCGAACTCCAGACAGGAATCGGAAAAGATATCGGCCGCGTGCTTTATGTGGTTAGATCGATCAGCACCAAAAAAGGAGACTTCAAAGTATTTGTCGAATCGCCCTGCGGCGAGAAAAAGGAAGTATCGATCACCGTCAGATAAGAAAGAAGAAGCGGAACACGGTTCCCGGTATATGACAGAAAAAAAATATAGAAGCGGTTATGCAGCGTTGATAGGACGCCCGAATGCAGGGAAATCAACGCTTTTGAATTTTTTGGTCGGCGAAAAGATCGCCGCCGTTTCCAACAAACCGCAAACCACCAGAAATAAAATTCAGGGGATCGTCACGCGCGACGATGGGCAGATCGTTTTTGTCGATACCCCGGGCGTGCATAAGCCGGGCTACCTGCTGAACCGCCGGATGATGGCGGCCGTTTATGAAGCGCTTTATAACGTCGATGTGGTAGTGCTGCTGCGCGACGCTTCGGTCTCGACCGGCAATGGCGACAATTTCGTTTTAGAGATAGTAAGAAAATCCGGCAAGCCTGCGCTGCTGGTGCTCAACAAGATCGATAAGATCAAAGAAAAAGGCGAAATGCTTCCGCTGATCGAATGGTATTCCAAAGAACACGATTGGCAGAGCATCCTGCCGATTTCCGCGTCAAAAGGCATCGATATCGAACCTTTGCTCACCCAGATAATAAAAAATCTGCCCGAAGGCGAACCGGTCTTTTCCGCCGATGAAATGACCGACCAACCGATGCGCCAGATCGCGGCGGAATTTGTGCGCGAAAAAATTCTGCGCGTCACCGGAGATGAAATTCCCTACGTCACGGCGGTGGTGACGGAAATGTTCGACGAAACCGATCCTAACCTGACCAAAATTTATTGCGCGATCTATGTTGAGAAGTCTTCGCAAAAAGCGATCGTGATAGGCAAGAAAGGCGCAAAGCTGAAACAGGTGGGAACGGAAGCGCGTCAGGACATCGAAAAACTGCTGGGGCACAAATGCTACCTGGAGCTCTTTGTAAAAGTGCGCGCAGACTGGCGCAACAGCGAACAAGACCTCTATGACATCGGCATCACAGAATAAAAATTGGCTGGCGGTCGAGATAGAGATCCTGCGCGAAGCAGCCGAGGCCGTGGAGTTTGCCCTGCTCGAAGTCGACGCGCTGGGAACCGCGATAAGCACCCCGGTGAAAAACAAAGACGACGAATTTCTCACCGTCACGGGATATTTTAATGAAGAAGTAAAACTGCAAGACGCTTTAAATGAAGCCCTGCGTATCTACGGCTTTTCTCACGACGCGGTCAAGAGAATTCAGTGGAGCAAGGTAGAACAGCGCGACTGGCTGGCGGAGTGGAAAAAAAGCTGGCAGCCGGTCGGATCAGGCCGGTTTATTGTAGCGCCCACCTGGAGCGAGATCCCGGAATCGCCGGATAAAATAATAATTCGCATCGAACCCGGCATGGCCTTTGGCACCGGAACGCACGAGACCACGCGGCTTTGCCTGTCCGCGATCGATAAGTGCTACGACGGCGGCAGTTTCCTGGATGTGGGAACAGGGACCGCGATACTAGCCATTGCGGCGGCGAAAATGTTCGCCGGAAGCAAAGTAGAGGCTTGCGACACCGACCCGGACGCCCTGCAGATCGCCCGCGAAAACGCCCAACTCAATCACGCCGGTAACATAATTTTTTATGAAGGCTCGATCACGAGGGAAACAGAACATTTCGATTTTGTCTGTGCAAATCTGACCGCCGATGTGATCTTGCCGCTGCTGTCGTTGCTCGTGGAAAAAGCGCAAAAAACGCTGGTACTTTCCGGCATTTTGATCGAACAGGAAGTAATGATCGCGAATAAATTAGTTGAATTAGATCGGAAAGATTTTGCCGTGAATCAACTGGGAGAATGGATTTCAGTTGTGGTGAATTGCCAAAAATAAATGACTTAGCCACGAATCGCACGAATTACACGAATAAGATTTTATTTAGTGCGTTTAGTGGTTAAATTATTCTTAGCTTAGCCTTAACCAAACAATGCGAAGATTTTACGCCGCGCCAAACCAATTCACTCAGAATAGCATCAAGCTGAGTCTGGAAGAATCGAAGCACTTGCGTGACGTGCTGCGTTTGCGCGAAGGCGACGAAGTATCGGTCTTTGACGGCGAGGGAAAAGAGTATGGCTGCAAGATAGAAAAAACCGGCGGGGGAAAAGAACCGGCGGAATTAACGGTGACCGGTGAACTGGAACCGCCCGCCCCGGAATCGAAACTCGATCTGACTCTCGCCATCGCATTGCTCAAAGGAGAAAAGTTTGAGCTGGTCATTCAGAAGGCGACCGAGCTTGGCGTAAATAAGATCGTCCCGCTGCAAACCCTGCGTTCCGACGTCAAAATAAAAAAAAACCGCGAAGCCGCAAAAACCGCCGGAGCCGCAAAAAAGATCGAGCGCTGGCGGCGGGTCGCCCTGGAGGCCGTAAAACAATGCGGGCGGGCCAGAATTCCCGAAATAACCGCGCCAATAGAATTTTCTGAGTTTATTAAAGGCGATAGGGCCCTGACCCTTTTCTTTTCCGAGCGTAAAGGGAAGAGTCTGGATGAACTGGAAAACCCGATGCCTGGCACAGATAAGATCACGGCCGTTATAGGCCCGGAAGGCGGCTGGGACGACACCGAGATTATGCTTGCCGAAAACGCCCAAGCGCGGATAATTACGCTCGGAGGCCGTATTTTACGGGCCGAAACGGCCGGGATCGTGGTTATCGCTTTATTGCAGAATTTGTATGGAGATTTGAGCTAATATCGAACTAATTATCATAATATTTCGTTATCTTAATAGTGTTGACTTATACGACAAAGATAGTCAGAATATTTAGCTTCCGGGCTATATTCATAAATAAAGATGAGTTTTAGCAAAGAATCAGCAGTAACAAGGGCAAAAACAGATCTGGCAGAACGCCTGGGGATCGACGCGTCGTCCGTTAAGCTTTTATCCGCCGAGGACAAGGATTTTCCGAATTCATCGCTGGGCGCGCCCGTTGATGACGAAATGTCGGCGCAGATGATAAGTTCCGGCTGGAAGATCATGCTGGACGCGAACGGAAAAAATTACGAGTACCGCGCCGATAAGTATCAGCTTAGGCTTTTGAATTTCAAGGGCGCGAATATCATAGTGACATCATAAATTTTTTTTCAGGCAGCGGGCTTTTAGCCTTGCTGCCTTTTTTTGAAAGTAGTAATAAAGCAATGAATAGACAGAATTTCATCATTCATTTGGCGATCGCCGTTGTACTGGTGATCATGGCCGCTGCCGCGGGCCAGATGCGTCACTGGCAGAAAGAGGGCAGTCTCACGGTCGATCACGCAGTAAAAAGATCGACGCCCAAGCCCACGGCCGCGGTTCGCGGGGCCGCCGATAGAGAGCCCGAGGTCCTGGTCAAATTCCGCCGCGAAGTTTCTTTTGACGACATCAAAAAGATCGCCGCGAAAAATAACGACAACGTCGAAGACGAGATCGAATCGGTCGATAAACTGGTAGCCATCGACGATATGGACGGGCAGAGCGCAGAAGCGGTTGCCGAGCAGTACAGCAAAATGTCCAACCTGGTGTTGTATGCCGAACCTAACCTGGAGATCGAGGCTTCGCCGCTGGAGGACCTGAAAACCGTTACCCCCAAAGATAATGTTAATCCGGCCGATCAGCCCAACGATCCGATGTTTTCCGATCAATGGGCGCTCAATAATACGGGGCAGAACGGCGGAAAGAGAAAAGCCGACATCGACGTCTTAAAAGCGTGGCAAAAAACAAAAGGCAGCCGGAAGGTTGTCGTGGCCGTGCTGGACAGCGGTGTCGATTACACGCACCCGGACCTGGCGGCCAATATGTGGACGCGGCCCGATAATATTCCGGTCTATAAGGATGACGAACTCGGGACCATACCCGACCTGCACGGATTTAGCGCGGTAGACGATCGCGACCCGATGGATGACAACGGCCACGGTACTCACTGTGCGGGGGTCATCGGCGCCGAGGGTAATAATGATGAAGGCATCGCCGGCATCAATTGGGAAGTTGAGATCATGCCGCTCAAATTTCTGGGGCGCGGCGGTTTTGGCACTACCAAGGACGCGATCGAAGCGATCAATTACGCCATCGAACGCAAACGCGCGGGCGTTAATATAAGAGTGATAAATGCCAGCTGGGGTTCGACCACTTATTCTAAAGCTCTGGAAGACGTGATCAGGGCCGCCGGCGATGAAGGCATTTTATTTGTCGCCGCGGCCGGTAATGACGGTTCCAGCAATGACAGCCGCCCGCATTACCCCTCCAGCTACAATTTGCCGAACGTTATCAGCGTGGCAGCACTGGACCGCGTCGATCTGATGGCGACTTTCTCAAATTTCGGTGTCAAATCGGTTCACGTGGCCGCGCCGGGCAAAGATATCGTCAGCACCTGGCTAAACGGCGAATATCGTGAGGCTTCCGGCACATCGATGGCGACACCGCAGGTTGCGGGCATCGCCGCGCTCGTGCTGGCGCAAGATCCGAAGATGAGCGTGCAAAAATTGCGTCAAAAGCTTCTCAGCTCGGTGGACCTACTGGATACTTTAACCGGCAAATTGGAAAATGCGGGCCGCATCAATGCCAGTAAAGTATTGGGAAATTAGCACTTAAGTGCGCATTTCAGGCTAAAAAGAGCGGGGTATTGCCCCGCTCGTCTTTTTGGCGAAAATTGCAAAACGGAGGAAAATATGTGATATTCAAAGAGGGAAGTTTATTGATATTTAAATGACAAATATATATACCGGAGAGATAAGAGTGAAAGCTGAACTTGAAAAGCTTATAGAATTACAAAACACCGATACCAACATACGTAGATTAAAAAACGCAATAAAAACAATTCCTGAGAGGCGTGCCGAAGTAGAAGAAGAATACGAAAGGCACGCCTTTGAAATTAGGGAATTGGAAAATGTAAAAGCCGCCGCTCATACGCGCCACGGCGAATTAGAAAAACAGATAGCCGAATCGAAACACAACCTTGAAAAAGCAGACCGCGACCTAAAAGCCTCACAAAACCAAAAACAATACGAAGCCTCGATGAGGGCGGCAGATACCTTGAACAAAGAGATCGCCGAACTGCAGACGAAGCTCGACGAGAACAACACTGCCGTGGAAGAAGCTGACAAGGCATTGGCCGAACGTGCCGAAGAAGCCCGTACTTTGGAGGCAGACCGGAAAAAAGCCTTGAAACAATTTGACGATGTGGTAAAAGGACAGCACGCGGAACTCGAACTCGAGACCCATAAGCGCGCCGAGCTTTTTGCTATATTGCCGAAAAATTACGCCGGGGTGTATGACCGTCTTTCCACTCGCAGCCGCGACGGCGTGGCGGTGGCCGAGGTAAAGAACGGTTCGTGCAGCAGCTGCTTTATGGCGCTGCGCCCGCAAATGATGCTGGATATCAAAACCAGCAGCAACGTTATCAACTGTGAAAGCTGCGGCAGGATCCTCTATTCTGCGCCTCAGGAAAAAGCCGACTCGGTCGTTAATAATTAAAGTTTAGAATCCATGTATTGGCGGATAAAAAGGCGGTTGCAGACCGCCTTTTTTATTCGACAACGGGTCAGAACCGGGAACGGTAGTGACCGGGTTTCTTTCTCAGACTGGCTGGATACTGTTGTTTTTTTGCTGCGCTCATTTACCCGGTCACTACCGTTCCCGGTTCTCACTTCATGACCAAAGTCAACCGGTTCCGGTTGGCTTACTCACATGGCACCATACTCCATCGTAAAAGCCGCGATTTAGTTATTTCTAAAGAAATCTCTTCTTCTTTCGCCACGCTCTTAAAACTATAATGCGCACGACGGGAGTTTCGCGGGATCAAGTTCCAGTGCCCCGGAAGGCGTTTTCAAAATGGAATATCAAATCACTGTCCAAATGCCAAATTACTGCCGATTACCCATAAAAAGGCGCGCCCGCAGCCAAAAACCGCAAATCAGGCGCAAAAACTTATTAACACGACAACTCTTTCGCTATCTCAATTTACGCGGGACACGTGTTCCATTTTCGTTCCAGGTGTTCCACTTCGTTCCACCCCGGATGGAACGGAACACGCAGCCCGTTACCTTTTCTTTATTCTAAAACCTTTGATCCGTGCAATACCGTCGTTTGGCTTTGGGCGACAATGGCTTTATGAAATATTTATCCTTGCTTATCGTCTTCTTTTTTTCCTTAACCGCCTTTGCCCAGGACAAGCCCGTCGAGAACAGTAATCCCTCGTGGATGTCGAAAGATACGATCCTTTTTCGTTCCAACAGTAGTGGCCGCACCGGCGGAAAAGCCGATATCTATTCCGCCAGGACGGATGGCACCGGCCTGAAACTTTTGATCACCGGCCCGGGCGATGCATACCCGCCGCGCTTTTCTCACAAAGGCAAACTCGGTGTTTTTATGACCGACCGCGACGGCGATTTCGAGATCTACTCCTGCGCTCCGGACGGTTCCGCCCAAAAACGCCTGACCTTTAACAAGGGCAGTGATTGGGACCCCAGTTTTTCGCCCGATGGTAAAAGGATATTATTCATGTCCAGCAAGGACGGTAATTGGGAGATCTATACAATGAAGACGGACGGCAGCGATCAGGTGCGGTTGACCAATAATGACAATAAGGACTTTTCGCCCGCTTTTTCTCCTGACGGTAAAAAGATCGTCTTCGGTTCCGAACGGGGCGGCGAAACCGACCTCTACATAATGAACGCGGACGGCAGCGATCAGAAAAATATCACGAACGCCAAGGGATTTGACGGGATGCCGGAATGGTCTCACGACGGGAAAAAGATTCTTTTCTCTTCCAAGCGTGACGATGATTTTGAGATTTATCTGATGAATGCGGATGGATCGGACCTAAAGCAGCTGACCAGCAATACTTTCTCGGACGTCTACCCCGTCTGGTCGTCCGACGGCAAACGGATCGCCTTTCATTCCGACCGCGACGGCCACAAAGAAGTCTACTTTATGAACGCCGACGGCTCCGGGCAAACACGGCTATCGATCCGGCCAAAGTAACTTCCGAGTTACTTCGCCCAATCGGCGGCGATCTTTATCTCTACTTTGATCGGAACTTTGCTGACAAATTCTTCACCCGCGGAGGTCATGGCCTTTTCTACTATCTGAGCGACTTCCGCCGACTCGCTCTCTCCGGATTCGACGACAATTTCATCGTGAATGACATTTACCAGCTTGGCCGAAGTGTTCTTCAGATCGTCATATAAAAGCCGCATCGCGCGCTTTAGAATATCCGCCGAGGTTCCCTGGATCGGCATATTTTTGCCGACCCGTTTGGCGGAGCCGATCGAGGTCGGGTTATCGGGATCAAAACGAAACCGCATCAACCTACCCGAACCCGTCCGCGCCGTCCGGTTCTTTATCACGTCATTGGCGGTGTTTCGCAGCCAGGTATCGAGGCCGCGATAATTATTAAAATAGCGTCGCAGCATTTGCTCCGCTTCGCTTTCGCCGATCTTGGTCAGGTCGGCAAAACGCGACGCGCCGATGCCGTACACCACGCCGAAATTCAGCCGCTTGGCAAAAGTGCGCTGGGCCGGCGTGACCTCTTCGGGTTTTACGCCAAAAACCTGTGCCGCGGTTTGGCGGTGAAAATCAGCGCCGGACTTAAACGCCTCGATCAAATGCACGTCGTTACTAAAATCGGCCAGGATGCGCAGCTCGATCTGGCTGTAATCGGCGACAATGAGTTTTCTGCCGGCCGGCGCGCTAAAGCAGCGGCGGTATTCGTCCTCATGCGGCACTTGCTGCAGGTTCGGATGCGAGCAGGAAAAACGTCCGGTCGGCGCGCCGATCTGGCGAAAATCCGCGTGGATGCGTCCGGTTGCGGGGCTGATATATTCCAGAATATTTTCGCCAAAACTGGTGAGCTGTTTTTGCACGGCGCGGTATTCGATAAGTTTTTCCACCGGCGGGTGCAGCGGCGCGAGTTTTTCCAGAATTTCATGACGCGTACTGTCGCCGATCGGAACGCCGATCCTTTGTAAAGCTTCCAGCACTTGCTGCTGCGAATCCAGGTTTATCTCCGTGCGGCCAAAAAGAGAACTCTGGATCGCCCCGGCGGAAAGAATGTCCTGCAGGTCGTCAGCCAAATGGGCCTGTTTCTTGCCCACCTGTTCGAGATGCGAGCGCCACAATTCCTTATCGAGATTCACGCCGGCGAGTTCCATCGCCACGATCGGCAAGATGCTTTCAAATTCGATCGCGGCACATCTTTCCAGTTCGTCCAGCCGGAGCTTTTCCGCCAGCTTTTCCTGCAGCGGCAGCAAAATAGCGGCGTCCTTGGCGGCGTATTCGAGCTGCGATTGGGAAAGTTCGCCGCTCCAATCACTGATCTGTTCGGTTTTATCCACTTCCTGGTTGAGATAACGCAAGACGACCTCAGCCAGGCTGTGGCGGTGATCGGTGTCGCCGGCGGAAACTAATTGACTGGCAAGATAGGTATCGAAAACTCCGCCCAATTCTATGCCGAGGTGATGCTTTACCCATTTCGCGTCGAATTTGGCATTATGCGCGATCTTGACCGGAATTTTTGCTTCCAAAAGGCGGCGCAGCGGTTCCAGATCGGGATTAGTTTTCAGGCTGCCCCCGATATTGGCCCCGTTATTGCCCCCATTACCAGCGCCAAAAGCTTTTAGATCGATCACGCGGACGCTGTCCGGCGCCGCCAATTGGACCAGCCGAATATCTCCGTCATAGGGGTCGAGCTCAGTCGTTTCGGTGTCAAAACCGATAAAATCGTATTTAGAAAGGTCTTCGACCGCCCTGTGCAGAGACTCGGCGTCAGTGATCAATTGAAAATAAACTTCCATAAAACTTTGAACTTGAATAGTAAATCTTCCGGGGCCAATAGTAAATCGCGCCCGATAAAACGTTGGTAAATGGAAGTATAAGCATGATTTTTTGCAGCAAGCCAGTGAAGCTGACGGTATGTCCGCGTAGCGGACTGGAGAGAATAGCCCAGGGCTTCAGCCCTGGGTAACGAACGGCCATTTTAATTGTTAGCCCTGAAAGGGCGGCAGAGCTGACTGAGTTCTGCCGCCCTTTCAGGGCTGGAACGTTTTGGAATTTAAGATACCCCAGGGTGGCGCTCGCTTCGCTCACTTACCCTGGGCTATTTTCTTTGTCCTAAGTTGGGGACTTTAAGGACAGATTTTATATTTCTTTAGTTTATTCTTGGCTTTATTTGCAGATATAAACTATACTTATCGTGGTTTTGGCTGATTAATGAGATAAGAACGGCTGAATTAGATTCAGTCTCGGCAAACCAAAAGGATTGAAAATATTGAATTAACGGTGATTCACCGTCATTGAAACGACAGGTAGGAGCGTGAAAACTGCTCCCTGTCCGCGGCAAACAAGAAATTGCCAATTTTTTGAAAAGTTCCTGTTTGAATCCCTGATGCGAAAGTGTAAAGACACAAGTCTTAACGCTGAAAGACCGCATCACGGCTGCTGTGCAAGATCCTGATCACCTACAATCCTTCAATCTTTAGTCTAAATCCTATCTCGAAGTCAATACCGCTGAGTGTCTGCCTTTCTCTTCCGCATAATACCGGACGAGAATGTGATAAGACCGATTAATTTAAAGAAACAAAGGATTTTTAAGGATGACAAATAAAATGTACATCCAAGAGAAAAGATAATTTATGGCGAAAGAAATGATCGTCAGCGTCAATGGACGCGAAAGAAAAATTGCCGTTATCGAAAACGGCCAGGTTGTTGAGTTTTACATTGAAAGAGGCGAAAACGACCAGGGATTTGTAGGTAATATTTATAAAGGCAGAGTGCAAAGGGTATTACCCGGTATGCAATCTGCCTTTGTCAATATAGGGCTGGAGCGCGATGCGTTCCTGTATGTTTCGGACTTCTTCGATGAAGAAGAAGAATTCGAAAGAATAATGATAGAAAAGGGCGCCAAGAAGCCCGAAGCCGAAAAAGAAGTGGTCGAGCAGCTGCAGAAAGAACGCCTCGTGCGCGAGCACCAGATGGAATCGGCTCACGAATTAGCGGAACCGCTGGCTGCCGGAGAGCAGGACGATGGGGAAGAAGAAACCTCTAATGCAGCAGCTGAAATTGTGCCGGAAGAAGACGGCAGAAAAGGCAAACGCGGCGGCAGAAGCAGGGGTAGAGGCGGCAAGAAGGTCGACGACCTGGTCGAAGCCGTCGAGTCAGGGGCCGACCGGGTAGAAGCCGGCACGATGTTCTTTATCGACGAAGACTCCAGTTTCGAACGCATCGTTGACGCGGAAGAAACCACCGGCGATATGTTCAAGGAAGCTTATGTGCAGGAAGCCATTCAGGATAAAGTTCGCGCGATCGAATTTGATGTTGAAAGCACTTCCAGCGCCGAAGTGGGCTCGCTGATTTCCTCAATGGAAATGGGCGGCGGTTTCGAACGCATAGCGGACGAGGACGAACCGGCCTTTAGCTTTGATAAAGTTTCTGACGAAGATCCGAAAGAGAAAAAAGGCGGACGGGGCCGCGGCAAAACGGCGGATAAGCCTGCCAAGGGCAAACCCGCGGCGGCCAAAAAACCCGCTGCTAAGGGTAAGACTGCCGATAAGCCTAAGGGCAAAAAGACTACCAAGGCCAAAGCCGACAAATCTGAAGACTCAGAAACATACGGCGATGCGGATGCCGGCGTGAAAGAGCCTTCGAGCACCGGAGAGTTTGCGATGAGACGCGGCGGCCGCGGACGTCGTCGTCGTCCGAGCGGCAATAAGAAAGAGACTGACGGGCCGACGGAAGACAGATTAGAAGGCGCCGAAAGTGACGAGGTTGTTAACGTCGAAAGCGAGATCGCGGCGGCGGAATTGACCCCGGTCAAAGATGAGGCGGAAGAAAAAGAGGCGCCGCGCAAGAGTAGCAGCCGTTCAGATAGCCGCTCAGATAGCCGCTCAGAGGGTCGCTCAGATAGCCGTTCGGATACGCGTTCCGAGAGCCGTCCGGAAGGCCGTTCGGATACTCGTTCCGAAAGCCGTCCGGAAGGCCGTTCGGACAATCGTCGTGACGGACGCCGAGGAGGAGGCCGTTCGGACAATCGCCGCGATAGCGGGCGCCGCGACCGGCCGCCGCAACCGACGATCTCCGATCTGCTGCGCGAAGGCCAGGAAGTGATCGTCCAGATCGCCAAGGAACCTATCGCGCGTAAAGGCGCCCGTATCACATCGCACATCGCGCTGCCGGGACGCTATATCGTTTATATGCCGACCATCGAACACGTCGGCGTTTCCCGCAAGATCGAAAGCGGCAGCGAACGCACGCGTTTGCGCACCGTTATTCAAAAGATACGCACTGAAGAAGAAGTGCCTTCGGGTGGATTTATCGTGCGTACGGCGGGGATCGGGATACCTGAGGCGCAATTGCGCGAAGACGCTCGTTACCTGGTGCGTACGTGGGTAGAGATAAAGAAGCAGGCGGAAAAATCCAAAGCCCCGGCGCTGGTCCATCAGGACCTGGATCTTGTTCAGCGCATCCTGCGCGATCAGCTTTCCGAAGATTTTGCCGCTATTCGCGTCGATTCCGAGGAAGATTACCTGCATATCGTCGAGTTTGTTAATCGCGTAAAACCGCATATGGTCAACCGCGTAAAACTTTACACCCGGGAAGAGCCCATTCTTGAAAATTACGGCGTACAGGCCGAGATCGAGAAAGCTCTTAAACCGCGGGTGTGGCTGAGGTCCGGCGGCTATCTGGTCATTAACCAAACCGAAGCGCTGGTGGCGATCGACGTCAATACCGGTAAATTTGTCGGTAAGGGAAATGCGCGGCTCGAAGACACTATCACCAAAACCAATATGGAAGCGGTGGAGGAAATTGCGCGGCAGATCCGCTTGCGCGATCTGGGCGGCATTCTCGTGCTCGACCTGATCGACATGGAAGACCGCCGCAACCGACACAAGGTTCTGGCAACTTTGCAGGACGCTTTGCATCGTGATAAATCGCCGACGAAGGTGTTGTCTTACAACGACTTCGGGCTGATCATCATGACCCGCAAGCGCGTCAAGCAATCGCTCGAGCGCACTCTTTGCACGCCTTGTCCTTATTGCCAGGGCTCGGCGCTGGTGCGGTCTCCGCAAACGATTTGCTATGAGATCCTGGAAGAGGCCCGCCGGCTTTCAAAGTCGATGGAAAGCGCCAACCAGGTGATCCTGCGGGTCCACCCGGAGATAGCCAATTATTTGAGAACCGCGGAGCGGGAAGTGCTAAGCGAGATCGAAGCGTACCTCGGTAATCTCGATCTGACGGGCGATACCGCCGTACATCAAGAGCAATACGACTTCGCTATTGTTTAAAGATCTGCCGGGAGTGGCTTTGCGTCACTAATATGTAAAGCCACCCGATTTCTTTATTAGCCACAAAATAACACGGTAGAAAATTTTCTATTCGTGTTATTTGTGTTATTAGCGGCCGTATCCGCGCCCGCAAAAAAACGTCTTGACTCGCTGAGAATTGTTGGTTAAGGTGGGTGAACTACAGATTTATTTATAGTTCACCCACGGAACCGATCGCGTCCAACCGATCCGTCCTCGATAAGCCGCCCATTCCGCAGGAACTGTAAAAAAAGCTTATCCGACTCGACTTGTTTTTTAGAGAATTTAAGATCGACCTGATCTTCACCGAAGGAGAAACATGGGAAATATTTTTGCGGTCACCACAGCCATCGAAGATATAAAAGCAGACGCCGCCGGCAAAGCGAGCGCGATCTTTACCGTAACCAACACCACCAATAAACCGCTCCGGGGGATCGCCCAGGCCAAAGCCCTGGGTAACACTCGCCAGGAATGGCTGGATGTCGAGGGAGAAGCGGAAAGGGATTTCAGCGCCGGAGGAACCCAGCAGTTCACCGTGAATTTCAGCAAACCGGCAGCCTCGGCCTCGCCGCCCGCAGAGACATTTCTTTTTCGCCTGGACGTAGCTTCATCGGCGAACCCCGACGAGTATTTTACCGAGGGGCCGACCGTAAAGGTCGCCGCCTCTACCTCTGCCCCGGTAACAGCCGCTAAAAAAGCATTTCCCTGGTGGATCGTCATCGTCGCCATCATAGTGCTGCTGCTGGTCATGGCAGGGATCTTATTCCTTGTTTTGCGCGGCGATAAAAGCCCGGCGGTAAATTCTAACGCCAATGCTGCCGCCACTCCTGCCGCCACCCCGACACCGACCCCGACTCCGACTCAGCCGGCCGCGACCCCGACTCAACCGGCCATCGAAAGTACCCCGGCGCCTAAAACGGTTATCGACGGGGCGCGTATTCGCGATGAACGTACCGGCGCGATCTATCTCGGGCTGGACGGGAAGCTGCGACACGTTCAGAGCGGAGGTACTATGAACAATCTTTTCAAAGATGGGAGCGTGATCAACATTCCGAATGCGGATGAATTTCCGATCGGTTCGCCGGTGACCGATGGCACCTATCTGGCTAAAACGCCGTCGGCGCCGGAGATCTACCTTGTCATTGACGGCAAGAAACGCTGGATACCGAGCCAGACGATCTTCGACCGCTATAACTTCAATATGGCTCGCGTTCAGATGCTTTCCGCCCAGGACATAGCGTTAATTGCGAGCGGGCCGGATATCCCTTAAAGCGGGCAGTTTCGCGGGCTGCCTGCGCCCGCAAAAACGTCTTGACTCCCTGAGAATTGTTGGTTAAGGTGGGTGAACTAAAATTTTTGGTCTATGGTTCACCCACGGAACTGATTAATGAGCCCACTAAGCTATACCTCAATAAAAGTGTCGCCCGCTTCCTAAGGAACCTGAGAAGTCTGTCTGCCTGACTTTAGAAATTCGAGATCAGCCGACCTGGCCAAAAGGAGAAACTATGGGAAATATTTTTGCGATCACCACAACCACCAATGACATCAAGGCGGACGCAACCGGCAAAGCCAGCGCGATCTTTACCGTAACCAACACCACCAACAAACCGCTCCGGGGAATCGTCCAGGCCAAAGCCATGGGCAACACTCGCCAGGATTGGCTGGAGGTCGCAGAGGAAATGGAAAAGGATTTCGGACCGGCCGGCACCCAGCAATTCACCGTGAATTTCAAATCCACGGGTACGGAGACGGGGAAATTTCCTTTTCGCCTGGATGTGGCTTCGACGGCCAACCCTGACGAAGAGTTTACCGAGGGGCCGACCGTAAACGTCGAAACAGCAGCCCCGGCGCCGATCGTTACAAAAGGATCTTACTGGTGGATATTCGCGCTTATCGGCGGACTCTTACTGGTAATAATAATCGTGATCGTATTTTTGCTGATGAGGGGCGGCAAAGAGGAACCGCACCCGGGTACTCCTACCCCGACCCGGAGTCGTACTCCGATCCCGTCTACCCCGGTCACGGCGAAATCCGGAGGGATCGGCACTGACTGGCAGTTGATCGACGGCGGATTGAAGCAAATTTCCGTCGGCAGCGCAGGCCGTGTCTGGGGTGTCAACGCGATCGATAATATCTTTAGATGGACGGGCAGCGGCTGGGAGCAAATTCCCGGCGGATTGAAAAACGTCTCGGTCGGGGCCGACGGCACCGTGTGGGGCGTCAACGCGATCGATAATATCTTTAGGTGGACCGGCAGCGGCTGGGAGCAGATCCCCGGCGGATTAAAGCAAATCTCCGTTGGCAGCGCAAGCCATGTCTGGGGCGTCAACGCGATCGATAATATCTTTAGATGGACGGGCACCGGCTGGGAGCAAATTCCCGGCGGACTGAAAAACGTTTCGGTCGGGGCCGACGGCACGGTGTGGGGCGTCAACGCAAACGACAATATCTTTAGGTGGACCGGCACGGGCTGGCAATTGATTGACGGCGGATTGAAGCAAATTTCCGTCGGCGGCGCGGGCGATGTCTGGGGCGTCAATGCGGCCGATAATATCTTTAGATGGACCGGCAGTGAATGGCAGGCAGTGCCCGGCGGACTGAAATGGGTCTCTGTCGGCGCGGACGGCAGAGTGTGGGGTGTCAACGCGAACGACAATATCTTTATGCGGCTCGGCACATAACGCTGCAATTTAAAGAGGCAGGAGTTTAAAGAGACGCTACAAAAGCTCCCCTCCTTTAAGAAGGAGGGGTGTCGCGCTTCAGCGCGACGGGGTGGTTCTCTCATCAAAGCAAAAGGAAACCCCCCGCTACCGCTTCGGGTTCTGACCTCATCGCCGACGTCGACGCTACCGGCTGGCCAAGTTAAGCGAACCGTCAAAGCATGTAAACTCAACCCGGTCCCGGAAGGATCGCCGCTTGAAGTTCACTTCGCCGCACGCAACAGAAAACAATTTAGTGACAAGGTAACAAGCACCAGGTGACTGGTGTCCTGTAGGCGCAAGCGGCCCTTTCCGGACTGCACATTTATTTCGCTTTTTAATATTTATTTATTCGAGCCAGATTGCCTCTCAGGTTGAGCAGGGTTGTTTGCGCGCGCAAAAAAATTTTAAATTACCGTCACACTTCAGAACATGTCACCGAACAAAAGTTTTAACTCTCCCTGAGTTGTTGGTTATGGTGAGCACGATAAAAATTCGTTTGATGGTTCATCCCACGGAACTGATCACAAGCCCACTGAGTTGTATTTAAATAAGGTGTTTTGCCCACTCCGAAGGTCTGAATCTGCACAAAATCTATCCCTGATTTGCGAACCCGAGGTTTGGAGACTGCCTGACCTCACCTAAAAGGAGACACCAAAAATGGGAAATATTTTTACCATTACTACCGCTACTACAGATATAAAAGCGGACGCGGCCGGTAAGGCGAGCGCGATCTTTACCGTCACTAACACCTCAAATAAACCTATTCGGGGAATTGCCAGGGCAAGGTCCATGGGCAGCACCCAACAGGGATGGCTGGAGGTCGAAGGCGAAACTGAAAAGGATTTTGGTGCCGGGGGCATCCAGCAATTCACCGTGAACTTCAAATCTACGGGTCCGGAGGCAGGAAAATTTCCTTTTCGTCTGGATGTGGCTTCGGCGAACAATCCGGACGAGGAATTCACCGAGGGGCCGCCCATTAACGTTGAAACTGCAGCCCCGGCGGCGCCTGTCAAAAAAGGATTTCCCCTCTGGCTCATCATTGTTATCGCCGCGGCAGCGCTGTTGATCGTCGGGCTTATTTTGCTCTTCGTTTTGCGTGGAGGCGGTGAGGGCAATCCGGTGGTGAATGCGAACGTAAGAAAGCCCGGGTCGATCAAGATCCCGGATCACGATACCCAGCAGTCTAACGTAACAAAGCCCGCGCCGATCAAGATCTCGCCGGTGCAGGAGCCTTCTCCGCAGTTTATCGGTGTCGGAACGGACAAGATCTTGTACAAACGGGCAAACCTAAACAGCGGCTGGGTTCAGGTTCCAAACAGTGGATCGGTTACCGGCGTCGCCGTTATGCCGGATGGAACGATCGTCGGTGTTGGAATGGATAGCAATTTGTATTCACGGGCAACACTAAGCAGCAATTGGGTTCTGGTTCCAAACAGCGGATCGGTTACCGGCATTGCCGTTATGCCAAATGGATCGCTTCTTGGTGCCGGAGTGGATAAGTATTTGTATACCCGGGAAGCCCTGATGAAGACCTGGCAGCAGGTTCGTAATAGCGGAGTTATTAACAGCATTGCCGTTCTGCCGGATGGAACGCTCCTTAGTGTTGTAATAGATAATAAGTTGTACACACGGGTAACCTTGAACAGCGCCTGGATTCAGGTTCCCGATAGCGGATCGGTTACCAGCGTCACCGTTATGCGGGATGGAACGATCCTCGGTGTTGGAATGGACAGCAATTTGTATTCGCGGGCAACCCTAACCAGTAACTGGATTCTGGTTCCAAACAGCGGGTCCGTCTTAAGCGTTGCGGAGATGCCGTTGGCAAAATAGGAAGTCCTATGCATTGCAATGACAGGCTGACATTCAGCTGATGAAAGTGATAAGCGGGCAGCGCTTGCGTCGATCGTAACGCTGCCTACAACTTCAGCTCTTTTTTCGCTTCTTTTATGTCCGCGGGTTTATCGAATACCGACATCGGAATGTTTTTATTGTATTCGATCGTGTTGTAGTTAATGCGGCTGGTTTGTTTTCCGTTTCTGAAATGATCGATGATGAACGGCGCCATCACGCCCTGAACATCTATGAATTGGGCGTAGCGGTCTTCCTCTTTATGGGCTTCGCCTTCGTTGTCCTTGCGTTCGTAGACGGCTTTGGCGGGCAGTCCGTCGGCTGCGGCAAACTCGAATTCGACCCAGAAATCTTCGCTATAGGAAAGCTTTATCGCTTCGTTCCTTCTTCCCAACGAAGCTTCGCGGCGTCCCAGATAACTGAGCTTTCCGCCTTCGGTGCGCCAAGCCCCGCGCAGAAGATAATCCAGGCTCACTTTAAGAGTGCGTTTGAAATCGTCGACCTGGGTTTTGGTCTGGTTGTTAACGCTGCGGGTGTCTTCGCCATAGATCCAGCCGCTATCGCCATAATTGGTTTGGACGGTTTTATAGCCGCCTTGTTTAAATTCGGTGCGTTCTTTATCGGGGAAAACGATAATGTCGACGAAACTGCTGTAACCGATCGCCGCGCCGTCTTTGAATTGCGAAAAAGCCCCTTTGCCGTAAATGGTTTTTATCTGCAGATATTTTTCGCCGCCGAGTTTTTCAATCGCGCGCTTTAGAATGGCTTCCGCTTTTTCCGATTGATCGCCGAGCGTATTGGTCAGCCTGGACTCGGCCTGCTGCCGCTTCCAGCCGCCGTTCCAGCTATATTCATATTCAACCATCTTATCGATAGTAACAGCGACGCCATCCGCCATCTCAGGGCTGAATTTGATCCGCTTGGCGGCTTCGATCGCCCTCTGCGTCAATAGAGGATGAGGGGAAGAAACGGGCTCGATATTTCCGATCTTTCCATCCGATAAAAACTCGACCTTGAGTTTGACCGTGCCCGAAACGTCAAGGGTGCCGTACTTGTCCGGGAGTTCCGGGGCAGGCTTTTCCAGGATGGCCAGCGGTTTCGCCTGCTGTGCGGATACTTCCACGACGGCAGCAGCAGCTAAACAAAATATTACAAGCAAAAGATAAAATTTCTTCATTATTCGATATCCAGTAAAAAGGCTTCGATGGATTTTAACACCGAAGCCTTAGATGCGAAAAATAGGGCTTCGGTTTCAGGGTTTAAAATTAAATTCCACGTACATCGCCTGGGCCACCGGTTTTTGGCTTTTTTTGTGGACCGCGGGCTCAAACTTTATGTCTTCCGCGGCCGCTTTGGCTGCCTCGTCAAATTCCTTTGGCAGGATGCTGTTGACGCCATTCACCTTCAACGTTCCATCGGGATAAAATATTATGAGCACGGCCACTTTGTCTTTATATTTCTCGGCGCGCTGGCTTTCCGGATAAACCGCCGGGGGCAGAAGAGTTATCTTCGGCTTTTTAACGTTCGGGTCGCTTTCATCAAAAACCAGCGTGATAGTAAATGTCACCGTCACATCTATCGGCGCCGGAACGCCTCCATTCTTTGCCGGCTTGAAATAAAGTTTCCGGACGGAATCCATCAACGCCTCGGATACACCTTCGGGCAAACCCTCGATCAATTTAACGTTGCGGACCTTCCCGTCTTCTCCCAGCGTAAAACTGACGACAGCTTTTCCTTCTATCCCTTTCTTGCGCGCATTTTCAGGGTAATTGAAATCCGGTCCGCCGGGAATTTCGGGCGGTTCCGTGATCAGGGCGGACTCGAATTTGTAGATATAACGAAACGACACGTTTTGAGCCGCAGCGCATACCGCCGAAGACAAAACGATCAGGGCCGCAAGCGCGACCGGACGGACAAACACAGGCATTCGAATTTTCATTTGTTTCTCCGCAGGAACAAAAAAGGCTTCGAGGATTTTAACTCCCCGAAGCCTTCTAAAACAAGCGAAATGTTTATACCTTAGTTAAGGCTAAAAGCATCCACGGGTTTGACCGTGATCTCGCCCTCCGTGTCGTCAACCACAAAACGCGAAGCCGTTTTCCACATGGTCGTGATCGGCAGCTTTACCTTTTCATCGATATAACGTTTTAGAAAACGCGCCCCGTAGGTCGTGCTAAACCCTTTTTCGGTAAGCAGATCCACTGCGTTTTCGGTGACCTCGATGAACTTGTTTTGTTTTTCCATCTGCTTGGTCAGCTTTTTGATATAAAGCCGCGCTATTTCGCGAACTTCGTCCATCGTCAAGGGCGAAAATATCACTATCTCGTCTATGCGGTTACGAAATTCCGCTGAGAACCGGTTCTCGGCAGCTTTCATCACATCGCTTTTGATGGCCTTCATATCGCCGAGAGACTTCGTGCCGAAACCGAGCGGTTTTTCGTACTTCTTGAAATTCTCGCTCCCCAGGTTCGAGGTCATTATGACGATCGCGTCGGAAAGATAAACTTTCTTGCCGCGTCCGTCGGTCAGCCAGCCTTCGTCAAACGCCTGCAAGAAGATGTTCATCAAAAACGGCGAAGCTTTTTCCACTTCGTCGAGCAGCAGTACGGTATAAGGATTTTCGCGGAGCTGCTCCGTCAAGATCCCGCCGCGTTCGCTGCCGACGATGCCGCGCGGCATACCGATGAGTTTTTCGATGCCCACCGTGCCGTCGCCGTATTCGCTCATATCGATGCGTACCATCTTGTGTTCGTCGCCGAACATAAATTCAGCGACGGCCTTGGCCAGCTCGGTTTTGCCGACACCCGTCGGGCCGAGAAACAGCAGGACGCCATCCGGCTTGTAGTGATTTTCTTTGAGCGGGCCTTTATTAAGCCGCAGACGCTGCGCCACGGAACCAACCGCGGCCTTTTGCCCGACGACGCGCTTGCCCAGCTCCTCTTCCATGATCTTGAAACGATCGTTGGTGTCGCGGTAGATCATATCGCGCGGAATACGCGATTCCTGCGAGATGACATCGATGATGTGCTCGGATTTTACCTGCAGCTCGCTGGACTCATTGATCTCAACCTTGACCGAGGCCGTATCGAGCCAGCCGATGGCTTTATCCGGAAGGTGAAGATTGCGGATATATTTCGGGGCCATTTCGAGCGCCGTGTCGATGGCCTCGTCCGTGATCTCGACCGAGTAATTTTTTTCCAGCCGCTGACGCAATCCCAACAAAATTTCACGGGTCTCGTCGATGGTCGGTTCGACCACCTTGACCAGGCGGAACCTGCGGGCCAGAGCTTCGTCCTCAGCGATGGATTCCTTGTATTCGTTGAGCGTGGTCGCGCCGATGATGCGCATCTCGCCGCGCGCCAGCGCCGATTTGAACATATTCGCCGCATCGGACGATGTTCCCAGCGCCGCGCCCGCACCGATGATGGTGTGAGCTTCGTCGATAAAGAGGATCATATTATCGCGCTCTTTTACTTCATCGATAATGCCCTTGATACGCTCTTCAAACATACCGCGCAGCATCGTGCCGGCGACCAGGCCGCCCATCTGAAGCTGTACGATATGCGAATTTCTTAACCGGGCCGGTAATTTTTCCGGCTCGAGTTCTATCATGCGCGCCAATCCTTCGACCACGGCGGTTTTACCGACGCCGGGTTCGCCCACAAGCATGGGCGAATTGGAACGCTCTTTGTGACAGAGGATCTCGATCATCTGCCGTATTTCCTGAGCGCGTCCGATGGTCGGCGGAAGTTTGTCCTGCCGCGCCATCTTGTTTAGAGAAACACCGAAATGTTTCAGATAGGAGGGAAGCTCATATTTGCGCCGGACGCGCTCTTCCTCCTGTTCCTTTTTCTTGATGCGAGTGCGCACGTTGGCGGCCAGCTCTTCCGAGCTTACCCCCAGATTCTGCAAGACCTCATTGAGCAGGCTGCGCTCATCGGTCGAGAGAACATAAAAGAGGTCGCTCGATTCAATGGTGCGTCTCCCCTGCGAACGCGCGCGGTCCATCGCGCGCTTAAAGAGATCGGTCGTTTCAGGTGCGATGCGAAATCCTTTGCCGGTGTGCGCGCGGCTGGCATCGATACGTTTTTCCAGCAGCAGCTTCACATAGCGCGGGTCCACGGAAAGATCGCGCAGGGTGGCATCGAAGAGATCTTTCTCCTCATCAGCCAGCGCGACCAACACGTGCTCCACGGAGATATAATTCTGGTCGCGGCGTTTGGATTCTCCCAACGCGTTTTCCAGTATCTTTCGCCCGCTATCGCTGAATTTATCTTTATATGCTTCTAAGTCGGTCATTATTTTATTATTACTCCTAAATTATCCAATCCCTTAGATGCCGGCAGCAGGGGGGAAATCTGCCTAAAAACATCTTAACATTTAGCATCTAAAATCACCTACGGTTTGTTTTCCAAAATACATTGCTTTGCGCTTTTACCTCATCTTTAAAACGCCTGCAATTTTGTTGCCAAAGTTTGCAGCTTTTACGGCCTAAAATGGCTCCTATCCCTGGGAGCGTGAGGCTGTGCCTGCAAAACGCTACTTGTCGCGCTGCTAAAAACAATAAACCTGAGAGTTAGATCGCTGCGCGATCTTGCAGGCACAGCCTCCCGCTCCCAGGGTTACCGCCGATTTTCTTTTATTTTCCTTTTCCCACCTGTACCCTGGCCGGCCTTAACAGGCGCTCGCCAAATTTGTAACCGCGGCTAAATTCCGCGGTAATTCGCCCGTCATTTTCCGGATCGCTCGGCACCATTTCGATCGCATCGTGAATTTCCGGATTAAACTCCGCACCGACGGATTCGACGGCCTCGACACCGACGCTGGCCAGCGCCTGTTCGAACGAGCGCGCCGTGCCTTTTACACCCTCGAGCAAATGCTCGAAAGAAGCGTCGGTTTCACTGGCGATGATCGCGCGGTTCAGATTGTCGAGAACCGGCAATAGCGACGTCAGAAAGTTTGCCTGCTTTTCGTTGGCCTGCTGACCGAGAGATTTTTTCAAGCGCTCGCGCATCTCAGCCGTTTCGCGCTCCAGACCTTTTTTGGCGTCATCGAATCGTTTTTGCACTTCCGAAAGTTTTGTCTCGGCGGCTTCACAGCGCGTTTTCAGGTTGCTCAAATCGGTTTCGAGCTTGACAACTTCCGGAGCTTTGACCGGCGCCTTTTCGGGCGCGGCCGCCGCGGCTTCGACCTGCCCGGCATCGTTTATTTTGATGCGCCGTTTGTCGTTCACCCGCATTTCTTCTTCGGCATTACCGGCATCGTCACGCGGCTGCTGCTCGTCGTTTTCCTCAAATTTATCCATCACGATCTTATTAAAAATTCCTTTATTAAACATTGCTGACTTCTTTATTGCTTAGTGCTTTTCGTGTGTTTCGTGGTTAAGTCACGGTCTCATTATTCAGCTGATAAAAGTTAACCACGAATTACACTAAACGCACGAAACATATCGTTCTTCGGAATATGCCGTCAAGCCGTCGCGCCGGCCACTTCTTCCGGTATAAATTTCAACTCGCCGTTTTCCGCGGTCACATGCACGGTTTGCCCGGCCGCAATTTCGCCTTTTAGTATCTTCACCGCCAGCGGATTTTGCACCAGCGTCTGAATAGCGCGTTTTAGCGGACGTGCGCCGTAAACCGGGTCATAGCCTGCATTTACCAGCAGTTCCTTGGCCGGATCGTCCAGGGTGATATTCACTCCGCGGTCCGCCAAAAGCTCGCGCAGTTTTTCGAGCTGTATCTCGATAATACTCGCGATCTGGTCTTTGCCCAGCTGGCCAAAGACCACAATGTCGTCAATGCGGTTCAAAAATTCCGGCTTGAAATGATCGCGCAGTACCTGCAAAACCATTTCGCGGATCTCGCTGCTGCTGCCTTCCGAGGCTTGTATCTCGCGCGAGCCCAGATTGCTGGTCATTATCAAAACCGTGTTCTTAAAATCGACCGTACGCCCTTTGGAATCGGTCAGGCGGCCGTCATCCAGTATTTGCAGCAGTATATTGAAAACGTCAGGGTGCGCTTTTTCGATCTCGTCAAAAAGCACCACGCTATACGGACGGCGGCGGACGGCTTCGGTCAATTGGCCGCCTTCATCGTAGCCGACGTATCCCGGCGGCGCGCCGATCATGCGCGAGACGGCGTGTTTTTCCATGTACTCGCTCATGTCGAGGCGGATCATCGCGCGTTCGTCGTCAAATAAAAATTCAGCCAGCGCGCGGGCGGTTTCGGTTTTACCGACACCGGTCGGACCGAGAAAAATGAACGAGCCTACGGGGCGATTTGCGTCCTGCAAGCCGGCACGGGCGCGGCGCACGGCGTTGGCCACGGCGGTCAATGCTTCGTCCTGCCCGATCACGCGATCGCGCAGGCGGTCTTCCATCGAGACAAGCTTTTGCATCTCGCCTTCGAGCATCTTGGTAACCGGAATGCCGGTCCACTTTGCCACCACTTCCGCGACGTCCTCTTCGTCGACCTCTTCTTTTAAATAGACGCCCTCTTTTTGCAGTTCGCCGAGGCGTTCCTGTTCTCCGGCCAAAAGTTTTTCCAGCTTGGGAATTTTGTCGTACTGCAATTCCGAGGCGCGGGCCAGATCTCCGGCCTGCCGTGCCTGCTCAAATTCCAATTTGGTTTTTTCGAGCTGCTCTTTGGCCTCGCGCATTTTCTGGATCTCTTCTTTTTCTGCCTGCCACTTGGCCTTCATCGCGGAAGATCTTTCCTTCAAATTAGCGATGCGTTTTTCGATGTCGTTCAGACGCTCTTTCGATTTTTCATCGGTCTCACGGTTAAGCGCCTCTCGTTCTATCTCAAGCTGCAGGATCTCGCGCTCAAGTTCGTCGATCTCCTGCGGCAGGGAATCGATCTCGATCCGAAGTTTTGAAGCTGCTTCGTCGATCAGGTCGATAGCCTTATCCGGCAGGAAACGATCCGTGATATAGCGGTGCGAAAGCGTGGCGGCGGCCACGATCGCAGAATCTTTGATGCGTACACCATGATGAACTTCGTAGCGTTCTTTTAATCCGCGCAAAATCGCAATCGTGTCTTCCACATTCGGCTCGCCGACATAAACTTGCTGGAAACGGCGCTCTAACGCAGCGTCTTTTTCGATGTATTTCTGATATTCGTTGAGCGTGGTCGCCCCGACGCATTTCAGCAGGCCCCGCGCCAACGCCGGTTTTAACATATTCGAAGCGTCGATCGCGCCTTCCGAAGCGCCAGCGCCGACCAGCGTGTGCAGCTCATCGATAAAAAGAATGATCTGGCCGTTGGCGTTTTCCATCTCTTTTAGCACCGCTTTCAAACGGTCTTCGAATTCGCCGCGATATTTTGCGCCGGCCAGCATTGCGCCCAGGTCGAGCGAAACCAAACGCTTGTTTTTTAGCGTGTCCGGAACGTCACCGGAAATAATTCTTTGGGCCAGGCCCTCGACGATGGCGGTTTTACCCACGCCGGGTTCGCCGATCAAAACCGGATTGTTCTTGGTGCGTCGCGAAAGCACCTGGATGGTGCGGCGGATCTCGTCGTCACGGCCGATGACGGGGTCGAGCTTTCCTTTGCGGGCGGATTCCGTCAGGTCCACCGCGTATTTGTCGAGCGCCTGAAAATTTTCTTCCGCGTTGGGATCGGTGATGCGCGTGCCGCCGCGGATCTGATCGATGACTTTCTGGATGTCTTCGCTGCTGATACCATGAGAGCGCAAAATGCCGCCTGCTTCGCCAGCTTTTTCCTCGGCGATGGCCAGCAGGACGTGCTCGGTCGAGACGTAATCGTCCTTCATCGTCTCAGCATGTTTTTGCGCGACATTAAAAACGTCAGAAGTGCGAGAGCTGAAAAACTGCTGGCCGCCCGAAACTTTCGGCAGGCGTTCAATGGCTTTTTCAACCTCGTTCAAAACGGTCTGCGGAATGGCGCCGATCTTGCCCAGTATCGGGCGTACCACGCTTTCTTCCTGGCTCATCATCGCCGCCAGAAAATGCTCGGGTTCCACCTGTTGATTCTGGTGTTTTTCGGCGATCTCGATAGCCGATTGAACGGCTTCCTGGCCCCGCAGTGTTAATCTCTCTAAACGTATCATCGTAATTCTCTATTATGACTTATCGCTGTTGAATGCGGAAAAGGAAATAAGAATTTCCCCGGTCCGCATTCAACAAATCTTACCTTATTAAGCGTTAGCCGAGTTGGCCTGCTCTGCGCCCTGCTTTTTACCGCTGATCTCTATCTTGCGGGCTTTGGTTTCTTCACGTTTCGGCAGCGTGATCTTCAAAACGCCGTTGTCAAAATCGGCGCTTGCTTCATCACCGGTAACCGTCCGCGGCAGCGTAAAGGAACGCGTGAAAGAACCGTAAGAACGTTCTATCCGGTGATAGTTGTCCTTTTCTTCTTTCTTTTCGAATTTACGCTCGCCTTTGATGGTAACCACGTTATTCTCGATGGAAACGTCGACCTCATCGGCCTTCATTCCCGGAAGCTCGGCTTCGAGCACGATCTTGTCGTCGTTTTCAAAGACATCGACGCTGGGCGACCAGACGCCGCGGGCAATTTCTTCACCGCTGCCTTTGAAGGGGTCGATGAAAACGCGGCTCAATTCATCATGCAAACTTCTTAATTCACGAAACGGGTCATATTTAACTATGTTCATACTAATTCTCCTCAAAATAAATTCATTGAGATCCAGGTCAGTAAGGCAAAATTCATCTTACTGAGTCTTTAAAGATAATAAAATATGAGTGTAGGCTTGTCAAGTCTGGGCGAGAGGCCTTAAAAGGCAATAAAATGAAGTTTGCATTAATTTTTAGTGGCACTAAGAGGCCAAGTCGGTTATATTTATCAACGCACCCAACACCTTGCCGAGGCCAATTGAAACGAATGGAATATTTCGCTTACGAGGCAGACGGGATAGATTATCAGCGTTTTAAGATCATCTATTCACCAAAAAGAGCAATTTTATTTGTAGCTATCTTTGTGATCGGCCTATTTCTCTTTTTGCGCTCGTTTGGGTTTATAGCCTTCGAATACAATTGGTTATCAACACAGGGAAATCATCAATCTAAAAGCTGGATCGAAAAAAAGCGCTATAACGAAGCCATGACATTCGGCAAAATAACGAGCAACACCAATGATAGAACCAGTGATACGAAGGATAAAGATGAGTTCTGGTCGGCGTCGATAAATTCAAGTCCAAAAGAAGACTGGTTTTCGCGATGTGTTACGGATTCGGATTGTTTGAAAAGGGCGATCGAAAATGAGCTGGCGAAAAACTCCGGCAACTCTGATTTTTCCGGCCTGGAGTCGGTCGAGGTCCAATCCGCCGAAATGTCAGGAGGATATTGGATCCCCTTTTTTAAAGATGGAAATTTGTCTTATGAGGTCTCATTAAACATAGACTCGGAATTGGATAAATACCAGGGCAATTTTTCCGGGAAAATAGATTTTATCGTGTATGGCCCTTGTTCCGGCGTGCACCTGAAGAAAGCACTTTATGAAAAAGTTGCGAAAGCTGTTTCCGCGTCGATAATCAAAGACTTAAAAGAATGAAAATCTTTCGTGAAATTTTGTCGCCCCTGATCGCGGTGCTGGCGGCATTTGTACTGGGCGGGCTCGTCGTTTTTTTGATCGGCGACGATCCGTTCGAGATGATCCGGATAATGTTCTCGAGCTCATTCGGCTCGATAAAAGATTTTTGCACGATGCTGGTGTATGCCACGCCGCTGATCTTTACCGGGCTGGCGGTGATGGTTGCCTTTCGCTGCGGCTTGCTCAACATCGGCGCGGAAGGCCAGCTTTACGTGGCTGCATTCGCCTGTGCCTGGGTGGGCATCAAATTTGGCGGCACGGTCGTCAACATTGCCGGGAAGGATGAGAACTGGTCGTGGGCGAGTTTGCCTCCGGTAATTTTGATACCGATGTGCATGCTGGCGGCGATGATAGTAGGCGCGCTCTGGGCGGCGATTCCCGGCATACTGAAAGCAAGATTTGGTTCGCATGAAGTCATCAATACGATAATGATGAATTTCATCGGGATCGCGCTGGTCAGTTATTTCACGCAATATCATTTCAAAGTTGCCGGCGATCCGAACCTGGAAAGCGCTCCGATCGGCGCCGCCGCGCACATTCCCCGCCTGAGTGAATATTTTTCGTTCATTCCACCTGACGTCCCGCTTAACATGGCTTTTCCGCTCGCGCTGATAATGTGCGCGGTTATTTATGTTTTTCTCTGGCGGACAAAGTGGGGATACGAGCTGCGCGCGGTGGGTGAAAATCCGAGCGCCGCGGAATACGGCGGCATTTCGCCGAAACGGCAGATAGTGACCGCGATGGCTATTTCGGGCGGCCTGGCGGGAATGGTGGCGATCAGCGAAGTGATGGGTATTCGCTACAATTATTACGACGGTTTTTCCGGTGAATGGGGTTTCCTGGGGATCGCGGTGGCGCTGTTGGGGCGCAATCATCCGGTGGGGGTTTTACTGGCGGCGATGTTCTTTGCGATGTTGTCGCGCGGCGGTATTACCGTCGACGCTCTGACACCCTATGTCACCAAGGAGATCGTTGAAGTTCTTCAGGCGGTCGTTATTTTATTCGTGGCAAGTCTGCAGCGCTATTCGCTGATCAAATAAAAGTATGTTGGAACTTTTTAGCATTGCTTTAATATTTTCGACCATCAGGCTGGCAACGCCCCTGATCTTTGCGGCACTGGGCGGAATGTTTTCGGAACGCGCGGGCATAATCAACATCGCGCTCGAAGGCCTGATGCTCTCCGGCGCTTTTACCGCCGCGGTCGTTACCTATGAAACCGGCAATCCCTTTTTGGGGCTTTTGTGCGGGGCGATCGCGGGAGGTGTCCTGGCCGCGGCTTATGCGTTGATGTGTATCAAGTTTCAAGCGGACCAGGTGGTCGCCGGATTCGGAATAAATTTTCTTATGCTCGGCGTGCCTGCTTTTATCAGTGGGCAGCTGTACGATTCGACCGGCTCTACACCGCAGATCGACAAGGCGCATCAGCTTCCCGAATTTTTCGGCCTGTCGGTGGCTTCGATCCTGGTATTTCTGCTGGTCCCGGTATGCTGGTACGTGCTTTACCGCACGCCCTTCGGCTTGCGTCTGCGCGCCGTCGGAGAAAATCCCGAAGCCGCTGACACTGCGGGAGTTAAAGTTTTGAGAATGCGTTATACCGGCGTTATTTTGTCGGGGATCCTGGCGGCGATGGGCGGCGCTTATCTATCGATCGGGCAATCATCGCTATTTACCAGGAACATGACCGCAGGACGCGGTTTCATAGCTTTGGCGGCTCTGATATTCGCCAAATGGCGGCCGGTACCGACGTTGTTGACCTGCCTGTTCTTCGGCTTTATGGAAGCGATCACAATACAGATACAGGGTGTCATTAAAATAAACGGGGAAGATATTCCTGTTCAGTTCATCCAGATCATTCCATATGTGTTGACGATCATCGTGCTCGCCGGATTTATAGGCTCCTCACGCGCGCCGAAAGCGCTCGGAATACCGTATCAAAAGAAACGATGATGTTTATGTAGTAATGTTTCGTGAAAATTCCCAAATAGGCCCTTATACTCTCATTCGCAAACTAGGACGAGGCGGTTTTGGTGAAGTCTGGCTGGCGGAGCGCCGCGCGAAATTTGTCACCACCAAAGTGGCGGTAAAACTTCCGCTGCAGGAGCAGGTCGACCCCGAAGCCATCAAGCAGGAAGCCACGCTCTGGGAACAGGCCAGCGGGCATCCGAATGTGCTGCCGATCATCGACGCCGACGAGTATGACGGGCAGATCGTGATCGTCAGCGAATACGCGCCGGACGGTTCGCTGGAACAGCAGCTAAAAGAAAACGGCCCGATGAACATTGCGCAGGCGCTGTACACGACGGTTGATATTCTCAGCGGGCTTGATTTTTTGCATTCCCGCCGCATCATCCACCGCGACCTCAAGCCGGCGAATATTTTGCTGCAGGGTGAAACGCCGCGGCTTTCCGATTTCGGCATCTCGCGGGCGCTGCGCATCGGCGTTTCCAGCGACAGCAAAAATGTGTCGGGCACGTTCACCTATATGGCGCCCGAGGCCTTTGACGGGAAGCGCTCGGTGCAGACGGACATCTGGTCAGTAGGTGTAAATCTGTATCGCTTTTTGACGGGGAAATTTCCTTACCCGCAAAAAGAACCGACGGCTTTAGTGGCAGCGATAATGATGCACGAGCCGGAGCCGCTTCCGACTGACGTTCCTCGTGAGATCAGGCAGATCATCGCCAAGGCGATGGCCAAAAAACCGGAAGACCGTTATTCATCGGCGGGGGAAATGCGCGATGAACTGCGCAAGATCGCTATCGAGAAATTTGACCGAAGATCGCGCTCCCGAGGGCCGGCCGCAGCAGCTGTGGCGGACGATGACGCGTCGCAGGAAACCGTTTTGCGCGGCGCTAACGTTTCGCGTGATGAAGCAGGGCAGAACTCAGGCGGCAGCCGTCTATTAACTGTGGTTGGCGGGATATTGCTGCTATTTCTGGCGGTCCTTGCGGTGTTGTATTTCAGCTCGAATTCGCAGAAAACCGATGCGAATGTTCCACCGCTGCAATCCCCGTCGCCATCGGAAGGGCAGCTAGTAAATTCGTCAAATATAGCGGACAACGCGCCTACGGTGTTCACTACCGGTCAAAGCATTAATTCCAATAGCGCCAGGCCGGCAAACAATTCCGTGAAGCCGGTTGTGAACGAACCGGTTAATAGAAGCGTGAACGTCGCCCCGGCGGCAAATGTTCAACCCGAGACGTCACCGGAGCCGACCCCGGCAAACTCTTTTATTGAAATGAATGGCCCGGATGTTCATCAGCGCCCGTCAAACACACGGAAAAATGCCATCAATGTTCCTTTTACGGCAAACAGGCGGGGTAACGCCGATAAGCCTTAAACAGGAACGACCATACTTCTTAAATAGACCTGCGGATACAAATTGCATTATATTGATAACTACTCGTCTTTAATATGACTTACGAACAAGCACAAGAGACGGCTGCGTTCATTCGCTCCAAGTACGACCGGCAGCTTCAGGCGGCGGTGGTTTTGGGCAGCGGCCTGGGCGCGTTTGCCGATGAGGTCGAGAACCCCGTCAAGATCCCTTATGAAGAGATCCCTAATTTCCAACGCTCAACCGTGGTCGGGCATGAAGGCAAGCTGGTGCTGGGCGAAATAAACGGTGTTTCCGTGGCCGTGCAGCAAGGGCGTTTTCATTACTACGAGGGTTATGACATCTCGCAGGTAATTTTTCCGGTCCGGGTTTTTAGCCTCTTGGGGATAAAGACGCTTATTCTGACCAATGCCGCCGGAAGCATAAATACCAGTTTTAAACCGGGCTCGCTGATGGTGATACGCGATCATATAAACCTGATGGGTATTAATCCGCTGCGCGGAAAAAACGACGAGCGCTTTGGGCCGCGCTTTCCCGACATGACGGAAGTTTATGACCGTGGTTTTCTGGAAAGCGCGATCGAGGAAGCCCGCGAAATGGATCTGAAACTGCGGCGGGGTGTGTATGCCGCGCTGAGCGGGCCTACTTACGAGACGCCGACAGAAATTCATATGCTGCGCCACTGCGGCGCGGACGCCGTCGGGATGAGCACCGTGCCCGAAGCGGTCACCGCGCGCCACATGGAAATGAAAGTTCTGGGAATTTCCTGTATGACGAATTTCGCCGCGGGAATAATGGACGAGAAGGTCAATCACGAAGACGTGATCGAGACCGGTAAGAAAGCGGCGGGATCTTTCAAAGAATTGTTAAGAAGAGTAATTCCGAAAATCTGTAGTTAGTCATTTGTAGTTAGTCCTTTGTCATTTGAGCTTCCACTCTTAACTTAAAGAATCATGACAAGAACGAATTTTGAGAATTTGCGTGTTTATAAACTATCCGAGTCATTGGCGGATGAAATTTGGAAGATCGTCCTTCCATGGAATAATTTTGCTAAGAATACTATCGGTGGTCAACTAGTTCGAGCTGCCGATTCAATAGGTGCAAATATTGCTGAAGGCGAAGGAAGAGGGAGTTATCAGGACAATCGCCGTTTTATTAGAATTGCGAGAGGCTCACTCCAGGAAACACAACATTGGCTGCGCCGGGCGTATAAGCGTGATCTATTAAATGAGAATCAAATAAAGAATCTCAAATCAATAAATTGATGCGTTGGCCCCGACTCTTAACGCTTATTTGCGTTCAATCGGGACTAAAAGCGATAATCCAGGGACAAAGGACTAAGGTCAAAGGACCAATTATAATGATCATAGGAATTTGCGGTGGAACAGGTTCAGGCAAAACAACTATTGCGCGCAAGATCGTAGAAGAGGTCGGCGTGGAAAATGTTATTCTGCTCGAACAGGATTCGTATTACCGCAATCTGATCGACATGCCGCTGGATGAAAGACACCTGGCGAATTTCGATCATCCTGATTCGATCGACAGCGATATGCTGATCGGCCATCTTAAACGGCTGAAAGAAGGCCTGGATGTGGAAAGGCCGATATATGATTTTAAGACCCACACGCGCAGCAGCGAGATCGCGGTGCTTCATCCCCGGCGGGTGATCATGGTCGAGGGAATTTTGATCTTTGCCGAGCCGCGCATTCGCGAATTGCTCGACATCAGGGTTTTTGTCGATACGCCGGACGATATTCGTTTTATCCGCCGCCTGCAGCGCGACATTCGCGAACGCGGACGGACGACCGAATCGGTCATCGAGCAGTATTTTGCCACCGTGCGGCCGATGCATATGGAATTTGTCGAACCGTCGAAAAGATTCGCCGATGTGATCGTTCCCGAGGGAGCAAACGCGGATACGAGCATCGACCTGCTGTGCGGGCTGGTACGGGAAAAATTGAGAAAAGAAACAAAAGTAAAGGCTGGAATAAGTGAGTAAAATTTTTAGCGAAGAGGAATTAAAAGACCTTATCGAAACAGCAAGTAAGGCGCGAGAAAATGCCCACGCGCCTTTTTCCAACTTCAAGGTCGGCGCGGCGGTCGTGACCGAAAACGGCGAGATCTATTCCGGCTGCAATGTCGAAAGCGCCAGCTACGGGTTGACCGTCTGTGCCGAGCGCGTCGCTATCTGGAAAGCTGTGTCCGAAGGACATTGTAAATTTATCGGGATCGTCGTGGTCGCCGATACGCACGAATTAACCCCGCCCTGCGGCACCTGCCGGCAGATCATCTGGGAATTCGGCGGCGATATGCCGATAGTTTTCGCAAATTTAAATGGCAAACACGAAACTTTTACCAGCAGCGAACTCCTTCCGCACGCGTTCGATAACAAGTATTTGAAGGCATGAGCGATTTCGAGCAATTGATCTCTTCTCTCGATCTCAAACTTTTTGAAAAGATCGAAAGCCAGTCGACGGATAACGACAAAAGATCGCTGCTGGCTTGCCAACTAGCGGCACGCGAACTCGTTACTGATTACAACTACCTCGAAATAGGTTCTTATCTTGGCGGCAGCATCCAGCCTCACTTGCTGGACGAAAAATGCGCGCGAATTTATTCCATCGACAAGCGTCCCGAAAAACAGCCGGACGAGCGCGGTGCGAATTATACCTACCTGAATAATTCAACCGCGCGGATGATGGAAAAGCTAGCCGAAGTAGCGCCGCAAAACTTAAGCAAAATAACGACCATTGACGGCGATACCCGCACATTAAAACCCGGGCAGATCGAAGAAAAAATCCAGCTTTGTTTTATCGACGGCGAACACACGGACGAAGCCGCGTTTGCCGATTTCAAGTTTTGTCTCGGTACGCTGGCGGAAAACGGCGCGGTAGTTTTTCACGACGCCGCGGTGACTTATAACGGCCTCGATCAATGCATTAAATATCTGAAAAACAAGCAGATACAATTTCGCGCGTACAATTTGCCGGATATCGTTTTTGTGATCGAGATCGGAGATTTTCCGCTGCATAAACATCCGGCAGTAATGGAAATGCTGCTCAATAACCACACTGGTTATCTTTATTCGCTTCAGGCCAACGATCTCTTCCGCAGGTTTTTTAATAAACCTGTCTTTAAAATGTATCGCGCGATAATGCGCATCGGAAAACGCACCAACACATTCGAGTAAAACCGGAGCGCCGAATGAATTCGGCGCTCCAGTTTTTTGATTTTGCGCTGATTTAGTATTAGATTAAGCTATGCGAAAAACACTGTTTCTTCTCGGGTTGTTTACCCTTCTCCTTCTTGCTACGTCAATTTTTGCTCAAAAGACCCCGGTCGATATGATCGTTCGCGGCGGCACTGTAGTGACGATGAACGCCGAAAAACAGGTCATCGAAAACGGAGCGGTGGCGGTGAAGGGCGGCAAGATCGTGGCGGTCGGCAGCAGCGCCGAGATCGCGGCGAAATATACGTCGCGGCAGGTAGTAAATGCCAATGGTAAATTGGTTATTCCCGGGCTGATCAATACGCACACTCACGTTCCGATGAGTCTTTTTCGCGGCTTAAGTGACGACCTCGACCTGCAGCAATGGCTGACGCAGTATATATTTCCCGCCGAAGCAAAAAATGTGAACGAGCAATTCGTGCGCGCGGGAACGCGGCTGGGCCTGGCGGAGATGATCCGCGGCGGCACGACCACCTATTGCGACATGTACTATTTCGAAGACGCCATTGCCGAAGAAACTTCGAAAGCGGGAATGCGCGGTGTGCTCGGCGAAACCGTTATCGATTTTCCCGTTCCCGATAATAAGACCTTTGAAGCGGGATTAAGTTACGCGGAAAAATTCATCAAACGCTGGCAGGGAGATAAGCTGATCGTTCCGGCCGTGGCGCCGCACGCGCCTTACACCGTTTCCGAAGAGCACCTGAAACTTGCCAAACAGCTTTCCGACCGTCTTAACGCTCCGCTGGTCATTCATCTCGCCGAAGACCCGAGTGAAACTACGGTCATCGAGAAACAAAAGGGAATGCGTTCGATCCAATACATGGCAAAGATTGGTTTGCTGTCGGACCGCATGATCGCCGCCCACGTCATCCAGGCAAACGACGAGGAATTGCAGCTTTTAAAGAGAGCCGGGGTTGGTATCGGGCATAACCCGCAGTCGAATATGAAGTTAGCGGCGGGAGTAGCGCGGATACCGGAAATGCTGGCGATGGACATGCCCGTCGGTCTGGGAACTGACGGTTCCGCCTCGAACAACGACGTAAATATGTGGGAAGAGATGGACACCGCCGCAAAATTGCACAAGCTTATCTCCAAGGACCCGAAAGTCGCCTCGGCCGTGCAAATGTTTGAAATGGCTACAATTAGAGGCGCGCGGGCACTGCATCTAGAGAAAATAACGGGTTCACTGGAAGTAGGAAAGAGCGCCGATATCGTGATCGTGGATACTGACGCGCTAAATCAGGTGCCGGCGGAGAGCGTTTATTCGCTGCTGGTCTATTCAACGAAGGCAACGGACGTCAGAACCGTAATCATCGAAGGTAAATTGGTGATGAGAGACAGAGTGCTCTTGACTTTGAATGAAGGGGTTGTCAAGCAAGAAGCGAAATTTTACCGGCAGAAGATAAATTTGAGCCTAAAACAGTAAGATTAGGCAAAAAAACGATTCTAATGTATTATCGATGACAGTGCTTGCCTGACAGCATAAATAATAATTATAGTTTTTACGTGTGCGGGTTTTAAAGTGAGACTCTTTTTTTCGCTTTGACCTTTGCGGATAAACAAGACCAACCCTAAAGGAGGATACTGTTATGCCGCTAAACGTCAGAAGGTTCGGGGCCTCGTGTTTAGTGTTTTTATTATTAGCCGGAGCAATTTTTGCCCAGGCCACCGGTGCGTCGAGCACGGAAGATATGAAGCAAAGGCTGGCGCGCGCCCGCGCGTACGTTGCGGTGAAGAGCTATACCGCGGCCGCCTTTGAATTAGAGAAAATCCGGAAAGAATCCTCCGATCCTTCAGTTCAAAATATCGCTCTCATGCTGTTGATGAATTGTTACCTGGAAAAGGGCGATTACCAGCATACCCAGGACTTGCTCAACGAGACCTTTGCGGTCCTTAAAACTTCCAAGGGAAGATCATCCAGCTCATATTTCACTATTTCGGGCCAGGTTTTAAAAACGGCGCGCACACAATTGGAGCGCTATAAACAGCTTGGTTTAAATGTTGCCGATCCGGACATGCCGGCCGAAGTGACGACGGAAATCGAAAAGATGCGCGGAACGCTGGAATTGGTCGTTACGCAGGCGAAAGAGCTGAGCGACAGCAATAAACGTTCGACCGAAGCATTCGGTTTGCTGGAAGAGGTAACGAACGCCCGCAGCACCATGGCGCGCGACGCTTACGATGCTACCCGCTGGAAAAACGAAGTTGCCGATGCGCGCGAGCGTCTGGCCAATTCGCAAAATCTGGTGATGAATGTGGTTGACGAGCCCGCCGGTAGCGCGCAAAACAACAATACCGTGGCGACTGTTACCCCTGCAACGGGCCCCGGCACTTCGCCGGACATCACTAAATTAAGTGCGGCGCAAATGACCCCGCCGGTAATAGATGCGGCCTTGAAAACTCCGGCCAAGCCGGAACCTGCACCGGCCGCCAGTATCTTAAAAGAAACCGGTAACCCAACGCCGAATGTTGCCGGGGACCCCAAAACGAACACCGGAGCCGCGGAGAATGCCGGGACGACAAATCCGTCCGGCGCGGAAAGCGTTGCACCGCCTTCTACGGATCTGACCGCCAAAACGCGCTCGCGCACGTCCTCTGAAAAAAACTCGACTCCGCAGATCGCGCAATTAACCGCGGAACCTAAGGGCGATTCTTCGATGACGTCCGTAGGTTCGCTCGTGGAAATAGCAACCAAAAAAGTGGCACCGGTATATCCGCCAATGGCCCGCAACATGCGTGTCGGCGGCGTTGTCCGCGTCGATCTGGTCGTGGATGAACAGGGCTCGGTCCTTTCGGCTAATGCCGTTCAGGGCCCGGAGATGTTAAAGCGCGCGGCAATGGAAGCCGTCAAGCAGTGGAAATTCCGCCCGGTCATGATCGGCGGGCAAGCGACCAAGGCTTCGGGCTTTATCAATTTTAATTTTTCGCTGTAGTTTCCAGAATATAGACATTTTTGAGCGGCGGCCTTGGCAAAAGGCCGCCCTTATTTTTGTCCATGAGCATCCGGTAGCATAAGATACGTATCTAACCACATAATTTTATGCCGATAAGAATAACCTTTCTGATCCTGCTTACCATATTCGCGATGAATTTCAATGCGTTATCGCAAACAGTCGTGCCGGTAGAAAACGGCGTTTCGCAGGTGCTCGCGCGGTGGCGGGCGGCTAATTACAGCGACGTGCGCTACAAACTGAATATCACTCTTGAGAAAGGTGCGCCGCTGATGAAAGGCGAGCTTGAGATCAGTGTCAAAATCACCGCCGAAGGCGCGAAAAACGATCTGGTACTGGATTGGCGCCCCACGCAGTTTTCGGCCGATAAAGACAAACCGTTTGCGCATTTCATAGAGGTCAATAATTCGATCGATATCCTCTCGTGGGTGGTCAATGAGCATTTGATCGTACCAAAAAGCCTGCTGAAAACCGGCGAAAACGTCATCAAAATTCAATTTGCTTCGCCGGTAAAAACGAGCGGCGCAGCTATAACGCGCTATGTGGATAAAGAAGACGGCGGCGAGTATGTCTACTCGCTTTTCGTGCCGTCGGATGCCAGCACGGCTTTTCCGTGTTTCGACCAGCCGGACCTGAAAGCGAGGTTTACGCTGTCGGTAGATACACCCGAAGATTGGAAAGTGATTTCAAACACGGCGGCAAACAGCATTCGAGGCTTGCCTGTCACTCATAGCGAGGAGTGGAGAAAAAAGTTATTTACCACCTACTTCCAAGAAACCAAGCCGATCAGCACTTATGTTTTTGCTTTTGCCGCCGGAGATTTCACGGAATTTAATGACAAAGGTGGAGACCCGAACGTTAGTGAGGGTATAAATTCTAAGACAGGAAACACACTCCCTAACGGTCGTGTTTCTGCCTCACATATTTACGTCCGCCGTTCGCAGGCCGAAAAATTCAAACAGCACGCGGCGGAAGTTTTTCGCCTGAATCGCGAGGGCGTGAAATTTCTCGAAGGTTATTTTGGTTACCCGTATCCGTTTCCGAAATACGACCTGGTTTTGATACCGGAATTTCCATTTGGCGGGATGGAGCATGCCGGCGCAACCTTTCTGCGCGAAGATTCGATAATTTTTCCGCAGGAACCGACGGCGAATAATTATATTTCCCGCGCCAACGTCATTTTCCACGAAGCCGCGCATCAATGGTTTGGCGATACGGTCACGATGCGCTGGTTTGACGATCTCTGGCTCAAGGAAGGCTTTGCGGAGTTCATGGCCTACAAGACGTTGGAAAAAGTGATGCCGCAATACAATGCCTGGAAAGTTTTTTACGAGCGCAACAAACAGGCGGCTTACCTGACCGATTCGACCAAGGGTACGACGCCGATCTATCAGGAGATCCCGAATCTCAGCGCCGCCAAATCAGCTTATGGCAACATCGTATACCGCAAGGCCCCTTCTTTTTTAAAACAAGCCGAGTTTTATCTGGGCGAAAATAAATTTCAAACGGCCGTTCGCGCGTTTTTGAAAAAACACGAGTTTGCCAATGCCGGTTGGGAAGACCTGGTCAGGGAGTTTGAAAACTCGAGCCAAATGAACCTGGCCGGATGGGCGCAGGAATGGGTCAAGCAGCCGGGAATGCCGCTGTTTCGTTTGAAGATCACCAAGTATTCGGGATTCGCCGGTTCGATAAATACCAGGACACCCCCGGAAATTACATTGGTTTTTTCCCAGTCCGACGCCCGCGGCGGGAATCAGTTATGGATGCAAAAAATGACATTCCTCTATCTTTACGAAGACGGGCATACCCGCATTGAGGATGTGTCTTTTAATAAGGGTGACAAAGAGATAGAAGAATTTTGGGGCATCGATTTTCGCGGCCAGGAAACAACGAGATCGCGCAAAGAGATGCTGCCGCCCAAATTCATTTTTACCAACTTTCAGGACCACGGCTACGGCATCTTTCTGTTGGACGAGAAGAGTAAAAAATACGCGCTGGAAAATATCCAAAATGAAAAGGATGATTTTCTCCGCGCGATGATGTGGGGCTCGCTGTGGGACAGCGTGCGCGAGGCGGAACTCGACCCGAAAGATTATGTCGGGCTGGTAATAAAAAATCTCGGCGCGGAAAAAGACGAGGTGACAATCTCGGGACTTCTTGGCCGCGCTTCGACCGCGATCAATTACTATGTGTCCGAAAAACAACGCGCGGAACTGGCGCCGCAGTTGGAAGACCTGCTGATCGACAAGATATTGGCCGCCCCCGCGACTACTCAGGGAAGGGGGCAGAAACTCACCTATTACCGGTCTTTTCTTGGCATCGCCTCGACCGAAAAAGCGCGCGGTGTCTTGAAAGACATTCTTAAAGGAAGATTTACCAAACGGGGACCGCAGGCCAATAACAACACGGATATTTTGGCGGACGACAAGCCTGCTCCGCCGGAAGACAAATTGCCCGATAATTACGTGGTGACCGATCAAATTCCGCTTAAAACAAAAGATAAATTCGACATCGTCACGCGGCTGCTTATCCTGGGAGACAAAGACGCGCCGGCGCTGCTGGCGGAACTTGAAAAGACGGAAACTTCGGATGAGGCAAAGCGATATGTTTATGCCGCGAAGGCGGGAATTGCCGCCGCGGAGAATAAAGCAAAATATTTTGACGACTTTTTAAATAACAAAACCATTTCCGAAAGCTGGATCGAAGCAGCCTTCGGGCCTTTCAATTCGGTCAGGCATTCCGAACTTACGCTGCCGTATTTGGAAAAAGCGCTGGCCGAACTGCCGAATCTGAAACGCAACCGAAAGATCTTTTTCGTTAACGGCTGGCTCGGCGCGTTTATCGGCGGGCAGCGCAGCGCGGGAGCTTTGGCAGTCATAGAGACATTTTTAGTCGATAATCCGAATCTGGATAAAGACCTGCGTTTGAAGATCCTGGAAAACGCCGACGGCCTGGGACGGGCCGTGAAAATACGACAAAAATTCGAAAAATAATGGCTTTACCTATAAAGTCCGGCCAATAGCATCTTAAGAGCGGACGCAAGCGACCCTTCCTAACCTGAGAGGCAGCCCGGCTTTGAAGGTAAACATAAATCTAAATAAATTTGCGGTCCGGAAGGGCCGCTTGCGCAGCGCCTGCAGGGACTCTTATCCCTGCCTTGTCACTAAATTGTTTTCTGTTGCGTGCGGCAGGTGAACTTAGGCAGCGACGGTTCGCGCATAAGAGTTTACATGCTTTGACGGTTTCTCCAGATATGCTTCTCAGCTCACTAAACCCACAGGCAAACATACCGTCGAATGCCCTGCAGATGGCTTGCACGTTTTCTGATCTCACCGCGCGCACGCACAAGAAAAGTCGCGCAGCTAGCTTTCATTTTGTCCGTTACGTGATTTCCGCTGAAAGCAGCGCCCACGACTGGTGCCTCCCTCAGGCTTTACGGGCCGGAAAGGCTGGCCCGGCATGCTCAGAGTCTCTTCCGTCGAGGCCGAAACCCTGACGCACGCAACAGAATGATGAGTGTAAGACGTTTAGGTATTAAGAGCGATAATGAATTTTGGTGTTTGTTTTGTTTGGTGAGATTTGTGGTTTTAGCCGGCGTTGCCCATAAATGGAGGGAATGACTATCGTGACGAGGTCAGTACCGGGAACGCAGTGACCGGCTAAAGGTACGCTCAGCTTGCTAAATTATTGTCTGTAAATAAGATATTAAGAAGTTTTACAAAAGCCGGTCACTACGTTCCTGGTATTGACCTCATAATCCGCTAGCTTCATTTAAAAAAGAAAGAACCACCCCGTCGCACGAAACGTGCGCCACCCCTCCTTCGTAAGGAGGGAGCTAAGAGCGACCCTTCCCGACCTGAGGAGTTTCAAATTGAACCCCTTAATCTGCGGCGGGCAAGGCTACGGTAATGGCCGCGCCTTTATTTTCCCCGGCGCTATCGGCGCGGATCGTTCCACCGTGCAATTCCACCAGGTGGCGCGCGATCGCCAACCCCAGGCCGAGCCCGCTATATTGGCCGGTCTTGGAATTAACCCCCTGTTTGAACCGGTCGAAAACATAAGGCAGCAGATCGGCGCTTATGCCTTTGCCGGTATCGGTTACTTTGATATTGGCGGTTTGGCCAACCTGTTCAAGATGGATGTCCACTCTTCCGCCATTAGGCGTAAATTTTATTGCGTTGGATAAAAGATTCCATAAAACCTGCTGCAGGCGAGAGCTATCGCCCATAACAAAAACGTTTGGCGCGAGTTTTTGAATGAGGCCGATCTTTTTTTCATCAGCCGTTGAAGATATCAGTTCGATAGCATTTCCAATTATTTCCGCCAGATCGACCCGGGAAGTTTCAAGCTGAAGTTTGCCGGAACTGATGCGCGCAAAATCCAGAACATCCTCGATCAGGCCTCTCTGCGCTTCGGCACTGCGCTTGATGACCTTCATCGCTTTTTTGACCAGCTCTGCGTCGTTTTCCTTGTTTTTTAATATTTCCATCCAGCCGAAAATCGCCATCAGGGGCGTTCGCAGATCGTGTGAGACAACGGATAAAAAATCTCCTTTCGATCGGTTAGCGTTCTCGGCTTCTTTCTTTGCCTTTAGGATCTCGTCTTCATAAACATTTCTATGATGCACAGGCACTAGCACGAAATCGTAAAAAATGGCTGCTTGGCGCTCGCGCCGAACGGCGTTGACCAAAACCGGTATTTCCTCTCCCGGTTCGCGGCGAAGCGATAGATAAACTTCTTCCAATTTGCCTTGAAGCTTTAAGAGCGGGAAAAAATGTGTCTGGTAGAATATATTTCCGGCCGGCGAGAAAAGTTTTTTGATCTGGGCGTCTTTTAATTGTTCGCGCCGGTATCCGAGCAGATCTAATAACGTAGTGTTTATTTCCACTAACCGACCATTGTCAGTTACCGTTAAGAATCCGCACGGAGCTTGGTCTAATAATTCATCCATGGGTCAGCTCAAACCTAAACAGCATCCAAATAATCCCTGATGATCGCGATCGTTTCCCGCGGATGACTCATGTGCGGGCAATGGCCCGTGGCATCCATCAGGCGAAGAGCGCTGCCGGGCATGGCCCGATGCATAAATTCGCCTACCGAAACCGGAGCGATCGCATCGTCGAGGACTTGAATAATAAGCGACGGAACGGTTATTTTCGCCAGATCGGCGCGGTTATCGGAGTAAAAAGTGGCCTCGGCAAAGCGCCGCGAGATCTCAGGGTCGATAGAGCAAAAACTTTCTTCCAGTTCCTGAACAAGCTCCGGGCGGTCAATGTTTTTCATCACGACCGGCGCCAGGAAACTGGCCCAACCCAGGTAGTTTTTATCCATCAGGTCGAGCAGCCCTTCAATATCGGCGCGCTCAAACCCGCCGATATAATCGGGCGGAGTGTTTATATAACACGGGGAAGGAACGATCTGGATCAGGTGAGTAAAAAGGCCTGGCCGTTCGATGGAAGCCAGCGCGCCTATCATGCAGCTGACGGAATGCCCGACGAAAATCACGTCTTTAAGATCCAGCGCATCGCAAATTTCCAGCACATCCTGAGCATAACCGTTCAAATTCGAGTAACGGCCAGGCTGGTAAGCGCCGACATCCGACCCTCCCGATCCAACATAGTCGAATAAAATAATCCGAAAATCTTCCTCAAAAGCGGGCGCCACAAAACGCCACATATTCTGGTCACAGCCAAACCCATGCGCAAACATCAGGTTACGCGTACCCCGGCCTGAAATTTTGACGTTATTTCGCTGTAAAATATTTTCAGTCATACCGCACTTAGATAGATATTGCTGCGTTTTGATATCCCGGGAATATTAGCACAATTCAGAACAGATACTTTGTAAAACAATAAATGATGAACAAGTTCATTCCGGATGCGGGTCAGCCACCGTTAGCGGTCGTTTCGGATCAATTTGAGCGTGTAATTCATTTCAGCATCAACACCATTCAAATATTCGTCGATCGTAGGTTGAACCTCATGGTCCGGCATGACTCCGCGTCCGAAGGGAATGTCGCCGCCTACTTCTACTACGAATTTAAGCAGTGGAATTCTGATCGTTATTTGGCTATTGGGAAGAGTCAATGTGATCTGAAAACCGCTGGTATTCCCGTAATAACCACCGCCCGTCTCTTCACCGATAAAAACGGCCTGACGATTTCCTTTAATGATGCTCGCAAATTCCGAACCGCCCGAATAAGTTAAGCCGCCGGTTAAAACGTAGAGCTTACCGGTATATGCATCCTGGCGCGGCGCGGCCGGAGGAAGAATTTCCTTTCTTCTCAAAAGCCTGCCATCGCTGGCTACATAATGTTCGCGGTTGATAGCTGCCTCAAGCCTGTCCTGCTTTTCTTTCGTGTTGTAATTTGTGTATTTCAGAAATGAATATACCGGCCCCGATGCCTGAACATAGCGATATTTTGTGTAAGGTTGATCCGTTAAAAAAGCAAAAACGTAATCTTCCAACCCTTCTTCGCCACCGTCATTTTTTCTGATGTCTATGATCAGATGTTCAACTCCCCGGTCCCTGATCTGCCGGAACGCCTGGTCGGTGAATCCTTTGAAATCGAATTTCTCATTTCTAAAGATCGTGTCAAAGGTGTTGAATGTTAGTATCGCCGTTTTTATCTCAGGCTGAAACTCGATCTTTGCGGCAGTGAAATCGCTCTCTCGCGACAGAACGGACTCTTTCCAGAGCCGGCGATATTCGCTGTATTTGACGCCGCGCACATTATCCAAAACAACCGGGCTATTTGTTTTCGGATCGGCCAACTCAACCGCAAAATTTTCCGAACTTCCGAAACATCGCAGATAGTACGAGGGGAAAGCACCATTTTCTTCTATCCAGCGGTATTTTCCCGAAACGATATAACCATCGTCAGGTTCGATGGAGAAAAATGTTTTGACGATCTCATCGATACTTTTTCCGTTGATCTTTGTCAGCAAGAGCCCTTTCGTCTTAAAGCCGTCAAGATCGTTGACGATAACGGCGCGTTTGTTCAGAAATTTCACCTGAAAGGGAAAGTAACGGCCAAACGTCTGGAAATAGCTCGAATCGTCGGCTGAGAGACGGATCGACGTATGGCCTTCTTTAGTAAAAGCTACGATAGGTGCGATCACCCGGTAAAAGTCCAGGATGGGCATTTTATCGCGCAGCAGTTTTCTTTGGGCTGCGCAAAAATCATCGAATTGCTTGTAAGTCGAATACCAGTTCAAGCCTGTGTGCGCTTCTTTCAAACTGCTGACGAGAAGATCAAAATCCTGTTGGAGCGACGTGAGCGCGTACATTACCGGTTGATCTGAAAGCCGGTTGACGCGGATCGAATACCCGCCCGCCGGAGGGTTCTTCGGTTTTTTCAACGGTTTTATCAAAAGGAGGTATCTACCCTTATTTTCCGGCGCAAAATAGATTTTTTCAGGGCCCGTATTTCCGTTCGGCGAGTCTTGCTCCTTGATGAGAGTGCCTTTCGCGTCCGTCAAACGCAGCATCAGATCCATGCCTTTTTGCTCGACGACGATCGAATATCGCTGCCCCGCTTCGAGTTCAAAGGCAAACGAATGTTCTTCGTCAATTTTGATCTGAAAGTCTTTGTATTGATGATCGGGTTTGATGACCAGCGGCAAATTTCCGGGTGATTGTGCAAAGACCGGACCCACAACCACAAACAACAAAAGCGTAACGACCAGGAGATTTGCCCGCAAATAGCATTGGTTTTTTGACATAGATCGAGTATTCGCTGAAGGCCTGTAGCCCAACGTGTAAACGGTTCAAGTTAAATATCTTAATTCGACAAAGAGTCGCTATTTTACACGGTTATGCGAGGACTTCGTTGCACAAATCACATGACCCGTCTTTGAATCTTGAGAAAAAAGTAAAGATTTGGTACAATTAACCTTGCTTTTACGTAATATTTTGGCTGGGGAGAGTATGAAGATATCGGCGCAGGAAGAATACGGGCTGCGATGCCTGGTGCAACTGGCTTCGTTAAAGGAAGGCGAAGCGCTGACTTTGCCCCAGTTGGCTGAGCGTGAAGGGATCTCCGTGGCCAATGCCGGCAAGCTCTTGTGGCTGCTGAACAAAGCCGGTATGGTCCAGGCGACGCGCGGCACCAAGGGCGGCTATCACCTGGCGCGCCCGGCCGGTGAGATACGCCTGAGCGAAGTATTGAGAGTGATGGAATCAGACGAAGTAGACGCGCACTGCGACAATTATACGGGCGTTTTAGACAGCTGCGTGCATAAAGGCGATTGCGGCATCCGCTCGGTGATCGTGGGACTGCACGAAGTGGTGCAGCATGCGCTTTCGCAGATCACGCTGGCACAGATCATCGGCACCGAATCGGCCGTCGATGCGGCTTTTCATCAGATCAAAGGAATTAACTGGGAACTCGATCGTGAAAAAATTGGGGGCGTGGGACTGAGGATAAGAAATTAAGATGAGTACGGCAGCAGAACTTTTAACAAACAGGGAATACAAATACGGATTCGTTACCGATATTGAAACGGAAACTATTCCGATCGGACTTTCCGAAGACACCGTCCGCCTGATCTCCGCCAAAAAGAACGAGCCGGAATGGATGCTCGAATTTCGCTTAAAAGCCTATCGCCACTGGCTGAAAATGGACGAGCCTAACTACTGGGCCAATATCAATTATCCGAAGATCGATTACCAGGAGATCACCTATTACGCGGCGCCGAAAAAGAAAGAGACCAAGGAAAGCCTGGATGAGGTCGATCCCGAACTCTTAAAGACCTTTGAAAAACTCGGCATCCCGATCACTGAACAGAAAATGCTCGCCAATGTGGCGGTCGATGCGGTGTTCGATTCGGTTTCGGTGGCGACGACCTATAAGAAAAAACTGGCAAAAGCCGGCGTGATATTTTGCTCGTTTTCCGAAGCGCTGCAGGAATACCCGGAACTGATCAAAAAATACCTGGGCACAGTGGTGCCGACCGGCGATAACTTTTTTGCCGCGCTTAATTCGGCGGTTTTCTCTGACGGCTCGTTCGTTTTTATTCCTAAGGGCGTGCGCTGCCCGATGGAACTTTCAACTTATTTCCGCATCAATACGCAGAATTCGGGACAGTTTGAACGCACGCTGATCGTGGCGGAAGAAGGCGGCTATGTGGCCTATAACGAAGGCTGCACGGCGCCGCAGTTTGACACCAACCAGCTTCACGCGGCGGTGGTCGAACTGATTGCGCTCGATAACGCGGAGATCAAATATTCGACCGTGCAAAACTGGTACGCCGGCGATGAGAACGGCAAAGGCGGCATCTTTAATTTCGTGACCAAGCGCGGGGCCTGCCGTGGGATAAATTCGAAAATTTCCTGGACCCAGGTAGAGACCGGTTCGGCGATCACGTGGAAATACCCGAGCGTTATTTTGCAGGGTGATAATTCCATCGGTGAGTTTTACTCCGTCGCGCTGACCAACAACATGCAGGAAGCCGACACGGGAACCAAGATGATCCACCTCGGCAAAAACACCAGTTCGACCATCATTTCCAAGGGGATATCCGCCGGGCGTTCGAACAACAACTATCGCGGGTTGGTGAAAATGATGCCGAAAGCCGAAGGCGCGCGTAATTATACACAGTGCGATTCGATGCTGATCGGCGACCAGTGTCACGCAAATACTTTTCCGTATATCGAAGTGATGAACAACACGGCCCGCGTCGAGCACGAAGCCACGACTTCGAAGATCAGCGAAGAGCAGTTGTTTTACCTGCAGCAGCGCGGCCTCTCTCAGGAAGACGCCGTCTCGCTCATCATCAACGGCTTTTGCAAAGAGGTTTTTCGCGAACTGCCGATGGAATACGCCGTCGAAGCGCAGAAACTTTTGGGCCTGAAGCTGGAAGGAAGTGTCGGGTAGTGGCAAATACCGTTCGCGTGAGCGAATGGGTCGGGAGCTATGGTTAAACGAACGCCGCAGGAAAAGAAAGAATTAAGTTATGCGAAAGATCGCCGAAATACTTACGGCGAAAGTGATAAAGGTTCGCGCAAGACGATTCCGGCTAATAAAGCTCGGGTAAATCGCTTATACCGCAGAAAAGTAAATGATGTTTTACAGGCAGCACCGGAACTGGCCGAGCCTGAGGTCGTGGATGCGGTTGAACATAAAGTTGCTTCGGTCAAAAGAAAGGTTTGGAAAAAAAGTCCCGACACTCCATTGGGCGAAGTAGTTGAAATGCGACTTGAACGACGCGAAACTAATTCTGGAAATGGCAAGACAGCCAGGAAAAAGAAGGCGAGTTTCTAAAAAATCTCAAGATCGAGGTTGAACAAGAAACGGACGGGCGATGGGTAGTGAGCATGAATGGAGTTGTAGTTTACGGCGAGACAAAAGAGGAGGCGATATTACGTTGCAAAGACCTGGCATATGCGGTATTCGTCGAAGCGTCCGGTGACGGGGGGGGCCACCTTTTTTGCAAATTCCATACGAGTTCGACTTTATTAATATGAAAAAGATCCAGGTAGAAGGAACGCCTGTTCCCAAGGGCCATTACTCACAAGCCATTGTTCACAATGGCCTTGTTTATGTTTCGGGCCAATTGCCGATGGACATGGTCAACGGGGAGCCAGTAAAAGGCGGGATCGAAGAGCAGACCGAAAAAGCTCTGCGAAATGTTGAGGCGATTTTAAAAGCGGCGGGCAGTGATTTGACTCAAGTCATTCAGATGACGATCTACATTTCCGACGGGGAATATTGGGCCGCGGTCAACGAAGTTTTTGCGCGGATAATGGGCGATCATCGCCCGGCGCGGGCGATCGTGCCGGTCAAGGATCTGCATTTCGGTTTAGGGATAGAAATTCAGGCGGTGGCAGTAGCCGCAGCGGTGAAAGAATGAAAGTAAGCATTGTAATTTTCGACAAATTTACCGATATCGATCTCTTTTTGATGTGGGACTTGCTTAACCGCGTCCGCGCGGAAAACTGGGAAGTAAAGATCCTGGGCGAGCGGGGTTTTCATACTTCTGCCACGGATATTGAAATAAAAACGCACGGCCGGATCGAAGAAGCCAACGATTCTGACGCGGTGCTTTTTGTCAGCGGTTACGGCACCCGGGACCGCATCACGGATGAAAATTGGTTGGCGAAATTCAAGCTCAACCCGGAGAAACAATTTATCGGTTCTATTTGTTCCGGCAGCCTGATAATGGCCAAACTCGGATTGCTCGAAGGTAAAACGGCAACGACCTATCCAACCACAAAATCGGTTTTGGAAAGTTTAGGAGTCGAGGTGGTCGAAAAGCCTTTTATCGCGCACGGCAATATTGCCACCGCCGGGGGATGCCTGGCACAGCAGTATTTGGTCGGTTGGGTGATCGAAAACCTGGCCGGAGAAGATTGGCGCAAGATCGTGCTCAAATCGATCCAGCCCGTCGGCGAAGGCTTGTTTTTTGACGACGTACCGGAATTGGCAAAACTTTATGTGCCGCGGGCAAGTTCGGCGTTGGTTTAATTGTTTAATTTAAGATGAGAACACATAAAAAAGATTCACAACATACGACCCCCAGGGACGCAGTAAACCTGCTGCGCGACGGGAATTTTCGTTTTGTGAATAATTTGAAAACCAATCACGACCTGCTTCAGCAGATCAATGAAACGCGTGATGGCCAGTTTCCTTTTGCCACGGTCTTAAGCTGTATCGACAGCCGCACGTCCGCCGAGCTTATTTTCGATCAGGGCCTCGGCGATATTTTCAGCATCCGGATCGCGGGAAGTGTGATCAACGAAGATATTTTGGGCAGTATGGAATTTGCCTGTAATATTTCCGGTTCGACCTTGATCGTTGTGCTGGGCCATACAAATTGCGGCGCCATTCGCGGCGCGTGCGACAATCTGCAGATGGGAAATCTTTCGACGCTTCTTAACAAGATCCAGCCGTCGGTTTATTACGAAAGAACGGTGAAGGAAAACCGCAGCTCGGAAAACCGCGAATTTGTCGAAAAGGTTTCACGCATACAGGTCAAACGAAGCGTGGAAAACATCATCGAGCAAAGCGTGATACTGCGCGAGATGATTGAAAAAGGCCAGGTGGGATTGATAGGCGCGATCTATGACGTAAAGACCGGTTTGGTCGAATTTTTGGAAGAAACTTTTATGCTCGGCGACATCAAGCATTTTTTTCTCGACGTCGATGGAGAAACGGCGCACGCCAGATCTTATTAAAATATTAGATACTATGTTATTGGAAATTAAAGACTTACATGCAGGAATCGAAGGCCGGGAAATCCTTAAAGGCCTTAACCTGAGCGTTAAAAAAGGCGAGGTCCACGCCATCATGGGGCCGAACGGTTCGGGCAAATCGACCCTGGCGAAAGTGTTGACGGGGCATCCCGGATATAAAGTGATCAGCGGTGAAGTGCTTTATGAAGGCAAAAATTTGCTCGAACTAGACCCCGATGAGCGCGCCCGCGATGGTATTTTTCTGGCCTTTCAATATCCGGTGGAAATTCCGGGGGTGGCGAATGCGCAGTTTTTGCGGCTCGCCTACAACGAAAAGATGAGGCATCTCGGACAGGAAGAACTCGACCCGCTGGAATTTAACGACTATCTGAAAGAAAAAATGAAGATCGTCGAGATGGACAAGAGTTTCATTAATCGCGCGGTGAACGTAGGGTTTTCCGGCGGCGAAAAGAAACGTAATGAGATCCTTCAGATGGCCGTGCTCGAACCAAAACTGGCCGTGCTGGATGAGACGGATTCGGGCCTGGATATCGACGCGCTGCGGATCGTGGCCGAGGGCGTAAATAAATTGCGCTCGCCGGAAAATGCGGTCGTCGTGGTGACACATTATCAGCGGCTGCTCGATTATATCGTGCCCGATTTTGTGCATGTGCTGGCCGGCGGAAAGATCGTCAAAGACGGCGGCAAGGAATTGGCGTTGGAACTGGAAGCCAAAGGTTACGATTGGGTAAAGTCGGCGGGAGTTTAGGTTAATGGGAGCGGAAATACAAAAACAAACTATCTACGATGCCGACTTTGGAGGCAGCCTGGCCGTTTCCGGGCAGCCCGTTTGGTTAAAGAGCATTCGTAAACAGGCGTTCAAATTTTTTACCGAAAACGGTTTCCCGACGCCGCGTAATGAAGAATGGAAGTACACCAACACCGCGCCGATAGCGAAACAGGAATTCAGTTTTGAAACCGGCAAGGTCGAGACGGAAGTTGTAAAGAATTTCACTTACGATGAATCCGCTCAAAATACCCTGGTGTTTATTGACGGAATTTTCGCGCAGGAATTTTCTCGTGTTGACGGTCAATTCAGCGCGGTTACTCTGAATGCGGCGTTCAAGGATGAAGAGCTGGTAAAGGTTGTCGAAGCAAAATTAGGAAAAGCGGCCGATTTTAAGAAGAACGGATTTGCCGCCTTAAACAGCGCTTTTTTAGATGAAGGTTTTTTGCTGCATGTTCCTCAAAATACACAGGTTAAAGAACCCATTCATCTGCTTTTTATTTCTACCGGCGGCAAAATAAGTTTTCCTCGCGTGCTGGTGGCGGCGGAAAAAGGCAGCGATGTTTTGTTGATAGAAAGTTTTGTCAGCGCGGGTCCGGGCCCGGCTTTTACCAACGCCGTTACCGAGATCTTTGTGGAAGACAATGCCCGTGTCACTCATCATCGTATTCAGAAAGAGAACGCGGAGAGTTTTCATATCGGCACCACGCAGGCGGTCCTGGCGCGCGATAGCTATTACGATTCTACCAATATCAATTTTGGCGCAGCGCTTTCGCGGCATGATACGGGAATGGTTTTCACGGCTGAGGGCGCCGAATGTTTTATCGACGGGCTCTATATGCTAAACGGCAGCCAGCATGCGGACACTCACTCCATCATTGACCATGCGGTGCCGCATTGCACTTCGCATCAAACTTATAAAGGCGTTTTGGGTGACAGGTCGCACGCGGTATTTAACGGTAAAGTGTTTGTCGGCGAAAACGCGCGCGGAACGAACGCGGAACAGTCGAATAAAAATCTGCTGCTGTCGAATGAAGCGCGGATCGACACCAAACCGCAGTTGGAAATTTTTAACGACGATGTGAAATGCGCGCACGGCGCGACCGTCGGGCAGCTTGAAGATGAAGAAGTGTTTTACCTTTTAAGCCGGGGACTTCATCGTGACCTGGCGCGAAACCTGCTGACCTATGGGTTTGCTGAAGAGGTGATCAATAAGATAGAGATCGGATCTATCAAAGAAGAATTGGATGAGGCAGTGTTAAATCGTTTAGAAGCAACTTTGGAAGTGTAAAAAAAGCTATGAGAACAAGAATACCAATGATATTACCGCAAGATCTGTTGATCAAGGTCGACACGCTGGCGGGAGGCAAGAATAAACGTTCGGTCTTTATCGAACAAGCGATTAGGGCTTATATAATCAGCGAAGAAAAGAAATTACTCAAAGCCGAGACGGCCAAGGCTACGGTTACGGATAAGAAGACCGCTACGGTTGCCAAGTAGATGTTGGGGTTTAAATAAAACATGGAGATGTATATAAATGCCAGTTATTTCAATGTTTTATGGGGTAATCGTTTTAATGTATTACTTCGATAATCGTAAGCATCAACTTCCTCATGTCCATGTGCAATACAGCGATGAGGAGGCCGTAATTTCAATTCCAGACGGTGAAATCATTGAAGGATCGATTAAAAAGTCTAAATTGAAATTAGTGCAGGCATGGATTGAAATTCATCAGGAAGAGTTAATGGCTGATTGGCAATTGGCGGTGACCGGCCGGCAAATTTTCAAGATAGATCCTTTGAGGTAATTATGATCAAAGTTATTGAAGCAAAGGCCAATGATGATTTTTCCCTCGACCTGAAGTTTAGCGACGGCAGCGAAAAGCGTTTTGATGTTAACCCATACTTTAATTTTGAAATCTTTCAGAGTTTGAGAGATATAAATTATTTCAAACGGATTAAGATCGCTTTCGGGACTGTGCAATGGCCCGATGAACAGGATATTAGTCCGGAAACGCTGTTTGTTGAAGGGAAAGAATTGCAGAAGAGAAGCGGCTTGATCGCAGAGCCAGTAATGTATTAGAAGTTGGATGAATGCAACTAACGAAGGACAGCTATTTTTGATAGTCAGTGGAACTGGAATTAATCGTCTAATTTGGGTAGTTGAACACGTTAAAAACGCGCTGCCTGAAAAAATAACGGAAATTGATATGCGTCAGCGCTTGAGAATTGAAAGATGAAAGAGCAACTGAAATTGAGTTGGGATATTGAAAAGATCCGGGCGGATTTTCCTGTTTTATCACAAACGGTAAATGGAAATCCGCTGGTCTATCTGGATAACGGCGCTTCGTCACAGGTCCCTAACCTGGTGATCGAACGGGGCACGCACTATTTAGAGGAAGAGCATTCGAATATCCATCGCGGCGTTCATTATCTCAGCCAAAAAGCTACTACGGCTTATGAAGCCGCTCGCGAAAAGATCAAACGTTTCATCAACGCGCGCGAAGCAAAAGAATGCATTTTTGTCCGCGGCACGACCGAGGGAATAAACCTGGTCGCGCAGAGTTACGGGCGAAAATTCATTAATGAAGGCGATGAAATCCTGGTTTCCGAGATGGAGCATCATTCGAACATTATTCCGTGGCAGATGATCGCCGAGGAGCGCGGGGCAAAAATTCGCGTGATCCCGATGAACGATCGCGGCGAACTCATCATCGAAGAGTACGAAAATCTTTTGAATGAGCGCACCAAAATGGTGGCCGTGGGACACGTTTCAAATTCGCTGGGCACGATAAATCCGATCAAAGAGATGGCCGCGACGGCGCATAAATTCGGTGTGCCGCTTTTAGTTGACGGGGCGCAGAGCGTGCCGCATTTTCCGGTCGATGTGCAGGATCTGGATTGCGATTTCTTTGTCTTTTCGGGACACAAAATGTACGGCCCGACGGGCAGCGGCATCCTTCACGGCAAGAAAGAATGGCTGGAAAAAATGCCTCCGTACCAGACGGGTGGCGGCATGATAAGAACCGTAAGCTTTGAAAAGACAACGTTTGCTGACTTGCCGGATAAATTCGAAGCGGGCACGCCGGCGATCGCGGCGGGCATCGGTCTCGGTGCGGCGGTGGATTATATCGATTCGGTCGACCTGGCAAAGGCTTTTGAATACGAGCACGAATTGCTGGAATATGCGACCGAAAAACTTTCCGCGATCGAAGGCGTGAAGATCATCGGCACGGCAAAGGAAAAAGCGAGCGTTCTGTCTTTCACCATCGAAAATATCCACCCGCATGATATCGGCACCATCCTCGATCAATCGGGAATTGCTATCCGCGCCGGCCATCACTGCGCACAGCCGGTGATGAAGCGGTTTAATGTGCCGGCGACGGCGCGCGCGTCATTCGCTTTTTACAACACGCACGAAGAAGTGGATAAACTTGCCGATGCCGTACAGAAAGTTATCGAAGTTTTTAATTAGATAAGCGCGGAATAAATATGTCCATATAGCGTAGGACATTTTATAAAACTTCGAGGAAGACAAAGATGAAGAATTTTTTTAATTCAACTTTGAGCATGTACCGCAAATATCGGGCTTTTAGAAAACAAAGCAGGCTTTATCGCACCTATCGTATCTTCAACTATGCTTTTGTCGGTCTGTTGACCGCTTACCTTTTGACCATTGCCTTTCCGCAGTATCTTTTTGCCAATCACATTTCACACGGAAAATTCGATGTTTATTCCCGTCAACCCGTCGATGCGAATGTAAATAGCGTGTTGGATTTAGCCGAGGAAAGACTGCGCAAGTCTCCGATCTATGATGAGACCGCAGCGCGAAGGATCTTTCTGACCGACAGCCACGGCTTTTACACTTTCCTGAGTAACAAGGCGTTTCGCTCGTTTGCTAACAGCGTTCCGATGCTCGATAACATTCTTGTCAACAGGTCGGACGTCGCCGCTGACAGGGTGTTCATCCAACGCTCTTTTCGAAACAACCGTTCGCTGAGCGGCGTGGTTGCTCACGAGGCCACCCATCTTTTTATCAGGAAAAAATTCGGCACGGCGCGGGTAATGTTTTCCATTCCGACCTGGAAAAACGAAGGCTATTGCGAATATATCGCGGTCGATACGACCATCAGCTTTGAAGACGGGATGGAGATGTGGCGAGAGGATCCGAGTGACGATTCCAAATACGCGTATTTCAAGTATCACCAGGTGGTGAAATATTTGCTCGATGATGAGAAAATAAGCGTGGAAGAATTATTTGACCGTGACTTTGATCTGAAAGACCTGGAGGCGAAAGTTTTTGCCAGATTAAATTCTGATAATCGATAAATATATGCTTAACAAGACTTTACAAGATCTGTTCGGGCGCGACCTGCAGAAACTAAAAGAAGAGATCGGCGCTTATAAAAATGAGCAGGCAATATGGTTGACCGATAAGAGCATTCCGAATTCAGGCGGCAATTTGTGCCTGCATTTGTGCGGAAATTTGAGTCATTTTATCGGCGCTACTTTGGGTGACAGCGGTTATGTTAGAAACCGCGATCTGGAATTTTCCGACAAGGGTGTTGCGCGCGAAGAGCTGATAAAAAAGATCGATGAAACGATCGATGCGGTCGACAAAACCCTGGTCTCTCTTTCCGATGAGCAACTGCAAAAAGATTTCCCGATCGAGGTGTTTAAGGATAAACCCGTTACTTCGACCGAGTGGATGCTGGTACATCTGGCGACGCATTTGGGTTATCACCTCGGGCAGGTAAATTATCATCGCCGGATGCTGGACAGCTAATATGGAAAAAGTAAATCTTTCGGAAAAACTTGCGCAGATAGATGAGCACTGGCGTCCGAAAATTGTCGGTGAGCTTAACGGCCAGGAAGTAAAACTTGTCAAATTCCAAGGCGAATTTCCTTGGCACCATCACGAGAATGAAGACGAAATGTTTATGGGCGTACGCGGCACTTTCGATCTGGAATTTCGCGACCGGAAAGTGACGATAGGTCCGGGTGAGTTTGTCATTGTGCCGCGCGGCGTCGAACATCGCCCGAGCGCCGAACAGGAAGTGGAAGTAATGCTTTTTGAGCCGGCAAATCTGCTCAATACAGGAAATATTACTGACGAAAAATACACGGCACCGATGGGTGATAAAATATAAAAGATGTCAGATTTAAGCGATCTTTACCAGGAAGTCATCCTGGATCACAACAAAAATCCGCGTAATTATCGCGAGATCGAAAACCCCGATAAAATGGCGGAGGGTAACAACCCGCTTTGCGGCGACCAGCTCAAGGTCTTTCTGGAAATGACGGACGATAAGGTGGCCGATGTCGCTTTCCTGGGCTCCGGATGCGCTATTTCCAAGGCTTCGGCCAGTATGATGACGCAGGCCGTGAAGGGGAAAACCCGCGAAGAGGCCGAAATTCTCTTCGATGAGTTTCACCGGATGGTGCGCGGCGAGCTGGATGAAGACGCCGAAGATAATCATCTCGGCAAGCTCAAAATATTCGCCGGCGTGCGCGAGTTTCCCGCCCGGGTAAAATGCGCCTCGCTATCGTGGCATACGATGAAAGCGGCGCTGGATAATGAAAATTTGATTTCAACGGAGTAATATTGTCTTTTGAGGTGTTAAATATGGACGACAAAAAAACGGTGGAAGTCGGGCGTAGGATTTATACCGTGCTGCTTACAGCAGCTGAGGAAGGCGGCTACACTGTGACTTGTCCGGCTTTATCTGGTGTGGTGACTGAAGGCGATACGGTGGAAGAAGCCTTGGATATGGCGAAAGATGCTATCAAAGGATATCTTAAAATGCTGCAGGATTTGGGCGAGCCTATACCGGAAAGTGAGGTTAGTACCGCTTTTCTTGTTGAGGTAACTGCGTGAAGCTGCCGGCGATAAAGCCAAAACAGGTTATCAAAGCTCTTGAACGGGCAGGCTTCCTTATACACCGTATTCAAGGTAGTCATTATCAACTCTATCATCCCACGGAAAAGCATTTGCGCGTCACTGTTCCATATCATAACAAGGATCTAAAACGCTCCACTCTTCATTCGATCATTAGACAGAGCGGAATGAGTGAAGAAGAATTTCAACGATATATCTAAAAGTTAAGAATGAAGATAGTAAAACTCGAGCTCATCGAGATAAAACTTCCGCTGGTTCATTTTTTTGAAACCAGTTTTGGGCGGACGTATGAACGCCGGATCATTCTGACGCGTCTTGCCGATGAGGAAGGCAACGAAGGTTGGGGAGAGTGCACGGTGGGCGAATCTCCCAGCTATAGCGAAGAGTGGACGGACGCCGCCTGGGTTACCATTGAAAAAGTCCTGGCGCCGATGGTGCTGGGTAAAGATATTGAAAAAGCCTCGCAGATCTGGGGCCTGATGAAAAAAGTGCGCGGCAACCGGATGGCAAAAGCCGCGATAGAAACCGCCGTTTGGGACCTGGAAGCAAAAAAATCGGGTGCGCCATTATGGAAGCATCTGGGCGGGGTGTCCGGCGAGATCGAATGCGGGGTATCGATCGGGATCCAGGATTCGGTCGAGCAGCTTTTTGAAAAGATACAAACCGAACTCGACGCCGGTTACCGCCGGATCAAGATAAAAATAAAACCGGGCTGGGACATCGACGTCATTAAACGGGTGCGTGAAAAATTTGGCGACATCAGGCTGATGGGCGATGCTAATTCGGCTTATTCGCTTGACGACGTAGAACTTTTTCAGCAGATGGACGAATTTCACCTGATGATGTTCGAGCAGCCGTTGGCGCACGACGATATGTACGATCACGCCAGGCTGCAAAAAAAGATCGAAACACCTATCTGCCTTGATGAATCCATTCATTCGCTGCCTGACGCGCGCAAGGCGATCAAGCTTGGCGCGTGCCGGATAATCAACATTAAGCTCGGGCGCGTCGGCGGGCATAAACAGGCAAAACGGCTTAGTAAATATTGCCATTCGCGCGGCGTCCCGGTTTGGTGCGGCGGCATGCTGGAAACCGGCATCGGCCGCGCGCACAATATCGCGATGTCCACGCTCGAAGGTTTTACGCTGCCGGGTGATGTTTCCGCCAGCAAACGCTATTGGCACGAAGATATTATCGAACCGGCAGTTGAAGTGACCCTGCGGGGAACTATCGTCGCGCCGGAAGGACCGGGTATCGGGTTTGAAATAAAACGCGATCGAATCGATAAAATAACGACTAGAAGCATAACTCTGCAATGAACGCACTAGAGTATTTTCAAGACAAGCTGGACGAGATAATTCAGTGCCTGCCGGATGTGATCGGCACGGAATCGCCTTCGCGTGACGAAGAAGACAGCCGGAACATAGTCAACGTATTTGCGCAGCTCGCCAAAAGCATACCCGCGATAGATTCCGTAGAACGCATCCCGGCTGAAGGTTTGGGTGAGCATTTACTGATCAAAGCCTTTGGCAAAAATTCATCCGAAGAAAAGCATTTCCTGCTGCTTGGCCACACCGATACCGTTCATCCAAAGGGTTCGATTCGGGAGCGGCCGTTTCGCATGGAGGACGGCAAAATTTTCGGCCCCGGCATTTTCGATATGAAAGCCAATTGCGTTTTGATCTTCAAGGTTTTGCAATATCTTTCGGAGAATGACCTGCACCCGTCGGCGCCGGTCACGGTCCTGCTGACTTGCGATGAAGAAATCGGAAGCCATTCAGGCCGCCCGCTGGTTGAAAGAGAGGCGAAAAACGCAAAGGCGTGTTTTGTCTTTGAACCATCCGCGCCCGGCGGCAAGGTTAAAACCGGCCGCAAGGGAACCGGAAATTATATTTTAAAAGCCCACGGGATCGCTTCACACGCCGGGCTCGACCCGCAAAAAGGCGCTAATGCTGTCGGCGAGCTGGCACGGCAAATTATTGAACTGCATAAGCTTAACAATTTTGAAATCGGCACGACCGTGACGGTGACCACGATAAAAGGCGGGACCACGACCAATGTCGTGCCGGCCGAAGCGGAATGCGAGATCGATGTCAGATTTACTTCGATGGCCGAAGCGGAAAGGATCGACAGTGAAATAAGATCGCTGAAAACCGTTGACGAAAGAGTGACTTTGGAAGTATTGGGCGGGATCAATAGACCGCCGCTGGAACGGACTAAAGCAGTGGCTGCGCTTTTTGAAAAAGCGAAAAAGATCGCGGCATCTCTCGGCGTCGAACTGGAAGAGACACAGGTGGGCGGCGCTTCGGACGGGAATTTTGTCGGCGCGATGGGCGTGCCGGTGCTCGACGGCCTGGGTATCGCCGGGGATGGCGCGCACGCAGATCACGAGCACATCTTACCGGACGATATTCCTTTTCGCGGAGCGCTGTTAGCCGGGCTCTTGACCGCAGAAATTTAACTCAATGACAGAGCAAAAGAAAAAAGCGCCGCGAAACCGGACGATCGAGTTAAGCGAGACGGAAGCCAAAAAGTTTTTCAAGGAGCTATTGTTTCCGAAAGACGCGCTGGCCTTGTCCGATTGCCGGGATAAAACGCTCTGCGGAGATTCTTTCAAAGTCTTATCACTTCTTCCGCCAAAAAAATTCGATCTTCTTTTTGCCGATCCTCCTTATAATCTTAACAAAAATTTCGGAGAAAATAGTTTTCAGCAAACATCTGACGAAGAGTACGAAAACTGGCTCGATTCATGGTTGAAACTCGCGGCGCCGCTTTTAAAACCTACTGCTTCGATCTACATCTGCGGAGACTGGCGCTCGTCGGCGGCCATTCAGCGGGCGGGCAGCCGTTATTTCAAGCTTCGCAACCGCATCACGTGGGAGCGGGAAAAAGGCCGGGGCGCAAAAGAGAATTGGAAAAGCTGTTCGGAAGACATATGGTTCTTTACCGTTTCGGATAAATATACGTTCAATCTCGATTCAGTGAGATTGAGACGGCAGGTGATCGCGCCGTATCGTGAGAATGGGCAGCCTAAGGATTGGGAAGACGCGGACGACGGCAGATTTCGCTTCACGCATCCTTCGAATTTGTGGACCGATCTGACCGTGCCTTTTTGGTCGATGCCGGAAAATACCGACCACCCTACCCAAAAACCGGAAAAGCTTTTGGCTAAAATTATCCTGGCAAGCACGAATGAGAACGATGTGGTGCTGGACCCTTTCTCAGGTTCTGGCACGACCTCAGTCGCGGCAAAAAAACTCGGCCGGCATTTCGTCGGGATAGAAAAAGATAAAAAATACTGCTGCCTGACGGAGAAAAGGCTGGCGGCCGCGGAGAAAACGCCCGGTATCCAAGGTTACACCGACGGCGTTTTTTGGGAGCGGAACACGCACGAAAAACAGATCTCGCGCGGGAAAAAGAAGTAACACCCCGTCATCCGAAGAGGATGCCACCCCTCCTTGAAAAGGAGGGGAGTTTATAGTTATTCGACCATCACGATACCCTTCAGCATATTCATCCCGCAGGCAAAATTAAATTCGCCGGGTTTTTCCGCCGGAATATCGATCGTCACTACTTTGCCCAGCGGCAGGTCTTTTTTCAGATTTAAACCTGGAAATTCAACCTCGGTGCCGCAGTTTTCCTGATCGATGCGGATAAAGGCGAGCGTGACTTGCTGGCCGGCTTTTACTTCGATCGCTTTGGGCGTAAAACCTTCTTTGCTGACGGTGACGCGGATCGCGCCCTTGGGAATTTCTATTTTGGAATAATCGATCTCACCTTCAGCGGCTTTGACCTTAACTACAAATGGGAACGTGACGACTTTGCCTTGACGCCGGAATTGCGCCCAAATTTTATAAAGGCCGCCTTTCGGGAAAGTAACGTAAGCGGGAATTGTGCGTGCCGCGCGAATGCCGCCCGTTTGCGATTCCTGCATTTTATCTTTTTCCGGATCATCGCTGCCGGGAGGCCGCTCGACGTGGATAAATTCTTTCAGGTCCTGGCTGACGATGACCAGATGCATATCTTCGCCTTTATATTTTTCCAGATCTGAGGCCGGTTCATTGGCCTTGGCGTCGGAGACATTAAAAAACAGCCGGACGGGGTCATTAGCTTTTATTTCACTCTCCGGTTTTAGCTCGACCTTTAAACCATTCGCCGCCTGAACCAGCGAATTATCGGCCTTTAATTCCTGTCCGGCGGGGACGTCACCGGCTATTCCGAATCCAATGATCTCCGTGTGCAGTTTTCCATCGGGCGTCTTTACGTCGAGAAAAAGAGTATACCGGCCCGCGGTAGGAAAAGTATGCCGAACGAGATACGTGCCGTCCGGGAATGGTTTTAGAGTGAGGTCATAAAATTGCGACAGGTCTTGTGAGATCGCGGTCAAAGCGATCGCATATTCATTCGCATTGGCCAGGCTGCCGATCAACTCATCTTTTTCATTTTTGATAGTAAGACTGAGTTCTACTTCTTTGCCCGGTTCGACAAACACCGGGTCGGTTTTTAATTCGACTTTGATCGCCGAAGCGGCAGGCGCCGCAGTTTTAGCCTGTTCGTTTGCCGCAACCGGGGGCGGGGTCTTTTGGCAACCGATAGTAAACAAAACGGTTGCGCTAAAAATGAGGGTAAGGAAAAGTTTAATTGCCGTGGTTATCATAAATTTATTTGCCTAAAGCCTAGTAAAAAATCACCTTAATGACAATCCATAAGGCCCCCGGAAAGCCTCATAAGGCGAAATTTCGCCGGATGCAAGAAAAACGGGAAAGTGGTAATCTATAGTCGGATTGATATCTTTTAGAGGTAAACACGCCTGTGAGTGAGCAAAAAGTAACGAATTTATCCCAATTTATAAGTGAGCAATTCGGCGCCAACGCCAGTTATGTCGAAGGACTCCTGAGCCGTTATAAAAGCGACCCGAATTCCGTCGACGAATCATGGCGGACATATTTTGCCGAGATGATGAATGGCGCTTCGCCGCTCGAGAGAGGGGTTGAAAGAGGCAATGGGCGGACGGCAAGTGCGGAGACCCCGGCAGTTCAAACTCCATCCGAAAATAAACCAAATGCGGCTGCTTCTCCTGGGGCGGCCCCCGCGGGAATCTCGCCCAAAGAAAGAGCGGCAATCGCGCTCGGCACGGATATCGAGGTCAAACAGATAATCGGCCCGGCGAAAAAGATCGTGGAAAACATGGAGGAAAGCCTGACGGTCCCGATCGCGACATCCACGCGGCAGATCCCGGTCAAGGTGTTGGAAGAAAACCGCCGCATCATCAATGAAAATCTGGACAAAACGGGACGGGGAAAAGCTTCGTACACTCACCTGATAGGCTGGGCGATCGTAAAGTCGCTGCGGCTTTACCCGCATCTTAATGAAGCGTTTGCGATGGTTAATGGAAACCCGGCCCGGTATCAGCGCGAAAGCATAAACCTCGGCATCGCCATCGACATCGAGAAAAAAGACGGATCGCGCAGCCTTTTGGTGCCCAATATCAAGTCAGCGGAAAAAATGAATTTCGCGCAGTTCCTGGCTGCCTATAACGATGTCGTTAACCGCGCCCGCGAAGGCAAGCTGACGATGCAGGACTTTCAGGGAACGACCGTTTCGCTGACCAATCCGGGCACGATCGGCACCGTGGCTTCCAATCCGCGCCTGATGGCGGGGCAAAGCATTATCATCGCCACCGGCGCGATCAATTACCCGGCGGAATACCAGGCGATGACCTCAGGCGCGCTTTCGCTGCTTGGCATCAGCAAGGTGCTGGGCATTTCCAGCACTTACGACCACCGCATCGTCCAGGGGGCCGAGAGCGGCCTGCTGCTGAAATACATCCACGAACTGCTGCTCGGCGAGCATAAGTTTTACGACGAAGTTTTCCGCGACCTCGATATCAATTACCCGCCGATGCGCTGGTCGAAAGATTTCAACCCTTCGCTTTTTGGCAGCGAGCACAACCGCGAACAAACCATCAAGCAGGCCCGGGTACTGGAATTGATAAATGCCTACCGCATTCGCGGCCACTTGCTGGCAGACATCGATCCGCTCAATATGGTGGCGCACCACGCGGTCGAACTCGATCTGGAAAATTACGGGTTGACGATCTGGGACCTGGACCGCGAATTTATCACCGGCGGGCTTCACGGGAAAGATATCGCCACGCTGCGTGAGATCCTCGATATCCTGCGCAAGGCGTACTGTGGCAAGGTGGGCATTGAATATCGTCATATTCAGAGCAAGGAAGAGAAAAACTGGATCCGTGAGCAGGTGCGGGTGCAATTTGTGGATACCCAGCCCCTTACGGTCGAGATCAAAAAACAGCTGCTGCAAAAACTAATCGAGGCTGAACAGTTCGAGCAATTCCTGCATAAAAAATACCTGGGACAAAAGCGCTTTTCACTCGAAGGCACGGAAACCGTGATCCCGATGCTGGACCAATTGGTCGAAGGCGCGTCGGAGCGCGGAGTGAATGAGATCTTTATAGGGATGGCACACCGCGGCCGCCTCAATGTTCTGGCCAATATCGTCGGCGATTTTGCCGAGCGTATCTTTACCGCTTTTGAAGGCACGGCGCATCCCAGCTTTCCGGCGGACGAAGGCGATGTGAAATATCATCAGGGCGCTAAAGGTTCACGTAAGACCCATACCGGTAAAGAAGTTTCGATCCAGTTGTCTTGTAACCCAAGCCATTTGGAATTTGTCGATCCCGTAGTAGAGGGAATGGCGCGCGCCCGGCAGGATGTGATCCGCAACGGCGAAGAGCGTCCGCGTGAAGAAGCGTTTGATGCGATAATGCCGGTGCTGCTCCACGGCGACGCGGCTTTTGCCGGCCAGGGCATAGTGATGGAAACGCTGCAATTGGCCAACCTGAAAGGTTACCGTACGGGCGGCACCATCCATATCGTTATCAACAATCAGATCGGCTTTACCACGTCGCCTGACGAAGCGCGTTCATCGATCTATTCGACCGACGCGGCGCAGATCACACAGCTGCCGATCTTTCACATCAACGGCGACGATCCGGAAGCGGCATACCGCGTGATGCAGATCGCGCTCGATTATCGAAAGAAATTCAGCAAGGACGTCGCGCTTGACCTGATCGGCTTTCGCCGGCTGGGCCATAACGAAGGCGACGAACCGACCTACACTCAGCCGCTGATGTATGCCAAGGTAAAAGCGCACCCCGGCGTGCAGCATCTCTACGCGCAAAAACTTATCCGCGAACAAGTCATCACCGATGACGAGCTCAAAGGAATGATCGACCGCGTGATAGCGAAATATGAAGATATCTTAAAACGCGCCAAGCAGATCGTCAGCGAAAAACCGCACAAGGCCGAGCTGAAACCGCCCATTGCGGAAGAGGACGGCTCTGTTATTTTTGAAAGCGGAATTCCGGCGGAAACCGTGCGCGAAATATCCGACAAAATTTCCCTGGTGCCGGCGGAATTTCACATCAATCCGAAAATGGTCAACCAGCTGGCCCGCCGCGCCAAGATGGGCAGCGGCGAGGTTCCGATGGATTGGGCCTTTGGCGAAGCGATCGCGATGGGCTCACTCGTTAAAGAAGGCTTTCCGGTGCGGCTGAGCGGACAGGATTCGGGCCGCGGCACTTTTAGCCAGCGTCACGCCAGTATGTACGATATGCAGACCGGCGAACCGTGGCGGCCGCTCCAGGACCTAAGGAGCGAAACCAACCCGGCGGCCAAATTCTACGTTTTCGATAGTTCGCTTTCGGAATCGGGCGTGCTGGGGTTTGAATACGGTTATTCGGTTTTGGCCCCGCAGTCGCTGGTGATGTGGGAAGCGCAGTTTGGCGATTTTTCAAACGGCGCGCAGGTCATCATCGACCAATACATCGCCGCTTCGGAAGATAAATGGAACCAGAAATGCCGCTTGACGCTGCTGCTGCCGCACGGCTACGAAGGCCAGGGGCCGGAGCATTCCAGCGCGCGCCTGGAGCGCTATTTACAGCTTTGCGCGGAAAATAACCTGCAGGTTTGCTATCCCACCACGCCGGCGCAATATTTTCACTTGCTGCGCCGTCAGGCCAAACAGGAAAGCATCAGGCCGCTGGTAGTAATGACGCCAAAGAGTTTGCTGCGCCTGCCGGCCGCGACCTCGACCGTGGCGGAACTTGCGAGCGGTGGATTCCAGCCGGTGATAGACGATAGATCGATCTCCGATCGCAATGCCGTTACACGCATCGTCTTTTGCAGCGGCAAAGTCTATTACGACCTCGATCACAAGCGCGAAGAAGCCGGCAAAACGGACGTGGCACTGGTCAGGCTCGAACAGTTCTACCCGTTTCCGCTGGCGCGGATCAAAGAGGTTATCGCCAGTTATCCGAATGCTAAAGAATTGGTCTGGGCGCAGGAAGAACCGCAGAATATGGGCGGCTGGACCTTTGTCGAACCGCGCATGCTGAATCTGATGAATGATTGTCCGCGCCCGATCTATGTCGGCCGGGCGCCTTCAGCCAGCCCCGCTACCGGTAATTATGTGGTGCACGGTTTGGAACAGGAGAAACTGGT